>JAUJPD010000008.1:126911-136063 GCA_030447315.1 Actinomycetota bacterium | reverse complement strand
ACCCTGAACCTACGGATTAAGAGTCCGTTGCTCTGCCAATTGAGCTAGCGACCCGTGGGCGAGTGTAAAGGAGCCGTGCCTCCGGATACCCGCCCCGCAGGCCCCCGCTGAAGCGCACGGCCGCTCCTATTCCGGGTCTCCGGCCCCCTGCGCAGGGACAGCCAGGATCGTGTCGAATCCTCCCGTCATGAGACCCAAGGCTTTGATCGTCGCGCTCGCCGTCCTCGTGATCGCGGCCATGGGCGCCATGCCCGCGCCTGCCGGCACCCTTCCGGAGGCGGAGCCGTTCACCAGCGACAACGTCACCCACATCGGGACCTTGTCCGAGGCGACGGCAGCGATCTCGATGCAGTTCTCGAGCGACACGCCTCACGTATATGTCTCGACCCTCAAAGGTCTGCACATCTACGACATCGCCGAGCCCAAGGCTCCCCAGCGGGTCGGCTTCCTTCCACTTCCGCATTACCAGAACGAAGACATGAGCCTCGGCGAGCGCAAGGGACAGAAGTTCGTGATCATCGCCTCCAACGCCGCCGCCGCTTCCGCACGCGGGTACGTCACCGCCAGCAACCGTTACATCATCGTCATCGACGTCACCGACCCTGCGAACCCCACCGAGATCGCCGGGATGCAGACGGAGACCCGCACCCACACTGTCTCTTGTCTCACCAAGACGTGCGAATACGCATACTCCGACGGCCGCACCCAGGGGCTCATCTCGATCATCGACCTGCGGAACCCGGCGAAGCCGAAGATGGCCGGCACCTATGAGTCCGTGGTCCCCCAAGGCCACGATCAGGACGTGGACGAGGCCGGCATCGTGTGGCACGTGGGCGGCCAAGGTGCCGTCGCCTTGGACGTGTCCAAGCCCACCAAGCCCGTTCCACTCGCTTCGACCGACGGACGCGGCGTGGGAAGCGGGGACCGTGAGAAGAGCCCCTACAACAACTTCATCCTGCACAACTCCGCTCGGCCCAATGCAAGAGGCTTCAAGACCGACTCGGCCCCTTCTCTCGCCAACGGCAACGTCCTGCTTGCCACCGAGGAAGACACCACCGTCGGTAAGTGCGGCCCCGAGTTCGGGTCGTTCTCGACCTGGCACATCCCCTACGTCGACGCGGCTCAGTACCGCAAGGACAACCCGAAGCTCGAGCACGGGGGCGGGCGGATCGCTCCGCTCGACCTCTGGTACCCAGAGGATGCCGCGGTCGGTCACGCCTGCTCTGCTCACTACTTCGACTACAACGAGAAGGGCTTCGTAGCCCAGGGTTGGTACGAGCTCGGGACCCGCATCCTGGACGTGCGGGACCCCAAGAACATCAAGCAGGTCGGTTTCTTCTTCAACAACGCGATGGAGACCTGGGCCGCTTACTGGGTGCCCGAGCGCAACCCGAAGGGGAAGGTCACCGGCCGCTCCAGCAACATCGTCTACACCGCGGACCTTGCTCGTGGCGTGGACATCCTCGAGGTCGAGCTCCCAACCGGCAAGAAGCCCAAGAACACGCGGTCGCTATCGGCACCCGAGATCCCCGCCTGGCTGAGGGCGAACCGCCAGGAGGTGTCGATGCCGTCACGCGAGTGGGGCTTCGCGTGCCGCACTCCGATCCTTTAAGGATCGGGAACGGCGAGATCACAAAGGGCGACCGACGGGACTTGAACCCGCGACATCCCGGACCACAACCGGGTGCTCTACCTGGCTGAGCTACGGCCGCCATGGGGCTTTCGAAGCGTAGCAGTGAAGCAGGCTCAGGCGGCCTCGGCCTGCGGTGTTCGACCGGCGGCGGCGCCGGATCGGCGGGCGGCGTAGCCGAGTAGCACCAGCCCTCCACCAGCCACGATGGCAGCGATGCCGAAGGCGCCGTTGTAGCCGACGGCCGCGGCTATGGCACCTGCACTGGCGGCCCCCACACCGAACGACAGGTCGAAGAACGCCGTGAAGGTGCCGATCACGGCACCTCGTTCCGAGGTGGGAGCTTGGTTGATGGCCAGCGTCATCAAGGCCGGGAAGAGGAGCGCGTGCCCGATCGAATAGAAGATGGTCCCGATGAACAAACCGATCGGATCTGCCCACACCGCCATAACGAGGAAGCCCATGGCGACCCCGCTAAGTGCCAGTCGCGACGACAAGCGGGGGCCGAGCTTGTCGGGGAGGCGGGCCCCAAAGAGGCGGATCGACAAGATGATCGCCGAGTTGAGCGCGAAGACGAACCTCGAGCCGCTCATCCCTATCTGCAAGACGTACAGCGGGACGAAGGCTGAGAAGGTCGCGAGGCCCCAGATATTCGTGCCGAGCACGGTTCCGGGAAGGAGCGCTCCCCGATTGATGACTTTCATCGGGCCGCTGCCGGCGCCCTCCGGCCTGGTGTCGCCTACGAGCAAGCCGACCAGTCCCGAGAAACACGCGCTGGCTGCCGCCGCGAGCCACACGCTCGTGAAGCCGAAGGCTTCGAGGATGGTTTCTCCCATCACGGGCCCCACCGCCAGCCCGCCGAACAGGGCCAAAGAGAAATAACTAAGAGCTTCGCCACGACGCTCGTCCGGCGCGATGTCGTTGATGACGGTCGCGGCCCCCACGTAAAAGGCGGCCTCACCCACGCCGGTCAGAAGACGCGCTCCGAGGAGTGGCCACAGCGAGTCGGCGAGCGCGTAGGCGGCGATCGACGCGCCCACGACCAGGCCGCCGCCGACGATGAGGATCCTGCGGCCCCTCTTGTCGCTGACGCGACCCACGAAGGGCCGCAGGATCACCGCGGTCAATGCGAACGCGCCGACGGTCACTCCCACCGCAAAGTTGCCGCTCCCCAGCGGTCCTTCTACGTACCGGGGAAGCGTCGGCGTGATCATCCCGACTGCGATGAAGTAGGCGAAGGTCGCGAGCATCACCAACAGGAAGAGGCGCGACACCAGACGCGGCCTGGTCCTTTTCATGGCGATGCCCACTTGTCCTCCTCTGCCCGCTTGGATGCTTACAGCGTAGACAGAGGAGGAGAGATCGTTATTCCCTGATCCTTCCGGCGAGGATCCCGAGCGATTCAGCTTGAGCGGACGGCCTCAACCAACATGGGTGACCTCCTTGCTCCCGCTTGCGGGTGCGTTTCGACGTACGCCTTGGGGAGGCCGTCCGAGGGGGGTTGCTACCCTGGAAGAGATTCGTGACTGGGGCGTTGGGGGTAGTGATGGGTGACGTGGAGCGCAATCAGGTCGGCAACCAGAGTTTCGGGGCCAATGAATGGCTCGTAGAAGAGATGTACCGCCGCTATCAGGAGAACCCGAAGGCGGTGGCGGAGTCGTGGCAAGACTTCTTCGAGGACTACTCGCTACCCGGCGACGATGGTCGAGCCCGAAGGGCCCAGAGCGGCAAGGCTCCGGCCCGGCCGAGCGCCGAGGCCGCCCCCCCAACCCCGCCGGCGCCTCCCAGCCCCACCGTTGCGACCGTGCCCGAAGATGCGACGCCGCTTCGCGGTGTCGCAGCTCGCATCGCGGAGAACATGGAGGCCTCCCTCGGTGTCCCCACCGCTACCTCGGTTCGCACTCTTCCCGCCAAGCTCCTGGAGGAGAACCGCCGGACGATCAATCGCTGGCTGAGCGGTCATCGAGGGGGCAAGGTCTCGTTCACCCACGTCATCGGATTCGCGATCCTCAAGGCTCTTCAGGCCCGGCCGGCGATGAACGCGAGCTACCTGGAGGCCGACGGCAAACCCCACGTCGTGCAACGTAAGCATGTCAACTTCGGGCTCGCGGTCGACGTCGAGAGATCTGACGGGAGCCGGGTGTTGTTGGTTCCCAACATCAAAGATGCCGACGAGCTGGACTTCGCGGAGTTCCATGCCTGCTATGAGGAGCTCATCAGGAAGGTAAAGAGCAACAAGCTCGCGCCGGAGGATTTCGCCGGCACCACCGTGACCCTCACGAACCCGGGCACGGTCGGCACCCGCTTGTCGGTACCGCGCTTGATGCCCAACCAGGGCGTGATCGTAGGCACGGGGGCGATCGGCTATCCGCCGGAATACGAGGCGTCGGATCCGAGGACGCTCGCGCGCCTGGGTGTCGGCAAGGTCATGACGATCACCAGCACCTACGACCACCGGGTGATCCAAGGTGCGGAGTCGGGGATGTTCCTCTCCCAGATCCACGACCTCCTCGTGGGTGCAGATCGTTTCTACGACGAGATCTTCGCCTCGCTGCGGGTTCCCTACGAGCCGGTTCGCTGGAGCGGTGACCGCGCCCCGGTTGTCGGCGAAGACAACGCGGTAGAGAAAAACTCCCGCGTGATGCAACTGATCAATATGTACAGGGTGCGAGGGCACCTGCTGGCCGACCTCAACCCGATCGCGTGGGAGGTGCTGAGCCACCCTGAGCTTGACATCTCCTATTACGGCTTGAGCATGTGGGATCTCGATCGGGATTTCCTCACCGATGGGTTGCCCGGCTCCCCGCGCCAAACGCTTCGTCAGATCCTCGACTCCTTGCGCGACTCGTACAGCCGCACCGTCGGCGTGGAATACATGCACATCTCGGACCCGGATCAGAAGCGCTGGATACAGCAGCGTGTCGAGCAGCCGACGCCTCAGCCCGATGTCGAAGAGAAGAAACACATCCTCGAGCGCCTGAACGCGGCGGAGGGGTTCGAACGGTTCCTGCACGCGAAGTACACCGGACACAAGAGGTTCTCTCTAGAGGGGGCCGAGAGCCTCATTCCGATGTTGGACACGCTCCTCGAGACCGCTGCCGATGAGGGCATGGTGGAAGTCGTCATGGGGATGTCCCACCGGGGACGCCTGAACGTGTTGGCCAATGTGGTGGGCAAACCGCTGAACGAGATCTTCAAAGAGTTCGAAGGCGATCTGGACCCGGACACGGTGCAGGGCTCCGGCGACGTCAAGTACCACCTCGGGATCACCGGCCGCTTCACTTCGCGGGCGGGCAACGACCTCGGCGTCGTCCTGGCCTCCAACCCCTCTCACCTGGAAGCGGTGGATCCAGTGGTCGAGGGCATGACGCGCGCCAAACAAGACCTGATCGGCGAGGATGCCGACGACAGGGTCTTGCCGGTTCTGCTCCACGGCGACGCGGCCTTCGCGGGGCAAGGTGTCGTGGCCGAGACACTCAACATGTCGAGACTTCAGGGCTATCGCACGGGCGGAACCGTGCACATCGTCGTGAACAACCTGATCGGATTCACGACGGCTCCGCAATCAGGCCGCTCCACCACCTATGCCACGGACGTCGCGAAGATGATCCAGGCGCCCATCCTGCACGTCAACGGTGACGACCCGGAGGCCTGTGTCCGCGTCATGAAGCTCGCGTTCGCATACCGTCAAGCATTCAAGCGCGACCTTGTGATCGACCTCATGTGCTACCGGCGGTACGGGCACAACGAGGCGGACGAGCCTGCATTCACCCAGCCACTGATGTACGCACAGATCGAAGAGCGCCGCTCGGTGCGCAAGCTGTACATGGAGTACCTCTTGAACCGCGGCGAGTTGACGGTGGAAGAGGCCGAGAAGTCGTTCGACGACTTCCGTGCGGTCATGCAGAAAGCTTTCGAGGAGACCCGTGGTGCGGACAAGGGCGAAGACATAAGGGCGGCCCGGCCCCCTGCCCCCGTAGGCGTGCAGCCTCCCGTCGACACAGGCGTCGAGCGACAGCGGTTGGAACGCATCCACGAAACCGTCACAAGCTTCCCCAGTCACTTCAAGCCCCATCCCAAGCTGCAGCGCCAGTTGGAAAAGCGTGCGGACATGCTCGAGCGCGACGCCGTGGACTGGCCCGCTGGTGAGGCCCTGGCTTTCGGATCGCTGCTCCTAGAGGGGTTCACGGTCCGCCTCTCCGGTCAGGACTCGCGACGAGGGACGTTCAGCCAGCGTCACGCCGTCTTGATCGATCACGAGACGGGTGAGGAGTACCAGCCGCTGTCGAACCTCGGTGAGGGGCAAGCTCCTTTCCGGATCTTCGACAGCTTGCTGTCGGAGTTCGCCGCCATGGGGTTCGAATATGGATACTCGGTGCCGAACGGTGACGCTCTCGTCTGTTGGGAGGCCCAGTTCGGAGACTTCGTCAACGAAGCCCAGGTGATAATCGACCAGTTCCTCGTTGCCGGCGAAGACAAATGGGATCAAGAGAACGGTCTCGTTCTGCTGTTGCCCCACGGATATGAGGGCCAGGGGCCCGAGCATTCCAGTGCCCGGCTCGAACGTTTCCTTACCCTCTGTGCCGAAGACAACATCCAGGTCGTGCAGCCCACCACACCGGCCCAGTACTTCCACGTCTTGCGCCGCCAACTGCACCGGTCTGCCCGCAAGCCCTTGATCGTCCTTACCCCAAGTGGTTGCTGCGGCTCCCCGACGCTCGTAGCCGGACGACCGACTTCGTCGACGACCACTTCCACGAGACCCTGGATGACATCCAGGTCCATGACCCGGACGCGGTGAAGCGGATCCTGTTGTGCACCGGGAAGGTCGCTTACCTCCTTGCCGGGGCGCGCAACGAGCGCGAGGCTCCCGCCGCCATCGTTCGGGTCGAACAGCTCTATCCGTTCCCCAAGGCGCAGCTGTCGGAGATATTCGGCCGTTATCTATCGAACGCGCGAGGTGACGTGGGCACAGGAAGAGCCCGAGAACATGGGGGCCTGGCGCTTCATCCACCACCGCTTGCGTGACGGCCTGGACAAGCGTCTTACGTTGAACGTGGTTGCTCGGGCCGAGAGCGCGAGCCCTGCTACGGGAAGCAGCAGGGTCCACGAGCAAGAGACCCAGGAGCTCATCGATAGGGCCCTGGACATCCGCGCCTGAAGAGATACCTGGCCCACCCGCCGTAGGCAAAGCGGGGTCCGAAAGGGCGAGGAGAGCGAACTAGGACACGGAGGTGGCCGAGATGAGCCCTCGTGCTCGTGCGCTCTGGATCGTTTGGGCCAGCGTGTCGAAAGCATCGTGCTCCGGATCCCAGCCCAGGTGCATCCGGGCCTTGGATGTATCCATCAACACGGGCACGCTCAGGGCGCTGATCCAGGAAGCTCGAGTCGGCATCAGCGGGATGCGCGACACGATGCGGACCGTCAGATCAACCGCAAGCTCTGGGACCGGCAGCGCGTACCACCCGAGGGCGTGCGCGAGATCCGACAGCGTGATCTCCCCCTCGGCCGCCAGGTTGTACGTCCCCGGCACCCGGCCCCCATCTATGGCGGCCACCAGAGCGCGCGCGACATCGTCTTCGTGAACGAGCTGGAAGGGCACGCCCGGATCGGGGATGACCGGCCTAAGCAGTGGGATCGTGCCCATCAGGTCGCGCACCCGCTCGGGGAGCTTCTCTCCCAGTTGCACGTATGGGATGTTCTCGATCAGCTCGGTGGCGCCGGGCCCGGCCACGATGCACGGGCGGAAAACGAATACGTCGGTCTTCTTACCGGCCGCGAGCTCGCGCAGCGTTGCTTCGAGCTGTGCCTTTTGAGTCGAGTAGTAGTGCTGATCGGAACCACGAGGTGGGATCTCTTCGTGAAGGAGATCGGGATTGTCGTCGTGGAATCCGTACGCGGCGACCGACGACGTGTAGACGAGGCGCTCGACGCCCTCGGCCAGGGCTGCAACGAAGACGTTGCGTGAGCCCGTCAGATTCACCCGCGTCGTTTCGCTTTGAGTGCCGAATATCAAGAAGGCCAGGTGGACCACGACGTCGGCCCCGGCAACCAGGTTCCGCACCGCCGTCTCATCAAGGATGTCACCCTGGCGGTACTCCGCCTTCGTCCATCCGTGAGCGGCGGGCTCGAAAGGACGGCGCGCCATGCCGACCACCCGTGCCACCGAGGGATCGCTCTCGAGGGCCCGCATCAAGGCCTTTCCGATCGCCCCGGTGGGACCCGTTACCGCGACGGTGAGGCCCTTCTTCACTGGGTTCATCGCGTGGCAGCCTACGGGCACGGACCTCACAGCGGCTGGGAGAGTGGATCTTGCCCCTCTAGGATTCCGCCATGTTGAACGGTGTCGTTGCAGAGGTGGTGGCCTTGGTGGCCGGGATCTTTCTCGTAGCAACCGCGTCGGCAAGTCTCATCCGTACAACCGTTCTTCCCAGAGCCGTCCCATCGCGGCTGTCGGTTCTGGTCGGACGGGGCTTGGTCTATCGAGGCGTCGTCAGGATCTCGAACCTGTTCCAGTCATACGAGAGCAAGGACCGTATCCTCTCCTACGGGGCCCCTCTCGCTCTCTTGTCGTTGCTCGCGACCTGGTTGTTGCTCTTCCTGTTCGGTTACGGCCTCATCCTCTGGCCGCTAACCGAGGAAGGTTTCTTCCAGGCGCTGCGTGAGAGTGGCTCCTCTCTGCTCACGCTCGGATTCGCAGGCCGAGACGGTGTCGCGCGCACGATCGTTTACTTCCTGGCGGCGTCCACCGGCTTGATCGTGGTCGCCTTGCAGATCGCCTACCTTCCGGTGCTGTATCAGGCCTTCAATCGCCGTGAGGCCTTGGTTTCGATCCTTCAGAGTCGGGCGGGCGCTCCCGCGTGGGGTCCCGAGATCCTGGCGCGAGCTCAGATGATCAACCTCGTGGACGAGCTGCCGGCGCTTTACGGGGATTGGGAACGCTGGACCGCCGAAGTGATGGAGAGCCACACCACCTACACCGTCCTCATCTGGTTCCGCTCCCCTCATCCGTTGCGGTCATGGCTGCTCGCCCTTCTCGCCACCATGGATTCGGCCGCTATGTACGCGGCTCTTGCTCCCGGTCGAGTCCCCCCAGAGGCGCGCCTCTGTCTCCGGATGGGCTTCACCTGTCTGCGGAACATCGCCGAGGTTCTACACATCCCCTACGACCCCGACCCGTTCCCAGACGACCCCATCCAACTGACCTTCGAGGAGTTCCGCGGAGGAGTCGGTCGACTGCAAGAGATGGGATTCCCGATGGAGCGCACCACCGAGGAGGCGTGGCCACACTTCCGAGGCTGGCGCGTCAACTACGAACAGATCGCCTACTCGTTGGCCGATGCGATGAGCGCCCCGCCGGGGCCGTGGTCTGGTCCTCGTACTCACCTCGCCGGCGTCACCATCGTTCCGCAACGCCCCGCGAACCGTCGTCCCGACGACCGCCAGGATCACAACCCGAAAGCCTCTCGCTCGGGCTGGTTCGCTTAGGACTCGTAGTCTCGACCGATGACGATCGATCCGG
>JAUJPD010000008.1:81931-126811 GCA_030447315.1 Actinomycetota bacterium | reverse complement strand
GCTGAAGCCTGGCTCGACTCGCCGGAAGAGGTACCGGGTGACCTCGACAACCCGGCCGCGGCTCGGGTATGGGCAACCGCATCCGCCAGCTGCGGTTTGTTGGCCGTCGGCGGTGCTCCGGGCCACCGCGCGATCGATCTGCTGCGCGGAGAGGCGGATCTTCAAGGACGGTTCACCGGCGGCGCGTACCCGACTTTCGCGGCCGCGGGCGCTTACTGGTTGAAAGAGGGACCCAAGACCGAGATGGCGGAGTGGGCGCTGCGATGGGCGAGGGAGAACACGGAGGAATGGTGGGGGCCGTGGGAGTACGCCACCGCGTTGACGTTCTGGGGGGCCGCCGGGATACCGTCCGAGCACCAGAGCGTGGAGATGTTCATCGAGGGGCTGAAGGCCGACGCACCTGCGGATGGGTTCGGCGACGACCTGGGGCTCACCTTGCGGGTGCTCGAGCTCGGCGCCCACTTCGAGACCTAACGGTCGATCGCCGGGCGTCTGACCGGAAGGTTTCCCGGTTCAGTTACACCGGTCCGTCGTCGGGTAGGACAAGCATCCGATCTTCCCCAAGGAGGACCCAGATGTTCGAGGCAGTGGCGGTGCCGGACGACGACGGGAAGCAGGATCCTGTCGTCCATGACGGCGCTCCCCCCGACGGGCTCGACAGCAACGAGCATGCGGATGACAAGGTGCAGATCCAGCAGCCCTCGGGCGAGCCGGCTCCGGAAGCTCCGGAGCAATAGGGTCTCGCCATGGACGGCATCCAGACCCGCATCGCGCTGAACGAGGCTCTTTTCAGGGAGGTCAACGAGAACATCCAAAAGGTCTCCGAGGAGGGTCGTTACGGCGACGCCCACTTCGTTTGTGAGTGCGGTGAAGCCGGCTGCGAGGAGAGGGTGGCTTTCAGCATGGGTGCGTACAGAGCCGTCCGCGAGCATCCCCTGCACTTCTTCGTGAAGCCGGGCCACGAGAGCCCTCACGCCGAGAAGGTCGTGGAACGCCACGAGGGCTATCTGATCGTCGAGAAACCTCCGGAAGCAGCACCCCTGTTGAGCGGAGAAACCAGCTAGACACCTACGGCTACATCAAGCGCGGCTGCTCCGCCTCCAGGCCGCCAACCATCCGATCTCCATCAACGCGTCGAGCAGGTAGGTCTTGCGGATGCGTCCCGCGGGCACATAGATGAGGTCGATCACGAGGTAGGCCGCTGCGGCCCCGATACCCAGTCGCCGCGCGGAACGGATGGACGCGGGCGAGTCCTCCGTCAGGATCAAGGCCACCCCCGTCGCCATGAAGAGAGCGCCGCTCGTCTTTTGAAGCCAGTCCTCTTCTTTGGGACCGAACACCCACTCGAAGCTCCGAAGCCACACGATCGGCCATGCTCCGCCCACCACGTTGAACAGGCCCTGAGCGTGCGCAACTCGTAGGGCTCGCTGATTGCCTGTCGATCTCCTCCGCCGAATCACGCCTCGATGGTAGCGGGCAGGGCCTCGGCGACGTGGCTCGGGTGCCACTATGACTGTCATGCATCGACGCATCCGCAGGCGCTTCCATATCCAAGGTGTGGTGCAAGGTGTCGGGTTCCGTCCCTTCGTCTACGGGCGCGCGATCGAGATGGGCGTGACCGGCTACGTCGTCAACGACCCTCGAGGCGTGGCGATCGAGGCCGAGGGTGATGAAGCCGCGGTCGCTCGTTTCGAGGCTGCGCTGCGCGCAGACCCTCCGCCCCTGGCGTCGATCACCAGTTTTCAGACGGAAGACATAGACATCGCCGACGCGACGACGTTCGAGATCCGTTCGAGCCGAAGCGAAGGACGGGTTCGGGTTTCGATACCGCCGGATCTGGCCACTTGCCGGGCGTGTGCCGCCGAGGTCGAAGACGTACGTGACAGACGACATCGCTATGCCTTTACGAACTGCACCGACTGCGGACCTCGTTTCACGATCGTTGCCGCTTCGCCCTACGACCGTGTCAACACGACGATGGCATCGTTCGAGATGTGTCGCGCCTGCGCGGCTGAATACTCGGACCAAGGGAGCAGGCGCTTCCATGCGCAGCCGATCGCGTGTCCCGAGTGCGGGCCGAGGTTGCGGCTGCTGACTGCCGAGGGCGGCGCCATCGAAGAAGAGGCCGTCGCGACCGAGGCCCTCGAAGGAGCGGCCGAGCTCTTGATCCAAGGTGCGATCGTCGCCATCAAAGGGTTGGGAGGCTTCCACCTGGCCTGCGACGCCACGAACGCCAACGCGGTGAAACGTCTGCGGGCGCGCAAGCACCGGGAGGCGAAGCCGCTGGCCCTGATGGTCGCCGACCTGGCGGCAGCACGCGAGCTGGCCGTGATCACCAGCCAGGAGGAGGCGCTGCTTTCGTCTCCACGCGCCCCCATCGTGCTGTCGCGCCGACGGCCTTCAACCGCGGTGGCCGAAGAGGTAGCGCCGGGCAACCCATACCTGGGATTGATGCTGCCGTACACGCCTCTGCATCACTTGCTGCTGGCCGCGGTGCGGCGTCCGCTGGTCATGACCTCGGGCAACCTTGTGGATGAGCCGGTGGCGTTCCAGGACGACGACGCCTACGAGCGGTTGCAACAGGTGGCGGATGCGTTCTTGATCCACGACCGCCCGATCCGGACCCGCTGTGATGACTCGGTGGTCAGAGCGGTGGGCTCGCAGGAGTATCTGATCCGCCGCTCGCGTGGCTACGTGCCCCAACCGATCAGCGTTCCGACGACTTTCTCTCGTCCGGTTCTCGCGACAGGACCCGAGCTGAAGCACACGTTCTGTTTGGGGGTCGAAGACCTGGCCGTCGTTTCCCACCACATCGGCGATCTGCAGAACTACGCAGCTATGGCGGCGTTCACCGACGGCGTCGCTCACCTGAAGCGCCTCTTCGACATCGACGAGGTCGATGTGGTCGCGTACGACCTGCATCCCGGCTATCTCGCCACGAGATGGGCGCTGTCGTCTGAGGCTCCGACCAAGATCGGGGTTCAACACCACCATGCGCACATAGCCTCCTGCCTCGCGGACAACAACCGGTCCGATCGCGTCATCGGCCTCGCCCTCGATGGGACGGGCATGGGAGACGACGGAACCCTGTGGGGGTGCGAGATCCTCGTTGCCGACCTGACCGGCTACGAACGCTTTGCACATCTGGCCCCCGTGTCGCTGCCGGGCGGCGAGGCCGCAATCAAAGAGCCGTGGCGCATGGCGGCGGTCTATCTGGAGGCCGGCTTCGGCGACGGCGCGTACCAGCTGGCGCTAGAGGTCGTGAGAGAAACAGGGAGCAAGTGGGCGCCCATCCTGAAGATGGCTCGCCGGGGGTTGAACTCACCCGAGGCAACCAGCGCGGGGCGGCTCTTCGACGCCGCGGCCGCGGTGTGTGGACTCCGGACCCGCTCCAGTTACGAGGGACAGGCCGCCGCCGAGTTAGAGAACGTTGCCGATCCCTCGAGCGGCCTCGTGTATCCGTTCCCGTTCTCCGACGGCCGTCTCGATGGGGTCTCTTTGATAAGAGCTCTGGCCGAGGATGTCGCCGCCGGCCGTTCGGTCCCCGAGGCGGCCGCGGGGTTCCACAACGGCCTCGCGGCGGGCCTGGTGGAAACAGCCCTCGGCGCGCGGGCTGCTACGGGTATCGAGGTCGTGGCGCTGTCGGGGGGGACCTGGCAGAACGTCTTCCTCCTGGAACGCGTCCGCAGCGCATTGCGCGACCGCGGCTTCGAGGTGTTGCTCCACCGCCAGGTCCCGTGCAACGACGGCGGGGTCAGTCTCGGACAAGCCGTCGTGGCGAGCGCGAAGCTGATCTAGGCAGCCTCCACCGGGTCCGATCGAGAGATCCTGTGGGCGAGCTGTGCGATCGCGGCCAGACCGGCGCTGCTGTCGCCGAAGTCGATCGGAGCGGTTCCCTCCCGGTCGGCCCGCCTGATCGCGGCGTCATAGGGGATCACGTGCATGTCGTGGTCGGGGAAGGCCGAACGGATCAACTCGGTGTCGGAGTCGTCTCTGACCCGGTTCGCGACGACGATCACCTTTCCGTGTCCCGAGGCGATGGCCGCGGCGCGAGTAGCGGCTTCGATCGACTTCACCGTCGGCTCGACGATCGCCAGCGTGACGTCGACGTGCCCGTCGCTCATGCGCAACAGCGATCCCACCCCGGCCTCCAGGTCGCAGATGACCGCTGCCCCTTCTTGCTCTAGCTCACCGAGCAACTGCTCGGGCGAAACCCCACATCAGGGTCAGCCGGGGTCGATGTTGTCAATGCGCGACACCACCACCAGGCGCACGCCGTCGGGAGCATCGGTTCCGAACGTCTCCACGATGCCTTGAGTGGTTGGTTGGTGCTCTACCTCGCCGGTGTCTAGACCTTGGCGGACGGTTCCGAGACGATCGGTTTCCTCCGGCCCGACCCCCAGCGAGACCCCGAGCATCGGGTTCGTGTCGCAGTCCAGAGCGATCACGGGCATGCCCGTGCGGGCAAGATGGCGAGCCAGGGTGCCCGAGATGGTGGTCTTGCCGACACCGCCCTTGCCCGCAACCGCGATCTTCATGCGCTCACCTTACGCCGGGAGATTGCGTCGATGAGATGCTCGATCGCATGCACCGCCGGGGAATCGGGCGCGTGATCGATGAGCGCCTTCCCGTGGGCATCTGCCTCGGCCACCAGCGGGTCGAAGGGCAGGGAACCTCCAAGACGCTCGCCCAGCCGCTCTTCGATGAGATCGGTGTCTCCGTCCTCGCGAAGCTTGTTGCCGAAAGCGACCACTTCGACCCCGGAGCGTTGTCGGGAGATGCGAGCGATCCGGCGCGCGGTGAGGATCGACTGCCACGTTGGCTCCACCACCAGTACGAGCTTGTCGGCGTAGGGGACCCAGTCGAAGGCGGTCTGACGGGGGCCCGCGGGAAGGTCTCCGACGATCGTCCAACCCGACAGGGAGTCATCTCTCGCCAACCGATGGACCACTTGGTAGAAGCCGTTCACCGAGCCCATGAAGTCCTTCAGCCCCGATGCGGTGGTCTTTCCGAACTGAAGCAGCCGGACGCCGTCGGGTCCCACCAGCGAGTAACGCTGGACCGCTCGAGCGGCCCCGATGCCCTTCTTCAAACGCCACCGTCCGTTGTCGTCTTTCTCGACCGCGTCCAGCAGCATGGGAGTGTCGAGGGGGCCGAGCCCGAGGCTGATGGCCAGGCCGGGGATCGGGTCCGAGTCGAGGGCCAGGACCTTGTCACCGCCGCGGGCCAACAGGCGCGCCATGGTGCCGGCGACGACCGACTTGCCGGCGCCGCCCTTGCCCACCACCGCGATCCGCATCGGCCGACCTTATCTATGGGTTCGAGCGGCAGCCGTCCGGCGGGTCGTCCAGAAGCTGATCCAGGGTCATGCCGGCGGCGAGATCGCTCACCGGACCCGCCGCGGCTGCCGGCTCTGCGTCATCGCCCAGCACCGCTCGCTGCATACAGGCCAAGGCCTCGGGGGATCTGCGCCCCACAGGTCCCACCACGCACCTCGGATACCGGCGGTCTGGATCGCGGCGATGTCTCCCAGCGCCGTCTGTGTGTCGATCAGCGAGAGCCCGTGCGCGAGGAGCACCTTCTCGATCCGTCCGTGGGGAGGGTGGGAGCGGTTTCGTCTTCCTTCCTCAGCAGCACTGCGTCCGGCCCGAGCCGGATGCGCGACCAGGACCATCCGGTCTACGAAAAGGAAGCCCTCCTCGATGTGGAGCTCGGGGGTAGAACCCGGCCCCCGCTCCGGACAAGAAGGTCTCGACCACTTCTTCGAAGGAGCAGGCGCCGGCGGGGTCGCCATAAGGCGGACGTATGTCCCCAGAGCCTTCGTGCGTGACCGGCCCCTAGGGAGCGGTTGGCGACCGTCTCGGCTTTGGTCGCGATACCCGGAAGAGCGCGCGATCTCCTCGAGCGTTTGGTTCACTTTGGTGACCCCGGACCGACCACGCCCACCTGTTGCTCCACGGCGCGGACGCCGAAGGTGATCTTGGCGAGGGTGTCAGCGATCGATCGCAGATGACGGGCTACTGCGATCAGATAGAGCGCCAGGACGGCGACGAGCGCCACGATCTCTATGACCGTCGGTGTTACGAGCAGAGTGGTGCTCATAGCTTCTTGCTCAAGAAGTCGTCGTGGATCAGGGCCTCTCTTCTTGATCTCTTCAACACCGCAGCGGTTCCGTTCAGTTGCCAGGTCGTCGCGGTATTCGAGGCAACGCGTTTAGCCATCTCCCACGTTGCTGCGACGTTCGTGTCGACGCGCTGCACGAGCCGGTGAAGGATCGTCAACAGCACGACGACCACGATCAGCACGACTACGCCGAGGAAATCGAGCGTGACCGCCCACAGGGTTCGTTCCGAATCGGTGATCGCGAGCTCGATCATCCCTAACCCCCAACGTTGCGGGCCGTCCGGGTAGCGCGCAGCGATCGCCTTGCCCGAGTCGTTGATCTTCATGACGTCCCAGAGGGGAGGGTGTTGACCCGAGCCTCGTCGAACGCCTGAGTGGCCAACTCAGCCTGCTTCGCGATGCGGGCGGTCAGGACGAGGATGGCGGAGACGGCGACGACCACGATCACGACGACGAGAGCGCCGATGGCGAGACCCACGTACCAACCGCCCAAAGTCCCGCTCCTCTCGCAGCTAGATGTTCAGCGCACAGAGTGTACGCGTCTCACGTCGGCACCGCAATCTCGCCGCTGGAGGCGCCCTGGTCACCGGTTTCCCGACCAGGAAAAGGGGTTTGTTGTTTCCCGGTAAGTGTTAGATTCATCTAGCTGCAAGGCCGCCGACAGGAGGCCGGTTCGACACCTGTTCCATCCCCGCGCGACACGTATCCCCAAGGATCGAGGGAGGACGCATGGCCGAGGCTAAAACCTCTACCTCGCAGGCGCTGAAGCCCACACCTCTCACGGCAACCGGCCGGAGGACATGGACGGGAGAGATCCCTTCGCAGCCGTCGGCATGCGCAGCAAGGTCGTCGAGCTCCCGCAGGCGAACAACGCGATGCGCCTCGGCCCCCTCGAGAAGATCTACCTGATCTGGATGGTCGGCGGGTCCTGCGACGGCTGCACGATCGCAGTCACGGGCGCCACCAACCCGCGGGTCGAGCACCTGCTCGCAGGCATCGTCCCGGGCCTTCCGAAGCTCGAGCTCATCCACACCGTGACCTCGGTCGAGTCCGGTCCGGAGTGGGTGCACAACCTCTTCATGGCGGAACGCGGCGAGTTGGACGCGCCCTTCGTTGTCACCTGGGAGGGCTCGATGTTCGACGAGACCCGTTCCGGGGACGGTTACTTCATGGGGCTCGGCGAGGATCCCGAGACCGGGCGCACCATCACGTCGGCCGAGTGGATGCGTCGTCTGGCCCCCAAGGCCGCGGCCGTCATCGCCATCGGAACCTGTGCCACCTGGGGTGGCATCCCCGCCGCCGAGGGCAACCCGACCGGGTCGATGGCGGTCATGGACTACCTGGGCAAGGACTATCGGTCGGCCTTCGGTGTCCCCGTCGTGAACGTCCCTGGGTGCTCGCCTATCGGTGACAACTACATGGAGACGGCGGCCGCCGTATTGCTGTTCCTGCAGGGCTTGGCGCCCCTTCCGGAATTCGACGAGCTCGGTCGCCCCGCGTGGCTGTTCGGCGAGACCGTCCATCGCCACTGTCCCAAGCGCCGGTTATTACGAAGAAGGCGTCTTCGCCGAGTCCTACGGGGACAAGGAGTGCTTGGTCGAGCTCGGTTGCTGGGGGCCCGTGGTCCAGTGCAACATCGCCGAGCGAGGCATCCTCAACGGGACGGGTGGCTGCATGCAGATGGGGGGCATCTGCATCGGGTGCACGATGCCGGGCTTCCCCGACAAGTTCTCGCCTATTCGGCGCCTCCCGGTTCGTTCATCTCGTCCCGACACACGTCGCGTAACGGGCGGGTTCATCCGCAGGATGCGCACCGCCACAATGGCGGACAAGAACCGGAGCGTCCGC
Organism: Actinomycetota bacterium; assembly: GCA_030447315.1. Taxonomy (GTDB): domain Bacteria; phylum Actinomycetota; class CADDZG01; order CADDZG01; family WHSQ01; genus MB1-2. The sequence continues at coordinate 118,840 of JAUJPD010000008.1, read as the reverse complement.
TGGGAAGGCAAAGAGGCCCCATCGGGTTGGGCGCACAACACGCAGCCGAAGGGTGCTCAGAAGCTCCTCCACAAGGCCTACCGCGCTTACCAGCACTCCAAGATCGGGCACTGAGCAGCTGCTCACCCGTCGCATGAAAGAAGAGGAAAGGTGAACCCGGATGTGTTTTAAGAACCTCCCGCTCGAGTTCGACGAGAACGGGAAGGCGCGACTCAGAGAGGGCATCGCGGACCCGTACTCGCTGACGGGCGCAGCCACGAAGGCCTACACCAAGACTATCCAGCGTCCCATCGGCGGGGGAGCGATCGCCACCGAGGGCAAGGTGCGCGACTGGATGATCGACCCGATCACGCGCGTTGCGGGCGCTCTTGCCGTTCACATCGGGCTCGACGTCGAGCGCCGCGGCGGTCGAGGCTCACTCGATGGCGATGTTGTTCCGGGGTTACGAGATCATCCTGCAGGGTCGGGACCCGAGAGACGCGATCGACATCTCCTCACGGGCCTGCGGTGTCTGCGGCGGTGTTCACTCCTCGGTCTCCTCCCAGGCACTGGACATGGCCTTCGGGGTGCAGACGCCTCCGATGGGCGTGACCGTTCGCAACCTCGGTGCAGGAGCCGAGATGCTCTACGACCACCCGATCCACCTCGGGCTGTTGGCCGGACCCGACTACTCGACCGCGCTCGTTTCGGTCACGAACCCCGAGATCGTCCGCAAGGCCGAGAACACCTCTGCGCCTCATGCTCACGTACACGGCTACAAGACCATCAAAGACATCATGGATGCGATGGACCCCCTGACCGGGGCCATCTACCTCGAGGCGATCGAGTTCACCCGCCTCGGACGTGCGAGATGTGCAACTACATGTTCGGCAAGTACCCGCACCCGTCGACGCTGGTGCCGGGTGGCGTGATGACCACGCTGTCGACGACAAGCTTCAACGAGTACTACACGCGCCTGATCAAGTTCTTCGACTACTCCAAGCGCATCGCGCTGTGGTGGGACGACGTGCTGGACTTCTTCCTCGAGCACAACCCGGATTATGCGCTGGTTGGTGCTCGACCCAACAACCTGATCCAGACCGGCATCTGGGACGATCCCTGGTCCTTCGACGCGAAGTACGAGAACATGGCCGAGTGGGGGGACCAGCGCTGGTCGATGCCCGGCGTCATCCGCAACGGCGAGTTGGTGACGACCAACCTCCACGAGATCAACTGCGGCATCGAGGAGTTCGTCTCCCACTCGTTCTACGAGGAGGGACCGACGGAGAGAGCGGACAGAAGTTCAAGACGGACCCCGCCGGATACCCGCTGTCTCCGTACCACGCATGGAACAAGTCCACGATTCCCCGGCCCGAGGGTCGTAACTTCAAAGAGAAGTACTCGTGGGACTGCGCCCCCCGCTGGGACCGCGAGACGATGGAGACCGGCGTCTACGGGCGCATGGGACCACCGCGATGGCTCAGAAGATGCAGCAGAACGATTTCATCCAGGCCACCGGAGACGGGCTCAAGATGTTGATGCCCAAGTTCGAGCTGCCCGAGATGGAGCTCGAGTGGAAGGTTCTACAGGTCAATGCCTTCGAGCGCAACCGGGGCCGCGCCTACGGCGTCGCCTTCACCGCGGCGATCACCATGAACATGCTTCTCCAGGCGTTCGACCTGTGGCGCAAGGGCGAGACGAAGGCGTGGTCGAAGTTCTCGATCCCCCAGGGTGAGATCGCGTCGTGCGGCTTCACCGGAGGCGGGCCGCGGTTACCTCAGCCATCACATGACGATGGACAAGGGCCGGATCGTGAACTACCAGATCAACACGCCGTCGACCTGGAACGCTTCTCCTCGTGACCCGTTCGGCAATCCCGGGGCCTACGAGGAAGCGATCATCGGGACGCCGCTTCTAGAGACCACGAAGGACGACGAGCTCAAGGGCATCGACGTTCTCAGGACGATCGGTCGTTCGACCCCTGCATGCCGTGCACGACCCACCTCGACACCGGCCCGCGGTGTCATCGTGCGTGAGGTGAACTCGTGTTCGTGCACGTTGGAATAGGGCACGCGCCGCTCTGTCTCAGTTGAGCGGAAAGGACCTTCCCTGGTTCCTCCGGCGGCAACGGGCGAGGCCGCGGTCGACGTCCCCGTCGGGGGCCAAGCAGGCCCGGGTGTTGATCGCCGGTGTGGGTAACCCGTGGTTGCGCGACCTTGATTTCGGCCCCCAGTTCATACGCCGCATCCGGGAGCTCGAGTGGCCACCGACGTGGCGGTGGAAGACGCCTCTTATTCGGCGCACCGGGTCCTGCATCTGTTGCAAGAGGTACAACCGGAACGGATCATCTTCGTGAGCGGTTACCCGAGAGGTGATGAGCGGCACGATCAGGCGTTATGTCGATCACGGACGCTGCCCGATGAGGACGAGGTCCAGGAGCGCCTCGGCGAGGCGGCCGGGGAGTGATCGACTTCGACCACACTTTGATCGTCGCCCGGTACTTCAAGGCGTTGCCTGCCGACACCGTGGTGATAGAGGTCGAAGCCGGAGACATCGCCTTCGGTACCGGTTTCTCGGAGGGTCGAGGCGAAGCGTGGACGAGGTGTTGGATCTGGTGCGGAAGGAGGTCGAGCGATGAGTGACGCAGACTCGTTCGGTTCGTCCGCCCCCAGAGACCGAGGTCCAGTCCGAGGAGATGGAGCTGGACGAAGACTTTCGTGCGCATGGGCGAGATCGTCGAGCACCTCCAAGCGACACCCGAGTCGGAGACCAGGGGCTGGCCTTCGAGTTGCTGGATTGGGTCGATGGTTTCCACCGCGAGGCGGTGGTTCGTATCGCATCGATGCTTCCGGGAGATGCCGTCGATTCCCTGGCGCAGGACCCCCGTCGCCGCTCGCCTGTTCGAGACCTACCTCGCGGAGGAAGACGAGCCCGACGATCTTGCCGAGTCGCTGGAGGAAGCCCTCGACGAGATCCGGCCCTACCTGCACTCGCACGGTGGCGAGATGGAGGTCCTCGGCGTGTCCCAGGGCATCGTTCGACTGCGCCTGATGGGCTCGTGTGATGGCTGTCCTTCCGGCACTCTCACCCTGACGCAGGGCGTGGAGAAGATCCTCCAAGGCGCTGGCCCGGCGCGGTATCGGGGTCGAAGGCGTCGAGGAAGCCGCCCCGAGCAAGCTCCACCGAAGGTGCACCAGATCAATCTCTGCGCGACAGTGACCCTTTCTTTAGACGACATCGTCTTTCGCGCACGCCCTGGCGCAGGCGCACCCATTGACGCTGCTCGTGCGCAGGCATGCCTGACCGCCATGGTCGCAGAGCAACAGGAACAGCAACCTGCACCCGAGTTCGGGATCTGGGCGAACTGCGTTAACCGTCGGCTACTGCCTGCGCCGCGTTGAGGAGTCGGATACCGACGCCCTGCTGGGAGCCTCCGCCCGGCCTCCCCGAAGATCTCGACCAGCTGTCTACCGAGATCGGGGATCGCATCCGGACCGAAGAAGCCGATGGACTGTTGCTGTATCCCGAGCCACTGTTGGTCAGCGCTCTCGATCGGATCATCGCCGGTGAGGTCGAGCGCCGGCTGTCACGGTTCCGACGAGATAGACGGCGAGACGTTCCAACAACTCGAGGCCTACCTGGCGTGGTGGACGATCAAGGGCTACGCGGTTCGGGTGGCCGAGCAGGTGCTCGATCCGCGCCGGCTTGGCCAGAAGTGCTGCTCGATCGTTCGCTGCGCGCTCATCGACCTCGTCCCACGACCGAGGCGGCTTTAGTCACAGTTACCGACCTCGGAAGCAACATCACGGCCGCCACCCCTTCGACTTGGAACAGAGCCCGCGCCAATGGGTCGTCGGCCTGGTCCGCGGACGGAAAGAAGCGGCCCTTGGGCTGCTCTTGGACCGCGCGGTCGACGAGATAGCGGTGGGCGTTCGGGTTCGAGGTGTTCTCGCTGCTCACCACCACCTCGCCCATCCCGTGGATTCTAGAGCCCGGATGTGTGGCTAAATGTTGGGGGTTCTCCGGATGATCCAGCGATGACATACCGGAGGTGACCGATGCCCGCCACGGGTGAGCTCGTGGAGACATCCGGGACTTTCATCGACGGCCACGGCCACGGGCCACAGTGGTCGAGGGCACTCTCTTCCCTCCATGCGAGGACGGAGACACGTGGTGGTGGCACGAGGACCTTCCCATCGCGCGGCAGATGAAGTGGGAGGCTCAGCGCCCGCCACGACCCGGAGGTCTACGAGACCTCATCCGGGAACGGCTTGCAAGCAGGGAAGACCGAAGAGGAGATCGAGGAGATGCTGCGCGGCCTGCACTGACCTGCGCGGTGGCCTTCTGGCCCGGCCCTCGCTCGCCCTGCAGGCCGCCTTGCTCCGCCTCTTTGCTCGCGGTCGCCGGTTTCGGGTTGTAGCCCTCGGGCGTTTGATCCGGCCTGCTGGCCGGTCTCTCGATGTTCTCGGAGGTCGAGATCTTGCCCGCCACGGGCGCCGCGTGCTTGCCGATCTTGCGCAGCCGGAGCCGAACACTGGAGGACGCTGTCCGTGGTCTCGGTGAATCTGCTTCCGCAGGTCAGACATTCCCCACTCGGCCGTGCCTACCCCGGCCGGAACAGGACTCGGCTCGGTGACGGATGCATCATCGGGCTCGTCGTAGCTCGAGCGCGTACCGTCGACCTTGCTTCCTTCCGGCTGGTCTTCCGGATCAGCGAACCGATGCTTCTCTTCGTCGGGCATGCCGCCTCCTAGCTGTGAAGCGCTGAGCTAACCACCGATCTTGCTGTGCTGATAAGCGCGGTACGCCTTGTGGACCAACGTGATGGGGCCTCGGGTTCTCGTGTTGTAACGGGCCCATCCACTGGGCGCCTGGACGCCTTCCCAGCGAGCGGTCCGGTTCTTGTCGACCATGGTGATGCGCCGGATGCGACGGATGAACCCGCCGAAGACCCGCGAGGTGTTCGACGACAGCAGCGATCCCGGTGGAGTCGAGAACAGAGGCGAGAACTTGTCGGGGAAGCCGGGCATGGTGCAGCCGATGCGAGTCCCCCCATCTGCATGCATCCGCCCGTGCCGTTGACGATGCCCCGGTCGGCGATGTTGCACTGCACCACCGGTCCCCAACAGCCGAGCTCGACCAAACACTCGTGGCCGCCGTAGGCCTCGGCGAGAACACCCCCTCTTCGTAGTAGCCGGCCGGGGCAATGCCTGTGCACCGTCTCCTTGAACAGCCACACCGGCAGCCCAACTCATCGAAGTCGGGAAGAGGCCCGAGCCCCTGGAGGAACAACAGGACCGCCGCTGCGGTTTCCATGAAGTTGTCGCCGATCGGCGAGCAACCGGGAATGTTCACGACGGGGACCCCGAAGGCGGAGCGATAGTCCTTGCCCAGGTAGTCCATAACCGCGACCGAGCCTGTGGGATTGCCCTCGCCGGCGGGGATGCCGCCCCATGCCGCCGCAGGTGCCTATCGCTATGACGGCTGCCGCATTGGGGGCAACTTCCCGAGCCATTCGGTGGACGAGATGCCGAGGCCGGTTTCCGGATCCTGCCCAGCGTGTAGAAGTTGCCCTCGTTAGAGAGCTCCTCGTCGAACACCGATCCCTCGTAGACGAGGACGTAAGGCGCGTCGAGCTCGCCTCGGGAGGCCATCTGCAGCGTCTGGATGTAGTCGTCACCCATCTCCAGAGAAGTGAGCGTGTGCAGCAGCTCGACCTTTGGAAGTCCGGGCACTATATGCCCGCCATCAGGTGCTCGACCGGAGGGTTGGTGGCGCCGACGACGGCCACGGTGCAGCCGTCGCAGGCTCCACCGGACACCCACAGCAGGTAGATCTTCTCGAGCGGGCCCATCCACGCAGCTGGCGGCTGAGGTCTCGCTCTTCGGGGGCGCTTCTGATGCCCAGCGTCGAATGGGCTGGCGATGGTGCTCGAGCCGTTCGTTGATCCGTTCGTCACTGGGTCCCACAATTCATGCAGGGGTCGAAGGAATGGATCACCCGAGCGGCATCGATCATCCGGCGAAGCGATCGCCGCCTTCGAACAGGACCGGACTGCCGATCGAGGGCCTCCTCGAGCGGCCCGGGCTTTCCCCTCGGGTCGCGAGCAGGCGCGTTCCATGTCGACGGTCCGATGACCTGGTAGCCGGAGACCTTCCCGCCCTGGGTGGTCATCCAGTGGACGTTCATGCCCCGGCCCGAGTCCCACAGACCGACGCCCATGGCTCTGTCACCGGAACCTCCAGCGGTACCGACACCGGTCTCTCCAGACCTCATCAGCTCGAATCCTTTCAACAGCGCAGCGCTGCGCACAGCCCTGCAAAGCCACTCCATGCGCGTCCGCACGCAGACGTTCCAGTGCGTTGACACGCTCGGGGATCTTCCATTCCACCGTCATCTCCGGCTGGAAGTTCATCGGGATCAAGATCTTCACGCCCGTCCCCGTGGGTTGGATGAAGTCGTTCTCCGGGAGATCCTCTCGCGTCGCCGTCAGCCACAAGCGACCCAGGGCCCCGTCTCCGGCCCTCGCCGCGCCAGCAGGGGCCGTGGCAAGGAGTAGCGACCATCGAGGTCACGAGCCGCCGGCTGCAGCGACGGCGAGCTGAGCCAGGGGTGACCGGCGGATGGCTCCCGGCGTCGTCGGGGCCGTTGCCGGGCGAGCTGTGGGCTTCGAAGAACGAGTGGTCGATGTCTTCTTCGATCCCCGGTTGATCTCGGTCAGTCGATCCTCGACCACCTCACCCCCGAGGATCACACCCGGCCGGGCGAGACGCCCTCGGCCCGCTGCGTCCAGGTTGTCGTACGAATAGGTGGAGCGAACGTCGTCCCAGGCGCCGGCATTGATGAGGTTGGCAGGGCGCGCACCGAGCTCGGCGAAGCGCAGATCCCGCCTCGAGCAAGAAGTCGACCAGGTCGTCCCAGAGAGCACAGACCTGCTTCACGTAGTCGACCGACATGTAGAGGCGCGTGTAGTACTCGGTGAAGTTCGCCCACGTCAGGTGCTGTCCCACGGTGCCCGCCTGGACGACCGAGGGATGAGGGGAACTTGCCGTACATCAGGTTGATCATCTCTTGGACCCGACGCCCGGCGGGCAACGTCTCGGTCCCGGTAGCGGCCGGTTCCCGGAGTCAAGCCCTGCATCAACTCGCCGATGCTTTCGTATCCGTGGATCGCGGCCCCCGGGCACTGGTTCGCTCGGCCATGGCCCAGATGGACGGCGAGGTCGCCGCCACCACGGGAACGCAATGTCGGGGCCGGCGCAGGTCGCCGGATGCGCCGCGTGGATCCAGATCGCCTCGGTGCACTCCTCGCACGACCGACCGCAGCGTCACCGCCATCGGCGGAGGCGAGATGCCCCGCCATCTCGCCGCGAGCGACGCCGTCGTCTGGTGCGGCGCCACACCAGCCGCAGATGCGAGATGAGATCGGGACGATGTCGCGCGCCCATCTCGGCCCTGGAGGATCTGCTCGTAGCCCCTGCTGAAAGTTGCCCGACACCCATGCGTTGGTGATCGCGTCGCCATCGGTGTCCACCTGGACCCCGAGTGCTCCGCTGGCGCGTGTGACCGGCTCCAGCGACACTCTGGTGGAGGCCCGGCGCGACTGCGAGGTTGCTGCGTCGAGTCAAGGTCGGCGCCATGAGGACTCCTTGGCTAGAGGATCAGATGATCGAGCCGGTCCGCAACTCGGGGGCAGTATATGCCTCAAACATCGACCTCCGCGAGCACGGCGCCGCTCGCTGACGCACTGGGCGAAGAAGCCGCTGAGGTCGTCGAGCAGCTTCCAGCAGCCGGGGTGGGTATAGGTGGCGCCCATCGAGTCGAGGCAACCCCTCTCGACCTCGGTCGACGTGATGGCCGGCCACATATGCCACAGGTGGGTGATCTCGTCGAGGTCGAGCCAGCCCCGGCTTGGTTCCGGTGGCTTCGTGCCACAGCCGCCACCACTGCGGTCCCTCCAGCGTCCGGGGATTCGCGTGATCGTTGGGATCGATGTGCCCCAGCAGGCTACCCAGGTCTGGATCGACCTCGGATGCGGTCTCCAGCAAGACGTCGAACCCGGAGAAGTTGCGAGCGGTGACGATGGGATCGAGCTGTCGGGCCCGCCGGTGCCAGGTCAGGTCGAACAGCGCATGCCGGCGCGCGGTGCCCTCGTCCTCGACGCTTCGATCCTGGAACGAGCGGACCCACGGAAGTCCGGCCTCGTTGGAGAGTCGTTCCACGATCGCCTCCTTCGGCCCGTCGCGGAACAGCGCGGAGAGCTCGGTGACCCGCTGCGGGAGCACGCCGACCAGCGAGAACGTGCGCAACTCGAGAGATCGGGCCGGTCCCGTCGGATCTGCATCCCGAGGGCGAGCCTCTGCCGAAGCTCATCTACTCAAGGTACTCCTCTAGCTGCGCGGCTGCACCTGCGAGAGCCACCGCGGCTCTTCATCTGTAGCGTCTTGCCTCCTTTGCCGCTTTGCATCTTGTACGGTGGCGCCGGGACGGCTCTTCCACATCCTGGCGGTCAAGGCTTCCCGGGTGGAAGGTGCCGACGAACACACGGTGCCGAGGGGCTGCCCCAGGCGCGCCTTGCAGCTGCCCGGCTGCGAGGGCTGGCCCAGGAGAGACGCGCTGACGCATCTTGGGGGTCCCGGTGGCGCCGGGAGCGTCCACATCCCCGCAGCATGGCGGCCAAGGCTTCCGGGTGGAGGTGCCGACGAACACACGGGCGGCTCCGCTGCCGGAGTGGCGACGCCTCGGCTGCGAGCGACGACATCAACTCGTCGAGCTCTTCGGCCTCCACCTCCGGAGAGACGCCGGGCATGACGACGGTGATCTTCAACTCCGGCACGGCTTACTCCGGCTGGAGGGATCGTTCGACGGTTCGCTTAGCTGTCTTCTTCCGCGCTCGGGTCGGTGTCGCTGGCAGAGGGACTTTGAACCGCGTGGCCGGGGGTGGGGTTGGTTCCGGTCGAGGTGCGAGGGTTGTCGACGTCTCCTTGCTCCATACGCTTCTCGGGCGTCGGCGCAGCTTGGTCGAGACGAGCGCCCTTGCCCTCGTTCTTCTCGAGGTCGCTCGGCTGTTCCTGCTCTCCACCGAGGCCTTCGGCCTGTTGCTCGTCGCTGCCTTCATAGGGATTGCGTTCGTTGTCCATAACACCTACCTCCCGTCGGCCGTTCCTGCGAGCTTAGGCCTCCGAGCCACGATTGTCCTAGTCAGGTTCATATAGGGTCGCTCGCACAGGTCGTCCAGGGGGTATGTCTGTGGCCCAGATCGTTCTGGATCGAGTGACCAAGCGTTGCGCGGCGGGACCCCCGCGGTGAGCGAGCTCGACCTTTCGATCAAAGATGGCGAGTTCATGGTCTTCGTCGGCCCCTCGGGTTGTGGCAAGTCCACGGCGCTCCGCATGATCGCAGGGCTCGAAGCCATCTCCGACGGCGAGATCCGTATAGGCGACCGCGTGGTCAACGACATGGCGCCGAAAGACCGGGATATCGCGATGGTGTTCCAGAACTACGCTCTCTATCCCCACATGACGGTGCGCGACAACATGGCATTCCGGGCTCAAGCTCGCCAAGGTCGACCGCTCCGAGACGGACAGGCGTGTCAAGGATGCCGCGCGCATCCTCGGCCTCGAAGAGTTCCTCGACCGGAAGCCGCGAGCTCTATCGGGCGGGCAGCGCCAAAGGGTCGCCATGGGCCGGGCGATCGTGCGAGCCTCAGGCGTTCTTGATGGATGAGCCTCTTTCGAACCTGGACGCCAAGCTGCGGGTGCAGATGCGCGCCGAGATCGCCCGGATCCAAGCAGATCTCGATGTCACAACGATCTACGTGACCCACGACCAGGTAGAGGCCATGACGATGGGTGATCGCGTCGCCGTTCTGAGGAAGGGTCAGCTGCAGCAAGTGGGATCACCTCAGGAGCTGTTCGCTCGGCCCGTCAATCTCTTCGTAGCGGGTTTCATCGGAAGTCCGGCGATGAACTTCGTCTCCTCCACGCTCGACAAGCGGGATGGCGGCGCTTCGATCTCTATCGGTTCGCAGACCCTCGACATCGATCGAGAGAGCCTGGCGGCGCGCCCCGACCTCGAGCGCTTCATGGGCAAAGAGCTCATCGTGGGCCTGCGGCCGCAGGATTTCGAACAGGCCAGGTTCGCATCGACCGGGCAGAGCGCCACCTTCAAGGCAACGGTCGACCTCGTCGAGGCCCTGGGGACCCAGACCCTGGTCCACTTCGAGGTCGACGCGCCTCCCGTCGCCACGGAAGAGATGAAAGAGCTTGCCGAAGACACCGGAGCCGTCGAAGCGGGCCGATACGAGCCGGGTTCTCGCCGGGCGGAGTTCGTGGCCGAGATCGATCCCAAGGCCGAGGTTGCGAGAGGAGACCGTCGATCTGGTGATCGACACTACCCAACTCCACTTCTTCGATCCTGCGTCGGGAGCGGGCATCTACGGGAAACGAGGCTGAGACGGTTGACTAGCAGAAGGGGGATGCAAGATGCGTAAGCACTGGCTGATCCGCGATCTCGGTGGCGCTGATGATGGTTCTGTCCGCATGTGCGGGCGGTGAAGTGGAGCCGGAACCGGAAGGCGAGGACGATGCTGCCCAGACCGAGTCCTCCGGCTCGATCAGCGTGGCGGCCGTCTGGACGGGAACCGAGCAAGAGAACTTCGAGGCGGTGCTCGATGCGTTCAGCGAAGAGTCGGGAGTCGACGTGACGTACAAGTCGACGGGTGACGACGTCGGCGCGCACCTGGGGACCCAGATCGAGGGCGGGAACCCCCCGGACGTGGCTATGTTGCCTCAGCCCGGTCTTCTCCGCGATCTGGCAGCGGAGGGGTCGTTGGTACCCGCGGGTGAAGAAGTGGCAGCCGTGCTCGGGGAGAACTTCGCCCCCGACTGGATGGAGCTCGGCTCCGTTGACGGAGAGCTCTACGGCGTCTACTTCAAGACCGCGAACAAGTCGACCTGGTGGTACAACACGGCGGTTTTCGAGCAGGCTGGGGTCGAGCCCCCAGAGACCTACGACCAGATGTTGGAGACGGCTCAGACCGTCAATGCCTCGGGCGTGCCGTGGGTGTCGATGGGAGGCGGCGACGGCTGGACGCTCACCGACTGGTTCGAGAACATCTACATCCAGACGGCCGGGCCGGAGAAGTACGACCAGCTCGCCAACCACGAGATCCCGTGGACCGACCCCAGCGTCATCGAAGCTCTCGAGCTATTCGCAGAGGTGATCGGTGACGATGCCAACGTCGCTGGGGGCACCCAGGGGCTCTCTTCAGACGGACTTCCCGACCTCCGTGCAGCAGGTGTTCACGAACCCGCCTAAGGCAGCCACGGTGTACGAAGGAGACTTCGTTGCCGGTGTGATCACCGCCGAGACCAAAGCCAAGGAAGGCGACTACGACTTCTTCGATTTCCCGACCATCGGTGACGCAGGAGCGGCCGTGGTCGGTGGTGGTGACGCTGCCATCGCGATGACCGACAACGAGGACGCTCAAAAGCTGCTCGCGTTCTTGGCGACGCCGGAGGCGGCGGAGGTGTGGGCGAGCAAGGGCGGCTTCACGTCTGCGAACCAGAACCTCGACACCTCGGTGTATCCCGACGAGCTCACCGCGCTCGGCCGAAGCCGTTGTGTCTGCCGAGACCTTCCGGTTCGACCTGTCTGACCTGCAACCCGCCGCGTTCGGAGGCACGGTCGGAAAAGGGTTGTTCTGAGGTTCCAGGACTTCCTTCAGAACCCGGACGACCCGGAGACCATCGCAAGCTCTGGAGAAGGACGCAGCGAAAGCTTTCAAGGCGAAAAGCTGACCCACGATGGCTAGCTCGGCCGCCGATGTCCGGCCTGCGGTCGGACCCAGGACCAAGATGCAGATGGAGCGGGCCCCGGGGGCCGCGAAGAAGTGGCTGTCTATCTTCTTCCTGGTGCCGGCTCTGGTTCTGCTCGGCGCGATCGTGGTCTATCCAACGATAGACACGATCGCGCAGAGCTTCCAGGACACCAACCGGGTGTGGGTCGGACTCGAGAACTACAAGCGCGCTGCCGACAGCGACACGATCCTGACGGCGATAAAGAACAACGCGATCTGGGTAGCGACTGCACCCGCCGTCATCACCAGCGTCGGTCTGATGTTCCGCGATCCTCACCGAAGCGCGTGCGGTATTCCACGGCGATCAAGGTGATCGTTTTCATGCCGATGGCGATCTCGTTCCTTGCGACGGGCGTCATCTGGCGGCTGATGTACGAGACCGCCCCCGCGCGGCGCGCTCAACGCTGTGATCGGACGGGCTTCAGAGGTCACGAGCGGGGCAAGGACAGTACCCGACCGCGACGGTGCTTCCCGAGGAAGCGGTGGAGAAGCTGGGATCCGGAGCGGTCGCGACGAAGGAACCGGTAGCGGCCGGAGAGGTCGCGCTCCTGTCGCTGACGGCGATCGCCGAGGAGAGCGTGCCGGGCGAAGCGGTGCAGGCGGTTGAGCCCGCAGCGCCCTCAGACGACGTTGCCGCGGTGGTATGGCGCGACTTCAAGCCGGGCGGCGGAGAGGCCGGGGTCGTCGAAGAGGGTGAGCTCGGGCTTCCGGGGGCCGAGTGCAGGTGCTGGGCCCCTCAGGGGAGATAGTGGCTTCTGGAACGACCGGCGCGGACGGAACCGTGGTCTTCGAAGGTCTCGGCGACGGGCCTTCACGCCGCAGGTGGCCGCCGAGACATTCTCCCAAGGTTTCACGGGCATCCGGTGGCTCGGAGCCGACCTTGTGACCCCGCGATCATCGGAGCGTTCTGCTGGATGTGGGGCGGGTTCGCGTTGGTCGTGATCGGAGCGGGACTTTCGGCGCTACCCTCGGGATGTGTTGGAAGCGGCGCGTCGATGGAGCCAACGAGTGGCAGACGTTCCGGTACGTCACCCTTCCTCTGTTAGCGCCCGTACTCGGCGTCGTCTTCGTGACGATGGTGATCAACGTCCTGAAGATCTTCGACATCATCTATATGGCGCCCGGGGCGAGTCAGGACGAGGCCAATGTGATCGCCCTGGAGCTTTACAGGGTTGCTTTCACCGGTCGTGAGTACGGGGTGGGCAGCGTGATCGCGGTTCTGATATTCCTGCTGGTCGTCCCGGTCATGTTTCTGAACATCCGCCGCTTCAAGAGACAGGAGCACTGATGGCCGCGGCCCCCGAAGACATGGTCACGGGCAGGAAGAGCGGTCTCCAGCGTGCGCTGACGCACTGGCCACTCAACGTCTTCTTGATCCTGATGGGCCTCTTCTGGATGACGCCGACCTTCGGCCTGTTCATCACCAGCTTCCGCGAAGGTAGCGACAGCGCTGCCACGGGCTGGTGGAACGTCTTCACCGAGCACGCCAGCTCACCCTCGAGCCGTACAAGAACCTGTTGTCCGATGAAGGCTTGGTGACCGCTTTGTTGAACACCGTGAAGATAACGGTGCCCTCGTCTCTGCTGGTAGTTCTGATCGCCGCTCTGGCTGCTTACGCGTTCGCCTGGATCGACTTCAAGGGGCGGAGCCGTTGTTCCTCCTGGTCATCGCCCTGCTCGTGGTGCCGCTGCAGATGGCGTTGATCCCCATCGCCAGGTTGTTCGGGGCGATCGGCATCTTCGGATCGGTGTGGGCCGCGATCATCTTCCACGTCGCCTTCGGATTGCCATTCGCGATATTCCTGCTCAGGAACTTCTTCATAGGTATCCCACACGAGTTACTCGAAGCGAGCGCGGATCGACGGCGCGTCCGAGTGGTCGATCTTCTCGAAGATCGTGCTCCCGTTGCATGCCGGCTTCTCCGCGTCCCTCCTGATCTTCCAGTTCCTGTGGACGTGGAACGACCTTCTGGTGGGACTCGTCTTCACCTCTCCCGAATCAGCCCCGATCACGGTGTTCATCCGAGACCAGCTGCGCCAGTTCGGCTCGAACCTGGAGGTCATCGCTCCGGCGGCGTTCATGTCGATGATCGTCCCGTTGATCGTGTTCTTCGCTTTCCAGCGTTACTTCGTCCAGGGGTTGCTGGCGGGTTCGATCAAGTGACCTCGCGGCGCTCATGGCCATCGCCGCGGCGGCCTGCGCGGTCGCTGTGGGTGGCGGTTCGATGCTCGCCGATCGTGCTCCTCGGATAGAGGTCGAGACGACCCAGGATCTACAGGCAGCGATAGACCGGGCGCCTGCGGGCGCGTTGATCGTGCTTGCTCCGGCACCCATCAAGGTCCGGTGCTGGTGGACAAGCGTGTCAGCCTCGGAGCCGTGTCCGGAGCCGGAGCCGAGATAAGCGCCCCGCCCGGCGCCCCCGCCGCGGTGTCGGTCGCCGCCGACGACGTGCAGCTCGAAGGCATCGCGGTCTCGGGCGGTGCCACCGGGATCCGCATCCGCGAGGTCGAAGGAGTGACGGTCCGGGACGTGACCGTGGGAGGTCCAACCTTCACGGCATAGAGGTCATCGACGGGGCCGCGGAGATCGTCGGCACGACCGTGAGCGGCTGCGCCACGCTATGGCGCAGGGCATAGAGATACGTAACTCGGATGGACGCCCGGATTCGCACGTTGAGGACTCTCGTGTAGTGGGGGGCCAGGAGGGGATCGTGTCTCACGTATCCGAGGTGGTCCTGACCGACAACGAGGTGACGGGAACCACGATGAGAGGGATCGTGGTGACCGAGATGAGTGACGGGATCGTCACGGGCAACGTCGTCCGCAACGCCTGGGGCACCGGTCTCTACTGCGGTGACATGTCCCGGTGCCGACTCGAGAACAACGAGGTGACCTCGATCGCGCCGCAGACGGGGCGGGTCCCATGGAGGGTGGGGTCTCGTCGTGACCTATCACGCGGTTGCGTCTTCGACCGGCGACGTCCTCGAAGGCGAGGCCGGTGCGACCTACGAGTCGTTGCATGGCCGCATCCAGGCGTCGTCGCCTTTGGAGATAGGAGCCGGGTGGCGAGCCCTCGTGCCCATTTCGCTCACTCTGGTCGTGGCCGGCGCGCTCTTCTTCCTGTTGTTCGTCCTGCTCCGGCCCCTCGCAGCGTCACTGTCGCGGGGTGGCCGGCGCCGGGGCGCGACCCCGCCCGCGTGGTTGGTCCCGGTGGGCCTCGCGTCTCTGGTCGTGCAGACGTTCCACATGATCGAGCACGGTCTTCAGGTCTTCCGGGTGCGGGTGGACGGGGTCCCCAGCAGAGGCGGGCTGGTCGGACCCGGCGTCGAGGCAGAGTGGGTGCATCTGATCTACAACGTCTCGGTTCTGCTCAGCGTCCTGGTGATAGTCGCTGCCAGGTCCCGGGTTGGCAACCGCGAGGCTCGGGTGGCACGGGTGACCGCTTCCTTGTGCTGGCAGCAGCGGTGCAGAGCTATCACGTCGTAGAACACACGACGAAGGTGGTTCAGCACATGGCTTCGGGCGCCAAGGTGAATGACGGGATCGCAGGAGCCTTCATCGACCTCGTGTTGTTGCATCTCGGCCTCAACCTCATCGTCTATGTCGCTTGTCTCGCGGCCTCCCTCGCCTACGTGTATCGGCGCGGGACGCTTCGCCTCCCGGTCGTGTCGACGATCGATCCACCTCGCGCCACGAGCTAAGCCCGCGTCCAACAGCACATCTAGAATCGCTCGGTGAGGATCCTGGTCGCCGGAGTGGGCAATCTGCTCCAGGGCGACGATGGTTTCCAGGAGTGGTGGTCGCTCACCGGCTGCAGCAGTCAGATCTGCCGGCCGGGGTGAAGGTCGTGGAGACCGGAACCGGGGGATCCATCTGGTGCAGGAGATCCTCGGCGGCTACGACGCCTTGATCATGGTGGACGCGGTCGACCGGGGTCGCCCCCCCGGAACCGTCATGGTGATCGAGCCGGAGATCGACAGCTCCGAGGGCATGACCAACATGGAGCGGTTCGACTATCTCGCCGACATGCATTACACGAAGCCCTCGAAAGCGTTGATGCTCGCCCACGCATTGAAGATCCTTCCCGCGAAGACGGTGCTGGTGGGCTGTCAGCCCCTGGTGATGGACCGCTTGGAGAGCGAGCTGTCACCGCCGGTGGCCGGGCGCGGTGGAGGATGCAACGCATCATGGATGAGGGTCAACGGATGGGCATAGACGCGCTCGGGCGGAGGATGAAACGTCATGGATGAGGCTCAACGGATGGGCATAGTGGCGGAGGATGCACCGCATGACGGATGAGTCGATTGCCACCGGCGTAGCGGAAGAACAGACCGACGCCGCCGAGGCGACGATCAAGCGCCTCGAGGAGCAGCTGAAGCGCGTGCCGAACACTCGCATCTTCGAGCGTGGCGTGGTGCGGTACAACCTCGGACTGGCTTGGGCGGAGCTGCCCACCGGTGACCGCATGATCAATCTGAGCCGGGCCGTTGCATCGCTGAACAAAGCCGTTGCCGCTTTCGACCCCCGCCTACGGCCCGGAGAGCACGGACGGGCGCAGAACGCCCTCGGTACCACCCTCCGAGAGCTAGGCCAAAGACAAGAGGCCGCCGCGGCGTTCGAGGTGGCGGTTCGCCTGATCCCCATGGAGGCGAGCCCGGGCGAGCACGGCGCGGCCCTCAACAATCTCGGCCTTACCTATGCGGACCTGGGCCGCGTTGATGAGGCGATCGAAAGGTTCCACACTGCGTTGCAGGCTCTCTCTCGGTCGCGAGTTCGTTCGCCAGCGGATCTCGGTGCTGCACAACCTCGCCCAGACGTTGGCGAACACCGAGCAACCGGAGCGCGCGTGCGAGGCCATCGGCGTCTACGAAGAAGCACTTGCGATCGCGGATCCGCAGGAGCATCCCTATCAGTGGGCGCTGGTGAACCATTCCCTTGGCGTGGCCCTCACCGCGGTGGGCGAGCCGCACAAGGCGGTCGAGGCATGTACGGAATCGCTGCGGGTGTTCACCCGTCACCGATGGCCGTTCCAGTTCGCTCTGGCGAAGAACAACCTCGGCCTTTCGTTCGCGCAGTTGGGTGACGTGTCGTCGTTGCGGCGGGCTGTGGTGTCGTTCGAGGACGCCCTGCGCGTGCTGGACTCTCGCCTCCATCGGCCGCAGTGGGAGCGTGCGTACCAGAACCTGCAGTTGGCCGAAGCCGCGCTGGAGGAAGCGGGGGAGCCCGGAACTCGTCCGGAGCACTTCGCACGTCTGGCTTCGGAAGAAAGCGGCGAGCGCCTCTTGGCCTTGCTTCGGGAGCGCCTGCGCGACTACGTGACGCTGCCCGAGCCGCGCCGAACCCAAGCCCTTGGCGAGTTCGACGACGCCGTCCTGCGACTGGACGATCCCGAAGCGGTCCGGATCTCGGCGGCTTGGTTGCAGGTGCTCATGGAGCTGCCTCACGAGCAGTTCGTAGCCGGGCTGACGGCGAGGATGCAGGTTCACGAAGCGCTCGACGAGGCTTCAAGGAAGGGCTGTCGCGATCCTCGATCGCACGATCCAGGACGAGCTGCTCTCACCACAGCGTGTCCGCGTCCGCGACACGCTGTACGAGATGGGTTACGAACGGCCGGGGGCTGATGCCCTTCTCGGACTGGTTGTCACGGATCGCCGTCGAGAGCGGATGGAGCGATCCCGACGAGTTGCGCTCGGTCCTGGTGCGCCACGATTGCCATTGCAACGAGGCCCAGCTGCGCGCGACTGGTTGACCGGCGAGACGGAGCCTTCGTACGACAAGATGCGATCGGTTCTCAGCGCATTGCAGAAGGAGTTGACCGAGATCGATGTATGGGAGCACTACAACCGCTTCAACGAGCACGGTCCGCAGGCCAACAACGAGCCGGCGCCAGAGGAGACCTCTCTCGAATCGGTGCTTCGGGACAATCCGGGGGTTGCCCCCGGCCTGTCTGATGACTAGATCGATCGCTGGCGGGATGCAACGGGGGTGACGACGTAGGCCTGGAAGGACCGTTCGGAGAGATACCTCCCGAGCCCGAGTCGTGGCTCGAGCCGGAGGAGGTAGCGAGCGAAGGAGCTCTGGCCGCGGCCGAGACATTCCTCGCTGCGCTTGGCGTCGGCGATGCGCGCGCGTGTGGGACATGTTCAGTGGATCGGCGCAGGCTTACATCATCAATCTCGGCATACAGCGCGGCATGGACTTCGATCTGGCGTCTCGTCTGCGAAGTGGTGTTGCGACGACCGAAGAGACCGATGATTTCCTCGGTGACCTGCTGGCCGGACTGCAGCGCGACCTGGTCGGCATCGACCTAACCCGCGTCGCCTTCGAGTCGAAAGCCAGCCCCGAGGCTCCCATGCAGGTTCGAGTGAATCTGCTGGTGCAGCTCGGCCCGGAGCTCGACGCGCTCCAAACCGCGATCCCGGCAGGGTCGATCGTGCTGTCTCTCGAGGACGAGGTGTGGCGGGTCGAACGACTGCTTGGTGCCGGAGCGACCCGCCCCGGGCTCCGGCGGGCCGTCGCCCGAGTGATCGAAGGGGCACCGGCGCCGGGGGCAGGCGCGGAGAGCACCGTGGCGGGACACCCCGTGCGGACCTATCCGGTGGCCTTGACGACCGAGGCGCTGGCTCTCGGGTGGGCCCGGGCCGAGGAGGCGCCCGAGGGAGCCGTCGTCGTGGCCAGCCAGGAGCTGTCGCCCGCCAGCGCAAGGGACCTCCCTGGATCGGTTTCCCCGGCGACGGTCTCTATCTCTCGATCGTGCTGCGTCCGCGGTCCCCCCGAAGGCGAGGACCTGTTGTGGGTCTTGGCCTCTTTGGCAGGAGCTCGCGCGCTGGAGTCGCTGGGGGTGAACGATGTGAAGATCAAGTGGCCCGACGACCTCCACGTCGGCGGACGCAAGATCGGCGGCCTCAAAGTCATCAATCAACTCGCTCCCGGCCGGATCGAGAGTGCGATCGCCACCTTCCGGATCAACCTCAACGTCATCCAAGATCGATTTCCGCGGAGCTGAAGGAGCGACGCTACCAGCGTGGCCATCGAGACGGGTTCTCCCGTCGACAAGCCGCCTTCTTGCAGGTCTTCTTGGAGACCTTCGATGAGATCTACGACCTGGGGGCATCCGAGCTCTTGGACGGATATCGACGTCGTTGCGAGACCCTCGGCCGCTCGGTGCGGGCATCTCTTCTTCCGCGCGAGGTGGTGGGCACGCGACGGGGGTGGATGCCTTCGGCACCTTGTTGATCGGGGCCGGCTCTCGAACGATAGGCGTCAACGTGGACTCCTTGAAGAGGCTCGAGTACCTGTTAGCTTCGGAGCCATGAAGGTAGCTATATCGGGCAAGGGTGGCACCGGAAAGACGACCATCTCTGCCACGCTCGCTCGTCTCGCGGCGCGACGCGGGTATCGAACACTCGCGATCGACTGCGACTCGAATCCGAACCTCGGCGCCAGTCTCGGTCTCAGTTTCGACGTTCTGGATGCGGCCGAGGCATTGCCGAAGTCGATACAGGGTCGAGAACCGATGTCGGCCGACCGGCTGATCACCGGGTACGGCATCGAGGCCCCCGACGGCGTCACCTTGGTGATCGGCGCAAGGGTGGACCAAGCCGCCGGTGGCTGAGCTTGCGGCTCTCATGCCACCGTGCGTGGCATGTTGGGTGACCTCCTCTCGGAGGACCACCAACTAACGATCGCCGACATGGAGGCGGGGCTCGAGCATCTATCCCGCTCCGGCGGAACGCTTCGCCACGTAGACGTTCTCCTCGTCGTGCTCGAGCCTTACAGGAAAGCGCTGGAGACCGGCGCCGGACGCTTCGAGCTCGCCACCGACCTCGGCATCCCACGCATCTACGGGGTGGGCAGCAAGGTCGAAGACGATCAGGATCGAGAGATCGTCGAGAGCTTCGCTCGGGACGGGGCTTCCCTTGCTGGCGATCGTTCCTTACGACGAGGTCGCGCGCAATGCTGACCGCCGGGGACAGGCCGTGATCGATGCGGACGCCGGCTCGGAAGCGGTGAAGGCGGTGGACCGGCTCTTGGACGCGGTCGAGAAGGAGATGGCCGTCCCGGCTTGAGCTAGTCGGTCTTCGCCGGATGCATCGGCGGCCCCGTCGGTGACCACGTCGGCGGCCCGACCTTCGTTGCGGTACTTCACCTTGGTGCCGAGCTTCACTTTGCGCAGCCTGAGGCCATCCCAATGTCCGAACTCGTTGTCCGCGTCCCAGCGCATGGTCCACAGACCCTGCGGCCACCGCTGCCCGAGGCCATCGGTCGCTTGCGATCCGATGAACTCCTCCACGCCTCCGTGTCCCGAAAGAGCGCCAGCAGGTAGCAGGCACGCGGCTCCGATAACCCGAACGCACAGCGCAAGCGCCATCCTCTCGTCGAGCAATCGCCTCCGCAAGCGAGCCATCTCTCGCCAGGCGGCCGGGAGCTTCGGACGTTGTCGACCTCGACCCGGATCGTCGCGCCGACCGCCCCGGCGACCATGCCTCGCCAGCGGCGTTGGGACGGTGCGTACTCCAAGGAGGCTGCTCCGCTGGGGGCCGAGGCCGCGCGCAGAGACGGGGGATCGACTCCAGAGCCGCATCGAGCGCCGCCTCTTGTTCCGGGGTTCGTCCGGCGGGGGAGCGGGAAGGGCTCTGCGCTGCGCCAGTTGCAACCCCCTCCATGAGCCGGTCTCGTCCGTCGAGGGACGCCACCGCATCAACCAGAACGACTCGAGCCATCTGGAGAAATCCCACATGATGTCCTCGTGGGCGCCCGAGCGCATGAAGTCCAGCATCTCTTGCCGTGTGCGCCACACGGTAAGCGTCCACACCTCTCGATGAGACATCACGATGTTGGCGAACCGGAGACAACCTGGTGTCTCGGCCAGCTGCTTTCGGATGCGCCACGAGGCGCGCAACATCGGCGGGAGGAAGCGGGCGCTCTTCAGGCGAGAGCGTGTCGTGACCGCGAACGTCGCCTGGCTGGATCTGGGTGCCCCAGAACCTGGGGCAGTGGCACCTATCGCTCTTTCGCTACCTTCAAAGCGAAGTTAGCGAGTGTCTTCGTCACATGCTCGACCTTGTGCTTCTTCTTTAGGTGTTCGGACACCTTCTGAAGAAGCTCCTCGTCGGTCTCGCCGGTGAAGTGACCGCGACAGGAAGCTCCTGCGTCTGCTCAGCGGAACTCTTTGGTCATGTGCTCCTTCCTCTGTCTGGGGCTGCGGTTGGAGTCGTCAGGGCCGTCAACCGGCTTTGGAGGTCTTCTTCGCGAGAGGCCCTCTAGAGCCCCCTGCACACCGGCCAGGTCGGCGTTTATCTCGTCGATCACGGGCTGCAACGGTTCCGTTTGATTCGCGATCGCCCGCAGGCCGGCGACGACGGTACCGAGTGTGAAGCTCACCTTGTAGAGGATCCAGGCGACGGTGAGGAGATAGGCCGCAAGCACCAACACGGTTGCAGCGACACCGATGAGCGTCACGATAGCTACTGGTTGCATGTCTCCTCCTACAGGATCCGGTCGAGTGCCGCGCCGTAGCGACCGACGCCTGCACCTACCTGCTTCACGAGATCGCGTGTCTTCAGCAACTCCTCGGTGGCGTCTAGAGATGCGATCAGCAGCACGCCGTGCTCGAGGACGTCGTCCGAGTACTTCTTGATCTCGACGGCGGGCCGAAGCACCCGGTTCAGGAGCATGATCACCACGGGGATGATCACGGCAAGAAAGACGATGTTGCCGATCCACCAAAGCGTCATGTGGCCCCCTGACCGTGCGACGGATTCCCCAGCATCCTATATGTATTAGCCATCTAGTCCTAGGTCGGCCGCCGGCGACCTAATGTGCCCGCATGCGCCGGGCGAAAGCTGTCTATGACGAAGTCAGGGCAGCCCAAGAGCTTCTGGGTGTGGGCCAGGTGGAAGAGGCGGTCGCCGCCGCCGCCGGGCTGCGAGAAGAGGCCAAGGCACTTGTGGCCGCCGGCTCTCGACTGACCTCGTTCGAGCGCACCTATGCCGGAGCCGGACTCACATATGCCACCGTGACGCTGGTGCTGGGCCATGCGGAGAAGGATCCTCCTGCCGTCTCGGTGCCCGCCATCCGGCGGTTGGCGAGCGAGGCTTGCAGGGCCACGGCGGCGGCTGTCGAGAGTTGGAAGGTGCTGGCCGCCGCAGCCGAGATGCTCGCTCGTTCCGGTGACGCGGCCGGGGCGTGCTGGGCGGCTAAGAAAGCGCGCCGGCTTGGGGGCGACAGCGACTACCTGGTCCGGCTGGCCGGGGGGATCAGCTCGATGTATCCGCAGGTCTTCACGCAGATCCCCGACGATCCTCCCGACGACCCACCGGCCGCATCAGGGCCATGAGCGCGTCTCCTCCTATGGGTGTTGCCGACATATAGTTGCACCTTCGAGAGAAGGGGTTCGCTATGTGCCTTGGGATTCCGGGCCAAATCGTCGAGATCGTCGACCCACAGCTCAACATCGCCAAGGTCGAGGTCGGCGGCGTACGGCGCGACGTGCAGTTCGGTCTGATCGCGCCGGAAGGTGTGGAGACCGGGGACTGGGTGTTGATCCATGTCGGTTTCGCCATGTCGAAGATCGACGAGAACGAGGCCCGTTCCACGATGGACTTCCTTCAGGGCCTCGGCGAGGAATACGAGGACGAGCTCGAGCAACTGAAGACCACCGACATCACATGACCGGTCCTCGGCTTCCGATGGTGGACCCTCAGTCGTACGGCGCCGTCTGCGCGGTCATCGATGGGTGTCTCACCTGCGGCGACGTGGCCGTGCCCGTGACAGTGATCGAAGCTGGTGACCCCGATGCGATCTGCCAGGACGACCACGGCCAGCGCGGAACCGTCGGCATCGAGCTGGTGGCTCCGGTGGAAGCCGGGCAGCGCCTCTTGATCCACGGCGGGGTAGCGATCGCGCGACTGGATGTGAGCGCATGAGGTTCGTCGACGAGTTCCGCAACGCCGACCTGGCGCGCGGGCTCGCCGCCCAGATAGCGGCTCTCGCCGAGCCCGGCCGCCACTACAAGATCATGGAGGTGTGCGGGGGCCACACGCACACGATCTACAAGCACGGGATCGAGGACCATCTGCCCGACACCGTCGAGCTGGTCCACGGCCCGGGTTGCCCCGTCTGCGTCATACCGATGGGCCGCGTCGACGACGGGATCGCCGTGGCGAAGCGCCCGGGCGTGATCTTCACGTGCTTCGGAGACATGATGCGCGTCCCGGGCGGCGACGGCAGCCTCCTCGATGCGAAGGCACAGGGGGCCGACGTCAGGTTCGTCTACTCGCCTCTCGATGCTCTGAAGATCGCTCGCAACAACCCCGACCGCGAGGTGGTCTTCTTTGCGATCGGCTTCGAGACGACCGCGCCGTCGACGGCGCTGACCTTGATGCGGGCCAAGGCGGAAAGGATCAAGAACTTCTCGGTCATCTGCAACCACGTGACGATCGTCCCGCCGCTGCGCGCTTTGCTCGAGTCGCCGGATCTGCGCCTCGACGGATTCATCGGTCCCGGACATGTCTCGACCGTCGTCGGCTGCCGGCCCTACGAGTTCATCCCGAAGGATCACGGACAACCGGTGGTCACCGCTGGGTTCGAACCGCTGGATCTCTTGCAGTCGATCTTCATGATCATGAAGCAGCTAGCCGAGGGGCGGTCCGAGGTCGAGAACCAGTACTCGCGGGTGGTGCCGTGGGAAGGCAACCTCAAGGCGCTCGAGGTGCTGGCCGAGGTGTTCGAGCTGCGGCCCTACTTCGAATGGCGCGGGCTGGGGTTCATCTCTCAGAGCGCTCTTCGGCTCTCGGATGCCTATGCGGACTGGGATGCCGAGCTGCGCTTCGAGATGCCGGGCGTCCGCGTGGCGGACCCCAAGGCTTGTCAGTGCGGAGAGGTCCTAAAAGGTGTGATCAAGCCGTGGGAGTGCAAGGTGTTCGGGACCGCGTGCACCCCCGAGACGCCGATCGGGACCTGCATGGTGTCTTCCGAGGGGGCCTGCGCCGCCTATTACAACTTCGGACGCTTCGCTCGCTCCAAAGAGCGCGCCGGAGCGTAGGTGGCGGGCCTCGAGCAAGAGGTTCTGGCGCGTATCGAGCGTCAGCGGAAGCTCCGGCCGCGCTGGCGTGACGAGCGCATCACGATGGCTCACGGAGCCGGAGGCAAGGCCACTCACACGCTCGTGAGCGGGCTTTTCGAGCCCGCCTTCGCCAACCCTCAACTGGCGGAGCTTGCCGATGCCGCGGCCCTGGATGTCGACGGAGCGAGGCTTGCGTTCACGACCGACGGCTTCGTGGTCAAGCCACTGGTGTTTCCCGGCGGCTCCATAGGAGAGCTCGCGGTCAACGGGACCGTCAACGACCTTGCGATGATCGGCGCCCGGCCCCTTGCTCTGACCGCGGCCTTCGTCCTGGAAGAGGGCCTCGATGGAGATGTGTTGCGGGCGGAGGTGCAGGCGATGGCCACGGCAGCGGCCGCGGCCGGTGTGACGGTCGTAGCCGGCGACACCAAGGTGGTGGAGAGGACGAAGGCCGACGGTATGTACATCGTGACCAGCGGCATCGGCGTCAGGGACCAGCGCGCGGAGCTCGGCGTGACGCAGATCCGCCCCGGTGACCGGATCCTGTGCTCGGGGACCGTTGGCGACCACGGCACCGCGATCATGCTTGCCCGAGGCGAGCTCGAGCTGGACGCTGACATCCGCTCGGACACCGCCGCCCTGTGGCCTCTGGTGGATGCGCTGCTGGGTGCCGCGGGGGCCGGCTTGCGCGTGATGCGGGACCCGACCAGGGGTGGCGTCGCGACGGTGCTCAACGAGATCGCCCGGGACGCGGACGTCGGCATCGTGCTGCAAGAGGAAGCGGTCCCGGTCAGCCCGGCGGTGGAAGGGGCCAGCGAGATCCTCGGCATCGACGTGATGACGGTGGCCAACGAGGGCAAGTTGTTGGCGATCGTGGATCCCGCCGTCGCCGACGGGGCACTCGCGGCGCTACAGGAGCTGCCTCTGGGAGAGCACGCGGCTGTCATTGGAGAGGTCGCGGACGAACCGCAGGGGATGGTCTTAGTGAAGACCGCCTTCGGGGGCACCCGGATCATGGACATGTTGATCGGAGATCCGCTGCCTCGGATCTGCTGAAGTGACTACAGAGCACGGCCCGGATCTGGTGCGCCGGCAGTACCGTCTGCGCCGGGAGCTGGTGGAAGCGTTCTTCGACTCTGAAGCCGACCGCATCGCCCGTCTGTGTCATTCGATGGCGCGCCGGTTCGCCCGTGGCGGCCGGTTGCTCGTGGTGGGCGCGGGGGCCGCGGCGACCGACGCGCAACACGTCTCGGTGGAGTTCGTTCACCCGGTCATCGTCGGAAAGCGCGCGCTGCCTGCTCTCGCTCTGGTCAACGACGTCTCCGTCCTCGGCTCGGCTCTCGCGGACCCGGCCGGGTTCTTCGCCGGCCGCATCAAGCTGCTCGCCCGTCCTGATGACATCGTTCTGGGTCTCCTTCACGGCGCCGCTGACCCTGGTCGCTCGCCGGTCGATCGAGCTCTCGAGCAAGCCGATGCGCTGGGGACGTTGCCGATCCGCCTCGGTGGGAGAGCAGATGGACGAGATCGGGTCGAGCACGCGTTCGCGGTCGACTCCGATGATCCTTTCATCGTGCAGGAGGTCCACGAGACGCTGTACCACCTGTTGTGGGAGCTCGTGCACGTGTTCTTCGAACACAAGGGTCTGCTCGAGGACCGCGTCAAGGGAAGCTCCCACGACACCGGAGGGTCGAGCTTCCTCTATCCGTTCTTGGCGGAGGCCGAGCACGACCTCGATGTGGTGCTGACAGAGGTCGGGGATTCGATCCGCATCAAAGCGAGGGACATCTGCGACATGCGCGAGAGGTCGATGGATCCCGACGGATTGACCCAGACCGCGGCCGCTATCGCAGCGAGGTTGGACGCGGGCGGCAAGGTACTCGCCTTCGGCAACGGCGGCTCCGCCACCGACGCTCAGGATCTGGTGACCGACCTCGTCACGCCGCCTCCTGGGCTACGGCCCCGTCCCGCGCTCTCGTTGACGAACGAAGACGCGGTCATAACCGGCGTCGGCAACGACGTGGGCTTCGACAACGTGTTCGCGCGCCAGGTCATCGCTTACGGCGACGAGGGAGACGTCGCGATCGCGATCTCCACCAGCGGCGGCTCGCGCAATGTGGTGGCGGCGGCCGAGGAAGCCAGCAGGCGGGGACTGCTCACGGTGGCTCTGGCCGGTTACGGAGGAGGAGCACTGGGAGAGGTCTGTGACCGGATGCATCCGGTGGCGGGTGACTACGTCCCTCGGATCCAGGAGGCCCAGGCGACCCAGTACCACCTTCTGAGGCGATCGCTGTAAAGCACTCTGCGGTCAGTGCGCGGGCGGGTGGGCGATCACGTGGCTGATGCGACGGCAGCCGGGACAGCCGCAGACGAACGCATCGGTGTGGAGCGAGTCCTCGACGACGTCGGGAGGCTCGACTTGGTGTTCGTCGGCCAGTGTCCGATACAGCGGCGTGTGGGAGTCGGAGCGGTAAGGGACCGGGGTCCCGCACCAGGGGCAGAACTCCGGCTGGTTGGCGTCGTTGACGGACGCGACGTCGCTCACGGACCGAACCTTACGGCGTGGGCGACGGTGGGTGTTCCGCGCATCTACAAGACATAGACTCATCGGCGTGAAAGTAGCCATCTCCGGGAAGGGCGGATCGGGTAAGACCACCGTGTCGGGAACCTTCGCCCGGCTCGTCGGACGCGCCGGCCATCCCGTCCTTGCCATCGACGCTGACCCCAATCCCAACCTGGCTCTGACCCTGGGGCTCACCCGGGAGACGTTCGAGTCGATCGTTCCGCTCCCGCACGGACTCATGGACCACAAGAGGGTCAACGGGGAGGTGGTCGTCTCGTTGTCGCGGCCGGTAGAGGAGGTCGACGCCAAGTTCGGCATCGATTGTCCCGATCGCGTGCGTCTGCTGCTGTTGGGATCGCCGACCGGGGCGGGCACCGGCTGAATGTGCTCCTCTCACGCCACGGTTCGTGGCCTTCTGCACGAAGCTCCCGACGCCGAGCGCGTCGTCGTGGTTGACAACGAGGCATCGCCGGAGCACCTCAGCCGGGCCACTACCGAGGCGGTCGACGTGATGCTGGTGATCGCAGAGCCTTACTTCAAGTCGCTCGAGACCGCCCGCCGTTACTGCGTCATGGGCAAGCAGCTCGGGATCCCTCGCGTGACAGTGGTTGCCAACAAGGTGCGCGACGAGAACGACGCCGCTGCGATCGAGGGTTTCTGCGAGAGCAACGGCCTGGATCTGTTCGCGCAGGTGCCCTTCGACCCGATGCTCGCCGAGGCCGAACGGGCCGGAGCGGCTCCCATCGATCACGCCCCGTCCGCGCCGTCGGTCAGGGCGATCGCGGACCTGGTCGACAAGGTCCTGGCGACAGAGCCCCTCTTGGCGACGGGCTAGGGGCGCTATCGATGGAGAGACTGCACGAACCGAAGTCGGAGGCGCTGCGGGCGCTGTTCTGGCGTGACGAGATCTTGCAGGTCATGTATTGGATCCAGGGCGAGAAGTTCCCCGGCGTCGGCGACCGGGTGGACGACGACCTGCTCGAGCGGTTCCTCGGGAGTCGGCGCGCAGATCGGGGTTCAGTACCTCGACCGGTTGGTGGAGGAGAACCTCCTCGAACGCTCCCCCGACGGGCTCTACAGCATGACCGAGGAGGGCAAGCGGCATGGGGGCCGGGTCTTCGGGGAAGAGTTCGCCGACCTGACCCGGCCCGGCCACGGAGAATGCGGCGCCGACTGCTGGTGTCACTCCGATCCCGACGAGGCCGAGGCCTGTGCGGCGGGCCGGGTTGCCCACCTCCACGGCTCGCACGACGACCATCCCCACGACGACGACCACCACTGACGAGAGGAACGACGATGGCTACAAGAGACCGTGAGGAGCCGACCGGCGGACTGCCGAAGAACTTCCTGCGAGCCAGCCTGTTCCTGCTCGTGGCCGAGGAGTCGGCTCACGGTTACGACCTGCTCGAGCGTCTGCGAGAGATGGGTCTGAAGACCGCGGATCCAGGTGGCCTCTACCGAGCGCTCCGGGCGATGGAGCAAGAGGGTCTCATGAGGTCGGTGTGGCAGACGTCCGATCTCGGACCTGCCCGCCGCACCTACGAGCTCACCGACGAGGGCCGCGACTGGCTGCACGCATGGGCAGGCACGCTGCGAGAGAGCTCCCGCATCATCGCCTCGTATCTGGAGCGCTACGACGCACTGACCAAGAAAGACGCAAACACTGGGTAGAAGTACCGAAGCTTCACCACCCGGGTTATAAGACGGAGATGTCTGAACCAGCGTTTCCACAGGTGCAGTCCGTGCCCGCACCGTGGTTGACCAAGAGAACGGTGATCGGGGTCTTGATCTTCGTCGCCCTGTTGGTGTTCTTCCTCACTCAGACCCGGTTGCCCGCGGTTGTCCAGAAGATCCCCAACCTGGGGGAGCCCACCAGCGCCCGTGACCGCTCGACGTTCTCGTTCTTGGTGGACCCGGCCTCGTTCCCGCGGCCGCTCAGGTGGATCGCTTTCGGACTCAACCTGTGGGACGCGAACGCGATCGGGATGTTCTTCGCCGTGCTGCTTGGGGGCGCGGCGAGCGCTGCTTTGGTGCCCGAGGCGAGGCTCACGAACCTTCTCGCGAAGGGCGGCCGTTTGGGGGCCGGAGTGGGGGGCAGTCTGGGACTGCCGCTGTTCATGTGCAGCGCGTGTTCCGCCCCAGTGTCGGTGGGTTTTTACCGATCCGGCGCCAGCCTCGAGACCACGCTCGGGATGGTCCTCGGGTCCGCGTTGTTCAACCCGGTGGGAATCCTGGCGATCTTCCTCCTGTTCCCCTTAGAGATGGCTTTGGCGCGGGTGGTATTCGGGATCCTTGCGATCTTCTTCCTCGTTCCCTCGATTGCCCAGGGACGAGGGGCGCGCGAGCTGGTGCGCACCGCCCAGCACATGCCCCTGCGCCCGCCGGCCCTGCCCGTGAGGTCGGGCGACACGTGGCCGGCGGCGATCCGTGATGCATTCCGAGCCTGGTGGACCCAAACCAGCGCGGTGTCCTTGCGGCTCGTCCCCGCCATGTTCCTGGCGGGCTTCCTGGTCGGAGCCGTGCTGCTATTCGTTCAGCCTCAAGAGCTGTCTCGCTTCGGCGCGACCGGGATCGCCATCGTGATCGCCGCCGCTCTCCTCGGCGCGTTGCTTCAACTACCTACGTTGTTCGAGATCCCCCTCGTGCTCGGCGTGATGGCCTTGGGGCTGGGGGCCGGACCGGCGACCGCGCTGCTTCTCGCCGCTCCGTCGTCGGGGCTGGTCACGTTCACGTTGCTGAGGGGAGATCTGGGCTGGAGGATCCCACTGATGCTGCTGGGTGGCACCTTCGTGCTCGCGGCTCTGGCCGGCTTGATCGTGAACTTCCTGTGAAACGGTCATCGCTTCAGAGCGCGGTGGGGACGTTCATGGTTCTCTTGCTGGCGGTGAGCGCCGCCTACAGCGCCAACTTCTCAGGCCTGCGCGACGCGTTTCCCCCTCCCTCCAGGCTCGTCTCCGCCGGTCCGATCGATCGCGATGCCACGACGGTGGATGACAGCACCGCGTCCGCGTCTCTCCGGTCCTTTCCATGGTGGGCGCCGGTGAAGACTTTCTCTGGGACCGGCCCCACCACCACCGCTGCCTTCACCATCGATGACTTCGCGCTGCAGTGGCGGGCGGTCTGGACGTGTGAGTCCGGCCACCTGCTGGCGCAGGCGCGGACGCCCGCGGGCGAGACCTTGGCGCAACCTCTCGCCGACTCCACGTGTCCTCGTGAAGGCACGGGATTCTCGGTGGATACCGGAGAGATCGTTCTCGAGGTGGAGGCCGACGAGGAGTGGGAGATCGTCGTCGAACAGCAGGTGGACGTCCCCCTCGTTGAGCCTCTCATCAAGGAGATGAAGCAGGGGCGGGTGATCGCGAGCGGCGAGATCTACGACATGGACCGGCGCGGCAACGGCCTCATGTCCATCTACAAGCTGAAGGACGGCTCGATGATGCTTCGTCTCGAGGACTTCTTCGTGTCGCCCAACGTCGACCTCGAGGTCGATCTCAGCGTGTTGCCAGACCCCAAGACGACGGAGGAATTCACGAAAGCTCGCTACGAAGAGGTATCGATGATGCCGGTCACGACCGGCTCGATCAACTATGAGATCCCGGACTCGATCGATCTGTCGGAGTGGCGGTCGGTCGTGATCTGGTGCGAGCCGCTGCATATCGCTTACGCAGGTGCAACTTTGAGCCCGACCAGCTGACCGGTCGACATGTTGGATCACGCCTATATCCCTGCAGACCTGAGCATCACCGTCGGTGACACCGTCAGGACGGCACTGAGCGCGAGTGCGACACGCCGGCGGCCACCAATGGCGGGCGGTCGGTCTACCCTGGTCCGATGATCAAGATCGCGGCCGCACAAGCTCACCCGGTATGGCTCGACGCTGCTGCGACGACGAAGAAAGTCGTCAGCTTTCTCGAGGAAGCCGCGGCCGAAGAGGTTGACCTGCTGGCGTTTCCCGAGACCTTCTTGTCCGGGTATCCCTTCTGGGTCGAGCGAACTAACGGGGCGCGCTTCAACGACGATCTCCAGAAAGCCGCCTACGCCCACTATCTGGAGGCAGCCGTCGAGCTCGCCGGGCCAGAGTTGGCCGAGATCGTCGACGCGGTTCGCGACCTCGGTGTCTTCACCTATCTCGGCATCACCGAGCGGGGGAGCGGTACGGCGCGGGGCACCGTCTTCTGCACGCTGGTTGCCATAGATCCCACGCACGGCATCGTGAGTCGTCATCGCAAGCTCGTTCCGACCTATGAGGAGCGCTTGGTGTGGGGCCACGGTGATGGCCACGGGTTACGCGTGCACCAGCTCGGCGATACGAACGTCGGTGGCCTCAACTGCTGGGAGAACTGGATGCCCCAGGCACGCCACGCTCTCTACTCCGCCGGCGAGGATCTGCACATCAGCGTCTGGCCGGGGTCGCTGCGGTTGACGCGCGACATAACACGCTTCATCGCGCTCGAGGGCCGGGTCTATTCCTTGGCGGCTTGCGGCTTGCTCTCTCTCGAAGACGTTCCCGCGGACTTCCCGCTACGGGACGTGCTCGAGGAGCAGGAGAGCGACGTCTACTACAACGGCGGCTCTGCGATCGCGGCTCCGGACGGTAGCTGGGTGGTAGAGCCTGTAGAGAACCGCGAGGGCTTGGTGATGGCGGAGATAGATCTTCAACTGGTGCGGCGTGAGCGGCAGAATTTCGATCCCAGCGGTCATTACAGCCGCCCTGATGTATTCGAGGTCCAGATCGACCGCCGCCGCCGCCGGTCGGCGACCTTCCTGGACGAATGATCGGATCCTTGGTTGGGGCAGTCTCTTGAGGGGCCTATCTAGCGGGCACAGGGTGGCCACCTTTGCCGTTGCTGCCCTTCTCGTTGGGGCTCCGGCCGCCGTCCTGCGTCTGCTCTGCGTTGGCGACTCCTGCGCGACCACGGCCGAGGCTTCCGCCGAGACGCCCTTCTGCTCGCTGCCGCAGCAGTTGCGCGCGTCCATCACGGGAGCGGTTCGAGACGGGCGTTCCGGCGAGCTCTGGCCGTGACTCCCCGGATACAGCTCTCGGGGGCTCGGTGTTCGCCGACTCGTCGGACTCGCCGGCGTGGCCGTCGTTGCAAGGCGCCGGCGACGTGCCCCTCGTGCTCGCCGGTGCCGGCGTGCGAGAGGACGTCGACCTGCCTGCGGCCGCGGGCTTGAAGGACGCGCCGACCATCGCTCGCATCCTGCACTTCGAACGGCGTCACGACGACGTGCGTTCCGGCACGGTGTTGAACGATGTCGTCGAATCCGGGCCGAGCCCCGCTTGGTCGTGGTCGTCGCCTTGAAGGGGGTCGGCTCCGAGGCGCTGGTGACCCGGTCGGGCTCGTGGCCCACGCTTCGCCGGTTGATGGAGCGAGGCGCCGCCACCCTGGAAGGGACCACCGGGTCGGTGTCGTCCGATCCAGCAGGTCCGTTGACCACCCTTGGCACGGGAGGCCTTCCGTCCGAACATGGGATCACCGGGACGCTGGTCCGCAACGAGGAACGCGAGCTGGCCGCGGCATGGGGGCCGAGATCTCCGATCAACGTGATCGCGACCTTGGCCGAGGACCTCGATGAGGATCTGGGTCAAGACCCGCTGATCGGACTCGTGGGCAGCGCGCCCGTCGACCGCGGACTGATCGGTGGTGACTGGTACGTCGAGCACGACAAAGATGAGGTCACCATGCTCCCCGAGGGCTCTTCGCCTGCTCGGTTGGTGGAGAGCGCGAGCGAGATGCTCCGGAGGATCCCTCTCGGCGAGGACGACGTCCCGGATCTCTTGGCCGTCGCTCTCGAGGGCCGCCCCGACGGTGTGGACGCTTCTCTGTCGCGGCTTCTGGAGGCTGTTTCCCAACAGGTCGGGCCCGATGCGCTGGTGGTGGTGGCGGGAACCGGTGGCTACGTCGACGCCGGCACCGGCATCGTCGACGCGGGCCACCTCCTCCGTCGACTCGAGCGACGGGTACCGGAAAGGCCGCAGGTGGTCGAAGCCGTGTCTCCCGGCGAGCTCTTCCTCGATCAAGAGGTGCTCGCCGCGCAACAGCTCTCGGCCGATGTGGTGCTAGAGGAGCTGTTGGACCTCGGAGATGATCGGCTCGTGTTCGCGGATGCCTTCCCGTCGCTGGCCGTCACCTTCGGGAGGTTCTGCTGATGGCGGACGCGGCGGTTTCCTTATCTCCGACCACGGCTCGACAGGCGCGCGACCAGAGCTCGCGGCGACGGCTTCGGACCTTCCTGCTTCTCGGGACGGCGGCTCTCGTTACCGCTTCTTATCTGGCGGGGGCGCTGACACCGGCGGCCGGTACCAACTTCGTGGTCGTGTTCAGCTCCTTGCTGCTTCAGGCCGTTCCGTTGGTGATGATGGGCGCGTTCGTTGCCGCGGTCATCGGAACCTTCGTGCCGGCATCGGCTTTCGAACGGATTGGCCGGTTGCCCGAACCGCTCCAGATCCCGTCGCGGGATTGGCTGGTTTCGCTTTCCCGGTATGTGAGTGCGGTTCCGTGCCGGTGGCTCGTCGCCTGGTGGACCGCGGGTTGATCCCCTCGGCAGCCGTGACCTTCATGTTGGCTGCTCCTATCTTGAACCCCATCGTCTTGGTCTCTACCTCGATCGCTTACCGGGGGCGCGACATCCTCTGGCCGATGGTGCTGGGTCGCGTGAGCTTGGGGTTCATCGCCGCCGTCGTTGTCGGTTGGGTTGTCGGGGGCCGCGACCGGAGCCTCTTCTTGCGCTCCAGCGAAGCTGTGACAGCGGGCACCGGGGACCACCAGCACGGTTCCTGTGGTTGCGAGACCGCCGAGTGCTCTCACGCAACGAGCGGATCCAGGTGGCGAACCTTCTTCGACTACTTCGCCGGCGACTTCGCGTTCATGGGCAGATTCTTGATATTCGGAGCCGCGGTAGCCGCCGCGCTGCAGACCCTCCTTCCTCAGTCCGTCCTCGGGTCGGTCGCCAACACCCCCGTGGTCAGTCTGATCGCGATGATGGGTCTCGCCTTCGCCTTGTCTCTGTGTTCCGAATCGGATGCTTTCGTGGCCGCCTCCTTCGTGCAGTTCGGCGTGGGGCCTCAGCTCGCTTTCCTCGTATTCGGTCCGATGATGGACGCCAAGCTCGCATTCCTGTACAACGCCACCTTCAGCAAGGGCTTCCTGCGTACCGTCATCTCAGTGGTGGCTGTGGTAACGCTGGTCGGCACGTTGTGGATCGAGGTGCTGTTGTGACGAACAAGGCGTGGAGCACCGCGAGGTTAGGCGTAGCGCTCGCGCTGGCGGTGTGGGCGAGCCTCTTCTGGTTCATCTTGCTGGCAGACAGGACCAGTTTCTATTTCGCCTCGCGCACCACGTGGCTTGCTCCCGTGGGCGCTATCTTCCTCACGATCGCAGCGATCGGACGACTCGCCTCGGCGCGCACGGATCACCCGGACCCCCCTCCTTCCGGCGAGGTCAAGAAGGTTCTTCTCCTGGTTGCCCCCGCTCTGTTGATCATGTTGTTTCCCCCGGCCACTCTGGGCTCGTACGCAGTGGCCAAGAGGTCGACGAGCATCCAAGGCGCCTACGTATCCGTCACCGGATCCGATCTCAGCACGGGCGACCTATCCCTCGTCGATATCTTCGGGCTGCGATACACGGGCGACCTGGGCGCCCTGGCTGCGCGCGCTGGAAGCTCGTCTTCTTTCACCGGTTTCGTGAGCCGGGATCCCACGAACGGAGCGGGAGAGTTCATGCTCAACCGTTTCATCATCAGTTGCTGTCCGGGGGATGCGGTCAACGTCCAGGTGCGTGTGGTGGGTGCCCCGCCGGGTCGGTTCGCGCAAGACGACTGGGTGCGGGTGACGGGAAGCATCTACCCTGTGGGCGAGGAGGTCATCGTTGACGCGGCCCAGGTTGAACAGGTCGATCGTCCCAAGAATCCCTACCTGAATCCCTCGTAGCAACCGAAAGATGCGCTTCTGATGGCCACGCCCGCGGTTGCCCTGCCCCACCCGCGCGCCGACCGGTACCTGCTCCCTGCGGCGGGTGCTTTCCTGGCCCTGTTGATCGGAGGGCGCCTCTCCGGCCTGCTGGAGGCAGCCCCCATCCAAACCTTCACGATCATCTTCACCGCCATCGTCGTGGAAGCGCTTCCCTTCATGCTGCTGGGCGCTTTCGCCTCTGCTGTGATCGAGGTCTATGTCTCGGATGAGGCCCTGGGGCGGATCACGCGGCTTCCGCCCGCTTTACAGCTGCCGGCTGCTGCGCTCGGTGGGTTCGCCTTTCCGGTGTGTGAATGTGGATCGGTACCAGTAGCTCGCCGGCTGATCGGTCGAGGCATGCATCCTGGCGCCGCGCTCGGATTCATGGTGGCTTCACCGATCTTCAACCCGATCGTGTTGTTGTCGACATGGGTCGCCTATTCGCCCCGCGGGCTGGGTGCCCTTATGGTCTCGGGCCGAGCCGCTCTCGGTCTGGTCGCGGCCATGGTCGTCGGATGGTCCCTAGGAAGCGAGGGGACGCAGGGGCTGCTGCGCGCCCGCCCCGGTCCCGCCGGCGCGGTTGCCGCCCACCAGGGGCGCGTGGGTGACGACAGGCGCCGAGCCTTCTTCGAACACTTGACCGGAGACTTCTTCTTCATGGGCAGGTTTCTGGTCGCGGGCGCGGCTTTCGCGGCGGGCTTCCAAACACTGTTGCCGCACAGCCTCGTGTCCGGAGTCGCTCGCACCGCCGTGATCGGGACGCTTGCCCTGATGGCCATCGCCTTCGTGTCGTCGCTTTGCTCCGAGGCCGATGCCTTCGTGGCCGTCTCCTTCACCCAGTTCCCTTTGGGATCCCAATTGGCCTTTCTGGTCTTCGGTCCCGTGCTGGATGTGAAGTTGGCGTTCCTCTATGGGGCCACGTTCAGGAAACGCTTGGTCTGGTCTCTGGTGGTCGTTGCGATCCCGGTGATCGTTGCAGGTTCCCTTCTCTTCGAGGCGTTGTTCGTCTCATGAGGATGGGCCATGTCAAAGCAAGCGTCTTGGGGATCTGGGCGGTCTTCTTTAGTTGGCTTCTGGTAAGCGGCGACATCTTCAGGTACATCGGGCCTCGCACCTACTGGGTGGTGATCTTCGGCGCCGTCTCGATGACTCTCGCCACCGCTGGTTACGTGTCGCTGGTGATGTCGTCGGAAGATTCACCGGTCACGGCGAGAGGGCTACTGCGTTGCCTCGGGGTGATCGTTCCGATCCTGTTGGTGGTCGCCATCCCCGATCCTTCGCTGGGTTCGCTCTCGGTTTCTCGCAGATCGAGCGGAGCCCCTGTAGCCGTCGCTGCCCTCGCTCCCACCAACCCCGAAAGGGGAGGAGAGATCTCCTTCCAGGAAGTCAGCTACGCCAGCGGCTCATCCGAGTATGCGGCGGCTCTCGGCCTCTCCGAGGGATACCCGGTCCGGTTCGTGGGCTTCGTCAGCGACGCGGCGACGGGGGTGGTGGGGACGGTGGCCCTGAGTCGCTTCTCCATCTTCTGTTGCGCGGCCGACGCCGTCCCTTACATGATCCCGGTTGTGCCCCCGGCCGGCTCGCCGCCCTATGCCGTGGACACGTGGATCGACGTGGAGGGCTCGCTCGAGAGAGCCGGTGATCGATGGGTGCTGGAGGCACGGCGGATCGAAGAGGTAGACGCGCCTGAGAATCCGTACCTCTAGCAGCGCGAGCACAGTTGGGCGGGCGATCCGCCGTGCTAATCAGAGGGCGGGATGGCGGCGGAGGCGCTCGAGAACGACGATCGCGCCGAGGGGACCCGTCAGTATCGCCACGGCCAGGAAGGACGGGCTCCATCCGAATAGAGCCCGATCTCGCCACACCAGAACGACATACCAAAGGAACAAGAGACCATGCGTCGCGCCCGCAACCGACACGCCCGTTTCATTGTGGCGGATCATCATCGTCAGCAGGATGACGAAAGAGATCGTTTCCAAGATAGACACCGTCTTGAGGAGCGCGGCGGCCCTGGACGCGGCCCGGTTGGTTTCTGACATCCGAGCATTATGTAGTTGGCGCAGGAGTAGCCGGAACGTTCCGCCCCCGACCACCTCGGTTGACGTACAACAGAAGCCATGACTCACTCCCACGGTCATAGTCATGAGGTCTTCGCTACACCTCGCCACGTTCAGCGCCGGCTGGTTGCGGCTGTGGTCCCGTTCGCTCTCGCCACCTTGATCGGCGTCGTGCTGTTGTGGCCAGACGGGCAGGGTCGGCCTGAGGTCCCGGCCGCGGCCCAGATCGAGCAGCTAAGAGCGGCCGTGACTTCGGTGGAACCCGGCGCCTGTGACGCTCCGGAGCAAGGAGGTGCCTCTCCTTTCCGTTGCGCGGTGGTCACCGCCAAGGTTGCAGAGGGCCCGGAGTCGGGCGAGGAGTTGTCCTTCAATTACGCCACCGGACCGAACACGCGAATGATGGAGGCTGGGGACGGCATCCTGGTCGCTCGTTCCGC
>JAUJPD010000008.1:75771-81831 GCA_030447315.1 Actinomycetota bacterium | reverse complement strand
TACGCGCTCGGGGGCCAAGAAGCGCTGATCGGAGTCAGTTGCGACTGCGACTATCCAGAAGAGGTTTCAAACAAGCCTGTCGTGTCGTCCAAGGTGCTTCCCATCTCATCCACCACTGCGCCGGCCGAGATCGACAGACTCGTTCGCGACCAGCTTCAGGTATCCGACTCCATCTATTCGCTCGATCGGGCTTTGATTCAGCAGCTTCGGCCTGATGTGATCCTCGCTCAAGATCTCTGCCGCGTGTGCGCCGTGCCCTCCGGTCACGTTGAAGAGGCCCTGGATGTGATCGGTTGTACCGCGGAGGTCCTTTCGCTAGACCCTCACTCTCTCGAGGAGGTCCTCGGATCGATCTCGAGGGTCGGCGTTGCACTAGGCGTACCGGAGCGCGCCGAGGCTATCGTGACCGACCTTCGGGCGCGACTGAACGAAGTTCGCACACGTCTCGCAAGCGTTGCACGGAAGCGCGTCGTCGCTTTGGAATGGCAAGACCCTCCCTTCAGTGGAGGGCACTGGGTTCCGGAGATGATCGAAGCGGCCGGAGGTTTCGATCCGTTGGGAGCTCCTGGAGGAAGGTCGCGCGCCTTGACCTGGTCGGAGATCACAGCAGCGTCACCCGACGTGCTGGTCTACATGCCCTGCGGGTACGACTTAGCTGGTGCCGTAGGTCAGCTCCAGGCGCTCTTCGACATCCCGGAGTTTAGAAAGCTGCCAGCTGCACTCAGCGGTGAGTTGTTCGTGACGGATTCCTCGGCCTACTTTTCCCGGTCGGGCCCGCGTCTGATAGATGGCGTGGAGGTCCTTGCCGGCCTGTTGCACCCTTCGTACGTTTCGCCACCTCCACCTAGCCGGGCGCTGCGGGTGACCCTGCGCGATGGACGCATCGAGACCGCCGCGACTCTCTAGCGCGCCCGGAGGGATCGAACCGCGACTGGTTTTTGTGGGTGAAAAGCCGTGCTCAGGAAGTGTCCACAGAGCCCACTGGCAGTCCCAGCAGCGGTCCGACAACAGGAGCGAATTGATTAGCGAGGTCGAACAGTCCGTCAACACGTTTCGATTCCGGCTCGAGCTGTGTCATCACGTTCACTCCTAGATAGAAGCAGAGAACGGAGTACGCGATCTCCCTTGGAGGAACCAACTGGAGTAGGGGGTTGTCGCCTAAGCCTTTCCGAATGGCTCCTTCGACGAAGTCCAACCAAGGTTCAGCGCGTGCCACTAGTTCCGGAGCGAGCTCGCGGTGAGCGAGACTGGCGGCGACCATCTCAGTGAAGATCGTGATGTGGCCACCCTCGACGTCCTCCCGGTAGATCTGCCGAGCGACGGCCAGCAATTCCTCGAGATCCTTGGCCTTCTCGACCGCTTCTGAGTAACGACGCATCCTGATCTCGCTGCTGTGGTCCAAGGCCGCCAACAGCAAGCGATGGAGGCCTCCGAAGTAGTAAGAGATCAGCGCCGAGTTGAAGCCTCCCCGTCGGGCTATCTCCCTGATGCTGGTGCCGGCGTAGCCGACGTCCTTCAAGGACGCGATCGCCGCCTCGATCATCTGGGCCCGGCGATCCGGCCGTCGGGCTTCCTCTCCTGCCATCTGGGCCCCTTCCATTTGCGTCGCTGGCTCTTCAATCATATGATTTAATCAATCGAGTAACAACGAGAGGCGGATCTCATGGATGGCGACGGCACCCCCAGGCAGGACCCCAAGAAGCAGCGGACTCTCCTTCAGGTACTCGTGTGGCTGATCGCGATCTGGTGGAGCGTCTATCTGATCGGGGACGAGGTGCACAAAGGAAGCAATGGCTTCGCGGTGCTCGTTCAGGTCATGGGCTCCCTGGGGATCCTGTTTGCCCTTTTCCTCGTGATGAAGCCCCGCTCCTCCCAAGAGGAGGCGGGCCCGGAGGAGCCCGGGTCGGTCACCTCGAGCAACCAAGTGACGACGGGTCCATCCCTCGGAGCAGGCAGATGGGCTCTCATCACGATCACGCTCGCCCTTGCCGTAGGTGCGATCGCCTACCACCTGATGCACGGGTCGTCCTTGCACCAGTCGGTTGTTTTCTTCATCGGAGTCCCAGCTGTACTCGCGGTGATCCTTTCACTCACCCCAAAGGCGAAGAGTGCGACGGGAGTAATCGTCAAGGGCATCACCCTCGCTCTGTTGCTATCGGGAATCGTGTTTGCGGAAGGGTTTGTCTGCATCCTCATGGCAGCTCCACTTTTCTATCTGGTAGGGATCGCGATCGGATACCCGATAGATCGAGTGCGTCGCCGGCGGCAGTCCGAGGGCAAGGTGTACTCGATCGTTGGTATCGGGTTGCTCCTCTTGAGTGTCGAGGGAGCAGTGCCGGGCACCTCCTTTCCTAGACACGAGACCATCCGCGTGACCCGCAGCATCGACGCCTCTGTCGCTGAGGTCCGTCAGGCTCTTGCAAGCACGCCGGGCTTCGACAGGGCACTGCCCTTCTATCTCAAACTCGGCTTCCCTCGTCCGGTCGGCGCAACCGGTGAAGGTCTAGATGTAGGGAACCGCCGGACGATCTTCTTCGGCGACGAATCACCGATGGAGCCGATGGGGCAGTCGCATGACCACTCGGCGGCTGCAGAGCCGCGGGACGGTGGGGGGCTCTTGGAGTTGAAGATCGTTCGGAGCAGCACGCACTCGGTTGTGTTCAAACCAACGGCCGACACGACCGCCTTCACGCACTGGATCGGCTGGGGCCGGTCGATCGTCTCGTGGAGGGCGATCGACGCGGATACGACGGAAGTCTCGTGGACGTTTCACTACGAGAGGCGTCTGTCTCCGTCGTGGTACTTCGGGCCGTGGCAGCGCTACGCGGCCACCAAGGCGGTTGGGTACCTCATCGAAACGGTGGCTACTCCATGAGAACCGAGTTGATTCTCCGGTCCGTATTGTCCTTGGCCCCTATCGGGTTGGCGGTGGGAATCGCGTTGGCGCAGCGCCCTTCCCGCCGAGGCTTGGCGGGAGTGCTCGTTGCACTGTTGTGGAACACCTGGTCGCTACTGGCTGTCAATCTCGTGGCGATCCACTTCGGGTGGTGGGCGTTCGATGCCAGTCTTCCTTCGTTCATGGGCGTGGCTATCGAACCCTGGCTCGGGTGGACGATCCTGTGGGGTGCTTTTCTCCCGTTGGCTGCGTCTGAGCGGCCGCTAGTACCGATAATCGTGGCTGTCTTCTGGCTTGACCTCATCGCGATGCCGTTGCTGAGCCCCGTCTTGGTTGTTGGCCGAAGCTGGCTGCTTGGTGAAGCCGTTGCGATTGCTTTTGCCCTACTGCCTTCATTGCTCTTCTCGCGATGGACCGCGACTGACACCCGCCTCAAGGAAAGAGCCGCCATGCAGATCGTTACCGCTGGTGCGCTCCTTCTATGGTTGGTGCCGACGGCAGCGATCGCCAAGGCTGACAGCTGGGATGCGATCTACGCGATTCCTTCATGGCGCTTGAGTCTGGCAGCTCAGGTTCTCATCGTTCCGATCGCGCTGGGAGTGCGCGCGGTGGGCGAGTTCGTTCACAGAGGGCGAGGCACGCCGATCCCGTACGACCCGCCCAAGCAACTAGTGACGAGCGGTCCCTACTCCTATGTACGGAATCCGATGCAGCTTTCAATGGTGCTGATCTTCGCAGTTGGCGCAGCAACACTTTGGAACCCATGGCTACTGGCGAGCGCAGCGATCGCCTTTGCCTATGGCGCGGGACTTGCCAACTGGCATGAGGGCATCGACCTCGAGAGTCGGTTCGGGCAACGGTGGAGCGACTACCGGGCACAGAGCCGCAACTGGATTCCTCGCTGGAGGCCGTACGTTGAGAGCGAAGCCCAACTTCTCGTGGCGTTCTCGTGCTCAACGTGTAGTTCGGTGGCCCGCTGGTTCCTCGCGCGTAACCCGGTGGGCCTGAAGATTGCGCCAGCGGAGGATGTAGAGGATTCAGGTCTTCGGCGCGTGACCTACGTTGCCACGGGCAGTGAACCTGTTCGCGGAGTGGCGGCCATCGCCCGGGCGCTCGAACATATCCATCTCGGGTGGGGGGCCACCGGGTGGATCCTCACGATGCCGGGTGTGTCGCATCTCGCACAGTTGATGGCTGATGCGTTTGGTCCTTCACCTCATGCTGTAGTCGGGTTGCCTTACGAGAAGATCTCCTGCGAAGTCAGGTCCGAGCGGCTAGCGGGTTTCTACCGGGGCGAGTGCGGGCGGCGTTGTTCGTAAAGGGCTTCATCAGCTTGGGCGATGAGCTCCACTAGGGACTCGCCACCAGCCATCTCCGCCAGACCCACTGTTATCGATGACTCATCAGGTGCCAGGTTTGCATTGATCAGTCGGAACCGTTCG
Source organism: Actinomycetota bacterium (assembly GCA_030447315.1). GTDB lineage: Bacteria > Actinomycetota > CADDZG01 > CADDZG01 > WHSQ01 > MB1-2. The sequence goes on along the minus strand of JAUJPD010000008.1, from coordinate 77,493 downwards.
GCTACCTCGGCTAGTCGAAGGTTCGAAAGACCGCACACGAACTCGTCGCCTCCGAAACGCACGATCAGGTCATAGGAGCGGAGTTGTGCCCTGGTGGCATCCGCCACGCGTCGCAGCAACTGGTCTCCGGCGTCGTGACCGAGGGAATCGTTGAACGTCTTGAGTCCATCGACATCTATGAAGGCGACGACGAAAGGCTCTCTGGTTCTCTTGGCCCTCATCATCTCTCGCTCGAGCTCGACCAATCCGGCCCCCCTCCGGTATGCACCGGTGAGCTCGTCGACTGAAGAGGCCTGACGGTCGCGCGCTGACGCGTCTCGATCGGTCGAGGCCGCGTCTCGATCTTCTGAGGCATCGGTTCGGTCGCTTGCTCCTTCTTGCCGACCCGCTCCGGCCGCCTCCCGGTCGGAAGCTGCCTCGGCGCGGTCGGAGGCCGCACTGAGCCGGTCGGAGCCGGCGTTGACGTCGGTTGCACGTCTTCCGAACTGCTGTTGGCGGCGATCGTGGATCCCTTGATGAGCAGTGGCCCCAGCTTCCAGTGAGCCGGCGAGCCGATCTCGGCCTTCAGCCGCGCGATCGCGTCCCTCGGCGCTGCGATCCCGCGCTTCGGAGGTTCGGTCCCGATCGGACGCCCTGCGGTCTCGGTCCTCGGAGGTCAGGTCCCGCCTCGCCGAGGTCCGGTCCCGATCGTCGGATGCCTCATCGGAGACATCCTTCCGCCGGGGGGTTCCAGCCTTGGGCTCGGTCATTTGCTCATGATGCCCCACGGACCCGTCCACGCCCTGGTATCTCAGCTGGGAGGGCGTCCGCAGAACGCCCCGGCTTCAGTTGGGGTCGCCCCGTGTCGATGGTTGAAGGTAGCACCGGGTCTCGCCGGGACAGCGGCGGGCGGTGCGCTACTTCAATGCCGAAAAGGCACTCGCGGAATAGTAGATGAGAGGGGGCACGGCGCTCGGCGCTGGATCGTCCCTTGAGCGACCGCACGGTCGTTCTCACCTATGTCCGCTGAGAGGACACGCACATGCAGCTCACTTCCACAAGCAAGCCTCGCGCGTTAGCGCTCCTGTTCGCGGTCTCGATCATCTCTTTGATGTTCATCACAGCACCGATGAGTGCTCAAGCAGACATCGCGGTCAGCCAATGCAACGGCACCGACAACGTCGGGGGTCAAGCCGTTGAGTGTCACTACACCATCACCAATAACCTGACCGGAACGACGACCAGCTCGACTGTCACTTTGACGGAGTGTCACGGCGCCGCGAATGATCCCGCCACCCTGACGTGTACGCCCTCGACCACGACGAGCTCGACCGAGCTCGTCACCTCCGTGAACCAATGCAATGGTTCGGGCAATGGTGGAGGTGGCACGGTGACTTGCACCGTCGACGTAGTGAACAACATCACGGGGACGGGAACCCCCACCGGCGCCACCGTCAACCAGTGCAATGCGTCGGGCGACGGGGGAGGCACCGCCCCGACGGTGCTGTGCGATCCATTCCCCGCCAACACCACGGGGGCCACCGTGACCCAGTGCAATGAGTCAGGCAACGGAGGCGGCGGCACGCAGCGCGTGCGCTGCACCGTTGACTCCGATTCCACTGTGAGCGCCGCTCTGAGCGTCACCGTCAACCAATGCAACGGGTCCGGCAATGGTGGCGGGGCGACGGTGACCTGTCGTACCGGCCTGACGACGAACTTCTTGCAACCTGAACCCGCCGCAAC
>JAUJPD010000008.1:32199-75671 GCA_030447315.1 Actinomycetota bacterium | reverse complement strand
AGCCCGAAGGTTCCTGCACCCACTCGAACGCCGGACTCTGAAGGTCCCGATACAGAGGGTCTTGACTCGGGTGGTGAAGGCACGATCTCTAGAGATTCCAACTTCGCCGGACCTACCTCCGGCGCCGCGACCACGCCGGGTGAAATCACCAGCCAAGTGATCCGCGTCCCTCGGGGCGGCGCGAGTGCCGGAGCAGGTTCGACCAGCGGGCTCGAGAGCGCTCAGCTGTTGCTTCTCGGCTTCGCTCTGGTCCTTTCGTCGTTGTCCGTGTGGGTCCTGCGTGATCGCTTCGGGCAGCAGGCCTAGTACCTAGATGGGCAGACGCTCTATCCCCACCCGCCCCCGCTTCATGACGACGGTGATATCCGTCCTACTGATGCTCGCGGGGATGGGGGCCATCGGGGTATCGGTCGCTTCGCAGCAGCGAGCGCCCCACGTTGAGATGTCGGCGGATGTGGCGTCCTCACCCCCGAACCTGATGTCGCATGGCAATCACTCTGAGACAGCTGGAGACCTTCGGGCGCACGCACGCCGAGCGCCCCACCGGAACGACGCTGCATCGACTTTGCCGCGATCGAAGCCTTCACGGCTGCGGATCCCATCGATCGGGGTGAGCTCGTCGCTCCAGCACCTTGGCCAGGCTACAGATGGTTCGTTGGAGGTGCCGGCTCCCGGCCCTCGCTATAACGATGCAGCCTGGTACCGCCATTCTCCGACGCCAGGTGAGTTGGGACCGGCCATCCTGCTGGGGCACGTTGATTCGGCGGCAGAGGGCCCCTCTGTCTTCTTCCGTTTGGGCGAGCTGAAGCCCGGCGACGCGGTGCTCGTCGAAAGAGCAGATGGGTCTACGGCGCGCTTCACCGTCGACGAGGTGAAGCGCTATCCCAAGGAGAAGTTCCCAACGGACCTGGTGTATGGAGACATCGACCACGCAGGACTGCGCATCCTCACCTGTGGAGGAGCCTTCGACGACAGCACCGGTCACTACCTAGACAACATCGTGGTCTTTGCATCGCTAGATGAGCCAGGATCGTGACCTGTGCGCAGCAGGGACAGGCAGGAGACCGTTGTCGCCTAAAAGGGCAGTGAACTGGTTGTGCGGGACGGCGAAGGCGATCAGGTAGATCAGCGCGACGCCGCGCGTGACGAGTGGGTGCGCGATCGACTAGTCCCCGCTACCTAGCCACTCCACAGGGCGGTCCTACCCACATGCCCCGGCCGCCCCAGGTCCGCGACCCGGCGGTGACCTCTAGGCCCGGATCGTGTCCTGCAGCAGCTCGCTGACCTCCATCTCGTTGTGGATGCGGATCTCGAAGAAGGCCTCGATCCGTTGCGGCGGAGCGAGCTCGAACGACGCACTACGCATCGCCGCCTCGAGCTGCGGCAGCGCGACCGCGTTATGGCGACGCTCGTAGTCATCGAGCGCGGATCCTTCGTCGGTCTCTCCCGACAGGAACGCATGGATCGCGTGGGCGAGATAGTCCGCGCCGCGGAAAGCGTCGGTGATGCCGTCGGCGGGCACCGGATCCTTGTGGAACAAGGCGTCTCCGACCAGAGCCCATCCCTGCCCCCATGCGCGACGGATGAAGTTCGGCACGTCCGCGCTGCCGACGTAGCGCTCGATCCGCTCGCCGCTGAGGATCCGCTCGCCGAGCTCGCCTAGACGCGCCAGCCCCGCTCTGAAGTTTCCGTCGATGTCGCGCTTGAGGTCGCGGAACCGGGGAGGGGGCCAGCCCATGGCGACCAGGGTGAGGTCGTCGTTGGTCGGGAAGACCACGCTGAACAGGTCCTCGTACATGACCGTCTCGACGGCGTTGCACATCTCGACGCCGTGGAAGTAGGAGTAGTAGCCACACGAGAGTGGGTCGTGGAACGCGATGGACTCGACAGCCGTCTCCCGTGCGACCACAGAGTGACGCCCGTCGGCTCCAACGACGATGCGCCCGCGTGCCTCGAAGCTCCCAGTGACGTCGTGGCCTCGGACGCCGACCACGCGCTCGTCCTCTCGGAGTAGCGAGTCGACCGATACCCCCTCGGCCAGCTCGGCTCCCGCATCAACGGCGGCGTTGATCAGGATCTCGTCGAGCAGGTATCTGCGGGGCGCCACCAAGCCGGCGATGGCCGGTCGATCGGGCAGGGGGAACTCGAGCGGCTCGACGCCCGGCTGGTGGAACACGGCTCGCTCCACGGGCGGGCACTTCGTCGCTCGGACCTTTTCCGCCAGGTCCCAGCGGTGCAGGCGAGCCATACCGGGGCTTTGGATGAAGTGGGTCGACATCGTGTCGCTAGGGAAGGTCGCCCGGTCAACGACCAGAACCTTGTGCCCACGGCGGGCGAGCAACAGGGCGAGTGGGGCCCCGGCGCACCGCCCCCCGACGATGATCGCGTCGTACATTTCATCCTCCTCGCGTAGCACCGTTATATAACATTGTTTGATAACAGCGATACGCTAAGCTGTCAAATGTGAGCCCAAGGGTTGCGGACCCTGCTGTAGCTGAGGCGCTGGTGGAGGCAGGCGCCCGACTGATCGCGTCGCATGAGCCACTTTCGACCCGTCGCCTAGCGACGGAGGTGGGTGTGTCTACCTCAGCCGTCTACACGCACTTCGGCTCGATCGACGAGCTTCGCCACGCGATCCGCAAGACTGGCTTCGAGCGCCTCGCCCAGCACCTCACAAGCGTCGACAAGAGCGACGATCCCGTGGCCGATCTCGCGAAACAAGGCTGGGCTTACTGTCGAAACGCGATCGAGAACCCGACGATGTACAGGGTGATGTTCATGGAGCGTGTTCTGGATGAGGTTGACGCTGGTGTCGGCCTCTACACGTTCCAGATGCTCGTCGACGAGGTGCAGCGCTGCATGGACGCCGGACGCATAAAGAACGACGACGCCTTCCAGACGGCCATGCCGTTCTGGTCCTCCGCTCACGGGGCGGTCACGCTCCACCTAGCCGGGATGATCGGCGAGGAGGGGGTCAACCGCCTGGCAGTGCTCACCGCTCGGGCCTTGCTGGTCGAACTCGGCGACGACCCCACCGGCGGTGGACCGGTCGCTCGGCGATGCGATCCTGGATCGCCGAGCAGCGCACGTAGCGGGCTGGACAGAAGGCTCTCCCGTGTTCATCGTCAGCGCCCGAGCGGGTTCTCGAGGCGCGGCGGGATGAGCGCGCCCCATCATTTCCGTCCTCGTCTCTTCGCTCTAGTTCGGAGCGGGTTTTGAGTGCTGCCATCGGTGAAGCGCACCGCGCTCGAACCCCGACATTCGATTAGAAGTTTGGAGAGTCCAGCACTTCTTCTCGATCTGGCCTCTGACCAGCTACCGAACAGGTCATTTTCCGCCGGGGGTTTTGTGGGGTGAAACTAGAGTCCTACAGAGTGGCGCTGTAGAGTGCCGGGGTATAGGTGGCGCTGGGAATGTCGACCCAGTGCTGCTGATCGTCGGCGCCATGCTGTTTGGGCTGGGGCTGTTGTCGGCGGTTCTGAAAAGGATCTTTCTGACCACGGCGCTGGCGCGCTTCCTGCTGGGCGTGGTCCTGGGCTGCGGGCGCTCGGTTTCGTCGACCCCGCCGCCGAACTCGATTCGGAACAGCGCGTGCTCGAAGCACTGGGCTCGGATAACGCTTGCCGTCTCGCTGATGTCGGCAGGTCTACAGGTGAGCAAGCAAGACCTGCAGCAACAATGGCGGCGGGTCGTCGCCTTGCTGGCCATCCGGCATGCCGGTGATGTGGCTGGCGGTGACCGCGGCCGGTGCGTATCTGCTGTTGTCGGTCCCGCTGTGGATGGCCCTGCTGATCGGAGCGATCCTGACGCCGACCGATCCGGTCGTGGCATCCACGTTCATCACCGGCCAGATGGCCGACGACAACCCTCACGCCCGGCGTCCGTAGCTCGCTGCAGCTCGAGTCCGCCTCCAACGACGGCTTAGCGCTGCCACTCGTGCTCATCGGCGTTGCGCTCGCCTGGAAGAGAAGGGATCCGGGCATTGGGGTTCGAGGCGGTGAAGGAGCTCACGATCGCGGTCGCCGCTGGAAGCGCGTTGCTGGGGTTCCTCGCCGGCAAAGTGGTTGAGATCGCTCTGCACCGCTGGGACATCGAGCACAGCAACGTCGTGACGCTTGGCCTCGCGCTTGCTTTGGGTGCGCTGGGATCGATCCACCTCGTCGGCGGGTCTGGAGCGTTGGGGTGTATTCGTAGCTCGTTGGTCTTCTCGTTGGTCGTCGAGTCAGACTGCGCGACGAGCTCGAAGAGATCGAGGAGTCGCTCGTCAACGTGCTGATCCTTCCGGTTTTCACCTTCTTCCGGGGCGATGTTGCCCTGGGAGGCGTGGGGCGGGCTCGGCGCAGGGCGTCCTCTTCGCGCTCTGGGCGGTGGTCGCACGCCGGCCGCCGGCCGGCTTCGCTGCACTATCGCTGTTTAGCGTCGAACGTCGGGAACGTGTCTTCCTTTCCTGGTTCGGCCCGATGGGCATCGCGGGCTCTTTATTACGCCTTGTTGATCGAGCGATACAGCGTGCCGCCACGACGAGATCTTCGCCGTATCGTCGGCTGCTCGCGATCTGTCTGTCGGTGCTGTTGCATTCGTTGACGGCGACACCCGGCGCGGATCTTCGGCGGCCGTTCTCCGTGGACGCCGCTGCGTCACTTGCTGAGCAGCCACGTCGAATCACGATTAAGCCTGCAAGTGCCAGGAGGGATTCGAACTCCCGAGAAGCGGCCGTCGCTTCACCAGGCTCCTTCTCCCCTTGAGGACAGACACTTTGAATGTACGCGCGTCCTCTGAGGCGTTCGTCTCTCGATTAGTTGCGCATCCGATGTGCATCTGTGACTGGGAGGATGGCCGACCTCATTTAGAGATCCGAGTATCAGCCGAGTGCCCTGTCTCGATCGTTGTTCGCGCTGTGGGGTTTTTGTGGGGCGCAGAAGCAGCCTGCGTACACGACATCATCGGAGCCGTAAAGAGGCTCTGACTGCTCTCTTATCTAGTGCGCCCGGAATTCAACCCCCGACATCCGGATTAAGTCCGACGCTCTATCCAGCTGAGCTACGGGCGCATGATCTAGGCCGATGCACTAAGTCTAGTGGGGGTACGTCAAACAAGCCCGCCTGGAGAGCATCCTGAAAGCGGCACTGAGAGCTCCAACACCAGGTGACCCTGAACTCAGAGACCTCCTCGGGCCGAGCGGCGGGAGGTTAGCCATCATGCGGGCTCCGGCTCCTGGCCTTTCTCGCAGGCGATCTTGTCGTTGTCTCGGTCGAGGGTTCCGTTGTGCGCGCCGGCGCGGTTGTAGGCGTCGGTGTTGCGGTAGAAGTTGGTCACGCTTCCGCCCCCGGTCCACGGCGCCGCGGCAGCCGACGCCATGCGGCCACTTCTGATTGAGCTTCGTGCAGTTGTCATGGATGCCGGTGGTGTGTGCTCCCACTGGGCGGCGCCCATTACCCCCAGAACCACGAACCTGATCGCTCCGACCACTTTCGCTCTTGTCATGCTTCATCCCCTTTGGCTGGTTGCTAGACGCCACGGTAGGAGGAAGGCATTTGCAACTCCATAGTCTTTCGAGCCATTTCATCCGGTAGGGGCAGGTACGCCCCTCCCCCAATGCCCTGACGCCGCGGCATCTGATCAGCTTGTCCCACGTCCCGGCTCAGGCGGGTTCGGCGTAGCATAGGAAGCGATCACCGGGACAGCCATTCATGCGCGATCGGCGCCATGGCCGACAACGACGTAGGTCTATGGAAACTGCCGACAGGATATCTATCAGCGCGGGCCCGGGCCCATCTAGCTCAACGCCGAACAGACCCCGCTTGTCATCTCTCTCGTCGCCTCGTTCATCGTCGCCCTGGCCCCCATGGGCGGTGCTTTGTCCTTCTTCGTATCCACCGGCATCTATCCGAGCTTCGTTCCGGCCCTCGTGGTGGTGGGCTTCCTGACCGTCCTCACGATCGTCACCGGGAGCCGTCTGTGGGAACGGGATCCCTCCTCGTCCATCTTCTCCTTCGGAGACCTCATGTTGTGGAACTGGCTCAAACGTCACCGGGCCGAAAAGCGGCTGGTGCGCAACACCCAACTGCTTGGGTTCGATCGCCGCGGCGCTTACCAGGGTGACGCCATCGCCCAGGATGATGCCGACCGGCTCGAGCTGCTGGCCGAGATCGCCGACGACCTGGACGCCAAGAGCTCGTACACCATCAACCACACCGACCGGGTCGAAAAGCTCGCTCACGATATGGGCGAGGTCTTGGGCCTATCGCCCGAGGAGCTCAAGAAGCTCTCGACCGCCGCGTTCCTGCACGACGTCGGCAACATCAGGATCCCCGAACACATCTTGCGCAAGTCCGGCGATCTCACCGATGAAGAGCGTCGGACGGTCGAGTCGCACGCCCTGCTTGGAGCGATGATGGCCTTCGAAGTGGTGACACGCGATGTGGCCGACGGGATCCTTCATCACCACGAGCGCTGGGATGGGGACGGATATCCCAACGGCAAGCGAGGCCGTGAGATACCGCTGTTCGCTCGGATCATCGCGGTGGCCGAGGCCTACGACGCCATGACCTCGACTCGCCCTCAGCGTCAGAGCTTGTCACCGGCGGCGGCGATCCAGATCTTGCAGGCCGAGGGGAGCCGTCAGTTCGATCCGTTGGTAGTGGAGGCTCTCGTCGCGGTGATCCCGAAACCTTTCGGTCTGTTCGACAACATCCCTGTCCTCGCGGCCCTGCGGCCGCGTCTCCGGGAGTGGATGCTGCTGGTCCAAAGGGTCGGGAGGGTAGGGGTCAGCTCCGCGGTAACCACGGCGATCATCGCCCTCATCCTCGGCAATCCGGGCGCCGCCTCCTAGCGCCTCGCCCCCGGTGGTGACACGCGCCCAACCCGCCTGGCTGTGCGTGGGTTCCCGTCGCGCGGTCGGCTTGATCTCGTTCCAAATCCTGGACGCGTAGTCATAAAGGGCTATGCCCTAAATAGTCATTCCGGGTGGTACTGCCTTGTCTCGCTCCCGCCGATGGATTCAGTGGCCCTGCAACACCACTAGGAGAAGGAGACACACCATGGATCGTAAGAAGAAGTCGAACGGCCTCTTGATCTCGGGACTGATCTCGGCGTTGGCGTCTCTTGCCATCGTTGCGGTTGCTCCGAGCTTCGCAGGTGACAGCGGACCCGAGGACAAGCCCAGCCAGGCCCAGTCTGGACAGGGCGAGGCCCAGTCCGCACAAGCTAAAGGGGAGTCGAACCAGGCCAGCGGCCAGGCGGCTTCCAGCAGCAACGAGAACGCCAAAGCCGAGCCCGCCAAGTCGGAGCCCTCCCCGGACTCAACCTCAACGACCACCTCCAAGTCCTCCAAGAGCGGGAGCTCCAAGCCGTCATCGAGCTCGGAGCCCGTCACGGAGGACAACGACAACGACGGGGTCGCGAACGCACCTGACCCCGAGGGTGATGCAGACAACAAGCACCCGTCGGGCAAGGACAAGCACGTCGAGGCGGGTGGATCCGGCAACCAGGGGAAGGCCCAGTCCGACCCCGACGATGATGGGCGTGGCCCCGATCGCACCAACGGAGGCGTGGATCAGCCCGGCGGCAGCGGCGGAGACGATCAGCTCGACCAGGACGGCAACAACGGTTGCGGCAACGACGACGACTTCGAAGACGACAACGAAGGCTGGTGCGGCAAGCCTGTGCGGACCAAGCCGGTCCAGACCAAGCCGGGCGACACCAACAAGGAGACGTGTCCCGACGGCTCGGTGATGCCCGCCAACGGCAAGTGTGAGAAGCCCGACGAGGTCGGCGGCGAAGTCATCACCAAGCCCACCTGCCCCGATGGCTCGGTCATGCCTGCCGGCGGCAACTGTGGTGAGGACATCCCCTGCCCGGACGGCACCGTCATGAACGCCGACGGCAACTGCCTCGAAGAGAACCCCAGCACCCCCGAGGAGAACCCCGAGATCGCCGACGAGGTCCTCGGTGAGCAGCTCGAGAAAGACAAGGACAAGGCCGTGACGCTGGCGAAGGACAAGGCCGAAGGGCCATCGGTTCTCGGCCTCCGGTTGTCGCCGGCGCTGAACCAGCCGGTGAAGGTTGCCGGAGCGGTGCTTCCCTTCACCGGTGGAGACGTGCTGGTCTTCCTGGTGCTGGCGCTGGTGCTCTTCGCAGGCGGTGCGCTGATCATGCGCACGACCGGGACGAAGGCGAACCAGAGCTAGGTATCTGGAGACTCCTTCACGCAGAGGAGCCGTTTTAAAGAGGGGGCCGGGCAACCGGCCCCCTCTCCTTTTGCGCTAGTCGTCGTCGATCGAGCCCAGTTTCTCCAGCCACGAGACCGTGTAGTCGATGATCTTCAGGAAGTCGTCGATGCGACAGTTCTCATTCGGCGCGTGGATGTTCGAGTCCGGCCGGTGCACTCCTGCCGGAGACACCGTGGGGATGCCCAGTGAGTGCGCGACCGGATACATCGGCCCCGTTCCGATCATCATTGGGGAGACCGCCGGCTCGTGCTCGAACGTTTCCTTCGCGGCTTCGAGCGCGGCTCGAGCGACCAGCGAATCGGCTGGGGAGCGTACCGGATGCTCGTTGCTGAAGCGGTTGATCTGGATGTCGTTGAAGCCGCGTGCGTCCAGGTGTTTGCGTAGCTTCGCGACGATGTCATCGGGATCCTGGTTAGGTACCAGCCGGAAGTCGAGCTTGCACATCGCCTCCTTAGGCAGCACCGTTTTCGAAGCGCCCGGCACCGTGAACCCCGCGACGATCCCCGCGATGTTGCAGGTGGGCTCGAAGTAGTAGCGGCGAAGCAGGTCCTGCCCGGTCACGTCGCCGACGAAGTGGCCGACGCCGAGCCGCTTGCGCTCCTCTTCCTCTTCGAACGGAAGTTGTTCGAGCAGTTTCAGGTCGGCGTCGGTTGGTTGCTCGACGTCGTCGTAGAACCCGTCGACCAGGACCTTTCCGTCGGGCGAGCGAAGGCTGGCCAGAGCTTCGACCAGATGCCACACCGGGCTTGGTGCGACCACCGCGAGAGATGAATGTTGATCCTCGGCCAGACCTCGGTAGACCAGCTCCACGTAAGCGAGCCCCTTGGCGCCATGCACCAGCTCCGGCCTCCCCGCGTGGTCGATCCCCATGCCCTCCCAGATGCAGCCGTCGGCCGCGAGCTCGTCGGCGTAGTGCTCGGCGATGGCTTCGAAGGACTTCGAGCCGGTCTCCTCTTCTCCCTCTACCAGGAACTTCACCTGCACCGGAAGCTCGCCGTGCACCTGTTGGTAGACCTCGAGCGCCGCGAGGCGTGCAACAAGGTCACCCTTGTTGTCGGCCGAGCCGCGCGCATAGAAGACCCCGTCGCGGATCTCCGGCTCGAACGGTTTGGAGTCCCACAGCTCGATCGGGTCGACCGGTTGCACGTCGTAGTGGTCGTAGATCAGAACGGTGCGGGGACCGGAGCCGAGGCGCGCCAGGATCGCATCGGGAGCGCCTTCGTAGGTGAGTCGACGGGTGTCGCCGCCGAGGTCGGTGAGCTTTTCTTCGACCCAGCGGGCCATGCGCTCGAGCTCGTCAGGCTGTCCGGCCAACGACTGGATAGAACAAGCCTCCGTCAACCAACCGACATACCGATCAGTACGTGCTGCTATCGCGTCGGCAACTTCAGGCGTTTTTGTCATAGGTGGTTCATACACTTTCTAGGTGGACGTGAAGCGGCGCTGTACTCGCTGTGGAGCTACGAAGCCGCTGGAGGACTTCATGTGGCGACGGATCCAAAAGGGCAGCGCGATAACTACTGTCGGTCCTAGCGAGATGGGCTTACCGGCCCCAGGGCGGGCCGAGGACCTAGTGGAGCGGGCGGCGGGTATCGAACCCGCGTTTTCAGTTTGGAAAACTGAGGCTCTACCATTGAGCTACGCCCGCAGTGGGTTGATTTTACCGACACGTCGTTGTCGGGGCGGCCGGATTCGAACCGGCGACCTCGTGCTCCCAAAGCACGCGCGCTAACCAAGCTGCGCTACGCCCCGAAGGCTCAAGCATCGCATCAAGGTGCCCACAAGATTCTTCGCGGTGCGGAATCTCGCCAGGCTCGGTGTACGAATAGCGCGTGAGCGCGTTTACCCTGCGCGTTCGCCTCTGTACCATAGGCAGAGCAAGCAACATCCGAGAATCAGATTGGGAGTCGCGAGCCGCCATCCCCACTTTCGTCCGCCTAGCGCGGTTCGCGGCTCCCAATCTGGCCCTCGGCCTGAGGTGCTGCTGGACAGACTTCGCCCCCTACAGGCGAAACCCTCTCGGGGGCCGCGCGAGCCGGGGAGCGACACACCCCGCCGCTAGGATGAGCGCCCATGTCGGGACCCCCTCTTCAAACCACCACTGAGCAGCTAGAGAAGGACCGCGTCAAGCTGCGGGTCGAGGTTCCGGAGTCGGCGTTGAAGCCCGCGATAGACGCCGTCTACCGCAAGTGGGCCAATGAGATCCGCATCCCCGGCTTCCGTCGCGGCAAGGTGCCGCGCCAGATGATCGACGCCAGGGTGGGCCTGGATACCGTGCGTGAAGAGGCATTACAGGAGGCTCTTCCACAGATCTACAGGGACGCTCTGCGGGCCGAGGACCTCGAGGCGATAGCGCCGCCGGAGATAGAAGTCGTCGAGTTCGAAGCGGGCACACCTCTCGTCTTCGAGGCCACCGTAGATGTGCGGCCCGAGGTCCGGATCCCGGAGCTCTCGGGGATCGAGGTCGAGGCTCCATCGCCGGAGATCACCGACGAAGACCTAGACGAACAGCTCGAGCGGCTGCGAGACCGCTTCGCCGAGCTCGAATCCGTGGGGCGGGAAGCCCGGCGGGGTGATCATGTCCTGGTCGACCTCAAGGGGTATCAGAACGACTCGTTGGTCGAAGGCCTGAGCGCTCCCGACTTCCTCTACGAGGTCGGTTCGCGCACCGGCCCCCCGAGCTTGGACGAGGAACTGGAGGGAACCCGACCCGGTGCGATCTTGAAGTTCACCGACGAGATCCATATCCATGGTGATGACGGATCCGATCACGATCATTCCAGTACCGAGCCGGTTTCGTTCACGGTCTTGGTCAAGGAGGTCAAGACCAAGAGGCTTCCGGTGGTGGACGACGAGTTCGCCAAGACCGTGGGGGAGTTCGAGTCCCTGGACGATCTGAAAGAGGACCTTCGCGCTCGGCTCGCCACCGTCAAGGAACGTATGAACGAAGAAGAGTTGCGGACGAACGCACTGACCGCCTTGGTCGAGGCGTCCGAGCTGGAGCCGCCCGAGAAGCTGGTCGAGAGCGAGTTCGGGCACCGCCTCGAGCACCTGGAGCAGGATCTGGAGCGGGCTGGGTTGACGCTCGACACCTACGGCGCCCAGCTGCAGCTGACCGAGCTAGAGATCCGCCGGGACCTGCGCGAGCAGGCGGCCAGATCGGTGAAAGCCGAGCTTCTCTTAGAAGAGATAGCACGGGAGCAGAACGTCGATGTCTCCGAAGAGGAGCTTGGTCGCGAGATCTCGATGGCGGCGGCACAGGCCCAGCGGGATCCCAAGGAGGTGGCCCAGAACCTGGTCGAGTCAGGCCGGGTCGGGGCGGTAGCCGCCGATATCATGCGCCGCAAGGCTCTGGACTATGTGGTTGGCTCGGTGAATGTCATCGGGAGGGTGACCGATGATTCATAGTGGAGGACCTGTCCAGGGTGGCGGGGAGACGGAGGGCTACAAGTCATGAATCAGGACGCTTACCGCAACTACCTCGTTCCCATGGTCGTCGAGCAGACGAGTCGTGGCGAGCGCTCCTTCGACATCTACTCTCGCTTGCTCAAAGAGCGGATCGTTTTCCTCGGCACCCCCGTGGACGACCAGGTCGCCAACCTCATCGTCGCCCAGATGCTGCATCTGGAGTCCGAGGATCCAGACAAGGACATCAGCCTGTACATCAACTCTCCAGGCGGCATGGTCTATGCGGGCATGGCGATCTACGACACCATGCAATACATCAAGCCCGACGTATCCACGATCTGTGTCGGCATGGCCATGTCGATGGGCGCGATCTTGCTTCTGGGTGGCGCCGAGGGCAAGCGTTACTCGCTGCCCAACTCGAAGATCATGATCCACCAGGGGTCTGCCGGTTTCTCGGGCACGCCCACCGACATCGAGATCCACGCTAAAGAGGTCCTGTCGCTTCGCAAGCGGATGGCCGAGATCATCGCCGAGCACACGGGCAACGACTACGAGCAGGTCGAGAAGGACATCGACCGCGACCGCTTCATGACAGCCGAGGATGCAAAGGCTTACGGTATCGTCGACGAGGTGATCAGCAGCCGTTCTCTCGCTGAGAAGAAGGCCGGTAACGGAGCTCTCCTTCCGGGCGAGGCAGGACGGGTCGCCCGCGAGGTCGAGGCGTCCCCGGCCCCCGATCCCGAAGCTTAGGGAGGTCTGACAGTGCCGAAGTTCGGTGACGGCGGCGATCTGTTGAAGTGCTCGTTCTGTGGCAAGTCCCAGAAGCAGGTCAAGAAGCTGATCGCCGGACCCGGCGTCTACATCTGTGACGAATGCATCGACCTCTGCAACGAGATCATCGAGGAAGAGCTCTCTGAAACGCCCGAGCTCAAGCTCGAAGACCTTCCCAAGCCCAAAGAGATCTACGAGTTCCTGAACGATTACATCGTCGGGCAGGAACAGGCGAAGAAGGTCCTTTCGGTCGCGGTCTACAACCACTACAAGCGGATCCAGGTGGGTGCGGCCACCGAGGGCGACGTCGAGCTGGCCAAGTCGAACATCGTCTTGCTCGGCCCGACCGGCTGCGGCAAGACCCTTCTAGCGCAGACGCTTGCTCGCATGCTCAACGTCCCCTTCGCGATCGCCGACGCCACCGCTCTGACCGAGGCGGGTTACGTCGGGGAAGACGTCGAGAACATCCTTTTGAAGCTGATCCAAGCAGCCGACTACGACGTCAAGAGGGCCGAGACGGGCATCATCTACATCGACGAGGTCGACAAGATCGCTCGCAAGTCGGAGAACCCGTCGATCACTCGTGACGTCTCCGGGGAAGGGGTGCAGCAGGCACTCCTGAAGATCCTCGAGGGGACCACGGCCAGTGTTCCTCCCCAAGGCGGCCGGAAGCACCCGCACCAGGAGTTCATCCAGATCGACACGACGAACGTGCTCTTCATCTGTGGAGGGGCTTTCGCCGGGCTCGAGCGCATCATCGAGAACCGCATCGGCCGAAAGGGTGTCGGTTTCGGGGCCGACGTACGCAAGATGGAGCAGAAGGACCTGGGAACGATCCTCGAGCACGTTCTTCCGGAGGATCTCCTGAGGTTCGGGCTCATCCCGGAGTTCATCGGCCGGCTTCCAGTCATCACCCACGTCCACAACCTCGACAAGGAAGCTCTCGTCGAGATCCTCACCGAGCCCAAGAACGCATTGATCAAGCAATACAAGAGGTTCTTCGAGTTCGACGGCGTCGAGCTCGACTTCACCATCGACGCGCTCGAGGCGGTAGCCGAGCAGTCGATGCTTCGCGGTACGGGGGCACGCGGATTGCGCGCCATCCTCGAAGAGGTCTTGTTGAACGTCATGTATGACCTGCCGAGCCAAGAGAACATCGGCAAGTGCATCATCAACCGCGAGGTGGTTCTCGAGCGTGTCAATCCCACGCTCGTACCGCGAGCCAAGGAGCGCCCCGCGCGCCCCGCTCGCGAACGTTCCGCCTGACCCACCTTTCACCTCAACACCTTCCTCGCCCTCTCCTAGTATCCGTATGCCTTGATCTGCGAGGAGGTTTCCTATGAGAACGAAGGCAGTGGCTATCGCTTTGGTTGCCCTCGTTGTCGTGGGAGGAGCGGCTGTGGCTTACGTGCGCTTCATGGCGCCGGCCGAGGATCAGGCGATCGGGCTGGTTCCCAGGGACTCTGTCTTCTACGGAAACCTCTTCCTGCGTCCTTCCAACGACCAGAAGATGGCGCTGGACGATCTTCTCCAGAAGTTCCCGCAGGTTAAGAGCACCGATGACGCCCTCAACAAACTGATCGAGCTCCTCGATGATCAGCTCGGCAAAGATGGTCTCTCCTACGAAGAAGATGTCGAACCGTGGCTGGGAGATCAGATCGGTGGCTACCTGATGCCGGGCGGAACTCCTGAGCTCCCGAATTTCGGCGTGCTCGTCGAGAGCAAGGACGATGAAGCTCTGAGGGACTTCATCCACCGTGTCCAGGAGGAAGAAGACCCGGGCGCACCCATAGTGGAGCGTGAGTACAGGGGAACGACATACGAGCTGGTCGAGGATGAACCCGGCTCCCCGTCTTTCGTGATCATCGATGGATTCTTCGTCGGCGGGACCGAAGACGCGGTCAAAGCCACGATCGACGCGAGCGAGGGCGACTCGTTGCAGGAGTCGGAAAAGTTCCTCGACGCCATCGAGGTTCTGCGTGACGACTGGCTCGGGCTGTTCTACGCAGACTCCAGCGCTCTCTTTTCGTTGATCCAGGAGGACCCGCAGATGACGCCTGAGGACCGAGCGGTCTTCGAGAACCTCGATCTGGGAGACCTCCCGCCCTGGGCCGGAGTGGCCTACGTGACCTCGGATTCGATCGGTTTCGAGAGCTCGGGTGGCTCGCCTACCGAAGGCCCCTTCGCGGGCTTCAGCTCGTTCACCGGGCCCGGCCTCCTGCTCAGCTTGCCCGCCGAATCGTGGGCGGCTTTGGGGGTGCCGAACCTCGGTGGTCTCGCGACCGAGCTCCTCGGTCTCTTCGCCGAGGTCCCGGGATTCAATCGCGCCCAGGTCGAGTCTGCCTTCACCTCTGAGACAGGGCTCGATCTCGAGGACGACGTGCTGTCATGGATGGGTGATGCCGGGATCTTCGTGCAAGGCACGAACCTTCAGGAGCTAGGTGGCGGCCTGGTGATCGAGTCGAAGGACCCCAGCAAGACCGCAGCTCTTCTAGATACGGCTCAGCGGATGCTGACCGAGGAGGGTCTGCAGCCAGGACCTGCTTCAGAGGGGGATCTGGAGGGATTCAGTCTGCAAGCTCCCGGGATGCCCGCGCCCGTCTACTTCCTTGGGAGGGATCGTCTTGTGATCTCGTACGGGCAGAGCGCGACGGAGCAGGCGATCCAACCCGAGCAGCGCCTGGCGGACGCCGAGGGCTTCGCTCCCGCTAAGGACGCTCTCGGGTCCGACTTCGACGCAGGTTTCTTCGTCGATCTGGACACAGCTCAGGCTTTAGCCGAGTCGGTGATGGTCTTCAGCGATCAGTCCGACCCCACTTACCAAGAGCAAATAAAGCCGTATCTCGAACCCTTTGGTTACATCGTGTCCGGTTCGCGCGAGGAAGGGGACGACGTCGTGCGGAGGCTCGTGGTCGGGGTTCCATGACGTCTGAGTTAGCGAGCGTCTACGACCCTGGGGCCATCGAGCCACTGTGGTACGAGCGATGGGAAGAAGGTGGTTTCTTCCACGCGGACGAGACCAGCGAGAAGACCCCATTCACGATCGTGCTCCCTCCGCCGAACGTTACCGGCGCGTTGCACATCGGTCACGCCCTCGGCCACACCCTGATGGATGCACTGACGAGACGTGCTCGCATGAAAGGCGAGGAGGCGTTGTGGCTGCCGGGCACCGATCACGCCGGCATCGCTACCCAAAACGTCGTCGAGCGCGAGCTCCGGAAAGAAGGCACGAACCGGCACGAGCTGGGACGAGACGCGTTCGTCGAGCGCGTCTGGGGTTGGAAGCAAGAGTATGGGGGCCGGATCCTCGAACAGATGCGCAAGCTCGGTGATGCATGCGATTGGAGCCGCGAGCGCTTCACGATGGATGAGGGCCTCTCGCGCGCTGTTCGCACGGTATTCGTCCGCTGGTTCGACGACGGACTCATCTACCGCGGCAACCGGATCATCAACTGGTGCCCGCGCTGCGAGACGGCTCTGTCCGACATCGAGGTCGAGCACGAAGACGTGGCCGGCGAGATCGTCACGTTCCGCTACAGGTTGTCCGAGGGCGACGGCTTCATCTCCGTCGCCACGACGCGGATCGAGACCATGCTGGGTGACACCGGCATCTTCGTGCACCCCGATGACGAGCGCTACCGGCACCTCGTCGGCCGCCGCGTCGTCCACCCCTTCTTTCCAGAGCGCGACATGCGGATCGTCGCGGACGAGGGCGTCGATCTGGAGTTCGGTACCGGCGCGGTCAAAGGCACACCTGCACATGACCCCCTCGACTTCGAGATGGGCGAACGCCAAGGCTTGGACAAGATCAATATCTTCGACGGCACCGCTCGGGTCAACGAGAACGGCGGGGACTTCCAAGGACTCGATCGGTACCAGGCAAGATCTGCTGTTCTGGAGAAGCTCGAGGCGCTCGATCTGGTCGACGAGGTCGAACGCCCTTACGTCCACTCGGTAGGGCACTGTTATCGGTGCCATACCGAAGTAGAGCCGTGGTTGTCGCTGCAGTGGTTCGTGCGGATGGAGCCCCTCGTGAAACCGGCCATGGATGTGGTGGTCGAAGGGCGGATGCGCTTCGAGCCGAAGCGTTTCGCCAGGTCGTACATGGACTGGCTGGCAAACATCCGCGACTGGTGCATCTCACGCCAGATCTGGTGGGGCCACCGCATCCCCGTCTGGTACTGCGACGACTGCCAGGCCGTCTTCGCCTCGATGGAGGAGGCAGAGGCCTGTGCCGAGTGCTCTTCACACAATGTGCACCAGGAGACCGACGTTCTCGATACATGGTTCTCCTCGCAGCTGTGGCCGTTCTCGACGCTCGGATGGCCCGACGAGACTGCCGATCTCGACTTCTTCTATCCAACGAGCGTGATGGTGACCGGTTACGAGATCCTCTATCTCTGGGTGGCCCGCATGGTCATGTCCGGCCTCTATTTCATGGGCGAGGTCCCGTTCAAAGACGTCTTCATCCACGGGATCGTTCGGGACGCACACGGGAAGAAGATGTCGAAGTCGCTGGGGAACGTCATCGATCCTCTGGACATGATCTCGCGTTACGGTGCTGACGCACTTCGATTCTCGCTCGCTTACGCGTCCATCCCCGGCAACGACATGAAGGTGTCGGAAGAGCGGATCCAGGATGCTCGGAACTTCGCCAACAAGCTGTGGAACGCATCGCGCTTCGTGTTGTCGTCACTGGGTGACGCGCGCCCCGACTTGAGGGCCGCTACCTCCACGGAAGACCGCTGGATCCTGTCCCGCCTCGCGTGCACCTTGGAGGAGGTCGAGCAACAGCTAGGGGTCTACAACTTCGGTGAGGCGATGCGCGAGCTCTACCGGTTCATCTGGAGCGAGTTCTGTGATTGGTACATCGAGCTCTCGAAATTGCGTCCCGAAGAAGCGGCTCCCGTCTTGGTCCACGTGCTCGATCAGATCTTGCGATCTCTGCACCCGGTGATGCCCTTCATCACCGAGGAGCTGTGGCATCGTCTGCGACCGGATGCGGGCTCGATCATGCATGCAACCTGGCCTGCTGCTTCCGGTCGGCGTGAGCCCGAGGTCGAGGCCACGATGGAGAGATTCCAAGATCTCGTTGCATCGATCCGCCGGCTCAAGATCGAGCACGGTGTTCCTCAAGGCAAGCGCGTCGCGGTAACTGTGGCTCCGGGCCCTCTCGCCGACGAGCTGATGGCCATGGAGCCCGCGGTCATCGCGTTGGCCCGTCTCGAGGCGCTGACGATCGCGGAGTTGCCGCCGCCGGCTGGGACGGTCCGAGCGATCACCGCCGCCGGCGTCGAGTTCGCGCTGGATCTCGGAGCAACCGTCGATCTCGATGTTGAACGCACCCGTCTCCAGGACAAGATCGACGAGGCGGACTCAGAGATCAAGAGGGCCGAAGGCAAGCTCGCCAACGCTTCGTTCGTCGCGAAGGCCCCCGAGGCGGTCGTCGCCAAGGAGCGGCACAAGATCGCCGAGCATCAACAGAGGCGGGAGAGACTGAAAGCTCGGCTCGCAGAGCTCGAGGCTTAAACGGTGCCCTTCACGGATGCTCGAGCTCATCTGGAGGCTCTCGGCATCGACGCGATGAAGTCGATGGCTCCTTCTCTGCACCGGATCCAGGCACTGCTAGACCTTCTCGACAACCCGGAGCGAAGGATCCCCTCGATCCACGTGACCGGGACGAACGGAAAGACGTCTGTGGCCAGGATCGCCGGCTCCTTGCTCGCGGCCACGGGCTTGAAGGTGGGTGCCTACACATCCCCGCACCTGCAGTCGATGACGGAACGGATCGCGCTGAACGGCGAACCCATCCCGGAAGAGAGCTTCGGCGAGACCTTCGACCAGTTGGTTCCGTTCCTGCAGATCGTCGAGGAGCGTCTCGGTGAAGGATTGTCTTACTTCGAGGTGATGACGGCCCTGTTCTTCCTGTGGGCGGCCGACACGCCGGTCGACGTCGCCGTCGTGGAAGTGGGTTTGGGAGGTCTGTGGGATGCGACCAACGTGATCGACGCCTCGGTCGCCGTGATCACGAACATCGGTCTCGATCACACCGAGCTCTTGGGCGACCGAGCGTCTATCGCGAAAGAGAAATCCGGGATCATCAAACCGGAGTCCATGGTGATCACAGCCGAGCGCGACCCCGAGATGCTGTCGATCATCACGGGGGCGGCAACCGACCCGGGGGATGTGGCCGTATTGGGACGGGACTTCGTCCTGAAGGAGAACAAGGTGGCTTTCGGCGGACGATACCTGTCGATATCCAGCCGCGGCCGGTCCTACGACGGCTTGTTCCTGCCGCTGCACGGGACGCATCAGGGCATCAATGCGGCCACGGCGCTTCAGGCGGTCGGGTCCTTCCTTCCGTCCGGCAGCCTCGACGCGGACGTCGTGGCGGAAGGTTTCCTTCAGGTTCGAGCGCCGGGCCGGTTGGAAACGGTGAAGACGGAACGCGCAGAGGGCATCCCCATCGTGCTGGACGTGGCTCACAATCCGGATGGGCTGTCCGCTCTGGTCCTCAGCTTGTCGGAAGCATTCGCCTTCGAACGCGTTGTCTTCGTCGTTGGCATCCTGATGGACAAGGATCACAAGGGGATGATCGCCGAGATGACGCGGATCCCCAGCGCGATCATCTTGACCCAGCCGCGATCCACGCGTGCCGCAACGGTCGAGACCCTCGCGCTAGCCGCGGACCAAGCGGGCTGCCCGACCACCTCCGTTGCCGATGTGAAAGGAGCGCTGGCGGCCGCTTTCGCCGAGGCGGGACCCAACGACCTCGTCTGCATAACGGGTTCTCATTACGTCGTGGGAGAGGCACGGGGGCACCTGCTACCGTCCTGAAGAACCCACACGTACAGGAGGCAACGCAAACATGCCCAACAGTCAACAGACGTTCATCATGGTCAAACCCGACGGAGTGAAGCGCCGGTTGGTGGGAGAGGTGATCAAGAGGATCGAGGTCAAGGGATACGAGCTGCGCGAGATGAAGCTGTTCACGATCGACGAGACGTTGGCGAAGAAGCACTATGCCGAGCATGTCGAGAGGCCGTTCTTTGGCGAGCTGGTGGACTTCATCACCTCCGGACCCGTGGTCGCCATGGTGGTCGAGGGTCCGGACGCGGTCGCCGGCATGCGGGTGTTGATGGGCGCCACCAACCCGCTCGAGGCCACCCCCGGCTCCATCCGAGGCGACCTCGCTACCCTGATCGGAGAGAACATCGTGCACGGCTCCGATTCCCCGCAGTCGGCCGAACGAGAGATCAACCTCTTCTTCGGCTGAGCGACCTTGGCCGAAGCGGCCGGCATATAGATGGCTTGCGGGCGCCGGCTCGCATCGCGATGACGGTGCGGACGCTGACCGGGGCTCCCTTCGGGGGCATCGGCTAAGGTAGTCGACTCACAACAACTACAGCAAAACACCTCAGGAGTTCACAACATGGACAACATGTTTCAGTTCATCGGGCGCGATATGGCGGTCGATCTCGGAACCGCCAATACCTTGGTCTACGTGCGGGGGCGCGGCATCGTCCTGAACGAGCCCTCCGTGGTCGCCATCAATACCAAGACGGGAGCTATCCTGGCGGTCGGCTCCGAAGCGAAGCGCATGATCGGTCGAACCCCGGCGCACATCGTTGCGATCCGGCCCCTGAAGGACGGAGTCATCGCCGATTTCGACGTCACCGAAAAGATGCTTCGTTACTTCATCCAGAAGGTGCACAAGCGCACCTTCCTCGCGAAGCCTCGGGTCGTCGTCTGCGTCCCATCCGGCATCACGGGTGTCGAACAGCGCGCGGTGGAAGAAGCCACGATCTCGGCGGGCGCGCGTAGCGCCTTCATCATCGAGGAGCCCATGGCCGCTGCCATCGGCGCCGGACTGCCGGTCCACGAACCTACGGGCAACATGATCGTAGACATCGGGGGCGGAACAACCGAAGTAGCGGTCGTCTCGCTTGGTGGGATCGTGACGAGTCAGTCGATCCGCATCGGTGGCGACGAGCTCGACGAGTCGATCATCAACTACATCAAGAAGGAATACTCGTTGATGCTTGGCGAACGCACCGCGGAAGAGATCAAGATGGCGATCGCGTCCGCGTTCCCGATGCCGGAAGAGCAACAGGCGGAGATCCGGGGGCGGGATCTGGTGACCGGCCTCCCCAAGACCATCGTCGTGGCTGCGGAAGAGATACGTCGCGCGATCGAAGAGCCGGTGAACGCCATCGTCGACGCCGTCAAGAACACCCTCGACAAGACCCCTCCCGAGCTGGCCTCCGACATCATGGACAAGGGCATCGTGCTCGCTGGAGGAGGGGCTTTGCTGCTCGGGCTGGACGAGCGGTTGAAGCATGAGACGGGGATGCCGATCCACCTCGCGGAGGACCCACTCATCGCGGTCGCGGTGGGATCGGGCAAGTGCCTCGAGGAGTTCGAGGCTCTGAAGAGGGTCCTGATCTCCTCGACCCGCCACTAGGGGGGCCGGAGGCCCTGCCTGTGACGTGGGTGCCCGCACGAGCCAGCGGTTACAGTGGTCGGGCAGGGAGGCGTGAGCTCGCGGGCTCGTGAACTACGCCCCCCACAAGGTTTTCGCTACGCGAAGAGGTTTCTATCGGAATGTATCGTCGAACCGGACGAGGCCGGCTGTTGTTGCTCGCGTTCCTCGCCCTGTCGATCGTCGTCATAACGCTCGATTTCCGTCAGGACTCAACCGGCCCGCTCGACCGGGCCAAAGACATCTCGAGCGCCATAGTCACTCCCATCCAGCGCGGCATCACCGCGATCTTCTCGCCCGTGGGCAACTTCTTCTCGTCGCTCAGGGATCTGTCGAACCTGCAGGAGGAGAACACCGAGTTGCGCACTCAGGCCGAGGTCATGGAGCAACGGGTCAAGGAGGCCGATGCGATCCTGGTCGAGAACGAGCGGTTGCTCGAGCTGCAGGGGCTGGACGAGTCCTATCCGACCATGGATCGGTTATCCGCCCGCGTGATCGGGCGGCCGCCGGCGAACTACAAATGGGCGGTGACCATAGACAAGGGAAGCGCGGATGGGATCGAATCGGACATGGCGGTGATCGATCCCGACGGTCTGGTAGGAAAAGTGATCAGGGTCGACGACAACACGGCGACGATCTTGCTTCTCATCGACCCGCAGGCCAATGCGAAGGCGCGGATAAAGGGAGAGGCGTACGCGGGTGCGGTTGGCGGCAACGGCGCCAGCGAGCCGCTGACCCTCGCCTTCATCGACACCGAAGCGGATGTCGAGGTCGGCGATGAGGTGGTCACGGCAGGCTATGACCAGGGCGTGTACCCACCGAACATCCCGATCGGCACGGTCTCCAGCGTCGAGAGCCAGGAAGCCGCGCTCGAGCAGGAGATAGACGTGGAGCCCTATGTCGACTTCACCACTCTCGACTTCGTGCAGGTGATCCTTGGCTCCGGCAAGCGTGACATCGCTGAGGGCAAGTGAGATGGCCATGACTGCTAACGAAGCCCGGTCACCCGGTCTGCTCTCGGATCTCGGTCTCGGCCGCGGCGTTGCCATGGCTGCTCTTGTTCTGGTGGCGGTCGCCCTGCAGTCGACCTTGTTGGCGCGGGTGACGCTGCTCGGTGTGATCCCCCAGCTCGTATTGGTCGTAGTCGTGTGCCTCGCGTTCCTCGACGGCGAGCGGGTCGGCGTAGTCGTGGGTTTCGCAGGGGGACTTCTACAGGATCTCTTGCTCCCTCAGTCGATCATCGGCCTGACCGCCTTGGTCTACACGTTGATCGGCTACGGCGTCGGTTCTCTTCGACACTTCGCCCCGTCAGAATCGGTGTGGTCTCCGGTGTTCGCAGTGGCCATAGCCTCGGCGATCGCGGAGCTCAGCTACGCCATGCTGGCGATCATCCTGGGACAGGAGTGGGTCAGCCTCAGCTTCACTGCGAGGGTGACCGGGCTCGTCGTTCTCTACGACACGCTGCTCACGCCATTCGCCTTTCCCCTTCTGAGACGTGTGTCGGCCCGGTTCCGCCCTGAGAAGGTGTACCGATGGTGACCTCTGAGCGGCAGAAGAGTGGAGGCGTGGACAAGTCTCTGGTGCGGCTGGCGGTGATGGGCATCTTCATCGTTGCCGGCTTCGTAGCGCTGTTCTCTCGCCTGTGGTTCTTGCAGGTGCTGGCATCCGAGGAGTACAGGACGCTGGCCAAGGAGAACCGGGTCCGGTTCGTTCACAGCGAGCCCCCTCGGGGCCGCATCCTCGATCGCAACGGAGTGGTGTTGGTAGACAACCGCACCTCGTACGCGGTCACCGTCGACCGTCAGGTACTCGAACGTCCACGCCAGAAGCGGCGCGTTCTGCGCAGGATCAGTGAGCTGACGGGCACCAAGTTGTCGGACATCAAGCGCGATCTCGTGGACACGACAGTGTCGCCCTACAAGCCGGTCGTGGTAGCTACCGACGTCCCCAATCGGGCGCGCTACCAGATCCTAGAGAACAAAGAGGATTTCCCGGGTGTGGATATCGCCAAGGTGCCGGTAAGGGATTACCCGCAGGGCAAGATGGCCGCGCACCTGCTCGGCTACGTGGGTGAGATCTCGGAGAACCAATTGAAGTCCGAGCACTTCAAAGGAGTGAAGCCGGCCTACGCCCCCGGTGACATCGTCGGGAAGGGGGGCCTGGAGTTCACCTATGACCGCTGGCTGCGGGGCTCGCCCGAGATCCAGAAAGTCGTCGTGGATTCCGGTGGCGACGTCATCGGCACCAGATTGAAAGAACAGGAGCAACCGGGACATGACCTCGTTCTGTCACTCGACGTCAACGTCCAGAAGGCGGCCGAGGAAGCTCTCGCGGCCGGGATCGAGACCGGCGAGGGAGTGGGTGGTGCGGTGACGGTGATGGATCCAAAAACCGGGGGCATCGTGGCGATGGCCAGTTGGCCCACCTACGATCCGGCGATCCTGGCCGACGGCATCACGACCAAGGAGTTCAAGACCCTCAACGATCCCGAACAACCTGCATTCTTCAACCGGGCCCTGCAGGGAGAACGTTCGCCCGGTTCCACGTTCAAGGTGGTCACTGCAGGAGCCGCGCTGGCGAACGACGTCGTTGGTCCTTACGACACGATCGAATGCCCTGGTTCGGCGGTATATCCACCCAGCGGCGTACCCGGGAGCGTGACGTTCAACAACTGGACGTCCACCTATAACGGTTTCATCGGGTTTCCGAAATCACTGGAAATCTCGTGCGACACCTTCTACTACGAGCTCGGCTGGCGCATGGAGACGGCCTTCGGTCCTCCCGAGAGCGCAGGTGGCGACGGGAGCGAGCGTTTCCAGAGATACATGCGGACCGCGGGCTTCGGCCACGACACGGGGATAGATCTGCCCAACGAAGCCGCTGGCCGTGTGCCCGACCAGGAATGGCTGAACGAGTACTGCGACGCCGTCGAGTGCATCAACGACGATTGGCTTCCGGGATACACGGTGAACATGTCGATCGGACAAGGCGACCTCGTGACGACGCCGTTGCAGATGGCGGTCACCTACGCGGCCTTGGCCAACGGCGGCAAAGTGCTCGAGCCGCGGGTGGGTGATCATCTGGTGCGCGACTCCGAAGACGGGAAGAACGAGACCGCCCTCGACATCGAGACCGCGGTCGCCGCAGCGCTCCCGCTCGACGATACCGAGATGACCGTCATCAACCAGGGTCTCCAAGATGTCTTGACGGGCCCCGAGGGCACCGCCCGCGGCGCGTTCTCGGGCTTTCCCCTCGACCGCTTCCCGCTGTCGGGTAAGACCGGAACGGCTGAGATCGGCAACACCGATGACAACGATGCGTGGTTCGTGGGCGTGGGTCCCACCACCGACCCGCAGTACGTGATCTCCGTCTACATCGAGAAGACCTTTGGGCACGGCGGCGAGATAGCTGCTCCGGTAGCCAGACAGGTATGGGAGGCGATCTTCGATATCGACGAGCAGACGGACATCCAGGTCGGTCAGGACTCGTCGGGCTGATGAAGGGTGGATACGCCTCGGGCGGATTCTTCGGAGAAGCGGTCGACCGGATAGGCGGCGAGCCCATCAGCGCGCGGATGGCGCGCAAGGCCCCGATCCGGCATCTGGACCCCACCCTGCTCCTGGTCACCTTGCTGCTCGCTGCTTACGGCGCGGTGATGGTCTTCTCGGCCACCGTGCATCGCCAGGAGGAGGCCAACCTCGACCCCCAGCTATTCGTCAAACGGCAGGTCGCTTATCTCGTCGTGGGGGTGATCGTGCTGTTCATCCTGAGCTCCTTCGACTACAGACATCTGAGGACCTTCGCTCCTTTCATCTACGGGGCCACCCTGCTCGGGCTCGCCTTGGTGCTGACCCCCCTCGGGGATGTGTCCAAGGGAGCTCGCCGCTGGATCGACTTCGGCGTCTTTCAGGCGCAGCCATCCGAGCTGGCCAAGGTGGCGGTCATCATCGCCCTCGCCGCCTTCTTCGCGGAGAAGAAGGATTCGGTGCGGGCGGTCGACGTGTTGGCCGCGCTGGGGCTTGTGGTCGTCCCGGCCGTGTTGATCTTCCTGGAGCCCGACCTCGGCACGATGATGGTTTTCGTGGCGCTGACGGGCGCCTTGTTATTGGTGGGCGGAGCGAAGATCCGCCACTTCTTGATCCTGGGTCTGCTGGCAGCGGTCGCGGTCGGCGGGATCATCCAGCTGGACGTGCTCCACGACTACCAGAAGGAGCGGATCACTTCGTTCCTGGATCCAGATCCCGACGTTCGCTCCTACGGCTACAACCTCACCCAGTCGAAGATCGCGATCGGCTCGGGAGGTTTCCGGGGCAAGGGCCTGGAGAGCGACAACACCCAGACGTCTCTCGATTTCGTGCCCGAGCAGCACACCGACTTCATCTTCACGGCAGTGGGAGAGCAACTGGGATTTCTCGGCTCGGCGACTCTGCTGGCCTTGTTCGCCTTCCTCATCTGGCGAGCTCTTCGCATCGCCGCGCTGTCGCGAGACATGTTTGGGACCCTGCTGGCTACCGGCGTCGCTGCGCTATGGGCTTTCCAACTGTTCGTCAATGTCGGGATGACGATGGGCATCATGCCGATCACCGGCATCCCGTTGCCCTTCATCTCCTATGGAGGATCGAGCTTGATCACGAATTTCGCCGCCGTGGGGCTTCTGATGAACGTCCACATGAGGCGGTTCTTGTGACCGTCATCGGGAGCACACGATGAGCGACCCTGCACCGCGTCCGCGCGAGAAGGCGTCGGACATCGGAAACGTGGCCGAGGCGACTCCTCCGGCGGCCCCGCCCGTTCCGAAAGACGTCGGGAACGCGGGTACCGGCGGCGACCGAGCAAAGAGGTCGCAGGACCGTAAACCTCGGCGCAGGCGCAGGAGTGCCAGACGCCGGTCCGCGGACAACAGAACCCCCGTGGACCGCGTGATGTTGGTGCACGCCGACCCGAAAGGGACCCAGATCGCGGTCCTGGAAGAGGGTTCGATAGTCGAGCATTACGTAGCTCGCGCAGACGAGCGCTCCTTGGCGGGAAACGTCTATCTGGGGCGCGTGCAGAACGTGCTTCCGGGTATGGAAGCGTCCTTCATCGAGATCGGCGAGTCGCGCAACGGGGTCTTGTACGCGGGCGAGGTGGGTTTGGCCGGCGACGAAGGCGATGACGAGGTTCCGCGGATCGAGACGGTGCTGAGCTCCGGTCAGCCGATCCTGGTGCAGGTGACGAAGGATCCGATGCGTTCGAAAGGCGCCCGGCTCACTGCTCTCATCTCTATCGCAGGACGCCATCTGGTGCTGGTTCCGCGTGCCAAGTCGTTAGGTGTATCGAGAAGGTTGCCGGATGCCGAACGCGGCCGGTTGCGCGACCTGGCCCAGGGTCTCCGACCCCAAGATCACGGATTGATCGTGCGCACGGCAGCAGAAGGAGCCTCTCCAGAAGATCTAGAGAGAGACCTGGCACGGCTGGTCCAGATCTGGGACCAGATAGAGGGCAAAGCCGCCACAGCGCAGGCCCCGGCCCTCATCTACAGCGAGCCCGAGCTCGAGTTGCGGGTCATCCGCGACCTGTTCAACCGGGATGTATCGCGCTGCGTCGTCGATGAACCGGGGTTGGAATCGACATTGCGTGAGTACGTGACCGCCACGTCTCCCGACCTTGTTCACAGGCTCGAGTTGTTCCAGGGTGAGCTCCCGATCTTCGAAGAGTTCCGGGTCCTGGAGCAGATCCGAAAGTCACTCGACCGGCGTGTGTGGCTCCCTTCGGGCGGTCACCTCGTATTGGATCGCACCGAGGCGATGACCGTCGTCGACGTGAACACCGGAAAGTTCGTCGGCAAGTCGAATCTGGAAGAGACGGTGTTCAGGACGAACAAGGAGGCCGCGGTCGAAGTGGCCCGTCAGCTCCGGCTGCGGGATATCGGAGGCATCATCGTGATCGACTTCATCGATATGGAAGTAGCCGAGAACCGCGACGAGGTCTTGAACGTCTTCCGCAGCGAGCTGGAGCGCGACAAGACCCGCACCCACGTCTTCGAGATCTCGCCGCTAGGCTTGGTGCAGATGACCCGCAAGAACGTCTCGGCCGGCATCGTCGAGTCTTTCTCCGACCCGTGTCCCACCTGCGAGGGACGGGGAATCTTGATCCACGACGTCGACTGAGGCTCGATCTCGCCTCTGTTATCTTTGTGGGCCGGCTCCCACTCGGGAGCGGGGAGTC
Source organism: Actinomycetota bacterium (assembly GCA_030447315.1). Taxonomy (GTDB): domain Bacteria; phylum Actinomycetota; class CADDZG01; order CADDZG01; family WHSQ01; genus MB1-2. The sequence continues at coordinate 48,572 of JAUJPD010000008.1, read as the reverse complement.
TTCAAGGAGTAGGTATGTACGCAGTCATCCGCGCGGGCGGTAAACAGCATAAGGTCGCCAAGGGCGACGTCATCGAGATCGAGAAGCTTCGCGACGGCGCGGCCTCGATCGAATTCGTGCCGCTGCTCGTCGTGGACGACGCGGGCAAGACCCGCTCGGCGAAGAAGGACCTGACCGATGTCCGCGTGATGGGCACGGTCGTGGGTGAGACCAAGGGCTCCAAGATCGAGGTCTACAAATACAAGAACAAGACGGGGTACCGGCGTCACCTCGGCCACCGTCAGAAGTACACGACGATCGAGATCTCGGACATCAAGCTGACGGCCGGCCGCGGCAAGCCGGCGCCGGAGGGAGAGGGGGATATCGATGGCGCATAAGAAGGGTGCCGCATCCTCTCGGAACGGCCGCGATTCGGAGGCCAAGCGACTGGGGGTCAAGGTCTTTGGCGGCCAGCAGGTCAAAGCGGGAGCGATCATCATCCGTCAACGCGGAACCCGCGTTCACCCCGGCTACAACGTGGCCAAGGGCAACGACGACACGTTGTTCGCCACCGCGGCCGGAACGGTGACCTTTCACCAACTCCGCGGCCGCCGCGTGGTGAGCATCGCTTCCACCGAATCGGGATAGAACCGCCAGCGCGCCTCACGGGCGCAGTGGCAGCAGCGCCGTTCTTCATAGGGTGATGTGATGGCGTTCGTCGATGAGGCGAAGATCAAGGTCAGCGGGGGGTCGGGTGGTGACGGCTCTGTCGCCTTCCATCGTGAGCCTTACAAACCCAAGGGTGGTCCCGATGGCGGCGACGGTGGTGACGGCGGCAGCGTCATCCTCCGCGCCGACCGTTCCGTGGGAACGTTGCTGGAGCTGCGGGACCATCCTCACGTCGCCGCCGACCGAGGCGGGCACGGCGAGGGCAAACGCCGTAACGGTGCGCGCGCCCGTGATCGGATAGTCCTGGTGCCTCCGGGAACGGCCGTTCATGAAGAGGATGGAACGCTCGTGGCCGATCTGGCGAACGAGGCCGACGAATTCGTTGCCGCCCGCGGAGGGCGTGGAGGTCGTGGCAACGTTCGCTTCGCCACCGCCACACGGCGGGCTCCCGCCTTCGCAGATAAAGGTGAACCCGGCCAAGAGGCCTGGCTCAAGCTGGAGTTGCGACTGTTGGCCGATGTCGGGCTCGTCGGCTTCCCGAACGCGGGCAAGTCGACCTTGATCGCCCGGATCTCCGCGGCGAAGCCGAAGATCGCGGATTATCCGTTCACGACGCTGGAGCCGAACCTCGGGGTTGTTCAAACCGGCGATACCTCGTTCGTCGTGGCAGACATACCGGGACTGGTGCCCGGCGCGAGCGAAGGGCGCGGTCTGGGGCACCGGTTCTTGAAGCACGTCTCACGAGCCGCGCTGCTGCTGTTCCTCGTCGATCCCACGGCGCAAGACCGCGACTGCGCCAAGGACGTGGCGGTCTTGCGGAACGAGCTGGCGGCTTTCGATCCGGCCCTGGCGGAGCGGCCTTGTCTCGTCGTCCTCACGAAGTCGGATGCGGCCGAGGACGAGATCGAGCTACTGCGAGAGACCTATCCGGACGCGATCGCGATCTCGTCCGTCTCCGGCCACGGCCTGGACGAGCTGCTGCGTCGTGTCGTGGCGGCCGTCGAGAAGGAACGGGCCGAGGCTCCGCCACGGCGCGGCTACGTGCGTCATATCTCGCGTCCGGAGGCGCTGCAGGTGACCTCGGAGGGCGGAGCGTGGCGGGTGCGCTGGACGAACGCGGAGCGCGCCGTAGCTATGACCAATCTCGACAACGAAGAAGCCGTCACTCGTCTTCAGCACCAGTTGATCTCGATGGGCGTCGAGAAAGCGTTGCTGGGCGCAGGCGCCAAGCCGGGGGACGAGGTCCGCATCGGCGGCGAGGCCTTCGATTTCGAGCCCGAGGCCCCCGACGAGGACGGCCTCGATGACGCGTCTTGATCTGAAGGCGGGCGACCGGCTCGTGGTCAAGGTCGGCACGGCGTCCCTCGTGGGACCGACGGGGGAGCCCGACGACGACAAGCTGGCGACCCTGTGCCGGCAGACCATCGCTCTGAGGGCGAAAGGGATCCAGGTCATCCTTGTGTCGTCGGGCGCCATCGCGGCGGGTCTCGGCCCCCTGGGCCTCGCCGCCCGGCCTTCGGACATCCCGTCCCTCCAGGCGGCGGCGGCCGTCGGACAAGGGCGGTTGCTGTCGCGCTATTCGCACCTGCTGAAGGCAGGAGGACTGGTCAGCGCGCAGCTTCTGCTGACGCGCTACGACTTCATGAATCGTCAGCACTACGTCAACGCCCGCAACACCGTGGACCGCTTGCTTGCCCTCGGCGTGGTGCCGATCGTGAACGAGAACGACACCGTCGCGGTCGACGAGATCCGGTTCGGCGACAACGATCGTCTGGCGGCGCTGGTCGCCAACCTCGTGCGGGCCAAGACGCTTGCGCTTCTCACCGATGCGAGAGGCGTCCATACCGACGACCCGCGGCGCGTTCCCGACGCTCCGGTCATCGACGAGGTGGACAGGATCACGCCCGAGTTGGAGAGGCGCGCAGGGGGCCGGGGATCGACACTGGGCAGCGGTGGCATGGCTTCCAAGATCGCAGCTGCGTGGGTCGCGACCTTCTCGGGGGTGGGCGTGGTGGTAGCCGACGCGGCCGAAGACGAAGTGCTGCTTCTGATCGCCGCGGGAGACAAGGTAGGAACCTTCTTCCATCCTCGCCCCAAGAGGGTGTCGGCGCGGAGGCTGTGGATCGCGTTCGCGCAACCGCCGAAAGGAACGGTGGTCGTGGATCCCGGAGCCCGTAGGGCCATGGTCACGGATAAACGCAGCCTTCTTCCGGTCGGGGTAGTCGGCACGAAAGGGTCGTTCAGCAGCGGCGATGTTGTAGACGTGGCGGATCGCGATGGAGAGCTGTTCGCGAGAGGATTGGTACGCTACGACTTCCACGAGCTGCAAGAGGCGCAGGGGCGTCCATCTGCCGAGCTGGCGGGACGCGAGGTCATCAACCGTGACCAGCTCGTGATCCTCGAGGGGGACGAGACATGACCTCGGTAGTCGAGATCTGTGAGCGAGCCGCTGCCGCCGCGCCCCAGGTCGCCAGATTGTCCGGCCGCTCGAAGGACGCGGCCCTGTCGATGATGGCCGACGCTTTGCACGAGGCCGCCCCGGCCCTCATGGAGGCGAACGACGCCGACGTGGAGGCGGCCCGAGCCGCAGGCACCGGCGACACGATCCTCGATCGGTTGACCCTCACTGAGAAACGTCTCACTTCGATGGCCGAGGGTCTTCGTGCGGTGGCCGCACAACCGGATCCCGTAGGCGAGATAACCGAGGGGTGGAAGCGGCCGAACGGTCTGACGATCGAAAAGGTGCGGGTGCCACTCGGGGTGATCGCCGTGATCTATGAGGCGCGGCCTAACGTCACGGCGGACGTCGCAGGTCTGTGTCTGAAGTCGGGCAACGCCTGCGTACTGCGCGGATCGTCGATGGCTCTCCGCTCCAACCGTGCGATCGTCTCCGTGCTCACAGAGGCCGGACGCGCCGGCGGTATCCCGGTCGATGCGGTCCAGCTGATCCCGGACGCGGACCGAAGCTCCGCCGTCGAGTTGATGCAGGCCAAGGGACTGGTGGATCTGATCGTTCCGCGTGGCGGGAAAGCATTGATCGACACGATCCAGGAGCACGCGACGGTGCCCTTCATCATCGATGGAGACGGCAACTGCCACGTCTACGTGGACCGCTCCGCCGACCTCGACATGGCTACCCGCATCGTCTTGAACGCGAAGACCCAAAGGCCGAGTGTCTGCAACGCCGCCGAGACCCTCCTCGTGCACCAGGAGGTCGCCGACAAGTGGTTGCCCGAGGCACTGTCTTCCCTGGCCGGCGCCGGAGTCGAGGTCAGAGGAGATGCGACGGTGCGAGCACTGTGGCCGCAAGCGAACGAAGCGACCGACGAGGACTGGGCCACCGAGTATCTCGATCTCACGATCGCGGTGAAGGTCGTGGACTCTATCGATGCAGCGATCCAGCATGTGAACCGCTGGGGGACCTCGAACGCAGAGGCCATAGTCACGGCCGATCTCTCCGCCGCCCGCCGGTTCACCGCGGAGGTCGATTCGGGTTCCATCTTCGTGAACGCTTCCACCCGGTTCTCGGACGGCGGCGAGTTCGGGTACGGGGCCGAGATCGGCATCTCGACGCAGAAGCTGCACGCCCGAGGTCCCATGGGTCTTCGGGAGCTCACCACCACGAAGTACGTGGTGTGGGGGGAGGGGCAGACTCGTCCCTAGCGGTTGGTGACGCCAAACACGCCCTTTAAGCGGTTTCTTCGGGTTAGCTAGAGAGATGATCTCTTCAGCACCGCCAGAGCTGGGTCGCCTGGGTGTAATGGGTGGGACGTTCGACCCCATCCACATCGGTCACCTCGTCGCCGCCTCGGAAGCTCTCAACGTGTTCCGTCTCGACCGCGTCCTCTTCGTTCCGACGGGGCAGCCGTGGCAGAAGACGAGTTATTCCGACGCCGAGGATCGTTTCATGATGGCCTCGCTCGGTGCCGCCACTCATCGCGCGTTCGCGGTTTCGCGTATCGAGTTGGATCGCAAAGGACCCACCTTTACCGCGGACACGATGAGGACCCTCAAGGAGTTCCACGGACCTAACATCAGCTTGTTCTTCATACTGGGCGCCGACGCCGCGTTGCGACTGGGGACGTGGAGGAAGGTCGAGGGCCTCGCGGATTCCACCGAGTTGATAGCCGTCACCCGCCCCGGGTTCGCGCTGGGTCAGATCGAACCGAACGACACCTGGCCCAGGATCCACACGATGGAGATGCCGGGTATCGAGGTCTCGGCGACCGATGTGCGTATGCGGGTGCGAGCCGGCAAGCCGATCGATTACCTGGTGCCGGCCGCGGTCGTGTCCTACATCCAGGAACGAGGTCTGTACGTCGAACCCGCGGAGGCCGCGTGACCGATCAAGAAGGCGCGCCGCGCCCCAAGGCCAAGCCGTCTCCGGCCGCGAGTGAAGGCGACGCGGTGAAGGACTTCCAGCACACTGAGCCCCCGGTCTCCCAACCGGCTCCGCCAGAGCCGGTAGAGGAACCGCTGGGACCCGATCGCTACGCGCCGCGCCATCGCGCGCCGGGACGCGCCCCATTGATACGCAGGCGACGTATCGAGGTAGGCCACGAGGAACAAGTGTCGTGGGAGACGCCATGGACCGACGCCGGAGGATCCGGCGAGGCCCCCCCGCCCCCCGTGGAAGAGCCATCGTTCCTGGACGCGACGAGGGCGGAGTTGAGGAACCGGCCGCGGGTAGAAAACGAGCTGCCGGAGGCCTTCAGCGCTCGCATGCTGCAGGCCCGGCCCGCGACTCAGCAGCCGGAGGCCCACGAGCTGCCGGAGGGCCACGACCTGCCGGAGGAGCGCGACGAAACAGGGGATCCCCTCCAGCCTGAGGGCCACGACCTGCCCCAGGACCCCGACGAGTCGCGGCGTGCGGCGCAGCTAACGGCCTACGGCCCGCCCCACCAGGAGGGCGCTAGCCGGGTTGCCGAGCCCGTCCTCGGAAGGTTCCCGGCTGGTGGGGACGTAGACGAGGAGCCTTCCCAGGTCCCGGCCGGTCCTCGTCGAACGGCACTACAGGAACGCCAGAAGAAGAAACGCCTGTGGCAAACGGCGGGCGGCTTTGCCGCGCTGGCCATCGCGGTGGGCGGGGTCGCGGGGGCCGGGTTGGTGGTGAAGAAGGCGGTGGACACTCCCCGTGAGCGGGTGGTTCTGCCCCCTTCGCAGCCAGAGCAAAAACCGATGGGGGGCAACACGCTGCTCTTCGGGACGAAGGAGAAGGGCTCGTCCGGTCGCGGGGCCATCTGGATGACCCTTCTCAACCTCGATGCCGAGACCGGCACGGCCTCGGTGGTCTCGATCCCGCCGCATACCGCGGTCGACGTCCCCGGCCGGGGTCTGCAGGGGGTGGGCCAAGCGTATGGCTCCGGCGGCATCCCGCTGTTGCTGGTCAGCGTGGAGAACCTGCTGGGCATCACGATCGACCGGTACGTCGAGTTGTCCGACAAAGATGCGCTGGTTCTGTTCGAACAGCTCGAGCCGTTGACGGTGGATGTGCCCGCAGAGGTACGGGTCGCCACCGGCTCCAAGAACCAGCGGGCAAGATTGATCTTCGTCGAGGGTCCCCAACAGATCGCGCCGGAACTCCTCGTGAAGCTGCTCTACGTCGTCGGCCTCGACGGAGATGACGTCGACCTCGGCGCTCGGCATCTTGCCTTCTGGGATCAGTTGTTCGACGCCTACGAGAACCCGTCCGAGCTTGCCGCCGCCGTAGAGAGCGCCGGAGCCGCGCTCGGCGAGTCGGACGTGCCGGTGCAGCAGCATGCCGACTTCTTGGCGGCCATGGCCGAGGTGCCGCCCGAGGACCTGTCTTTCACCGTGCTACCGGTGCGTCCGATCAGCGCCGGTGACAGCGAGCTTTACGCCACAGACGAAGAAGAGTTACGCGCGTTCATCGAAGACAACATCGGGGTCGAGCAAGGCGCGCGAGAGGAGGTTCGTGTCCAGATACTCAACGGCAACGGGGTCCCGGGCATCGGGCAAGAGGTTGCAGAGCGGCTGGTGGGGGAGGGCTTCCGGATGATCCTGTCGGGCAATGCCCGCCGGCTCAACTATCGAAAGACCCTGATCATCACGTACGACTCCTCGCCACAAGAAGTGGCCTTGGCAGAGCGTGCGAAGGAGCTTCTGGGGGTAGGAGAGGTGCAGGTTTCGGTTCAACAGCAAGGTATCGTGGACCTCACGATCGTCGTTGGAAAGGACTTCTTGCGGGTTCGCTGAGAGCCCACTTCTATGTCTCCTTCAACTCATCAGGTCTTACAGGCGGCCCAAGCCGCTTCTTCCAAGAAGGCTGAGCGGATCGTGATCCTGGATGTGTCCGAGCTGTTGGTCATCACCGATCACTTCTTGATCTGCAGTGGCAACAACGAACGTCAGGTGCGGACCATCGCGGAGGCGGTGGAGCGTGGGTTGCTGGCAGAGCATTCGATCAAGCCCTTCCGGCGCGAGGGCCAACGCGAAGGGCGCTGGATCCTGCTGGACTACGTCGACTTCGTGGTTCACGTCTTCGCACCTGAAGAGCGTGATTACTACGACCTCGAGCGGCTCTGGGCGGATGCCCCGGTGATCCGCTTCGAGGAAGGCGTTACCCAAGGAGGGGAGATGGATGAGCCAGCCGCGGCGAAGGCGACGTAGAGGACGTCGCGGCGGCCAGGGCTCCGGGGGCCAGCCCAAGCAGGAAGCCACCAGGAACCCGGTCGAGGGCCAATCATCCGAACGGACCGAGCGCAGCGGACGGTCACGCAGGCGCCGGGGTCGCTCCCGTTCCGGATCGGTCCGGGAAGCTTCCTCACCGAGATCTTCTGAAGACCTCGTGCGCGCGTTGCCCAGAGAGCGACCCGAGACGTTGACCGCGCCCCCCGATGGACAGACGCTGGAGGCCATCATCGGCGATCTCCAGTCGACCTGGGGGGTGCCCCCTTACCCCCAGGAATACCGCATCACGGTGAAGGTGGCCGAAGACAGAGACCATCGTCCCGACGGCTCCGCAGGTGGTAACGGCGCACCCGAGAAACCCCACCACGGTGGCGCCTCCCAGCCCACACGGGAGAAAGCCTCTGGTGGGAACGCGCAGCCGCGCCGTGAGAAAGCGCCGGCCGCCCCGGGGGTGGCCTCCGGAGGAGCACAACGCGGCGCGGCGCCGAAGAAGCGCCGGCGACGCCGTCGACGGGGCGGGGGCGGCGACGGGACGTCTTCGCCACAGTCTGCTCTCGATCCCGCGCCGGGCGGCGCTGGCTCGGAGCAAGGCGAGGCGCCTCGCGCGAGCGACGCGGCCGATCCGGGCTCCGCGGGCTGAGTCAGCCCTCCCGCTTCAGCTCTTCCAAGAGATCTCTTACCCGCCTCTCCACCTCGTCGCGGATGACGTCGACCTCCCGGCGGCTTCGACCACGGGGATCCTCGAGTTGCCAGTCGTCGAGCGGGACCTGCAACGCGGGACACGCCTCCTGGACGTTGCACCCCATCCCGACCACGCGCTGTGATCTCTGAACGAGGTCTGGGGTCAGCTTGACGCCGGCACCCTCCTCGATAGGGACCCCCCGTTCGTTCATCGATCTGACAACCTCCGGATGCGGAGCCGCAGCCGGTTCGGTCCCAGCCGACCGTGCTGTGAAGCGGCCGGCGGCGAGGTGGTTGAAGAACGCCTCCGCCATGCGGGACCGCCCCGCGTTGTGAACGCAGACGAAAAGCACCACGGGCCGGTCAGACATGCGGCTTGGTTGCCTTCACCGTCGCGCTGTGCATGCTGTCGGCGACGTCGTGCGTGACGCTGATGTGCACGTCCGCGAATCCCGCCGACCGTAGGCCATCCTCGTATTGCCGGAAGGAAAGTGCACCCGCGATGCAGCCCACGTAGGTTCCTCGTTCGGCCCGCTGCGCTTCCGTGAGGATGTCTGCCGCGACGACGTCACTGATCCCGATGCGCCCGCCGGGTCTCAGGACCCGGTGCATCTCGGCGAAGACGGCATCCTTATCGGCAGCGAGGTTTATCACGCAGTTCGAGATGATGACGTCGACGGACGCGTCGGGCAGAGGGATCTGCTCGATGTAGCCCTTCAGGAACTCGACATTTTCTGCACCCGCTTCTGCCTTGTTCTTGTTCGCCAACGCCAGCATCTCGTCGGTCATGTCCAAGCCGTATGCCTTGCCGGTCGATCCGACCCGCTTCGCGGACAACAGCACGTCGATGCCGCCGCCGGAACCAAGATCCAAGACGGTCTCGCCCTCGCGCAGCTCCGCGACGGAGGTCGGATTCCCGCAACCGAGGCTGGCCAACAGAGCCTCCTCGGGCAGCTCGGAGGTTTGAAGCGACCGGTACAGCTCCGGTCCGAACGCCACGTTCTGGCCGCAGGATGCGTCGGCCGGACTGCCTCCACAGCAGCCTGCGGTCTCGAACGCCGCCGCCTCCTTGCTCGAGCCCTTCGAGACCGCGACGGCGGCCTCGGCGTAGCGCTGGCGCACTTCCTCCCTGATGTCGGTCATCGACCCAGTCCTTTCACTTTGACGACGTCCGACAACTGACGGAGCGCGCTCTTGTTGAGTGAGTAGTAGGCCCAGGTGGCCCGCTTCTCGCGATGGAGCAGCCCGCTCATCACGAGCTTTTTCAGATGGAAGCTGATGGTGGGCTGCGACAGCCCGATGGCCCCCGTGATGTCACACACGCAGACAGCTTCACCAGCGTTCGCGAGCAGGTTGACGATGCGTACCCGATGCGGATCGGCCAAAGCCTTGAACAGTTGAGCCGTGGCTGCGGCTTCTTCATCCGTCAAGGCCGGCGCGCCCACGGGTGCACAGCACGCGATCGGAGTCCCGGCCATCTGCAGTCGGACCATCCGGCAACCTCCTGGATATCGATGATGTTCGATGCAGGATGCCGCATCCATCGAGATCTGTCAATGTTCTGGCTCTGCTAGCATCATGACCAGGGCATTCGCCCCCGCCTCAGGGCCCGTAGCTCACTTGGTAGAGCGCCGCCATGGCATGGCGGAGGTAGCCGGTTCGATCCCGGCCGGGTCCACCCCAATGGCTGTGATGACTCTCCGTCGGTGGATCGCCGGCTCCCTCGCGGCCCCCTGTCTTCTTTCGTCGGCCTGTACGGGCTCGAGCGAGCCGGCTCCGCGGGCAGCGGTCTCACCTGCGGCTCAGACGTCTGCCGGCTCGGGGACGGACCCGGTTGCGGCCGACCCGGTGTCTCGCTGTCCCGGTCACGAGGCCGCCGCGGCGCGGGGGGGCCGGGTGGGAGGAGAGATCGCGGGTGACGTGGACGGGGACGAAGCGCCCGACCTGGTGTACCTGGTGAGAGATGAACAAGCCGAGCCCGGTTGCAAGACCGTTCTTGTGGTCGAGTCCGCGGGCACGATCCTCGCGGCGCCCGCCGACGAAGAGGGGGTGGACTCGGCCCTCCAGGCTCCTCACGTCAACTCGATCGTGCAGGTGGACGGCGAAGGAGGTTCGGAGATCTTGGTGGACCTCGAGCAGGGAGCCTCGACTCAGTTCCTGGCGATGTTCACCTTGGTCGACGAGATGCTCCGGCGGGTCGCGATTACCGGCGGCTCCGCCTACGGCAACCTGTTCCCTTATGGCGGAAGCGTCGGGCATATCGAGGCCTCGAACTGCACGGACGAGGCTGGGGCCGACGTGGTGATCTCCATCGCTACGCCGAACATCAGGGACTACTCGATCCGAAGACGCCTCTACGAGATGATCGAGGCGGAGATGATCCCCTTGAAGGATCGCCTGCAGCCCCCGGTCGCGCGGGCCAAGGACGTAGCACGTTTCGCCGAGTACAACTCGTCGCCCTTCGGTGACTGCGGCTAGCACGGCCGCCTGAAGCGAAGCATTTAGGGTCTCTGAGATGCAGCGCGACTACGACTTCAAAGCGATCGAGGAGCGATGGAGCAAGGCGTGGATCAACGCGAAGGCGTGGTCGGCTCCGGACAAGCCCGAAGCCGACAAGCGTTACGTGGTCACGATGTTTCCCTACCCCTCAGGCGACCTGCACATGGGCCACGTCGAGATCTTTTCGATCCACGACGCGATCGCCCGCTTCTCCAGGATGCGCGGCCACGACGTCTTGAACCCCATCGGATGGGATGCCTTCGGGCTGCCGGCCGAGAACGCTGCCATCAAGCGCAACATTCATCCCAAGAAGTGGACCTACGACAACATCGACAAGCACCGCCGTTCGATGGAGCGACTGGGCTACTCCTTCGACTGGGACCGCGTCTTTCTCACCTGCGACCCTGCCTACTATCGCTGGAACCAGTGGTTCTTTCTGAAGTTCTACGAGCGAGGATTGGCCTACCGCAAGACGGCGGCGGCCAACTGGTGCCCCAACGACAAGACCGTGCTTGCGAACGAGCAGGTCATCGCCGGCCGCTGTGAACGTTGTGACACACCCGTCGTACGCAAGTACCTGACCCAGTGGTTCTTCAAGATCACGGATTACGCAGACCGTCTGGTTGACGATCTCCAGCTGAACAGCGGGTGGAGCGAGCGGCTCAAGATGCTGCAGAGCAACTGGATCGGTCGCTCTCACGGAGCCGAGGTGCTCTTCGAGATCGAGGGGCAGCGGGAGCCGGTCACCGTCTACACCACGCGCCCCGATACCTTGTGGGGTGCGACCTTCTTCGTCATCGCCCCCGAGCACCCTCTAGCGGACGCCCTGGTCGAGGGAACCCCGAAAGCAGCCGAGCTCGCTGCATTCAGGGACGAGGTGTCACGGCTCAGTGAGATCGACCGCATGTCCACCGAAGGTGAGAAGAAGGGCTTGTTCCTCGGCAAGCACGCGCTCAATCCGGTCACCGGCGAGCGCATCCCTGTTTGGGCGGCCGACTACGTGCTGATGGAATACGGGACCGGCGCCATCATGGCCGTTCCCGGACACGACCAAAGGGACTTCGATTTCGCCCGGCTCTACGACCTCCCGATCAAGCGGGTGATCGCTCCGGCTCCCGCACAGGCGCAGGCCGAGCTGCCCGAAGCCTTCTCCGGCGACGGGGTGCTGGTTAACAGCGGCGAGTTCGACGGAACCCCCACATCGAAATCGGTCGTGCGAGTGACCGATTGGTTGGAGGCGCGGGGGCTCGGCCGCCATGCCAAGAACTTCCGCATCCGGGATTGGCTGATAAGCCGCCAACGTTACTGGGGAACCCCGATCCCGATCATCTTCTGCGACACCTGCGGCGAGGTCCCCGTACCCCTCGACGAGCTGCCCGTCGAGCTGCCCGACGAGGTTGATTTCGCTCCGCAGGAGGGGGCGTCGCCTCTGGCGAGTGCCGCCGAATGGGTGAACGTCTCGTGTCCGAAGTGCGGAGGCGCTTCGAGGCGAGAGACCGACACGATGGACACCTTCGTCGACTCGTCGTGGTACTTCCTCCGCTATCTCGATGCACCCAACGATGCTTCTCCGTTCGACCCCACCGTGGTGAACGCGTGGATGCCGATCGACCAGTACACCGGCGGCATCAGCCACGCGGTCATGCACCTCATCTACGCGCGCTTCTTCCAGAAGGTCCTGATGGACATGGGGATGGTCCGCGACCCCGAGCCGTTCCCGGCTCTCCTCAACCAAGGGATGGTCACCATGGGCGGCAAGGTGATGTCGAAGTCGCGCGGCAACGTCGTTGAGCCCGTGGAGGCTCTCGACCGCTTCGGTAGCGACGCCTTGCGGCTCTACATGTTGTTCTCCGGTCCGCCGGAGCAGGACTTCGACTGGCCCGAGGAAGGCGTCGAAGCTATCGGTCCGAGGACGTACAAGTGGCTCCAGCGGGTGTGGCAATTGTGCGAGGAGAACAGAGACATCGTTGCCATCGGTCAGCTCCATGAAGGTCCGCTCGAGAGCGCGCTACGGCGTCAGATCCACCGGACGATAAAGGTGACGACCGAGGACTACACGGCCTTCTCGTTCAACACCGCGGTGGCGCGACTGATGGAGCTGGTCAACCAGGCCTATCGCTACCGCCAGGTGGGGGGCGGCCATCCCGGCGTGATGCGGGACCTGATCGAGACGTTGCTGAAACTGCTCGCGCCGATGACGCCGTTCCTCGCCGAAGAGCAGTGGCACCGGTTGGGTCATGAGAGCTCCATTCACCTGGAGTCGTGGCCCGACTTCGACGCCGCCCTGGCGGCGGAGCAGGACACCACCATGATCGTGCAGGTCAACGGCAAGGTCCGCGACACGATCCAGGTACCGGTGGACATCTCCGAGGCGCAGATGGTCGAGCGTGCTCTTACATCAGAAAAGGTGCAGGCCTATCTTCATGGTGATGAGCCTGCGAAGGTGATCACCAAGCCCCCGAAGCTGGTCTCGCTGGTGGTGAAGAGCTAGAAGGTCTCGACGCACCACGGCGCCACCTGGGTACGGAACAGTGAGTCACCGGCGACGGCTGGTGTGACCCCGGCCATAGCCGATGATCACCCCGCGCTATTGCATGTGGCCGATGCGAGAGATCATCGTGGAAGAAGGCTGGCGCGAGCGATTGCAGGACCTGGCTGCTCGCCGCAGAGACTCGTGGCCTCTGCTCGTGGTGGTCGCCTGTGTTGCGCTGGTGGCCGTGCTTCTGAGTGATCGAAGTGCTCCGGCTCAGATAGCACCTCCCGCTACCACCGGGGCCATGTCGTCCTCGACGCCCGCTCCTTCACCCAGCCCCCTAAGCGTGCTCGTTCACGTGGCCGGGGCGGTCAAACGCCCCGGCCTCTACGAGTTCCCGGAGGGAGCGCGCGTCGCCGATGCGGTCGAGTCCGCGGGCGGACCCGGAGTCCGGGCGAACCTGGACGCGCTCAATCTCGCCCAGCCGCTGGTAGACGGGACCAAGGTCGAGGTGTTGAGGATCGGCCAGGCTGCTCCTGCGACCTCTGCCGCCCCGGCGGGCACGACCCCGGCAGCACCCGGCGGCCCCGGTGGCCTCATCGATCTGAACCTCGCCGATGCGGCCGCTCTCGAGACGATCCCCGGCGTCGGTCCGGTCACCGCCGGCGCCATCCTCCAGCTCCGCGACGAGCTGGGTGGCTTCGACGCGATCGAACAGTTGCTCGACGTCGACGGGATAGGGCCCGCCACCTTCGAAGACATCCGCTCCTACGTCACCCTCTAGTCGCTGTTGTCCGCGGCGCGCGGCTCCCTGCTCCGCCTGTGGCTGTGCGTTGCGGGGATCTGCGCCGGGGCAGCGCTGGGGGCCGAGCAGAGGATCTCCACCACAGGCGCGGCCGGGGTGGCTCTCTTCGGGATCGCTTGCGCCGCCACCCGCCGTAGCCCGTTGGTGTTGTTGGCCGGGCTCGCCGCCTGTGGTTTCGGTACGGGAGCGTTGTCCGCCGGGCTCCGTGCAGATGACGGCATCGACCTGGAGCGGATCGCCGTAACCGTTCCTCGCTGTGAGGTGCGGGGACGGGTGCTGGAGCAGATGGGCGGTCTCGGCACCCTGGTCGCCGTGGATCTCGTCTCCTGTGACGGTGGGCGCTCGTGGGTCAACGCGGGAGCCGCGGCGCTGGACGACGAGGCCGTATCGGGCTCGACCTTTCGCGCCTCCGGGTGGTTGCTCCCTCTGGGTGAAGACCGGTTCGATCGAGCGCGCTACAGAGCGGGCGCGCGCGCCGAGCTCGCGGCGCGAGAGATCACGTTCGGCCCCCCCGATGGCGTGTTCTCAGTGGCGGCATCGATACGCGCAGGACTGCGGGATTCAGCCGCCGCTCTGGCACCACCTGAGGCCGGGTTGCTGAGGGGACTGACGATCGGCGACACCGAAGGGATCTCCGACACCACGTTGCACGAGTTCCGCCGCACGGGGTTGTCGCACCTGCTGGCGGTGTCGGGAAGCAATGTCTCGATCGTGCTGGCCGGGATCGCGCTCCTCGCGAACAGGTGGTCCCTGCGGCTCCGATCGTCTTTGGCGGCAGCGGGACTGGCTCTGTTCGTCGCGACGGTTGGACCCGATGCCTCGGTTCTGCGTGCTGCGGCGATGGGCGCGGTGGCACTGTTCGCTATGGCCCTAGGACGGCCGACCGAGCCGCTCCACGTGCTGGGGGTGGCTCTAGCGGTGCTGGTCGCGCTCCGCCCACAGATCGTCTTCTCGGTGGGATTGCATCTCTCGGTCGCCGCCACCATCGGGATCGTGCTGTGGGCGTCGTCTCTCCAGCAGGGGCTCCGCCCCGTGCCTGGGTGGATCGGTCTGCCTCTGGCCGTCACATTGTCGGCTCAGGCGGCGGTCCTTCCTCTATTGGCGGGAGTATTCGGAGAGGCCTCGTTGGTGGCCCCCGCGACCAATCTGCTGGCCGCTCCGGCGGTGGCTCCGGCGACGATCCTGGGCTTCGTAGGTGGCCTGGTTGGAACCGTCCATCAAGACCTCGGCGGCCTCGTGCTGCGCCTGGCCGAGCCGTTCGCCTCTTGGATCCTGTGGGTGGCGCGCCTCGGAGCGCAACCCTCGTGGGCGGCGGTCGCGGTGGGGGGCTGGGTGCCCTGGGTGCTGACCGTCGCGGTCGTCGCGGCCGCAGCTGTGACCCTGGCTCGCTACGGCGAGCCGATTACCCTCGAGGGGTGAACGAGTTCCGCTGGACGCTTCAAGATGGCTCGGGCGCGAGCCTGCGAGCCAGCCGCGCTTTCGCTTCGAAGGAGGAGGCGGAGGCCTGGATGTCGACGGAGTGGTCGGAGCTGGCAGCCGAGGGGGCTGTGTCGGTGTCTCTGACCCATGGTGACGAGGTCCTCTACGAGATGGGACTGGGTGAAGCATGAGCACGGCCGGCTGCTATCTGGTCTCGGGGGAGCCCTTCCTCGCCGACGAGGCTCTTGACCGCATCCGGCAAGAGCAGGACACCGATCCGCTGGCCGAGATCTCTCTCACGGCCGATGCGCCGGCATCCGAGCTACTGGAAGCCGTCGGCACGGCCTCACTTCTCGGGGGGCGGCGTCTCGTAGTGATCCGCGACGGGCAGGATCTGAAGAAAGAGCAGGCCGAGGCGCTTCTTCGTTACCTGGAAACACCTTCACCCGACACCATCCTGGTTCTGATTGCCACGGCCAAGACCAAGGTGGACGCGGCCGTCAAGAAGGTGGGCACCGTCATCGCACTCGAAGCTCCCAAGGGGCGGAAGCTGGTCGGATGGCTGAAACAACAGGCCGTTCGCCACGAGATAAAGCTCGACGACCGGGGGGCGTGGGCGCTCGTGGATTCGCTGGGCAGCGAGCTACGTAGTTTGGATTCGGCCCTGCGGCAACTCGCGACCGCTCACGGACGCGGGGGAGCCATCGGATCCAAAGAGGTTCGCCGCTCGTTCCCGCGCTCGGCGGACGAGAGAACCTTCGCGTTCACGGACGCGGTGGGAGAAAGGCGTCTGCCCGCGGCCATGACCTCGCTGCGGCGCTTGCTGGAACAAGGCGACGAACCTCTTGCTCTGTTCGGTGTTTTGAACGCCCACCTGCGCAGGCTCCTGCGTGCGCGCCGGTACGCAGGCGAGGGCGCGAGGGCGGTCGGTGAGGCTTTGGCGATGCCGGAGTGGCGAGCGGAGCGGATGACCAAGCAGGCTTTGTCGTATCGAGAAGAAGAGCTGGTTCACGCGATGTCGGTGATGTCGGAGACCGACGTCGACATGAAGGGCGAGTTCCCGTCTCCCGAGGCGGCGCTCGAGCGCGCCGTGATCCGGATCATCACGGCTTCGGACTGAGCTCGGGCGAAGCTAGGCGTTTAGACGCTTGGCCAGCCGGGACTTCTTGTTGGCGGCCGTGTTCTTGTGGATGATGC
>JAUJPD010000008.1:24956-32099 GCA_030447315.1 Actinomycetota bacterium | reverse complement strand
AGACGCTTGGCCAGCCGGGACTTCTTGTTGGCGGCCGTGTTCTTGTGGATGATGCCTTTCGACGCCGCTTGGTCGAGGCTGCGAGACGCCTCGCGATAAGCCTCCGCCGCAGCGTCTTTGTCCCCCGATTCCAGTGACGTCGTGAACGCTTTGATGCGCGTCTTGAGGGCCGAGCGGCCGGCTTTGTTGCGCTGACGAGCGAGCTCGCTCTGACGGTTCCTCTTGATCTGACTCTTGATGTTGGCCATGCGTCTAAAGGACTCCTGAACGGGGGATGGACGACGAAGGATAGCAGACGCCGTTCCAGAAAGCCTAGCCCAGGCGGCTAACGTTGAGGGATGGATCAGGCACATCAGCGAGCGATCGCCGTCATCGCCCACATCGACCACGGAAAGAGCACGCTGTCGGATCGCTTGCTGCAGTTGACCGGGACGGTCTCGGATCGTGACATGCGCGAGCAGTTCTTGGACCGCATGGATCTAGAGCGCGAACGAGGGATCACGATCAAGGCGGCCGCGGTCCGGATGGGCTACCGGGCTCAAGACGGCGAGGACTACCAGATAAACCTCATCGACACGCCCGGCCACGTCGACTTCGGCTACGAGGTGTCGCGCTCGCTTGCTGCTTGCGACGGGGTTCTGCTCCTCGTGGACGCGGCGCAGGGGATCGAGGCCCAAACGCTCACCAACCTTTATCTCGCCGTCGACGGGGGTCTCGAGATCATCCCGGTGCTGAACAAGATCGATCTGCCGGCGGCGCAACCGGAGCGGTACGCCGAGGAGCTCGCGGCCTTGATCGGGTGCGATCCGGCGGATATCCATCGCATCTCCGCCAAGACCGGCGAGGGGATCCCGCAGCTGCTCGAAGCCATCGTGTCGAAGGTTCCGCCGCCGACCGGTGATCCCGCGGCCCCCCTGCGCGCGCTCGTTTTCGATTCGGTCTACGACACCTACCGCGGGGTGATCGCATACATCCGCGTCGTCGACGGCCGCATCCAAGCCAAACAAGGCGTGAGGTTGATGGTGGCGGAGTTCGAGGCCGAGGCGGACGAGATCGGGATCATGGCACCCGACGCCCGGCCGGTGGCGGCGCTGGAGACGGGTGAAGTGGGGTACCTCATAGCCGGCATCAAAGAGGTCAGCCTCGCCAAGGTCGGCGATACCGTCACGTCGCGCACGGCACCTGCCGAGGATCCCCTTCCGGGTTACCGCGAGCCGAAGCCGATGGTCTTTGCCGGGATCTATCCGATCGAGGGCGACGACTTCCCGGAGCTTCGCGATGCTCTCGACAAGCTAAAGCTCAACGACGCCGCGCTCGTGTTCGAGCCGGAGTCCTCGACCGCTCTCGGGTTCGGCTTCCGCTGTGGCTTCCTCGGCCTCCTGCACATGGAGATCGTCCGGGAACGACTCGAGCGCGAGTTCGATCTCGCTCTGATCGCGACCGCGCCCTCTGTCGGCTACGAGATCGAGCTGATGGGAGCCTCGAAGACGGTCGTGCGCAACCCCACCGATATGCCCGATCCGAGCAAGATCGAGGCCATCTACGAGCCCTTCGTATCGGTGATGGTCGTGACGCCGTCCGACTTCACCGGAACCGTGATGCAGCTGTGTCAGGAGCGTCGCGGGGAGTTGAAGGAGATGCACTACCTGTCCACCGATCGGCTCGAGATCCGCTATCACATGCCGTTGGGGGAGATCATCTTCGACTTCTTCGATCAGCTGAAGAGCAGGACCAAGGGCTACGCGTCGCTCGACTACGAGCCGGCGGGGATGCATCCCTCCAACCTGGTCCGGGTGGACGTCCTGCTGAATCAGCAGCCGGTGGACGCGTTCTCGACCATCGTGCATCGCGACAAGGCTTACGACTACGGCAAGACGATGACCGAGCGCTTGCGCAAGCTCATCCCGAGACAGATGTTCGACGTCCCGATCCAGGCTGCTATCGGCTCGAGGGTCATAGCGCGAGAGACGGTGAAAGCCAAGCGCAAAGACGTTCTGGCCAAGTGCTACGGGGGTGACGTGTCGCGCAAACGCAAGCTCCTCGAACAGCAGAAGAAGGGCAAGAAGAAGATGAAGCAGATCGGCTCGGTGGAGGTCCCGCAGGGGGCGTTCATCGACGCCTTGAGGGTGGACACCGACCTCGATGCGCAGGCGAAGTCGTGACGCTCGTCACCCCGGCCCCCTCGACGCGTACCGGCCACTGGATGAGCGATCCCGGTTTCGGCGTCTACGTCCACATCCCGTTCTGCAAGCACCGTTGTCACTACTGCGACTTCAACACCTATGAAGGACAGGACGAGCTGCACGACCGCTATGTCGAGGCCCTGGTCGGCGAGATAGCTCGCTGGGAGGGCCCGGTCGCGCCGGCGACCTCGGTGTTCTTCGGCGGCGGGACCCCGACGTTGCTGACGTCTCGGCAACTGGGTCGGATCCTCGCCGCGGTGGAACAACGCCTCGGCATCCCACCCGATGCCGAGATCACCATCGAGGCGAACCCCGAGACCATCGACGGTCCCCACCTCGAAGGGCTTCTAGAGGCGGGCTTCGGGCGCATCTCCATAGGGGTCCAGTCCCTGGTGCCGAGGGTGCTCCTCGGCTTGGGACGCACCCACCCACCTCGAAGGGCTCTCGATGCGATCGCCGCCGCCCGCGCCGCCGGGTTCACCGACATCAACGCCGACCTGATCTACGGCTCGCCGTGGGAGACCGCCGCCGACTGGGTCACCTCCCTCGAGGGAGTGATCGCCTCGGGCGTCGATCACGTCTCGGCCTACGCCCTCACGGTGGAGGAGGGGACCCCGCTCCACACCTTGATCCGGACCAAGCGGGTGAGAGACGTCGATCCAGACGTTCAGGCCGAACGCCACGGCGTTGCCGACGACCTCTTGGGGGCCGCGGGATTCGCGCGCTACGAGGTCTCGAACTGGGCGCAACCGGGACGCGCCTCGCGCCACAACGTCCTCTACTGGTCGGCCGGCAACTACCTCGGCTTCGGCGCGGGCGCGCATGCCCACCTCGACGGCAGACGCTGGTGGTCGACACGGTTGCCGCGCGACTTCATCGACGCCGTTGGCTCCTCGGCCTCCACGGAAGAGGGTTCCGAGGTGCTGCACGAAGACCAGCGCGCCGGTGAGGCTTTGATGCTCGGCCTGCGTCTGGTCTCGGGGGTTCACCTCGGCGCATTCCGCGACCGGTTCGGGACGGCTCCCCTGGAGGCGCGCGCGCCGATCTTCGTCACGCTGGCCGAAGCGGGCCTCTTGGAACGCGCCGACGGTCGTTTGCGGCTCAGCGAGAGGGGAACCCTGCTCGCGAATGAGGCCCTCTGCGAGCTGTTGTAGCCGAACGATATGAGCGAGGTCGACGGCCCCCTCTACATCGCGGTCTGCGGCAGCGCCACCGACGAAGAGCCGGCGTGCTCGAACGCGGAGGAGGTGGGCCGCTTGCTCGCTCGCGAGGGAGCGATATTGGTATGCGGGGGGCTGACGGGAGTGATGGAGGCCGCCTGCAGGGGCGCCCGCTCCGAAGGCGGCCTCACCGTGGGCTTGTTGCCATCGGAGGATCGGGCAGACGCCAACGCCTACGTCGACGTGGCCATCCCCTTGGGCCTCGGCGAGGTCCGCAATGCTCTCCTCGTGCGCGCGTGTGACGCCGTCATCGCCTTGACGGGGGAGTTCGGCACGCTGTCCGAGATCGGCTTCGCGCTGAAGATAGGCAAACCCGTCATCGGATTGGATACGTGGCAGCTCTCCAACCGAGGGGGCCGGGTGACCGCGATCGTCGAGGCGGGTTCTCCGGCCGACGCGGTTCGAAAGGCGCTCGTCGCAGGGTCCGCGTGACCTGGTGACCGCGTTGTCGCGGGCGCTGCTCCATGCCATGCTGGTCGGGTGGCGTATCTAGGGAACCTGAGCTGTCGCGACTGCGGGCTGACCTTCACCGCGCGCTGGGGCTCGAGCCGCGGGGCCGACGAGTACCGCTGTGAGAACGATCATTGCTTCGACGTCGACGCCGTCACGGGCGCCTTCCTCGGCGGAAGCGCGGCCACCTCGGGGCGATACACGCTGGCGGAGGTGTTCGGTCGCTGTCCCATCTGCTCCACCGAGCTTGCCAGCGGTCGGCTCCCCTGCTGTCCGGTCTGCAGCGGCCGGGACCACGACGTGTCGGTGGGGGGCGTGGTCGGCTAGCACTCCGGCCACGCGAGTGCTAAATCGCCCGTGACCGGGGTATCCTGGGGCCATGGCTGCCCCGGAAGGTTCACTTGGAGAGCGCCGGGCTTCGATCCTTCGGGCGATCGTCACCCACTACGTCACGTCGGGCGAGCCGGTGGGGTCGAAGACGTTGGTCGAGCGCTACCGCCTCGGCGTGTCGCCCGCCACGGTGCGAAACGAGATGGGCGCGTTGGAGGAAGCCGGGTACATCTTTCAGCCCCACACATCGGCAGGTCGCGTACCGACCGATGCCGGCTACCGCTACTTCGTAGACACCGGCATCCCTCCCTTCAAGCTCCCTGCCAACGAGGCGCGGAAGGTGCAGCGCTTCTTCGGGGAGCCTCGTTATGAGCTCGAAGACGCACTGCGCCAAACCGCGGCCCTCCTGTCGGGCATCACCGATCACGCCGCGGTCGTCTTCGCTCCCGCGCTCGAGCGCAGCGTGGTTCGTCACGTCGAATTAGTGCCCCTGGCCGGACACCGGGCGATGGTTGTCTTGGTCACGAACACGGGCCGCGTGGAGAATCACATCATCGGGGTGTCGGAGTCGGCCGACGAGGTCCAGCTGCAGCGTGCCGCCGAGATGTTGAACCGCTTGATCGTCGACGAGCCTCTCGAGAAGGCCGCGGAGAAGATCGCAGCCTCGCTCGAGCGGTTCCCCGCCGAGCAGCGACAGGTCGCGGTTTCGGTGTGCGCATCCCTCCAGGGCGACCTGAACCAGCACGAGGCGCAGCGGATGTTCCTGGATGGTGCCTCGAACATCGTCCACGAAGAGAAGTTCGCCGATCTGGAAACGGTGCGTCAGGTGATCGGTGCGCTGGAGCACCGCCGTCTGCTGCTAGAGACCCTCGCGGATGCTCTCTCGACCAGCCAGGTGTCGGTGCGGATCGGAAGCGAGAACAGCCTCGAAGAGATGCGCAGCTGCTCGGTGATCACTGCTAGTTACGGGATCGAAGATCAACCGCTGGGCTCGCTGGGAGTGGTGGGCCCGACCAGGATGGATTACCGGCGCACGATCGCGGCCGTTCACGAGGTCGCCTCGAACCTCGGCCGCATGCTGTCGAGCCTCGGGATCTGATCACCCTGTGACCGCGCGCTGATGCCGGACCATTACGAGACCCTGGGGGTCGACAGGACGGCCACGGCGGAAGAGCTCAAACGCGCCTACCGCAAGCTGGCGCGCCAGTACCACCCGGACGCCAATCCCGGCAACCCCGACGCCGCCGAGCACTTCAAGGAGCTCAACCGGGCCTACGAGGTCTTGTCGGATCCGCAGAAGCGGTCCAACTACGACACCTACGGCGACGAACGAGCCGGAGCTGCGGGGTTCTCGGACTTCGGCGGGATCTCGGATCTGTTCTCGACCTTCTTCGGAGGCGGCGGCGGCGGGCCTCGCCGGGGGCCCGGCCGCGGCAACGACATCTTGGCGGAGGTCGAGCTCACGTTGCACGAGGCGGCCCAAGGGGTGGAGCGGGAGGTCGAGATCACGTCGCTCGCCGAATGCGAGGAGTGTCACGGCAGCGGCGCGGCCCAGGGAACCTTCCCCAGCAGATGCAGCGACTGCGGCGGCACCGGCGAGGCGCGACAGGTTCGTCGCACCGTCTTCGGAAACGTGATGACGGCGACCACGTGCCCTCGTTGTGGGGGCCGGGGCGAGGAGATCACGTCACCGTGCAGGAACTGCAACGGGCGCGGCCGCGTCCAGGTCGGCGAGATGCTGAGCGTGCAGATCCCTCCCGGCGTGGACGATGGCGCGCAGCTGCGCGTCACCGGCAGAGGCGAAGCCGGTGTCCGCGGGGGCCGCTCCGGCGACCTCTACGTTCAGATCGCGGTCCTGCCTCACGAGACCTTCCGCCGGGCCGGAGACGACCTTGCTTGCGAGGTGCTCGTTCCCATGACTGTGGCCGCTCTCGGCGGGAGCATCGAGATGCCTACGCTCGAAGATCCCGAGGTCATCGACATAGAGCCGGGGACGCAATCGGGCGAGGTGGTTCGGCTGCGGGGCCGAGGCATGCCCCGGTTGGGCGGCCGCGGCCGCGGCGAGTTGGTCGGCCTCTTGAAGGTGGAGACTCCGCGCGACCTGACGGACGAAGAGGCAGACCTGATCGAGCGGTTCGCGAAGCTGCGAGGCGAGCGGGTGGGTCAAAGGGGGCTCTTCGACAAGATCAAAGAGGCTTTCCAGTGAGCGTCCATGATCGTCACCTCGCCGCCGCGCTGCGACAGACGGGCGACGGCGCGCCCGGCGGCTAACTCGTGACTGTGGGACCTTGGTTCTTCGCCGCGCCGGGGGACTGGGGCCCGAGCGAGGTGGTCCTTGACCCCGACGAATCGCACCACGCTCTGCGCGTGATGCGGATCTCTGTTCCCGACATGCTGACGGTCACCGACGGCCGCGGGGTCGTCGCGCGCTGTTCGGCCTCCCGGATACAGGGTGATCGCCTCGTCGCCGAGATCCTGGATCGCCAGGAGTATCGCCGGGTCCGGCCCGAGATCGTGGTCTATCAAGGAGCCGCCAAGGGCCACAAGGTGGACGATGTCGTGGAGCGCCTGGCCGAGCTCGGAGCGGCCGAGCTGTATGCCTTCGAGTCCCAACGCTCCGTCGTCAGATGGGACCAGGCCAAGGTCGACAAGCTGTCGGAGCGCTGGGCGTCCCTGGCCCGCTCTGCGGCCAAGCAGTCGCGCAACCCGTACGCGCTCCAGGCGCGGGCGGGACTGTCGTGGACCGAGCTCCTCCGGCACGTGGCGCGAGAACCTCTCACGATCGTGTTGTGGGAACAGGCGCTTCTTCCCTTGAGAACGGCGCTGGCGGGGCCCGCGGACCGGGTGGCGCTCGTCGTGGGACCCGAGGGGGGTCTGGCCGCCGACGAGGCCGAGGCACTGGCCGACGCCGGAGGCCAGCTGGTATCGCTCGGCCCCCAGATCCTTCGCACCCAGAACGC
>JAUJPD010000008.1:0-24856 GCA_030447315.1 Actinomycetota bacterium | reverse complement strand
CGACCCGGACCGCGCTATAGGTTCCTTCGATGCCGCACAAGGTCGCCTTCACCACGCTGGGCTGCCGCCTCAATCAAGCCGAGTCGGACTCGATGGCGGAAGAGCTTGTATCCACTGGTGTGGAGGTCGTCGACGATGCCGCGGGGGCCGACGTGGTGGTCGTCAACACCTGCACCGTGACCCGGGAGGCGACCAAGGCGTCGCGCTCCGCGATCAGACGGGCGGTGCGAGCCAACCCGGCCGCCACCGTCGTGGTCGCCGGTTGTTACGCGGTGTCGGATCCCGAAGAGGTTCAGGCCATCGAGGGGGTGGACCTGCTCGTCGGGAACGACGACAAGGAACGCTTCGCAGAGGTGCTGGGTGTTGCCCGGATACTGCCGCCCGTCATGCAGATCGGAGGTCTGAGACCTCCTCGCCTTCCGTTCCGCGTGCGCGCCAACCTCAAGGTCCAAACGGGTTGTGACGAGTGGTGCACGTTCTGCATCATCCCGACGACGAGGGGGCCTCTCCGCAGCCTGGACGAGGATCGCCTGATCGCGGAGGCGACGGACAAGGTCGCGGCAGGCGCGCGGGAGCTGGTCCTCACCGGGGTGCACCTGGGCAAGTACACCTACGACTCCGGCGGCGACGAGCGCTCGCTCATCCGCCTCTTCAGGCGTCTCCTCGACATCGAGGGGGTCTGGAGGTTGCGCCTTTCGTCGATCCTGTCCCAGCATCTGACCGACGACGTGCTGTCCTTTATGGCGTCCGAGTCCCGCATGTGCCGTTTCCTGCACGTTCCGCTTCAAGCAGGAGACGACGACGTATTGAGGGCCATGCACCGTCCCTACGACATCGCCGGCTTCGTGGACGCGATCGAGCGGGCGAAAGAAGCGCTCCCCGGCCTCGCCCTCGCCACCGACATCATCGTCGGGTTCCCGACCGAGAGCGACGCAGCCTTCGAGGCGACCCTGGACGTCGTGCGGCGGGTCGGCTTCTCGAAGCTCCATGTCTTCCGCTACTCGCCCCGGCCCGATACCGCCGCTGCCTCCATGCCCGACGCCGTTCCTCCGGAGGTGAAGAAGGAGCGCTCGAAGCGATTGATCGAGCTGGGCAACGAGATCAGAGCCCGCTTCTTGAACGACCACCTGCACCGGCCGATCGAGGTGCTGGTCGAAGACGAGAGAGACATCGACGGTGTCACTGTTTGCTCGGGCCAGACCGATGACTTCGTGCGCGTCTGGTTCGAGGGACGCGGTCTCCTGGGCGCGATGGTCGAGCTGGAAGGTCACGAGGTACGGGCGGACGGGATCAGAGGCGGGCGCGTTCTCCGAGTGCTGAGGAGGTAAGACATGAGTAACGACTGCTTGTTCTGCAGGATCGTGGCGAAGGAGGTCGACGCCGACATCGTCCACGACTCGTCGGAGGTTCTCGCTTTCCGCGACATCAATCCTGCCGCTCCCACGCACGTGCTGGTGATCCCGAAGCGACACATAGCGTCGGCGAACGAGCTCTCCGACGCCGACGGCCACCTCCTCGTCGACCTCTTCCAGACGATGGCCTCGGTGAGCGCCACCGCGGGGTTGGAGGGGGGTCATCGGATCGTGACCAACGTCGGCCACGACGCGGGCCAAAGCGTCCACCATCTCCACTTCCACGTCGTGGGTGGCCGCTCCCTGGGGTGGCCCCCCGGATAACCGGGCCCCGTGTGCGGAAAGGGACTCGATCCGGCTCATCGAGGCGCGGAGCCGGATCGGGGAGGGCCCACCTGCCGGCCCGGTAGGATTCTGAGCAGGCATATATGACGACACAGACGCAGGTGAAGATCCTCGTCCCCGGGCATCACGACATGGTGAGGCTCGTAGGCGCGAGGGATGAGCTCTTGAAGATCATCGAGGCGGCGTTCGACACCCAGATCCTGGTCAGGGGCAACGAGATCGTCCTCTCCGGCGATATCGCCGAGACCGAGCGGGTCTCGAAGCTCTTCGAAGAGCTGTTGAGCTTGCTGGATCAGGGCCAGGTGCTCACCCACGAGGCGGTGGGTCGCTCTATCGAGATCGTCAAGGCCCCGGTGGCGGGGTCGCCCGCCGCCGTGCTGGGCGACACCGTGGTGGTCACCCACATCGGCAAGCCGATCCGCCCCAAGACGGTGGGTCAAAAGGCCTACGTGGACTCGATCCGTAGGAACACCCTCGTCTTCGGCATCGGCCCTGCGGGTAGCGGAAAGACCTATCTGGCGGTCGCCATGGCGATCCGTGCATTGAAGTCCGGCGAGGTCTCCCGGATCGTCCTCACGCGCCCGGCCGTCGAAGCAGGCGAACGACTGGGGTTCTTGCCCGGCGACCTCGCCGCCAAGATCGACCCCTATCTGAGACCGCTGTACGACGCTCTCTACGAGATGCTCGAACCCGAGACCTTCAACCGCTACATCGAACGCGGAACGATCGAGATCGCGCCGCTCGCCTTCATGCGCGGGAGGACGTTGAACGACGCGTTCATCATCTTGGACGAGGCACAGAACACGACCCCCGAGCAGATGAAGATGTTCCTCACCCGTCTCGGATTCGGTTCCAAGGCCGTGGTGACGGGTGACGTGACACAGATCGACCTGCCGAGCGGATCGCGCTCGGGTCTCGTCGTCGTCGAGGAGATCCTCGAAGACATCTCGGGTGTCGAGTTCACCCGTCTGCACGCTCGCGACGTCGTGCGCCACAAGATCGTCCAGGACATCGTCGAGGCATACCGGTTGTATGCCGAAGAGTCGAAGAAGAACCAAGCTGGTTAGCTCTCTTCCAACAGTGGACGTATTCGTTGCCAATGAACAGGAGCTCGAGGTCGATGAGGCGAGGCTTTCGGTCCTTGCCGCTCATGTCCTCCGGTCGGAGGAGGTCGACGAGGCCGCGGAGCTGTCGATACTTCTGGTGGGAAGCGATCACATCCGGAAGCTCAACGCACGTTTCGCGGGTGACGATCATGCGACCGACGTCTTGTCCTTCCCGATGATGGAGGACGAAGAGACCAGCTTGTTGCTGGGTGACGTCGTGATCTGTCCCGCCATCGCCCGCAGCAACGCGGTCAAGGTGGGACATGGTCTGGGGGCCGAGTTGGAGACCCTATTGGTGCACGGGACGCTGCACCTGTTGGGTTACGACCACCACGACGAGGAGGAAAAGGCGCGGATGGAGGAGCGTCAGCGCCAGATCCTGACCTCCTTCGTGACCTCCGCTACCTGATGAGCACCCTCGGGATCTCCCTGCTCATCTTGGGCTTGCTGCTCGTCGCCGGCTTCGCCGCGATGGCAGAGACCGCTATCAGCAGGGTCGGCAGAGCCAAGGCGCATCACCTTGCACGAGAGAAGAAGAAGGGTGGCGCCGCTCTCGTTCGCATCGTCGAGGATCCGGCCCCGTTCCTGAACGTGGTGCTTCTGATAACCCTTCTGTGCCACATCACCGCAACGGTCCTGGCAACGATCCTGGCGACTAGGCTTCTGGATCAAGCCGGAGAGGTGGTGGCGGTCGTGGGCATGACGCTTGCCATCTTCGTGTTCGCGGAGGTCGTTCCGAAGACCTTCACCGTGCAGCGCACGGATCGCGCCGCCCTGCTCATGGCTCGCCCGGTGCTGTGGCTGGGCCGGGCGCTCAGGCCTCTCGGCAAGGTCCTGATCGCTCTCTCCAACGCCATGATGGTCCTGCTGCCCGGCCACGGTCTGCCCAAGGGGCCATTCATCACCGAAGACGAGATCCGGCACATGGTGGATGTGGCCGAAGAGGAACAGGAGATCGAAGAGGAGGAGCGGGAGCTCATCCACTCCGTCTTCGAGTTCGGCGACACCGTGGTGCGCGAGGTGATGGTTCCCCGGCCCGACATGATCACACTGCCCGCCCACACCTCGTTCGACGACGCGTTGAAGACGATCGTGGATGCCGGCTATTCGCGGATCCCTCTCTACGAAGGAGACACCGACAACATCGTCGGCGTTCTCTATGCCAAGGACCTCCTGAAGCGGGTGCAGGAAACCAAGAGCGACTCCAAGGTGTCTAGCTTGGGCCGCGCCCCCACCTTCATCCCCGAACAGAAGAAGGTCTCGGAGCTGCTGCGCGAGATGCAGAGCCAGCACGTTCACATGTCGATCGTCGTCGATGAATACGGCGGAACCGCGGGACTCGTCACGATCGAGGACCTGATCGAAGAGATCGTCGGTGAGATCGTCGACGAATACGACAAAGAAGAGCCACTGGTCGAGCCCATCGACGACGAGACGATCCGCGTCGATGCCAAGATGCCCATCGACGAGGTGAACGAGCTCCTAGGGGTCGAGCTGCCTCACGAGGAGTGGGACACCGTCGGTGGCCTCGTGTTCGGTCTCACCGGCCGGGTACCGCTGGTGGGCGAAAAGGTCAACTTCGATTCGATCGAGTTCCGGACCGAGCGCGTTACCGGGCGCCGCATCCAGAAGGTCGTCATCAAGAAGCTACCGGCCGAGCCCGAGACGGCCGAAGCGCACTGATGGCGTTCCGCTCCGGCTTCGTCGCGGTGGTGGGCCGTCCCAACGTCGGGAAGTCGACACTGGTCAATTCTCTCGTCGGCAACAAGGTGGCGATCACCTCCGACAAGCCACAGACCACCCGCAGCGCGGTTCGGGGCATCTTCAACAGGTCGGACTGCCAGGTGGTTCTCATCGACACCCCCGGTTACCACAAGCCTCGGACGCTTCTGGGATCGCGCCTCAACGAGGTCGTGCGACAGGCGTGGTCGGACGTGGAGCTGGCCCTTTTCATCGTGGACGGAAGCTCGGGCGTGGGCAGGGGGGACGCGAGGGTCGCTGAGGATCTGGGGGCGGCCCGGCGTCCGACCTTCCTGATCGTGAACAAGATCGATGTGATGTCCCGGAGCGAGGTCGCGGTTGCTCTGGCGGCTGCTTCCCAGCTGGGTGACTACGACGAGTACGTGCCGGTGGCGGCGAAGACGGGGGACGGTATCGAGGTTCTGAGCGATCTGATAGCAGCCAGGATGCCCGAGGGGCCCATGTACTACCCGGAGGGAACCAACAGCGACCAGCCCCCGCCCGTGTTCGTGGCGGAGTTGGTGCGAGAGAAGCTCTTGAAGCGAACCCGCGAAGAGGTCCCTCATTCGATAGCCGTCGTGACGGAGGACTATGAGGAGCGCAGCGACGGGTTGCTCGAGATCAGAGCCACTATCTTCGTCGAACGGGATTCGCAGAAGGGCATCGTCATCGGAAAGGGAGGCGACACCATCAAAGCGGTAGGTACGGAAGCGCGCGAGGAGATCGAGCTCTTGTTCGGGCGCCGCGTCTTCCTCGAGTTGCGCGCCAAGGTCGAAAAGGACTGGCAGCGGCGTGCTCACGCTCTTGAACGCCTCGGATTCGTGAGTCACTGATGCGGACGATCACCTACTGATGGGCCGGAACCCGGCTTACGAGGTCCGCAATCTGCGCAAGGTGTACAAGAGTCCTCCGGTCGTGGCGAACGACGGGATCGACTTCGTATTGCAACCTGGAGAATCGTTCGGCCTTCTCGGCTCGAACGGGGCCGGCAAGACCACGCTGGTGCGCCAGCTCGTTGGCCTGCTCACGCCGACGTCGGGGGAGATCCGCCTGTTCGGCGACCTCGTGCAAGGGGGCCGAGGCGGGGCGGGGCGGATCGGGAGAACGGTCGCCTACCTGCCGCAGGGCTCCCTCGCGCTGGGCGAGCTCAAGGTCGCGGAGGCGATCACGTGGACCGGGATGCTGAGGGGCTGCGGGCGCCAGACCGCGGAGGCCGAGACCGAGGATCTCCTGGGTGTGCTGGAGCTGCGCGAGCTTGCCGATCGCCAGGTCCGGAAGCTGTCTGGGGGACAACGGCGCCTCGTTCAGATCGGCATGACCTTGGTCGGCCGGTTGCCCGTGTTGATCCTCGATGAGCCCACCGCCGACATCGACCCGGGGCTCCGCCGCCGGATCTGGGAGCTCCTCGCCGACCGCTGCCGCGCCGGCGCAGCGATGATCTTGGTGACCCACGACGTGGCCGAGGCCGAACACGTTCTCGACCGGGTAGCGATCATCGATAGCGGCATGGTGGCTGCCGCGGGGACACCCGCCGAGCTGAAGTCAGGGCTTGCCCACCGCACGAGGATCGAGGTGGTGATCGCCGACGGCGCCGGCGTGAACTCGGCAGAGATCGCACTGCTGTTGGGCCCCGGCGCCACGGTTCAAGGACGGCGGTTGAGTGGCTGGACGCCGGCGGAAGACGCCCTGCGCACCCTCGAGAAGATCATGGCTTTGTCGGGACCCGATGCGCTCGAAGACGCTCGGCTGGTGACCCCCACGCTCGAAGATGTGTACCTCGAGGTCAGCGGACACACCCTCGCGGCCGAGGCAGAGGCGTCGTGAGCCGGGCATCGGGTGGGTGGGCACGGTTCCGGGTATTGCTGTTGATCCAGATGTCTCGCCTGCGGACCTCGTGGAGGCCCTACTTGATCGTGTCCTCGGTGATGCCGCTGGGCATCGCCGTCTTGATGCGCGCGCGTGATGGAGCGCGCTCAGGTGCGGGAGTTCGGAGAACAGATCGTCGCCGGCTCGGTGGTGTTGGCGATAGCCATGACCGCGATCGTGATGTTGGCGCAGCGCATGGCGTCATTGAAGGAGAGCCGTGCCATCGACTTCTACTCCACGCTTCCCGTCTCACGAGGTGCCGTGGTGGCCGCCGTTCTGCTCTCGTTCGCGGTGTTTTCCCTGCCCGGAACCATCATCGTGGTGCTCTTGGGGGCCGCGCTGTTCGATCTGTCACTCGTCGCGCTGTGGGTGGTGGTTCCGGTGTGGGCGCTGGGATCTTTCGCTCTGGCCGGCATCGGGCTGCTCATCGGGTTCGGTGCTCCCGACGAGCAGCTGGCGGGGATGTACTCCAACCTCGCGATGATGGCCGTTCTGTTCCTGGGCATCCTGCCGGTCGAGAAGCTGCCCGGATGGCTCGCGCCGGTTCGGGTGGTGCTTCCGTCGACGTACGCGGTCAACGCACTCAAGCCCGGCCTCGACGGACGAGTAGCCGCCTCGCTGGGCCCGGATCTCGCCGTGCTGGCATTGTTCGGAGCGATATTGTTCTGGGCCGTCAGAGGCCCACTGTGGCCCCACGCCGAGTGAGGACCTGAACCCATGCCCCAAGCCACGGTCAAGCTCTACGACTCGATCACCAAGACGGGCACGCTGCTGGCCGACGACGGCGAGACCGAGTTCCCCATCGACGAGAGGTCCCTCGAAGGGGGCATGTTCCGGTTCCTTCGCTCGGGCCAGCGCGTCACGTTCGACCTCGACGATGTCGACGGCGAGAAGAAGGCCCGGAACCTTCGCATCGGCATCTCCTGACGTCTAATCCCTCCTAACCGTCCGGCACGACCTATCTTGGTGGGTACCTATGCCACATATCTACAAGGACGAGGGCGTCGTCCTGAAGACCATCAAGTTGGGCGAAGCCGACCGGATCGTCACGCTGTTCACTCGACAGAACGGCAAGGTGCGTGCGGTAGCCAAAGGGATCCGTAAGACCAAGAGCCGGTTCGGGGCCCGGCTCGAGCCCTTCACCCGGACCGACCTCGTCATCTACAAGGGTCGCAACCTCGACACGATCACCCAGGCCGACATCGTGACCTCGTTCGATGAGATCAGATGCGACTACACGAAGCTGAGGGCCGGGGTCGCGTTGCTCGATGTGGTCGAGAAGATCACGCCGGAGCGCGAGCGAGCGTTCCCGACCTATGCGTTGTTGATCGGCGGCCTGCGGGCGCTGGCAGAGGGACGTCCCAACGTCGTTCCCTCCTTCCTCGTCAAACTGCTTTCCATCTCTGGCTACCATCCGCAACTGAGCTCGTGCGCCGGTTGCGACCAAGAGGCGGTGCTGGGTGCGTTCAGCCCCGCCCTCGGAGGCGCGATCTGCGAGATGTGCTGGCGCGACGCCGGCGATTCGATCCGTATGTCGTCGGCAGACATCGCATTGATGTCGCATCTGCTGAGCTCGGACTTCGGCCCCCCTGCAGAGATCGGCACCACCATCGCGATGACGCAAGCTCTCCGCAGCTACGCCGAGTACCACCTCGAGCGACCCTTGAAGACGCTGCACGGCCTCACCGCCTCTTGACCTCCGCGGAGATCCCGGCCCACGTCGCCATCATCATGGACGGCAACGGGCGCTGGGCCGAATCCAAGGGGCTGCCGCGAAGCAAGGGCCACGAGATGGGGGAGAAAGCTCTGTTCGACGTCGTGGAGGGGGCGCTGGTCTCCGGCGTCCGCTACCTCTCCGTCTATGCCTTTTCCACCGAGAACTGGACCCGGCCCGAGGAAGAGGTGGACTTCCTGCTCGGGTTCAATCGCAGGTTGCTGCGGCAACGTCGCGACGACATGAATGAGCGCGGCGTCCGGATCCGGCGCATCGGTCGCCGTCAACCGGTGCCACAAGAGGTGCTCGACGAGTTCACCGCGGCCGAAGAAGCCACCGCGCACAACACCCGGATGGACCTCTTGGTCTGCTTCAACTACGGGGGCCGCGCCGAGCTAGAGGACGCCGCGGCCAGGGGCTCGATCCCGGACAACCTGTACGCGGCGGACGTGCCCGACGTCGACCTGCTGATCAGGACCTCGGGCGAGAAGAGGCTTTCGAACTTCCTGCTGTGGCAATCCGCCTACGCCGAGCTGTACTTCACCGACACTTTGTGGCCCGACTTCGACCGGCACGCCCTGTGGCTCGCGCTAGAGGATTACGCAGCGAGACATCGCCGCTTTGGGGCGCTCTAAGCCCCGGCGCCGATCGGCGAGGCGGTCGAGGAACGCCCGGCGCCGTGGCTCAGGCCGGGGGCCCGGCGGCCGGAGGTCCCCCCTGCGCGGGGGCCGGAACCACGGGTTCCTGTTCTTTCTCGCCGTCTTCTTCGCTCTCGTCCTCGCTGCGGGCGCCGGGGCCCACCGCGGCGGCCAGAACCCCGGCGTTCGGAAGGGCGACCGGGCCGCGCTCGGTCTCGAGATGCACGTAGAACATGCTCATCTCGGCCACCAGCCCCTCGTACTCGCCTCCCAGCGTGGAGCCTTTCAGCACGACGGTCTCGCCGACGCTGAAGGGTCGGACCAGCAGAAGCACGATGCCGGCGAAGAAGTTGCCCAGGGTCTGCTGGGCCGCGATCCCCACCACCACTCCGGTCAAGGCTCCTCCAAGGAGCAAGCCCCCCAGGTCGCCGCCGAGCAGCTTCACCACCGAGTAGACGACGACCAGGTAGCCGATCACAGACACGATGAAGCCGACGGGAGCGCCGCGCGGATCGTCTCGGTGAGACCTGAGCGCCGTCTTGGCCCCCGCGGCGGTTGCTCGCACCGCCAGGATCCCCGCTATGAGCACCAGCGCGGTGCCTGCCAGCTGAAGCGCGTCCTCCTTGCTGAACTCACCGCTGAAGACATCTTCTTGGTACCCGGATCGCCACACGAGAGCGACCAAGGCGACCACGCCGAAGAGAGCTGCCCGGATGAAATGCGGGCGTGCCTCTCGCATCCTGTCGATGTCCATAGCCGCCGAGGCTAACGGCCGGTGCATATCCCGGCAGGCGCCGGCCCTGGCCCTCGCGGGGCCTAAGCCCCCGGCGGGGACTGCTCGTCCGGCGTCCGCTCCACGATCACCTGTTCCACCCGGCGCCGGTGCATGGAGCTGACCCGAAGCTGCCACCCGTCGTAGGTGACGACGTCGAGCCGCTTGGGGATGCGGCCCAGCTCGTTCATGAGGAAGCCCGCCACCGTCTCGTACTCGCCTTCGGGCAGCCCGATCCCCACCAGACGCTCGGCCTCGTCGATGCGCAGCGCCCCCGGGATGCAGTAGCGGCCCTCGTCGAGAGTTACCACGCCATCTCGGCGGCGTCGTATTCGTCGCGGATCTCGCCGACGAGCTCCTCCACCAGATCCTCGAGCGTCACGATCCCGGCGGTTCCTCCATGTTCGTCGACCACGAGCGCGACGTGCCTCCGTTGACGGCGCATGTCGAAGAGCAACGGATGCAGCTGGCGCGACTCCGGCACCATCAGCATCGGACGGATCAGCCGACGGGCGAGAGGACGGTCTAGTCATCCGTCCACCTTCAGAAGGTCCTTGGCGTGGACGAACCCGATCACATGGTCGAGGTTCTCGGCGTAGACCGGCAGTCGTGAATGGCCGCTTTCGACTATGATCTCCTCCAACTTCTCGGGCGTCACATCCAGCGGAACCGCCACCAGGTCGGTGCGCGGGATCATGACCGATGCCGCATCGCGCTCCCAGAACTGGATCGCACCCTCTAGGCAACCGGTGCTCGTGCTTGTCGATCATTCCGCCACGAGGCCGCCTCGCTGATCATCAAACTGATCTCATCGGTCGTGTGCACCGCCGAGAGCTCGTCTTTCGGCTCGACGCCAAGCAGCCGGACCCCGGCGTTCGCGATCCCGTTGAACAAGTAGATGAAGGGCCGGAAGATGTTCGCGTAGGCGCGGAACGGCGAGGCGATCAACAGAGCCGTCTCCTCGGGCTTTGCTGATGGCAACGTTCTTGGGCGCCATCTCTCCGACGACCATATGGAAGAACACCACGATCGACAGAGCGATGGCGAACGAGATGCTGTGCAGAAGCGCCGGCGGGATGTCGACCACCCGCTGAGGCCCTTCCTCGATCAGTGCGCGACGGCCGGCTCGGCGATGGCGCCGAATCCCAGAGAGGCCATCGTGATGCCGAGCTGAGCACCCGCCAGCATGAACGAGACCTCCTTCACGGATCGCAACGCCACTTGCGCCCGGCGGTCGCCTTGCTGGGCGAGCTGTTCGATCTTCGATCTCCGAGCGGCGATCAGGGCGAACTCGCCTCCCACGAAGAACCCGTTGGCAAGCACCAGCAGGACCGCGACGAGAAGGAGCCACCCCATCAGAGCTGCTCTTCCCGGCCGGACGGGTGTGAAGGGAGCGACGACCAACACGCGCGATGCGGTTCCTGTCCATCTCGACGACCTTGAACTCCCAGCCCTGGTAGGACACGTGCTCCCCCTGCGACGGGATCCGGTCGAAGAGCGTCCAGAACAGGAACCCCGCCAGGCGTCTTCGAAATCACCGTCGGGAGCTCGAACCCCGTCGCCTCCTGAAGCTCGCCCGCGTGCAGCAAGCCGGGAACCACATGGATGCCCGACGGCGGTTCGGTCGAGGGCCCCCGCTACGAGGATCGCCGCCGCGAGGATCATATTCATCTTCGATCTCGCCGACGATCTCCTCGAGAAGGTCCTCGGTCGTGAGGATCCCTGCCGGTACCTCCGTATTCATCCGCGACGATCACCATCTGGTGGCGGTCTCGTCGCATCTCGAGGAGCAGAGACGCCAGGTCGCGAGACTCCGGGACCACCAGAGGCTGACGCATGATCCCGCCATTGGCGTCTTCGAGCGACCCTCCAGCGCGATCGCATAGGCGTCTTTGACATGAGCGACTCCGACGATGTCGTCTACGCCGTCCCCGGAGACGGGGAAACGGGAGTGTCCGGTGTCCAGAGCGGCCGTTGAAGATCCTCGACGGCGTCGTCGCGGGCCAGCGTGACGAGCGAAACCCGGGGCGTGAATGCGTCGGCGCAGACCTTGTCTCCGAACGTGATCGATCGCGCCAGCAGAGAGAACTGCTCTTCCTCGATGGCGCCACCCTCTCGAGATGATCGGATCAGCACCTGTAGCTCCTCGAGCGACTTCGTTCCGCTCAATTCGTCGATCGGCTCGATCCCGATCAGCCGAACGGTCCAGTTCGCCGCTGCGTTGAAGAACAAGATGAACGGTTTCATGACCGCGTTGATCATCCGGATCGGAGTCGCCAATGCGAAAGTGACCTTCTCGGGACGCGCTATGGCCAGGTTCTTTGGGATGAGCTCGGCTACGACCATCTCGAAGGCGGTCGCGAGTATGAGACCCAGTCCCACCGAGATCGAGAGACGACGTCTCGGTGGCAGCCCGGCGGTTTGCATCAACGGTTCCAAAGCGCGTCCGACCGCGGGCTCGATCAAGAAGCCCACCAGTAGCGACGTGATGGTGATGCCGAGTTGAGCGCCCGAAAGCTGAAAGGACAGTGTCTTCAATGCGGCCAGAGCGCTCTTCGCGCGGCGGTCGCCTTGCGAGGCGAGCTGCTCGACCTTGTTGCGGTCGACAGCGACGATCCCGAACTCGCCTGCCACGAAGAAACCGTGCAACAGGATCAGCACGAGCACTGCGACAAGCCGACGGCGCCGCCTATCTGGAACCTCCCTCCGGATCCGTCCGAACGAAATCGGCATATGCATCACGCCGACTATCATGCCCGCATGGCAGAGATGAGCGTCGACACCATCGTCAATCTCTGCAAGAGGCGCAGCATCGTTTTCCAGTCGAGCGAGATCTACGGCGGTCTCCGCTCGGCGTGGGATTGGGGGCCTTTGGGCATCGAGCTCAAGCGCAACATCAAGGCACAGTGGTGGCACTCGATGGTCCACCTCTTCGTAACGACGTGGTGGGTCTCGAGAGCTCGATCTTGATGTCGCCCAAGGTGTGGGAGGCCTCAGGCCACGTCGCCACCTTCACGGACCCCCTCGTCGAGTGCACCAACTGTCATCATCGCTTCCGCGCCGACCACATCGACCTGGCCAGCCCATGCAAGGACTGCGGTCAGGGCCCCGCCTGGACCGATCCCCGGCAGTTCAACTTCATGTTCAAGACCCACATGGGACCGGTCGAGGATTCCGCCAATGCGGTCTATCTGCGCCCGAGACCGCTCAGGGCATGTTCGTCGATTTCAAGACCGTGCAGCAGACCTCCCGCAAGCGCATCCCGTTCGGCATCGCCCAGCAAGGCAAGTCCTTCCGCAACGAGATCACGCCCGGCAACTTCGTGTTCCGCACGAGAGAGTTCGAGCAGATGGAGATGGAGTTCTTCGTAAAACCGGGCACGGACGACGAATGGCAGGAGTATTGGCTCGATCAACGGATGCGTTGGTACACCGACCTGGGGATGAAGCCGGACAACCTGCGGCTGCGAGAGCATGAGGCCGACGAGCTCTCGCACTACGCCAAGCGTACGTATGACATCGAATACAACTTCCCCGGCATGGGGTGGTCGGAGCTCGAGGGCATCGCCAACCGAACGGACTTCGACCTG
This sequence comes from Actinomycetota bacterium, assembly GCA_030447315.1. GTDB lineage: Bacteria > Actinomycetota > CADDZG01 > CADDZG01 > WHSQ01 > MB1-2. The sequence goes on along the minus strand of JAUJPD010000008.1, from coordinate 11,734 downwards.
AAGCAGCATTCGCAACACTCAGGAGAAGATCTCTCCTACTTCGATCCCGACACCGAAGAGCGCTACGTGCCGTACGTGATTGAACCCGCCGTCGGTGTAGAGCGGCCGCTCATGGCGTTCTTGATCGACGCCTATAGCGAAGACGAGGCTCCCACGGCCACGGGAAAGATGGAGAAGCGAACCGTCCTCAAGATCGACAAGCGCCTCGCTCCGATAAAGGTTGCCGTCTTGCCTCTTTCCAAACATGCGGACCTCGTACCGCTCGCAGAGAAGGTGGCCGCGCTGATCAGGCCTCACTTCGTGACCGACATCGACATCACGCAAGCGATCGGCAAGCGCTACCGGCGTCAGGACGAGATCGGCACTCCTTCTGCGTAACCGTTGACTTCGAGACGTTGGACGATAGCCAGGTGACGGTGCGCGAACGGGACACGATGGAACAGAAGCGGATCGGGATCGACCGAGTGGTGGACTTCGTTAGAGAAAGGTTCAACTGATGCCCAACGTCAGCGGACGGATCACGGTGCACGGCGACAAACCCGCCAAGCTGGCGACGGTTGAGTTGCACAATTCCACCGGCGATCACATCAGTCAGGTCGTCGTTGACGACGAGGGCGGCTATCGGTTCCACCTCGCCCCCGGAACGTGGCTCTCCTCAAGGTCTACGACCCCCACGGCCATCGGGGCACCGCGAACGTCACCTTGGGAGACGACGACGAAACCGTCAACCTCGATCTCGAGGAGCCCGAGGGGGGTCACTGACGTGGCCGCGGGATCGAAGAACCCGAGGTTGGACCGGTCCTCGAAGCTCGTGTACGACTTCGGTGAGGGAGACGCCTCTCAGAAGAACCTGCTGGGCGGCAAGGGCGCGAACCTGGCCGAGATGACCAAGCTGGGTCTTCCCGTGCCGCCGGGCTTCACCATCACGACCGAGGCCTGCAACGCCTACCGCGACGCCGGACAACGCTTCCCGAGGGTCTCCTGGACGAGGTGGATGAGCATCGCAAGACGCTCGAAGAGGAGATGGGTCGCCAGATCGGAGACCCTCGCGCGACCCCCTGCTCGTGTCGGTTCGCTCCGGGGCTCCTTTCTCGATGCCCGGGATGATGGACACCGTCTTGAACGTCGGCCTCAACGACGACAGCGTGGAGGGCCTCGCCGCCCAGACCGCCTCTGAGCGCTTCGCCTGGGACTCCTATCGGCGGCTCGTCCAGATGTTCGGTAAGACGGTGATGGGTGTCGACGGCGACCTCTTCGAAGAAGCCCTGGACAAGACGAAAGAGCACAAGAACGTGCACAACGACGTCGACCTGGACGCCGCGGACCTGAAGAGGTTGGTGAGCACCTTCCGGTCGATCATCAAGAAGAAGACGGGCCGGCCCTTCCCACAAGATCCCACGGAGCAGTTGCATCTTGCGATCGAGGCCGTCTTCAGATCGTGGGACAACAAGCGGGCTCAGGATTACCGGCGGCACAACAAGATCTCGGATTCGCTGGGGACCGCGGTCAATGTGCAAGCGATGGTCTTCGGCAACAAGGGGGCGGACAGCGGCACCGGCGTCGCTTTCACCCGCGATCCGTCCAGCGGCGAGAACAAGCCCTATGGCGACTATCTCGAGAACGCCCAAGGCGAAGACGTCGTGGCCGGCATCCGCAACACAGTGCCTCTGCACGAGATGGGCCGTCTCCAACCGCAGGCGTGGACAGAGCTGCAACAGCACATGGACAAGCTGGAGAAGCGCTTCAAGGACATGTGCGATATCGAGTTCACCGTCGAGCAGGGCAAGCTCTGGTTGCTTCAGACCCGCATCGGCAAACGCACCGCGATCGCGGAGTGGGTGATCGCGAAGGACATGGTGGATGAGGGTCTGATCACGGTGAAGACCGCGGGCCAAGACAGGGTCACGGCCGGCAAGCTCGACGAGCTCTTCAAGCCCAGCGTCAAAGCCGAAGAGATCAAGGGCAAAGAGCCGTTGGCTCGAGGGCTGAACGCGTCGCCTGGGGCGGCGGTGGGCCGCGTCGTCTTCAGTGCGGATGATGCCTCCGCGTGGGCAGATCGAGGTGAGAAGGTCATCCTCGCCCGCCGAGAGACGAACCCGGACGACTACCACGGGATGATCGCGTCGCAAGGGATCCTCACCTCGGCCGGCGGCACGAATTCGCACGCTGCCGTCGTAGCGCGGGGGGAGGGCATACCTGCCGTCTGCGGCGCCGACGCCATCCGGATGGATACGAAGAACAAGCACTTCACGGTGGGAGAAACGGTGGTCGCGGAGGGCGACTGGATCACGATCGACGGCACGCAAGGGACCGTCTACAAGGGCCAACTCGCGACCGAGCCTTCTCCGATCGATGCCGCGATGATGGGCAACAAGAAGGCGCGCAAGGCCAAGTTGTGGCAGGCGTACGAGGAGATCGACGCCTTCATGGAGCGCAAGCGCAAGATGCGCGTCAGAGCCAACGCGGATACACCGGAACAGGCCCGGAACGCACGCGCGCGGGGGGCCGAGGGCATCGGACTCTGTCGCACGGAGCACATGTTCATGGGCGAAGAGCGGGTCGCGGAGGTCCGCAAGATGATCTTCGCTTCCACGGCGGAGGCCGAACGAGAGGCCTACAAGGCGCTGTTGCCGCTGCAGCGAAGAGACTTCGTCGGCATCTTCAAGGCTATGGACGGCTTCCCCGTCACCGTACGGCTGCTAGACCCGCCGTTGCACGAATTCCTCCCGAACCACGTGGATCTCGAGGTCGAGGTCGCGCTGGTCGAAGCGGGGGCCAAGAAGATGGGAAAGAAGAAGCTGGCCGAGCGGAAGCAAGTGCTGGCTAAGGTGCGTGATCTCCACGAGGCCAATCCGATGCTGGGCCTGCGTGGCGTTCGGCTGGGGATCATCAAGCCCGGCCTCTACGCGATGCAGGTGCAGGCGATCGTCGAGGCCGCCGTTCAACTGAAGAAGAAGGGGCTCGACCCCCGCCCCGAGATCATGATCCCGTTGGTGGCGACGGCCGAGGAGCTGCGCCAGATGCGCGAAGAGCTCGAACCGGTGGCGAGGCGGATCATCAAGAGGTCCGGAGTCAAGCTGAGTGTCGAGTTCGGCACGATGATCGAGTTGCCGCGCGCCGCTCTGTGCGCGGGCGAGATCGCGGAGCACGCCGACTTCTTCTCGTTCGGGACCAACGATCTTTCTCAGACGGCGTTCGGGTTCTCCCGTGACGACATCGGCAAGTTCCTGGCCTTGTACGAGGAGCGAAAGCTCGTTCCCTCCAACCCTTTCGCCACCATCGATGAGGCGGGGGTCGGGCGTCTGATGCAGATCGCCGTGCAGGAAGGCCGGGCCGCTGAGCCCAAGATCCATCTCGGCATCTGTGGAGAACACGGCGGCGATCCCGACTCGGTGCTCTTCTGTCACGGACTCGGTCTGGACTATGTCTCTTGTTCTCCGTTCCGCGTTCCGACCGCTCGCCTGGCAGCAGGACAAGCCGTACTGGGGACGGCGCAGACGTCTTCGAAGTAGCCCGCCTCGGTCCGAAAGCCGTCTCATGGCGGTGCTAGCGTCGAGGCGATGAGCATCGCCGTCAGACAACGCACCGAGGATGTGGAAGCGGCCACGCTCTCGGAGTTGGCTTGTCTCGCTCGCTCGAGCAAGGGCCGTGACCGGCACGAGCCGGAAGACGCTATGAGGACCTGCTTCCAGCGCGATCGCGACCGGGTGATCCATTCGAAAGCCTTCCGCCGCCTCGCTCACAAGACGCAGGTCTTCTTGGCCCCCGAGGGGGATCACTACCGGGTTCGCTTGACTCACACCCTCGAGGTCACCCAGGTAGCCCGCACGATCGCCCGGGCGCTGCGCCTCAACGAGGACCTGGCCGAAGCGATCTGTCTGGGACACGACCTCGGCCACACCCCCTTCGGCCACCTGGGAGAAGAGGTCGTAGCCCGTTTCTCGCCGGGTTTCAAGCACAACCTGCAGTCGGTCCGTATCGTCGAGATCCTCGAATCACTGAACCTCACCTGGGAGGTCCGAGACGGCATCGCCACTCACACCTGGTCCATGCCCACTCTGCCCGGCACTCTGGAGGGACAGATAGCCCGCTTCGCCGATCGCATCGCCTATCTGAATCACGACATCGACGACTCGGTTAGAGCCGGGATCCTCAGCGAAGGTGACCTTCCCCACGAGACGCTGGCGGTGCTGGGACGAACCCACGGCGAACGGATCAGGACGATGGTGGACGATCTGGTTCTGAGCTCAACCGACAACAGCACCATCCAGATGAGCGCACCTGTCTTCGAGGCGATGAAGGCAACGCGCGATTTCCTCTTCGAAAAGGTCTACATAGGGCGCGTGGGGGCCGAGACCAAGCAAGCGGTGGAAACCATCCTTACGACCTTGCTCGAGCACCACGGGCGTCCCGAGACGCCGGATGAAGACCCGAAGGTCCGAGCCGTGGATTACGTGGCGGGGATGACCGACCGATTCGCCTTGCGGGCTTTCCAGGAGGTGACCGGAACGGCTCCGCCGTGGGTCGGCGCGGGGGCCTTAGGATGAGGTTCTTCCCCGGTACGTCGTTCGAGCGCGCCTAGGTAGGGGAAGCATGGCCAAGATCAAAGAGGACGACATCGACCTGCTTCGCGAGAGGGCGGACATGGTCGAGGTCATCTCCAGCTACTCTCACCTCAAGAAGGCCGGAGGACACACCTACAAGGGCCTCTGCCCCTTCCACTCCGAAAAGACGCCTTCCTTCACGGTCGACACCTCCAAGGACCTCTTCTATTGCTTCGGGTGTTCCGAAGGCGGAAACGTCTATCACTTCGTCCAGAAGATCGAGAACCTCCCGTTCCCCGAAGCGGTCGAATGGCTAGCGCGCCGCTTCAACTACGACCTTCGTTATGAAGATCAGAGTGCAGGTCAAGCGCGCGCCTACGGGGTTAAGCGCCGGCTGATCGACGCCACCGAGGCCGCCGCCGCGTTCTTCCACAAGATCTTGATGGAGTCGACGGAGGCGGAGGCTGCGAGGGCCTATCTGGACCGCCGCGGCTTCGGTCCGGAGGTCGCGAAGCGGTGGCTCCTGGGTTATGCCCCAGGGCGGGACGCCGTCGTCAGACACCTCTTGGACAAGGGGTTCACCCAGGAGGAGATCGTGCAGGCAGACCTCGGGCGCATCAGTGACCGTGATGGGAAGCTCTTCGACAACTTCCGCCAGCGCATCATCTTTCCGACCTGGAACCTGCAAGGAGACGTGGTTGCCTTTGGTGCCCGTGCCCTGGCCGATCAGCAGCCCAAATACCTCAACACCGGCGAGACGCCGCTTTTCTCTAAGTCTCGGATCATGTACGGCCTCGATCGCGCCAAGTCCTCGATCGCCCGCACTCAAGCGGTGGTGGTCGAGGGCTACACCGACGTCATCTCCCTGCACGAGGCCGGTGTCACTCAAGCCGTCGCGACGAACGGAACCGCGCTGGGGGAAACACACTTTGAACTCTTGAAGAAGTTTTCGTCACGGGCGGTATTGATGTTCGACTCCGATAACGCGGGACGAAGCGCCACGGAGCGCGGTTTCGGGTTGCATCACAGGATCGGGCTCGAGGTTCTTGTTGCGCCGCTGCCGCCGGGACGGGACCCTGCAGACGTGGTTGCCACCGAGGGGGCGGAGGGGATCGCGAAAGTTATCGACGCCGGTCAACCTCTGCTGGAATTCAAGCTCGAGCAAACCCTTGCGAAGCTGCGCATGGACACTCCCGAGGCGCGCTCCCAAGCCGTTCGGCAAGCGGTTCAGGTGCTAGGGTGGCATCCCGACCCAATAGCGAGACATGAGTACGCGTTCATGGTCGCCAAGCGGATCGGGGTCGAGCCGGAGGCGGTGCAGCGGGCGCTGACTGAGCGCCGCTCCTATCCGACGGCGTCGGCCGGGGGCACCAGCGGCGACCTTCAGCGCCGTCTGCCTGGTCATGTGAAGGTAGAACGAGAGGCACTTCAATTGCTGCTAGCCAGGACCAGGGGGATCCAGCGATGGCTGGGCGACATCGAAGAATCCGACTTCACGTCGCCGGCTCGTCGGGAGTTGCTACGTGAATCTCTTGCGGCCGCGCGTGCGGGAGGATCCTTGGCGGCAGAAGCGGCCGAACGACTGTCGGATGATGCGGTGGCCCTATATAGCGAGCTCTCGGTCCGGGCGGCGCGGCAAGCCGACAGCGAGCGCTACAACGAGGTGGATGAGATCTTCGTTCGGCTCAAGGTGTTCGCTCTCGAGCGAGAGATAAAGAGGAGAAGGGAAACCTTGCAGGATGTGAACCCCCTCGAAGAAGCCGACCGGCACGACGCGCTGTTCACCGAGCTGGTAGGACTAGAGGCCAAACGCAGGGACCTCCTGAGAACCTTGGAAGGCGCTGCCTGATGCCGCATCCTCCAACCTCCACCGAGGAGCACCCCGAGACTCCTACCGACGATCTCGCCATGACCCAGGTCGCTCCGGCTCAGCTCGAGGTCGAGAAGGTGATCCGTGGCGCCAAGCGAGACGGGAGCATCACTGCGGCCGATCTGGCCGAGAAATTGTCGGTGCTGGACCTGACTCCGGATGAAACCGACGCGGTTTACCTGCGTCTCGTCGAGCTGAACGTGGACGTGGTCGAGGACGAAGCGATCGTGGAAGAAGAGGAAGAAGCGCCGGAGGAGCCGGCTCCGGACGCCGACGAGGACAGGGTCAGAGCCCGCCGCGAGGTGGATATGGCGGCCAAGGCGCCGCCTAACGACCCCGTTCGGATGTACCTGAAGGAGATCGGTCGCGTTCCCCTCTTGACCGCTCAGGAAGAAGTCTCACTCGCCAAGCGCATCGAGGCGGGCCTTGTGGCGGAGGAGAACCTCAAGTCCGACAAGCTTTCCGACGATCAGAGCTTCGAGCTGCGGATGACTCGCCGCGACGGCGCGATGGCCAAACGACATCTGGTCGAAGCCAACCTGAGGCTCGTGGTGTCGATCGCGAAGCGCTATGTCGGCCGGGGGATGGCCTTCTTAGATCTCATACAAGAAGGCAACCTCGGGCTGATCCGCGCCGTCGAGAAGTTCGATTACACCAAAGGTTTCAAGTTCTCCACCTATGCCACCTGGTGGATCCGCCAAGCCATCACACGCGCCATCGCGGACCAGGCTCGCACGATCCGCATCCCGGTCCATATGGTCGAGACGATCAACAAGCTGGTCCGTATCCAACGTCAGCTACTTCAGGATCTGGGACGCGAGCCCACTGCGGACGAGATCGCCGAGCAGATGGAGCTAAGCCCCAAGAAGGTGCGCGAGATCCAGAAGATCTCTCAGGAACCGGTGTCTCTCGAAACGCCCGTTGGCGAAGAAGAGGACTCCAGTCTCGGCGACTTCATCGAGGATGCGGACGCGCCCGTGCCGCTAGAGCGGGCGTCGTTCAAGCTTCTTCAGGAGCAGCTCGAGTCGGTGTTGCACACGCTGTCGGGACGCGAGAAGGAAGTGATCCGTTTGCGCTTCGGCCTCGTCGACGGTCAGGCTCGAACGCTGGAAGACGTCGGTAAGAAGTTCGGTGTGACCCGCGAACGCATCAGGCAGATCGAGTCCAAGACGCTGTCGAAGTTGCGCCATCCTTCGCGCAGCCAGAAGCTGCGCGATTACCTCGAGTAGCTAACTCAGTGCGTCGGTGGGGGAGCCACCGAGAGATTCGTGGCGTACCCGTCGCCGTTGCCGGAACGCCGATCCTTCACGACTTCGCCCACCTTGCTCACGCCCTCTGATGCTTTCTCGCGCGCCTGCTCGAAACCGGTGCCGGCCGCACCTTTAGCCTTGCTGCTGGCGCTCTGGAACGCCGGAGAGGCGAGCAGGTTCTCGTACAGACGCCGAAGCTGCTCGTATCGATCGGTCCCGGCTTTCGCCCCGAGCACGTATCCGGCTCCGAAGCCGATGAAGAGTCCCAGTCGTCCTCGCATGGTTTCCTCCCAAGGTCTAGGCCTGCTCCTTTTAACCCTTGCCCGCTCCGGGTGCTCCCCAACCACCGGGCAAGCTCGTTCTAAGATGCACCTTCTCATTCCGGGGTAGCTCAATCAGGCAGAGCATCCGACTGTTAATCGGAGGGTTGCGGGTTCGAGTCCCGCCCCCGGAGCTTGACAGGGCCACAGATCCCTGCCGAACAGACCGCGGCCACAACCGGACCTGTCGCCAGGCTCGGGCCCCCTCACCCGCCTGCCACCCCAGATAGGCGCCCGTGACACACAGGCCGTGACCACATGGCTGTGACCACTCAAAAGTGTGTCCCGATTGACCGGATCGGGGATTGCGCCCGTTGTGTCTTCCTGCCACGCTCGTCAATCCTTGAGCCATCCGGTGAAGGACTGAGTCCTAGGGAGAGTCATGGACGCGAGGTTGACAGATCCAGAGGTAGACGAGCTGTGGCTCCGGTGGCGCGCCGCCGGTGAGGGTTGCGTGCGAGAGCAGCTGATCTGTCACTACCTGCCGGTCGTCGAGTTCCTCGCTGGTCGGGTGGCGCGCACTGTTCCCGATTCCAATCGACCGGATATCTACAGCTTCGGCGTTCTGGGGTTGATGGACGCTATCGACAAGTTCCGCCCGGAGATGGGAAATCGTTTCGAGACCTACGGTTCGCGCCGGATCAGAGGCGCCATGAGCGACGGGATACGGAGCCTCAACTGGTTGCCTCGTCGGGCCGGCCAAGCCGCCAGCCGCGTGATCGAGAAAGTGATCCCGGTGGACTTCCAGACCGCCAGAACCCCGGTAGGGGCCCGGCTGGAAGATTGCCTGAGCGATCCCGACTCTGTGGGAGTCTCGGATGCGTTGGAGCTGGAGGCCGACCACGCCGAGGTGGTCGAGGCGTTGGCTTACCTTCCTGAACGAGAGCGTCTGGTGATCAGAGAGCACTACTACCGCAAGCGCCGGCTGGCGGAGATCGGCCTCGACCTCGGCGTCACGGAATCCAGGGTCTGCCAGCTGCACCGTCGAGCTCTGATGCTCCTGCAAGAGATCCTCACGCAGCGGCTCAGCGCGTAGCTCGCATCACCGTAGGCAGCGCCCGATCCCTTCCACCGAGCCGTCTCGTGAGAGCTCGCCGGCACGCTCTGGCTCACATGCTGCGGTGAATAAACGCGTTCGTTGCGGGTAGTCCTTGACGACCAGACACGGAAGGAGCGGTCGACCATGATCGGTTTCATCGTGGCAGGACTCGTCATAGGCGCCCTGGCCAGGCTCATCAAGCCCGGCCGTCAGCATCTGAGCATGATCGTGACGCTGCTGTTGGGGCTCGTGGGCTCCGTGATCGGCGGACTCATCGCGAGCCTCCTGGGCACGGGGGACATCTTCGAGCTGAACGTCGTTGGCTTCGTAGCAGCCGTGATCGCGGCCGTGGTCCTCATAGGGGTCGCCGAGGGGGCCGCGGGGTCTCGCTCGCGAAGCTGACCTGCCCTGAGCTGATCGTCCCTCAGGGGCCCCGCGTCATCCTGATTCGCTCGCGTCACCCCGACAGGGCAGAATGAGAGAACCCGGGGGCGTAGCTCAGTTGGTCAGAGCGCCGGACTCATAATCTGGTGGCCGCTGGTTCGAGTCCAGCCGCCCCCACCACTCGCTGTCGTAGTCCGGACGATCGTTGTGAGGATCGGTTCAGATAAAGGGAGAAACAGATGACACCAAAGGTACGCGAGACCCGCCTCTCACGGGGCAAGAGGCGGGTCCGAGCCGTAGCCGTCCTCGGGTCCTGCGTTTTCTTGTTGACAGGCTGTGACTCCGAACCGCAGATCGATCCTCAACAAGAGAGGAACATTCAGCCGGGTCAGCGGCCGGAGGGGACGCCGCGTGATGAGGAGAACTAGTCGGGGTGTGGTTATCCCGACAGACGCTCGATCGCTTGCCAGACGTCCTTGAATTCGGGTCCAAGACGCCCTATCTCCGATAGATTCGCCGCGCTGATCCCCTCCAGCTTTGATCGGCCGGAACGGGTGAGCACGAGCCGCATCACGCGTTGATCGGTGCGATCCTGCTGTCGCTTCACGAGCCCGGCGGCCTCCGCCCGGTCGACGAGCTCGACAGCGCTGTGATGTCGGATCAAGAGGCACTCGGCGACGTCACCGATGGTGGGGCCCCCCTCGCGTCGGTTGCCTCTGACAGCCAACAGCAACTGGTGCTGGGTCGGTGTAAGGCCATGCTCACTCGCCTGACGCTTGCTGTAGCTCAGAAACTTCCTGATAGCCGTTCTGAACTCCAGGAGCCGCCAGTAGTCGTCATCATCCAGTTTTTTCGATCGGGCCATATCTCCGCCTCGCTAGTCGCCTCTCCAGAAGGATAGGAGGTCGCGCAAGCCCGGCGTGTGGCGAACATGCGCCGCACGACCTCTCACAAGAGCGGGAGGACAGGTCGAGCGTTCTCTATCGGAGCCCTGACGTGAACGGGGACTCGTCACCGGTTCCACTTGGCACAACCGAAACCTTCCCGTTCGGCTCGAGGATGACGAGGCGGATACACCCCGGGTCAAAGAACCCCTTCTGACGCAACATGCTGACGACCTCCTCCTGGGTAAGTTGCGGCCCCGAAAGATCACGCGAGATTCGGACGTCGCCGTCCTGCCAGACCACCCGAGGAGAGAAGTCCAAGAAGCGACGTGCAGCCCGATATCGCTGACGTAGGTGCGCCACCGCAACCTGCATCCCCAGGAGGGATACCAGAGCCACGGCCCCGTTCGCGTAGGCGGGGTCCGCCGACACGATAGTGCTGGCAAGGAGGCTGCCGATCGCAACCGTGACCACGAAATCAAAGGCCGATATCTGGGCGACCGTCCGACGCCCGGCCAGTCTGACCGCGAAGAACACGGTGACGTAGAAAGCCACGGAACTCAGTGCGACCTGGAACATAGAGGTCCAGGACGCTACGAACCAATCACCCATCGATCCCTCCCGTCTCGGTAGCAAGTGGATCTGGGAGGAGAAGTCGTCCGGCCCCCTATACCGCCGCCAGCGGACACGTCGATGCGACCTCTCACAACAGCGGCGTTCGATCCAGGAGGGCAACCACGCTTCCGGAAAAGGTCTCGATCGCCCCGCCAGAGGACGAGCCCATGTTCGAGGCAGCAGGGCTTATCCTCGCGAACGCCCTCGAGAGGCGAAGGCCGACTCCGGTCACGGCTGCAACCAGGAAGAAGGCCACTCCCGACCCGACTTCCCGCCATACCCTCCGGAAAGACTCTCTTCCTCGATGTAGCAGCGCCTTTGCCTGACTAGGAGTCCCGCCTAGCGCTTCGGCGATCTCCTCGTGCGAGGCACCGTCTATAGCGCGGAGTCGCAAAGCACGAGCTTGGCCGGCAGGCAGATGCTCGAGCGCCGCGTCGACGTCGGGACCCGAACCAACGACGACGTCCTCGGCCCCCGCCACTGTCTGCAGATCCTGCTGGACCAAAGACACCACCTCGCCCCGCCGCTGATTCTTTCGAGATATGTCGATCGAGGTATTGACGGCGATGCGTGCCAACCAAGCGCCGGTGCGGAAGTGCCCGTTGAACCGGGGCAGGGCGCGAAAGGCTTTCACGAATGTGTCTTGGACCGCCTCTTCCACATCCCGGGGGTCTCGGAGATACCTCCTCGCAACCGCTGTGACTCTCGGTTCGTGGATTCGGTAGATCTCATCGAAAGCGGAGACCGAGCCCTCTTGGAACTCGCGAACGAGGCGCTGGTCGCCGTGGGTACCCTCTAGGTCATCAGGCTGCTGCATCCCGGTAACCT
>JAUJPD010000017.1:3187-15122 GCA_030447315.1 Actinomycetota bacterium | reverse complement strand
TCCTATGGGGCCGCTTCCGTAAGAGGATGGGCGGTATGGACTTCGACGCGGTCATCCTCGCGGGGGGAGAGGGCCGCCGTCTGGGCGGAATGGACAAGGCGGCGATCGTGGTCGGTGGTCGTACGCTGCTGGAGCGAGCGCTGAAGGCGGTTCAAGCCGCCCAGAACACCGTCGTCGTCGGTCCGCGGCGGCGCGCCTCGAGAGAGGTCACCTGGGCGCGGGAGGATCCCCCCGGTGGCGGCCCGGTCGCCGCCCTCGCTGCGGGGCTCGAACAGATCTCAGGTGACGTCGCAGTCGTGCTCGCGGTCGACCACCCCTTCGTCGATGCAGCGACGGTGGCGCTACTCCTGCACTCCCTCGACGATCACGATGGTGCTGTGATCGTCGATACGGAAGGCAGGCCCGCCCTCGTCGGTGCCTACCGAGTGGGGGCGGTCCGCAGAAAGCTCGTTGCTCTCGGCGACGCCTCCGGTGCTTCTATTAAGGAGCAATACAGCGGTATGAGCCTGGTTCGAGTAATGGATCGGCGGGCCGCTATCGATGTCGATACTACCCAGGATCTCGAAGGGTTGGCGAACTAGCGAGTTTGTCCGTAGTCACGATGGTAGATAAGAGCAATCTCATTCTCCTCTCATTTCCGGCTCATGCTGAATTCATAGGGTTTCTCGGTCACCCGCGCGAGCCTGAGGAGCCACCGAATGATGATCTCTGATCGAAAGGGCCCAGGGTTGGGCGCCGTACGGCTTGCGGGTTTTCTTTCGTTGGCGGTTGCCCTTGTCGTAACCTCTGGAGCGCCGGCTTCCTACCTCTCCGCTGGATCCCTACCGGTTACGTCTCATCTCCTTTCCGTTTCACCGACAGCTCGATCGTCACTTGTGCAGGTTGTCGTGCGCGAGAAGGTTCCGCGCAACAATGAAGCCGAAACGGCGGTGCGGGCCGTCGGAGGAGTAGTGGGGCAGCAGCTGCCCATAGTTGGGGGCTTCTCGGCGAGCGTGCCCAGACGCGCTTTCTCGGCCCTCCTCCACCATTCCGGCATTCGGCGCGTGTGGCTTGATCACCCGGTGAAGATGGCGGACGTCGATGGCGACGACGACATCGAAGAGTTCGATTCGAAGCCTCCCAATACCGAGTGGCGCGCCGCGATCGGACTTACGAAGGTTGGGGACGATGTGGATGGAGAGGACGTCACAGTGGCCGTTCTCGATACGGGAATTAGCCAAACCGAGGATCTCGGGGATCGGGTCGTCGAGCGGGTCGATTTCACCCGCAACGGGGACGGTTACGACCAGTACGGTCACGGCACTCACATGACTGGGATCATCGCGGGGGACGGCGCTTCCTCCGGCGGACGCTGGGCTGGAGTGGCACCCGATGCCGACGTCATCTCGATAAAGGTTGCCGAGTGGGACGGCTCGACCGACGTGTCAACTGTTCTGGCAGCGTTGCAGTGGGTTGCCGTGCACGGCGACGACTTAGGAGTGCGGGTTCTGAACCTCTCATTTGGGACCGACTCCGTTCAGACCTACCGGCAAGATCCACTCAACCACGCGGTCCAGAGAGTGTGGAAGGCAGGGATCCTTGTGGTCGTGGCGGCCGGTAATCGAGGGCCCTCAGAGGCGAGCATCGCTAAACCGGGAGACTCCCCTCACGCGTTGACCGTCGGGGCAGCCTATCTTCATGGAACCGTTGCAACCGAGGATGACGAGGTCGCGGAATTCTCGAGTCGCGGTCCCACACCTGACGGTTTCCCGAAGCCCGATCTGGTTGCCCCCGGGACGACCATCGTGTCGACGCGGGCGCGTGGGACCACCATCGACGAGCTACGCCCGGCGGCCCGCGTGGGCGAGCACTACTTCAAGGGTACCGGTACATCCCAGGCAGCAGCCATCGTCTCGGGCGTGGCTGCGCTCATGTTCGACGTCGAGCCGAGCCTCGATCCAGACACCGTAAAGGCCATCCTCATGGGCACGACCGATCCCTCTCTGGCGGGAGCGAAAGGAGGAGGGACGGGCTTGGTCAACGCGGCCGCGGCAGTACGGGCGGCGCGGCTTGGATTGGAATCGGAGCCGCCAATGAACCATGCCTTGAGCCTGTCTGACGGCCACGGGTCTCTCGAGGAGAGTCGGGGATCGCTTCGTGTCTACGCGGACCTGAACGACGATGGCGTCCCCGAGCCGGTCGAGGGAGAGGTGGATGTCCTCGGGCGTGAGTGGGATCCACGGGCATTCGCGAATGATTACGCATGGTCCGCGCAGGGCTGGGCTGCGTCACCATGGTCATCGTTGGTCCGGCGGTCGCCCGGCTGGAGTGGTCGGGAGACGACTCCTCGCTCGTGGGGGGGCATGGGATGGAGCGCCAAGAACTGGTCGGCGAAGAATTGGTCGAGCTACGACGGCGATCCGCAGGCATGGCCGGCGAAAAACTGGAGCGCACTGCTGTGGAACTGATGTGAATCTGGGGGAACTTCCCCGCCGCGCAGGCGCGCGCGTGGTGGTGGTCATGTTGGCGGGGATCGTGGCGGCCGCGGTATGGCTGCCCGAGGTTCCGAGGTGGAGCCCAGCGAGCGCTCACATGGCTTGGGCTCGCCTCGATCGTCGCCCTTGCCGAGCAGTTTTCGATCGCCCTCAAGCACGGAACCGAGACCGAGAATTTCTCTGTAACCGACGCCCTGTTCCCGGCCGCCGCTCCTTCTAACCGGGCCCGTGCTGGCGCTGGCCGTTGGGGTCGGCAGCTTCTGTGGTCAGGCGCTGAAGCGGTGGGCCATCTATAAGGTCGTGTTCAACACGGGTCAGCATCTGGTCGGGATCAGCCTTGCAGGACTGATCTACCAGGCGCTCGGTCCATCAACTCCCACGGCGCCCGACGCGGATCGCCGTGCTGCTGGCTATGGTTCCCTACTTTCTCGTGAACGTCGGCGCCGTCGCCGGTCATAGCTTTGGTCGAAGGGAGTGGATTCCTCGGTGTCCTGACTCCTTCTTTGGGCCTCAGCTTCATTCATTGGGCGGCGAACATGGCAATCGGGATAGTCGCCGCGTTGGTGTGGACTGCCAACCCCCTAGCGGTGCCTTTAGTCGTTATCCCTCTCGGGCTCTCGTACTTCGTCCATCGGGAGTGGGTTCGAAGCATGCGGGAACACGAGCGCATCAAGAACATCTCCCGCACGGCAGAAGCGATCTCGCTGGAGAGGGGACTTACCAGCCGGATCTCCGACACAGAGCGCAACGACGAGGTCGGCCTTCTAGCCTTCACGTTCAATCAAATGCTCGATCGTCTCGAAGACTCCTTCGAGCGAGAAAGAAGGTTCCTCGGAGAAGCGTCCCACGAGCTCAGAACGCCGATCACTATTTGCCGGGGTCATCTCGAGGTGCTCGACGTGACCGACCTTCCCAAGGAGGCTCGAGATACCGTAATCGTGATCCTGGACGAGCTTGAGCGAATGGGCCGCATTGTGGAAGACATGACGACTCTCGCGCGCATGGAGCATCCGGAATTGCTTCGCCCCGAGATCGTGCCGCTGGATGCCTTCCTCGAAGAGATGGTCGTCAGGGCTACGCCGCTGCTGAATGGCCGGTTGAAAGTGCGTCCAGGATCTCGAACTGGGGTGATGAGGGCCGATCGTCAACGCCTAACTCAAGCTCTGATCAACCTTCTCCAAAACGCCGCATTGCACTCCCCCCACCGGGGCATGATCGATCTCAGGGTGATCGAGGAACAGAGGGCATGGCGCTTTGAGGTCGAAGATCACGGTGAAGGAGTGCCGGAGGGCAAGGAGGAGCGCATCTTCGCGCCGTTCTCGAGAGCCAACAACGCGGTGCCGGGTAGCGGCCTCGGGCTCACGATCGTGCGCGCGATTGCGAAGGCTCACGGTGGGTCGGCGGGTGTCGACAACAGACCAGGCCGGGGCGCAAGGTTTTGGATTCGAGTCCCGCGCTGAGGTGTCCGCCCGCGACGCGTCTAGCTATCCGCTCGCAGCGACCCTGGGTTCGTCGGGGACTTCGATAGCCTCCCGTTCCTCGTTACGTGTGAGCGATCGGAGGCGGCGTCCGAGCAACAGCTCGGTGCCGATGCCGAGTACCGCCCGAACGGAAAAGAAGACAACGATGCCCCAGAGGTCCCATATCAACCCCGCGAGCAGGGGTCCAGCAGCTTCACCGAGCGAGAGAGCGGTGTCGAGTCCGGCTGCCACTCGTCCCCGGCGAGGCCCCGCCTCTCGGGCGGCCGACGCCACCAGAGCCCCCCACGTCGGACGGAACGCCGCCTTGCCTGCATCGTCTATGAGTCGCCCACCCAGGACACCGGCAAAGGATGGGAACAGCACGTAGACCATCGAGGACAGCGCATTTGCCACTCCGCGGGTGCTCGCCAGCAGGCCGTTGCCGAAACGGTCACCCGCCCAGCCCGCAAGTGGCCCCGCGATCAACAGCATCGCAATCGATAGGGAGTAGATGAGACCGATTTGTCCCGGAGCGAGTCCCGCGACCTCCGCCGCGTAGACCTGGAAGAGCGAGTGTGTCATGTGTGCCGTCATCCCGGCGAGAAGACCAAGGCTCGCAATCATCCTCAGCCGGTGATCTCTCAGGATGGAAGGGGAATGGGGGAGCGTCCTGTCCAACGCCGACGACGAAGCCGCTCTTTCGGCTTCTGCCATCCGGGGACCATCTTTCACCCATGCCCAAACAACCAGCACCGGTACGAGCGCAATCACTGCGACGAGCACCCACAGCACCTCAAACCGCCCCCCCGTTGCGGCTAGGACCATGCCTGCGAGTAGCCCGGCGGAGACGTTGCCCAGGTCCTTGGCCCCGATGGCCGCGGAGAACGTTCGCCCCAGTCGCTTCCTCGTTCGCGCGGCAAGCAAGGTGATGGAAGCGGGATCCCGAGCGGAAGAGGCTGCACCCTGCAGGAGACGGATCGCCAAGAGTCCTGCCGTCGAGGTCACGAACAGCAGGAGGATTGCTCCGACCAATTGCAGCACCACCGCGGCGAGGTAGCCGCGGCGCGTGCCGTAGCGATCGACAATCATCCCCATCAGCGGTTTTACGAGCGGCTGGACAAGTGCCTTCGCCCCTGCAACGAGACCAACCTCGGTGAAGCTGAGGCCGAGCTGCAATGCATACAGCGGCAGCGCGAAGGTCAGGGCTCCGAAGGCGAGCCGGGTGAAGAATCCCTCTACGACGACCGCCTTCAAGGAGGCGTCGAGGGATCGCTCTCTGAGAACGGCGATCCTGCGCCACCTGGAAGCCTGCCGTGGTTTTTTCACTGCCGTCCTCCAATGGCGGCGCGGGCGGCGTCCGCGACCCAGCCGGCGGCTTCGGGCACGTCCCTGTACCCGGGGAAGGCATTGAGATCGATCAGCACCGGACAGGCCGGGCCCAACATGAAGTCGGCCCCGAAGCACACGAGGTCGGTTGCGTAAGCAGCTTCGAGGGCGGCTTGGACGATCGACGGGTCGCGCTGCTGCACGGGTTCCCGCGGTGCATCGACCACTCCGGGCCTGAACGAAACCCTCCGGAGGGCGACCTGGTCCCCAACCCCATAGACTTTGATGTCGAAGCCGGGCCCGGCAATCGCCTCTTGCACCAGCCAGGGGCCCTCACAGGTGTGTAACTCGTCTCCCGGACCCAGTTTTGTGACTCCCACTCCATGGGCGCCTCTTACCGGCTTGACGAAGCATGCCTCTCCTGCGAAGGCACGGGCGAGTGACTCTCGATCGCTGACGAACGAGGTCTTTGGAACCGGGATACCTGCCCCCGCAAGTCGCGCGAATGTGCGAGCTTTGTCGGCGGCACCGGCAGTGGCCGCGTAACTGTTCAAGCAGACCGCCCCCCGATCGGCGAGGCATCCCGCCGCAGTGAGCACAGCAGGGTGATCACCTTTCAAGAGATAGAGGTCTGCATCCGGCGCTCGTGGGGGCAGTCCAAAACCCTCCGTCGGATCCCACACCACCAGTTCTGCACCCAAGCGTTCGAGGTGCATCCGGAGCTCCGGCATGAGCGGATTGCGACCCGGGGACGAGGATGCCTCGATGAGAGCGCAAACGCGCCACCTCACGAAGCAACTCCTACTCGTGCGTTGGGGGAGGATGCCGGCACGTCGGGCAAGTGGGCCGGCGGGAAGATTGTTCCTTCTGGAGTGAAGATGAAGTTTCGATAGCGCGCCGCAACTGCGTTGATCAACGGATCGGTCAATTGAAGGCCACATACTTCTTGCAGCACCGACAAGACGCCGTCTCGAGACAGCTTCAAATTGAGTTCATGCGCTTGAGGATCGTTCTCGGCTCGATAGAGCAACGCCCCCGCGATGGCGAGGGGAAAATACGCGGGCACTCGGCCTGTGGACTGACGCACCAGATGCGCCGGGCCGAGGATGCGGTCGTGGCGCCCCAGCTTGCGAATCGGGTCTCGGGCGACTCTGGGAATCGGGTCGGCAAGCTCGCGGTTGGCAAAGCGCTGGAGAGCTTCGCCGACGGGTCCATGCACGTCGGGGCCGAGACGCGGATACGCGGTTAACAGGGCGCGGCGCGATTCCAACAGGCATCCCACGACCATGGGCCGCAAGAAGGGGTCCCCGACCGCTTGATCGATTGTCGCAAGTCCGCGCAACCACCCGAGGTAGGCGCACACCGCATGGCCGGTGTTGAAGACGTAGAGCTTCTCCCGGAGGCGGGCGGGATATTGCGATGTTGTCTCTACGCTCGGAGGCATAGGCAAGTCGCAAATGAGTTGCGTTCGATCGATGAGCAGGCTGCGAGCTGCATCACTTACGAACTCTGGCTGATCTCCCTGGCGCCAGCTGCCGCGTCCGACCGCTACCTTTGCGATGCCGCCCGCGAACCCCACCGGCGGGAGCTCCCAATCGAACCTGGCGGCGATCATCTTCATTTCCCTTTCAAGCCTTGCTGCGCAGTCGTCGTTTTCGACCACCCACACGTCTATGGGCCGTGAGCTTGGTCTCAACCGCAGGGCCGACGCCAGTGGAGCCGCAAGTGAATCGACGTTTCCGACTCCAACCGCCGTGCAAATTAGATCTGCGGTCGCGACTGCCTTATCGAATGCCTTGGTTCCAATGCGAACCGCATCGACGCCGCAGACCGACATGTTCCGTGTGGACCTTTGGGGTCCGCGTGTTGAATCGCCGACATCTGAGCAGCCTGCGATTCGGACGCTGAAGTGGCCCTTAGCCTGGACCCGCCGGACGGTCTCGTGGGAACGCGCGGCCAACACGACGTCCCAGCCGGCGTTCTTGAACACCGGGGCGAGGTACCCACATCCGATCCGGCCGGGCCCGATGATCACGACGCGCACGGTTGAGCCTCCCGTTGGGCGACCCAGAGGAGATGGTCCGCGATGGACGCCCCCGCGCGGGGAACCCCCTTGAAGCCGGGGAACGCGTTGATGTCGACGATGGCGGGCCCGGAAGCACCTTCGACGACATCCACGCCGCAGACCTCCAGACCGAGCGCCTGCGCCGCCGCCAGGGCGAGGGTGCGTAGATGCAGAGCGGGGTCGAACCTGATCCCCAACTTCTCTCTTAGGCTCGTGGGCGGCCACCGTCGCAGGATGCCGGCGACTCCATCCCCCACCACATAAAGCTTGCGATCGAACCCGTCGTGGTCGATTCGCTCCTGAACGAGATAGGGGGGCGGGAAAGATGGCCGTCCCTGAGCACCATGAACTGCGGTCATGAACACCCCGGAGCCGCGACTACCGTCGACCGCCTTTACCACCGCGGCGCGTCCCCCCGCCCTCTCTGCGGCCTCTTGCCATGACTCCGCAAAGAACGTCTGAGGCACCGGCAAGCCGGCCGAGGACAACGCCCCATGAGCAGCTCGCTTGTCCCTGGCCGCCATTGTCGATGAGGCGGTGTTGCAGCATCTAACGCCGGCACGTTCGAGCGCGAAAGCAGCCTCTAGGGCTGCCAGGCTGAGTCCCCGCAGGGCCACCACGTCGGCTCCGAACAGCTCGGTGGGAATCGATAGATCGCCGGGCATCAGGTGCAAGGTCGCTTCGGCCCCTTGGGCCCTCACTGCCTCCAGGATGTCGGCCATGATCGAGGTCGGTCCAGATGCTCGTCCCAGCAAGAAGCCGACGTGGATGGTCATGTGAGCACCTCGAGCGGCGTGGGGACGCCGCTAGCCGTTGTGCCAAGGCGCTCCACCAGCATCGTTCCTATGGCTTGGGGGGCTTCAGCCACGCCGGTGTAGTTGGGAAAGTCGTTCACGTCCACGACCAGTGGGCCGGACGAGGTCTCGAGCACGTCGATCCCACAAAGCTCTAGTTGAAAGGCGGCACGACAGGCGCTTGCGAGATCCTGGAGCTGGGGATTGACTTCGATTGTCTGGACTGAGCTACCGCCGCCGTTTTCCGAGATGTTATGGGCGGAAGAGGACCAGTGCCGTGGCCTCGCCGTCAAGGGTGACGGCTTGCGAACCGCCCATACGCGATCGTTAGCAACGTACAGCTTGAGGTCGATCCCGCGGACGTCGATGAACTGCTGAGCGAGGACCATGGCGTCGACCCACGGGAGGTCGTCGAGCTCCGCGGGGTGGCGCACGAACAGGATCCCTGAAGAATTGTCGCCGAGATGCGGCTTCAGCAGAAGCGGGAAGCAGCTCACCGAGAGCTCCCTCAGCGCGGCGGGGCTGTCGGCTAGGAAGGTAGGAGGTGTTGGGACCCCATGATCGGCCAGCACTTGGGCCGCCCGAGGCTTGTTTCTCACCGCCGCAATCGCTTCCCACGGGTTGCAGATGGACACGTCAGCCCGGCGAGCAGCTCGAAGGAGTGCTAATGCAAACGGGTTACGCGTGCGCGCAATGACCACGTCCCCCGTCTTGAGCCCCAACCAGGGGTCGTTCTCCGGAGCGTCCTTTGCCGGCGGGATCTGAGCGACTTGCTCGTCGGCGATCAGGGTCCTGACGGGCACGCCCCGCACGGACAGCCAATCGACCAGCGCCCGGGGCATCCTTTGCTCGACGTATCGTCTGTCGGTCAGAACCCAGATCGTGCCCAATTCACCTTTCGTTCGCGTCCTATCCATGTCCATGACGCAAACGTTGAGCCCCCGGCCTAAGGGAGTCGTGAGAGGAAGGTGAGAGGTTTCTTAAGAGTTGCGGTTCCTCGCTTCGCCAAGCTGCTCGCTCAACAGAGTGCGGAACTCCGTGAAGATCAGTGGTTTCGTGACGAACCTTGAGGCACCCGCAGAAAGACAACTCTCGCGGGCCGAGGGCTCGTCATGGCCGGTCAGCATGATCACAGGAACCGAAGGGTGCCGATGGTGGATCTGCTCTAGGACCTCGATTCCCGGGATGCCCGGGAGCCCCATGTCGAGAATCACCGCGTCGAACCGCTCCGTTGCCGCCAGGAACAGCCCAACGTCTCCGTCCTCGGCCACGACGATCTCGTACCCTTCACGGCTCAGGCCCTTGACGAGGAACTGAGCAATCCGCTCTTCGTCCTCGATCAGCAGGAGCCGGGTGTGCCTATCGTCGTCAGTCTTCATCGATCTCGGTTTCGGCGCCTGAAGCTTTTTCCTCGAGGCGATAGCCCATCCCTCGTACACTGGTGATGAGCGACGAGCCGAGCTTCTTCCGAAGGTAACCCACGTAAACGTCCACCACGTTGGACCCTGGATCGTAGTCGTACCCCCAGACGCGACTGAGCAACTGCTCACGGCTGAGCACCTGACCGGGATGGCGGAAGAACGTCTCGGCCAGCACGAATTCTCTGGCCGTGAGCTCGATGGTCTTGCTGCCGATGTCGGCCCGCCTCGTCCGAAGGTCGAGCGAAGCATCTCCAGCGTGGAGGACATTCTCTTCTCCTTCGCGGTTCCCCCTCAGGCGCGCTCGAATACGAGCGAGAAGCTCCTCGAACCGAAAGGGCTTGGTGACGTAGTCGTCTGCGCCTCCCTCGAGCCCGCTGACCGTATCCGAGACGCTGTCTCGAGCGGTCAGTATGAGCACCGGCATGCTCTTGCCGCGGGCGCGAAGCTCCTCGAGAACCGCCAAGCCGTCCTTACCCGGGAGACCGAGGTCCAGTATCAGCAAGTCGAACTCCGCTGAGAGGGCCATCTCCAGCGCCTCGTCCCCGTCGTAGGCAATCGACGTGGTGAAGCCGTGAGACTTGAGGCCCTTTTGCAGGAAGGAGGCGATGCGTTCCTCGTCCTCCGCTATCAGTATTCGACTCATGCCTTCTCGTCCTCCCGCTCGAACGCGCCGATGCTGGGGATCACTACGGTGAAGGTCGCACCGGCCCCGGGACGGCTTTGAACTGTGACTTCTCCGTGATGCGCTTCGGCGATCGCTCGAGTGATCGAAAGGCCAAGACCGGCCCCCTCCGACCGACCGCCGTTGTGGTTGCCACGCACGAACCGGTCGAAGATCCGGGGCTGATCCTCAGAGGGGATTCCCGGCCCGGTGTCACGCACCCAAAAGCGTGCCTGGGCATCCGACACGGCGGAACCGAGCGCGATGACGTCTCCGTCTGATGTGTGCTGTGTGGCGTTTTGCGCGAGTTGGATGAGCGCTTGGGTCAGACGCTGACGATCGGCGAGGAGGACACCTGCATCCGAGCGTTCCAGCCGCCACTCGCGCGGCGCGAGCGCGCTTGCCTTCGAGTACACGTCGGCGGTGAGGCCTTCCACCTCAACAGGTCCCAGATCAAGAAAGTCGGGCTGTTCCGCCTTAGCGAGCAGGAGCAAGTCGTTGACGATTCGCGTCATGCGATCGAGCTCGTCCATTACCAGTTCGATCGTTTGACGGCGTTGCTCGGGATCTTCTTCGAGCAGCTCCAGGTGCCCTCTGATGATCGTGATCGGCGTCCGCAGCTCGTGCCCGGCGTCGTCGAGGAACTCCCGCTGAGTCGCAAACGCCTCCTCCAGCCGGTCGAGCATGTCGTTGAACGTCTGGGCAAGCTCAGAGACCTCGTCGTGGCCTCGAACCGGGATCCGTCGCGTGAAGTCGGATTCCGTGATCGACCACGCGGTGTTGGTGAGAAGCTTCAGGGGGGCGAGGACTCGTCCGGCTACGTTCCATGCAAAGAGCGACGCAAGCAGCAGCACGGAGAGCGAGACGACCGACGCCACGCGCAAGACGTCGTCGATCTCCCCACGCTCGTAACCGGGGAAGTTCGCGACGACGAACGTGCCTCGGACGACTCTCCCACCCCCTTCGGGTTCGAGCTTGATGGGAACGGCAAGGTAGCGAGCGACTCCTGTAGGAGTCTCGACCTCGCCGCGATCACTTCTCCTGAGCTCGGCCCAGCCTTCTACGGCATCCGTCAGCTCTGCTAGTTGGTAACCAGCGTCATGGGCTCGGACCGACTTATACGGTTCACCTTCAACGATGGAGAGGATCTGTTCCCCCTCCACCGGGACGTTGCGATCGAAATAGACGTCGAAGATCCGCTTGAGGTCGGTCCCGAACTTTTCGCCGGTCCGAGGGTCATTGCCCTCGACGAGGCTGGTGAATTCACTTGCCTCCTGGACGAACCCTTCGTTGATCTGCTCATCGAGGCGGACCAGAAGGACCTGACGGATGAACACCAGCGAGACCACGCTCGAGAGGGCAAGCAACACGATGAAGGAGGCCATGACGCGCGAGCGTGCGCTGGACATGATGCGTCGCCAACCGGCGACCCGACTGACGGGAGTCGCCGTCGTGCCGTCCGAATCCTTCAAGCGTCCTCCTGGAGCGAGCGCCTTGACGATTGATTTGCGGATCAATCGTCATCATCGTCCTTCTCGCCCTCGGCGTCATCATCATCACCGTCGTCCCCGCCACCGGCTCCGTCGTCATCCCCGCCTCCACCGGTTCCACCATCGTCGTCTCCACCCACTCCGTCGTCATCCCCGCCACCGTCGTCGTCCCCACCCACTCCGCCGCCGCCGGCTCCGCCGCCGTCATCCCCGGCTCCGCCGCCGTCATCCCCGGCTCCGCCGC
>JAUJPD010000017.1:0-3087 GCA_030447315.1 Actinomycetota bacterium | reverse complement strand
GCCGTCATCCCCGGCTCCGCCGCCGTCATCCCCGGCTCCGCCGCCGTCATCCCCGCCTCCGCCGCCGTCATCCCCGCCTCCACCGATGCTGCCGCCGTCATCCCCGCCTCCACCGATGCTGCCGCCGTCGTCGTCCCCACGGGCACCATCGTCGTCCTCGCTCCCACCGGCGCCCTTCTCATCCTTGTCGGTTTTCTGTGATCGAGGCTTCTCCGACCGGTCATCCCCTCGACGCCGCTCTTGTTCCTTTTCGTCGTCGCGCGGACTCGTGCTTTGAGAAGGTGTGCGGGCAGTTGTCACTTCAATCGGTTGCGGGACGGGCGGGATGGATGGACGCAAGGTCATCGCAAGAACCGTGACGACGCCAAGCCCACCGAGGGCTACGGCAACGATGAGAGTTAAGCGATTGCGATCCATTTGACCCTCAGCATCGGCTCGATTCCTCAAGCCACGATGAGAGTGGCATGAGAGTCTTCTCATGGATTCTCATGGAGGCGCAATCCGACAATGAAAGCGTCACCACCCCGGTGCTTCAAGCAGTTTGCGCCGTCATCTCCCCATGGGGACTTTGCTGGAAGAGATCGGCGGTAGGACCCTCCTTGAGCAGCTGTTCCGGACTACCTGAAGCGATGAGGCGGCCCTCCTCAAGGTGCCACAGGAAGTCCGCGTCGAGGACGCGCGCAAGTCGATGCGTTGCGATGAGCACGATCCCGCGATGCCGTCTGATTACCCGGTCGACCACCGCCGCCGCCACCGCATCGAGGTTCGCGTCGGCCTCATCCAACAACAGCACAGGGGGATCACCAAGAAGCGCTCGTGCCAGAGCCACCCTCTGTCGCTGCCCGGTGGACAGACCTATTCCTCCCTCGGATATGCGTGTCGCCGCACCTTGTGGCAGCTCGGACAGGACGTCGCTCAGCTCGCAGAGAGACTCCACACGGGCTACCTCCTCCGGCGGAGCTTGGGGCCAGCGGTAGACAAGGTTCTTGTTGACGCTTCCACGCAGCAATGGCAAGTCGGGGCCGACGATGCCTATCGCTCGTCGGACCGATTTCAGGGAGTGCGTGGCAAGATCTTGCCCGTCGAGCTTGACGGCACCCTCGCAATCAACGAGGCGGGCGATAACCGACAGCAGGCTAGATTTACCGGCTCCGTTCGACCCCACCAGGGCCACGACCGTATTCGGTTCTATTACCCCGGAGATGCCTTCAAGTGATCCACTGAGCCGCACCTCCTCCAGCTCGAGGTGGCCGCGCCGAACGACAAGATCGGGTGCTCCAGGTGGTTCGTGCAGCATCCTGGGGCTCTCGAGAAAGCTATTAACCTTCTCGAGCGCGACGCGGGAATTGTGCCAGTACTCCTGCACGCGACCCAGGTCGCGCAGGGGAGAGACGAGAAGGCCAACGACGCTCATAGCCGCGACCACTGTGCCCGGACTTGCCCGTCCCGCAACGACCTCTGTCGTCCCTACCAGCAAGACGATCGCGGAAGCTAGGGCTCCGGTCGTCTCTACGACGCCCCTGAGACGTCCGGTGACCCGAGCGCGTAGAACCATTGACCGCTCGAGATCACGACTCTGGCGTGTCAAGCGCCTTCGCTCACGCTCAGTTTGGCCAAACGCCTGGACGACGGCGAGCGAACCAACTTTCTCGTTTACATTGGACGCTAGATTGGTGCGCCTCCGCCTGGCTTCCCTGGCAGCATGACGAAGGCGGCCCCCCTGCATCACCGCGGCGGCCGTCCCTCCCACGAGTACGATGCCGACGGCGGCGGAAAGAGTCGCCGAGGTGAACGCCAGCGCTATCAGGGTCGCAACGCTCGTGGTTGATGCCACCGCGATCCGGGCAAGCCCAAGGCTTACCCATTGTCTCAGAGCAGTGACGTCTCCTACGAAGCGAAGAACGACGGCCCCCTGACTGCGACGTTGCAGTGATCTTGGAGCGAGCGATGTCAGCGTTGTGAAGAGAGCCATTCGAATGTCGCTTGCGTACTGTTGTCCGAGCGCTTCCGCGTCGCCAAGCTCCACCGAGCGCAGCCATCCTGCAGCGCCCGCCATTGCAACGAGGCCGCAGGCGACGGCAGCAACGTAGGCATAGGTGAGGCTGGCCTCACCCATGATCATGTGGTTGAACGCGCTTTCGACCAATAGCGCGGTCACGACTGTCGTGGTTGCTTGAGCGAGCCCGTTCAGGATCAGGCGAGTCAGGATCAGCTTTCGCCTGCCCGCGAGCGGCCGCGGCAGGTTCTTGCCCTCATTCCTCAGGCTCACGCGACGGCTGCAGCGTTGCTTTTCAGGGCCAGACCTCCGCTGCGAAGTCCTTCTGCGTCGACTACCGGCAGCCCGGTTGCCCGTTGTGCTTCCCGCATAGCGAGCGGCGAACAGGTCAGCAAACCACTGATGGCTATAACCGAAAGTCCGTGGCGCGCCAGCCACTCGACACCCGCGGCGGCACCGAGAGCGTCACCTGCCGCGAAAATGCCATCGACGCGAGAGGCGAACGAGTCCGTGGTGAGCAACGCAGCCGTCTCCTCCTGAAAGAGGCCGTCTGCAACTTCGAGCACGATGGAGTCCACTGCAGCGGAGGCGAGGTGGCTGGTCAGTGTCACGAAGATTCGTTCGATCTCATCGGGCGGAACTCGATACGTGCTTGCATAGCCGGCGTATGTGAAGTCCAAGACGGGAGTGCCACCCGCGTCCTGAAGCAACCAGATGTCGCCACCGGCTCCCGTCCCAGTCACCTTTGCGGCTCCCACCTTGTGGTCGGTTCGGCAGAGTCCCAGGACGAGATTCGCTGCCGTGGTCGTCTTTCCGGCGTTCATCGAGCTGCCGACTACTGCGAAGGTGAGCGGTCGGTTCGAATGCTCCATTGAGGGTTTGAGAGCCCACTGCGACAGGTTCACCACACGCCCGTGCCGATCCCCGAGGAGTCCCACGGGCGCGAGACGAGTGGGGAGTGCCATGGATGCGTGCTGCCCGATGACTCGAGCAGCAACTCCACCGGCGGCGGCAAGGTCGCAGGGCGCGAGATCCTCGGGGATCTCCGCCTCGAACTGATCGGGGGCGTAGCGGTTGCCATAACAGAGGAC
>JAUJPD010000007.1:82894-129004 GCA_030447315.1 Actinomycetota bacterium | reverse complement strand
CAGCGCGACCGAGACGGCGATGGATCGTGGTCTCCTGGACTTCATGTTGTGCGGGACAATGATCATCGAACCCCTCCTCTGGTGTCCTTTGTGTAGGAGACGTCCGGCTGCGGCCGAACGTTGCATCGGCGGGATGAGGGGCCGGTCACTCATGGCTTCCGGCCGGCGCTGTGGTCCGCCGTCACATCAGCTCGGGCTTCAGTGGGTCCGGTGACCCAGGCGCAGGGCGCCGGCTATCCACAAAGGATCCACAGCGGAGCTGACCAGTAGCCATCGCTTCGTTGAGCGTCCTCAGTAGCGGTGCTGTTTCCAGCTTCCAAGCAGCGGTTGTCGAGAGCTTGTGGCAACCAGTGTGCGTCGCCGGCGTTGTTATCGGTAGACACCTGGATAGAGGAGGTCCCTGATGCGACTCGATCGAAGCCATGTTGTGGTAGCACTGACGGCCGTGTTAGCGGCGCTCGCGGCTCCCGTAGCGGCCCAAGAGGTCGTCGATTTCGCTCGCAACGCGGGACGGGTAGACGGCTTCAGCGCGGTGTCACCAGACGCGCCGCGCAGGGCGAACAGACTGGTCGCCACGAATGATCGCGGCCGCCTTCCAGGCAACCTCATCGGAAAGGTGCGGCGAGCCAAAGAGGCCGATCGCCTCGATGGCTTGGGGCCCTCGGCATTCGTTCAGGAATGCCAAGCTGGTGCGCTTCGGGGACAGGCACACGTCACTCCTGACATCGGACCCGACATGCGAGAGGTGCCCGGCTTCTCGACCTCGTACGGGGGCCCCTTCAACCGTGACGGAAGCAACTGTCATCTCGGTCCGGCCACAGCTCGTCGGGTCGACAGGGGCATCTATGACGTACGGCTCTCGGCCATCTTCTGGGACTGCACGCAGCCACTCCCCAGCGATCTCGCTACCGCCGTCGTGACGGTTCAGGGTGACGAACCGCTAGTGGCCACCTACGAGCCGGTCTGCGATGAGCAGATCTACGTCAGGGTGAGAATCTTCGACCCCGACGGAGCCCTTCGTGATGCCCCGTTCAGCATTGGCATGCTCGCATCGGGCGGCTATCCGATCCCCTGAGGCTTGCCTCCGCCAGCATCAACCGGGAACAACCTGTCCTTGAGGCAAGCTCCTATCGTTCTTGGGAGGACGATCGTGGAGGGAAGGACGCGGTCGACTCGTTGCTGGTCTGATGGGTATCGTTGACGTGCTGTCCTGCTGCTTCTCATCCCACTCCTCATCGGGGCTACTCGCGGCCGGCGTCTGGGCAGTTCGAGCAGCTGATGACAGGGCCTCCTCCGAAGAGGTCAAGTCGCGGTCGACCTCGGTACGGCTTAGGAAGGGGCCTCGCGGCTCCGACCGTTCACCTCACGACCCACGTTGTTGATCCCGGCGGCGGCTGGGCTGGTTCTTGGCATTGCAGCGCGGCTGGTTGATGATGTCGCTCCCCGCTGGGTGGGCAATGTTGGAGCCGTTTGGTTCCTGGCCGGATTCTTCGTAGGCCGTAGCGAGCGCTCGCTCCGGAAAGGCGCAACCGCGGGCAGCGTGTGCTTAGTCACCGCGACGCTGACCTACTACGCCTGGCGCATCTTCATCGACGAGACCATCTCGGTCCGCTACCTCACGCGTGTCGGGCTGTTCTGGTTGTTGGCTGGTGCAGTTGTGGGCGCGATCTCGGGTGCCGCGGGCGCTAAGTCGCACCGTTGGTCGCTGAGCTGGGGAGCGGCGATCGGCGTGCTCGTGGGTGAAGCCGCTGCGGTGGCGATGCTGACTCAGCGCTGGGAGCAAGTCGCCATTGAAACTGTGGGCGGAGCTGGGCTGTTCTTCTATTCGAAGCGGCCTCTAGCCAAGATCCTTCCGTCGACCGTAGCTACCGCCAGCCTCGTGGGGGCCTGCGCGGTTGTCTATCGGCTGGTGTTGCGCTGACCTTCCGTTTTCCTCTGTAACTGCCGTCGCGGTGATAGTCGAGCGCTCCCGTGATGTTCGATCCATCGTGGCCGAGGCAAGTGATAGTCCTGCGGTGATGTTCGATCCACAGGCAAGCTCACAGCTCACGGTCCGGCTTCCGCGCTAGCTCCCGAGGGTCCAGGGACCGTCAGGCCCATCGCGTTCGGGTACGGAACCGCGTTCGTCCGCACGATCTGTTCGCAGAGAGGTTGTAACGCTGCGTGCATCTTCTCTATGCGTTGTCGTCCCACCGCGTCGAGCGGAGGGAGCGACAGAGCGTCGGTAACGTCTTCTATCTCGTCATGCAGAGCCTGTCCCTCCCGGGTCAGGCCGTCGCGCTCGTTGAGGAGCCCGCGCCCACGTAGCCTTGTCTCTGCGTCGACCCACTCCCCGTCCGACCATCCTCGGTGATCGCGTTGTCGTTCTGGCAGGATCCCTGCCGCGGCAGCGAGCACGTGGGCCTCGCATCCGTCGATCCCGTGCACCGTGAGAGCCGCCACGTGGCCATCGCCGCGGAACTCCCGCCACATCGTTGCGGCGTGCCACAGGACGAGGTGCGGGTCGGTAGGCCAGGCGAGCGCGGCATGGGCCGCGTACAGCGGACGCCCGTGTGGTCTACACGCGAGCGCGACATCGCGGGCGATGTGTCCGGCCTCCGCTATCTCGCGGGCTGCCAGATTCCCTGCGAGAGCTCTGTCGATGGCGGTGTCGGCTAGTCGGTAGCGCGCTTCAAGCACCGCCTCGGGAGTGGAGAAGCTCCACGCATCGGGCAGGGCCCGGTGGACCATGCGCGGGTGGAAGTTGTAGAAGGTTGCCACCACCACTTCGGGTCGTACGGGGCCCATGGCGGCAGAGCGAGATGCGAAGTAGCCCATCCAATAGCCCTTCAAGCCGATCGATTCGTAGATCGCTCTCGCGTTCGGGTCGAAGTAGACGAGCGCGTGGTAGGGCTCGAGCAGCTGCCAGGTGCGACGCGCCAGAGATCGCTCCATCGGCCAGAGTGTCGCGCTCCTCGGCTAGCCGAGTTGGGGCAACTCTGACCGAGGGTGTGTGGCGCTTATCTGCTCCAACACGAAGTCAGCCATCTCGCGGGCTTCGGACTCCGGCAGAGACATCACGCAGCGGGCTTCGTTCTCCACCCACATGCTGACCCGGACGTGGTTGCCGGTCATCTGCACCGAGCCCTCTTGGGACTCGATCCGATGCTCCTTGCGATAGCACGACACCCTGAGGTAGCCGTTCTCGGGATCGCCGGTGCCCACCTTGATGCCTGCGAAGAATCTGGCTACCTTCTCGGGCCCTCCTGCAACCAGGTGAGAAGGCAGCGTGGCGCCGCACGAGACGCAATAGGCGTGCTCGGTCGGCTGGCGCAACCGGCACATCGGACAGAAGAGGTTCTCCATCGCATCCTCCTAACCGTCGCAGACAGATCGAGTATGGCACCGAGCGTCACCCGCCGAAAGCGGCTAGAACCGTTGGCTGTACGTAGACCCCCCATGCCCTAGTAGAAGCCCTGGCCGTTGACGAAGCAGCGGTTGCCTACGGACTGCTCCAGGTAGATCCCGCCGCGTTTCTCACAGTCCTCGCGAGGTGTCTCCTGGGATGCATCGGCGATGAGGACGCCACCGCCCACCACGAACATCGAGACGATGATCAAAGCGATCCGGCGCTTGGACATACCTCATTAGTAGCCGCTAGGGCTCGGCCAGAAACCTCATCTCTGACTTAGCTGTTCGGTTCCGGCGTGTTTCGAAGGTAGTCGATGTACAAGGGGCGCAGCTCTTCGGCGATAGGGCCCTCGTCCAGATTCGCCATGTCCGACAGGAGAGCCGCAACACTCATCACGTCGGCTGAGGAGCGGTCGAGGTTTCCGGCGGCGGCCCGGGCCGCAGGGATCGACTCGATCAGACGCCAGAGGAACGCGATGTCGAGGTGCCGAACGGCATGGCCGACGGCGCGATCGTGCAGCTCCTTCGTGTCTTGCGTCTCTAGCTCGTCGGGCGTCACGAGCTATGTACGCGGACGCACGCGGGAACGGAGAGCGAGCGCATCCGAGACCTTGATCCTGTAGCTGTCGTAGCCGATCACGTCCAGCGTGAGGTTCCCGGTGATCCCGCCGCTGCGTTTCACGCTGCGAGCCTCCCGGCCCCCTTTGCAGTCGTACCAATCGCCGCGTTCGAGCGGTTGTTGCGGGTTGAACCGGGCCCGCCCGGTGAGCCACGGCGTTCCCCCTGCCCTCAGATGACCCTCGAGGTCTCGCTTCAAGCGGAAGCGGACGGCCGGCAACGTCCCTTTGACATTGAGGTACCACCGCACCGGATGACCATCCACGTCTCGTAGGCGGGTGTCGAAGACATGGATGCGGGCTACGTCGCCGGAGCGGCCTTCCTTCACGCTGATGGCCTCCGACTGAAGCTCCTGTCCCTCCAGCGGGCACGGGGGAGGCCCGGGGGTCTCGCCGGACGCGTAGCTCCAGGGCCTTCCACAAGCGGGGAGCTCGCTGATCGTTCCAAAGGTTTCGTTGCCGGTCTCGATCCTGAAGGCTCCCCCTTCGGGCTCGGTGACGAAGAGTGCTTGACGTTCGCCGCACCGCGCGTCTTGGCGTCGCTCCACGATGACTTCTACGTCGAACGCGGCGTCCTTGCCGCCCGCGTCGATCCGATAGGTGTCGCCGTCTTGCTGGAAGTCACCCTCTTCAAGATCGAACGTCCAGGTCTGCGTCTGGCGCAATGCGATGGGACCCGCGGGGTCCCTCAGCTTGGAAACGGAAACCTGGAGGCGGTACGTGAAGCCCATGGCTTCGATCGCTCTGACCCTCAGCCTGTAGGGAACAGAGTCGCGAACGATGCGCGCAGAGAACGAGACACCGTGTTCGTAGTACGAGGCTGCAGCAGGCGTGGGCACGAGCGCCCCGAGCGCCCCGCCGGCGAGAGACGCCAACGCCACCACCGCCAGCCTCTTCCTGAGATAGCCCACCGACGTCATCTAGCCCCCTTCGAGATGATCATCCACCTGGTGAAACGAATGCCTCGGTCGATGGTTGCTTACAGCTATGGCTCATACCACCGGCTCGTCGTCGTCTTCGGCCTCTTCCGCTCCCAGGCTCCATTTCAGCTGGAACTCGATCTCCTCTTCGTCTGAGCCCCGCTCGTGCTCGATGCTGAACTCGGCTCTGGCAGGGACCCGGATGCGCTCACCGGCGACCTGGATCCGGAACGGGTTCCCGGTCTCTAACGCGTCGGCCAGGCGCCGCAATTTAGCCACCACCTCGGGCAGCGAGTAACCCTTTTCGACATCGCGATCAGCCATGTGGGCGCTCCTCGTCAGTTGATCTCCCCGGATGCGAAAGCAGGGCCGACGCTAGCAGAGACCCCGCTCGCGGACGGCTAAGGGTTCGCGCCTCGGTCCACGGTCTAGGAAGCTGCCACGGTTGTTCATCCGAGAGGCTGGGTGGTGGGTATGACCGTCAGCGTGAAGCTAGAGCGTGATCTGCGGTGGGATGGTTGCTTCAACGTCCGCGACCTCGGCGGTTTCCGCACCGGGGACGGGGGTCGAACGCGGTGGGGGGCGCTTGTCCGGGCGGACGGTCTCAACCGTTTGACTGCATCTGGTTGGTCCGCCCTCGAAGCGCACGGGGTACGGACCGTTGTCGATCTCCGCAACGATGACGAGCTCGATCCTGACGCGGCCCCCCGCCCCCCGAGCGTGACCACCGTGCGTGTTCCGATCGACGACATCGGAGACCGCGGTTTTTGGGAGGAGGTATGGGCAAACGAGCTTGACGGGAGCCCTCTCTACTACCGGATGTTCCTCGAACGAAAGCCACATCAGTGCGCGTCGGCCCTTGCTGCTGTCGCCCAGGCGCCACGCGGGGGAGTGGTATTTCACTGCGGGCGCGGCCGAGATCGAACCGGACTCGTCAGCCTGCTGTTGCTCGGGCTCGTCGGCGTGGGTGTCGACGACGTCGCATCGGACTACGAGCTGAGCACCGCTCGGGTGCGACTGCTGGATGCTGCTCTTGGCGAACACGATCAAGGTGACGAGATCGCGGCCATCCTCGAACGCAACAACACCTCAACCTCGGCATTGATCGAGGATCTGCTGGGATCCTTCGACCTAGCGGCACTGTTGCGAAAGGGAGGACTTCACGACGACGACGTAGACGCCTTGCGTAAGCGCTTCGTCGATCCCCCCTGACGCTCGGGCGCGGCGGCGGACAAAGTGGCGTGGTGAGGGTACGGTTCCTCCTCATGAGGAAGATCGCCATCGCATCCGCAGTCATGCTGGCACTCGGCCTGGTCAATTCCCTCGTCGAGTCGCGACGCACATGCGACTGTCGTCCGGCCTGTTGGTGCAAGCGGCCGGTCTTGAAGAACTTCCGCTGGGTGATCCCTCTGGGCCACCTGCAACGCGGCAGGTGAAGGCGGCTCGCTTCACGGCCGGCGACAAGTCGCTAGACCTCCTCGATGTGCCCACTCCCGAGCCCGGCCCCCTCGAAGTCCGGGTCAGGATCCAAGCGTGTGGCATCTGTCTCTCCGACGTGCATCTGATCGATGGTTCGATCCCGGCGATCGTTCCCCAGGTCATCCCGGGCCACGAGCCCTCCGGCATCGTCGACAAGGTCGGTGAGCTCGTTCCCGGCTGGAAGCCGGGGGACCGGGCGGTGCTTGCAGGCGGCCGGTCCTGTGGCCGCTGTCGGAACTGCACGATCGGCCGGGACGAAGACTGCCTCGCGTTCCAGATCATGGGCTTCCACTACGACGGTTCGTGGGCGGAGTACGTCACCGTCCCCTACTTCGCCATGACCCCGCTCCCAGAGGGCATCCCGTTCGAGCAGGCCGCCATCCTGGCCGACGCGGTGGCCACCCCTTACGCGGCCCTGATCGATCGCGGCGGGCTGAAGCCAGGCGAGAGCGTCGGCCTGTGGGGGATCGGTGGGCTCGGCACGCATGCGGTCCAGCTCGCTCGTCTATGCGGCGCGAGCTTCATCGTCGCCGTGGATCCTCTTGCCAGCGCCCGCGAGCGCGCCTTGAGCCTCGGCGCCGATCTGGCTCTGGATCCGCTCTCACAAGACGTTCCCGGAGAGATCAGGGGAGCGACCGGAGGCCTCGGCCTCGATCTGACCCTCGATCTGGTTGGGGCGAACGCGGTGCTGCAGCAGTGCGTCTCCTCGCTGGGCCACGGGGGCCGAGCGGTCATGGTCGGGCTTTCGCTGGAGCATGTGCAACTCGAGCGCAGCCTGCTGTTCGGCGTCATGAAGCACTCCGTGCTGGGCCATCTGGGATACCAACGCCGCCATCTGGACGATCTGGTGAAGCTGCTCGCGGCCGGGCGACTCGACCTCTCCGCCTCGATCTCCGACGTGATCCCGCTCGACGATGTCGTGGATGGCGTGCGCCGGCTGGCGGAGAAGGAGGGGGACCCGGTCAGGATCATGGTCGCCCCGATGAACGCGTAGTCCCTAGCGCTTCTCGCCCCCGGCCGCTCTGCCCTTTTTAGCCGCAGTTCGGGTCTCAGTGTGCGGCTCGATGTGCCGATGATGAACTAAGCAATCACATCCTCCAGGAGGTCTTCGTGAGATCCCGTTCGTTCCTGGTCGCCCTGCTCGTGGTTATGACCTTGCTCCCTCACACCGGCATCGCCACCTCTGCCCCCTCCTGCACCGTCAAAGGCACCAAGCGTTCCGAGACGCTGATCGGAACCCCGGCGCGCGACGTGATCTGCGGTCTCGGCGGTAACGACACCATCTACCCCAAAGAAGGCAACGACCTGGTGATCGCAGGAGACGGCAACGACTACGTGATCGGCGGTTCCGGAGACGACGTGATCAAAGGTGGAGCGGGTCACGACACGCTCTACGGCGACGAGGGCAACGACATCCTCAGGGGCGGTGGCGGGGCCGACCTCTTGGTCGGTGACGAGGGCTCGGTTATCGGCAACGACAACATGAACGGAGGAGGGGGAGACGATTACCTCTTCGGCATGGGCGGCCGAGACGAGCTTGTGGGTGGAGCCGGGCGCGACGGTATAGATGCGGGCCCCGGGCTCGACGAGCTTCGAGGTGGGACCGGCAACGACACTCTCGACGGCGACGAAGACACCGATGTCTTGTTTGGCGAGGACGGCAACGACGTTCTGACGAGCCGGCGCGGTGGCGACAACCTCGACGGTGGAAAAGGGATGGACCTTCTCTATAACGGGGCCATGATGGTCGGGGGAGACGACGACGACCGACTCTTCTCTCGTAATGGGACCGGCAAGAGCGTCGACGGCGGCAACGGTAACGACGTGATCGCCGCGTTAGGGACCAACAACATCGACGGGGGAGAGGGCGACGACGTCTGCGTCAGCGCCACCAACCCCAGGAGCTGCGAGCCGCCTCCCAACTATCGCTCCGGGAAGCTGGACGGAAAGAGCTGCGCCATGCTGGGGACCGACGGTCCCGACGTCTTGGATGGACGCAAGGTCAATGGGATCCTGTGCGGCGCCGGCGGCAACGACGTGATCATCGAGACCGAAACCGCAATCGGCGGGGACGGGGACGACTTCTTCTGGGCCTGCGATCGCTGCGATGGCGAAGCCGGCAACGACGTCTTCTACGACGGGGTCGTCTATCAGGGCGGAGGCGGAGATGACTTCTTCGTCGCGGGCCACGGTGACGACGAGATGCACGGCGGTACCGGGAACGACTTCGGGTTCGGCGACGACGGCGGGGACACTCTCTACGGCGACGCCGGCAACGACACCTTGATCGGGGGCCCGGGTCTCGATCGCCTGTTCGGCGGCGATGGCGCCGACGCGCTGATCGCCGGTTTCGAGCAGGACAAGCGCTTCGGGGGCCCCGGGGCCAACGCGTGCAATCCCCAGCCCTGGCCCAAGGACTGCTAGAGAGGTTTTCTCTTGGGCTGGGTGTGACCGATGTGCCACCCATCGCAGAAGCGGCACGGGTAGATATCGAGGTCTAGCTCACCGCTTTCAGCGCGGCGGTGCTGGGCGGTCGACTCGGCCGCGGACGACGTCGCATAACGCCTCTTGCTCTCGCAGCTCCTGGCGCGAACCCTTCTGCGACTCGGCATCTCGTAACGCTAGCCCGGCAGGAGCCGTAGGGTGGGCGGATGAGGCGAGGGGGGCGCAGAGCTCGAGCCGCGTGTGTATGGCTGGTTATGGCTGCTCTCGTGGGCGCGGGATCCCCCGTCTCGGGCGCCGCGCCGGTGCGGGCTCGGGTGATCACCTTCGAGGCCGCCGAGGGGATGTGGTTGATCGACGAAGGCCGGAACGTGTACATCTACTACGTCTTGGCCTTCCGCCTGGGCAAAGCGGGGCAGCCGTCGACCACGCGCTTATTGGTGGATCGCTCCAAGTGCCGCCTGCGTCGCGGCGCCAACAAACGTTTCGCATCGTGCGCTGTGGGGGGCAGGATGCAGAAGGTCCCGAGGCGAGCATTGCGGATCGATCCGTTGCTGGCAGGGGCCCGTCTCGACTACCGGGGGCATCGCCTCGTGTGGCAGGGGACCGAGGAACCTGAGCCCGAGGTGGATCCCTTCGTCGATCCCGAGGCGGCTTTCGCCGACGCGTATCTCAGCCGCTTGGCGGGGGTTCGCGGTCGGTTATTCGGCCGGCGGATGCCGGTCCGGGCACTCGAGACGGCCCAGCTCTCGTACGGGGTGGACGCCGCAGTTATCACCCGACTGGATGACCCCCCGCGGCCTGTTCGTTTCACCGTCCAGGTGACGCTTCCGTAGACCGCAGCAAGCAGTAGCGCTAGTTCGCTGAGGTGTCCAGGTCGAGCGAGCACGAGTTGATGCAGTATCTCTGTCCCTGGGGGCCGGGGCCGTCATCGAAGACGTGACCGAGGTGACCACCGCAGCTCTTGCAGGTGACTTCCGTGCGGACCATGCCGTGGCTGCGATCTTCGTGTAGCTCCACGTTCTCGGTGTTCTTCGGCTCGGTGAAGCTGGGCCACCCGCTGCCGGAGTCGAACTTGGTGTCGGAGGAAAACAGCTCCGCGCCGCAGCCCGCGCAGCGGTAGACGCCGTTGTCTTTGGTGTCGACGAACCTTCCGGTGAAGGGACGCTCGGTCCCCTTGCCTCGCAGCACCGCGTACTGTTCCGGTGACAGCTCCTGGCGCCACTCCTGCTCGGTCTTGTTCACCTGGGTCGTCATAGGTCGCCTCCTGGATGACGGATCGATGGAGCTACTGTGCCACGACCGGGGAGCTAGTGGCTTAACCTGCTCGGATGAGGGTCCGGGCGGCGATGGTGATGGCGTTGTCGGTCGTCCTCGTTGCAACGTCGGCGGCACCGGCCGGTGCCTGGTCCAATGGGATCGACGGTCCCGACACCTACGGTACGCATGACTGGTTCCTCGACAAGGCGGCAACCGCTCTGGGGGCCAGAGCGGGGTGGCTTCGGATGGGTGTTGCTCTGCGGGCTACCGACGATCCCGACACCAGAGACGGCTTGGACCACGCGAGCAGCCCCTGGTGGCATGTGTGGGATGAGTGGGGATCCACCTACGGAGGCGCTCCCGAAGCCGTCCAGGTTTGGTTCCGCCGGGCGCAGCGACGCCACGAGGCGGGCCGGGATCGTGCCGCCAGCCGCGCGGTCGGCATCATGGCTCACATGCTGGCCGACGTAGCCAACCCCATGCACACCGATCAAACCGATCGAGAGGAAAGCATCCACTCGTCGTACGAGGGTGTAGTCGATTCTCGTAGCGAGCGAAGCGATGACATCTACCCGTTCACCTTCGACGGGATCGACGGGACCCGTCCCTACAGGAGAACCGTTGCGGTGGCCCGCCAGGCACACCTGGTTTACGGAGACCTCGTGCGGGGCTATGACCGCAACGGTTACACCCGCCGGGTCCACCGCATCACCAAGCGACAGCTGCAGCGCGGCGCCAATGCTCTGGCCGACCTCTTGGCTCGTATCTGAAAGGAGAGACGACATGGACCCGATCGAGCTTCTGAAGGAAGACCACGCGAAGGTCAAGAAACTCCTCGAGGAGTTGGACGCGACCACGGAGGAGACGACGGGGGCGCGCCACGAGCTGTTCGCCAAGATCAAGAGCGAGATGGAGGTCCATGAGGCGATCGAGGAGGAGATCTTCTACCCCGCGCTCAAGCAGCACCCGAAGGCGAAAGAGATCGTGTTGGAGGGTTACGAAGAGCACAACGTGGTGGACCGCATCATGGGGGACCTCGCCGGTCTTCCGGTCGAGGACGAGACCTGGGGCGCGAAGCTCAGCGTGATGAAAGAGAACATCGAGCATCACATCGAAGAGGAAGAAGACGACATGTTCGTGAAAGCGCGAGATGTCTTCGACCGCGACGAGCTCGACTCATTGGGCGCCCGGATGAAGGCCCGCAAGGATCAGCTCCAAGCCTCTCACTGACACTTCGCTGCACGCTGGCGCGCTATGACCGCATCGCTCGTAAAGTGATGCGGTGGCGGGTCGACGCACCAACCTAGCTCTGCTCGTAGCTCTTTTCCTGGCGTTGGTGACCGGTGGGCTCGCGTTCGGTGTGGGTACGGGGTGGTCGCGCTGGGCGACCGTGGCCCATGGCGCGGTGGGCTTCGTGATCCTTCTGCTCTCTCCTTGGAAGTCGGCGATCGCTCGGCGTGGCTTGGCCCGAAGGCGGCCGGACAAGGTCGCCTCGCTGTCTCTATCTGTCGGCGTCGTCGCCGCTTTGGTCTTCGGGATCTTGCACTCCTCGGGGATCGCCCAAGCGATCGGCCCCCTCACCGCGATGCAGCTCCACGTCGGTTTCGCTCTGCTGTCGCTGCCGGTGGCGGTGTGGCATGTGATGAAGCGTCCGGTGAGGCTTCATCGAACCGATCTGGGGCGCCGGCAGACGCTGCGGGCCGGTGCGGTGGCGGCGGGAGGCCTGGCAGTGGTGGGTGCCGGCGAGCTGGCCTTCCAGGCGGGGGGGCTGCGAGGCGCCGACCGACGCGCTACGGGCTCCTACGAGCAAGGCAGCTTCGCTCCCGATCAGATGCCGGTGACCCAGTGGCTGAACGACCCGGTGCTCGCACTGGATCCGGGGGAGTGGCGACTCACCGTGGGAGCTCGGGTGCTTAACCTCGACGAGCTCTTGAGCTACGACGACCGGTTGGAAGCGACTATCGACTGCACCGGCGGCTGGTACGCCCGCCAGGAGTGGCAGGGGGTGTGGCTCAGCCGGCTGCTGGCCCCCACCGCGGGCGCTCGAAGTATCGAGGTGATGTCGCTGACGGGCTACGGCAGGTTGTTCCCGCTGCGGGATCTGGACCATCTGCTCATAGCGACCGGGGTGGGAGGACGTCCACTGAGCGAGGGCCATGGTTTCCCTGCGCGCCTGGTCGCTCCGTCACGCCGCGGTTTCTGGTGGGTGAAATGGCTGGATCGGATATCGCTGACCGAGCGACCGTGGTGGCTGGCTTCCCCCTTTCCTCTTACCTGAGGGGCAAGGGGGCCGGGAGGAGTCGCCGGGCGGCCGGCGAATGGTAACGAGATGCCTTCCATCTCACGAAAGCTCGTCCTCCTGGTGTGCTGCGTGAGCCTGGTCTCTAGCGGCGCAGTTGCTCCCGTCGCTCTGGCCCGAGTGGCCTCCGAAGCCAGCCCTCGGCCCACCTATCAGGACTTCACCTACGAGCGGATCAGGGTCCCCATGCGCGATGGCGTCGAGCTCTCGGTCGACATCTGGAGACCCGTCACTCCGAAAGGGGTCGAGGTGCCGGTGATCTTGAGCCTCACGCCTTATCACCTGCTTTACCGGGCCCTCGACACCAACGAGCGGAACCTCCCTGCGGGCGACGCGGCCCTGTTCGTGCCCAAGGGTTACGCCTACGCCCGGGGTGACGTGCGCGGCACTTACAACTCCGGCGGGTGTTGGGATTACGGCGGCATCAAGGAACGCCATGATGGCTACGACCTCGTGGAATGGCTCGGAACGCGCGAGTGGTCGAACGGCAAGGTGGCGATGACCGGCGCGTCTTACGACGGCACCACCGCGAACGCGGCCGCGGTCGAACGACCGCCACATCTGGCAACGATCGTTCCCATCTCCGCTATCAGCCGGTGGTGGGGCTATGCGTATCAGCAGGGCACCCGCTCGACCTACTCCGGTGAGAGCGCCGACATCGATCCACCGTCGGACACGCCGACAGACTTCCAGTATGGCTATGGGTTCCTTCCGCCGCCGGATCCCGGCTCGGTCACGCATGCGCAGCAGATCGCGATGCGCTGGAACCTGTGCGACCGGGTCGAGCAGACGCTCCACGGCTATGACGACCAACCTGATTACGACGCCTTCTGGAAAGAACGCGATTACCTTCGGCTCGCCGATCGGGTGAACGTTCCGGTACTGGTATCCCACGGCCTGCTGGATTTCAACGTGAAGACCTGGGAGGGGACCTCTTGGTTCAGCGCCTTGGACACCGAGAAGGCGATGGTGCTAGGACAGTGGCCTCATGCGTCGCCACGCGGGAAGTACCCGGAGTGGGATGTCTTCCTCGAGCGTTGGTACGAGCGCTGGCTGTACGGTGTCCGCAATGGGGTAGAAGACGAGCCGGCGGTGCGCGTCCAGAC
Organism: Actinomycetota bacterium; assembly: GCA_030447315.1. Taxonomy (GTDB): domain Bacteria; phylum Actinomycetota; class CADDZG01; order CADDZG01; family WHSQ01; genus MB1-2. The sequence continues at coordinate 115,491 of JAUJPD010000007.1, read as the reverse complement.
CAACGACAAGGTCTGGCATCTCCAGGAGGACTGGGGTCCGGTCCAGAGGCGCAAGGTTCCCCTGAACGGCGAGACCATCGAGATCTTCGACGACGGGTTGCTGACGGAATCCGAGATGACGCGAGGGGTCGGCTCGTCCCGGTACGTCAGGCTCGAGGTGCCGAACTCTTCTGACGTTCGCGTCCAGGGACGCCCGGTGTTGAGGTTGACCGCTTCCAGCGATGCCGCCAGCACCCACTTCGTCGCGATCCTGTGTGATGTGGACAAAAGCGGCCGCTGCAACGTGATCTCGCGCGCGTTCATGAATGCTCGCTATCGAGGCGGTCTCACTACGGGAAAGGACCTCGAGCCGGGCAAGCGATACACCTTCGACCTCGAGTTCATAGACAAAGATCACGTCGTCGCGAAGGATCATCACCTCGAGGTGATCATCGCTTCGTCTAGCAACACCTGGGTCGCGCCCAACGCGCGCAGGGCGCGCAACACCCTGTTCCTGGACGAGTCGTCGTTGATCCTCCCGCTGCGCTCCTGAGTTTTCTTCGCTCTCTGTGCGGGTAGTGGTTGCTCACATGTCCGAAGATGCTCGAGAGGAAGGCGCGACGATGTCGGAACCCTTACCTGTTCGGTCGAAGCGCATCCCCAAGTGGCTCGTGGGATTGCTGCTGGTGGGTTCGGTCTTCGGCGGTGTGGCCTGCGAGGCCAACGTGGATGCCGACGGCGGCGGCGAGGTCGAAGAGAGTGAAGAAGAGAGCGAGGGGGATGTCGACTCGGACGTCGATGTGGACACCGACATCCAGGAAGACGCCGAAGAAGAGTAGGCCACGTCAACCACAGTCAGCTCAACCAGGAGTTTCGACGTTCTCCCGGCGCCTCGGCAGCTCTTCCGATGCCTCTCTCCGTCCCGCCAGCTCCTCGTAGCAACGTGCCAGCTCCGTCGTCGCGGCGTCCCACGTAGGAAGGGTGGCTGCGAACCTGCGCGCCGCGTTCTCTAGAGCGGCCCGCCGGCGCGGCCGGCGCAGCAACCAGACGACGGCGTCGACGAACGCGAGGGGCCGATCATGGATCTCCATGGCCCGCCGCGCGTGGGGGCCGAGGCCTTGTGCCCCGACCGAGGTAGTGACGATCGCTTTGCCCTGGCTCAACGCCTCCAGGACCTTGACTTTGACGCCGCCGCCGATCCGCAGAGGGCAGACGATGACCGTAGCCGCCGCGACATAGGGCTCCACGTCCCGAACCCGGCCCGTGACCGTCACACCGGGGGTTGCGTCCGCGAGCTCTCTCACCTCCCAAGGTGGCTCGTTGCCCACCAGCAGGAGCTGGGCCCCGGAGACGCGCGCCCGGATCCTGGGGAAGATCCGCTCCAACAGATACAGGGCTGCATCGACGTTGGGTTCATAGGCGAAGTTCGCGATGAACGCGATCGTTCTGCTCTGGGGTGGGGTCGAGGAGCCGGCCGCAGCGCTGGCGAGGTGGTCCGCGCCGTCCGGCACGACCCTGACCTGAAGTCCCGCTTCTGCGGAAAGCATGGCGGCACGATCTTCGGCGGTGACCGTGGCGCACATGGAGGCGGCCCGCCACGCCTCCGTCTCGGCCTCCAGGGTCAAGAGGTACTCGCGGAGGGCGCGCTCGCGGTCTCGAGCTGGTGCGGTTTCGGCCTTCTGGCGCCACAACAGGTATTCGACGTTCTGCTCGACGAGCAGCACCGGCGTTCGCAGACTCGAGGGAAGGTGTTGCATCAGATAGAAGCCCTCCACGTGAACCACATCCGGTGCGATGCTTTCCTCGAGATCCGCGAGATGAGCCGTCATCGCCGCCGAGGCGTGGCGCGTCACCTGGTAGGGAGGGGGCGCTTCGGTCACATCGGCCGCCGGAGCCTCCTCGGCGGGAAAGATGGTCACTTGGGCGCACCAACGTTCCAGAGCGGCAGCGTTCGCGACGTCTTCGTCAAAGGTCTTCGAGACCACGCAAAGCCACACGTCGTAGGTGGCCGAAAGCCGTTTGAGCAACTCGTATTCGCGCAGCCGGCCTCCGCTGTAGAGGGGATAGGGAAGATGACAGGTCAGAAAGAGGATCCGTCTGCGCAGTCTCGTCACCCCCGGATGATGTTGGGCAGGATGCCTCGAAGGCCGTCGATCTCATCCAGACGTAGGTCGCCGCGCCTGGTGACCGGGACTCTAGTTGTGGACGAGGACGAGGTTATCCTGCTACCTCGTCGAGAGGGGGAGTAACCATGTCACGGGTCAGGCTGCTGGTGATCGGGATGGCGGCGATGCTGTTCGTGCCCGCGTCGCTGGCCGCGGTCAGAGAAAGCCCGGTGCTCGCCCCCTCCATCGATCCCATCGCGCCTTACCGAGGACTGGGTACGTGGGTGGATATGTACGACGCGGGTCCGTGGGCGCATCCGCGACGGGTCGTGCGGATGATGGACGCCCGCGGTGTCGACACGCTCTTCGTGGAGACCGCGAACTATCACAAGCCGCGGCGCACGCCGATGTTCCGTCCGGCGGCGATGGCGAAGATGGTCGAAGAAGCTCACCGTCGTGACATGCACGTTGTTGCCTGGTACGTGCCGTCCTTCGATCGGCTCGAGAGAGACTTCAAGCGCTCGATGGCTGCCCTCAGGTTCGTGACCCCCTCCGGAGAGAGGTTCGACTCCTTCGCCCTCGACATAGAAGCCACGGTGGTGAGAGATATCCCGACGCGCAACCGAAGGGCGATCGCGCTGTCGGAGCGGTTACGGGAGCGCGTGGGAAGCGACTACGCCCTGGGCGCGATCGTTCCGGAGGCAAGAGCCCTCTACTGGCCCGACTTCCCTTACAAGGCCCTCGCGCGTAGCTATGACGCGTTCCTGCCCATGGCGTACTTCAGCTATCGGACGAGCGGCTATGGCGGTGTCTACGACTTCATCGAGGCGAACATCCGTGCGATCAGACAAGAGACCGGACGCTCTCGCGTCCCGGTTCATGTGATCGGTGGGATCGCGGAAGATTCAACACCGCGGGAGGTGAAGGCCCTGGTGGATGCCGCACGGGCTAAAGGGGCCGTGGGAACGAGCTTGTACGACTTTCCCACCACGTCGGCCAGTCAGTGGGAGAAGCTCCAGAAGGTCGCCGACCCTCAGCCATAGGCAGTGGGTGCCCCCTCGTGGGGAGCTCCTTGGTAGCGATCCTTCAGCGCACCCTCATCCACACCCGCGAGGTCGTAGCCGAGGTCGGCCGATACCTGCAGGGTCCGGTCGTGAGCGAAGATCTGCCGCCAGTCGAACTGGAGCTGAGTCTGGTGGTTCCAGCGGTCAACGCGTACCTCGGTGCGGGCGACCAACTCCTCTCGGAGCGGCAGCCCCAGGAAGTTCACGAGTCCCTGCAGGACCTGGGCCTCGCCCCCCAGCATCTGCTCGCTCTTCAGTCGGTGGAAGACGAGGTCGGGCCAGCGGCGATGGATCTCGTCGGCATAGAGGTGGACCTCGGTCCACCAGAACAGACACTTCTCGAACGGTGACATCGTCGGCCATCTCCGCCGGTACCCCGGCTGAAATACCCGCGGGCAGCTCGGGTCCAGAGCTGCGAGGTTCGTGTAATGGTCGTCCCGTGGGCTGCCCCCGTAGCACTGGTGCACCATGTGAGAGATCGCCGTAGGTATCGGATGGCGGGTGAGGTGGACGAAGCCCACCCGAGAGCCGAAACGCTCCACGAACAGCGGGATCGCTCCGAACAGTGGCCAGCCGGTCTCGATGTAGAGCCGCTGTCCGTGAAGACCTTCGATGCGATCTAGGTGCTCGGTGATCGCGTCTACCCGCGCGATGGCGCGAGTGTTTTCGTAGGCGCGGAAGAAGGAACGTGGTCGGTAAAGGGGGCCGAGAGGCTCATGGGTGGCCACGGCTCGATCCGCGTACACCGAAGCCAGGCTGGAGGCGAGCCACTGAGTGCCGCATCTACCCGTCGAGATGAACAAGAAGATGCTGGGCGGGGCCATCTCTCCTTCTTACCGCCTGAGCTTCTTGTTCGGCATCTTCTGGAGCCTTGTCACCTAAGGTGTCGCCGTGAGCCGCATCATCGACACCTCCCGCCGAGGGGCCGGGAACGCTCCTCCTGTAGAAGATCAAGCTGTTATGGCGCCCCCGCCCGACGCGGGTGGGGAGGCGTCGATCGGCGTAGTCAACTACTTCCACATCCACGACCACGCGGCGGTCGAACGGGTCGTTGACGGATTGCAGACTATGGGCGTCACTCACGTGCGCTCTGCGGTGTCGTGGTGTGACTGGGAGACCGAGGGCGGGCCGAAGTGGTTCGAATGGGTGCTGGGTCAGCTTTGCTCTCGCTTCTCTGTTCTCCCTTGCGTGCTCTACACGCCGCCGGCCAAGGGGATCTTGCCCAAGACGTCCTCTCCTCCGCGTGACCCCGGCGACTATGCCGACTTCGTCGACCTGCTGCTCACCAGCTACCCGGACACCTTCGAGTACGTGGAGCTTTGGAACGAGCCCAACAACTACATCGAATGGGATTGGACCGTGGACCCGGAGTGGAACATCTTTGCCACCATGATCGCGGGCGCGGCCGGCCGTGCTCGTTCACATGGCGTGAAGACGGTTCTAGGCGGTATGAGCCCGCTGGATCCGAACTGGTTGAACCTGATGTTCCTGCGCGGGGCCATGGAAGAGATCGACGTCGTCGGCATCCACGGCTTCCCCGGTACATGGGAAGCGGTGTGGGAGGGCTGGGGCTCTCACGTCGACCGGGTGCAGGAGGTTCTGGATCGGCATTCGTCTGATGCCGACGTGTGGATCACCGAGTGCGGCTTCTCTACCTGGGCGCACGACGAGTTCCGCCAGCTTCAGACATTGGCGGATCTCCTGGATGCGCCCGTTCCGCGCGCTTACTGGTATTCGGCTGAGGATCTGGACGCGGCGAGAGAGACCTTGGATGGTTTTCACTGCGACGAGAGGGCCTACCACTTCGGTCTTCACCGACGAGATGGAACACCGAAGCTGGCCGCACGGATCTGGGGGAGCGACGGTCTCGGGAGCGTTCGCCGGATGCGGGCTCTGGCCGCGGGCATCGACACGGACCGGTGGAGCGGCCCCGCTACTCTCGTGACCGGCGGCGCAGGCGCGATCGGAAGCCTGTTGGTCGAGCGGCTGGCGGCGGACGGGCGGCAGGTGGTGGTTCTCGACAACCTGTCTCGAGCCGGCAGCGAGGTGAGCCTTCGCCTGCTGAAGGAGAGGTTCGGGGATCTCATCCGGGCGGACGTCGGCGACATCCGTGACCCGTTCGCGGTGCGGCGGGCCCTGCAGGGGTGCGATGAGTTGTTCCACCTAGCGGCCCCCTTGCCCGGTCTGAGCCAGCACGATGCCCCTTTGGATCTCGCCGTGAACCTTCAAGGCACGATGAATCTGCTCGAGGAGATACGCCGGCTCGAACATCGTCCCGCCCTGGTCTTTGCCTCGACCTTGGACGTGTACCAACCGTCGCAGAGGCCCGAACCCATCAGCGAGGACCATCCTCTGTCGTTCCAGGGGATAGGGGGTTGCTCGAAGGGCGGGGCCGATCAATACGTATTGCGCTACGGCAGCGCCTTCGGCTTCCCCGTGGTCGTCTTCCGGCTCAGCCTCGTCGAGGTGCCGCAGGCGCGGACCGAGGACCGCCCACCCCCCCCGGCGCCCCACGAGGGGATGCAGATACGAGATGTTCTTCACGTAGACGATGTTGTGGCCGCTTTGCTTCTCGGTATGGAGAATCACGAAGTGCTCGGTGGCGGCGCCTACAACGTGGGTGGGGGCCCGGACAGCGTGGTCATGCTGCGCCCTTCCGTCGATCCCGCAAGCGCGCCGGCCACATGCACCTACCTCGTGGCAGATCCCACCGCCTTCTCCGACATCACCGGGTGGGTGCCGCGGATGAAGCTGTCAGGGGTCTCCTCTTTGACCGAAGAACCCGCGGTGGGGTCATGACGCGCTAGAGGAGGTTTCGTCGCGCGACCTCACCCAGCCATCGTCCACTCGGTTTCACCGTTCTCTCCTGGGTCGTTCGATCCACGGAGATGAGCCCGAAGCGGGGGCCGTAGCCGTGGTTCCACTCGAAGTTGTCCAGGGCACTCCAGTACAGGTAGCCCCCGACGTCGATGCCTTCTGCGAGGCAGTCGTGCAGATCGCTCAGCGCGGCTCGTATGTAGTCGATCCGCCGGTGGTCGTCGTTCGTGCCGATGCCGTTCTCGGTCACGATGATCGGCTTGCCGGTCATCCCATGAGCCCGCCTGACGCACGCGGCCAGGGCCGCGGGCCGGTTCTCCCACCCCAGAGCGGTTCTTTCCGCCTCCGCGTCGGGCCACCGGATCCCTTCCGGTCCTACCTGGTGACGGGTGTAGGCGTTCACACCGACGAAGTCGTCTTCTCGCGCCGCCTCTAAGAAGACGTCTTCTCTCACGTGCTGGATGCGCTCCAGCTGTGCGTCACCACCGTCTACGGCTTCCAGCTCAACCATCGCCAGAGCCATGCCCACCCTCGCTCCGGAGGCGGAGCCGATCGCAGCGCGAGCGAGGTGGTGGGCTTCGATGAAGTTGGAGTTGACCCGGAGCCTCGCCTCCGGCTCTCGTTTCCCGGGCGGGAAGATCCCGTCTTCGTAGCCGAGCAGAGGCGGCATGTTCGGCTCGTTGATGGTGATAGCCAGGTCGAACAGGCCCGCCAACGCGCGCGCGGTCTCTCCGCAATAGTGGGCGAATCGTTGAGGAGTCGCTGGATCCTCCCAGCCTCCCGCGGCCGCTATCCAGCGGGGTGAGGTGAAGTGGTGGAAGGTGACGACGGGTCGCACCCGCTGCTCGTGGCAGGTCTCTAGCATCCGGCGGTAGTGCCCGATCGCTGCTTTCGAGTACTCGCCGGGCTCCGGCTCCACGCGCGACCATTCGATCGAGAAGCGGTAGGTGTTGAAGCCGAGGGCCGCGATGGTCGCGATATCCGACGGGTAGAGGTGGTAGTGATCGCACGCATCCAGGGAAGGCTCGGCGCAGCCGCTGCCGGGGGCCCGCTCCCATTCCCACCAGTCACTCCCGTAGTTCCCGCCCTCGACCTGGTAGGCCGAGGTGGCCGTACCCCAGAGGAATCCCGGTGGGAACGAGCGAGGCATGCGCCCCAGCCTAGGACGCAGTTGCGGTTGCGCCCCGCTGTAGAGAGCTCGCCTAGCTTGTCACTCTAAGCATCAACCGCGGGGGCGTCCGGTGTATACAGGGGCCCCAGCGGGTCGAGCGCCGGCCGGGTGCCAACCGTTTTCGGCCTGATGGCGCACCACCGCTGCCGTAGCCGAGCATGGGGGTAGGGATCGTGAGCCTGGTGCTGATAACGGGTGGAGGAGGCTTCATCGGTTCGCACCTCGCCGACGACCTCCTGCGCAACGGCTACGAGGTTCGGGTTCTGGACGATCTGAACCCTCAGGTCCACGAAACAGGCCGGGCTCCTTCCTACCTCAGCGACCAGGTCGAGCTGATCCAGGGTGACGTCAGAGACCCGCAGGCGGTGCGGGCGGCGGTCGCCGGGGTCGACAGCGTCGTTCACCTGGCCGCCCGCGTCGGCGTCGGCCAGAGCATGTACGAGATCGCGGAGTACATGGACGTCAACACCACGGGGACGGCCGTGTTGCTCGAGGCGCTGCTGGATCATCCCGTACGGCGTCTCGTCGTGGCTTCCAGCATGAGCATCTACGGCGAGGGCCTTTACGAGACCGGCGAGGCCGCCCCGACCCCAGCGGTGGAGCGCGCCCGAGATCAGCTCGAGAAGGGTGAGTGGGAGCCGGTGGGGCCTCGGGGGGAACGTCTTCGTCCGATACCAACGCCCGAGACCAAGGCGCCGGCGTTGTCGTCGGTCTACGCCTTGAGCAAGTACGACCAGGAGAGACTGTGCCTGTTGTTCGGCTCGGCCTACGACGTCCCGACGGTGGCATTGAGGTTCTTCAACGTCTACGGCCCCCGCCAGGCCCTCTCCAACCCGTACACGGGGGTTCTGGCGATCTTCGCGGCCCGGCTTCTGAACGAGCGCCCGCCGTTGATCTTCGAAGACGGCCACCAACGTCGCGACTTCGTCAGCGTTTTCGACGTGGCCGCTGCGTGCCGCCTCGCCCTCGAGAAGATCTCGGTCCGGGGGGTCCCTTTGAACATCGGCAGCGGCGAGAGCGTGTCTGTGCGAGAGATCGCAGAGAAGCTCGCGAAGGTTCTGGGCAAGGAGCACATCGAGCCGCAGGTGACCGGCAAGTACCGGGTCGGAGACATCCGCCACTGCTTCGCAGACATCACCTTGGCCAACCAGACGCTGGGTTTCCGCCCTCAGGTGCCTCTGGAGGAGGGCATGGCCAATCTGGCCGAGTGGCTGGAGGGCCAGGTCGCTACGGATCGGGTCGATGACGCCGCGGCCGAGCTGGCCGCCCGGGGGCTGACGATATGAGCCTGGTTGGATCGAGCGACGTCCGTGCTTTGGTAACCGGAGGTGCCGGCTTCGTGGGAACGAACCTGGCCGATCGGCTTCTGTCGGCCGGGGGCCGGGTGACCATCCTCGACAACCTGTCTCGGCCCGGGGTGGAGCACAACCTCCGCTGGTTGCAAGACAAGCACGGAGACGCCGTGGCGGTGGAGGTGGCGGATCTGCGGGACCGAGCCGCCTTGCGGCGCTGCTTGGCGGGTTGTTCCCAGGTGTTCCATCTCGCTGCTCAGGTCGCAGTCACTACCAGCCTGGATGATCCGACCTTCGATTTCGAGGTCAACCTCCAGGGCACCATCGGGTTGCTGGAGGAGATCCGGCGACTGTCGAACCCACCCGGTGTCCTGTTCACCTCGACCAACAAGGTCTATGGCTCGCTTTCCGATGTGGACCTGATCGAGGGGCCCACGAGCTACGCGCCCGCCGACGAGAAGGTGGCGGCGGCGGGGATAGACGAGCTGAGGCCTCTCCGGTTCTGCAGCCCCTACGGATGCTCTAAAGGCGGCGCGGATCAGTACGTGCTCGACTACTGCGCGAGCTTCGGCCTGGAGACGGTTGTATTCCGGATGAGCTGCATCTACGGCCCCCACCAGTTCGGCACCGAGGATCAAGGATGGGTGGCGCATTTCTTGATCCAGGCCCTGAAGGATGAAGCGGTGACGATCTACGGCGACGGCAAGCAGGTTCGAGACGTTCTCTACGTCGACGACCTGGTGGAAGCCATGTTGCTCGCGCAGGCACGGATCGGCGATCTGAAGGGCCGGGCCTTCAATATCGGCGGGGGGCCGAGAAACACATTGAGTCTGCTGCGACTCATCGACCAGATCACGGAGATGACCGGGGAGCCTCCGCCGCTCGAGTTCGAAGGCTGGAGGGCTGGCGACCAGCGGTACTACGTTTCCGACACATCCCGGTTCGAAGCCGCCACCGGCTGGTCGCCCCGGATCTCGGCCGCCGAAGGTGTGGAGCGGTTGTATCTGTGGCTTCGCGAGCTTTCTCCTGCGAGATCGTCTTTCGCAGGAAGGGTGGCCTCGTAGACGGCGCTGCCTCCCCGGCGACGGCGCGACCCAAGCGCTCGAGGGCGGCCACCATCGTGGGCCCCGGTCGGGTGGAGCTGCGTCCGGTCGACATGCCGGATCCAGGTCCCGGCCAGGTCAGGATCGAGTTGGAGGGCTGCGGGGTCTGTGGATCGGAGCTGCCCGTGTGGCAGGGACGGCCTTGGTTCGACTACCCATTGTCTGCCGGCGCGCCCGGGCACGAAGGTTGGGGTTTCGTCGACGCGCTCGGCCCCGGTGTGGAGGGACTGGCCGTCGGAGAGCGCGTGGCCGCCATCACCCACCACGCTCACGCCCAGCATGATCTTGCCGATGCAGCCGGGACCGTCCCCCTTCCTGCCGAGCTCGATGGGCAGCCGTTCCCGGGCGAAGCTCTGGCGTGCGCGATGAACGTATTCCGCCGCTGCCAGGTCCGCGCGGGAGAGACCGCCGCCGTGGTCGGCATCGGCTTCCTCGGCGCGCTCGTGACGCAGTTGCTCGCTAGGGCGGGAGCGCGTGTCATTGCCATCACGCGGCGGTCCTCGGCTCTCGATCTGGTCCAGAGCATGGGTGCGCTCCACACCGTGCAGCTGGAAGACCCAGATGAGGTGGTGGGACAGGTCGACACCCTCACCGAAGGAGAGTTGTGCGATCTGACGGTCGAGGTGACGGGGCATCAAGAGCCGCTGGACCTTGCGGCACGTCTCACCGGGGAACGTCGCCGCCTCGTGATCGCCGGCTTCCACCAAGATGGGCCTCGGCAGGTGGACATGCAGCTGTGGAACTGGCGCGGCCTGGATGTCATCAATGCTCACGAACGCGACCACAGCGTCTACGTGCGGGGGTTGCGTGAGGCGGTTGCAGCGGTGCTCGAGGGGGCGCTCGATCCCGCCCCCCTTTACACGCACGTCTTTCCTTTCTCTCAGCTCGGTGAGGCCTTCGCCGCCGCCATCGACCGTCCCGATGGGTTCATGAAGTCGCTGGTGACGACATGACATCCGTGGCGCCCGGAACCACCCAGGCGCCGGACGACCGGGGTGACCTGCCTCGTATCGGCTTCGCCGGCGTGGGCTGGATAGGGCGAGACCGGATGCGAGCGGCTGTGACCGAAGGTGTGCTCGAGGTCGCGGCAGTAGCCGACATCTCGATCGAGAACCGCCACGCGGTGGGTGCCGAGCTGCCCGGCGTCTCGGTGTTCTCATCCTTCGAAGACCTTCTAGAAGCCGACCTCGACGGGGTGGTGATCGCGACCCCGAGCGCCCTTCACGCGCATCAGTGCCTGGCGGCTCTGGCCCGCGGCCTGCCCGTCTTCTGTCAAAAGCCGCTCGCTCGCACCGCCGCCGAGACCCGGAACATTGTCGAAGCCGCCCGGGACGCCGACCTCTTGTTGGGGGTGGATCTGGCCTACAGGTGGACCCAGGGGCTCCGCGCTATGAGCGAGATCGTGCGCGCTGGGGGCATCGGCAAGATCTTCGCCGTGGACCTGGTCTTCCACAACGCCTACGGCCCGGACAAGCCGTGGTTCCTCGACCCCAAGCTGTCCGGGGGAGGAGCCGTGGTCGACCTCGGCACCCACCTGGTCGATGGCCTCTTGTGGATGCTGGAGTGGCCTGAGGTGATACAGGTTTCGAGCCGTCTTTTCCACCGGGGCCGCCCGATCGCCGACGCGGACCCGTCAACCAGCGTGGTCGAGGACTACGGGGTGGCCGAGTTAGACCTCGACGGGGGAGCGCGGGCGCGGATGGCTTGTTCCTGGTTCCTCCACGCCGGGCGCGACGCCGTCATCGAGTTTTCCTTCTATGGGGACAGAGGCTCGGTGTCCATGTACAACGTCGGCGGCTCGTTCTACGACTTCACGGCGGAGCTTCGCCGCGGGACCTCGACGACCACGCTGGCCTCGCCGCCGGATGCGTGGGGGGGCCGCGCTATCGTCGAGTGGGCGCGCGGGGTCGGTGAGGCAAGAGGTTTCGATCAGGCGGCCACGCACTTGGTGCGGGTCGCCGAGGTGCTGGATCGCATCTACGGGAGAAGCGGATGAGGGTCTTCATGACGGCAGATGCGGTTGGAGGGGTCTGGACCTACGCGCTCGAGCTGGCGCGGAACCTGAACAGGTTCGACGTCGAGGTTCACTTGGCCGTCCTCGGCCCCCCTCCCGATCGGGCTCAGCTGCGCGCCGCCGAGGCCGCGGGAGTGGCAAGCATCGATCAGCACAACGGCTCCTTGGAATGGATGGAAGAGCCGTGGGATGAGGTCGCGGCCGCCGGGAGATGGTTGCTCGAGCGCTGTGCGCGGGTGGCGCCCGACGTCGTTCACCTGAACTCGTTCGCTCACGGCTCGTTGCAGTGGCCGGTGCCGGTCGTGGTCGTGGGGCACTCGTGCGTGTTGTCGTGGTGGGAGACGGTGAAAGGTGAAGCAGCGCCACAGGTCTGGGAGCGCTACCGAGGCGAGGTCACCAGCGGACTTCACGGCGCCCAGGCGGTCGTTGCGCCCAGCCAGTGGATGCTGGCACAGCTGCAGCGCCTGTACGGCTTGCGCGGTGGCTCGGTCATACACAATGGTCTCGATCCCGAGCCGGGAGAGGCTCGGGCGAGACAGAACGTCGTGGTGAGCTCCGGGCGCCTCTGGGATCAAGCGAAGAATGTCGCGGCGGTGTTGGAGGTCGCTCCCGCTCTGTCATGGCCCGTTGTGATCGCCGGCGGCCACGTCGCTCCGCAGGTGGGAAACGTCGAGGCCGTCGGCGTCTTGTCGCGTGGCGAGCTCCTGGCGAGGCTCGCAACGGCGGGGCTGTTCGTGCTACCGGCACGATATGAGCCGTTCGGCCTCGGCCCCCTGGAAGCGGCGCAAGCTGGATGCCCACTGGTCCTGGGGGATATCCCGAGCCTGCGCGAGCTGTGGGAGGGAGCCGCCCACTTCGTCGACCCAGATGATCATGAGCAGTTGCGAGACGTCTGCTCCCGGCTGATCGACTCGGATGAAGACCGCGCCCGCTGGGGCGAAAGAGCATCCCAGCGAGCAGCCGGATACTCGGGCACCCGTATGGCCACCGCCTACGCCTCTCTGTATGGCGAGCTGACCGGCGGACCGGCCGAACGCGCCTCCCTCGCGGCCGGGGTGGCATGAAGGTAGCGATCTTCTGTCACTCGTTGATCTCCGGGTGGAACCACGGAAACGTCCACTTCCTGCGCGGGATCGTCGCCGAGCTCCTCGAGCGACGCCACGACGTTCGGGTGTACGAGCCCGAGGGGAACTGGAGCCTCACCAACCTCCTTAGAGACCGGGGGCCGGGTGCGATCGATGACTTCAAGGACACGTTCCCGCGTCTTCACAGCCGGTTCTACAACCCGAGCGAGCTCGACCCGGCCGAGGTGCTCGACGAGACAGATCTGGTCCTCGTGCACGAATGGAACGATCCGGAGGTGGTGGCCGCCATCGGGCGTTATCGCGGCGGCCGCGACGACCTCAAGATCCTGTTTCACGACACCCATCATCGTGCGGTGACGGCTCCCGAACAGATGAAGCTGTTCGATCTCTCTCATTACGACGGCGTCCTGGCCTTCGGCGAGGTGATCCGTCAGATCTACCTGGAGCGGGGTTGGTCGCAGCGGGTGTGGACCTGGCACGAGGCGGCGGATGCCCGTGTGTTCAAGCCCCTGCCCGAGGTACCGGTGGAGCGCGACCTCGTGTGGATCGGCAACTGGGGAGACGAGGAACGGACCGAGGAGCTCTATGAGTTCCTGCTCGGGCCGCTCGGCGACCTCGGGCTGTCCGCCGCGATCCACGGCGTTCGTTATCCCGTGGAAGCCAAACGTGAGCTCGCTCGCGCCGGTGCCACGTACGCGGGATGGTTGCCGAACTACCTCGTCCCCCAAGCGTTCGCCTCCAGCGCGATGACCGTGCACGTACCGCGGCGTCCGTACGTAGAAGCCCTGCCCGGCATCCCCACGATCAGGGTCTTCGAGGCTCTGGCTTGTGGGATCCCACTGATCTGCTCGCCGTGGGATGACTGCGAAGGCCTGTTCAAACCGGGTGAGGACTTCTTGATCGCCCACAATCGCCAGAAGATGACGCGCCACATGAAGGAGATCCTGGGGGAGCCGGAGCTGGCTTCCTATCTTCGCCGCAGCGGCCTCCAGAGGATCGCAGAGAGACACACCTGTGCTCATCGCGTCGACGAGCTGGTGGAGATATGCGGGGAGCTGGGGGTGCCGGCATGAGGTTCGCCTTCTTCGGCTCGAGCCTGGTGTCGTCGTATTGGAACGGGGCCTGCACTTACTACCGCGGCATCATCAGGGCCCTGCACGAGCTCGGCCACGACATCACCTTCTACGAGCCGATCGCATATGAACGCCAGGAACACCGGGACATAGACGACCCCGCGTGGGCGCAGGTGGTCATCTATCCGGCCGCGACCGAGGCGCAGGTGTTGTCGGTGGTCGAGCAGGCCCGCGGGGTCGACGTTGCCGTCAAGACGAGTGGCGTTGGCGTGTTCGACGAGCTGCTCGAGGCGGCGGTGCTCGATCTGAAGGGTCCCTCGACCACGACCATCTTCTGGGACGTCGACGCCCCCGCGACGCTCGGCCAGATGGAGTCAGATCCCACCGATGCGCTGCGCGCTCTCATCCCCTCCTACGATCTCGTCTTCACTTACGGTGGGGGAGATCCCGTGGTTGCGCGGTATGCAGCCGTGGGCGCCCAACGTTGTGTCCCGATCTACAACGCGCTCGATCCGCGCACGCATCATCCCGAGGGCTCGCAGCGGCGGTTCGAAAGCGATCTGTCGCTACTCGCCAACCGGCTCCCCGATCGCGAAGCGAGGGTTGACCGGTTCTTCTTCTCGGCAGCGCGGCTCCTTCCGGACAGGTCGTTCCTACTTGGTGGCAACGGTTGGAAGACCAAGGACATGCCCGGCAACGTGAGTTATCTCGGCCATGTGTCTCCAGCAGATCACAACGCCTTCAACTGCAGCTCGCTGGCGCTGTTGAACGTGAGTCGTGACAGCATGGCGTCCAACGGCTTCTCTCCTGCCACCAGGGTTTTCGAAGCCTGCGGAGCGGGCGCTTGTCTCATCACCGATCATTGGGAGGGCATCGACTTCTTCCTGGAGCCCGATGTCGAGGTGCTGGTCGCTAATGACGGGGCCGGGGTTGCCGAGATCGTCTCCTCACTCGATCCGGATCGAGCGCGAACCATAGGAGAGGCAGGCCGGAGACGGGTCCTGGCCGACCACACGTATGCGCAGCGTGGCGCGGAGGTGCAGGCGGTCCTGGAGGGTCGCCTAACCAGCGCGGGCGGACCTGCGTCGTGAGTGACCGCTTGCGCATCGTCATCCTCGGACTCTCGGTTACTTCCTCGTGGGGCAACGGGCACGCGACCAATTACCGCGGCCTGATGCGCGCCCTCAGCGAGGTGGGCCACGACGTGTTGTTCCTCGAGCGCGACGTTCCTTGGTACGCGCAGCAACGAGACCTGCCGCAGCCTCCCTATGGACGCACCGTCTTGTACGGGTCGGTGACCGAGCTGATCGAGACCCATGAGCACGAGGTCCGAGAGGCAGATCTGGTCGTGGTCGGATCTTTCGTGCCCGAGGCCGTCGCCCTTGGAAGCTGGATCACGACCGAAGCGAGCGGCGTCACGGCGTTCTACGACATCGACACCCCGGTGACGCTGGCGAAGCTCGGCCGGGGGGACCATGAGTACCTGGCACCCGAGCTGATCGCCCGCTACGACCTCTATCTCTCGTTCACCGGCGGCCCGACGCTGGAGCGGATCGAGAAGAGCTTCGGCTCCCCGCGTGCTCGAGCGTTCTACTGCATCGCCGATCCGGACGTGTTGTACCCGGAGGCCCGAGCGCTCCGGTGGGATCTGGGTTATCTCGGCACCTACAGCGAGGATCGCCAGCCCGTTTTGGAGCGGCTCTTGCTGGAGCCCGCGCGTACCTCAACGGAGCTTCGCCTGGTGGTGGCCGGGCCACAGTATCCAAACGACATCGACTGGCCCGGCAACGTGGAGCGGATCGATCACCTTCCGCCGGCGGAGCACCGTTGTTTCTACAACTCGCAACGCTTCACTCTCAATGTCACCCGCAAGGACATGGTGAGCGCGGGGTTCTCTCCCAGCGTGAGGCTTTTCGAGGCAGCGGCCTGCGGCGTGCCGGTGATCTCGGATCACTGGACGGGCCTCGACGACTTTTTCACACCGGGATCCGAGATCCTGGTCTCCGCGTCCGCAGCCGAGACTCTTCACCTCCTGGCTTCGGTAGGCGAGGAAGAACGCGTCGCGATCGGCGGCCGCGCCCGGCAACGGGTGCTGGCCGAGCACACCGCGGCACGCCGGGTGCGCCAGCTGGAGGCCTACGTGGATGAGGTCCGAGGAGCGCGTAGCTCGAGCGGACCCCGGTCGGCGGCATGAGCCTGCAGTCGATGGGCGCGGCCGCGGGCGCTACCGAGGTCGAGCGCAGGATCTCCGAGTTGGCGCCGTGGTTCCACAATCTCCACCTGCCCGACGGATCCCAGACCGCGCCGGATCACCCCTTAGGCGACTTCCCCGCGTTCAAGTGGAACGAGATCGAGTCGTCTCTGCCCGAGGACCTATCGGGGTGGTCGGTTCTGGATATCGGCTGCAACGCCGGCTTCTATAGCTTCGAGCTGGCGCGGCGCGGGGGCCGGGTGCTGGGCATCGATCATGACGAGCACTACCTCACCCAGGCGGGGTGGGCGGCAGAGGTGCTCGGCCTCCAAGAGCGGACCGAGTTCCGTCGCATGGGCGTGTACGAGCTTGCTCACCTCGACGCCAGCTTCGATCTCGTGATCTTCATGGGCGTGCTGTACCACTTGCGCCACCCTCTGTTGGCGCTAGACATCGTCGCCGAGAAAGTGGATCGCACCCTGGTCTTCCAGACGCTGACGATGCCGGGCAACGAGGTGATCGCCCCGCCCGAGGATGTGACGCTGGACGAGCGGGACATCCTGCTCCGGGCGGGATGGCCGAAGATGGCTTTCATCGAACACGCCTTGGCGGGCGATCCCACGAACTGGTGGGCACCCGATGTCGCGTGCGTGGAAGCCATGTTGCGCTCGTCCGGCCTGCACATCGAAGCGTCCCCCGCGCACGAGATCTATCTGTGCAGTCCGTGTGGAAACCCTCTGGAGTCAAGGAGGCATAGCGCGGAGGTAGACGCCGCCACCAATCGCAGCGCGTCCGGGCGCTAGCGGTGCGGTTATAGCCTGCGGCGATGGGAGAGGGCAACCTGATCGCGGTCACGGTGGTGGGGAACGATCGTCCCGGGATCGTCGCCGGGGTGGCGCGGGTGCTGTTCGAGTCTGGGTGCAACCTTCAAGATGCCTCGTCGACGATCCTGCGTGGTCACTTCTCGATGATGTTGATCGTTCTGGCGCCCGCGGAGCTGGGGGCCGAGAAGCTCGAGTTACAGCTGGCGCCTGTTGCCGACGAGCTGGAACTGGCCGTCACCGCTCGCTCCGTCCGGAGCGCAGCTCCCGCCGTGGCCCCTCCCACGCACATGGTCGCGGTGTATGGCGCAGACCAACCCGGCATCGTGTTCCGCGTGGCGCAGCACCTTGCCGCCTCCAACGTCAACATCACCGCCCTGAGCTCGAGAGTGATCGGGTCGGAGGATCAACCCGTCTACGCCCTGATGCTCGAGGTCGCGGCCGACGACGAGATCGAGAGCCGTCTTCAGACGCTGCGAGACGAGCTGGGCATGGACGTGAGTGTTCATCCACTCGGCTCGGACGTGCTGTAGCGGGGTGCCGGTCCGCCCCGTGTTCCGGATCCCGGAAAAGGTCTTGAAGCTGGCCGCAGAGCCGGTGGGGGAGCGACCCGATCAGGCGTTGGGCGCGGACCTCGTCGACACCATGCTCGCGTCGCCGGCCTGTGTCGGTCTGGCCGCGCCTCAGATCGGCATCTCTCGCAGGGCGTTCGCCTTAGATGTCTCCTACCACCCGAAGACGACGGTGACCCATGGTCTCGTCGTGATGTTCGATCCGGTGATCCTCGACAGCACCGGGCGCGAGGTGGCGCGCGAGGGATGCATGAGCGTTCCCGACCTGACTGCGAACGTCGCCCGGGCCGCCAGGATCGTGGTCCAAGGTCGCGGCCTTGGCGGAGATGTTCAGGTGATCGCTACGGAAGGATTCGAGGCGCGTGCCTTTCAGCACGAGATCGATCATCTGGACGGGTTGTTGATCCTGGATCGCGTTGCATCGCTAGAAGCGGACGTCTTCGCGCGCAAGACCTACCGCTGAGATAGACCTACTCGACCGCCATCGCCTTGCCGGCGGAGGCGCCCCGCCGCCGCGACCTGGTGACCCGGTCCCGACCGGCCCTCTTGGACTCGTAGAGCGCCTCGTCCGCGGCCGCGATCAGTCGCTGGGGGTCGACGGCATGGGTCGGGAACGTCGCCGCCCCGGCACTTGCGGTTACGGGAACCGGGTTGTCGGCTTCCCCCAGTGAGCGGCGGAGACGTTCGGCGACAACCAGCGACTCCTTAGACGAACATGCGGGAAGGATGACGACGAACTCCTCGCCGCCGTAGCGGGCCGGCACGTCGAAGTCACGGCAGCCTTCGGCTAGCGTCCTCGCCACCTTCTTCAAGACCGTGTCTCCCATCTGGTGTCCGTGCGTGTCGTTGATCGACTTGAAGTGATCGATGTCGAACATCACGAGGGTCACTTGCTCGCCGCTTCGCGCCGCGCGGCTGACCTCTCGCTCGAGCACTGCTTCGAACGTGCGGCGGTTGGATATCCCCGTGAGCGCATCGGTGTCCGCCATCTTCTGAACCTGCTCTCCCAACCAGGCATTGCGCAACGCCAAAGAGGCGTGGGCCGAGAATTGCGACACCATGTCGACCACCCTGCGCTCGATGCGGGGACCGGTGCCGGGTGTGTATTCCAGCGAGAGGACGCCCAGCGGCTGGCCCTCAGCGAACAGGGGAGCAACGACCAGGTTGCGGGCAAACGGCATGAGGGCCGAGAGCCGGGGGTCGCCATCCGGATCGAGCTGCTTCACGAGGATGGTCGCGCGTGCGTCCCAGGCCCTTTGCATGACGTCGTCGATCCCCGCTTTGGCCTCAGGGGCTTCCCCCGGCCCCCGAAAAGCCATCAGCGACGGGTCGCCTCCATCGGGGGCCGCGACGACCACGCCACGCTGGAACCCGAACGCCTCCGCCACGTTGTCGAGTAGCGATTGCGCTACCCCCCGGGGGTCGGATTCCTGTTCCAAACCCTTGGCCATCTCCGTGAGCGCCTCGAGGTCGACCTTGCGCCGGCGCAGCTCTCGTTCGTTGATCGACGAGAAAGCCGCCGTGCCCAGCGCGAACACGAAGAACCCCGCGACCGTGAAGATCGAGCGCGTGTTGAGGGCGCCGTCGGCCGCGGCCTCGTCGATCGGCTCGAGCAAGCGCGCCGCCTGGGCGTAGAAGACGACGAAGAACAGCAAGGAGTGCCATAACGCGATCTTCAGGCCCGTGCGATATGCGGCCAGCAGTGTCACCGCGATCAGGTGGAGGTAGAGAAGGAACTGCAGGGGGCTGTCGCTCCCGCCGGTGACGTAGGTGACCCAGGCGAGGTAAATACCGTCGATCAAGAGCATCCCGCCGACCACGGCCAACCCGCGGCCTCGCCCCGCACGGCGCAAACCTTCGGCCGTCGCCGACAGCAGCAGGTAGCCGGCGGTGAAGAGGGTCAGATCGGCAAGCGACGCCCCGACCACTTGCGAGGCAAAGAGGGCAGAAGCGAGAGCGACGACCGCCAGGCCAACCCGCAGCGCCTGCAGATAGCCCATCCGCTCCGCGAGGGAGACAAGCTCGGTGGACTGCGGGCGGGCTCCCGGTGAAGCGGAGCTTTCGCTCACTGGAAGCTGAGTAAGTCTTGTTCCGAATCGATCGGTGCAAGAGCCAGCTTGGCGTCCTTTCGGTCGATGCGTCCCTGAACCATGAGGAACCCACCCACCATAAGGGCTAGACCAAGCGGGAAAGCGAGTTTCTTGACAGCTTCGCCTGCGGCTTCGGCCAGCTGGGTGATGAAGCTTTCGGCTTCGGGGGCCGAGACCAGAGCCGAGGTGTGTACGGCTGCGAGCTTGCGGTTCCTGTCGTGAGCGTTCAGAGCTGCGAGCTTTCCTTTGCGTGCCTCGGAGCCGAGCTGTCCCTCGAACGAGCCGTTGCCGCTAGAGGGGCCGAAGCGGCCGCCACTGAAGCGCTCCTGCTTGCTGATCCGTCCATCCCCGTTGGTGTCCCTGACCCCGTTGGGTCGATCGTCGGTCGCCGGGTCGGGGCTGAGCAGGCTGCTGCCGCCGTCGAGCGTGTCCTGGATCTCTTTAGTGGTGCCGGCCAGCGCCTCGCCTGTGGAGCCGGAAGTGTCTTGGAGGGTCTTCTCGGTCTGCTCGACCGTGCTACCCGCGGTCTCCGTAAGCGTGTCCGTGGTCCCGCCGACGGTTCCCCCGGTGGTCTCGTCGACCGTGTCCGTGGTGGTGTCCACGGTCTCTTTGACGGGGCTCACGGTCTCTTTGGTGGTGTCCACTGTCTCTTTGATGGGGTCTGTGGTGCTGGCTCCTCCTCCGCCGGTTCCGGTCGTGCTGTCGACGGTGTCGGTCACGGTGCCTACGGCATCATCGAGGGTGGGGATCTGAGTGGTCGTGCTTACCTGAGCCGATGCGGCGGGGGCAAGGATGGTCAGAGCACTGAAGGCGAATGCTATGAGGATGGTCAACCGCCGCTTCGTGCTTCCAGCTCGGTGGATCACTCGTCCTCCTCGTTCGGGTACCAGCTCTATCCATCCGGGTATCGGCAGCCCGCCCTGGGACCTTTAACGGGCAGGAGGTAGCAAAACGCCCTCCAGCAGGACGTTTCTCGAGGAGGTTGTCTCGGCTCGGCAACGTCTCGAGGACGCCAAAGTTGCGCCCCGGGGCCATTGCACCTGTGGGCCTGAATGACTACTCTCAGCCGCGTCTGTAGTCACATCGGCCGGCCTCGTCGGAGCGTCGGCTGTCTTACCAGGGGGGGTGCGATTGAACAAGCGGATGATCGCGGCATTTGCCGTAGTAGGACTGGTTTCGTCCGTCACGGGATCGGCGGTGGGGTCCCAGGCCTCGCGTACGTCCGACGCCACCAAGAAAGACCAGCTGCGGGCGTTGAACGCCGCGGTGAGCCCGGACGACCAACATGGTGAGGGGGACGACCATCTTCCCGGTTCCAGGCGCGCTATGCGGATGGTCTCCCGCCTGAAGCTGACCAATGTGAGGTCCGGCATCACCGACGTTGACGTCTACAAGGGGTTCGCCTATCTCGGCACCGACTACGCCGAGTGCGAAGAGGGCGGTCAGGGCCTCGGCGTCCACGTGGTCGATGTTCGTGACCCACAGAAGCCGAGGAAGGTTGCTTTCATCCCGGCCCAGGGCCGTGTCGGCGAGGGGATCCACGTGTTCCACGCCGAAACTCCCAGATTCAAAGGCGACCTTCTCGTCTACTCGAACGAGAGCTGCGACACCGATTTCGGCGGCATCTCGGTGGTGGACGTGACCAACCCCCGCAAGCCCAAGATGCTCGCCGACGGGGTCGGAGACACCGACGCCAACGATCCTGCCGACCCGACGCCCTTGGAGATCCCCAACGACGTGCACAGCGTGATGGGGTGGTCCCCGAAGGGTCACGCCTATGCGGTCATGACCGACAACTTCGAGAACCTGGATGTCGACATCATGGATCTCACGAACCCTCGGCAGCCGAGACTGATCGCGGAGACGGGCTTCGAGGAGTGGCCCACCCTGGGCATACAAAGAGGCCTGGGTGACGAGGCTTTCCACCACGACATGTGGGTGAAGAAGATCAACGGCAACTGGCTCATCATGGCGTCCTATTGGGATGCCGGCTGGGTCAAGCTGAACGTCAACGACCCGTCCAACCCGAGATTCATCGACGACTCGGACTATCGCAACCCCGATCCGTTAACGGGCTTTCAGATCCCCGAAGGCAATGCCCACCAGGGCACCTGGAGCTCCGGCAACCGGTTCTTCATCGGCACGGACGAGGACTTCTCGCCTTTCCGGATCGACCCGTTCACCGTGCTCGATGGGCCGAACGCCGGTGAATATGCGGCTGCGGAGTTCGGATTCACCGTGGCCATCGCCGACGAGTACCAGGACGACCAGATCAGCGGACCGACCATCTACGCCGGCACCGCCTGCCCCGCGGTCCAAGACGACCCGGCGACCGTCGAGGACGAGGGCGATCCCGGTACCGCCAAGGACATCATCCCGGCGGACCGGCTGGACGCCGAGGAAGGCGAGGAGAAGATCGCCGTGATCCTGCGGGGAGGCTGTTTCTTCTCGGAGAAGATCGAGGCGGCCGAGCAGGCCGGATATGACGCCGCGATCATCGCCAACAGCCACTTCGGCTCCAGCGCCGGTGAGTTCCCCGACGCCTACATCTGCGGGAGCAAGGGTCACGAGTACGACCCCGCGATCAATGCGATCTGTATCGGACACCGCGCCTTCCACCTCATGTTCAACCAGGAGCCGGCCTTCGAGGGCGAAGACGAGCCCAGGATCGGAACCGAGGGTGCCCGGATCAGTGCCGCATCGGTCTTCGACGGCTGGGGCTACACCCACCTGTTGAACGCCAACACCCTCGAGGAGATCGATGCGTACGCGATCGATGAGGCGATCGACCGCCGCTACACCTCCGACTTCGGAGCCTTGACGGTGCACGAGGTCGAGACCGACAAGCGCCGGGGCAAGAACCTCGCCTACTTCTCCTGGTACGCCGGTGGTGCCAGGGTGGCCAAGTTCGGACGCCGCGGCATGCGGGAGGTGGGCCACTACATCCACCCGAAGGGCAACGACTTCTGGGGCGTGGCGACCAGGAAGCGGGGCAAGAAACGCCCGCTTCTGTTCTTCAGCGACCGGGACTACGGGCTGTTCATCCTGAGGTACACCGGCGGGCAGTAGCTCCGAAGGGCCCTGATGAAGGAGAAGGCCCCCGGCGACGGGGGCCTTCTCCTTATCTATATAGAGGCCCGGATGTGGGGTTGACGCCTGGGGCCGCGCGCTGTGTAGAATGCCAAAGCTGTAACCGAGAAGAAAGGTCCGTTCTTGCGCAAGAGTCTCTCAGGGGTTAGTGCCTAAGCCAGCTATCCAGCTAACGCTTCGAGCCCTTCCCCCGCCGCCCAGCATCTTCGGATCGGCGGGAATTTTTTGCCCCGGAAACGTTGTTCAGACTTCTTGCGTCAAGCACCAACCACTTCTCAGAACCTTGGAAACTCCATAGCGAGCGCGAGCATCTATGCCAAGTTAATAAGGGCGTACGGTGGATGCCTAGGCGCTAGGAGCCGACGAAGGACGCGGTAGGCTGCGAAAATCCCCGGGAAGGAGCCAAACATCCATTGATCCGGGGGTGTCCGAATGGGGAAACCCACCAGTGGTCATGCGCTGGTACCCAGGTCTGAACAAAATAGGGCCTGTGGAGGGAACCGGGTGAATTGAAACATCTAAGTAACCCGAGGAAGAGAAATCAAATTCGAGAGTCCCTTAGTAGCGGCGAGCGAAACGGGATCAGCCCAAACCTCTGTGGTGTTAAAGCCTGGTGGCGTTGCCACAGGGTGTTGTGGGACACATCTGAACCGGCACCAGACGGTTCAGGAGTTACAAAGTCAGCGGTTAGCCGAAGTTTCTGGAAAGTTAAGCCACAGAAGGTAATAGCCCTGTAGGCGAAAGCCGACTGACCTCCCGATGTTGTTCCCAAGTAACACGGAGCCCGAGGAATTCCGTGTGAATCTGCGAGGCCCACCTCGTAAGGCTAACTACTTCCTAGCGACCGATAGTGAACCGTTACCGTGAGGGAAAGGTGAAAAGTACCCCGGGAGGAGTGAAATAGTACCTGAAACCGTGCGCTTACAAGCAGTCAGAGCGTCGTTGTAGTTCCTTCGGGGACTGCAGCCGTGATGGCGTGCCTTTTGAAGAATGAGCCGGCGAGTTACCGATGTGTGGCGAGGTTAAAGAGAGATCCGTAGCCGTAGCGAAAGCGAGTCTTAATAGGGCGCCCGTAGTCGCATGTCGTAGACCCGAAGCCGGGTGATCTATCCATGGGCAGGCTGAAGCGAAGGTAAGACTTCGTGGAGGGCCGAACCCACCAGGGTTGAAAACCTGGGGGATGACCTGTGGATAGGGGTGAAAGGCCAATCAAACCCGGTGATAGCTGGTTCTCCCCGAAATGCATTTAGGTGCAGCGTCACGTGTTCAGTATCGGTGGTAGAGCACTGGATGGACTAGGGGCCCAACAAGGTTACCGAATTCAGCCAAACTCCGAATGCCAAAGTACTCCAGAACGTGGCAGTGAGACTGCGGGGGATAAGCTCCGTAGTCGAGAGGAAACAGCCCAGATCAGCTAAGGTCCCTAAATCTTCGCTAAGTGGGAAAGGATGTGGAGTTGCATAGACAGCCAGGAGGTTGGCTTAGAAGCAGCCACCCTTGAAAGAGTGCGTAACAGCTCACTGGTCGAGTGATTCGGCGCCGACAATTTAGCGGGGCTAAGCGAAGTACCGAAACTGCGGGATCGTTCACTCTTCGGAGTGTTCGATCGGTAGGGGAGCGTTGTAACAACTGCGAAGGTGTTCTGTAAGGAATGCTGGAGTGGTTACAAGTGCGAATGCCGGCATGAGTAGCGAAATGGAAGCGAGAAACTTCCACTCCGTATGTCCAAGGGTTCCTGGGAAGCTAATCCGCCCAGGGTAAGTCGGGACCTAAGCCGAGGGTGAGAGGCGTAGGCGATGGACAACTGGTTGATATTCCAGTACCACCACCCACGCCCACTCCGAATCACTTTGCTAAGGGAACCCCTTCGGGGGCTACCGACCCAGGTGTTCTAGGAACGAAGGGGTGACGGAGGAGGGTAGTCAGACCCGCGTTGGTTGACGTGGGGTAAGCAGGTAGGGAGATCCCTTAGGCAAATCCGGGGTCATTAATCCTGAGGCGCGATGCCGACCCGATTGAGGGGAAGCTGATGAGCCCATGCTCCCGAGAAAAGCCTCTAGTGAGTTCGTGTGGTGCCCGTACCCCAAACCGACTCAGGTGGACGGGTAGAGCATACCGAGGAGATCGAGAGAACTCTGGTTAAGGAACTCGGCAAATTGGCCGCGTAACTTCGGGATAAGCGGCGCTTTTGGTGGTGTAGGGACTTGCTCCCGAAGCTGCTAGGAGTTGCAAAAACCAGGCCCAAGCGACTGTTTACTAAAAACACAGGAGCGTGCTAAGACGTAAGTCGCCGTATACGCTCTGACGCCTGCCCGGTGCCGGAAGGTTAAGGGAAGGTTAACTGGACTTCGGTCCCGTGAAGCTCTGAACCTAAGCCCCGGTAAACGGCGGCGGTAAGTAGTATCAGTTGCCGCCCTAGGTGGGTAACCACCTAGATAACAACTCGGCTAAATGCTGGAAACCCCGAGTATCCGGCGGTACTCATTCTTGTCATACCTAGTCAATAGGTTGATGACATGAGCAGTGAAAATCCGTCCGGTGCGGACAATCAGCAGGAAAGACTTTCTACTTGGTTGCAGTCAGACTTCGTTCACTGTCTGCAAAGCTGATCCAGGTAGGAAGAATCCTCAGAGGAACCATACGCTGAGCTCCCTCTTCGAAGTAGAGGGATGAAGAGATGGTCCATGCCCCATCGCGATATGGGGAAGACGGTGCAGAACTATAACCGTCCTAAGGTAGCGAAATTCCTTGTCGGGTAAGTGATGACGATCTTGCCCCTTGGGAGAGTGATCTCCCTAGCAAATCCCACGGCTAATAACGGGGAACCCCTCCTCGATAGAGAGGGCGATCCCGTGGGAAGTCGAGAGTGCAAACTCTTTGACCCCGTAACGACTGAGGCGAAAGCCGAGATGACGTTCCTGCCAAGGCAAATCAATGGACGTCATGGAGACGCCGGCCCTTTGGAACAGGGATCGACATACCGTCGTACATATCTGGCTACGTCGATGGAGAAGGGTGTTTTTGCGTGTCGTTGAGACCGCAACCCCGGATCCGCGTCGGCTGGGAAGTTCGCCCGAGCTTCTCAGTCAGTCAGAACAGGGGAATAACGCCGAGCTGATCCAACTTCTACCGGCATTGTTCGGAGGAACGATCAGGCCGGATCGCTCCGATAAGACGTTGAAGTTCGAGATCCGCTCACTTCAAGCAATTGAACGAGAGCGTGGTTCCGTTCTTCGAGACGTATCCACTCCTGAGCTCAGCAAGCGCAAGGACTTCGAGCTGTTTCGAAGGATCTGTAGATCGATGCAGAACGAAATCATCTGACTCCAGCAGGTCTGGTGATGATTGCTGAACTCGCTCAACAGATGAATGCAGGGATACGTAAGTACACGGTAGAGACGATCAGAGCCAGTTTCAAGGTGAAGGGATAGTCTGCGCCGCTGGAAACAGCGGATCAACGTGAAGTTCCGACCTGCACGAATGGCGTAACGACTTGGGCACTGTCTCAACCAGAGACTCGGCGAAATTGCAATACGAGTAAAGATGCTCGTTACCCGCGGAAGGACGGAAAGACCCTAGGACCTTTACTACAGCTTGATATTGGAGTTTGGGACAGTTTGCGTAGGATAGGCGGGAGGCTTTGAAGCCCCGACTCCGGTCGGGGTGGAGCCACCCTTGAAATACCGCCCTGATTGTCTTGAGCTTCTAACCCGGGTCCGTTATCCGGATCGGGGACAGTTTCAGGTGGGTAGTTTCACTGGGGCGGTGACCTCCTAAATTGTAACGGAGGTGTTCAAGGTTCCCTCATCCTGGTCGGCCATCAGGAGTTGAGTGCAATCGCACAAGGGAGCTTGACTGCGAGACTGACAAGTCGAGCAGGTACGAAAGTAGGAGATAGTGATCCGGCGGCTCCTCGTGGTAGGGCCGTCGCTCATCGGCTAAAAGGTACCCTAGGGATAACAGGCTGATCGTTCCCAAGAGTCCATATCGACGGAACGGTTTGGCACCTCAATTTGGGGTGTGAGCAGCGGAAACGTTGTTCAAAGCATCGGCTTATAACGGCGAAACCTTCACTGCATGGCCAAGCAACACCAGGAACATGCAGAAAGGCAATGCCGTGGGAAGTCCGCACAGACGGCACGATCAACAGCAACGGCCAGTGCGTGACCCCGTAACGACTTGATCGGTCATTCCGACCTTCAGACAGCGTTCACCGACTCCTCGAGAGTCGAATCTATGGACGCTGTAACACGCCGACCCCTCGCCTTTGATCGGGCAGGGTGAAGACATAGTCTGCGCCACTGGAAACAGTGGACACACGTGCGATGTCGGCTCGTCGCATCCTGGGGCTGGAGCAGGTCCCAAGGGTTGGGCTGTTCGCCCATTAAAGCGGCACGCGAGCTGGGTTTAGAACGTCGTGAGACAGTTCGGTCCCTATCCTCCGCGGGCGTAAGAGATTTGAGAGGAGCTGTCCCTAGTACGAGAGGACCGGGACGGACGCACCTCTAGTGTGACAGTTGTTCTGCCAAGGGCACGCTGTTTAGCTACGTGCGGACCGGATAAGCGCTGAAAGCATCTAAGTGCGAAGCCGACCTCAAGATGAGATCTCTCACCGGGTTAACCGGGTAAGGCCCCCTTGCTAGACGACAAGGTTGATAGGCCGGAGCTGTAAGCACAGCAATGTGTTCAGGCGACCGGTACTAATAGGCCGAGGACTTGGTTTTGCTCGCGCTCGCTCTGGAGAGTCCAGGGTTCACTCGCTACCGCTGGCATAGCGGTCAAGGCGGGGATTGAAAACTGAATACAGGTTTCCGGTGGCTTTAGCGAAGGGGTCACACCTGGTCCCATTCCGAACCCAGAAGTTAAGCCCTTCAGCGCCGATGGTACTGCCCGGGAGACTGGGTGGGAGAGTAGGACGCCGCCGGGATTCTTCCAAGGGAGCCGCTGATAGCGGCTCCCTTTTTCATTGCACTTTCTTGCTCAAGTATCCTGTTGTTGCCCGACGATCCTC
Source organism: Actinomycetota bacterium (assembly GCA_030447315.1). Lineage (GTDB taxonomy): Bacteria > Actinomycetota > CADDZG01 > CADDZG01 > WHSQ01 > MB1-2. The sequence continues at coordinate 88,013 of JAUJPD010000007.1, read as the reverse complement.
TTTAGGATGCCCTTCGTGAAACGACTCGTGCGCTCCGCGGCCTCCCTGTTCGTGGTTGCCGCGATCCTCCTCGTCCCCGCGGCCTCGATCGCCGCCACGAAGAAGGTCACGGCGCGGCCATCGAGCTGGGGGCCTGCGCGGCTGGAGATCACGAAAGGCAGCACAGTGGTGTGGACGAATCCAAGCACCTTCGAGGATCACTCGGTCAAGAGCTATGGGGGCTGGAGATACAGGGAGCTCCTCGGCCCGAAGGCGCAGGCGACGCGGCGATTCCGAGAGGTCGGCCCCTTCAAGTACCGGTGCGAGTTCCCCTCAACGCTCATGGACGGCGTGTGCGATGGGATGTGCGGGGTCGTGAAGGTGGTTCGAGCCGGCTGGCCCACCGGCGCGCTCTTGCCGGCAGCTGCCTAGCGGATCTCGAACCGGCTCAGGTTGCGATTGCGGTCGAAGGTGGTCTCTCTGTTGCCGATGACGTCGATCCCTCGGACCCACGCCTTGTAGTAGTGGATGTTGGTGCCACGGCTCGGCCTCAGCTTCTTGGGTAGCGTGTAGATAACGGTCTGATCGGTGGGGAAGTTCATCCATAGCTTGTCGGCGCAGGGCCGGGCGGCGAACGTCTTCTGCCTCTTGGAGAACCAGCGGCAGGACCCATTGGACAGTTTCTTCATGAGCGCGACCTGCACCTGCTTGACGCCGCTGCCCCCATCGTCGGCGAAGGCGAGGATGTCTCTCATAGCGCGCGGGGAGTAGCTCTTGCCGTGGAGTGGCTGGTGGAAGTAGCTCACCGGGGGTGAGGTATCGGACGTGGGGGTTTCATCGTCCTCGATAACGCCGCGTGAGGTGGAGGTCTCCTCCAAGCTGGCGCCCACCGGTTCGGACAGGGCGACGCTGAATCCTTCCGCCCCCTCTTCGAGCCGGTCATTGGTCATCCTCACCACGAAGCGCTTGATGCGCTGGCCGGTGTCGAACGCCAGGGTCCCCGAGGCCGCCTCGTAGTCCTCACCCGCGGTAGCTTCGCCGTCGGCGGTGGCATAGGAGACCGAGGTGACAGGTCTCGGATCGCCCGACCTCACCACCACGAACTCCATCACACCGTAGTTCTCGAAGATCGATACCGAGGCGTGGGCGAACGAGAAGCGGGCCGGACCGTCGTTGTCGATGATCCTGATGGTGCCCCGGTTGGGACCCAAGGTGGTGTTGCCGCTGGGCTCGCTCAACTCGACCTCGATCGTCTCCAGGCTCTCCTCGCTGGTGTCGTCGACGAGCGGCACCTCGAGGTCTGCATCCTCGACGGGAGTGGTGAACCTGACCGTCCTGCTCGTCGAGGTGTAGTCGTCCCCAGGGGTAGCGGTTCCCGAAACGGTGGCGGCGTTCACGGTCACCTCGGCCTCGCCGTGACAACAGCGCTTCAATTCGACGGCTCCGGCTCCGGAGCTCTCGACGACGAAGAAGTCGGACCCAGTGACGTAGATGATGTCGTGGCTCGCCGGAGCTGCCGCTGCCGAGAACGTGGGCAACGTGAGACAGGCTGCTGCGAGCGTGCATACCAGTCGTCGTCGCGTCACAGATCGATCCTCTCGTGCAGACATGACGTTCAAGAGATGCCGATGGTAGTCCTATGATTCACGTGATGAGGACAAGCAGGTTCCGGAGAACGGTAGTAGCCACCGCCGCGGTCGCTCTCCTCGGCCTCCCCGCGAGCGCCGTCGCCAGTCATACCGTGGTTCGAGCGACCTCGAACGACACCTGGGCCGAGAGCTACAACCACATCCGCCCCGGAAGCCGGGTTGTTTGGAAGAACCCGGCGGCTCTCGGTGACACCCACGACTTGACGGCCTATGGCTCGAACTGGAACAAGAGCGTGACCTTGCAAGCAGGCGACCAGACCGCCAAGACCTTCCGTCGAACGGGTACCTACAGGTATCGCTGCCGGCTGCACTCCACCAAACGTCCGGGAGAGCAATGCCGGGGGATGTGCGGCGTGATCCACGTGGCTCGGTACTAGCTCCGCCCGCGGTTCGATGGCACCACGAGGTGACGGCACGCCGTCGCGGCGCGGCAAGCCTTTGGTGCAACGAAGGGGCCCCCATCGTTCGATGCCGCGGCCCCGCCCCCCCGAGCCTCTGTCCGGCGGGAGCACGCGCCACGATCCGGTCCACCTCGACGACAAACTGACCGCGGAGCTGCGCGCCACCGCGCGCCCCGGCAAGGGAGACATCCTCGTGAAGGTTTTCGCCGACGCGGTAGCGGCTTTCGCCGCCGGTGACATCGACGAAGCCATCCGTTTGGGCGAGCAGTCAAAGCACATCGCGTTGCGCTCGATACCGGCTCGCGAGTTCCTCGGCCTCGTCTACTACCAAGCGGGTAGATGGCAGGAGGCGGCACGCGAGCTCGCCGCTTTTCGCCGGATGTCCGGCTCGGACGAGCAGAATCCGGTGATCGCGGATTGTTACCGCGCTCTGGGTAAACCCGACAAGGCCGTCGAGCTTTGCGACCAGATGATTGCGGGTGACGTCGAACCTGCGGCCTTCTACGAGGGGGCGATCGTTGCCGCGGGAGCACTGGCCGATCAGGGCCGGATCGACGAGGGCATAGCGCGACTACAGTCACTCGATCTGAAGCCGCCGGGCGCCGATCGCCATCACGTTCGAGCCTGGTATGTCCTCGGCGACCTGCTCGAGCGCAAAGGCCGATTCACGCAGGCGCGCGAGTGGTTCGAAGCGGTCGACTCGGCGGATCCGGAGGCAACCGACGCCGGCGCCCGCGCCGCACGCCTGCGTTCTCGCCCTAGCTAGCGGCCTTTTCTCTCTTGTCGAAGTAGCGCATGTAGCCCGACACGTTCATGCGGTACGACGTGGTCATCTCCATCCTGTCGGCATCCTGTGCTGTGAGCTTGCCCTCAGATGCCTCTCGGGCGGCCGCTCGCACGGCATCCGTCACCTCGTCGAGGTCGCGCGACGAGGTCCGCGCGCTTTCTACCCACCGAGCCCATTCCTGGAGTGCTTCCTTCGCTTGAGTGCAGGCATCGTCGACCGAGACGCAGGCGGGGCCGAAGTGGGTCATCCAGATGGCCGCGGCGCCGAGGCGCCGGATCTTTTCGATGGAGGCAAGGCACGTCTCCAGGTTGAATTCGGGCGGCGGGGTCGCGGGGCGGAACGCCGCGATGCCTCGAGGGCTGACCCCGAGCGCGTCACCCACCAAGACGATGCCGGTTTCGCTGTCGAGGTACGCGTGGTGATGACCGGCGTGACCAGGGGTCTCGATCGCCGTCAGGGTCCGGCTCCCTAGATCGATGGCTTCTCCGTCCGCGATCGTTCTTATGCGATCGGGTGGGATGGGGTCGATGCCCCCCCAGAAGCGCTCCATGTCGTCGCCGTAGATCCGGGTCGCGCTCGCCCATAACTTCGCGGGATCGATCAGGTGCGGCGCGCCCACCGGATGGACGACCACGGTAGCTTCGGGGAACTTTCGCGCCAGCGTCCCGGCGGCACCGGCGTGGTCGAGGTGGATGTGGGTCACGATCAACAGATCGAGACGATCGACGGCGGCGCTCTCCAAGCCGGCCATGACGTTGTTCACGCTCGACTTGGGACCTGTTTCCACCAGCGCCGTTCGCTCGCCCTTGAACAAGAATGCTCCGGTGATCCCGTCGAGACCGTGCATCTTGGTGTCGATGATCTGAGGCTCGCTCACGTCTCTCCTGGAGGATGGGGGGCGGATAGCGTGTCGGGATGATAGCTCCGAGCAGGCCCCCGGCCGTGCTGATCGTGAATCCCACTGCCGGGCGTCTCTCGGACTCGGTACGAGGTGAAGTCGTCGACGCGCTGCGGGCGCGCTTCGATCTCGATGTCTTCGTCACGACCGCGCGCGACACCGGCATCGCGGTGGCTCAGAACGCCGCCGAGGGCGGAGCCCGCCTGGTGATCGCGTTCGGCGGGGACGGCCACGTCAACGAGGTGGCCAATGGCGTCGCGGGCACCGACTCGACACTCGGCATCGTTCCGGGAGGGACGATGAATGTCTTCGCTCGAGCATTGGGGCTGCCGCTGGATCCGTTCGCGGCCATCGAACGATTGGCGGGAACGCTGGAACGGGAACCGCGCCGGGTGCCGCTGGGCCAGATGGACGACCGGTATTTCACGTTCTCGGCAGGGTGTGGATTCGACGCAGAAGCGGCCGAGCGGGTGGAGCGCTACGTCCCCAACAAGCGGCGCTACGGCGAGCTTTTCTTCTACTGGAGTGCTTTCAGGGTCCTCGCCGGCTCCTATCGCCACCGCAAACCCTTCATGACGTTGCAAGGTCCGTTCGGAACACATCGGGTAGCGATGGCCATCGCTTCCAATGCGGGTCCTTACGCTTACCTGCTCAACCGGCCGATCAACATCGCGCCCGAGGTGAGACTCGATGCAGGGATAGACATCTTCGCGCTACGCACGATGCGCATCGAGGCGTTCCCGGTCTACGCGTGGCGGGCCGCGGTGTCGCGAGACCTCACTCATCACGAAGGGGTCGTGTACGCCAGCAACCTCACGGAGTTCACCCTCACCGGCGACAGGGCTTTCGCCCGTCACGTCGACGGCGAGCCGTTGACCCCGGGTCGCTCGGTCCGGTTCCGACTGGTTCCCGACATCTTGAAGGTGCAGGCGTGAGCGTCTTGATTGTGGCCGGAGACCCCGAGATCGATGAAGCGATCGCCCGGCGCTTGCTCGCTCAAGGCGATGAGGTGCGTGTGTTGCCCAGCGAGGAGCACCACGCGGACCGATGGAAGTCTCTCGGCGTTCACGTAGCTCGTGGTGATGCCACGGACGCCGACCTGATCGAGCGCGCCTGTATGAACGTCCGCACGATCGTCGTGGTGGGCGAGCAGCTTCGACCCCCCGTCCTGGAAGCTGTGGTGGCGGGAGCGGTTAAAGCCGCAGTGGAACGCGTCGTGGGCTGCTCCACCCGTGTGGACGCGGAGGCACGCTCTTTGATAACGACGTCTCCGCTCCAGTACGTCCTCATCGCCAGCGGGCGCCGCGGACGGCTACGACGCAAGAATCCGACGGTGGAGGTGGTGGCTGAGGCGGTGGATGCGGCCGACGACATGAGTGGCGAACCTCGTCTCGAGGTGGATCTC
>JAUJPD010000007.1:77709-82794 GCA_030447315.1 Actinomycetota bacterium | reverse complement strand
GCGCGACCGTGACCTTCACACTGTCCGAGGTGAGCAGTCGTCCCGTGTCGGTCGATATCGTCACCACCGACGGCAGCGCGAGCTTCGACAGCGGCGACTACTACGAGACGCAGGGGCGGATCGTGTTCCAGCCCGGGGAGACCAGCCAGACCCTGCAGATCAAGGTGAATGGTGACACGGTGGCCGAGGGTGATGAGGTCTTCTATGTCGACCTCAGCAACCCGATCAACGCCTCGATCGGTGACGGCAGGGCTGTGATAACGATCGACGACGACGATGTCCCGAGCCCGAGCCGAACCACCCTCGTCGCCGTCCTGCGCCCCGGGCGCTTGGTGGCCAGGGGCACGGTGGCTCCGCCCCACCCGGGAGAGTCGATGCGGGTCATCTTGAAGAAGCGCCGCAACGGGCGCTTCCGCACGATCGCGGTGCGGCGGCCCCTGTTGAGCGAAGCGGTCGACCGCGACGGCGACGGGACCTTCGAGAGCCGTTACAGGACGAGATTCAGCAGGCCCCGCGGGGGACGCTGTTCGCTGAGGGCGGTGTTCCCGGGCGATGAAGATCACGCCCGCAGCGTCGCGAGAGGCACCTTCCGTTGCTGACGGCTACCCCGAGGGAACCTGTCTAGGGGCCGATCGAGCCTCTAGACCTTCTCGGCCTCCCCGAGGTAGGCCTCGCTGACCTCGCCTACGTCGAACGCTCCCTCGGACCTCGATTTGGTGTAGATGATCGTGCCCTTCTCCATCACGAACACGCGGTCCGCGATGTCGAGCACGCCCGCGTTCTGCTCGACGAGGAACACCGTCGTTCCGTCTTGGTTGATGCGCTTGGCTACCTCGAAGACCGTGAGAGTCAGCTTGGGTGAGAGACCTAAAGAGGCTTCGTCGATCAACAAGAGCTTGGGTCGCGCCATCATGCCGCGGGCGATCGCGAGCATCTGCTGCTCGCCGCCCGAGAGCGTTCCGGCGAGCTGCGTCCAGCGCTCGCGCAGACGAGGGAAGTACTCCACCGCCTGCTCGACGACCTGGCGTGTTCCCTTGCGATCCTTCTTGTAGCTCCACGCCCCCAGCCGCAGGTTCTGTGCCACCGTGAGCTGGGGAAAGACCCGCCGGCCTTCGGGAACCAGCACCACGCCTTTGGCAACCAAGTCCCGCGGGTCCTTGGCGCGCATCTTGCCCTTGGCGTCGGGCCCTGCGATCTGCTCGCCGCCGAGAGTGATGGTCCCACCGGACGGCTTCAGCAGCCCCGCGAGAGTGAGGACCATCGTCGTCTTGCCGGCTCCGTTGAGACCCAGAAGCACCGCGGTCTCGCCCTCCTCGATGTCGATCGAGATCCCTCCCAGGACCGGAAGCGCGCCGTAGCCGGCCTTCAGATCCCGGATCTCAAGCAGTGACACCGGCGGTCTCCTCTTCGGGTGAAATCTGCGGGGTCTGTTCCTCTTCGTCTGTGGTGACCTCTCCCCCCAGGTACGCCGCTACCACCTCGGGATGGTTGCGCACGGCCTGAGGTTTGCCCTCGGTCAGGATCTTGCCGAAGTTCAACACGTAGACGTAGTCACAGACGTTCACGACCAGCGGGACGTGGTGTTCGATCATCAGCACCGTCAGGTTGAGCGTCTTGCGGAGCTTGAGCAGGCGCTCGCCGAACTCATGAGCCTCATCCGGTCCCATCCCGGAAGACGGCTCGTCTAACAGCAGCACGTCGGGGTCCGTCGCCAGCACGGTTCCCACCTCGATGAGCTTCAGAGTGCCGTAGGGGAGGCCCTCCAACTGCGAGTCGGCCAGGTGCGCCATCCCGATGAAGTCCAGCACCTCCATCGCGTTGGCCTTCAGCCGCCGCTCTTCGGCGAAGGAGCGGGGGACGCCCAGCAAAGCGCTCCAGGCCCCGTAGCCGATGCGGGAGTGCTGCGCCACCATGAAGTTCTCCACCACGGTGAGCCCTCGAATCAGTCCGATGTTCTGAAAGGTCCGCCCGATCCCCAGAGCCGTCCGTCGATGGGTGGGGAGCAGTGAGATGTCGCGGCCGCGGTAGATGATCTTGCCGGTGTTGGCGGTGTAGGCGCCCATGATGCAGTTGAAGAGGGTGGTCTTGCCGGCGCCGTTGGGCCCGATCAAGCCGACGATCTCCCACTCCGGGACGTTGACGTTGACGTCGTCGAGGGCGACAAGCCCACCGAAGCGGATCCCCGTACCCTGGATCTCGAGAACCGCTGACATCAGGCCTCCTCGTCGTCGGTGGCGCCGGTTGCCGGAGGAGTTCTCGAGGGCACCGGGGGGAAGCGCCGCCTGATCACGGCATCGATGTCGTCGGCGTCACCGGCGGCCCCCTCGTCGCCGTCGCCGGCGCTCTCGGAGCCGTCGCCACCGCGCGTACCGTCATCGGCCGCGACGGCCGCGGCACCGTGGGTGGCCGCGGTCTCGCCACCGCCGGCTGCGCCGTTATCGGCGCGTAGGGGAGTGCCATGATCTGCGACGGCGGCGGCGGACTCCTCGGGAGGCGGGTTGGCCGATGCTTGCTGCTCCGACGGCGCGCCGTCGACCGCATGCTGGTCGCCCTTGTGGAGGCCCAGCTTGGCCAACAGAGCGCCCTTCTTGTGAGCGTGTCCCTTGTGCTTGCCGCCGTGACCCTCCGGGTGGAGGGCGAACTTCTGACCCCTGAGCCAGCGGGTGATGGGGGACAGCTGTTCCGCGATGCCGCCGGGGAACTGAATCACGGTGAGGATCGCAAGAGCGGCGCCGACGACGATGGTCACCTGGCCGAACGCGCGCCCGCTCTCGATCACGGCCTCTTCGAGGGGATGGATCAACTCCAGCAGGAAGGGGAACAGAGCGAAGAAAGCCGATCCGATGACGACGCCGGTGCGGTTGCCCAGGCCACCGACCACCACCATGAGAACCCATAGCAGCGCGATGGCGAAGTTGAAGTCGTTGGAGACGACGTTCTGGGTGTGGAAGGCGAGGAGCCCGCCACCGAGGCCCGCGAACAGACCGGAGAGGACGAAGGCGAGGGTCTTGTAGGCGGTCACGTTGATGCCGTACGAGGCCGCTACGGGCTCCGAGTGCTTGACGGAAAGAACCGCCCGGCCCACCTTGGAGCGGAGCAGGCGCCAGTCGACGAATATCACCAGGGCCAGGAAGAAGTAACAGAGAAACGCATATGCCCGGTCGGTGGTGAACCCGTCCGGGCGGGGGGCCGGCATGCCGGCGCCTCCACGCGTGAGGAAGGGGATCTCGAATATCGAACGCTCGGCCATGAAGCCGTAGGACAGCGTGATGAGGGCGAGATACAGGCCTCTGATCCGAAGTGCGATCAGACCCAGCAACAAGGCCGCGACGCCGCCGCTGATGACCGCGAACAGGATGCCGGTGCCGAAGGCGCCGAGCGAACATTCGTTGGGAACGCACCCGGCCTTCTCGGTGACGTAATAAGCGGAGACGAACGCCGCGATCCCGACGAAACCATGATGGCCCAGCGACACCTGGCCCACGTAGCCAAGGACCACGTTCAGCGAGAGCCCGATCACCGCGTAGATGGCGGCGAGCGCGAAGCGGTCGGCCCAGAACTGCTCGATCGTCGCGGTGCGCCAGATGATCCCACCGAAGATCAGAACCAAGACCGCGGCGCGAAACACCCACCCTTGCGCGCTGGGCCGCCACTTCGCCGGGGCGCGAGAGATGGCGGGAGCGGAGATCGTCTCCGCCGCAGTGGCGGTCACGCCTCCCGCCCCAACAGACCCTGCGGTCTGGCCAGCAGCACTATGAGAAGAGCCAGCACGACGGCGACATCGGGGGTTCCTTTGATGATGTCTCCGAGCAACCGAGCGGTGTCTCCTTCACCGATCATGTAGTGCCCCCCTGCCCAGTTCGACAGCGAACCGATGAGGCCCACGATGAGCCCGCCCACGAAGGCGCCGGGAAGACTCGTCATGCCTCCTATCACGGCACCGGTGAAAGCCGGGATCAGGACGCCGGTGGTCATGGCGCCGGGGGTGAGAACCGTCAGCGGCACGTAGAGGACGCCGGCCACCGCCCCGAGGAACGCGGCCGAGCCCCAGATGAAACGGGACATGCGCTCGACGCCGATGCCTACCACCCGCGTCGCGAAGCTGTCCTGGGAGATCGCCAGCACGGCGAGACCCAGATCCGTCTTGGAGAAGAAGTAAGCGAGCCCCGCGGCCAGGCCCCCCATCACGAGGAGTATCAACATCCGCTGAGGCTCCAGGGTGAACGCGTACAGCTCGAAGCTGCTCCGGCCGAAGACCGAGGTCACCATCGGAGGCAGGGCCTTGGCCTCCGGAAGGAAGGCCAGTACCTGCGCGCCGATGGCGAAGAGGGCGAAGGCGATGGTGGCCACCAATAGGATCACCCGCGGAGAGTTCAGCAGCGGACGCACCACCACGCGCTCCATGGCCAATCCGACGAGGACCGTCAGGACGACCGCGATGGCGGCAGCGGCGACGTAGGGGACTTTGGTGGGGAACCTCTGCTCCACCATGACGAACACGAGGAACGCGGCGATCGTGCCAAACTCGCCCTGCGCGAAGTTGAAGACCCGGCTCCCCTTGTAAACGAGCACGAGCCCCAGCGCGACGAGACCGAAGACCGCGCCCTGTGACAACCCGATGATCACGAACGCGTTGGGTCCTGTCGGATCATCTGCCCCCAGGGCAAGGATGATCGCGACCAGCGCGGCGACAACCCCGACAACGATGACGCTCTTCATGACACGGAGGAAACTACCTCAGCGACCCCCCGGCGGCATGCCACATCCTAGAAGTCGGTCGCGTTCGCCTGGATCGTGTGCCAGCGACGGTCGCTGCAGCGAGCCTCCAGCACATGAACCGCGCTTCCGCCGAAATGGTCGCTGGGGCTGAAGCTGATCGGGGGGAAGACATCGGTCTTCAGGTTGCGGGTCTTTTCAGCTGCGGCCACGAAGCCCCCTCGCGTGAGGTTGGGACCCGCGGCCTGTAGCAACGCCGCAGCAACCTGACCCGCTCCCCAGCCGGCGTACATGAAGTCGTCGCCGTCTCTCTTCCGGGGGTCGGAACTGGGATAGATCGCATGGACGGCCTTCTCGAAGTCGGGCGAA
>JAUJPD010000007.1:63753-77609 GCA_030447315.1 Actinomycetota bacterium | reverse complement strand
CATGGCCCCCGCGAAGGAGTCGTGGGCGTCGGAGAAGTTCGGGGTGGCGAAGTAGAGCATCCCGTTCTTCTCGCCCTTGCCACCCAGCTTGTTGATGAGGTAGTCCGCCAGCAATACGCCTTGCTCTTTGTAGGTGAGGCTGATGGCGAAATAGTTGGGGAGGCCGTCAAGGCCGATCTCGGTGACGCCGGCAGAGGTGTAGGGGACGCCGACGCTGGCCGCGTAGCGGGCACAGGCCTGGATCTGGTCGGTGCCGGCGAGGCCGGACAGGGCGAAGACCTTGTCCTTCTCGACCATCTCCTTGCAGACGGCCACCGCCTGGGACGGGTTGTAGTTGTCGTTCTTCAAGATGACGTCGACGTTGCGCCCATTGATCTTCTTGCCGTTCTCGGCGAGCCACTTGAAGTAGAGGTCGGCGCCCTTCTGGGCAGAGTCAGACGGCACCGGAGCCGCTCCCGTCAGAGGAGCGTGGGTGCCCAGCAACACGCTGGACGAGGTCACGCCGACGGCGCTCGAGCCCCCCGTGGATCCGGTAGAGCCGGTGGAACCCGTGGAGCCCGTAGAACCGGTGGAGCCCGTAGAACCGGTCGACCCTGTGGAACCGGTGGAACCCGTAGAGCCCGTGGAACCGCTGGAGCCCGTAGAACCTCCCGTGCCGCCGCCGGAACCCCCGAGGTCGGTGGAGCCCAGATCGCCGGTGGCGCTGCCGCCGAGGCCGCCCAGGTCTCCGCCCGATGCGCCCAGGAGGTCCTCGGCGTCACCCAGGACCTCACCGGTCTCGGAGTCGACGATCTGGCCGTCGACGATCTCGGTGCCTTCCGGAAGCCCGCCGGCCCCAAGGCCTTGGAGGGCGACGCCTTCCTTCTGGCCACAGGCCGCGGCGGACATGAGCAAGAGCGCGAGAAAGGCTACGAGTTTGATGCGGGGCGAATGAGTGGTCACTTGCTATCCCTTCCTTCTGAAGTTGAGCTTTCCGGCGAGCGAGCTCATCTTGTGGGTGACGGAGTGCATGCCGGCAGCGAGACCCGCGAACGGAGAGGCGCCACCTGCTGCAGCCGCTGGAGTGGCTCCGGCCCGTTCGGCATTGAGCTTCTGGATCTGAGCTAGGACCCCGTTGGGACGGATCCCCGCAGCGCTTTCCAGCACCACCGAGCGCACGAGCGAGAAACCGACGATGCCGGCGAGGAGCGCGAGCCAGACATAGCCCGGCACCGGCGCGCTCTGCTCGGTCTCGGCGCCTGCCACCTCGAGCGGGAGCTCTTCCAGGCCGGGCTCGTCGGCGGCAGCGGGGTCTTCTCCGCCGACCGTTGCCGTGTCGCCACCTCCCAGCTCAGTGCCCGACGCGTCTCCGAAGTCGGTGGTGCCGGTGGCTCCTCCGAAGTCGGTGGTGCCGGTGGTTCCGCCGAAGTCGGTGGTGCCGAGGCCGGTGCCCGTGCCGCCTCCGGTGAATCCACCGGTCGTGGGTGGCTCGGGGAAGTCCGGAATCTCACCCGGCACGAAGGACAGCTTGGTTTCGATGCCGGGGATGTTGCCTGCTTTGAACTTCGGCCCCGTCAGGACCACGCGGAACGAGTCGTCCGCCCCGGCATCTTTCTCGGGGGCGTGTCCGACGATCATGATGCCGGTGGTGGTGGAGAGCTCTTTCACCCAGCCCTGTGCGAAGCGAGTGAGGTCGAAGGTCCAGACATGCTCGGTGTCGCCCTCTTTGGTCTTGACCTCTTTGCGCTTGGCCACGGGGTCGGACTCTGAGCAGGTGAAGCGCGGTGCCTCGTTGAAGGGGCGTCCCTCGCCTTCGGTGAGGAAGCCCTCGATGAGACAGGCCTGCAGCTCCTTGCCCTCCACGTTGATCGGGTCGGTCTCCTCGCAGTAGGTCTTGACCGCCCCCTGCTCGTCCTCCCGCTCATAGCACCCGGCTCTGGCCTCCAGGTAGGTGGCGGTGAACTTCTTGACCTTGGAACCGAGCGGGACCAGGCTGAAGTCGAAGCCGGTCGCGGAGATCTTGTTCTGCTCCTCGGGCTTGTAGTTGCCGCTGCGGACCTCGATCGGCAGTCGCCCCTCGGCGCAGGTCACCGGGATCGCGCCGAGCGAGCCGGGAACGGTGGGGCAGAAAGGATTCGGGCTCTCGACGGTGAAGGTCTGGCCCAGAGGGTCCTTCTCCTCCCGGCTGAACTGATCCTGGCCGAACCAGGCCACGATGTTGACGGTGATCTCGGTCGTCTTCGCCAACGCCGGTGAGATCGAGACGGCCAGCGATCCGGCGACGAGCGCGGCCAGGATGACCGATGAAGCGCTACGTTTGTTCGACAAGACTCTTCCCTCCCACAGCTACGCCGCCAGCGGCCGTACCTCCTGGTTCGACCACCGCGCGGCCTCTCCTCCCCGGAACCAGAAACCCTAGCACCGGCCCTCCTATATATGGTGACAACGCTCGGGCGTGCGCTAGGCTTCCCGAAGTGAAGCGTCTTCGAGCTATTTGGCAGTCGGTTGCAGGCGACCTGGACCGCAGGGTCCGGCTGGGGCGTCTGCTCGGCCTCCTTTTCCTGACGGCCGGGTTCGTCCTCATCGGCAAGGCGTGGGACGGCGCCGCGAGCATCAACTTCGCCCAGGGCCAGATCCCCTATCTCCTCTCCGGTGGCTTCATGGGCCTGGGGCTGATAGTCACCGGCGCCACGCTGATCAACGTTTCGACGGTGCGGGCCGAGCGCGAGATCACCACCAAGCAGTTCGACGAGATGATCAGGCTCTTGGGCCGCAACCTCAATAGGTTGTCCATCTCGGCGAACGGAGCGGCAGGCGCCTCGGTGGGCGGGCAGGTGGTGGCGGGCGCCACGAGGTTCCACCGGATCGAGTGCAGGATCCTGGAGGGCAAGGAGGGTCTTTCCACCGTCACTGTGGAGCAGGCCGAGGGCGAGGGTCTGGAACCGTGCCGGGTCTGCAGCCCACCACACAGCGAGAGTAAGGATGCGGCGCAGTCGAACGGGGCGACGGACAAGACCGAGACTCTGACCGGCAGCGTTGGATCTAGCTCAGGGAGTGAAAAACCAGGCCCGTGACGGCCTTGGGCCAGAAGTAACTGGCCTTCTGCGGCATCCGCTCTCCCGAGGCAGCTACGTCTACGACCTCCGTCGGGTGCAAAGCCTTCAGCAGAACCCCGAACTGGGCTTTGCCCGCTCGCACCAGCTGCAGGACCTCGTGGGGATCGCGCGAGAACGTCAGCTCCGGCTCGTCCCCACCAAGGACCGCCGGCAGAACCACTTCGTGCAAGGCCACGACGTCCAGGGCCCGCCAAGCGTCATGGCGCGGCCCCGTCACCGCGCTCACCTCTGCATCGGCGATCCGGGCCAGATAGGCCTCCTCCGCGAAGGCGAACACGAAAGCGTGGTCGGCGTGGTCTTGTTCTAACGACGAGAGCGCGTGCGAGACATCGGCCGCCTCGGCGGCGAAGTCATCCCGCAGCCGCTGGACCACCTGGTCCTTCGGAACCTCGGACCGCACCGCCCGGTTGTAGGGCAACACCACGAGGTCTTCCGCGTCCGCGTCCACGCAGAAGCACATGATGGAGTCGTGGCCGCCGGGAGCCCCCTGAGCCGTGCGCTCACGATGGAAGGCGAGCGCGGTCTCGTAGCGGTGGTGGCCGTCCGCGATCACGAGGGGGCCGGGCGCGACCGCGGCCGCCAGCATGTCGGTTTCGGCGGGCGCGCTGATCACCCACAAGCGGTGAAGGATCCCCGCGTCATCCTGGAAACGGGCCTGGGGGGGACGGTTCTCGAGCGAGTCGAGGTAAGGCCGGAGCTGGCCGCTTCCCCTGTAGATCGCGTAGATCGGCGAGATGTTCGCCGGACACGCGCGCATCAGAGCGAGCCGGTCCTTCTTCGGCCCGGGCATCGTTCGCTCGTGGGGAAGAACGCCAGAGCTTTGACCTAGCTCCTCCAACGCGAGCGCACCCATGACTCCGGCGACGCGGCGGCGCTCGCCTTGTGGGGTTTCGAAGTCCTGACGGTAGATGTAGAAGGCCTCTTGCTCCTCGTGCACCAGTACGCCGTTTTTGATCCACGAGTCGAAGGTCTGGCCCACGGAGCCATATCCGCCGCCGCCGGTGTCCTTACGCGCGAGCTCGAGGCGGACGGCGTTGTGCTCGTGGCGCTCGTGCAGCTTCGTCTGTTCGTCCGGTGAGATGACGTCGTAAGGCGGACACACCAGCTGCGCGATGTCTCCGCCGGATCCATACCTGATCCCGCGGAAGGGACGGAGGTGGGGCAACTAGTAGCGCCAGCCGGGCTGCATCAGGCGGGCGGGCCGCTGAGGACGACCCCCGAGCAGAAAGATCGCGATGGCTCCGAAGACGAAGCCGCCCACGTGAGCCATCCACGCGACGCCGCTGTGGTCGCCGACGCCGGCGATGTCCGGACCGCCGATCAGGAACTGATACACGAACCAGAGTCCCAAGACGATGAAGGCGGACAGTTGGATCACCGTCCAGATGATGACGATCGGAACCAAGACGTTGACCTTGTGACGCGGGAAGAGGATCAGATATGCGCCCATCACCGCGGCTACTGCCCCCGACGCTCCCACCGCGGGCACGTACTGCCCTATCCCGTTGCACCCTTGCGCCGCGCCTTGTAAACAACCCGCCACGGCGCCGTCGCCGAGAGGGTCCAGCCTCAACGTCCACAAGACGTGGGCGAGGCCCGCGGCGAGACCGCCCAAGAGGTAGAAGGCGACGTACTTGATGCGCCCGAGGTAGTCCTCGATGTTGTTGCCGAATACCCACAGGAACAGCATGTTTCCGCCGAGGTGGAGGAAACCGCCGTGCAGGAAGGCCGAAAAGATCAGCGACCACACGAACTGTCCCATCGAGGGCCGGGCGATCTCGCTCTCCAGCCCGTCGAAGGGAGCGACTCCGGCGGGGCATTCGCCGGCGAGCTGGCAGGGGACGGGCGCGTTCTCGTAGAAATACTGCGACGCCTCGGCGGTGACGCCGAAGCCGGGCTGCACCAGCAAGAACACGGCGATGTTGATCGCGATCAGAAGGATCGTGACGATCGGGAAAGTGCGGGTGGGGTTCGCATCCGAGATGGGGATGAGGGCAAGCACCGGGCGAGTATAGGTTCGCCTTTGATCGAGGTCACCGAAGGAGGCACATCTTGCTTGACGAGCTTCGGCGAGTCGCGCTGTTTTCGTCCGGGATCGCAGAGCTGACGCGTTATCGAGCGGAACAACTCGTCAAGGACCTGGTCAAAGCAGGCGACGTTCGCCGCGAGCAAGCCTCGACCATCGTGCGCGAGCTGATGGAGACCAGCAAGGCCAGCCGCCAAGAGTTGATCGGGTTCGTCCGCTCGGAGATCCAGAGTCAGATCGGCACCCTGGGTCTTGCCAACCAACGCGAGGTGGAGCGACTGGAGCGCAGGGTCGCCCGTTTGGAGGCCGAGCGCAAGCAGGAGGCCCCCGCGCGATCGACCGCGACCAAGACGACCCGGGCGAAGAGTGGTGCCAAGACCTCTGCGAAGAAACAGGCATCCAAGCCCACGAAGCGAGCAACCTCGTCGAAATCAAGCTCGTGAGCGATCGCGTTCGTCATAATCAGCCCATGTTCGATCCCGATGAAGCAGCCGAGGACATCACCGCGGCTGCCCTCGCCGAGCTGGAGCGAGCTTCTCAAGCCGATCACGAGGCGCGTCTTTCGGTGCTGGAGGATCTCTACCGTTCGCTGGAAGCGCAGCTGGACAGCTCCGGGTCCGAAGCACTCAAGTAGCGTCCCTGCTATGCCGCCCCGGTGAGCAAGCGGGCTCGGCTTGATGCCGAGGTGGTGCGGCGCGGACTGGCGCGATCCCGTGCAGACGCGAAGGACGCGATCGAACAGGGCCACATCTTGATCCGCGGCGTTCCTGCCACCCGGGCCACGACGATGGTGAGCGAGGAAGACCCTCTGACCCTGGCCGGACCGCCCGCTCGCTACGTCTCCAGAGGCGGAGAGAAGTTGGACGGCGCCCTCGCCAAGCTGGAGGTGGTGGTGGCCGGCCGGCAGTGGATGGACCTGGGCGCCTCCACCGGGGGCTTCACGGACCGGTTGTTGCAGGGGGGCGCCGCTGCGGTCGTTGCCGTCGACGTCGGTTACGGGCAACTGGACTGGAAGCTACGGAACGATCCCCGCGTCCACGTGCTCGAGCGCGTGAATGCACGCCACCTGACCGCCGGTGACCTGCCCTTCGCGCCCAGCGGTGTGACCGCGGACCTGTCCTTCATCTCGCTTAGCGTGGTCCTCCCCGCGGCCGTCGAGGTCGCCACGGAAGACGCCGACTTCGTCTTGATGGTCAAGCCGCAGTTCGAGGTGGGACGAGACGCGGTCGGAAGAGGAGGAGTGGTGCGCGATCCCGAGCTCTGGCGCGACGCTATCGAAAAGGTAGTGAAGGCCGCCGAGACGCTCGGCCTTGGTCTGGTCGACTCGACCGTGTCGGCCCTTCCGGGACCCGCGGGCAATCGCGAGTTCTTCGTCCATCTACGCGCCGCAGTGACATCGGATCGCAGCGCGATAGATCGCGCTCTCGGCGAGGTCGTATGACGATCGGGCGGATCTCGTTCGTGTCTCACGACGGCAAGCCCGCGGCGGTGGAGATGCGAGATGCCCTCAGCGGGTCCGCTCGGTCCCGTGGGGTCGAGGTGGTCGAGGAGGCGCCCGATCTCGTCGTTGCCCTCGGCGGTGACGGGACCGTCTTGCGGGCCGCCCAGCTCGCTCACGCCTCGGACGCATTGTTGTTGGGAGTCAACCTGGGAACCCTCGGATATCTGACGGAGGTAGAGGCGTCGGCTCCCGGAGATGTGATCGAACGGGTGCTCGACGGTCATTTCGACATTGACGAGTGGATGATGCTGGCCTGTGAGCTCGCCGGGAGTGACGGATCCAGTTCCAGTTCCTTCGTGGGGTTGAACGAGGTCCTGGTCGAACGGGCTTCACGCCGTCGGCTGGTGCGCCTCGAGGTGAGCGTGGGCGGCGAGTCGCTCGCCGCCTTCAGCTCGGATGGGCTCATCGTCGCCACCCCCACCGGTTCCACGGCTTATGCGCTCAGCGCCGGCGGGCCGATCGTGTCGCCCCGAGCGAGCTGTCTGGTGCTGTGCCCGGTCAACGCGCACATGATCTTTTCCCGTCCATTCATCCTGGCTCCGGACGAGACCGTGGAGATCGCGCTGGGCGATGCGGATCAACGAGCGTCGCTGGTGCTCGACGGAGCGCGGGGCTGCGAGTTCACGACCGGCTCGCTCGTCAGGGTGCGCCGCCATCCCCAGCCGCTGCGTCTGGTGCGCTTGTCGGGACCGGGCTTCATCGAACGTCTCAGGAACAAGCTCGACCTCCCGCACTGAGGCTCTAGAGCCGGAGGCTACGCCGGTCGCCCCCATAGGATTCGAAGGATGCTGAGAGAGCTGGTTGTCGAGAACCTCGGCGTTATCGAGCGCGCCGAGTTGGAGCTGGGCGAGGGCAGCAGCGCGCTCACCGGAGAAACGGGAGCCGGCAAGACGCTGGTGGTGTCGGCGATGGGGTTGTTGCTCGGTGGACGCTCCGACCGCGCTCTGATCCGCCACGGCGCGATCTCGGCGAGGGTCGAGGCGAGGTTCGAGCTTCATCCGGGCCACCCGGCGCTGGAGTTGTTGCGTGAGCGAGACCTGGTCGAGCCCTCGGTGACCGAGGTGATCGTCGCCCGCACGGTGGCCGAGGGAGGTGGCAAGGTCCGCGTCAACGGGAGAGTCGCCCCGGTGTCTCTGCTGTCTGAGATCGGCCCCCTGCTCGTAGAGGTGGCGGGCCAGCACGAGCACCAGCGACTCGTCTCCCGCCGCCATCAGATCGAGCTTCTGGACGGCTTCATCGGGCCCGCCGCCGTGGAGCTCGCAACTTCGGTCGCAGACGCGGTGAGGGCCGCCAGCCACGCTCGTCGCGAGGCCGAAGGACTCGAGGCCTCGGAGCGAGACCGTGAACGCGAGCTCGACATCCTTAGCTATGAGATAGGCGAGATCGAGGCCGCCGGCATCAGGGCCGGGGAATCGGCGGAGCTCACGAGGGAGGCCGCACGCCTCGAGCATGCGGCGGCCATCGCGGACGCCGTTGGCGCTGCCCGCGACGCCTTGGATGGTGAAGACGCCGGCCTCGACCGCATCCGCGAGGCGCGGGATTCGATCGCCAGGGTGTCGGACAAGGATCCTTCACTCGATGGGCTCGGGGCCCGCCTCGATTCCGCGCTCCTCGAGCTGAACGACGTCGCCGCCGAGCTCGGGCGCGAGGTACCGGCCCTCGATGCGGCAGCCCTGGAAGAGATCCGCCACAGGGCGGCGGCACTGGCACGGCTGCAGCGCAAGTACGGGGCCGACGACGCCGCCGTGCTCTCCTATCTGGAGCGCGCCCGGAGGCACCGCGAGGATCTAGAACGCGCCTCGTCGCAGATCGAGCTGGTGCGCGAACGAGCCGTTGCCCTGGAAGCCGACGGGCGCGCCGCGGCTGAACGGCTGTCGGCTCTTCGGCGTGAGGCGGCGCCCGGGTTGCAACGAGCCACCGAAGACATCCTCGGCTCCCTGGCGATGTCGGGTACGACGGTCGAGCTCGCGTTGGAGGAGACCGAGTTGTTCGAGGGCGGGCTGGAACGGGCCGAGCTGCGTGTGGGATCCCCCGGGCACCCGCCCCGGCCCCTGTCGAAGATCGCGTCCGGCGGTGAGCTGTCCCGGATAGGCCTGGCGTTGCGTCTGGCTTCGGGCGGGTCGGCGGGATCGGCTTCAACCCTGGTCTTCGACGAGGTCGATGCCGGCGTGGGCGGAGAAGCGGCGCGCGCGGTGGGGCAGTGTCTGGCGGAGCTGTCTCGCCGCGCCAACCTTCAGGTCCTGGTGGTGACGCACCTTCCTCAGGTCGCCGCGTGCGCGGACTTCCACCATCACGTCAAGAAGGTGGTGGCCGGAGGTGTCACGACAGCAGTGGTGAGCCCCCTGGAAGGAGAAGCGCGTGTGGCGGAGCTGTCGCGGATGCTGGCGGGGCTTCCCGGCAGCGAACGCGCGCGGGAGCACGCGCAGGAGCTGCTGGAGATAGCGGGCAGCGCATGAGGCGACCTCTGCGACATGGGACGCCCGAGACCGTCGACGGCGCCATCCGCGGGCGGGCGCGGGTGGACAAGAGGACCAAGGACCTGACCCAGAGGCTGCAGCCCGGCGACATCGCCATCATCGACCACGAAGACATCGACCGCATCGCGGCCGAAGGTCTCGTCGGCAAACAGGTGAAAGCCGTGGTGAACGCGGCGCGTTCGTCGACGGGGCGCTATCCGAACCTCGGCCCCCTCTTGCTGTGCGCGGCCGGCATCACGGTGATCGACGACGCGGGGTCCCAGGTGATGAGCGTGCCCGAGGGAACCAAGGTGGTCATCGACGGTGACCGGTTGCTGAAGATGAACGGCGAGGGACTGGTGGAGATGGCGCGAGGCCGCCTGCTGACCGTCCACGAGGCCGAGAAGACGCTGGATAAAGCGAAACAGTCGATCTCGGTCGAGCTGGAACGGTTCGCGGAGAACACCATCGGCTACATCAAAGATGAACGAGACGTCCTGCTCGAGGCATCTCGTCTCCCCGACGTCAAGACCGATTTCCACGGACGGCACGTCTTGATCGTGGTGCGGGGTTACGACTACAAAGACGATCTGGCGGCGCTGCGCGCGTACATCCGCGAGGTGCGACCCTTGTTGATCGGCGTGGATGGGGGCGCGGACGCTCTCATGGACGCGGGTTTGAAGCCCACCATGATCATCGGGGACATGGACTCAGTCACCACCGAGACGTTGTTGTCGGGGGCCGAGGTGGTGGTGCATGCGTACGCCGACGGGCATGCGCCGGGTCTCGAGCGGATCGAGGCGCTGGGTATCCCTGCGACCACCTTCGTCGCGTCGGGAACGTCTGAGGACATCGCGATGCTGCTTGCCTTTGAAAGGGGGGCCGAGCTCATCGTCGCCGTCGGGACACATGCCAACCTGGTCGAGTTCCTGGACAAGGGCCGCAAGGGGATGGCTTCGACGTTCTTGGTGAGGCTGCGGGTCGGCCCGATCTTGGTCGACGCCAAAGGGGTGAGCCGGCTCTACCGCGGGCGTGTTCGCCGGTCCGACCTCATTCTCTTTCTGCTCGCGGCGCTGATCACGATGGCGATCGTGATCTCCGTGTCGCGGCCGGTGCGCCTCGATCTAGAGATCTACTGGCAGGAGTTCCGCAACTTCCTCTTCAATCTGCAGGAGTCGGTGTTCGGTTGATCGACTTTCGCTACCACCTCATCTCTTTGATAGCCGTGTTCCTCGCGCTTGGGCTCGGGATCCTGATGGGGTCCGTCGTCCTCAGCGAGAAGTACGTCACCCGGTTGGAGAACCGGGTGGATCGGTTCGGGAACGCGCTGGACACCAGCCGGCAGCAGGTGAGCGATCTGAACGATCGTGTCAACGCTCTTCAGGAGTTCTCCCTCGAAGCGGAGCCCCGCCTGGTGGACGGTGCCTTGATGGGCCAGGAGGTGGTGGCCTTCGAGCTGGATGGAACCGAGGACGACATCCTCGGCGCGCTCGCCGGAACCGTCGAGGTCGCGGGCGGAAGAGTGGTGTCCACCATCTCGCTTACCGAGAGGTTCTCCCTGGTGGATCAGCCCGAACGGGACCAGCTGGCCCTCATCATCGGCTCGGCCTCGAACCTCCCCGCCGAGCTGCGTGAAGAGACGGCAACGCTTCTCGGACTGCGCGCGGCTGCAGCCGCCGGCGCCCGGGTCGAGGGGGGGCGCGCCGGCGCGGCGAGTCAGAAACTGGAGGCACTGCTAGACCAGTTGCAAGAGGCGGAGTTCGTGGACATCACGACCGCGGAACAGAGCCCGGTTCCCGCCGGCGCATCGTTCGTTATCGCCGGAGGCGCCGCCGATGAGCCCGTCGGCGGCCCGGTCGGTCTCTCGCTCAACCTCGCGGCTTCACTCAGCGCCCGCGAGGCCGCGGCGATCGTGATCGAGCCCACGGATAGCTCCTGGGATCTGGTGGCCGCGGTACGGGACGAGGCCGCCGCCGCGGCCGTTTCGACCGTGGATCACGCCGAGACGGTTCCGGGCCGGGTCGCTACGGTGCTGGGTCTGCAGATGGCGATCGACGGGCTGACCGGACACTACGGAACCAAGGACGGAGCCAGCGCGATCGTGCCCCCGCCCACGCCCCGAGCTTGAGCCGCCAGGCTTCGCTCGCCCGCGGGGCCGCGATCATCACGGTCGCAACCGCGGTGTCGCGTGCTACCGGTCTGGTGCGCGTGGTCGTCGTTGCCGCCGCGATGGGCACGACGTTCCTCGCCAACACCTACCAGACCGCCAACACGGCTCCCAACGTGGTCTTCGAGCTGGTGGCCGCAGGGGTGTTGACGTCGATCTTCGTTCCCACGTTCGTCGACTACCTGGTCAACCAGCGGCAAGAGGAAGGTTGGGACGCGGCCAACGCGCTCGCATCTGTCGCGGTGGCGGCGCTGGTGGCCATCTCACTAGTGGTCGCTCTGGCCGCGCCGCTGATCATGCAGCTGCTCACCATCGGCGTTGCCGATGACGCTCTCAGGGCGCGTGAGGTGGACCTCGGAGCGACTTTCTTGCGATTCTTCGCCCCTCAGATCGCGTTCTACGGCGCCGGCATGATCATGACGGGGGCCCTCCACGCGCACCGGCGCTTCGCGTTGCCCGCGATCGCCCCCATCTTCAACAACATCGTCGTGATCGCCGTCTATCTAGCTTATGCGGTGATGCGAGGAGGACGGGATCCGAGCGTGGCCGGGATCACGGATGCAGAGGTGCTGCTGCTGGGCGCGGGCACGACGATGGGCGTGGTCGCCATGACCGTGTGCCTCCTCCCACAGCTGGGCCGGCTGGGGTGGAGGTTCCGTTTCAACTTCGATCTCGGACACCCCGCCGTAAAGAAGGGCGCGCGCCTGGGGATATGGGCCCTCGGGTATGCGGGGGGCTACCAGGCCGGCTTGGTCGTCGTGTTGCTGTTGGCGAACAAGGTCGAGGGAGGCGTGGCCGCCTACCAGTGGGCGTATACGTTCTTCTATCTGCCGCACGCTCTGGTCGCCATCCCGATATTCCATGTGCTGTTCACCGCGATGTCGGAACACGTTGCACGCGGTGAGACGGCAGAGTTCCATAGCCGTTTGCGCGACGGTCTGGCGATGCTCGTGTTCCTGCTGGCTCCCGTGGCCGCTTTCCTGTTCGTGACGGCTGGGCCGCTGACGAGGCTGACTCTCGAGTACGGGGTGATGACCCGAGTGGGGGCCGGACAGGTGGCACGGGTGCTGGCGGGTTTCGCCCTTGGGCTTCCCCTCTACTCGACGTTTTTGGTCTTCACCCGTGCCTTCTATGCCGTCGGTGAGGTGAAGATGCCCGCCTTGATCAACGCGCTCAGCGTCGCGACGGCCAGTGTCTTCGGCACGCTCTTGTTCTTCTGGTTGCCTCGGGACGCCGCGGTTGCGGGGCTGGCCATCGGTCATTCCGCCGGCTTCGGGATCGGAGCGTTCTTGTTGGCGCGCTCTTTCTCGCGGCGGTGGGGCAAGGTGGCCGACCGTGGCTTGTCCACCTCGATCCGGCGTGCCGCGGTCATGACGGCGCTGGCGTCGGCGGCGATGGCCCTCGCCCAGGCCTTCCTGCCACAGTCATCGAAGCTCCACGTAGCGGTCAACGTCGCCGCCACCGCGCTGGTGGGTGGTGCCGTCTACATCGGTGGCATGAGTCTGGTTCACGCGCCGGAGCTGCGCCGCTTCCGCTCGCTCGTGACCCGGACCGCGTCCTGACGATGCGCGTGTTGCAGGTGCTGGGACGTTCCGCCGGCGGCATCGCTCGTCACGTCGCGCAGCTCGCCGATGCTCTGGGGCGAGACGGGACCATCTCCGTCGCGATCGCGTGCCCACCGGACCTCCCGATCCAGATGCCCATACCGACGCTCGACCTCGTGATCCCCGATGGGCTCTCCGGCCACGCCGGCGCGATGGTCCGGCTCCGCGGACTCATCCGCTCGAACGAGGTATCGCTGGTGCACGCGCACGGCCTGAGGGCGGGCATAGATGCAGCACTGGCCGCCCGCGGGCGGTGTCCCGTCGTGGTCACGGTTCATAACCTCGTCCGGGCAGAGATCGCCGGTGCTCGTGCGCCGGTCGATCGGTTGGCGGAACCGGCGGTCGTCCGGCTGTGCGATCGCACCCTGGCGGTGTCGCAACAGATAGCGGAGCGCCTGAAACAAGCTGCTCCTCGGGCGGCCGACAAGATAGAGGTCCTCTATCTGGGCGTCGACGAGCCGCCCGCCGTCACCCGGACGCGCGCCGAGGTGCGCGCCGACCTGGGGCTCGAGGACGAGGGGCGCTGCCTGGTGGTGACGGTCGCTCGGCTGGCGCCACAGAAGGCGCTCGATGTCTTGTTGGATGCCCTTGCTGCCTGCACGAGCAGACCGTTGCTCGCTCTGGTGGGGGAGGGCCCGCTCGAGTCGGCATTGAGGCGAGCGGCCGAGACCAAAGGACTGGCGGCAGACGTGCGCTTCCTGGGTTTCCGAGACGACGTCGCCGATGTCATAGCCGCCGCGGACGTGTTTTGCCTCTCGTCGATCTGGGAGGGGATCCCGCTGTCGGTCCAAGAGGCGATCATGCTGGGCACGCCCGTGGTGTCGACGGACGTGGGCGGCATGGCCGAGATCGTCACCGACGGGGTTTCGGGGCGCCTGGTTCCCTCCGGCGACGCCGCGGCGCTGGCGGCTGCCATCGACGAGACCTGCTCCTCTGCCCAACTTCGTGAAACTCTCGCGGCCCAGGCTCGCGCGAGCCTCTCCCGGCGGTTCTCGAAGGACGCCATG
>JAUJPD010000007.1:34630-63653 GCA_030447315.1 Actinomycetota bacterium | reverse complement strand
CAGGTTCGGCGGGTGCAGCCGCCCAACCTCTTGCGGGCGGCCGGAGCCGGAGCGGTCGGATCCTTGTCGGTGCGCACGAACTCCGCGCGCACCACTTACGCATCCGGATTCGCAACGATCGGCGCGGGCAGCCGCATCGACGTCCCGGCGGGGGCACCTCAGCCCTACGGGCACCAACTACGCGGTCTGCACCCCCTGACGATCACGGGTATCGAGCGGATCGACGACCTGGCGGCACAGCAGGGTTACAGCCTCGCCACGCCGGGCTCGCTGGGCGCCGCGGTGGCGGAGGCGGGTATCACCGAGGCAGGTGGGGTCGCGGCGATCGGCAATCAAGATGCCGGTCTCACTCCACCCGTTCCGGTGGGGCTGGCTCGTTACCCCACGCTCGCGGCCATGGACGCGGCAGGGCGGGTGGCCGTGGCCGCCACGGGGGCAGATCTTCTGGAACGGGCCCCCGATGCTCCTTTCGGCGTCCGCACCGACGAGACCTCGATACGTGCGGCCGTCGCAGATGTCTTGAGCGACCCCTGCGCGGTCGCGGTGATCGATCACGGCGACCTGGTCCGAGCAGACGACGCGAGCCGGTTGGCGGCCGATCCGGCGGAGCTCTCGTCGGCCCGCGACCAGGCACTGGTGGCCGCGGACGCCTTGCTCGAAGAGGTTATGGCGACGCTCGACGCCGACCGCGATCTCTTGTTGATCACCACGCCCAGCTCGCCCTCGTGGGATCCCGACATCCACTTCGGAGTAGCGGTGGCGCTGGGGCCCGGGTTCGGCGCGGGACAGACCCTTAGCTCGCCGTCGACGCGCAGATCGGGGATGGTCACGTTGCCCGACGTGGCCCCGACGGTGCTCAGGCATGTGCGCGTCGAACGCCCGGGGGACATGCTGGGGCGTTCCTGGTTCTCGGCGCCTGCAGGAGATGCCGGCGCCCGGATCGAACAGGCGATCGACCTGGATCGGGAGGCCGTGTTCATCGACTCCATCCGCACCCCGGTATCGACCGCGTTCGTGGGCTTCCAGCTCCTCGTGTACGCGGCGGCCGTCTCGGTGCTGGTCCGGGGCTCGAAGGACCGCTCGACCTCGGCCGGTCCGGCGCGGATCCTTCAGAGCGCGGCCCTCTTGCTCGCGGCCTTTCCATTGGCGACCTACGCGGCCGGGGTCGTGCAGGGACACCGCCTCGGTGCAGCCCTTTATTGGGTCGTTCTGCTCGCCATCACCGGGGTCGTGGTCGCCGTCGTCAACACGGCTCTGTCGGATCCTCTGGATCGACTGCTCGCGGTGGTGGGGCTGACCTTCTCGGTGCTGGTGATCGACCTCGTGGCCGGCGCTCCGCTGCAACTGAATACCGTCTTCAGCTATTCGCCGCTCGTCGCCGGCCGGTTCGCAGGGATCGGCAACATCGGGTTCGCGATCCTGGCGGCCACAAGCGTCTTGACCGGTGCCTTGCTCATCCACCGCTTCGGGTCCAGCTTCGGGTGGCTGGCCGCGGTGGCGGGCCTGTTCGTCGTGACGGTGGTGATCGACGGCGCGCCCCAGTTCGGGAGCGATGTGGGCGGAGCGATCGCGCTGGTCCCGGGCCTCGCCGTCACGTGGCTGCTGATAGCGGGCAAGCGTCCCAGCCTCGTTGCGGTCGCGGCCGCGGTGGTTGGCGGAGCCGTCGTTCTGGGCGTCTTTCTGGCGCTGGATCTGGCCCGTCCCGAGGACTCCCAGACCCATCTCGCCAGGCTCTACCAAGACGTGAGGAGCGAAGGGGGCCAGGTCTTCGCCGACGCCATCACGCGCAAGGTCCGCACGAACCTGCGCGTGCTGGGCTCCACGATCTGGACCTTCCTGGTCCCTCCGGCTCTGGGACTGCTTGCCTGGTTGCTGCTCAGGCCCCGCTGGCAGTGGCTGTCACAGACCCATCCCAAGGTCAGAGCCGGTCTGCTCGGCGGTCTGATCATGGCGGTGCTGGGGTACGCGGTGAACGACTCGGGGATCGTGATCCCGGCCATGATGTTCTCGTACCTGGTTCCCGCCGCGGTCGCGCCCCTGGCTCGCGAGAAAACCTCTGCGGCCGACCGCGGCGCATGACGACCGACCAGCTGATGACCGTGCTGGCGGCCGGCTCGATCGGCGCGGTCGTGGCCGCCGGGTTGGCGCGTTTGCGTCTGTCGGCTCCTCCGTCGGTTCTGATGCGGACGAACGTCAACGGCAAGCAGGTGCCGGCGGTCCTGGGGGGGCCTCTGACCGTGGCCGGAGCGAGCGCGCTCGCCTGCGTTGCGGTGGCGGCGGCGGCGGGATGGCAACCGGCCCGGATAGCCGAGACCGGTGTTGCCGCTGCGGCAGTCGTCGCGGTGATGGGCATCGCCGGCGGCCGCGACGACCGGCGCGGCGATGAACGAGCCCGCGGCTTCAAGGGACATCTCGCGGCGTTGAGAGACCGGCGGGTGACGGGGGGTCTCCTGAAGGTAGTGGCCGGGGCGCTGGCGGGAGGGATGGCCGGTCTACTGGTGTTCGAGGCCGCGGCAGACGTCGTGGCGTGCATGCTGCTGGTGGCTCTCGGCGCCAACACCGTCAACCTGTTCGACCGAGCTCCGGGCCGCGCGGGAAAGGTGTACCTGGTGGTTGCGGTGCCGCTCCTGGTCCTCGGTGACCCCGGCTGGGCGGTCGCGGCGGCGGGAGCGACGGGGGCCCTGATCGCGTGCATGCCCCTGGATCTAGACCAACGGGGGATGCTGGGAGATGCGGGCGCCAATCCGTTGGGAGCGCTGATGGGTCTCGGTCTCGCTCTTTCGACGGGGACGACCGGACGATGGCTGTCGGTGGCGGCTCTGCTGGCGGTCAACCTGGCCGCGGAGCGGTGGTCCTTCTCTCACATCATCGGCTCCAGGCGCTGGCTCAGGACCCTGGATGAGATAGGTCGCAAATAGCCGAGCCGCAGCGGCGCGCGTGCTAGCTTGGGACGACTTCCCCCCGAAGCATGCCGGCTCGTCCGGCATCGTCGTTTTTGGGGGGTCGTCACCGGCGTTCGAGGGCCCGCTCGGGCCATAGGAGGGATGCGGACAGGTGGCGAAGCACGTATTCGTAACTGGTGGCGTGGTGTCGAGTCTGGGCAAGGGTCTCACGGCGGCGTCGCTCGGGCGTCTGCTCAAAGCTCGTGGCCTCCGGGTCATGATGCAGAAGCTCGACCCTTACATCAACGTCGACCCCGGCACGATGAACCCCTTCCAGCACGGCGAGGTCTTCGTGACAGAAGACGGTGGTGAGACCGACCTCGACCTCGGCCACTACGAGCGCTTCATCGACGAGAACCTCTTCCGGGCCTCCAACGTCACCACCGGCGCCATCTACTCCAACGTCATCGCCAAGGAGCGTCGCGGCGACTTCCTCGGAGACACCGTCCAGGTCATCCCCCACATCACCAACGCGATCAAGGAGCGCGTCCGGGCACTGGCCGAGGATTCCGGCGCCGACGTCCTCATCACCGAGATCGGCGGGACCGTCGGCGACATCGAGTCGCTGCCGTTCCTCGAGGCGATCCGTCAGCTGAGGACGGAGCTGGGCCGCGACGACACCTGTTACATCCACGTCACGCTGGTCCCGTGGATGGCTCCGGCCGAGGAACTCAAGACCAAGCCGACCCAGCACTCGGTGCGCGAGCTACGCAGCATCGGGATCCATCCCGACGCGATCGTGTGCCGGTCGGACCGGCCGATCAACCCAGACCTCAAACGAAAGGTCTCCTTGTTGTGTGACGTGCGCACCGACGCCATCGTGAGCGCGGTGGATTCGCGCAACATCTACGAGATCCCATTGGTTATGCAGGCCGAGGGACTCGACGACATCGTCATCGACCGGCTGCGCCTGGAGACAGACGTCAGCCCCGACATGTCTCAGTGGCGAGAGCTCGTGTCCCGGATCGACGGCGCTTCGCGGACCGTTCGCATCGGGATCATCGGAAAGTACGTCACGTTGCCCGACGCCTACCTCTCGGTGGTCGAGAGCCTGAAGCACGCGGGCTTCGCACACGGCGCCAAGCTGGACATAGCTTGGATCGGGGCCGACGACCTCGAGACCGCGGACCTAAACGACGTGCTCGGCGACCTCGACGGCATATTGGTGCCCGGCGGTTTCGGGGTCCGAGGGATCGAAGGAAAGATCAAGGCGGTGCGATACGCCCGCTCCAACGACATCCCGTTCTTCGGTATCTGTCTCGGCCTTCAGTGCGCGGTGATCGATTTCGCCCGCGACGTGGCCGGGCTGGACGCGGCCAACTCCTCGGAGTTCGATGCGACCACGCGCTATCCGGTGGTGGACATCCTCGCCGGACAGGACCTCGACCGGATGGGCGGGACGATGAGGCTGGGGGCCTATCCCTGCAAGCTCAAGGAGGGTTCCAAAGCGGCTCAGGCCTACGGCACGGAGCTCGTCTACAAACGCCATCGCCACCGCTACGAGGTCAACCCTCGCTTGCGGCGCAAGCTCGAAGAAGCCGGTCTCGTGTGCTCGGGTGAGTCGCCCGACGGAACCTTGGTAGAGATCGTGGAGCTACCCGACCACCCCTGGTTCGTCGCCGGGCAGTTCCATCCGGAGTTCAAGAGCCGCCCCGACCGCCCCCACCCGTTGTTCCGGGACTTCGTCCGCGCGGCGCTTGCGTCTCAAGAGGCCGAGATCAGTATCTCGGACGAGGCCCGCGTCTCCTCCTAGCGGCGTCCACTAGGGTCTGAGTCATGAAGGTAGGGATCCCGCGCGAGCTGAAGGACAACGAGTACCGGGTCGCCATCACCCCCGCGGGCGTGCGAGAGCTGGTGGTGGGTGGCCACAACGTGATCATCGAGCAGGACGCGGGGATGGGCTCCAGCATCCCGGATGCGGATTTCGTCAGGGCCGGCGCCTCCATCGTGGCCGACGCCGACACCGTCTTCGCCGACGCCGACATGGTGTTGAAGGTCAAAGAGCCGATCGCAGAAGAGTTCCACCGGCTGCGGGAGGGGCTGATCCTGTTCACCTACCTGCATCTCGCCGCGAGCGAGCCGGTGACGCGCGCCCTCGTCGAGAGCGGGACGGCGGCCGTCGCCTACGAGACCGTCGAGCTACCGGACCGCTCGTTGCCTCTGCTGGCTCCGATGAGCGAGGTGGCCGGTCGCATGGCGCCACAGGCCGGAGCGAAGCTTCTGGAGAGAGAGCATGGGGGCCGAGGGGTGCTGCTGGGAGGCGTTTCGGGGGTGCGCCCCGGGCGCGTGGTGGTGATCGGCGCGGGGATGTCGGGCATGAACGCGGCCTGGATCGCACAGGGCATGGAGGCCGAGGTCGTCATCCTGGACAAGAACATCAACAAGCTGCGCGACGTCGACCGGATCCACCAGGGGAAGATCTTGACCCTGGCGTCGAACCGGCTCGCGGTCGAAGAGGTCGTGGTCGAAGCCGACCTCGTTATCGGGGCGGTGCTCGTTCCGGGGGCCGTCGCTCCGAAGGTCGTTTCCGAGGACGTCGTAAGCGAGATGAAGCCCGGTTCGGTCGTGGTGGACATCTCGATCGATCAAGGAGGGTGCTTCGAGACCTCCCGGATGACAACGCACTCCGATCCGACCTACGTGGTCCACGACGTCGTTCACTACTGTGTGGGAAACATGCCCGGTGCGGTTCCGCACACCTCGACCTACGCGTTGACGAACGCGACCTTGCCCTACGTGGTTGCTCTGGCGGATCACGGCCTGCAAGGAGCGGTCCGGGTCGATCCTGCTCTCGCCAAAGGCGTGAACGTGCTCAAGGGCCAGATCGTGTACGAGCCCGTGGCCGACGCCCACGGTCTCGAGTTCACGCCGCTCGACCAGCTTCTCTGAGCGGAGCCGCTCACCGTGAAGCTGGACGCGTCGCCCCGGTTGATCGACGAGTTCCTCACCTCTCTCCGCTTCGAGAAGGGCCTCGCCGACAACACGATCGCGGCCTATCGAAGAGACCTGGCGGTCTGGAGCCGGTTCTGTCTCGCCCGAGCCATAGCTCCCGAGAGGGCGTCGTCAGAAGAACTGACCGATTATCTGGAGCACCTGCGATCCCGCAGCGCCGGCGGCGGTTCTTACAGCCCGGCCTCGGTGGCTCGGATGTTGGTGTCGCTGCGCTCCTTCCACCGGTTCCTCGTTCGAGAGGGCTATTCAGAGGTGGATCCGACCGCGAAGCTCGGGTCGCCCAAACGACCGAAGTCGATCCCCAAAGCGATCCCTCTAGACGACGTCGAGAGGTTGCTCGAGTTGCCGTCCTCCGATGGACTCGGCCGCCGTGACCGCGCGATCCTGGAGTGTCTCTACGGAGCCGGGCTGAGGATCTCGGAGCTCGTGAATCTCGACATCGACGACGTCGATCTCGACGAAGGCTCGGTGTTGGTCAGGACCGGCAAAGGGGGCCGCTCCCGCCGGGTGCCGGTGGGGAGGGCCGCGCGAGGAGCCATCGGCGACTACCTGACGACCGTAAGGCCGTCGCTGGCCGGGAAGAGCGCGTCGGGGGCAGGCGCCCTGTTCCTCAATGCCCGAGGCGGGCGGCTGAGTCGCCAGGGCTGTTGGAAGATCTTGAGGCGTTACGCTGAGACGGCAGGGCTCGAGGACCGGGTGTCGCCGCACACCTTGCGCCACTCGTTCGCCACCCACATGTTGGACGCGGGGGCCGATATCCGGGTGGTGCAGGACCTTTTGGGCCATGCGAGCCTGGCCACCACTCAGGTCTACACGCTCGTGAGCGACTCGAAATTGAGGGAGGTCTACCTGACCTCCCATCCACGGGCTCGAGCCTGATCGACGCGCGAGGGGGACACGATGGAACAGAAGCAGCTGGATGCCGCACGCTCTCGTCTGGAGGCGGAGAAAGAAGCCGTCGATAAGCAGTTGCTCGACCATGGGGTGCAGCTGGAGGGCGATGAGAACATCTCCCTCGACCAGCATGAGGGTTTCGCGGACTCCGCCCAAGCCACCGCCGAGCGTTCTCAGGAGATCACCATCGTCGAGCAGATGAGGGTCAGGCGATCCGACATCCTCGCCGCTCTGGCCAAGATCGACCAAGGCACCTACGGCAAGTGCGAGTCGTGCGGGAACGAGATCCCGCCGGAGCGGCTCGAGGCGGTCCCTGCAGCGACCCTCTGCATGAGCTGCAAGCAACAGTCGGGGTGAGGCGGGAACGGCCCTCGTCGCCCGGGGGCCGTAGGACTGCATGGATGTCGATCCCACCGATGTATCCGCCGAACCGGTCAACGGCATCCAGTGGAGTGCTTCTGTGACCCCGCCGGGCCGGCGCCAGCCCCTCCGGGCGGTCGCGCTCATCGTTCTGGATTCCGTCGGGATCGGCGGGGCGCCGGACGCGGCGGCGTTCGGCGACGAGGGCTCGGCGACCCTTCAGCACGTGGCCGAGGCGGTGGGGGGCCTGAGGCTCCCGAATCTCCAGAAGGCCGGGCTCGGCAACATCGTGTCTGTGGCGGGAGTAGCTCCCGCGGACTCCCCGTCGGGCTCCTACGGGTCCATGGTCGAGGTTTCGCCGGGGAAGGACACCACCACGGGTCACTGGGAGCTGACCGGGGTGATCCTGGACCGGGCTTTCCCCACCTACCCCCACGGGTTCCCCCCCGACGTGATGGATGCCTTCTCCGATGAAGTGGGGAGGGGCTGGTTGGGAAACGTGGCCGCGTCCGGGACCGAGATCATCGAGCGGCTGGGGGCCGAGCACATCCACACGGGTCAACCGATCGTTTACACCTCGGCCGACTCGGTGTTCCAGATCGCCGCCCACGTGGACGTGATCCCTCTAGAGGACCTCTACGAGATGTGCCGGCAGGCTCGGCGGATCATGCGGGGGCCCCACGAGGTGGGGCGCGTGATCGCCCGGCCGTTCCGAGGCACACCCGGCGGCTTCGAGAGGACCCCGGACCGCCACGACTTCTCCGTTGTGCCGCCGTCCGAGACGGTTCTGGACGAGATCTCGGCCGCGGGGCTCGAGGTGCGGGGGGTCGGCAAGATCTCCGACATCTTCGCCGGCAGGGGAGTGACTTCATCGCGCCCGACCCACTCCAACCACGAGGGGGCCGGCCGTGGTCGCCGAGATGGCCGCTATCCGGCGGGGCCTGGTATTCGCCAACCTCGTCGACTTCGATCAGGCCTTCGGCCACCGCAACGACGCCGCGGGGCGCGGCTGCTCTCGAGGACTTCGACCTGGCTCTGCCGGAGATCGTGGCCTCCTTGGGACCTAGAGACGCCCTCTTCGTCACCGCGGATCACGGGAACGACCCGACGACACCGTCCACCGACCACTCGAGGGAACGGGTCCCGGTTCTGGCGTTGGGCGAGACGCTGAGAGCAGGCGTGGACCTCGGTGAGCGCTCCAGCTTCGGCGACTGCGGTGCCACGATCGCCGACCTGCTGGGGGTGGACACCTCGACTCCCGGTCGCTCCTTCGCTCCTACCCTCCTGGTCTAGACGTCTGTTCTGCCCGGCCCGCAAGATCCCTCTTGTGTTGGTGATGGTGGCGCGGTAACCTCCGTACCCCTTGGCAACTTGTAGACAAGTGTCCTTGGACACAGTTCGGAGGCCACGTGGAGGAACCTCAAGGCGCTATCGGCACCACCCCGACTGCAGCCCCCGGCGACGCCTTCTTTCCTGAAGAGAGCGATCCGCAGGGAGCCGTCTCCCGCGAGTGGTGAGGCGAGCCACTCCCGGCACCACGCAGGGATCGCAGCCGCGGGTCCACGACAACGGATCCCGCAACGCCCGCATCATCGCGGTGGTGAATCAGAAGGGTGGGGTCGGAAAGACCACCACCACGATCAGCCTCGGCGCCGCTCTCGCCGAGTTAGGCCGAAGTGTCCTCCTCGTCGATTTCGACCCGCAGGGCGGCTGCGCCCTCGGCTTGGGCATCGAACCGGGGGCGCTGGACCTATCGGTCTACAACGCTGCTGGACAGGAACTGCCGGGTCGAAGACGTGATCCTGAAGACGAGCGTGCCCGATCTAGAGCTGCTTCCCTCGAACATCGACCTCTCCGCCGCTGAGCTGATGCTGGTTAACGAGGTGGCGCGGGAGCAGACCCTGCTGCGGGTTCTGGCGCCCCTAAGGGTGAAGTACGACTTCATCCTTATAGATTGTCCTCCCTCTTAGGCCTCTTGACCATCAACGCGCTGACGGCAGCCGACGGCGTCTTGATCCCGCTGGAGTGCGAGTACTACGCTGCTGCGGGGGATGGCGCTCTTGATGGACTCGATCGAGCGGATCCGAGAGCGCCTGAACCCTCGCCTTCAGATCGACGGGATCCTCGCCACCATGTTCGACAAGAGGACGTTGCACTCCGCGAGGTTCTAGAAAGGGTGGAAGAGGCCTTCGGGTCCTGGCTCTTGGACACCAAGATCAGAAAGACGATCCGTTTCGCCGAGGCTCCGGTAGCGGGAGAGCCGATCTTGACCTACGCCCCCACGTCGCCCGGTGCGGCGTCCTATCGAAAGCTAGCCATGGAGGTGATCAGCCGTGTCTCGTCGAGCCAGCCTGCCCGGAGCTGAGGAGCTCTTCCGCCGCACCTCGGGTGAAGGTCGCCCGCAGCCCGAGGAAAGACCACAAGACTCTAAGTCGACAAAGTTACAAGTTGCTGCACCTGAGCCTGCGCCCGCAGCGGCGACTCCACCGAGGCGAGGTCCCAAGCACGACGAGAAGATCACCTTCTACTGCACGGCCGAGGACCTGCTGGGCCTGGAGAGAGCAAGGCTCAAGCTGCGGGGCGAGCACGGGGTCGCGGCGGACCGGGGGCGGATCGTGCGGGCTGCGCTCGCGTACGTGCTTGAAGACTTCGCCGCACGCTCGGATGATTCGATACTCCTGAGGCGGCTCTCCGACTAGGACCGCCCGCTGGAGGGCCCGCCCGGCCCAGAGTCCCCCTGGGTGGGGACATCTAACTCTCTAGTAGAGACTGAGACCGGTGATCTTGTTCCGGATCGATCATCTTCCACGGCCCGGAGGTGTGGCTCGCCTGGCAGGGGGAATCGGCTCTCGGTGCTGCTGGCACGGTCGGGGCGACCTGGCTTCAGGCGGCGAATAGGCCCGAGGTCGAGGGAGATGCTGATGCGCCTCATCGGTCAATTTGACGGAGATGAAGTCCCGAATGGGGCTCACGACAATGGCCCCGAGGAGCACGTGTCTAGAAGTCGACATAGATATAGAGCGACTTGGCAACGTCTCGTAACCTCCGGAGACTCCGGCGCCAGTGGGAATAGTCTTGTCTCTAAGGCTTCTTGTCTACACATTCCTTAGTAGATTAATTGGCGCCTAGTGATTTTGATTCTGTCTGACTGGATCCGGGAAACCTCGCCACCGCGATATGTGCGGAGGGCTGCCGGTCGCGGTGCCGGTAACCGTGCCCGGGATCAGGGTAGAGGGTGGCCTCTCTTCCAGGAGCGGATTCGGGGATGCGGCTCGGCCGACAGTGGGCCGGAGCAAGGCCTAATCTCAACCTGATCCTTAGGGTTCGGGCTGGCCCAGGCAAGCGCAGGGGTGGCCCTGACGGGCGATCGGGGCTCCTGGAAGCACCCCTCCAACGGCCATCTCGATGGGCCGTGGTGCAGGCCTTGACGGGCCCTTCGCCGTCAGAGGCCTCCTCCGCGGACGCTGCCGACCTGGGCTGTGTCCGGAGGCGTCCCCCCTTGTCCCACTCATCGACCGTGGCCCCTCGGTTGGCCCCGACCCTGGCCGTGGGGAGACCCATCGACTTGTCTATAGATAGATAGGTCGACTTGCTACCTGCCGAGGTAGCTGAGGCCCGTGACACTGAAGACGATCCTGGCGACGAACTCGATGATCGGGTTGAACAGGGTGCGGGGCCCCAGGAACACCACTACGAGCAGGATCAAGAACCCGTACCGGTCCAGGAAGTAGATGACCTTCTGCTTGCTCGGGGGCAAGAAGATCGTCAGCAGCCGGGACCCGTCCAGCGGGGGAACCGGGATCAGATTGAATACGGCGAGCACGAGATTGATGAAGATGAACTGGCTCAGGAAGGCCTGGACGAACTCGAGCTCGGGGCCCAGGAGGTAGAGCCGGTAGGAGAGAGCGCCGATTACCGCCAGCATGATGTTCATCATCGGCCCGGCCAGGGCGACGATGGCGGCGCCGAAGCGCCGCGACGAGAGCGCCTCGGGCCTGAACTCCACAGGCTTGCCCCAGCCGAACCCGGCGATGAAGATCAGGGCGGTTCCCAGGGGATCGAGGTGCCGGATCGGGTTGACCGTAAGTCGCCCCATCGCCCGAGGCAGTCGGTCCCCCTGGAGATCAGCGGCCAGAGCATGGGCGTATTCGTGAAGTCCGATCGCGAGGACCAACGAGAGTGCCAGGAGCAGGAACGCGATCAAACCGGGGAGGCCGCCCTGGAGCAGCCCCAGAGGGCCTGAGGTCATTGCCGGTATTGTAGGGGTCCCGCGAGCCTAGGGAAAATGCCACGTCCGCCACTTAGGAGTAAAGCTAACCTTGAGCGTTACAGAGCCTCGCAAGCGTGTCTTCAGCGGCATCCAACCTACGGGCGAGGCTCATGTGGGGAACTACTTCGGGGCGATCCGGAATTGGGTCGCCGGGCAAGATCGTCAAGACGGCTTCTATTGCATCGTCGATCTTCACGCCATGACGCTTCCGTGGTCGCCTACGGCCTTGCGGGAGGCAACCCTTTCGAAGGCGGCCGAGCTGTTGGCCTGCGGCATAGACCCGGCCCGCTCGGTGCTCTTCGTCCAGTCCCACGTACCTGCCCACACGGAGCTGGCATGGATCCTCACCTGCGTCGCCCGCATCGGCGAGCTGCGGAGGATGGTTCAGTTCAAACAGAAGTCGAAGGGTGCCACGGAGTCCGTCGGCGTGGGGCTCTTCACCTATCCCGTGCTTCAGGCGGCGGATGTCCTCTTGTACCGGGCGCACGGGGTGCCCGTAGGAGAGGACCAGCGGCAACACGTAGAGCTGATGCGGGACCTAGGCCACCGTTTCAATACGCAGTTCGGCGAGACCTTCGTCCTGCCCGAGCCGTGGATCGCCGCCGCCGGCGCTCGCATCATGTCTCTGGACGATCCGACGGAGAAGATGAGCAAGTCCGCCGCGCGCCCGGCCTCGCTGGTCCTGCTGGTGGATCCGCCCGAGACCATCATGAAGAAGGTGAAGGTAGCGGTGACGGACTCCGGCCGTGACATCCGGGCCGGCGCCGACAAGCCCGCTCTGACGAACCTGCTGACGATCATGTCTCTCACCGAAGATGTTCCGGTCGCGGAGCTAGAGGAGCGGTTCTCGTCGTCCGGATACGGCGATCTCAAGCAGGCGCTGGGCGAGGCTCTGGTGGAGAGGCTGCGACCTATCCGGGAGCGGTACCTGGAGTTGATGGCGGATCCCGCCGAGATCCAGCGGCTCCTGGCGGTCGGCGCGCAGTCGGCCGCTACCGTGGCGGAGGAGACGATGCGGGATGTCCGGGCCAAGATCGGCTTGAGCACTCCCACGGCCTGAGTCCCTTTCCTGGACCGCCTCGTCAAATGCGGCCCTTCCACGGCGGGCGTCGTTAAAGTGACCGGGAGGCGGACCTCACTACCGAGTCTATTTGTCGACAAGTCCACAGCGCCGACTGAAAGAGAGCGAGGACGGTTGGTTCACGAGGTCAAGACCGAGGTCTTCGAGGGCCCCATCGACCTCCTCTTGCAGCTGATCACGCGGCAGCGGGTGGACATCTATGACATCTCGCTGGCCGCGATAACAGAGGAGTACGTGAAGGTTCTGGACCGGCTCGAGGGGGTCGACCTCGAGACGGCGACGGGTTTCCTGGTGGTCGCAGCGACGCTGTTGGAGCTCAAGTCGGCTCGCCTGCTCCCGGACGCGGCCGTGGACGCGGCCGACCCTCGATTGCTCGAGGAAAGGGATCTACTACTGGCCAAGCTCGTGGAACTGTCCACCTTTCGCGAGGCGGGGGCGTGGCTTTCTTCGGAGCTCACCACCGGTGAGGGGTTCATCGGCAGATCCGTCGCCCTCGAGCCTCACCTCGTCTCGGTGGTGCCCGATCCCTTGCAGGGTCTGAATCTCGAGCATCTTCGCCGGGCGGCGCTGCGGGCTCTGACGCCGAAGCCGGTCGTGGAACTGGACACCTCCCACGTCACCTCCACCAAGGAGTCTGTTCGAGATGCGATCGAGGAACTGGCCGGCAGGCTGGATCGAGAGGGAAGCGCCAGCTTCAGATGTCTTTGCGGGCGGGGACGGTCCCGGATCGAAGTGGTGGTCCGGTTCCTGGCCTTGCTGGAGCTTTTCAAAGCCGGCGCCGTCGACCTCCTGCAGGCCGATCGTTTCGGGGACATAACCGCAGCGTGGACCGGCGCGGTCGACGTCTACACCATCCTCCAAGAAACCGACGAATACGCCATCGATCCGGAGGTGCCCACTGACCCCGCCTAACCGCAAGATCATCGAGTCGATCCTGTTGCTGGCCGAAGAACCGGTTCCCACGACGATGTTCGCCGAGGTGCTCGAGACGTCTGCAGGTGAGGTCGCGGCCCTCCTCCAGACCATGAGAGGTGAGCTTC
Organism: Actinomycetota bacterium; assembly: GCA_030447315.1. GTDB lineage: Bacteria > Actinomycetota > CADDZG01 > CADDZG01 > WHSQ01 > MB1-2. The sequence continues at coordinate 50,114 of JAUJPD010000007.1, read as the reverse complement.
AAGACCAGGAGCGGGGTTACGTCCTGCGCGAGAGTGGAGGCGGATGGAGGCTCTACACGAGTCCCGACTGCTCGCCGTGGTTGGAGAGGTTCGTGCTGGGTCACCGCCACGGGCGTCTTTCCGGCGCCTCCTTGGAAGTGCTCGCGATCATCGCTTACAAGCAGCCCGTGTCGCGGGCGGAGATAGCGGACATCCGGGGCGTCGACTCGGACAGGGTGGTGAAGACGCTCCTACAACGAGACCTGATCGTCGAGAGCGGCCGCGATCGCGGTCCCGGCTCGCCCGTCCTCTTCACCGTCTCGGACAGCTTCCTCGAGCGGATGGGCCTCCGCTCTGTGGAAGACCTTCCCCCACTGGTCGGCTTCATGCCCGACACGGATGCGGTCGCCGACATGGAGGCCAAGCTGTCCCCGGGGGCGTGAGCCAGCCTTCGGGGGAGCGTCTACAGAAGGTTCTCGCTCGTGCCGGCGTGGGCTCGCGCCGTACGGTGGAGGAGATGATCGTCCGCGGCCGGATCCAGGTAAACGGCAGGCGGGCCCAGCTCGGGCAACGGATCGATTCCTCGAAAGATGAAGTAAAGGTTGATGGTTCGACGGTTCCGCTCCAGGAGGATCTTCTCCACTTCCTGTTGAACAAGCCGGCGGGAGTGGTCTCGACCGCCGACGACCCGGAGGGCCGCACCACGGTGGTGGATCTGGTCGAGACCGATGTGCGGGTATGGCCGGTGGGCCGCCTGGACATAGAGACCGAGGGCGCGATCATCCTCACCAACGACGGTGATCTGACGCTCCATCTGACCCATCCCCGCTTCGGGGTCCCGAAGACGTACGTAGCGGAGGTGCAAGGCAGCATGACCCCTAGAACCGCACGGGAACTGGCGCGGGGCGTGGAGCTAGAAGACGGTCCGACCGCTCCCGCCGGCGTGACCGTGGTGGAGAGGAGCGCTGCGGGGAGCCTGGTCGAGCTGGTGCTGAAAGAAGGACGCCACCGCCAGGCCCGCCGGATGCTCGAGACGGTGGGCCACCCCGTTCGCCGGCTCGTGAGGGTGGGGGTCGGGCCGCTTAGGCTGGGTCGGCTCAAGCCGGGCACCTACCGTCGCCTCAGCCCCGCCGAGGTAAGGGAGTTGTACCGGGCGTCGGGGCTGTAGACAAGTCGTCATGTCGCTCCGGCGCAGGCGGGGCACCTGTCGACATGTGCACTTGATCGAGGTGCCAACCGCCCCGGCAGAGAAGGGCCGGTGGGGCAGTAGGGCAACGTAGACATGTCGACAAGTAAGGGAGTTGCTTTGTAAATGAAGATCCGCGCCATCCGCGGAGCCACGACGGTGTCCGCGGACGACTCCAGCAGCATCGTCGCAGCGACCGGGGAACTCCTGGAGGAGATGTTGCGTCGCAACCAGGTGGAGCCCGATGCGCTGGTGAGCATCGTCTTTACCTCCACTCCCGACCTTAGGAGCGAGTTTCCCGCCGCCGCTGCCCGATCGATCGGGATCTCCGACGTCCCGTTGCTGTCGGCCGCCGAGATCGACGTCGCGGGAGCGTTGCCGCGCTGCATCCGGGTCCTGATGCACCTTTACACCACCCTTGACAGGGGCGAGCTCCGCCACGTCTATCTCAACGAGGCTCGCACCCTGCGAACCGACCTGGCCTCAGACTAACCGTAAAGGAGACCTGTAGATGTTCAAGACGGTCGCCGTCATCGGGAATGGCCTGATCGGAGGCTCCATCTCGCTTGGCCTGCGGGCCTCGCCGTCGCCCCCCTCCGTGATCGGCTTCGATACGGACTCGGACGTTCTGCAAGAAGGGTTGCGCCGTGGCGCCTTTACCTCGGTCGCCGGTAGCGCGGCGACCGCGGTGGCGACGGCCGACCTGATAGTGGTAGCCACCCCGGTCGACGCTACGGCGGCCCTCTGTGGCGAGATAGCCGATGCCGCCCCGCCCGGCGCGGTGGTCACCGATGTGGGAAGTGCGAAAGAGGGGGTGGTCAGACGCTGCGAGGACATCCTCGGGTCTCGTTTCGTCGGCGGTCACCCGATGGCGGGGTCCGAGAGGCATGGCATCTCCGCCGCCCATGCCGAGCTCTTCCAGGACGCGTGGTGGATCCTGACACCGACCCCGGCCACCTCGTCGCGGACATACCGGATCGCCACCAACCTGGCCACGGCATTGGGGGCGAGGCCGGTCGCGCTGGATCCCTCTGACCACGACCGCCTATTGGCTCGCCTGAGCCATCTTCCGCAGCTCGCGGCGAGTGCCTTGGTCACCGCCTTGCTGGCTGCGGAGGATAAGGAGAGCCTGCTGGGGTTGGCCGCCGGGGGGTTCCGGGACGTCACGCGGATCGCCTCGAGTGAACCGGGGCTCTGGGTGACGATCCTGCGCGCGAACCGTGAAGCGGCACTTGATGCTTTACAGGACTTCGGCAGCACCTTGGGAGACGTCGCCGCGATGCTCGCCGAGGAGCGCTGGGAGGATCTAGCGGAGTTCCTCGGCCGCGCGCGCGACGCCCGCATCACGTTGTTCGCGAAGCCGCTGGCGACGGGGGTGCCCGTCTCATTGACAATGCCGGTGCTGGATCGGCCAGGGGTGCTGGCGGAGGTGACCACAGCCGCAGGCGCCATCGGAGCGAACATCGAGGACCTTCAGATCGTCCATTCCACCGAAGGCGGCCGGGGGCGACTGGAGGTTGTGGTGGCCGGCGAGGGAGCGGCCGCCGAGCTTGCCTCGGCGCTGGGCAAGCTCGGGTACCGGGTGGAACAGGGGCGGCCCGAATGAGCGACAAGGAAAGAAAACGATTTGTCTACAAAGACGCATATCGATGAGACGACGCCGGGCGTCGTCTACTCCACGACCGTTGATGGGAGAGGTTTCGGTGCCGGGAGACAAGTCGATCTCGCACCGGGCTCTGATCCTGGCCGCGCTGGCGGAGGGGCGCTCGCGCATCATCCGGCCCAACCTGGGAGATGACGTGCGCTCCACCGCTCGTGCTCTGGAGCAACTGGGGGTCCGGTGCGAGATCGCCTCCCATAAGGCTCAAGTTGAAGTGGAGGGCGGGGGATGGGAGCGACTGTCGGAGCCGGACGACGTCATCGATCTCGGCAACTCGGGAACCAGCATGCGGGTGCTCCTCGGGCTGTGCGCGGGCATCGAGGGCTCGGTCGTCCTGACTGGGGACTCGTCATTGCGTCGCCGGCCGATGCTGAGAGTGGCGGCTCCGTTGAGGCAGATGGGCGCCCGCGTCGACGGTCGCCGTCACGGTGACCTGGCCCCACTAACGATCCGAGGAGGCGCCCTTAGCGGCGTCGATGTCCGGCTCCAGGTCGCCAGCGCCCAGGTCAAGACGGCGCTGTTGCTCGCAGGCCTCTCCGCGGGCGGCTCGACGCGGGTCGAGGAGCCTACGCGCAGCCGCGACCACACCGAACGCATGTTGCGGGCGCTTGGAGTGGACGTAAGAGTGGACGATTCTTCCGTGACCGTGCGTGGTGGTAGCTCGCCCCGGACTTTCGACGTCGTCATCCCTGGCGACATGTCTTCGGCGATGTTCCTGGTGGCGGCGGCAGCGATCGTCCCGGGCTCGGATCTGACGCTGGTGGATGTTGGGGTGAATCCCACCCGCACCGCTGCTCTTGGCGTTCTAGAGAGCATGGGGGCTGCGATCTCCTGGGGCGAGACGTCATCTTCACTCGGCGAGCCGGTGGGCAGCATCCACGTCGCGCAGAGCCCACTGCGGGGTATCCGGGTCCCTCCCGAGCTCGTGCCCTCACTGATAGATGACATCCCGGCCCTCGCGATCGTGGCGTCCCAGGCCGAGGGAGAGACCACCTTCTCAGGAGCGGCCGAACTGCGGGTCAAGGAATCAGACCGGATAACCGCACTCGTAACGAACCTGAAGCAGCTGGGGGTGGATGCCGAGGAGCTTCCAGACGGCCTGGTGGTCCGGGGGCCGGGTGAGATCGCCGGAGGTGAGGTCGATAGCTTCGGAGACCACCGCATCGCGCTCTCCTTTGCGGTTGCAGGCCTCATCGCCGGCTCTCGCGTGAGGGTCAAGGGCTGGAGCTGCGTGGACACCTCCTTCCCCGAGTTCCTCGATGTCCTAGGTGAGGTAACAGCGTCGCGATGACGGCGGTAGCGATCGACGGACCGGCCGGAGCGGGTAAGAGCTCGGTTGCCAGAGCGACGGCCCGCGCGCTGGGCTACCGCTACCTGGATACCGGCGCCATGTACCGCGCGATCGCTTTGGCCGCGATCGAGGCGGGCGCCGATGTCGGTGAGGAGGCTGCGCTGGCCAGACTGATCGATGCCCTTGATCTAGACGTCACGGAAGATCATGTGCTGTTGAACGGTAGAGATGTCGTAGGCAGGATCCGTGACGCGGACGTGACAGACGCGGCCGCGCGCATAGCTCAGCATCAGGTCGTTCGAGATGCCTTGGTCGAGCTCCAGCGACGGTTGGCTTCGGGCGAGGACGTGGTCATGGAAGGGCGGGATATCGGAAGCGAGGTCCTGCCCGACGCCGAGGTGAAGATCTACCTGACGGCTTCTCTGCCCGAGCGTGCGCGCCGACGCTGCCGGCAGCTCGGACTTCCCGAAGGGGACGACACCTGCAGGACCCTCCAGGAAGACATAGCGCGGCGTGACGAGAGAGATCGCAACCGAGAGGTGTCGCCGTTGCTGCAAGCTCCCGATGCGATAGTGATCGACACAACCCAGATCGACTTCCCCGACGTCATCCAGCGAGTGGTCGAGTTGGTTCGCTCCGCCACGCTTCGGACGACGGACCGGTGACGTCGCCTGCCGCTCGCCTTCCCGTCGTTGCCGTCGTGGGGCGGCCGAACGTGGGCAAGTCGTCTTTGGTCAATCGCGTTCTGCAGCGCCGCGAAGCGATCGTGGAAGAGACGCCAGGAGTGACCCGGGATCGAAGAGGTTTCATCGCAGAGTGGGCAGGTCACTCCTTCGAGCTCGTCGACACCGGCGGTTTGGAGCCGGGAGCGGAGGGCTTGGATGCCAGGGTGGCCGAGCAGGCACAACTCGCCATCGAATCTGCCGACCTGGTGATCCTGGTGGTCGATGCGTCCTCCGGCCCCCTTCAAGACGACCACATAGTTGCCGACGCGCTGCGCCGGGCGCACAAGCCGGTGATCCTGGCAGCGAACAAGGTGGACGATCCAAGGGACGCCCCGATGGCGGCGCCCTTCCACCGGCTGGGGCTGGGGGAGCCGTGGCCGCTGTCGGCCGTGCACGGAAGAGGGTCGGGCGACCTGCTAGACGCCGTCGTGGGCGCCTTGCCCCCGCGGAAGGGCGCCGGCGAACCGGTGTGGGCATCGCTGGCCATCGTGGGACGTCCCAACGTCGGCAAGTCGTCCTTGTTGAATGCGCTCGTCGGCGAGACCCGTTCCATAGTCGACGCTGTTCCCGGAACGACACGCGACCCCGTCGACTCGCAGCTCGAGCTAGGGGATGGCCGGATCGTCCGGATAGTCGACACCGCCGGGATGCGACGCGAGGTGCAGATGAAAGATCCTCTCGAGTACTTCAGTTTCCTGAGGTCGCGACAAACCTTGATCCGCGTAGACGCGGCGGTGCTGGTGATCGACGTCTCCGAGCGGGTGACGGGACACGATCAACGGATCGCACAAGAGATCGTCGAGAGCGGACGCGCCTGCGTGGTGGTCCTGAACAAGTGGGACCTGCTCGATCCCGACCCCAAGGAACGAGAGCGGTTGGAGCGGTTCGTGATCGAACGCCTCCGCTTCCTCCCGTGGGCGACCATCGTCAGGACCTCAGCCCTGACGATGCGCGGGGTCCAGAGGATCCTCCCCGCGGTGGAAGAGTCGGTGGGATCTCACCGCCGACGGCTCGGCACCTCGGTTGTGAATCGATTGGTTCGTGAGGCGCAGGAGCGAAAGCCTCATCCTCGGGTCGGAGGGAGAGCGAGCCGGATCCTGTACGCGGTTCAGGCTTCCGTCGCACCACCGCGCTTCCTCCTCTTCGCCTCGGGGCCTCTCGAGGCCGGAGCATGTCCGCCACATCGAACACCGGATGCGCGCCGAAGAGCCCTTCGCGGGAAGTCCCATCGATATCGAGGTCCGGATAAAGAGTAGACGTAACGCTGATGTTTAGAGTTGCGGGCAAGCGAGCCTGGATCCTGCGCCAGGAGACCCACGTGCTGACCGGGTCACGAGAGCGGTCGCAGCATAGGTCTTGCTGCTGGATGCCGCTCACGATATCGATATATGACTGAATCTCTTGTCTTCTTATAGACGAGTAAACAAACTACGGTTCTCGGCACGTCGGTATCATTCGCGCCCCGAGGCCGCTGTCGGCCGATAGGGATCACAGCGGGACGTGGCGCAGCTTGGTTAGCGCACTGGTCTGGGGGACCAGGGTCGCCGGTTCGAATCCGGCCGTCCCGACGGCGATGGTTCGGTCGAAGTGCGACCCGCCGCGGAGCTGCAAGAGAGGGGGGTCGGGTAGGGGGATGAACGAAGCTCGGCCCACTCTGACCCCGGCCGTGAGCAATCGCATCCTCACGATCCCGAACATCCTCTCGCTGGCCCGGCTCGCCACGGTCCCCATCTTCATCTGGCTCTTCGTCTCGGGCAGGAGAACGCAGCTGTGGTCCTGTGCGCGGCGGGGGCGACCAGCGACTTCTTCGACGGGTACATCGCCCGGCGGACCGACTCGGTCGCGAGCTGGGCAAGCTCCTGCGACCCCCTCGCCGACCGGATCTTCATCGCTGCCTTGCTGATCGCCCTGGTCGTCCGTCGAACCCTGCCCTGGTGGGTGGCTGTCTTCATCGTTGGTCGAGACTTGCTCGTCCTGAGCTTCTTTCCCTATCTCGAGCGAAAGAAGGTCGAGAGGATCGCCGTCAACCGGGTTGGAAAGACGGCTACTGCCGCGTTGCTTATGGGCCTGACCCTCCTGGCTGTCTCCGAGACCGATCTCGCGGCGGCGGCGGCCGCAGATGCCGCCGGTTTCCTTCTCACCCTCGTGGGCGGGACCCTGTACTGGGCGGCGGCTTACCTTTACGGACGAGAAGCCATCAAGAAGCTTCAGGCCTTGGGGACACCGCATGATCTATTTGTCTACTTATACCTATATCGCCTAGCTCAGGGAGAGGAGGGCTCGTGCCCGGAGGTACTAAAACGATCGCCGCTACACGAAGGACCATGAATGGGCGAGAGCGGAGGAGGGGCGGATCGTGATCGGCATCACCGATTATGCCCAGGATCAACTGGGAGACGTCGTATTCGTCGGCCTGCCGGAGCCGGGGACGGAGGTGCAAGGAACTAGCCATTGGAGAGGTGGAATCCGCAAGTCCGTCTCGACGTCTACAGCCCGGTCACAGGAAAGGTGCTGGCGAAGAACAACGACGTCGAGCAGAACCGGAGTTGATCAACGAGGACCCGTACGACGAGGGCTGGTTGGTCACTATCGAGGGCAATGAAGACGACGTCGCAGAACTGATGAGCGCCGAGGAGTACGAGCGCTTCACCCGGGGATCCGAGTGAGCGTGATCCAGGTTGACTAACCCTCAAGTTCGGCTATAGGGTAGCTGGATGTACTGCACGAACTGTGGACACAAGAACCCGGGGGCAGCAACTTCTGCTCCTCCTGCGGAACGCCGTTGGGCGAGCCTCCGGCACCGATACAACCATCACCTTCGCGACCCCGAGCTGGAGCCCGACCTCGAGGAAGACGTTCACATCGCCCCGGAGGAGCTGGAGGACGGACGCGGGGTGCTGATAGTGAAACGAGGACCCAACGCCGGCAGCAAGTTCTTCTTGGACAGCGAGACCACCGAGATCGGCCGGCACCCAGAGAGCGCGATCTTCCTCGACGACATCACCGTCTCTCGCCGGCACGCAGAGCTGAGGCGAGGCGAGGAGGATTCGCGATCCACGACGTCGGAAGCCTTAACGGGACCTATGTCAATCGCGAGCGAGTAGAGGAAGCAGCCGCTGCGCACCGGAGACGAGAGATCCAGGTGGGGAAATTCAAGCTGGTATTCCTGGGAGGAGCCTGAGAACGATGCCGCTCTCCAGGTCCCGTGACTATCTGAGCATCGGCGAGGTGCTCGAAAGCGTCCGTTCCGACTTCCCCGACATCAGCATCTCCAGATCCGGTTCCTCGAGACGGAGGCCTGATCACTCCGGAGCGCACACCGTCGGGCTATAGGAAGTTCTACGACGGCGACGTCGCCCGCCTGCGCTACATCTTGTCCCTCCAACGCGATCAGTTCCTGCCTCTCCGGGTCATCAACAGCGGTTGAGCGATGTGGATGCGAACGGAGGGACGGTTCCCGCCGAGGCGTCGACCCCTCCCTCCGCTTCTGGCGCTTCCGGGGGCGCGGATCCGACGGCGGAAGCCTCTAACGGCTCGGCGGCCGCACTTCTCACGAGCGTGCAGCTCGATCGAGATCAGTTGCGGAGCGCGGCCCAGTTGTCCGAGGCGGAGCTGAAGGGCCTGGAGGACTTCGGCCTGCTGAGCTCAAGCGACGACACCACCTATGACGAGAACGACCTCGTCGTGGCCAGGTCCGCCAAGCGCTTCTTCGACTTCGGCGTCGAACCCCGGCACCTCAGGATGTACAAGCAGTTCGCCGAGCGGGAAGCCGCCTTCTTCGAGCAGATCGTCGCTCCCGGGGCGCGCCGCCGGGATCCTGCCGCCCACGACCAAGCCCTGCAGTCGGTCAATGAGCTTGCGACCCTGTCCCGACAGCTCAAAGAAGCAGCACTGCGGTCGAGCCTGCGCGAGCTTCTGTAGCCTTTTCATAGCTACTTGTGTACCTGTCGACAAAGCGACCGTTTCCCTGCGCTCGTCTAGCCGTCGTCCTCGCGCTGGTTGCGGCGGCACTGGCTCAGGGTCCCTCTGGCGCCGCCTCTGCAGGACCGCCGGCGGCCACCTGTGACGCCTGCCTGGTTCTAGATACGTCTTCGGGCGAGGTCTTCTTCTCGCGCTCGATCCACGCCCGGCTCCCCAACGCCAGCACGACGAAGATGGTCACGGCTCTGGTCACCGCGGACGCAGCCTCCTTCCGAGAGGTAGTGCAGGTGTCGCCGGAAGCGGCGGCGGTGGGCGGTGGGGGCTTGGACCTCAGTGCAGGTGACCTGTTCACCGTGCGCGACCTCCTCTATGCGTTGCTGCTGGATTCATCGAACGAAGCCGCGGCCGCCCTGGCCGCCCATGTCGAGGGCGACATCGACGCCTTCGTTGAGGAGATGAACCGAACCGTACGCTCCCTTGGGCTTCGTGACACTCGGTTCGCGAACCCCCACGGCCTCGACCAGCCCGGCCACTACTCCTCCGCCTCGGACCTGGCGGAGATCGCCCAGGCGCTTCTGGACGATGCTCGGTTGGCGCGGATCGTGGCCACTCCTCAGCGAACGATCTCAGCCCCGGAAGGTGCGGCGCTCCTGGAGAACAGTAATCCTCTGCTTGAGACTTACCAGGGCGCGATAGGAGTCAAGACCGGCCGCACCCTCGGAGCCGGTGAGGTACTCGTGGCTGCCGCGACCCGCCGACAAGGGTCCTTGATCGCCGTGGTCATGCGATCGGCCGACGCCGCCGCCGATGCCCGCGAGCTGCTCGATCGGGGCTTCGTCGCACTCGAGAAACGTGCGCGGGCTCAACGGCGGGAGGCGAGGGCCAGAGCGAGAGAACCCGGGCTTCTTCTATCGGCCCGGGAAGAGGTGGGGGCCCTCGTCTTCGATCCCGGCGGTTCCACCGTGGTCGTCGCAGGTGCCGATCTCCACGGTGCGATCCCTCCAGGCCCCCTCGACATCACCTTCACCCCGGCGGACCAGGTGTTGCTTCCGCTTCAAGAGGGTGAAGAGGTAGGTACGGTCGAGGTCATGTCCAACGGCTCCATTCTGGGCACCGTTCCCGCGTTGGCTCGCGACCCGGTCGCGCGGCGACGGTCCAGTTGGGTCGGACGCGCCCTCTCGGGAGTCATACGCGGCGCGGCTCGCTTAGCCGCGGGTCTAGGTGCATGAACGGGATCCCAGAGGAGCCGGCGGACCTGTTGATCTCGACGCGTGATCTGGATCGACGAGCCGGCGAGTTGGCCCACGAGATGAGCCAGGAGCTTCGGGCCTGTGTCCGGCCCCCTGTGCTCGTCGGTGTCCTCAAGGGATCCACTTTGTTCCTGGCGGACCTGTTGCGCCGGTTCGACATCGAGGTGGAGGTCGATTTCATCTCCATCTCCTCTTACTCGCAGGCGGGCGGTTCGTCAGGAGTGGTGCGCATAGTCAAGGACCTCGAGAGCGACATGGCGGGCAGGGATGTCGTCATCGTGGAGGACATCGTGGACACGGGGCTCACCTTGAACTATCTGAGACGGAGCTTGAGCGAGCGCGCACCGGCCTCGCTGCGCGCGGTGACACTGCTGGATAAGGCAGCGCGGCGGATAGTCCCGGTCGAGCTGGAGTATTCGGGTTTCGAGATCCCGGATGTGTTCGTTGTGGGCTACGGACTCGACTTCCAGGGCCTCTATCGCAACGTTCCGGAGATACTCGCGGTGAAGGACATCGCCAAGCTGGCGAACGATCCGATGCTTCTCGTGGACCGTCTCTTCCTGGAGAAGTAGTCCAAAGGGGGGTGTTAGCCTCGCCCGCATGAAGGAGCTTTCGCTCGTCGGGGTCCGGGTCGAGCTTCCCTCGAACCAGCCCATCGTCCTTCTCAAAGAGTCCGACGGCGAGCGGTACCTGCCGATATGGATAGGCGCGGTCGAGGCAACCGCGATCGCCTTCGCGCTGCAAGGGATACAAACCCCGCGCCCTATGACGCACGACCTCTTGCGCGACATCCTCGGCGAGACTCAGGTTGCCGTCGAAAGGATCCTCATATCGGAGTTGGTCGACCAGACCTTCTACGCCTTGATCAGGATGAGCTCGGACGGGAAGACCGTGGAGGTCTCTTCGCGGCCGAGCGACGCGATCGCGCTGGCGGTGCGCATCAACGCCCCCATCTTCGCGGCCGAGGAGGTTCTCGATCAGGCGGGCATCGAGCTGCGCGACGAAGAGGAGACCGAGGTCGAGAAATTCAGGGAGTTCCTCGACCAAGTGAGTCCCGAGGACTTCGCCGCCGACCAGTAGCGGGGTGACCCTCTACGTTGGGCTTAGGGTTCGTCTTGACACCACCGCGCCGGAGCCTTACTGTTTCCACCCACGTAACTACGGACGTGTGACTCGCGCGTCGTAGAGATCCCGGGGATAGGGGAGAGACCATGACCGAGACGGGCTACCGCGGACCGCAGACCTGCAAGATCGTCGACATCACCTATCGACAGCTCGATTACTGGACGCGCACGGGACTGGTCATCCCCTCGTTGCAGGAGGCGAAGGGATCCGGAACACAGCGGCTCTACTCGTTCAACGACCTGCTTCAACTGAAAGTGATCAAGAGCCTCACCGATGCCGGCGCGAGCCTGCAAAAGGTGCGCCAGGCGATCGAGTACGTGCGCGATCACCTCGATGATGATTGGTCCAAGGTGACGATCGTGACCGACGGGAATGGCGTCTACGCGTGCACCTCCGACGCGCAGGTAGTCGACCTTCTTCGTTCGGGCCAGGGCGTGCTGGGCGCGATCGTGGCGGTGGACAAGATCCGCGATCAGCTGGCAGGAACTTTGCGCGAACTCCGTCCGGTGGGTGAGCAGGTGGAGTACGGTTCGCGCGACCCGAAGGTGACCGCCACGGCCAAGGAGGGGTAAGCCATCCTGGAGGGCAGCGACGGCCTGGAAGACCAGCCCTATCCCTCACTTCCCCACGAACGCGTGTCCTTCGCGCACAACAGCGAGCGACAGTTCGCGAAGCTTCTGGACTTCTATCGGATCGAATGGGCCTACGAGCCCACCACCTTCGACATCGAGTGGGACCGCACCGGCAACGCGACGCAACGTTTCTCTCCGGACTTCTACCTGCCGACGTTCGACCTCTACATCGAGATCACGACGCTCAACCAGAAGCTCGTGACCAAGAAGAACCGCAAGGCCAGGCGTTTGATGGAGCTGTATCCCGACGTGAAGTGCAAGATCCTCTACCAGCGGGATTACCTCAATCTATTGATCAAGTACGGCCTGGAAGAGCCCTCTCAGGGCTCGTTGCTGGGTGGAACCCCCGCGGTGGGCTCGGCCGACCTCAATGCCACCTCCGACGCGGGTTCCGCCGAGACCGGGCCGATCGCTCTCTTCGACAAGCCTCTGGCGGGATGACCCAGAAAAGGACCCCGCTACTCGACAGGCACCATGAGCTGGGGGCCAGGCTCACCGACTTCGGCGGCTGGCAGATGCCGTTGCAGTACTCAGGCGTAGTGTCCGAGCACAACGCCGTCCGCACCTCGGCCGGGGTTTTCGACGTCTCTCACCTCGGCAAGCTGCGCGTGTCCGGAGCAGGTGCGGGAGAAGCTCTTCAGCGAGCGATGACCGCGGACGTTCAGGAACTGGCCGCGGGCCGCGCGACCTATTCACTCGCGTTGACCGACGACGGTGGCTGCATCGACGACGTCTTCGTCTACCGCGTCCAAGACGACGAGTGGCTTGTCGTACCCAATGCATCCAACGTGGAGGCGGTGGCAGAAGCGATAGCGGAATGCGGTGCCGAACCCGTTGACGAGTGGGACCGATATGCGATCTTGGCTCTGCAGGGACCCCAGGCGATGGACCTATTCGAACGCGGCTTCCCGGCCCCCAGAACAGGGAGCCTCAACCTGCACGAGTGGAACGCTATCGACCTCGGCGGCGAACAAGGCATGGTCGCGCGCACCGGGTACACCGGCGAGAGAGGCGTGGAGATCTACGTCCCCTCTGCGTCGGCGGCCAACGTCTTCGACAAGCTCGTCGCACTCGGGGCCACCCCGGCCGGGCTGGGGGCGCGGGACACATTGCGCCTCGAGATGGGTTACGCCCTCTACGGACACGAGATCACCATGGAGGTGAACCCGCTGGAGGCCGGCCTGGGTTGGGTGCTTGCGTGGGACACGCCGTTCAGGGGGCGCGACGCGCTGGAGAAGGTGCGGTCCGAGAAACCGAGACGGAAGCTGTTCGGGATCCGCTGCACGGGACGCGGCGTTCCGCGGCAGGGTTATCTGGTCGGCGCCGGCGACGAGGTGATCGGCGAGGTGACCAGCGGGAACTTCTCACCAACCCTCGGCGTGGGCATCGCCTTGGCCCTGGGCCCGCGTGAGACACTCCCGGCGGTTGGAGATGCGGTCGAGATCCAAGCCCGCGGGCGCAAGATCGAGGGCGTTATCGTCAAGCCCCCTTTCATCCAGAAAGGAAAGAAGTAGCTTTGTCGACAAATCCACGGATCGGATCCTGACCTTGGACTTTCTGCCCCACACCCCCGAAGACCTCAGCGAGATGCTCGAGCGCTGCGGCTTCGACGATCTAGAGGCCCTGTTCGCGGCGCTGCCCGACGAGGTCAAGCTCGGGCGGTCCCTGGATGTACCACCGGCCCTGTCCGAGCCCGAGCTGACGGCGCACCTCAATGCGCTGGCGGCCCGTTCGGCCGCGGCGGCGACGCTGTGTTTCGCCGGCGGGGGAGCCTACGACCACCACCTTCCGGCGGCGGTCGGGGCGCTGGCGGGGCGGGCGGAGTTCGCCACCTCCTACACCCCCTATCAGCCCGAGCTTTCCCAGGGGGTCCTCCAGGCGGTCTACGAGTTCCAAACGCTCCTGTGCGAGATCTACGGGATGGACGTCGCCAACGCGTCCCTCTACGACGGCGCCAACGCGCTGGTCGAGGGGGTGAACCTGGCGGTGCGCGCCACGAGGCGAGACAGGGTCCTGGTCACCCAGGGGGTGCATCCTCATTATCGTCAGGTGCTCCAAACCTATACCTCAGGTCTAGGGCTGGAGCTGGTGGACGTCCCGGTGGGCGAAGACGGAACCGTGGAGGTCACGGCGCTGCGCCCGGAGGACGCGGCCGCAGTGGTGGTTGCTTACCCCAACTTCTTCGGGCGCCTGGAGGACGTCGAGGCTCTGTCCGCCGCCGCGCACGACGCCGGTGTGCTCGTCGTCTGCGTCACCGACCCGACGGCGATGGGGGTGCTGCGTTCTCCCGGTGACCTGGGCGCCGACGTAGCCGTAGGCGAGGGCCAGTCGCTGGGGAACCCGATCTCCTACGGGGGCCCCTATGTCGGCCTGTTCGCGACCAAGCTCGATCTCGTTCGCCAGGTACCGGGACGTATCGCGGGAGAGACCGTCGACGCCGAGGGACGCCGCGCCTACGTCTTGACGTTGCAGGCTCGAGAGCAGCACATACGGCGCGCCAAGGCCACGTCCAATGTGTGCACGAACCAGACGCTGATGGCGATCGCGGCCGCCGTTCACCTGTCGTGGCTCGGCCCCCAGGGCCTCGCTCGCCTCGGCGAGATCTGCGTCCGCAGGACCGCCGCCGCGGCCGCCAGGCTCGAGACCATCCCGGGTTGCAGCGTCCGCTTCAAAGGACCCCACTTCAAAGAGGTGGTTCTCGAGACGCCCGTAGAGGGCCGCTCCCTCGTCCGCTCCCTCGCCACGCGCGGGGTGCTGGCGGGACCGGCCCTTGGCACCTGGTATCCCCACCTCGACCGCTGCCTTCTCGTCGCGGTGACCGAGAAACGAACGGAGACCGACATCGAGCAGCTCGCGCAAGCGATCGAGAAAGAGCTGGCCGAACGATGAGCCGCGCCCTCGAGAGCTCAGGCGGAACGCGTACGGTCACCACGGACGGAGGCGACCGCGATCCGTTCCCGCTCATCTTCGAGCGATCCCGCCCCGGTCGCCGCGCATGGTCGCTGCCGGAACCGGGCGTCGACACCCCGGAGCTTCATGACCTGATCCCTGAAGGGCACCGGCGCAAGCAACCGCCGGCGCTGCCCGAGGTCAGCGAGCTCGACCTCGTCCGTCACTACACGCGTCTCTCCCAACGGAACTGGGCCATCGACGTCGGTCCCTATCCGTTGGGCTCGTGCAGCATGAAGTACAACCCGAAGGTCGCGGAGGTCGCCGCGAGCCTGCCCGGGTTCGCGTCCCTGCACCCGTTCGCCGGCGACGAGCTCGTTCAGGGAGCCCTTGAGCTTCTCGGTCTCCTGGGCGACGCGCTATGCGAGGCCACGGGCATGGCGCGTCTGACTTTCCAACCGGCCGCGGGCGCGCAGGGAGAGTTGACCGGGCTGTTGATGATGCGGGCCTTCCACCAGAGCCGGGGCGACCAGCGCACCAAGGTGATCATCCCCGACTCCGCCCACGGCACCAATCCCGCGAGCGTCTCGCTGGCGGGCTACCGGGCCGAGGAGGTTGCGTCGGATCGACGTGGTCTCGTCGACCTGGAGGCCCTGAAAGACGCTCTAGACGAAGAGACCGCGGGTTTGATGCTCACGAACCCCAACACGCTCGGCCTCTTCGAACGAGACATCCAAGCGATCGCCGCGGCGGTGCACGAGGTGGGCGGACTGCTCTATTACGACGGAGCGAACTTCAACTCGATCGTCGGCATCGTTCGTCCCGG
>JAUJPD010000007.1:32985-34530 GCA_030447315.1 Actinomycetota bacterium | reverse complement strand
CTCCGGTCGCTGGGCGCGGAGGGTCTCCGGCGGGTGGCCGAGGGGGCCGTGCTGAACGCCAACTACCTCAAGGCGTTGATCGAGGAGGCTTTTCCGGCCGCGTACCCGGGTGACTGCATGCACGAGTTCGTCTCGAGCGCGAAAGCGCTCAAGAAGCACGGGGTGAAAGCGATGGACGTAGCGAAGCGGTTGATAGATCTTGGCTATCACCCTCCTACCGTTTACTTCCCACTGGTGGTGGACGAAGCCCTCATGATCGAGCCCACCGAGACCGAGTCCAAAGAGACCATCGACGGACTCGCCGCGGCGCTCAACCAGATCGCGGCCGAGGCAGGAAGCGACCCAGAGCTCGTGCGCTCCGCGCCTCGAACGACGCCGGTCCGAAGGCCGGACGAGGCCAAGGCGGCACGCGAGCTGAAGCTGCGCTGGTCGCCTGAATAGCGCCATCTCTGCCGGCGCGTCGCAGATGCAGGAACGATCCGAGCCGCGCCCGCGGTCGCCGTGGGTGAGGGCGGGCGTGGTGGTCGTGGTCACCAGAGTGCTGTTCTTCTTGCTCGCGTATGCCTCTTCCTACCTGCTTTCGGGTGACACTCAGGGGGTTCCCGAGCGCGGTCTCTTCGAGATCTGGGATCGGTGGGACGCGACCCGGTTCCTGACGACCGCCGCCGTGGGCTACGAGGGCCCGGGGAGCTTTCCCAACTCGTATGCGTTCTTCCCGCTCTTCCCGCTCGCGGTTCGGGCTCTTGGTTGGCTCGGGATCCCCGGCATCATCGCGGGCCTCGTCGTGTCCGCACTCGGGTCCTGGGTGGCTTTCACCTTCCTCTTGAAGCTGGCATCCGAGGAGCTGGGGGAAGCGGTCGGAGGTCGCGCCGTGTTGTACCTCGCGGTCTTCCCGACGGCGGTCTTCCTGGTGGCGCCTTACAGCGAATCGCTGTTCCTGGCCGGCGCAGTGCCGGCCTTCTATCTGGCGCGGGCTCGGCGGTGGCATCTCGTCGGACCGCCCGCGGCGCTCGCTATGGGGACACGCTTCGCCGGCATCTTCTTGCTCTTGGGATTGGTTGCCGAAGCCCTGCGACAGAAAGGCCTTTCTCCCAGAGAGGTGCTGACCGCCGGGCTGGCGATCGTGATCGGGGTGCTTCCGCTGCTTTCTTACGCCGCCTACCTGGCACAGGTGAAGGGGGACCCGTTCTATTTCGTGGTCGATCAGAGGCTCGGGTGGGGGAGGGCGTTCGTCGGTCCGGTTGCGGCCTTCACGAACACGATCAACCGGTGGGACGACCCGACCCAGTCCACGAGCTTCCAGTTCGCGTACCGGGTCGAGGTGGTGGCCGCGCTCGTTGGTATCGGTCTCGTCCTGTGGGCGCTCGCGCGCAAGGAGTGGGGCTATGGCGTCTTCATGGGCTCGCTGTTGGTCGTGTTGATCACCTCGACCGAGTACTTCAGCATCCCGCGCATCCTCCTCACCTTCTTTCCCGCAGTCATCTTCATAGCGGACGCGACGAAGGGGAGGCCGAGGCTGCACGAGGCCTACCTGATGGCGACGAC
>JAUJPD010000007.1:20989-32885 GCA_030447315.1 Actinomycetota bacterium | reverse complement strand
ATCGCCGAGTTCGGTTACACCGCGCCGCAGAGCGACGCCCACGCCGCGGCCTTCTTTCCCGCATACCCCCTGGCGGTGCGTCCTCTTCTCTTCTTGGGGTTGTCGCCGGTTGCCGCGGGCATGCTGGTCTCGGCGATAGCGGCAGCGGTCGCCGGAGCTTTCTTGTACCGGCTGGCGGAAGAGGACTACGGCGCAGGGGCGGGCCGTCGCGCGCTTCTCTATCTGACCATCTTTCCGACCGCGGTCTTCCTGATAGCTCCCTACAGCGAGTCCCTGTTCCTGGCGGGCGCGATCGCGGCGTTCTACTTCGCCCGTCGTCACAGATGGCACCTCGTGGCCCTGCCTGCCGCGATCGCCATGGGCGCGCGCGCGGCCGGGCTGTTCCTGCTGTTCGGACTAGCGCTCGAGTTCCTGCGCCAGCGCGAGTTCGGCTTCGAGCGTGTCGCCAACGCCGCGTTCGCGCTCACCGTCGGGGTGTTGCCGTTGCTGGCGTTCGGCGCTTTCTTGGCGCGAGCCATGGGCAACCCCTTCATGTTCCTCGTCCACCAACGAGAGGGCTGGGGACGCACGTTCGTGGGACCACAGGCTTCCTTCTTGAACACCTGGAACACGTGGGACATCGCCAGCTATCCGACGAACTGGTTGCTCGCCTGGCGCCTCGAGATAGTCGCCGCGCTGGTGGGGGTGGCCGTGACGGTGTGGGCGCTGTGGAAGAGAGAGTGGGGTTACGCGGGCTTCATGGGCTCGATGCTCGCGGTGCTGCTCACCAGCACTTGGTACTACTCGGTCCCTCGCATGCTTCTGACGATGTTTCCTATCGTGCTCTTCCTCAGCGAAGCAAGCGGGAAGCGTCGCCAGCTGCATGATTGGCTGGTGATCGGGCTCACTCCGCTGGCCACGCTCGGCGTGGTGGTTTTCACCCAGGGCAACTGGTTCTACTAGATCGCCTCGAAGGGGAATCCCAGCGGCCCCATCCGTGTTCTGATTGAGCGATGATCACGAGGTCGAGGTTTCCGAGGCGCGCCATCATCGTCGTATCGGCCCTGCTCGCGGCCGTGACCGGCTCGGTCACCACTCATGCTCAGGTCCCTCAGGCAGACGGACCGCGCCCAGAGGTCTGTGACGATCCCACGAACTCGCTCTCGCTGTTCGCCGAGAACATGGGCGGCGGGCGCATCGGGTACGGCCGTGTCCCCGGCAAGGCATCGGTGCCCGGTCCTACCCTCACCATGAACGAGGGCGAATGTCTTCAAGTGACCCTGGTGAACGACTCGGACAAGAGGCTGAGCATGCACGCCCACGGGGTCGCCTACACCCCCTCCAGCGACGGGACCCCTACCAACGCCGGTTGCGTCGCTCCGGGGCGGGCCAAGACCTACGTCTTCGAGGCTCCGGCCCCCTCGACCCGGCCCGACGGCACGGTGGATCCGGGCAGCGCCGGCTACTGGCACTACCACGACCATTGCATGGGCACCACTCACGGCACGGGAGGGATCCGCAAGGGCCTCTACGGCGCGCTCATAGTCCGCCGGGCGGGGGATCCGTTGCCCGACCGTAAGCCGATCGTGCTCGTGATGAACAACATCTCTTTCAACAACAAGACCGCCCCGCACACCCCGTTGCCCCAGGTCAACCAGGGCGAGAGGATCGAGTTCGTCGTCATAGGTCATGGCGAGTTGATGCACACCTTCCACCTGCACGCTCACCGCTGGGTCGACAACCGAACCGGCCTCGCGGCCACGGTGCGAGATACCGACAGGATCATCGACAACCGAACCGTGGGACCCGCGGATTCCTTCGGTTTTCAGATCATCGCGGGTGAGCATGTCGGGCCGGGCGCGTGGATGTACCACTGCCATGTGCAGGGCCACTCCGATCTCGGCATGGAGGGGCTGTTCATCGTCCGGACTCCCGGCGGCGAGCTGACCCGCGAGACCAAGGCGGCGATCCGCAGGTACAAGAACCAGCACGAAGGCGGACATCCATGACCCGGTCCGCCCGCCGTCCCCGGCTCGTCCTGCTCGCTGCAGTGGCCTTGGTCTGCAGTGCTCTTATGGCCGCGCCGCAACGGGCCCAGGCCGCGGCTGCGACCGTCTCGGTCCGTGACAACGCTTTCGTTCCCGACGAGGTTCAGATCCAGCCCGGCGACTCCGTGGTGTGGACCTACGACCGGGGGCAGAGCACGCACACCGTCACCTCCGATGAGCGCGGTGGCTACGACTCGGGCGATCTGCGACCGGGGGACACCTACTCGCGCACCTTCAGCGAAGTCGGTTACTACCTCTATTTCTGCAAGTACCACGGGGGCCGGGGCGGAGCCGGCATGGCCGGGCTGGTCACCGTAGGCGATCCTGCCGGCCCCCCACCCGGGACCGATCCAGGCGCCGGTGGAGACGATGAGCGGCCCAAGCTGGTGGTCCCGCGCGACTTCCCGACGATCCAGAAAGCCGTCGACGCGGCCAAACCAGGATCCACCGTTCTGATCAGGCCCGGCGTTTACCGCGAGTCGGTGGTCGTCAAGACATCCAGGTTGGTCATCGCCGGCGTCGATCGGTTCAGAACGGTCCTTCACGGTGGTGACAAGAAAGAGAACGGCATCATCGTCGATGGGGCTCGTCATGTCACCGTGAAGAACCTGACCGCGCGCAACTACCTGCAGAACGGGATCTTCTTCAACGACGTGGTCGGTTACGCCGCGGCCAAGATCGACTCGATAAAGAACCGCACCTACGGTATCTACGCTTTCAATTCCTACGACGGTGTCATCAGGAACTCGTTCGGGTGGGGGAGCGGGGACTCGGCGTTCTACGTCGGGCAGTGTCTCGGCTGCTCGGCTCTGCTCGAGAACGTGCACGGCGAGATGAACTACCTCGGTTATTCGGGCACGAACGCGACCGGCGTGGTCATCCGGGACTCGGTCTTCGTCAACAACGGCGCGGGGATCGTTCCCAATACGCTGCCGACCGAGGAGCTGGCCCCCAACCGGGGCACGACGATCGTGAACAACCTGGTCGCGCACAACAACTACGAGAACATCCCCGCTTCCGGCTTCTCCGAGACCGTAGGCATCCCGTTCGGAACCGGCGTGTGGCTAGCGGGCGTCCACAACAACGTCGTGAAGCGCAACACGATCCGCGATCACGAACGCTACGGGGTCTTGATCACCCAGAGCCTCGGCGAGGACTCGCTGCCCGTCAACAACAGGGTGCGAACCAACCTCATCAGAGGCTCGGGCAGGTACGACTTGGCCTATGACGGGACCGGTCACAACAACTGCTTCTACAACAACGACTTCAAGGGGGCCACGGGTCCTCCCGATGCGGAGACCCTCTATAACTGCCTGGAGCGGCCCAACGTGGGAGTCCCGTTCCCGCCGGTGCAGGCGGACGTGGTGGCCGCGGTGACGAACTCACAGACCCGCGAGCAGAAGGAGCCACCCGAGCCCCAGCGACCCCGTTGTCAGAAGGGTGCTCCGGGCTGTGGCCGCTAGCGGTACCCGGGCGTAGCCCGGCCCCCTTGCGCGGCCGCTGAACGGTTAGCCTCGCCCCGAAGCGCGTAAAGGCGGACAAGGAGGGGGGCAGATGCGGCTACCGGTCCCACGCGGACCTATCAGCGAGTTCCTCATCGAGCGGCTGGCTCTTACCCCGGCCGGCCGATGGTCCGAGCCTCCTCCCATCACCGGCGATCCATTGTTCGCCGACGACTTCCAGCTCGCCCTCTTCGTCGCTTACGAGCTTCACTACCGGGGTTTCGACGCGGTGGAAGAGACCTGGGAATGGAACCCGGCGCTGATCTCGTTCCGCAACCAGCTGAGCGGTGCGTTCGAGGTGGCGCTGGAGAGCAAGATCGAACGCCTACCCGTAGCCACCGGCGAGGTCGAATCACGGTTGAAGACGGTGGCCAGCGCCGACGCGGGCCCGTCATTGTCCCGGTTCCTCGAGTCACACGGCACCGTCGAGCAGTTCCGCGAGTTCGTGATCCACCGCTCGATCTATCACCTACGCGAAGCCGACCCCCACAGCTGGGTGATCCCGAGGCTTGATGGGCGTCCGAAAGCCGCGCTGGTCGAGATCCAGGCCGACGAATACGGAGGCGGCGATCTCACGAGGATGCATTCGTTCCTGTTCGCCGGTCTCATGGAGGCCCTGGATGTCGATCCCACCTACGGCGCCTACGTCGACGCAGTTCCGGGCACCACCCTGGCGACTCTCAACCTGATGTCCACTTTCGCCTTGCACCGCCGACGTCGCGGCGCCGCCATGGGACATCTTGCCCTCTTGGAGATGGACTCCTCGATCCCGAACCGGCGCTACGCAGACGGCCTCCGTCGACTGGGTTTCTCCCATGAGGACGCCCGCTTCTACGACGAGCATGTGGAAGCCGACTCGGTTCACGAAGCCATCGCCGCGCATGACCTGGCCGCGGCTCTGGCACAGCAAGAGCCTGAGCTGGCATCCGACATCGTCTTCGGCGCGGAGGCCTTGGCTTTCGTCGAGTCTTACTTCGGGAACCACCTGCTGTCCGCATGGGAGCGAGGCCGCAGCTCCCTCTGGGAGGCGACGACCGCGCGGACATGAACCACGGGCCGGCGCTCTCTTATGTCTTGCCGCTTCGGTGGGCCGGCGATGAAGGCCTCGAGGAGCTGACCTCCTATCTCCGGTGGCTGGCGGGGCGCGCGGAGGTCATCGTCGTCGACGGTTCGCCCGCAGACCTCTACGAGCGCCACGCGGCCGCGTGGCGTGACCTGGTCACCCACGTTCGTCCTTCGCCGCGACACAGCTTCCGCAATGGCAAGGTCGCTGGAGCCACCACGGGCGTAGAGCTGGCCTCACACGAGCGCGTGGTGATCGCCGACGACGACGTCCGCTACCAGGCGGCTGCGCTGGAGCGGGTGGGGGAGCTGTTGGACCAGCACGATCTGGTCCGCCCCCAGAACTATTTCGACCCCTTGCCGTGGCACGCGGTGTGGGACAGCGCCCGCACGCTCCTCAACCGGGCGGTGGCACGGGATTACCCGGGCACGCTGGGGATCCGCAAGAGCCTCTTCGAGCGCACCGGGGGCTACGACGGCGACGTGTTGTTCGAGAACCTCGAGTTGATCCGAACGGTGCGGGCTGCGGGGGGGCGTGAGATCGCCCCGCTGGATCTCTACGTGCGCAGGATCCCGCCGGAGGCAGGCCACTTCGTGCGCCAGCGGGTCCGCCAGGCTTACGACGACTTCGCGCTCCCCGCGCGTATGACCTTGTGGCTTTTGCTCTTGCCCCTGGTGGCCGTGGCCGTGGCGCGGCGCTCTGTCGGTTCCGTGACCGCGGGCGCGGCCGTGTCCATGGTGGTCGCCGAGGCCGGGCGACGACGAGGCAGGGGAGTGGATCACTTTCCTCTGCTGGCGTCCCTGTGCGCTCCCGGGTGGCTGCTAGAGAGGGGGATCTGCTCGTGGGTCGCGGTGATCCAGCGCTTCACCAGGGGGGGAGTGACCTACGGCGGCCGTGTGTTCGACCGCGCTGCTACACCGGTCCGAGAGCTAGAGCGCCGCTTCGGTTAGCCCGGCCTGGGCTCGCGCCCGCTGGGCGCCTGGAAGCGTGTGGTCTTGTGCGTCCCGTCGCAGAAGGGCTTGATCTTGGAGCGCCCGCAGCGGCAGAGCGCGATCGTCTTGCGCCCCGGATCGATGGGATTGCCGTCTGAGTCGGTGAGCTTGAAGGGACCGCGCACGAGGTAGGGCCCGTCCTCGTAAGGCGTGATCGTGACCTCATCCTCCATCGCCGCAAGCTTGCCCAGCGCAAGCTCCGTTAACCACGGGCCTCACGCTATGCCCGAGGTGGTCCTTTGTGACGCTCCTTTACCGTCCTTTCGGGCTATTCCCCCACGGCTGGTCCTTACGTAACGTGGTGTGCGCAGGCACATACGAGGGGGAGAGGGCCGATGATCCAGATGGGAACCGCGTTGCGCAGGACGACGATCGCCGCAGTGGCAGTGGGGGTCGTGAGCCTCTTGCCGGGCGTCGCCCACGCCCAGGAGGTCGACTACACCAACACCGTCACGGTGGCGGCCGGGGCCAAGGTCGAGATCGAGGCCGACATCGCGACCCTGACCATCGGGGTCCGGGGGGCCGGCCAGGAGGCGACCGTCGCCACCCGGCGCGTGGCCTCCAAGACCCAGTCGGTCCTCGAAGCCCTTCGGCGGGTCGGTGTCACCGAGGAGGAGCTCAGCACCGGTGGCGTGCGTCTGTCTCGGGTAACTGATCGCAAGGGGAACTTCGTTCGCTACGTCGCCACCGCGTCGATAAAGGTCAAGACCGAGCGGCTGGACGATCTCGGACGGATCATCGATGCCGCGGTCGCGGGGGGAGCCACGAGCCTCCGAGGACTCGACTACGACGTGAAGGACCGCAGCGCCGCGGTGGATCAAGCACTGCGTGACGCCATGGCGTTCGCGCGGGACAAGGCGACCGCTCTGGCCGAGGCCGACGGGCGCCAAGTGGGCGAGGCCATCGTCATCTCCGAGTTCGACAGCAGGCCCCCGCGCTCTGCCAGCGTGGAGGTTCAGGGTGCGGTCCTGGAGGGCTCTAGCAGAGACGGGGGGGCCGCCGCGTTCATCCCGCTGGTTCCGCCGACGCTCAGCGCCCAAGCCCGCATCACGGTGACCTTCGAGCTGATCTGACCGGGGGCCAGGCTTCGACATCCCCTGTGTCACTGAAGCACGGGTACGGCCATATTCAGATCGCGCCAGCTTTACCTAGATCGGCGGCAGCAGACACACACCCCGTCGATCTGCTTTCAGATAAGGTGCCGCACGGCGTTGTCGAGATGGCGGGAGCATCGTGGCGGACGAGAACATCCAGATCGACTCGAAATCGAGCTGTTACTCCTACACCCTGTTCGACCTCAACCCCGATCCCGTTTTCTGCGTCGGGCCGGACGGCCAGATCCTCGACGTGAACTTGGCCGCGGAACGCGTGGCGGGGCGGCAGCGGGACCAGATGGTGGGGCAACACTTCTCCGATTTCTTCTCCCCCCAACACCTGGGGGCGGCGGCGGAGGTGTTCGAAGAGGTGTCCGCGGGGCACGCGGTCGTGCACGAGACGCTGACGATCACCCGGCCGGATGGGGACGAGGTCGTGCTGGATGTCAGCGCTTACCCGAACACGTCTCGCGGACGCTTGCTGGGGATCTGCGGGATAGCACGAGACGTGACAGCACGCGTCGCCGAGCGGGAGGAGTTGCGTCGCAGCGAACAAGCGCTGCGCGAGAGTGAGGAGCTCTTTCGGCAGCTGACCGGCAACATCGACCAGGTGTTCTATCTGACCTGCCGCCGAACCGGGGATCTCATCTACGTGAGCCCTCAATACGAAGAGTTGTGGGGTCAGTCGATCGAGGAAGCTCACGCCGACGCCACCGCGTGGCTGAAAATGGTCCATCCCGAGGATCGGGCGCGTGTGCAGAGCGAGGCGTTCCGGAGGGACGATTACGACCTGGAGTATCGGCTGCTTCGCCCCGACGGCTCCCTCAGGTGGGTTCATGACAAAGGATTTCCTGTTC
The DNA here is from genome assembly GCA_030447315.1 of Actinomycetota bacterium. Lineage (GTDB taxonomy): Bacteria > Actinomycetota > CADDZG01 > CADDZG01 > WHSQ01 > MB1-2. The sequence goes on along the minus strand of JAUJPD010000007.1, from coordinate 25,350 downwards.
GAGACGATGACGGCGACGTCACTCGGGTTGCCGGGATCGTCGAGGACGTGACGGACCGAAAGCTGCTCGAGGAGCAACTGCGCCAGGCTCAGAAGATGGAGTCGGTCGGCCAGCTGGCGGGAGGTGTCGCGCACGACTTCAACAACCTCTTGATGGTCATCCTCAACGCGGCCGGGTTCCTCGATCAAGGACTGCCGCCAGGCGATCCGTTGCGGGAAGACGTCGAGTTGATATCGCGAGCGGGTGAGCGCGGTGCGGCGCTCGTGCGCCAGTTGCTCGCTTTCAGTCGGAGGCAGATCGTCAACCCCAAGGTGTTGAACGTGAACGATGTGGTCGCTGAGATGGAGACCTTGCTACGCAGGACCGTTGGCGAGAAAGTGGCGTTCCTTGTCAAGAAAGACCCGCGGCTCGGGCTGACTCTGATCGATCCCAACCAGCTGGGCCAGGTCTTGATTAACCTCATGGTCAATGCTGGGGACGCGATGCCGAGCGGAGGCACCATCAGCCTCGAGACGGCGAACGTGTCTTTAGCGGAGGGGATGGAGGGGGGCCCCGACCAGGTCCCCGCGGGAGAATACGTATGCATCTCGGTAAGCGATACCGGTTACGGCATCTCCAAGGAGCTCGTGACGAAGGTGTTCGAGCCGTTCTTCTCCACGAAAGACAAGGCGGAGGCGAGCGGGTTGGGGCTGTCGTTGGTCTACGGCATCGTCACTCAAGCGGGTGGAAAGGTCTCCGTTTACTCCGAGCCCCGCATCGGCTCGACCTTCAAGGTCTACCTCCCGACGGTCGAGGGATCCGTCGAACTGCCGACGCGGCAGCCACGCCGGCGCCCCGCGCGCTTGCGAGACGAGGTCGTGCTACTCGCCGAAGACGACACGGAGGTCAGGATGGCGGTGGCGAAGATGCTCCAGCACGTCGGCTTCAACGTCTTGCATGCTTCTTCCGGCACCGACGCGTTGAAGAGATGCCGGTCCCACGAAGGCCGCCTCGATCTGCTGCTCACGGACGTAGTGATGCCGGGCATGTCTGGCAGAGAGCTGGCGATCCACGTGCAGACAGCGCGACCGGACATACGCATCGTCTACATGTCCGGCTACTCCGACGACATGATCGGCCGCCACGGGATCCTTCAGGTCGACGACAACTACCTCCAGAAACCGTTTACCTCCACGGCTCTGATCGAGAAGATCGAGCAGGTCTTGCGGAGGCGCTAGCTCCGCAACCGAACTGGAGACTCGAGCTCAGGGACCGTGGGGCAGCACCTCGACCACACGGTAGTAACTGCCGCGTCTGCCACGGACCCTGCCGCCGGACAGGTGTCGAGCCAGGGCAGCGACAGGGCAGACGGGGCAGCCGCGCGATGGCGCTAGCTTTACGTAAGATCCATTATGGGCGCTCGGACCCAGAGACTTCGGGAGGGATCCGGCACTCGAGGACATACAATCGCCTGCTTCAACGCCGAGTCCCGGGAGACGGAATGACACCTCTGACGCCGGACGAGATCCAGGCGAAATCGTTCACCAGCGCGATGCGCGGCTACGACAAAGAGGAGGTCGACGAGTTCCTTCGCGAGCTGTCGGTCGTGTATGCCGAGGCTCTGCGGACCAGCCGCTTGGTGGCCTCCCCCGCCGACCCCGTGGAAAGCCTCGGGTCGGAGGTAACGGAGGTCTTGCGGACCGCCCGCGATGCGGCCCAGGCCCTGACCGAGCGCTCCAAAGCCGAAGCCGACCAGATCCGCAAGCGAGCCGCCGACAAGGCCTTGGAGATTCGACGCCAGGCGCAGGAAGAGTCCGAAAAGAAGATCTTTACAGCGACCGCTGAAGCGAAGAAGACGCTCCAGGAGGCTCAGGAGCACGCCGCTCGCGCCGTCCGAACGGCCGAGGAGCAAGCCGCGAAGCTCCGCAAGGAAACGGCACAGGAAGTTACCTGGATCCGGGACGAGGCTCGCCGGGAAGCCTCCCACCTCCTGGACGACGCCACCGCCAAGCACAAGTTGCTGGTGCAACACGAGGAGAATCTGCGCGACAAGGTTGCGTCGGCCCAGGAGGCACTGGGGATCCTCAAAGGTGCGCTGGACGACGCGGACGACGCGGCCGCCTTAGCCGCGGAGCCCGTGGAGCTGGCCGGGACCGGCAAGTCCGATCAGAGGGTATGGAGCGAGAAGGAGATCATCGGCGGCGAACCGAAGCCGGTCCCCGCCGCTCCCCCCAAGTGACCAACCCGGTCTAGACGCCGTTGAAGGGCCGGCCGACACCTCTCATCCTGCGCGCGTTCTTGCTGTTGGCCTTCCTGCTTGTCGCGCTATCCGGGTTCGGACTTCTTAATGTCCGGGGCGAGATCTCGGGTCTTCGCAGGATCTTGGCGCCGAGCGCGGCGGCGTTCGATGAGGACCACCTCCTCGAGGCGCGGTCCGAGTTGACAAGGCTCGCCGAGAAGCTGGACGGTCCGATCTACTCGATCCTCGAGCTCGTTCCCGTCGCGCGTCAGAACATCCAAGCAGCGACGGCCATCACCGATGCCGCTCGCCCAGTCATCGATGCCGCGCTAGAGACGTCGAGCTTCATCTCCACGAGCGATGAGACGCTTTTCCATGAGGGCACCGTCAGGCTTGAAGCGATCTCCCACTTGGAGCAGCTGATGTTCCGTCAGAGCGCGACGATCCAAGAGCTGGTCGATACCGCGCTGGCGCAACAGTCGGGTTGGCTCATCCCGTCCGCCTACGAGGACGTGCGAGATCTCACCGAGGGAGGCCAGGAGCTTTCCGCCACCGCGTCCACCCTCCACCGAGCCATGAGGTTGGCGCCCGGTTTGCTGGGAGAGGCCTCGCCCCGCACCTTTGCCGTCTTGTTGCTGAACAATGCCGAGCTGCGCGGCGCGGGAGGAGTGGCTTCGGGGATCGGAAGCGTGACCTTCGACGAGGGGCACCTGAAAGTAGGCCGATTCCGCTACTACAGAGAGCTCGCAGGCGAACGGCCGTTCCGCAAGGTAGACGCCCCCGCCGACTTCACGGAGCGGTTCGGTAGGTACGGGTCCGATACGACCGAGTGGATAAACGTCTCGGCTTCGCCAGACATCCCCGACCTCGCAGCGACGGCCGCCGAGCTCGTTCGGGTTACCGCGGGTCAAGAGGTGTCCGGCGTGATCGTGGTCGACCCGCGCGGCCTTGCGTCGTTGCTCACCGAAGATGACGACATCGACAGTGACGAGCTGGAGATCAGCCTCGTTGCAGGCGACCTTCCCCGGTTCGTCTACTCAGACGCCTACGAGAGATACACGGACCCCGTCGAACGTCGAGCGGCGTTGCTGGCTCTTGCTCCGTCGGTCCTCGAGGAGGTGACCGACGAACTGGACCTCGGCACCATTCGTCGGGTCGCTAGCGCCGCTGCCGGGGGCCACCTCGCCCTCTATTCCGCCGACGCTCGGGAGCAAGACCTCTTCGTAGCTGCGGGTGTGGCCGGGGAGTTGACGACCGATTCGGTGGACAGCCTTCTGGTCACCCTTCAGAACCTGGGGGCCGACAAGCTGGACTACTGGATCGATCGAGTCCAAACGCATGGTTGCAAGGTCACCGTCGGATCAGCGCACTGCATCGGGAGCGTCGCGCTTGTGAACGATGCCCCCGGGGATCTCCCTGAGTACGTCACCCAAGGGGGCAGCGCCTACAGGGGCTACCTGGAGGTCTATCTCCCGCAGAACGCGAAGCTCCTGGGATTCTCGAAGGATGCTGAGGTGCCGCCATACGCGGTAGAGGTCGAAGACGGACGACGCTCCTACGGAGTCAATGTGCGCGTCAAGCGCGGGTCGGCCGTGACGGTGGCGTACGAGTACGAGTTGCCCCTCCCCGAAGGTGCCTATTCCCTCTCCGTGAGGCCGCAGCCCCTGGCGCGTGATGCGCGGATCCATCTGGAGGTTGCCGCTCCGGATCGCTGGATCGTGCGCGGGCCGGAGGGTGAGGAGGACAGCCCGATGGCCTTCTCCGGCGTTCTAGACCGGACGCTGGAGGTCGTTGCCTCGCCCTCCCGACGTCGGGGACTTAGCGCCTGGTGGGAGGCGCTGATCGAGTTCTGGCGGGAACCGGTCTTCTGACGGGGACCCTAGCTGGAGCGGCGGCGGGCCCGGCTGAGCACCATGCCTAGGCCGATAGCGGTCACTCCAAGCAACGTGATGCCGGTGAGCTCGGCTCCGGTGAAGGGAAGGACACTGGCATCGGCTTGCGGCCCGTCCGTGATGGTCCCCAGGATGCCGGCCGGTGGGATCTCGGTGACTTGTGCCAGCGTGGTGTTTCCGGGTGGCTTGGGCGCGTTGGGCGGAACCCTCCTGATCACAAGGCCCTTGACGACGTCGGGCGTGATGACCTC
>JAUJPD010000007.1:0-20889 GCA_030447315.1 Actinomycetota bacterium | reverse complement strand
GATGACCTCGGGCGTGATGACCTCGGGCGAGATGACCTCCGGCGAGATGACCTCCGGCGAGATGACGTCGGGCTGCTCGGGGTGGTTGTAACGGTGGCCGGCATAGGCGGGTGCGGCGGCCAGCATCAGCAGTACGCTGGAGATCAAGATCATCTTCAAGAGCCTCATGTCCAGTCTCTCCTTTGGGTTGCCGATGCCATATCCTACAACTACCGACCATTTCTGCCCGAACGTCCGGAAACCTCCATTTTCCACCGGTGTTTCGGGGCTTCCCATTTAGCTAGCCTATAACTCGGAGGCAACGCGGCCTCTGTTGCGGCACGATTGGAGCAGATGCATACCCCACAGCACATCTTCAGCGAGCAGCCTCAGGGAGGCGTAAGGGAGACCGTCGACCTGATCTGGCGGCGTAAATGGTCGATATTGCTCGTCCTCGTCCTGGTGTTACTGGCAGCGACCGCGTTCGCTCTCACTCGGGAGACGCTGTATTCGGCTACGGCCCGGGTCCTCGTCAGCGGCACCGGCACGGCTCCCGGTACCGAGGAACCAGCGGAGATCAACCTCGAAACCGAGAAAGGCCTCGGGACCTCCGCTCAGGTGGTCCAAGAGGTCGCGGACACCCTTGGGATCAAGGGCCAGGTGGCAGGGTTGCACGAGGAGATCGAGGTCGATGCGATCACCGAGACCGAGTTCCTCGATTTCACCTACACCTCGACGGACCCCGAGACGGCAGCCAAACGCGCCAACGCCTTTGCCACGGCTTACCTGGAGGTCCGGCGCCAGCAGATCCTGGACCTCCTCGAGAGCTCGTCTGGGGCGTTAGAGGATCGCCTGCTCGACCTGAATCAAGAGTTCGCCGAGACCAACGAAGAGCTCTCGGGCGACACCAGCCGGGCACAGCGCGCGACCTTGCAGGCGCGCGCTAACTCGCTGCTCGCACAGATAACTCTGCTCGAGGAGCGGCTCGGCACCTCGACCGCGAGCGAGAACTTCCAGGTGGGCCAGATCGTGGAGCCCGCGCAGGTGCCGCTACAACCATCTAGCCCCAACTACCCGACGATCGGCGCTCTCGCCTTGGTGAGTGGGCTCGCCCTCTCGCTTGGAACTGCGTTCCTGCGCGAGCGGTTCGACGACCGCATCCGGAATATCGGAGACGTGGAGTTTGCGATCCAGGCACCCGTGCTGGTCACCGTCCCGTTCGTGCGCGGATGGCAGAAGAGAGATCAGGCGATCCTGGATTCACTCAACGACATCGATGCACCCGAGACAGAGCCATACCGCGCGCTCCGTACCAGCGTCACCTACGCAGCGAACCAGCGCGGGATCAGCTGCGTGATGGTGACGAGCGCCCACGCGGGCGAGGGAAAGAGCACGGTCGTTGCCAATCTAGCCGTGGCGCTATCCAGGGCAGGCCGCAAAGTCATCTTGGTCTCCGGCGACCTGCGGCGCCCGCGCCTCCACCGCATCTTTCCGCCCACGGGAGAGGTCGGCCTCACGAACGTCCTCGCCGGGGAGGTTGAGATATTCGAGGCCCTTCAGCCCGCCGACTTCGAGAACCTCCGCGTGCTTCACACCGGTCCGGTCCCAGGAAACCCGGCTGAGCTGCTGGGGTCGAACCGGATGAAGACGATCATCGAGGAGTTGAAAGACATCACCGACCTCGTGCTGTTCGACGCCGCCCCTGTGATCGGGCTCGCGGACGCCTTGACGTTGGCTCCTTACGTTGACAGCGTGCTGTTGGTGATGGACGCGCAGGCGACACGCTTGGGAGCTCTCTCGCAGACGATGCACACGCTCAGCAGCGTCTCGAGCGACATCATGGGCGGCGTACTGAACAAGGTCCACGGAGCTCGATTGGGGACGTATTCGACCCGCTATGGCTACTACCCCACCATAAAGCCCGACCAGATCCTGCCCCGCAGCGCCACCGCCGGTCAGCGCTGACGGACCCCGACGCGTACGTTGAAGATCGTTCGTTATCACCCGCGGGCGCTCATCGGCGACGGGGGAATCTCAGAAGCCATCCGAGGGTGGACCCGGGCGCTCGCCGCAGCGGGCGCGGAGGTCGAGATCGCGTATGACCCTGGCTACGCTGCAGGCCCGCGGGACGATGGTTTGGCGTACGTCGCGGTTCCTCATGGAGGCCGAGGCCGATCCCGCTATCCAAAGGACCTGGATAGCGTGTTGTACGGAAGCGACCTGCTGGTACTGCACTCGGGGTGGGTCGTCCACAACGTTGTCGCTGCCCGGGCTGCACGCGCCGCTGGGGTCCCCTACCTGCTCGAGCCGCGAGGGGCGTACGACCGCCAGATCCTGTCACGCAACAGGCTTCGGAAGAAGGTTTGGTGGGCACTGCTCGAACGCCGCGTTGCCGCAGGGGCAGCCGGGATCCATCTTTTCTTCGATTCCGAGCGGGAACACCTGCGCGACCTGGGTTATCGGGGCGGGGTCGTGGTGGCGCCGAACGGCGTCGAGCCGCGGGACGACGTGCACTGGGAGGGTGGTGACCATCTCGTGTGGCTCGGAAGATTCGATCCCGAACACAAGGGTCTCGACCTGTTGGTCCGCGCAGTAGGCCTTATCCCCCACCTCGATCGACCGACGCTGCGCCTGTACGGCCCCGACTGGCGGGGACAGAAAGCAGCGGTGTGGGGGCTGATCGACGGGCTCGGTCTGAAGGACTGGGTCCAGATCTGCCCGCCCGTGTACGGCGCGGCCAAATGGGACGTGCTGCGTCGAGCTAGAGGGTTCGTCTACCCGTCCCGGTGGGAGGGCTTCGGGATCGCGCTGGCGGAAGCGATCAACATCGGAGCTCCCGCGCTCGTGACTGCCTATCCCCTCGGCCGCTTCCTGGCAGAGCGCGACGCCGCGTTCTTTGCCGAGGCAACGGTGGAGGGTCTAGCCGCAGGTCTCGTGACGCTTTCGAGCTCTCCTCGGCGACAGGAGATCGGGCGGAACGGAGCCCGCGTGGTGCGCGAGGAGCTCACCTGGGACCACACCGCACGCAGCTGGCTCGATCAAGTGAGCGAGCTGGGGGTCGGCCGGTGACGCAGGATCGGGAAACGATCTGGCTTCCGCTCCTCCAACAACTCACCGAAGCCTCACCCAGCTGGACGGTGTGGAAGAACGTCGACTCGGCGCTGCATCGGGAAGGAGACGTCGACGCCGCCGCCCCCCGCCAGCAGTGGGCCTCGCTGCAGCAGAGGTTCCGCACGTGGGCACACCAGTCGGAGTTGGGCCCCGTCGTCATATGTCGGCACATCCCTGGCGGCATCAACATGGTCGCCCTGGCCGCAGAGAACGAACCGTTCTTCGAATTGGGGATGAAGGATCGCCGCATCTGGCGCGGAGCCACCCTCTTCCGAGCTACCGACCTCGCGGGGTTGGTCCGCCTGGATCACCGCGGTTTCCGCACGGTCCGCGGGGGGGCCGAGGGTCTGTTCAAGTTGCTGTTGAACGGGATCCGTCGAGGTGGTGCGCCCGACGAAAGTGCCCTCGAGAAGAAGGGCGTCCCGGACCTACTGAGGACCGATCCCGAAGGCGTTGTCCTCGCGGCGCGATTGCTGGGCCCCGCACGAGCCGCGGGCGTACGCGCGGCCGCAGCTGCAGCCGAGGGCGACTGGGACAGGCGAGCAGTTGCGATCGTCGAAGCCTGGTTCCTGTCGAAAGCGTTCACGCAGCCGCACGTCTCGCTCCCGCGGGCTTACTTCAAGTTGCGCGGTCGTCACCAGTGTCCGGTCGCCTCCGCGATCCTGTCCGAAGACCGCCGGATCAGCGGCGACCCGGTGGCGTGGGCCCGATCGGCCTCGCGAGACCACCTCGTATATGGCCTCTGATTCGCAGCCTGCCGTCGGAGGACACCGATCGACGGGTCCGGACCGCGGGCGGGTGGTGGTGATCGCGGGTCCCGACGGAAGCGGCAAGAGCACGATCTCTCGAGCCCTCCCCAACCGACTGCCCCCCGACCGGCAGATCTTGAGGATCCACCATCGGCCTCGGGTACTGCCGTCGCGGGCGACGACGGAAGGTAGTGAGCAGCCACACTCATCGGTCCCGTACCCGCGCTGGGCGGTCCCGTTGAAGATGGTCTATCTGTTCGTCGACTACCTCCTCGGCTGGACCTTCCGGGTCCGACCGCACGTCAAACGCGGTGGTTGGGTCCTGGTGGAACGCGGTTGGTGGGACCTGCAGATCGACCCGGCGCGCTACCGCCTCACCGACACGCGGTTGATCGGCCGGTTGGCCCGACTTCTGCCTCGACCGGACCACACCGTGATCCTGTTAGCCGACCCCGACGTGATCGCAGCACGCAAGGGTGAACTGCCGCGCGCAGAGATCCGTCGTCAGTCAGAGGCCTGGGTGGCTCTAGCGGCGGGCAACGCGAACATGCATGTAGTAGACGTTGCAAGATCGCTCGACGAGGTCGTGTCGGAGATCACGGGGATCGTGATCCCGCAGGCACGCCAAGCAGACCGAGACCTGTCATGGGTGGGATTACCGAGCCCGTCGAGCCCTCGGTGGTTCCTGCCGCGCACCCCCGCTGCGGCGACGCGGGCGAGCCTCGCGATCTACCAGCCCGTCACCGCAAAGGGACAGGTGGGCTGGGCGGCGGCACGAGCGGTCGCTGCTCTCGGTCTCGCTCGAGTCCTACCCGCTGTCACGCCTCCTGAAGAAGTGCTTTCACTCCTACAGCACGCGCCGCGCTCAACGGGTTTGGCGATCGCCAAAGCCAATCACGCGGGCCGCTACACCGTCTTGCTGCTAAAGGGTTCCCGTCCGGTGGGCGTCGCGAAGGTGGCGCTGACGCATGAGGGGCGAGAGGCGCTGGAGGCGGAACACCGGGCTCTGACGGAAGCCGCGCGTCAGATGTCAGGTCCGGTGGTCGTTCCGCGCATCCTCGACCACACCCCTGGCATCTTGCTCTTGGAGACCGTCACATGGTCGGTCCGGCGACGGCCGTGGCTCCTGCCTCCGGAGGTGGCTCAGGCGCTGGGTGTCTTATACCGCGCAACCGGCACCTCCCATGGGGACACGGCTCCCTGGAACCTCCTGCAAGATGGAGGTCGCTTCACGTTGATCGACTGGGAGGAGGCCGGTTCGGGTTACCCCCCTTTCTTCGACCCTCTGCACTTCCTGGTGCAGGCGCACTCTCTGTTGGGTAAGCCGTCGCAGCCCGACCTCTTAGACGGGCTCGCTGGGCGCGGTGGCTGGATCGACCATGTTCTCTCCGTCTACGCGGCGGCTGTTGGATCTAGGTCCCACGACCGCCGCACCGCTCTGGCCGACTACCTGGCCGTCAGCGCAGGACGCATCCGGTCAGATACGACCCAAGGCCGACGGGCGCTGAGGGCTCGCCGCGCTCTGTCTGCGGCTCTTCGGGACGGCTCTCTCGCATGAGCAAGCCTTGGGTGCTTCTAACTGAAGGCCGCAGCGGACGTAGCAGGGCAACGCTCGCCGCTACTCGGGCGTTGGCCAAGGCGGGCTACCGGCCGGCGGTGACCGTGTCCGGGCGGCGTTCCCTGGCGGCATCTTCTCGAGCCTGCATGCGCAGGGTGCAGGTTCCGGTTGCGGGTGAGCCAGGCTACCGAGCCGCTATCGAGGCGGAGCTGGAGCGGAACGACTACCTCACCGTGATCCCAAGCTCCGACCCGGCGCTCCTTGCTCTCAACGCACCGGGAGCCCGATTGCTGGATAAATCGTCCTGGCCGACAGCAGCGCGAGCCGCAGGCATCGAAACCCCACCGACCCGGCGATTCGCATCTCTCTCCGAGATGCGGGGCGCAAGCCTCACGTATCCCTGCGTGATAAAGCCGACCACGAAGAGGTTTCTGGCGACGAGGCTGAGGGATAGCGCTGACCTGGCTCGCATACCCGACGATGGGCCCTTGCTCGTGCAGCCGTTCCTTTCGGACCGGATGCGGGCGGTGTGCGGGCTGATGTGGGAAGGCCGACTCGTGGGGGCGGTCCACCAGACGTACGAACGCGTGTGGCCCTACCCCTGCGGAACCGTCGCGGCCGCCACTACCACTGAGGCGGACACCGACCTCGAAGAAAAAATCGTGGCTTTCCTCGGGGAGCACACGGGGCTCTTCCACATGGAATTCGCCGGTGATTACCTGCTGGACGTGAATCCGCGCGTTCATGCCCTGATGCAACTAGGGATAGCAGCCGGATGCGACCTGGTCGTGATGTACTGCGATCTCCTCAATGGCGAGGACGTAGCCAGCAAGCGCGGCCGGGAGGGCTTCTTCTATCGCTGGATCGAAGGAGACGTTCGAAGCATCCTCAAGCAGGCCCGTCGGCGCGACATCACATTCCGTCAAGCAACGCGCTGGCTACTCCCCCGGCGTGACACCGTTCACAGCTTCGAAACCATCTCCGATCCGCGTCCGCTGTTGGAAGACCTCAAGTTCGTTACCGGGAATCTGACGACAGCGGCTACGCGCCGGCGAGCGACGTGAGGCCCGGACCCGGTGGCCTCGGAGAGAAGCTGCAACCATTGGTTCGCTTGGTCCGTCGAACCGGGTGGGGGTTCGCCGATCAAGCTCTATCCAGCCTCACCAACTTCGCACTAGGCATCCTCGTGGCGCGGAGCGTGCCGGCCGCAGACTTCGGCGCCTTCGGCCTTGCCTTTTCGACCTATCTGCTCTTTCTGGGGGTCGCCAGATCTTTGACTTCGGACTGCGTAGTCGTTCGCTACAGCGCGTCCAGTGAGGAGGTTCACCGAGAGGCCACCGCGGACGCCATGGGAGCATCGATCGCGATCGGAGCGGTCGGAGGCCTCGGCTGTTGCATCGCCTCGACGGTGGTTGACGGCACCCTTGCTTCGGCCCTGCTCGCTCTAGGGCTGGCCCTTCCGGGCCTCCTGGCACAAGACACGTGGCGTTTCGCATTCTTCTCCGCGGGCCGGGGGGTAGACGCGTTCCGGAACGACCTTGTCTGGGCGATCGTTCTCTTCGCCGGCGCAGGTGCCGTTGTGCTGCTCGAGCGGGCCTCGGTGTTCTGGTTCGTGCTCGCGTGGGGAGGCTCCGCAACGGTCGCCGCGATCGTAGGCGTCTTCCAGGCGAACGTGATCCCTCGCCTGCGTCGCGCCCTGGTCTGGCTTAGGGCTCAGCGCGACCTGGGCCTTCCATTCCTGGGACAGTTCACCGCGCTGATCGGCGGCGCCCAACTCTCGATCTACGGGGTCGCCTCGATCGCGGGGCTGGCGGCGGCCGGCTCGTTCCGCGCGGTCGGGATCCTGATGGGCCCGGTCACGATGCTCCATAGAGGGATCAGGTTGACTGCGGTTCCCGACACGGTCCGCACGGCGAAGACGTCGCCGGCAGACCTGGGCCCAAAGGTCGGACGCATCTCTTCGAGCCTTGCCGCGATGACCTTGGCATGGGGGCTGTCGATCCTGTTCCTCCCCGACGAGATCGGCAAGGCGGTGCTCGGCGATTCTTGGAGGGGCGCGCGCGCGATCCTTCTTGCTTTGACGCTTTCGAACGCGTGCGGCGCCCTCATCGCCGGGATAGAGATTGGGCTGCGGTCGCTCGCGGCGGCGGGACGAAGCCTCAGGGCCCGGGCAACCATGACGCCGCTCGTCGTGGCCTTCACCCTGGGAGGAGCGTCGGTAGGCGGAGTCGAAGGCGCCGCCTGGGGTCACCTCGTCGCCTACCTATCCAGCGTCTTGGTCTGGGCGTGGCATCTGCACAAGGCTCTAGGCGAAGCCCGCCCGAGCGCGGACGAACCTGCCTTCGGTCAGATGGAGGCGTAGCGTGCCCTCCTACAAGATCGGCTTCTTCGTGCACACCCTCGACGACCGCGCCGTGGCAACCCATACCGTCGCGGTTTGTCATCAACTCGTGGGGCGCGGCCACGAGGTCACGCTTATCTGCTCGGTGCGGAAAGCGTCCGGCGAGGTGCCTGCGGGAGCGTCGATCGTCGATCTCGAGCTTGGTCGGCGACGAACCGCCTGGGGGATCGTTGCCTTGGCGCGGCTGCTCCGACGGAGCCAGCTAGATGTTCTCTTCTGTCAGGGGAACGGGCCCGGCCGGGCCGCGGTCTTGTCCCGAAAGCTAGCCCGTACCGGACCGCGCGTCGTAGCCGTCGAGCACACCCACTATGCGTCGGCCCAACGCGGTCGCATATGGAAAGACCCGCTGATGAGAACCCTCTACCCCGGCGCAGACGTCGTTGCCGGGGTGTCGCGCTCTGTTGTCGAGGACCTGGAAGAACGTTTCCCGGGGCTGCGAGGAAAAACGACGGTGCTGCCGCCCGCCGTCATGGACGTCGCCGCTATCAGGGCCAGGTGCGAGGATCCGCCCGACCACCCGTGGTTCCAAGACCCGTCCTTGGTCGTTCTCGTAGCCGTCGGCAACCTCATCAAGCGCAAGGCACAAGACGACCTGATCGAGGCTTTCGCGCGGCTCGTTCCCGAGCTTCCTGAAGCGCGTCTCGTCATCGTCGGCCGTCCCGACGACCCGGACTTCGTGGCGCGCGTAGAAGAGCTGATGCAGTGGCGCGGCCTAAGGGAGAAGATCTGGTTCGCAGGCTTTCAGAGCAATCCCTTTGCCTTCATGGCCCATGCCGATGTCTTCGTGCACGCGGCGCGGAGCGAGGGCGCGGGCAAGGTCTTCATCGAGGCGATGGCGTGTGGGATCCCCGTCGTAGCCGTCGACTGTCTCGGCGGGTGTAAGGACATGCTGCAGGGGGGACGGGCCGGCGTCTTGGTGCCACCTAAGGATCCCGAAGCTATGTCGCAAGCCGTGCTGCGGGTCCTGCGGGACGGCACACTGCGGGCAGATCTAGTGCGACGAGGAAACGAGCGAGCACGGCAGTTCGAGCCCAGCAACGTTGCTTCGATGCATCTCGAGCTGGTCCAACGGTTGATCCCTACCGCGCTCCCCTAACTCACTGGTCGATCAGGACGGCTCTCGCGGGTGCGCCGTCTCCCCCTCTCAACTTGAGCGGCAGACACACCAGCTCGTAGGTACCTGCGGCAGCTTTCGTCAGGTCGAGACCTTCAAGGATCACGACGCCACCGCCCAATAGCTGGTGGTGGGCCGGGAAATCCACCGATCCGAAGACCTCGACCGACAAGAAGTCGATCCCGATCAGTCGGACCCCCCGGTCGACGAGCCACGCGGCCGCCTCCCCGGAGAGCGCGACGTATTCCTCGGGAAAGCCGCCCGCGGGGCGCGACCACAGCTCTGAGTTGCGGGTCTTGATCAACAGACGTTCAACCCGCTGATCGTCAAGTCCCACCTCTAGATCCTCGGAGGAGACGGAGCCCGACAGGTGGCTCAGGTCCAAGACCCGACAGGGGCCGATCAGCACGTCCAATGAGAGTTGATCGACTCCTGGACGATCGTCCAGGAAATGTTTTGGAGCATCGATATGTGTACCCGTATGGGTGCCGAGGACCAGCTGCGAGACGTTCGATCTGCCTCCTGCCGCAAGGCGGGAGGTGGGCTCGAGTCTCAACGGCGGGTTGCCCGGATACAGCAGCATCCCTTCGTGCAGATCCACGGAGATGTCGATGATGTCAGTCAAAGGGCTGCAACTATAGTGCCGGCCCTTGTGGTGAAGAGAGGAGGCCGGTGAGAGCGCTCGTCATCGAACGTCCCGGCCAGGCGGCCGTGAACGAAGTACCTGAGCCCGAACCCGGCGCCGGCGAGGTCCTGGTCAAGAGCCGGCTCGTAGGAGTCTGCCGAACCGACCTCGAGATCTTCGATGGTCTGCTCCCGGCGCACCGGGTCAGCTATCCATGCATCCCCGGCCACGAGTGGAGCGGCGAGGTCGTGGCGACCGGAGACGCTGCGTCCGACCTGCACCCGGGCGAGTCCGTGATCTGCGAAGGCAACATCTTCTGCGGCAGGTGCGCGATGTGCAGCCGCGGAGATACCAACCTCTGCCTGCACTACGACCAGCTCGGGTTCACGCGGCCGGGAGGTGGCGCGGAGCTTGTCGTCGTGCCGCGGCGTGTCGTGCACCGCCTCGGCGACATCACACCCGAGACAGGGGTGCTGGTCGAACCGGCATCGTGCGTGCTTCGTGCTTTCGAGCGGGCCGCCCCGCAACAGGGAGAGGCGATCGCGGTCGTGGGGATAGGGACTCTGGGAGCCATCGCGCTGCGCCTGGCTAGTGCTTATTCCCCGAGCAACCTCTACGCGTTGGGTATCCGAGACCACGAGCTCCAGCTTGCTCGACGCCTGGGAGCGACGGAAACGATCGACCTCAACCTGCCCGACTCATGTCCCAGAGAAGTGGCCGACGTCGTCATCGAAGCCGCAGGCGCACCTCAGGCGGTCGAAGATGCGGTCCGCCTCGCGAGGCGGGGGGGCCGGGTCGCCTTGCTGGGCCTAGCGGGCAAGGACGCGCACTTCTCCTTGGTGCAGGACGAGTTCGTGCGTAAAGACCTTTCGATGCTGGGTTGCGTCTCCTATGCGTCGTCCGATTGGCGGAACATGGTGAGGCTCGTCGCGGATAAACCCGGATTGCTGGATGACCTGATCAGCCATAGGTTCCCGTTGTCGAACTTCGAACAAGCGTTCGAACGACTCCGCGATCCGGACGCGCCGACCATCAAGGCGCTGCTAGAGCACGGCACCTAGCGTCGGACCCGCTCTTCCGTCACCTCTTGGTAGCAACGGGTCAGCGCAGCTAGATGAACGTCGGGAGAGAAGTGGTCGTTCGCGTGCGCTCGCGCCCTGCGGCCCAGGACGGAGCACTCGGTGGGGTCGTTCATCAAGCGAGTGATCGCCGCGGCCAAAGCTGGTTCGTCATCGGGGTGGACCGCGATACCCCGCCCGTCTTCCACGAGCTCGACGAGTCCCCCGAGGGCAGTGACGATCAATGGCTTTCCGAAAGCCATCGCTTCTAGGGCTGCCAGTGGAGCGTTCTCCTCCGACCGAGAGGCCACCACCACGAAACGAGCTTGGATCAAGAGCCGCTGTACTTCATCTCGCTCCACCCTGCCCACGAACCGCGTTCTGACGAGGCCGATATCAGAGGCTTTCTGCGCCAGGTGACTTAGGGCGGGCCCGTCGCCCGCCAAGATGAAGGGAGGGTCGCCGGCAATCTTCAGCGCGTCGACCAATCCATCTATTCCTTTCTCATCCGACATCCTTCCCAGAAAGAGGCCGTGGGTGCCGAGAGCCCCACTCACCTGAGGAAGCTGGGTGAAGTTCGGGATGTAGGCGATCCTGGTCTGTGTGATCCCCCACTCCGTCAGCCGCTGTGCCATGAAGTTGCTGGGCGCGACGAAGCGGTCGACTTTGGCCTCGAGACGGAGCGCGAAACGATGCAACCATAGAGCGGCGGCGTAACCCGCAGCCTGATTCCTCGTCGCGAGACAATCGTGCACGACGGCGTTGTGGTAGGCACCGCCCTCGCACCGTCTACAGATCTGGCCGTTCGTAAACATGTAACCGTTCGGGCAACGGAGGCGGAAGTTGTGAACGGTGAACACGATCGGTATGCCCCGTCCTGCGGCAGCGAGATGTACAGCCGGCCCCAAGGCGGGATAAACGTTGTGGATGTGAACGATGTCCGGTTTGAAACGGTCGAATGTCGCCTCAACCTCGTGTCGTCCAGGATGGCTCGTCGTCATCCGGGCGAGCGTGACCGGCCCGTCTGGGAGGTCTCTATTGGACCGGCTCAACAACTCGATCTCGTGGAAACGAGCTAACAGAGCTTCTTGTTGCAAGACGTAGCGATCCTCACCACCGGCGGTTCGGTAGAAGCTATGTGCCAGGAGGACTCTCACGTCCGCGACTTCGACGCGGCTCGCTTCAGGGCTGATTCAAGCAGAGCCTCGCCGAGACTTTGGATGAGTCGTCCTTTGAGTCCCTCGGCCGTCGCCAACCTTGCCAAGCGAACGCGGACGCCGTGCTGGATCTCTTCGTAGAAGGGGCGCGGTGGCGCGCCGAATCTCGCGGGTGCAGCACCCATGAGCACCTCGGTGAACCGCGACCGGCGGACGGCCACCGCCGGCGTCCGCGCAAATGTCCCTGCAGCGCGTGAAACGACGCTGTAGGCCCAGTAGGCGAGATCTGCGCTGGCCGGGGAAAACTCCATAGTTGAGGCAAGTTCCCGGTGTATCTGCGCCGGCAACGTCGGATCGATCAGGCAGAGGGCGTTGCCATCGACCAACACGTTCTGAGGCTGAAGATCGCCGTACAGCTCCCCTGTCGTCTGGTAATAGGCCGCTAGGGCATCGAGCAGGGTCTGAGCCATCGACTCGCGTGTGTGCGGGCGCAGGTAGACCGAGTCCACCGGGCGACCGGGCACGTGCGTCATCAGGTAGGCGTTTCCGTCAGGGTGCAGCGCGAGTGGCTCCGGGCTGGACGCGCCTGCAACGGAAATCAAGGCGAGGTTCAGTGCTTCGAGAGCTTTATATTCCTTCCTCAGGACCTGCGACGGCGTCTTCCCGTGGACCGCTTTCAGGACCGTGAGGCCACCGCTTGCCGACGTACCTGACGGCTCGAAGATGAGTACCTCGGCCTGAGACCCCACCGCTCTGCCCGTCGTCTTCGGCTGCCGATAACCCAGATCGTGAAGTGTCTCCTGTGCCCATTGGACGACGGGGTTCCGCGGGTCGGCCTCCATGGATCGCATCCGCGGCATGCTAGAGCCGCCGCGCCGCTACAGAACCTTGAACATTCCGGTCGCGTCGTGGCCGAGCGCTTTCCACGCTGCTGCATCCATCTTCACGTCGTCCCACATCCAGAGCTCAGCCCCGAGGCTCCTCACGCTGTAGCTGTTGCCACTGAACGTCACTGCTTTGGTGTCGTCGGTTCCGGTGATCCCTGAGTCGACGATCCTGTTCTCGTTAACAGTAATGCCTCTGACCTCGTATCCGGACCTGTCCTGATCGGCTGCGACGATCCCCTCGTCGTTCTTCTGCACCAGGTTCCTGGTCACGGTTACGCCACGCGAGGAGTTGATCCAAATGCCGACATCTCCGTTGTCGCTGATCTGGTTGTTCTTGATGAGGCCCCTGAAGCTGATCTCGTAATTGATACCCATGCGGTGGTTGCGCTCGATGCGGTTGCCCGCAACCGTCACTCCCGCGTTGTCGATGTCGACCCACAGGCCGTCGCCGAAGTTGTCGTGGACGTAGTTCTCCCGCAGGATCAAGTTTGTGTTCCGCACGAACTTCGTTCCACCCGCATCCCAGAACGAGGTGGTCGATCGAGCAAATCGCGCGGTGTTGTTGAAGGCGATCTCATTCCCGGAGAAGACGTTGCCGTCTCCGGTACCCGCAACTCCGTACTGACCGTTGTGGTGGATGTAGTTGCCGATCACCCGTGCCTGCCCGTAGACCTTCAACGCGCGGGTGTGGTTACGGCGGAACTCGTTGTTCAGGATGCGCCAGCCCTCTCCGCCAGCGCTGTCGATCCCGGGCCCGGCAAACTTCTCGACCCGAAGCGACTCGATCGTCACGTTGTTGGCGGCCGAATCGATGCCCGCAGGGCTCACCGACAGTTCGGCCCGCTTGCCGGTCGGGTCCGATCCCAAGGTGATGCGATCGTTGTCGTAATCGACGAAGTACTCCCGCACGCCCACCGTCGACGCCGGTTCTCCGTGAACGACTCCACCATCGCGGACGCCCACCTTCTTCAACCTAGCTACGCCGGTAAGGAAGAGGTCTTCTTGATAGGGCGATTGGGGGTTCAGCAAGGCCTCCGACCAGTCGGTCTTGGTCGGTGCGACCCCCCCGGTCGGAGCGATCCAGACGGAACCGGCTCGGCTCCAGCTCGAGATCGGTTTTGCCCCGCTCAGAACAACCCCGCGGCCCCCGATCAACTTGTGACCGTCGTCGGGAGCGAGGGGGGAGGTGACCCTGTACGTGCCGGGCGCCAAACAGAAGGTAGTGCCGTCGGGCCTTGCAGCCAGCTCGTCCTCGAGCTCCTCGATCCCGTCGATCTGGACGCCCGTGCAGTCGGTATCTCTGACACCGGCGAACCAGGCCGTCATATCCACGGGGAGGGCGGCGTCGACCTCAGGGGGAGAGAAGGCCAGAAGCGGGTTCGGCTCCTCCGCAACCTGCTCGGCCGAACAGGCGGGTCCGGCTATGGAGGCGACGGCGACCAGAGCACCCACGCTGCTCAGCAGAAAACGTCTCACGCATCCCCCAGGTTGGCCGGTCGCCGTCGAAGTGTCCCTCTAGAGGAGGTTCGACAGGCAGAGTCGCGACCTTTAGGCCCGAAAGGTCCGTTTTCCGTGACAGGGCGAGGTCGAGCTCCCGGGAGGGACACGAGCCCTGCAGCGACCGTCAGAAAGACCATCAGCTGATATCCGGCATCTTCGATCCCGGTGCCGGTCACGCTCCTTGTCGCCAAGATCAGCAGGACCACCAGGGCGCTCGAGCGCCCCACAGGACCCCGCGCCGCCTGGAAAGCTCGAAACAGCGCCGTGAGCAATGAGAGGCCTAGGCAGGCCACCCCAACCAGGCCGGTCCCTATCAACGCCTCCACCCAGGTGCTGTGGATCGAAGACGTCTCGTCGTAACCGGCCTCCGCCAGGATGAGCCGCGTTTCGGTTCGCAGCCCTTTGCCCATTATCGGTGACTCTTCCCACACCGGACCGGCCAAGCTCCACCACTCCAGACGACCGGACAGCTCGGCAGCCTCATCGGGGCTCTGTCCCCGCAACACGTAAGGCTGCAGCTCGTCCGCTACGGAGGGACCCCATACGCTGAGAGCTATCAGCGCAGCCGGGATGAGAACCATCAGCATGTTCCTCGCCCGGAGCGCCAACAGAGCGCCGATCGCGATCGCCAGTCCGATGTAGCCGGTGCGGTACTGAGCTCCGATCACGGACACCAGCCCCAGACCGATCCAGAACAACGACGAAGTCCACCGCGGCTTGGTCGAAGAACGGTCCAAGAGCGAGGCGAGGTACCACATGGCCACCAAGGCGCCGACCGTCCCTAACGAGTTGGCGGTGATCCCCAACGTCGGTATATCTATCCTGACCGGGATCGGAGACGCGACCTCTTCCAGAGCGATTCCCGGAGCAACGAACACCGCCGCCCACGCGACGACAAGGATCGCCTGAGCCCACCTGATCAGCAGCTTCTCGAGGCGTGGCAGGGCTTCACCTCCTACGGAGCGGAGGGCGCCGAAGATAACGACGAGCGTCGCGATGACCCCCAATACGCGGTATCCGGTGAGGAACGGCATGCGAGAGACCAGCACGCCCATCGCTGCGACCAGCACATACAGCACGTAGAAGTTCAATGGAAGGGTCGTCAACTTCGTCTGCGAGGGGTTCTTCCTGGGAGTCAAGATCGCGAACAACCCGATCAGCAAGGCCAAAGCCGTGCCCCCGAGCTTGATCAGCCCGGCGGTGTCGAGCGGGTTCTCGGCCAAAGCTGATGCATCTCGAGCGCGCAGACTCAGGTTCGCCACCAGAAGAAGGAGTGCCGGTACCTCTACGTACAAAGGCCTGAAGACCCTCTGGCTGGCTCGAGCCATGCCGCCTGCGATCAGGACCGCCAGCGCTCCGCCACTACCTGCGACGGTCCACATGCCTCCGGCACCCATGGCAACGCCAACAGCGACCGCGGCCACGACAGCGAGAGCGGCCGGCAGAAAGACAGGCAGGGTCCGGTCGATGCGTGCCGGCAGATAGCTCATGCCGAGCGCGCCCCGAAAAGACTCCTGACGAGGAGATACACGAAGATCGAATTGCCCACGAGGTAACGACGCCACAACCGTTGAGGCTCGCTCAGCAACCGGTAAATCCACTCCAACCCCATGCGGCTCAGATATCGAGGTGCGGGTCGTTTCGTCTTCGCCAGGAAGTCGAAGGCCGCGCCGACGCCCACGGCAACCGGTACGTCCAGATGGCTTGCCTTCAGGTGCATCCAGATCTCTTGCTTCGGCGCTCCCAGACCCACCCAGAGGACATGAGGTTTCGTGGTGGCCAAAGCCTCCTGTAAAGGCCCGAGGTCCCAGTCGCCTCCCTCGGCGAACGGAGGAGTCAGTTGCCCAACTACGTTGGTGCCAGGTACGAGCTCCCTCAGTCCGTTGGCGGCCTTGGCAGCGAGCCCAGGACCGCCTCCATAAAAGAAGTGACGCAGGCCGTGCGGGAGACCCTGCTCTGCGACCAGCGGCATGAATTCGATGCCCGTGACCTTCCCTGCACGTCGCATCCCACGACGGCGCAATATCCATACCAGCGGCATGCCGTCCGGTACGGAGAGGTAAGCATCCTCTGCTGCGGCCCGAAGGGAAGCGTTCTTCTGAGATTCCACCGTCGTGTGCACATTCGTGAGACACACATACGCGCCCGGACGAGGGTCGAGGCCGCGCTCGACGATCATCTGAACGGCGTCCTCGAGGCTCACAGGATCTACCCGCTGCCCCAGGACGTACTGCGGTTCTGGCCTCGCGTCGTTCAAGAGGTCGTTCAGTAAGCGCCGCGCCCCGACGAGACGGCGCCGATCGTCTTCAGCAGGATGTAGAGGTCGAGCGCCAATGACCAGTTCTCGATATAGAACAGGTCCAGACGTAGAGCTTCATCCGCGTCTAGCTCACTCCGTCCGTTGGTTTGCCACCACCCCGTCATGCCGGCCCTGACCTCGTGGCGCGGCGCCAGCAACTCGAGGTTCGCAGCGACCTGCTCAGCAGGCAACGGCCGCGGCCCCACGATGCTCATCTCGCCCCGAAGCACGTTGATCAGCTGCGGAAGCTCGTCGAGGCTGAAGCGCCGCAGCATCCGACCCGCGGGCGTGAGACGGGGATCGTTGTAGACCTTGAAGAACGCCTCGGACGGGTCGAGGTTGTCTGGATCCGGTGTGTTCGCCGATCCTTGAGTCATGGTTCGAAACTTCAACATCGTGAACACGTGGCCGCCGCGTGTGATCCGGCTCTGCTTGAAAAGGACCGGACCGGGCGATCCCAGCTTGATGATGACGCCGACAACGATCGCCAGAGGCAAGGTCAGGAGGAAAGCCGACGACGCGAGGACGACATCTACCACGCGCTTGGCAGCAGCCTGTCCACCGGACAGCCTGACCGGTCGCAACGTCATCGAGGTGAGGTCTCCCATCGACTGCACCGACAACCGAGAGAAGAAGAGGTCCGGGATGTTGGCGGCTATGCGGACATCCGCGCCTCCTTGTCTGGCCGCCTGCGTGACCTTGAGCATGTCTTTGGGCGCCACCGAGGAAGAAGCCACGAAGATGCACTCGAGGTCGTGCTCCCACAACAGATCACGGAGCGCGTGAGTCGTTCCGAGAGCCTCCACCCCGTCGAAGGAGGCGGAGGTGTCGTCGCTGCGGACGAAGCCGACGAGCTTGTAGCCCAGTTCCTCCTCTTCGAGGAGCTTTGCCAGCTGCAGCGCTTCTTCGTTGGTACCGACGATCACCGTTCTGAACAACAACCTTCCTTCTTTGCGAAGCTTGGCCACCCGCCAGCGAGCTATGCGCCTGACGGTGAGCTCGAGCACCGTGGCCAGCAGCCACATAGCAGCGATCTCCTGGAACGACAGAGCCGCTGCCCACACCAACAGAAAGCCGGCCATAAGCGCACCTACGCTCGAAGCGCTCAACACCTTGCGGAACTCCTCCGGCCCGGACATGAGGTGTGGGGAATGGAGCCCGTAGCTACGGAAGATCATGCTCCAACTGCTCCCGACCGCAAAGAGGGCGGCCAGCACCTTGAGGATCGATCCGCCCGGCTGCTGGAGAAGAAGGACCGTCGCGGCCGCCACGAACACGCAAGCCGCGTCGATGACTGCCAGCGCGCGGGAGAGCTTTGCGTAGAAGGAGGCAGCCTTGAGAGGGCTCTTCGTAGACCGGCCCACCTCTTCGGTGACGAAGGTGAGGTCGATCGTTCGAGGAACCTCGACCCGCTCAGTCGCGCGGCCACGGGCCCCCTGTAGGACCTCGTTACGCGCGTCCAGCAGTACGGATCTGTTCTCGGTCATTCATCAACTCCTGAGACATGTATAGCCGCGATGTTGCCGGATCGGGGGATGGGACTCCCCCATTCGAGTTCGCCTTCCTACCAATTTCTGTGTCATCTGAGTAGTTCCTGCCTGCTCGAGGCTGGGAATCAGCCGGGAGAGGCCGAGGTTGGCACCCCTCATCCTCAGCAGCGTCCTGGAAGAGGCACTGAGGAGGAAGACGATGGCCGGCCCCACGAACGTGCGGCGCATCTTCATCTGATGGGCGATGCTTGCATCCGATCGTCGAGCGCTCTTCAGGGAGCTGATGACCAACCGCAGAGCTGAGCCGCAGTCGTCTCCATTGCGAAACGCGCTCACGTCGCCGCACTTTCGGCGCCTGTTCCTCGCCAGCACGATCAGCCGGTGGGGAGACACGTTCAATGCGGTGGCGCTCGTCATATTGGTGTTCCGCCTGACGGGTTCGGGCATCAAGGTCGCCGCCACGGTGGCCTTCGAGATCGTCCCGGTCATCCTCCTCGGCTTCGTCGCCGGCTATGTCGTCGACCGGTTCGACAGGAGGCGGGTGATGGTGGCAGCCGACCTCGGCCGTGCCACGATCGCCCTGGGACTGGTGCTAGGTCAAGACGAGCTGTGGTTCATCTACGCCGCAGCCTTTGGGCTCTCCGCCCTCAGCGTCTTCTTCAACCCCGCCGCGTCCAGCGTGATGCCAGCATTGGTTCAAGACGACGACTTCGTGGGGGCGAATTCAGCTCTGTGGTCGGCTGCCGTGATCTCACAGATCGCTCTCGCTCCACTCGCCGGAGCTCTGGTTGCGTTCGCAGGTCCTGGCCCCGCCTTCGCGATCAATGCCGGGAGCTTCCTCGCGTCGGCTGCTTTGCTGGTGCGCCTCGAGGTTCCCCGGCCCCGCGACATCCCACAGAAGAGCTGGCACCAGGTCACCGAGGGCCTGCGCGTCGTCCGAGGCAGTCGTTTCCTGCGCACCCTGACGATCGTTCAGATCCTTGCCTCATTATCGGCTGGCGCCACGAGTGCTCTCCTGGTGGTTCTGGCGCAGGACCATCTCGAGGTTGGCCCGGCCCGGTTCGGGGTGCTCCTGGCCGCGATCGGGGTCGGCGCCGCGATCGGTCCTCTCATCCTCCAGCGCGTCGCTCGCGACCCGCGCACGCCGTTGCTGCTCTTCGGTCCCTACCTACTGCGTGGGATCGTCGACGTCGGCCTGGCGACCCTCCGCAGCTTCCTCGGAGCGGTTGGGCTATTGGGCGTCTACGGGATCGGCACGAGCACCGGCATGGTCACTTACAACTCGGCGCTGCAACGCAATGTTGCCGACGTCGTTCGTGGGCGCATCTTCGCCTTTTACGACGTGGTGTGGCAGTCCAGCCGACTCATGAGCATCGGCATCGGCGGCCTTCTTGCTGATCGCATCGGCATCACCGTGGTGTACGCGTTAGGCGGCGGAGTTTTGATAGTGGCCGCTGCGGTGGGTTTCGTCGGTGTCAGCAAGGAAGAGCTTCAGGCGCCCATCGGCCCGAGTGAAGCTCTGGACCCTGCGAGGTCATGACGGTCCACTACCTAGGTTCCCCACCACCAGGAAAGGCGCGCCGCCCTTGCCCTCTACATAGGCTTGGTTCATGCATCTGTCGCCGGCGACCGTTCCGGAACTGGTCCCGCCCGAGCTAAAGCGGCTGGTCCGCCGCCGTAAACAGCCCGACTGGATCGATCCGATGCTGGCGACACTGACCGAGGACTACTTCTCGGACGCGGCCTGGGTCTTCGAGCCGAAGCTCGACGGCGTTCGCTGCCTGGCCTTCAAGACGGGCACCAGCGTCCGGCTGATGTCGCGCAACCGGCTGAGCTTGAACGAGCGCTATCCCGAGGTCGTTGCTGCTGTTTCCAAACTTTCCGTTAGGGACGCCGTACTAGACGGCGAGGTGGCAGTGGTGAGCCAAGGGGTGTCCCGTTTCCAGTCTCTGCAGAGGCACCTGCTCGAGGGCGGAGGCTCGCTCGTTTACTTCGTCTTCGACGCCCCGCATTTAGGCGGATACGAGGTGGGAAAGCTTCCGCTGCTGACTCGCAAGGAGCTCCTGGGGCGCATTCTGACGCCGACGTCGATGATCGAGCTGGTCTCTTGTCGCAAGGAGGGCGGGGAGGAATACCTGCAGGAGGCCTGCCGCAACGGGTGGGAAGGCCTCATCGCCAAACGGGCCTCGGCCCCCTACGTCAACGGGCGCTCCAAGGAGTGGCTCAAGTTCAAGTGCTCAAAGGAGCAAGAGCTCGTGGTGGGTGGCTTTACGGATCCTCAGGGCGCCCGGGTCGGCTTCGGCGCCTTGCTGGTGGGCTACTACGAAGATGACAGGTTCGTGTATGCCGGCAAGGTCGGCACCGGCTACGACACTCCCCTGCTTCTTTCCTTGAGCCGGCAACTGGCCGAGCTGGAGCAAGAAGACAGTCCCTTCTACGGCAAGCCGCCGGTCCGGAGCTCGGTTCATTGGGTCAAACCCGAGATGGTCGTTCAGGTGGGCTTCAGCGAATGGACGAGAGATGGGCGCCTGAGACACCCGCGCTTCGTGGGCCTGCGCGATGACAAAGCGGCTCACGAGGTGCGACGGGAGCCGGCCTGACGCCTCTATTCGCGTCCACCGCCGCCCAGCGGTGTCCAGGGCGAAAAGAACCTATGAAACTCGCGCAGGAGGTCGCCTTCCGGTGCAGAACCTGCGTCCGGTGATCATTCCCGCGTTACGCGCCTCTGCCGCCAAGCTGGTGGTGATGGTGACCTGCGTGGGCCTTCTGGGTGCCGCCTTGGGGACTGCGCAGGCCGCCTCCCCCTCCGACACCGGCACTTTCTCGAAACCCTTCTCGGAGCCGACGATCAAGGGCAAAGAGACCACCAAGAAGTGCATCGAGTACAAAGACGACCACGGCGACGGCGAGGAGACGCACCTCGAGTGCAAGCCGGCCGCGGGCAGTGTCTCGGTCCTGTCC
>JAUJPD010000016.1 GCA_030447315.1 Actinomycetota bacterium | reverse complement strand
GATCGGAAGGCCGAGACGGGCGCCGCAGAGAACAGTCGCTGAGATCCCGATGCAGTCGTCCCACACCCCCAGCACCACGTCGTCGTCGACCCGCGCCAGCTCCACCTTGATCTTTCCGGAGCGCTGGCCGGGAAAGGCGTGCTCGATCGCGTTCTGCAGCAATTCGGCGAGCGTCACGGCCAAGGGTGTTGCCAGATCGGCACCGAGAGGTCCGGCCCGTCCCGTTACCTCCACGTCGATCCGTCGATCCGGAAGGACCAGACCGTCTGCGACCATCTTGCCGATCCGCCGCGCCACCTCGCCGAACTCCGCCACGTCTTGAGGGTTCTCGGTCAGGGTCTCGTGAACGAGGGCGATCGAGCCGATCCGCATCACGCTCTCGTTCAGAGCCGCCTTGGCTTCCTCCGAATGCAGACGCCTCGCCTGCAGACGCAACAGGGACGCGATCGTCTGGAGATTGTTCTTGACCCGGTGATGGATCTCTCTGATGGTCGCGTCCTTCACCGAGATGACCCGGTCCTTCTGGCGAAGCTCAGAGATGTCGCGTGCGAGAGCTAGAGCGCCGACGACGTGGTCATCTCGGATCAGCGGCATCACCCGCATCCGGACGTGGGCGTCGCCATACGACAGCTCTCCGTCGAGCAGACGCCCGCTGCCCACAGCCTCTTTGACGGGCGTCTCCCCCAGCCCTGCCTCGTCCAGCTCGTGACCCAGAAGGTTCATCGCGAGACCGAGCCGCGTCAGCGCGCTGACCGCGTTGGGAGAGGCCCAGGTGAGGCGACCCGAGGCGTCGAAGGTAAGGAGTCCGTCGCCGACGCGGGGCCAGTCGCCCGGTGGTGTCTCCGGGTAGGGGAAACAGCCCGCGCTGATCATCTCGGACACGTGCGCGGCGGCATCGAGATAGACCTGCTCCATCAGGCCGGGACGTCGGAAGGTCGCAGGGCTTCCCTCTTTGGTGACCACGGCGATGACCCTCCCCTGGAAGCGCACGGGTACCGCGTCCACGCGGATCGGGATGCCGTCCACCAGCACGGGATCTTGCTGCGCCCACACCCGGCCCTCACGGAAAGCACGTTCCACGATCGGTTGCTCTGGTTGCGTGAACAAGGAACCGACCAGGTCTTGCGGATACAGCGTTTGTGAGGTGAACGGCCGCAGCTGGGCGCAGATGACGAAGGAGTCCTGCTCGAAACCGCACACGTACAGCAACAGGTCCGAGAACGAGAGGTCGGCCAACACCTGCCACGACCTGCACAAGGCCCTCAGGTGCTCGGCCTCGGGACGGCTGAGAGGAGCCACGTCGAGGATGCGGTCGGCGAGCGTCGCCATGGCCGCATCGTAAGGGTGTCGTTGTTCCGCCTACTACTATCCGCAGCGATGCGAATCGCAATCCTGGCGGACATACACGGCAACCTGATCGCGCTCGAGGAAGTCATGCGGGATATCGAGAAGCAAGCCCCGGATCAGATCTGGTGCGGTGGCGACCTCGCGTGGCTCGGCCCCCGGGGTCAGGAGTGTGTCACCTACGTGCGAGAGGCAGGATGGCCCACGATCAAGGGCAACACCGACGTGTGGGTCACGGGCGACCCTCAAACGATCGAGGACGAAGAGGAGCGACAGGTGCACATCGGCATCGCCGCCGCGCACGAGATCTCCGAAGACGACTCGCGCTGGTTGATCTCGCTTCCGTTCGGGCACTCGGGGCCGGGTTCGCTGCTGATGGTGCACGGGACGCCGGAGTCCCCCTTCACGGCCCCCTTCCCCAACGATCCGCCTTCGGAATTCACCGCCTACGAGGGGAAGGCGGCGCTGGTGATCTACGCCCACGTGCACATCCCGTTCGTGCGACGACTCCACGACGACACCGTTGTCGCCAATCCAGGGTCGGTGGGGCTTCCCAACGACGGACGCTACGCCACCTACATGATCATCGACCAACGAGGTCCCGACTGGACGATCCGGCATCGCCACATCGCGTTCGACATCGACGCCGTGGTCGAACAATCCAAGAGCTTCGGCGGCCCCGCATCCGAGCGGTTCCTTTCGATGCTGGCGTAGTGGGAGACAAGCTCTACACGGTCGCCGACGCGAACGCGCTGCTCCCTTATCTCGCCCCTACTCTCGTTGAGCTGCGCGACAAGGCCGAACAAGCCGCACGCATCACCGAGGCGATGGACAGCGCCTCCGTCACCAACGGCGGATCGAACAAACGCCAGCGATGGAGCCGCACGCTGGCCCGCGTGCAGGAGTTGATCGACCGTCTCAACGACTGGGAGCTCGAGCTGAGAGATCTCGACAGCGGGCTGGTGGACTTCCCCACCGTCATCGACGGGGCCAAGGCGTATCTCTGCTGGCAGCTCGGCGAACCCGCCGTGGCCCACTGGCACTCGTCCGAAGACGGCTTCCGGGGCCGCCGCAAGCTCTAACCGACGTCGAGAAACCACCGCCGGCGGTGGCTGAGTTAGCAGGGAAGGGTTAGTGACCCTGGAAGCGCGGGGGTCTCTTTTCGGCCAGCGCCCGCACGCCTTCTTGCAGGTCTTCGCTCGCATACACCGCCGCGACCAGGTGATCGAGCTCCTCGACGACCCCCCGATGCGCCGCGCGGGTGTTGCCCAGGTGATCTACCACGGCCTGGATCGCGACCTTGGTGCCCTGCACCGAAAGAGGTGCTCTCTGCGCCAGCTCGGCCCCCAGCCGGAGGGCGGCCGAGCCCAGGTGCTCGGGCGGGATGCGGTTGTTGACGAGACCGACCGTCTCGGCCTCCTTGCCCGAGTAGGTGCGTCCCGTCATCAACATCTCTTTCGCGGTGGCGGGGCCGGCCAAGAGGACCAATCGTTCGATGTTCTCGAAGTTCACCAAGATGCCGATCTTGGACGAGGGGATGCCGATCTTGGCGTCGGACGCGGCCAGCCTGAAGTCACACACGCTCGCCAGCTGGAAGCCTCCGCCGAGAGCGGCCCCCTGGATCACCGCGATCGTGGGCAGGCGATAGCGGGCGATGGCCTCGAGCATGCGCTCGAACACAGGCAGGAAACCGACGGCGCCGCCGGGGGTGGAGACCGCGGCGAGGTCGGCCCCCGAGCAGAACACCTTGCCCGCTCCCTTGATGATCAGCACGCGCGCGTCGGTCTTGTCGACCTGTTCGAGGCCGCTCAAGATCGACTCACACATCTCGGCCGACAACGCGTTGCGGGCCTCGGGACGGTTGAGGGTGAGGCTCGCCACCAGCCCGTCTTCGCTCGCATCGAGAAGTATCACGGCGACTCCATCTAAGCGGGCTCGATCACGGCGATGACGTCTCCTTCTTGCACCACGCCCCCTTCGGCGACGTTCAACTCGCCGATGGTGCCCGACGCGGTCGCCTCTACGGGGATCTCCATCTTCATCGACTCCAAGATGCAGATCGTGTCACCTTCGCTGATGGCGTCACCGGGGCCCACGACCACCTTCCACACGTTCGCGACCATCTCGGCCAGCACCTCTTCACTCATGTCTCATCGGCTCCATCGTCGCTTCCGCCGCGGGTGTCTCAACGGGCGGATCCTGCAGCGACAGTAGGCGACGGGCTTCGGCGGGGCCGGCCACGCTTCGTCCCGATAGCTCGACCAGACGCGCGGCCGCCTCGACCAGCTCGCCGTTGGAGGACGCCATGCCACCGGCGGGGACGTAGAAGTTGTCTTCGAGGCCGACGCGGACGTTTCCTCCGAGCGAGCACGCAGCCGCCACAAGACCCCACTGCGTGCGGCCGATGCCGATGACCTCCCACGTGCTGGCGTCCGGGAGGAGGGATGCCATGTGCCCGAGAGTGCGTGCCTCGGGAGGGGCGCCACCGAGCACGCCCAGGATCAAAGAGAACTGCACCGGGCCGTGCAGGAGACCCATATCGATAAGAGGCCGGGTGTTGCCGATGTGGCCCGTGTCGAAGCACTCGCACTCGGGCTTGACGCCTGCTGCATTCATCTGCTCCAGGAGATAGACGATCTCGTTGAACGGGTTCGCGAAGACGAAGTCGAAAACGAAGGCCTTCCTCTGCGACGAATACTTGGCGTAGTTCATCGAGCCCATGTTGAGCGCACCCAACTCGGGACGGAGCTCGGTGATCTGGTGCACCCGCTGCTCGATGGGCACGCCGACCGCGCCGGTGGACAGGTTGATCACGATGTCGGGAACCTCGGCCACGATCGCTTCGGTGATCGCCTTGTATTCCTCGACCCGGAAGCTGGGGCGACCGTCCGGATAGCGGGCGTGGATGTGGAGCACCGACGCGCCCGCGTCACGAGCGCGACGTGCCTCTGTGGCGTAGTCCTCGGGGGTGTAGGGGATGGCGGGGCACTGATCTCTGTTGGCCGCGACACCGCTCATCGCGCACGTGATCACGCAGGCTTCCACGAGGCGGAAAGCTAAACGATTATCCTCGGTGGCGTGGCTGTGACGGTGGTGGATCATCCGCTCGCGCAGCACCTGTTGCTGTCGCTGAGGGACGAGACCACACCCCCCGAGCAGTTCCGCCATGTGACCAAACGGCTGACCACGCTTCTGATGGTCATGGCCACGAGCGACTTCCCGACCGAAGCCTCCAGCGTCCAGACACCACTGGAGGAGACCGAGGGCCGCCTCTTGGAACGGCCGTTGGTAGCCGTCCCGATCCTGCGGGCGGGCCTCGGCATGCTGGACGCGGTCGTCGAGATGTTCCCGCGCGTGCGGGTGGGTTATCTGGGGCTAGAGCGGGACGACGCGACCTTCGAGCCTTCGGAGTATTACGCCAAGCTTCCGCCTCTCGACGACGCCCTGACCTTCGTGTTGGATCCCATGCTGGCCACCGGCGGCTCCGCGACGGCGGCGTTGAGGTCGGTGAAGGCGGCCGGCGCGGTGCACGTGCGCATGGTGTCGATCGTGGCTGCGCCGGAAGGGGTGGCGGCTCTGGAGGCCGAGCACCCGGACGTGGATGTCGTGACCGCGGCGGTCGACAGAGGGCTCAACGCCTCCGCCTACATCGTCCCGGGCCTCGGAGATTTCGGAGACCGGTTGTTCGGAACCGAGGCCTAGCTCGGCCACCCGGCGTTACGGACGGGAGGCCTGGCTCCCGCAGCCGACCGTTTCAGGCCCAGGCAGGTAAGCGTTTCAGATAAGAGAGCAGGTGGCGGTTGGTCTCCTCCGGTTGCTCCTGCTGGGTCCAGTGGCCGCAGTCTGTGATCAACACGGTCTCGACGTTCGGGACCCGCTCCTCCATACCCACAGCCAGCCCCGGGTGCAGCACGGGATCGCCCTCCGCGGTGATCATGAGGCTGGGCACGGTGATCTTCACTCCGGCGAGGTCTTCGGTCAGGTCCCAGTTGCGATCGAGGTTCCGGTAGTACTCGAGCGGTGGGGTGATGGCCCCTTTCATGCGCAACGGGTCGACGTAGGACGCGATGACCTCATCGGTGAACACCTCTTTGCGCACGCAGGCGGGACCGGTGAGAAAGAAGCGCAGGAAACCCTCCGGGTCTCGCTCGAAGAGGTCCTCCGCGGGCCCCCGCTTCTGGAACTGCAGGATGTAGTCGTTCTGGGAAGCGCCCGACTCCCGGATGTAGACCGTGGGAGGAACCGGCGTGCGCGGGAGGTCCGGCGTGTTGAGCCCGACGACGCCGGCGGTGTGCTCGGGATACAGGCGCGCGAACGGCCACGCGATGAGCCCGCCCCAGTCATGGCCCACGATCACCGCGCTGCGGTGACCGAGCGCGGTGATGACGCCCGCGACGCACTCTGCGACCCAGATCACGTTGTATTCGACGTCGGGCTTGTCGGAGCGCCCGAATCCCGGAAGGTCGACCGCCACGGCCCTGAAGCCCGCTTGTGCAAGGGGGCCGAGCTGGTGGCGCCACGAATACGAATACTCGGGAAAGCCGTGCAGCAACAGCACGAGTGGGCCCCTGCCCTCCTCGACGTAGAACATCCGGATGCCGTTGGTGACGGCGTAGCCGAGCGAGAGCATCAGTTGGCCCCAGGGGGGCGGCGGGAGCCGGGGCCGCGGCCGGGATCATGTAGGTAGGGGCCCCGTGACGTGGGGGCCGAGCCACTAGTCCCCTCCAGCGGGCGAAGAGCCTCGCGGTCACCCAACAACACCAGCAGGTCACCTTGACGAAGGACCAGGTCTTCCTGCGGGCTCGTGATGACCTCGCCGTCGGTTCTTCTCACGGCCAGCGCGATCGCTTTCCCGATGGCGGCACCCAGGGCCGAATCGATCAGGTTGGATCCCTCTTCGACCTG
Organism: Actinomycetota bacterium; assembly: GCA_030447315.1. Classification (GTDB taxonomy): domain Bacteria; phylum Actinomycetota; class CADDZG01; order CADDZG01; family WHSQ01; genus MB1-2. The sequence continues at coordinate 10,369 of JAUJPD010000016.1, read as the reverse complement.
GAGCTCTTCGACGACCATCGGCTGCATGCCGGGGACCGTCACGTCGATCGCATCGACGACGCGGCGGTGCAGCACTTGATGCGCCATGTCGCGGCCGCTGTTCACGTACGGCGAGATCACCCGGTTGGCGCCCGCGTTGTAGAGAGCTTGCGCTGCATTCTCGGTCGAGGCCCGCGCCACGATGTAGATGTCGGGATTCAGAGCCTTGGCCGCGAGCGTCACAAAGACGCTGTCGGCGTCGTTGTCGATCGCGGAAACCAGCCCCCGAGCCCGGAGGATCCCGGCGGCTCGCAACACGGTCTCGTCACTCGGGTCCCCCACCATGTAGGTGACGCCATCCTGAGCCATCTGGTCTTCGAGCTCCTCCAGGCGATCGACCACGACGAAGGCGACACCTTCGCCTTCCAGCTGGCGCGCGACGGTTCTCCCCACGTCCGTAGGCCGCGACGATGTAGTGACCGCTCAGCTCCTCGATCCTCTTGGACATGCGTCTCCTCCTACCACGGTCGCCGAGCCCCCTTCCTGGATGAGCTGCGCGGCGAGGCTCAAGCTGACCGCGATCAAGCCCACCCCCATCACCAGCAACGACATCGTGAAGATCCGGCCGGCGTCGTCCATCGGATGCACCTCGGTGAAACCGACGGTGGTCAAGGTGATGAGCGTCATATAGAGACCATCGACGACCGACCAGCCTTGGACCGCCACGTAGCCGACGGTGCCGTAGACCACCACGATGAGCGCCAGCAGCGCCATGACCCGGAGGCGCCGGAGGATCCCCTCGTAGGGAAGGTCGCGCCTCATACGGGCAAGACGCCGTGTTTGCGCCACGGCCGTTCCGTTTTCTTAGACGCAGCGGAATCGAGAGCCCGTGCCACGACGCGACGGGTGTCGGCGGGATCGATCACGTCGTCGATGAAGGCCCATCCCGCGGCGACGTACGGCGAGATCTGCTCACGGATCATGGCCACCATGTTGTTGCGAGCCTCGGCCTGCTCTTCCTCCGCCATCGCCTCGATCTGCTTGCGAAAGATGATGTTGACTGCGCCCTCGGGCCCCATGACCGAGATCTCGGCCGTGGGCCAGCCCACGATCAGATCGGGTTCGAAGGCGCGGCCGTTCATGACGTAGTAGCCGGCGCCATATCCCTTGCGAAGCACCACGGTCACCTTGGGCACCGTAGCTTCGGAGACGGCGAACAACATCTTGGCGCCGTGCCTGATGATCCCTTGTTTCTCGACCGCGCTTCCGACCAGGAAGCCGGGACAATCCATCAGGAACACGAGTGGGATGTGGAACGCGTCGCACAGCCATACGAAGCGCGCGGCTTTGTCGGCCGCGTTCACATCCAGGGCTCCGCCCAGGAACTTCGGCTGGTTGGCCACGATGCCGACCGCCCGGCCCCCGATCCGCGCGAACCCGGTCACCAGGTTGCGCGCCCACTCTGGCTTCATCGGAAAGAAGTCGCCGTCGTCGGTGATCGCCGTGATGACCTTGTGGATGTCGTAGGCCTGCCGGGGATTGGCCGGCACGATGTCGAGCAGCTCACTCGCCTTGCGGTCCACCGGGTCGCCGGACTCGACGAGCGGGGGCTGCGCGAGGTTGGACGACGGGAAGTACGACAGGTACTTACGGATCGCGTCGATGCAGGCGGCATCATCCGGCACCTCGAGGTCGGCGACACCCGAGATCTTGCAATGGACCTTGGACCCGCCCATCTCTTCGGCCGTGACTTCCTCGCCCACCGCGGCCTTGACCAGATGGGGGCCGGCCAACGCCATATTGGAGTTGCCCTTCACCATCGGAACGAAGTCGGCAAGCCCCGGGATGTAGGCGGTGCCCGCCGCTCCTGGACCCATCATGGCCGCTACCTGCGGAACCACGCCGCTCATGATCACCTGCTCGCGGAACAGGTCCCCGGTCCGAGCAAACATCGACCCGGTCGCTTCCTGGATGCGGGCCCCCGCGGAGTCGATCAGCCACACCAGCGGGATCCGCTCGCGCAGCGCGAGCTCTCGCATGCGCGTGGCTTTGATCTCGGTCACCATTCCCATCGAACCGGCCATGACCGTGAAGTCGTAGGCGATGACCGCGGCGTTGCGTCCATCGACGCGTCCGATGCCGGTGACGACGCCGTCGGCTGGGGTGAACTTGCCCTGCATCGAAGGTGACTGAGATTGATGGTGAGCAAGAAGCCCGCGTTCTTCGAAGGTGCCGTCGTCGAACAAGAGGCCGAGACGCTCTCTCACGGTCAACTTGGCCTGATCGTGCTGACGCCGGATCCGCTCGGCGCCGCCCATCTGGCGGTATTGCTCTTTCTTCTCGTCCAGATCTGCCACGTGTTGCTGGAGATCGGGGCCCTCGTAGGAATACGTCACCTGCGTGCGTTCTTGCGTCACGTGAACCACCTTTCCTTGGGGCCCGTCGCCGGCGCTGCCGAAGTCTTCCGGGGCCTCGCTTCGCACAGGCTAGTCCGTGCGGGAACCTTGGGTCGGTCCCGTGCGTCTGACCCTCATCGGCAACAACGACGAGGCAGCGGGAGGTCGGCATGAAAACGACGGGTTGGTCCACGGGTGCAAGCAGCTTCGGATCCAGAGGCCGGGTGGCGTCGGTGAGCCTCGTGCTGATCCTCTTGATCGCGGGATGCACCGGCTCCGACGACACAGCATCTACCGCTGACAGCGTCGGCCGGTCGTCCCAGGGCGAGGACCGCGCGCTCGAGATGCCATCGGGGAACGACGAGGCCGAACAAGCGGGGGGAGCCGGAGCGGGCGGTGCAGTCAGCGGCGAGACCGCGATGGCCGACGCGGCCGGGGGGACATCCGGCGGCGCCCTGCAAGGAGCCGCCACCAAGCTTCCCGACCTCGGCCCCTCGGTGATCAAGACCGCGACGGTCAACATAGGAGTGCCCGACGACGAGCTCGATCAAAGCCTCAACGATGCGATCGGGATCGCCGGTCGTTACGGAGGGTTCGTCCTTTCCTCACAGCTCGGCCGCAAGGGCGCCGGAGGGACCCTGACCATGCGCATCCCGGCCGAACGCTTCGAGGCCGCGCTCGCGGATCTCGAGGGCCTCGGCAAGCTGCGCGGCGAGAGCATCTCCGGTGAAGACGTCGGCCAAGAGTTCGTCGACCTCGAGGCGCGGCTTCGCAACTGGAAGTCGCAAGAAGCGGTCCTTCTGAAGCTGATGGGCCGCGCCGAAAGCGTCGTCGACACCATCAGGGTCCAAGGAGAGCTGTCTCGGGTGCAGCTCGAGATCGAACAGCTGGAGGGGCGCCTGAGGTTCCTTCGGGACCAGACCTCGCTGGGCACGATCACCGCCAGCTTCGGCCCCCTGTCCGCTCCCGCGCCGAGCACTCCCAGCCGCTTCGCACAGGCCTGGAGCCGAGCCGTCGAGCTCATGCAGAGCTTCGTCGCCGGGATCATCGTCACGAGCGGCGTCGTCATCCCGCTGGCTTTGATCGCACTCCTGCTGCTCGTCGTCTATCGCGCCTTCAAGCCCCGGCTGACGCAGTGAGCGATTGAACCCGCCGGCGCGTTGTAACCAACGCGCCGGCGAGTGGCAAGGGGTCCGGCTCGACTAGCGGCCCTTCCATTCCGGAGAACGCTTCTGGAGGAAGGCGGTGACACCCTCCACGGTGTCTTCCGACTCGAGACAGACCGTGAGCATCCCGGCGAGATACTCGAGCGCGTCTCTGTGTGACATGTCCTCGGCCCGGTAGAACGAACGCTTGCCTAACGCGGCGATCAGTGGGCTCTTGGACGTGATCGAGGCGGTGAGCTCCGCCACGGCGGCATCGAGATCGACCCGGGGAACGACCCGGTTCACGAAGCCCCAGCCCGCGGCTTCTTCGGCGGACATGCGCCGGCCGGTCAACATCAGCTCGAGCGCCACCTTGCGCGGAAGGTCTCGCTGGACGACCGCGGTGATCATGAACGGCCACAGGCCGAGGTTTATCTCCGGCGTTCCCATCTCGGCATCGTCAACTGCGACGACCAGGTCACACGCGAGCATGAGGCCGAAGCCGCCCGCCAGGGCATGACCGTTCACTCGCGCCACGATCGGCAGACGCGACGTGCGCATCGCCTCGAAGAGGTCACCGACGTTCGACCTGAGGAAATGATCGTCGACCCGGGAGTCCCCGGTCATCCCTCCGAGGTCACCACCGGCACAGAAGGCGCGTTCGCCGCTGCCGGTGAGGATCACCGCCGCCACCGCTTGGTCGTCCTCGGCGGCCCCCAGCGCCGCGGAGATGCCCTCGACCACCTCGGGGTTGATGGCGTTGCGCCGCTCCTCGCGCTCGATCGTGATGGTGGTCACCCGATCTCGATGTTGCGAGGTGACGCAGGGAGAGCTTGCGGTCGCAGTCACGAGCGGCCGACCTTAGCTCAGGGAGCTATGGAAAGAGGAAGTGGTTAGACGATCTCGAGGCGCCGAGCGAGCTCGTGGATGGCGGTGGAGGGGAAGCGCCGGTGTCCTCCGAGCGTCATCACGTGGGGGATCCTTCCTTCCTTGGCCCAGCGCGACACGGTCTTCGGAGACACCCTCAAGATCTTGGCGGCCTCGGCCGTGCGGATATAGAGGTCGTTCGTGGAGCCATCCTGTAATTCGACGATGCCCACCGCCGGCCCTCCTGGTTGTCGCGTCTGTCCGTATGGGCACTATCGGCCGATTCGAGGCGCTACCTGAGAGGAATCCGCGTACCTGGTCCTGGGGGCCGGGGAGCCGGGCGTGCGAGTGAAGCCGCCGGATCGCTTTACGCGTTGTCAAGCAAGCTGCCCAGTCGCATCTTGAGCGCGTCGGGGCAGGGGGTGGCGGTGCGGAGGCGGCCGATCAGCGAGATGAGGTCCTGCTCGAGCCCGTAACGGTCGAGACAGGGGGTGCACTCTTCGAGGTGGATCTGGATATCTGCACGTTCCGTCTCCGAAAGGACCTCACCGTCGAGGAAGAGGTAGGCACGCTGCAGGTATTCCTTGCACATCTGGTTCACGGGTGGGTTCCGTCGTCCTTGCTCATCTCGTCTCCACTTGGCTGGTCATGGCCCCCGGGACCGATCCCTCGGTCCCTTGCTAGCTCCCACAACCGCTTCTGCAGCGCTTTTCTTCCCCGGTGCAGCCGCGACATTACGGTGCCCAGGGGAACTTCCATGATCTCGGCCATCTCCGCGTAGGTGAAATCTTCCACGTCCGAGAGCACGACCGCAAGCTTGAACTGCTCGGGGAGGTCGTCCAGGGCGGCCATGATGTCCGAATCCATCACTGAATCCATCACGATCGACTCGGGGCTCTTGGTGAACTGCGGATCGTGGTTCTTGAGCTCGCGATAGAGATCGAAGTCCTCGAGCTCGTCCGAAGAGACCTTCTGGGGCTCGCGCTGCTTCTTGCGGTAGGTATTGATGTAGGCGTTCGTGAGGATGCGGAAGAGCCACGCCTTGAGGTTCGTGCCGGCCTCGAAGCGGTCGAAGGCCCGGTAGGCCCGCATCATCGTCTCTTGGACCAGATCCTCGGCATCGGCCGGGTTGCGGGTCATGCGCAGCGCCCCGGCGTAAAGGGAGTCCAGGAGTGGGAGGGCGTCCTCTTGGAAGCGCTTCTTGCCGTCGCCGGCCAGTCGAACCGGGGTGACCTCAGCCACGGGCTTTGCCTCCTCGGGCGGCCTGATCGAGCATGGCGGAGTCGAAGGTGAACAGACGGCGGCCGATGGAGCGGTGGCGGTCGATGGCGATCGCGATCATCTCGTCGGCGAGGTCGGCGAACGCGAGGCCCGTCGCCTCCCATAGGTAAAAGGCGAACGATCCCGGGACCGTGTTGATCTCCATCACCCAAGTCTCCCCACTATCGGGATTTAAGAAGGAGTCGATCCGGGCGACGCCCGAGGCCCCGGTGGCCCGGAAGGCTTGCACGGCATTCGCCTGGATCTGGGCGGTGGACTCTTCGGAGATGGGGGCCGGGATGCGGCGATCGAGCGAGGCCATGCCGGTCGGCGAGCCGGAGGATGGGGCCGGGGAGCCGGAGGGTGGGGCCGCGGCCAGCTTGCCTGCGCCGGCCTCGGGGCCGGAGCTCTTCGCCCCCCGGAGGTACTTGTCCTCGAAGGACAAGAACTCCTGCCAGCCCACTGGCTGCTCGCAGACCGATACACGGGGCTCGCGTCCGCCGCCGCCGATCACCGAGCAGTTGATCTCCACGCAACCTTCCATGGCCTTTTCCACCAACACCCGGTTGTCGTAGCGGGCGGCGACCTCTACGAGCTCGGCGAGGACGGCTCGATCTGCGGCCTTGCCGATCCCGACGCTGGAGCCCGCCTTGACCGGCTTCACGAACGCCGGGTACCCGAGCTTGGCCTCGACCTCGTCGAGCCCGGTGTGCACGCCATCGGGGTGATCCATCTCGATCAATACGTCGGGGACGAGCGGGAGGGCGGCTCCCGTCAACGCGGACTTCATCGCCACCTTGTCCATGCCCACGGCCGACGCCGCCACCCCGGAGCCCGCGTAGGGCAGACCCGCGAGCTCGAGGAGTCCTTGCAGGGTGCCATCTTCGCCGTAGGTGCCGTGGATAGCGGGGATCACGACATCGAGAGGGACCCTTTTCGAGGCCTTGAGGCGGCCCGCCTGGATCAAGAGGCCGCCGAAACCGAAGGTAGGGGGCAGGATGGCCTCCTCACCGACGTCGGCCCAGCGGGCGTGGCGATAGACCTCGAGGTCATCGAGGCCGGGGCCCGTGTACCAGCGGCCGTCGCGGGCCACGTAGACGGGGACCACCTCGTGGCGCTCAGAGAGCACCGCCATGAGCTGGTGTGCGGTGACTATAGAGACGTCGTGTTCGACCGAACGGCCGCCGAAGATGACCCCTACTCGCATTGGCGGGAGTCTAGTGGGAGGGTCAGAGGGGGCCGGGGCGGCTGTTTTGGGGACCGGATCCCGCGCTATTTGTCGGCTGAGCCCCTCAAAATCCTCGGGTCTGGCGGCTCTTGTGTTCTGAGGACCGGGTCCGCGCTATTTGTCGGCCGAGCCCCTCAAAACCCTCGGGGCGGGGTTCAGTGCTCGTATTGGTCGGGGAGGTCGTTCTCGAAGAGGACGACGTCTCCGGGGCCGAGGAGACCCGGCAGCTCTTGGGTGGCTTGCTCTAGGGAGTCGACGGTGATCACCGTGGCCGCGCCGTCTTCGGCCCCCGCGACCAAGGCGTCTCGGTTCAGACGGGCCACGAAGATGACGGTGTCGGCGATGGCCGCGGCCCGGCGACCGAACTCGAAGTTGGCCTCTCTTTGCAGGGGGCCGAGCTCGATGATCCCCGGAGTGACCACTACTTTGTTGCGGGCAGGCATCGCCGAGAGCACGTCCAGGGCGGCCGCGGCCCCCTCGGGGTTGGAGTTATAGGCGTCGTCGATCACCGTCACCCCGCCGGCCCCCTTGATCACCTGCAGGCGATGCTCCACCGGCTCGAGGTTGGCTATGGAGGCCGCGACGACCCGCAGCTGGCGCCCGGTGGTGATGGCGACCGCAACGCCGGCCAGGATGTGACCCAGCGCGTGCCGGCCCAGAAGCCGCGTGTGGACCTTGGCGTCGTCGCTGCCGGTGACGACGGTGAACGAGGTCCCCTCGGAGGTCACCTCGACGTCTCGGGCGGTTACATCGGGCCGACCGGCCGGATCGAGGCCGTAACGCACGAGGCGCACGTCGGTCGTGACGTCGGCGAGCTTGCGAACCTCGGGATCGTCGACGTTCATGATCGCGGTGCCGTCGCTCGGAAGGTTGGTCACGATCTCGTACTTGCCTCTGCGGATCGCGTCCATCGAGCCGAAACGCTCGAGATGCGCGGGGCCGATCGCGGTCAGGACCCCGATGCTCGGTTTCACGAAACGACATAGCTCGGCGATCTCGCCCTCGCCGTACGCGCCCATCTCGACGACGAAGAAGCGGTGCTGGGGGCGAAGCGCTTCGTTGATGGTCCGACACACGCCCAGCGGCGTATTGAAGGAGCCGGGGGTGGCGAGAACCTCTTCACTCGAGGCGACGAGGCCCTGGATGGCGAACTTGGTCGAGGTCTTGCCGAACGAGCCGGTCACCCCGATCACCCGCGGCTGGACCTCGTTCAACCTGGCCGTGGCCATGTGCAGGAAGCGGGCGTTGATCAATCCTTGAACCGGCGTGAGGACGATGTCGGCGAGCACTAACACTCGCGGCAAGCCGAAGAAGAGCAGGCCGAACATCGTCGCGCAGGTGATCAGGTCCCACGGCGTCCCCACCGTGATGTGAACCACACCCGACGGGATGAGAACACCGAAGACGGACAACGCGGTCGCGGTGATCAAGATGCGCCAGGCGCGACCCGTCATCACCAGAGGCTTCTTCTGTGGGCTCGAGTGCATGAACAGCTTGCGTTCGGGGTTGTTCTTGCACCAGTCGAGGAAGCGCTTGCGTTTGTAGCCCTCGAGCTGGAAGACGTGTAGAGCGCGCCGCAGACGGAAGAACTGCAACACGCCGAACGCGGGAACCAGGACGTAGATGATGGTTCGCAAGACCCAGGAGTAAAGGGGGAACGGGTCGGGGCGCTGCATCATCGTTGGACGCCGAAGAAATGCCGGACGATCGTGCAGAAGCGGTCCGGTTGATCTAGATACGCGAAATGGCCGGCGCCCTCGAACACCACCAGACCCGCGTCGGGGATCAACTTCTCCATCATCTGGCCATGGTGCAAGGGGGCCGCGTCGTCTTCGTCGCCCCACACGAGAAGGGTGGACGCCTGCACGCGCGGAAGGAGATCTCTTAGGTCTTCGTTCACGACCTTTACGAGGGTCGGGCGCATCGCTCCGGCGTCCCGGTAATCATCCGACTGGATGCGCCGATAGATCGCGTCGCGCACGCGTCGGCCGGGAGCGCCGCCCACTCTGCCCACCATGCGCGCCGTCTTTGACACCCTGCGCTTGACGCGAGCGCGAAGATCGGGTGGCGTCCTCAGGCCGGACGAGCCCTGCAGCACCAGCTTGTTCACGAGGCCAGGATCGGTGGCAGCCAGATAAAGCGATGTCTTGGCACCGTAGGAGTGGCCGACGAAGTGTGCCCGCTTCACGCCCAGCTCCGCCAGAGCATCCCGCAGGAAGCTTGCGTAGTCGGCGGTTCCCCACGCGCCCGTGGGGGCCGGTGAGTCCCCGAATCCGGGTAGGTCGAACGAGAGCACACGGAAGAAGGGGGCCAGACAGTCGAGGACCGGCGTCATGGACTCGATGCGCCCACCCCAGCCGTGCAGGACGACCACGGCGGGACCTTCACCCAGGTCGACGAAGCGGGCGCGCTGGCCGCCTATCTCGATGAAGGGATCAGCAGTGGTGGCCACGACACCGAGTATCCACGGTGTCCGCACCGCAACGGCGGAGGGTCAGCCGCTCAGAACCGGTTCGTTATCATGGCGGGGCAGGGTGGAGCAGTCTGGTAGCTCGCCGGGCTCATAACCCGGAGGTCGCGGGTTCAAATCCCGCCCCTGCAACCACAGAAGCGAAGAAAAGCCCCTGGTCACAGGGGCTTTTCTCTTTCCTGGGTGGATCAACCAACTCGGCGCCGAGGCCGATTTGCTAACGATTTGCTAACGGCCTGAGCCCCAACGGCCGTCGCGGCGGCTCATCAGTTGATCTGCCAGGGTGACGCCGAGCACCAGAATGATTGCCCCTCCACCCAGGTTGACGGCCGTGTCCCACCCGTCGCTCAGCTGTTGTTGAAGCAAGTAACCGAATCCTGCGACGGCCGTGAGGATTAACACGACCAGCCATGTGGGCCAATCTCGTGGGCTCATCTTCATTTCGAGAGAATGACTTCGTCAGCTGGCCTTGGTCAAGGTGAGCTCGTAGGTGACAACCTCCGCCCCGTCGGCGAGGTCGTCGATCTGCTCTTCGAGTGTGAACTCGATGGCGTCCAGCACATATCGCTCTGCGTCCTCGCGGGTCTTGCAGCCCGTCCCGATGATGGACAGAACCGGCACGCTGTAGCCCCACAGGTCCACCTCGTGGTCGTAGAAGATCTCAACCCGGAGCTGAGCCACTATTCCGCCGGTTTCCTCGCGTCCGGGCGCCACCGAGGCTCTGGGATCGTGTCGAAGTGGTCCCTAGAGCTCTCCAGCCACAACTGCTTGGCTATCTGGATCTCCCGTAGGGCATCTTCCGGAGTGTCCCCGAAGGCAGAGCATCCCCTCAGGTCGGGCACGATTGCGATGTAGTCGCCGTCCTCCTCATCTGGAAAGATGGCGATCGCATACCGGGGGAACTCGTTCATTCCGTCAGGCAACGTAGTGGTGAACAGCGACCTCGACGCCGGTCTCGGCGGTGTCTCGGCTGAGCTGGAGGAGTCTTTCAGTGACTTCCTGATCCGTGTAGTCCTCACCACAG
>JAUJPD010000015.1 GCA_030447315.1 Actinomycetota bacterium | reverse complement strand
ACCTGGCGGCCAGCGTCGCGCTCGGGGAGACGTTCCTCGACCGGGCCACCCTCCAGGGGCCCGCCCTCCTCGTGCCCGCGGAGGACGCCCTGCCGCTGGTGTGGGCGCGCCTCCAGACCAGGGTCGGGGACGAGCGCGACGCGCCGCTGCGGGTGGTCCCCGTCGACGGCTCGCTCGACCAGCGGCTCCGGCTCGACGACGCGGCCAGCTTTGCCCCATGCTGTCCGAGAGCCAATTGGATCACTATTCATGGACCGCGCACACCTTTTTCCTCAAGAGGAGGACGCCCTGTTCTCCTGACGTCTGCTCAGATGACGCTCCCGATGGGGGACACGATCGCGGTCTCATCGACCACTCACTCTGAGCATGACGACCCGGCGATAACGCTCCCGGCCGAGCCGACGCAGACCGTACAAATGCGCCACGACACCCTGCGCCAGCACATCTGCCGGCAGTGGCCAGCGATGGGCTCCGAGGATCTAGCGATGAAACGAGCGACGTGTGTTGGGAGTCGCCGGGCGAGGCAATCCTTTTCGAACGCGAGGTCACGACGCCGAGCTGGAGCCGCTTCCGTGGACATCTCTAAGCCGCGACCACTACTGGCTCCTGGGACGGTGTGCCTGAATCAGGAGGGTTGGTTGAACCGGCCGAGGAGTGCGACGCCGGCCGCGATCAGAAAGACCGACCACGACCACGTCCGGGGGCGGGGTTTCTGGGGCCGGATGTAGAGGTACCTGATCAACAAGGCCGCCACCAGCTGGAAGATGAGCACGCCGACCCAGCGCGCCACCGGTTGGTCGCCCGGACCACCCGCCGCCACCAGCCACAGCGCGGCCGACGATCCGAACGCGATGATCGTCCGCCCGGGCGAGCTCCCCGCTCTGTCCGTCATGGAGCCAGGAGTCTAGACATCCACACGTTGCCGAGATCTCCAGCGACTTTCCTGTCGTAGTCCCGCGCTAGGTTGGGTCGATGACGAAAGCAGAGGGGGCCACCGGGCTGGGCACGAGGGTTCGGCTCGACCCCGAGCAGCGTTGTGCGGTCGAGCACGGAGCCGGACCGGTGCTGGTTGCGGGCGGACCGGGCACCGGCAAGAGCACGGTCCTAGAGGAACGCTTCCTGCGTCTGGCGACGCAGCCGGGCTGCTCGTCCGACCGCATCCTGTTCCTGGTGCCCAACCGGGCCCAGAAGATGGCTCTTCAGGATCGCGTGACCCGCCGGCTCTTCGAGCGCGGGCTTGAAGCCGTCATCGAGGTGCCCGTCTACACCTGGCACGGATTCGCGAACCATCTGGTCACGCGGCACTACGACCGCCTCGCATACCCCGACCCGCCGGTTCTGTTGACGAGCCCAGAGCAGTGGGGAGACGTGAAGGAAGCGCTGGCCGCTCCCGGCGAGGAGCTTCGCTGGTCCAAGGCGTACCGCCACCTGCTCACAAATCGCGGCTTCGTCGACGAGGTGGTCGACTTCTTCATCCGCGCCGAACAGAGGTTGCTGTTCCTGGAGCCCGAAGATCTGGATCGATTGATCGAGATGCGTCCGGCCTGGGCCGACATCGTCCGGTTCTTCAAAGAGCATCGGGAGCAGCTGCGTAGACGCAGCCGGATCGACTACCCCACGCTTCTGGCGGACGCTACCGACCTGATCGCCAATCACGACGACGTGCGCGCGGCTCTTCACCAGCGCTTCACGCACGTCTTGGTCGACGACGGCCAAGAACTGGCCCGCGTCCAGCAGCGACTGTTGAGGTTCCTCACCGGTTTCGTGGACTCCGCGGCCGGCGCAGGCGAGCGATCGCTCGCGGTCGCGGCCGATCCGGACTCTGCCATCGAAACGTTCAGGGGGGCCGAGCCGGAGTGGCTCCACCGGTTCGAGAAGGAGTTCGGCTCCCACGAGCCCGTCATCCTGCGAACCTCTTATCGGTTGGGCAGTGAGCTGGGCCGCAGGGGGGTCGGGTTCATCGCGCAGAACGGCGAGGCCGGCCATCGACCCACCGATTTCCGCGGCCGTACCGTCTTGGAGGCCCGAAACTTCCAGAACCTCTCTGCCGAGATGGAAGACGTCGCGCGCGCGTTCCGACTCGCTCATCTCCAGGACCAGGTTCCCTATGAAGAGATGGCGATCCTTCTGACCTCTCCGCGCGGGATGTTGCCCGCGCTCGAGCGCGCTCTGAACGCTCTCGAGGTGCCTTATTCGATCGCGGCTCCCGACCGTCCCTTGGAGCGAGAGCCGGTGGTGCGGGCTTTCATCGAGTTGGCTCGACTGTCTCATGAGAAAGAGCCGGATCCCGAGCGCGTGGCGGACCTGTTGCGTACCCCTCTCATCGGTCTTGAGAGCCAGCAGGTGCGGGAGTTGGAGCGCACCGCTCGCGAGCGCGCCGTCTCTCTGATCGACCTGGTGGCCGAGCTGCCGGAAAGGGTTGACCCGCAGGTACGGGAAGCGATAGCGACCATGCTGCAGTTGATGCAGATGCTCCGAGAGAGCAGGGACGAGGCAGCCGATGCGGCTTTCTGGCGCGTGTGGGAGACCGCCCCGTATTACCGGCAGCTGGTGGCCCAGGCACGCACCAGCCTGCAAGACCCCGCCAACCGAGAGCTGGACGCCCTGGTTGCCTTCTCGCGCAGTCTCGGGCGCTTCGTAGAAAGAAGGCGCGGCAGAGGGACGCTCGACGAATACCTGCATGCCATAGGTCGGGCCGACTTCGGCTCGGACCCGTGGCTGCCCCCGGAGCGACGCGGCGGCGGGGTCGAGGTTCTCAGCTTCCACGCGGCCAAGGGCAAAGAGTGGGAGCTCGTGGCCGTATCCGGCTGCGTCGAGGGCGCGATACCGAAGGGCCGCAGAGCCCAGGGTCTGTTCGATCCCTACTTCCTCGACAATCTCACCGCCACCGAGCGGCAAGCGTGCAACGACGCCGAAGACCGCCGGGTGTTCTACGTCGCTACGACGCGGGCGCGCTCGAGGTGCATCGTGACGACCTCTCCCGGTGCCACGAGGAAGGGGCAGCCCAGCCGCTTCGTGGCCGAGTTGACTGGAGAGCTCCCCGCCATCGGGCGAGAGCGTGACCTTCCCCCCTTGACCTTCGCGGAGGCGGCCGCCGCTCATCGCAAGGTGTTGGCGGACGTGCGCCAGCCGGCCGCAGAGCGCATAGCGGCGGGACGCTCGATCGCTCGCATCTGCAAGCTCGATCCCGGTTGCTCGGCGGCCAAGCCGAGCGAGTGGTGGTGGCGCTGGGACTGGACGGAAGGCTCTATCGCTATCAACGAGCAGCGTCAGGGTTCGGACAACGAGCTTCCCTCGGACAAGCTACGAACCAGCTATTCGCGGATCTCCGAGTACGACAACTGCGGACTCAAGTATCTGTTCCAGGTGGTGCTGGGGTTCGACCCGGAGACCTCACACAACATGGCCTTCGGCTCGTGGATCCACAAGATCTTCGAAGAGTGCGACAAGCACCTCATCACCACCCAGACTGGCGCACACCAACGGTTCGAGGAGCTCTTCGACGAATCGGTCTTCCCGAACAAGGCGATAGCGCGCCAGTTCCGTCACGACGGCAAGGTGATGATCGACCGGTATGCCACCTTGATGGACCCAGGTGGCGCGCTACTGGTGGAGCGTCCGTTCAAGATCGAGTTCCACGGTCACGTCATCACCGGCCGGATCGATCGCGTTGACCGGTTCGGCAACGGGGTTCAGGTGACGGACTACAAGACCTCGCGCAGGCCGATCTGGTACGACGAAGCTCGTGAGTCGCTGCAGCTTGCGATCTATTACTTGGCGGCCCAGAAGGACGAGGAGATCGCGCGCCACGGTCCTCCCCTTGGGATGCGTCTGTTGTATCCGGCGCACCTCTCTTACGACAAGCCGACGGCGAGATGCCAGAAGCCTGAAGAGGCCGACGTAGCTCTTCAGAGGCTGCCCGCATTGATCGACGGCGTGTTGGCCGAGGACTTTCGCCCGAGTCCCGAGGCCGACTGCATGTGGTGCAAGTTCAAGCCACTGTGTCCGCTGTGGGCCGAAGGAAAGGAGCTGCCGGCGTGAGCGGTGACCTTCGCGATTCGGCCGCCGTTCGCGCCGCCCTCAGGGGCTTTCCGCCGAGCGACGAGCAGTGGGCGGCGATCGCTCATCCGCTCGTTCCGATCCACCTCATCGCGGGGGCCGGTTCGGGCAAGACGGCCGTGATGGCGGCGCGCATCGTATGGACGATCGAGTCTGCGGGTATCGAGCCCTCGCGGATCCTGGGGTTGACCTTCACGAACAAGGCGGCAGAGGAGCTTCAAGAGCGGGTGCGTCTGGCGCTTGCGGCCGAGACCGAGCATCGGCCGGAGGACGTGACCGTGCAGACCTACAACGCGTTCGCGGCCGGGATCGTCCGCGAGCACGGCCTCCTCGTGAACGTCGAGCCGGACGCGGGACTGCTTTCCGACGCCCAGCAGTGGCAGCTCGTGCTCAACTGCATGAACGAGCTCCCACCGCTGAAGGCGATCGAGCTTCGGTCTCCTGCATCGATCGTTCGGGCGACGCTGGGGCTGGCGGGTTCCATCTCCGACCACGTCGTTACGACGGCGGCGGTAAAGGCCGTCGACGAGCGCACCCTGGCTCTTCCCAAGGCCACGAAAGACATGCTCGAATCGGCCGCGAAACGACTCGAGCTGTGCGACGCCGCCGATCTCTACGTGAGGGCCAAGCAGGATCATCAACGGATCGACTATGGCGACCAGGTGATCCGGGCGGTCGAGATCCTCGAGGACTTCCCCGATGTCCAAGCTCAGTACGCGCAGCGGTTCCCCGTGGTGCTGCTCGACGAGTATCAGGACACCAACGTCGCCCAGCGCCGGTTGATCCAGGCCCTACTGCGGGGAGGTGGGGCGGTGACGGCTGTCGGCGATGCCCGCCAGGCGATCTATGCCTTTAGAGGGGCCACGATGTACAACCTGATCGGCTTTCCGGCGCACTTCGAGCGTGAGGATGAAGCGGTCTACGAACCGATCTCCTTGTCGCAGAACTTCCGCTCGGGTGCGCGGATCCTCGCGGTGGCGAACGAGGTGGTCGGCGGGATCGACCCCGAACGGAGACCCGGCCTTCCCCTTCGTGCACATCCTTCCAACGGCGAGGGCGCCGTCTTCCTGGGCCTCTTCGAAGACGAACGCAGCGAGGCCGCGTTCATCGCGTCCGAGATCGATGCGCTCAGGGGCACATCCACGATGGAGGGCCGCGCCCCCGTGTCGTGGCGAGACGTCGCCATCCTCGTTCGGCGTAAGGCGACGATGGACGCGCTCCTGAAGGAGTTAGAGGCCAAGGAGATACCGGTTGAGGTGGTCGGTCTGGGGGGGCTTCTCAAGACGCCCGAGATCATCGAGGTGGTGGCGTGGCTGAGGGCCCTAGAGGCCAGACCCGCGTCCAATCGGTGGCTGGGGCGTCTGCTGCTCGGCCCCCGCTGGCGGGTCCACTACCGGGACCTTGCGCTCTGCGCCCGCTGGGCCGCCCGCCGCAACCAGGAGCTGCGATTGCGTTTGGCAGGAGGCGACGAGGAAGCCGCTCGCGATCTAGAGCCGGGAGACGTCGCCTTTTCACTAGCGGAGGCGCTGGATCACGTGGACGAGATCGAGGGGCTGGGACCGCACGCCGTCTCCCGCTTGAAATCCTTCGCCGAGCGCCTCGGTTCCCTCCGCAAGAAGTCTCACGCGCCTCTCCTCGAGCTCGTCCAGGAGATCATCAGAGAGACGGGCATCTCCGATGCACTGGAATCGTCGACCCTCCGCACCTCCAGCGCGGCCCGTCAGAACCTCGACAACTTCCTGGATCACATCGCGGGTTTCGCTCCGATCGAAGGAGATGCGAGCTTGAGGAGTTTCCTTGCTTACCTCGACGCGGCCGAGCAAGCCGACGAGACGCTCGATTCACCTCACCAGGCCGAGAGTGACTCCGTGAAGCTGATGACGGTCCATTCCGCGAAGGGCCTCGAGTTCGAGTGCGTGTTCGTTCCGTCGGTCGCGTCCTCGAAGAACAACAAGGGCGAGCACATCTACTCGGTGTTCCCCGATGCGCGCGCCTCTCATCCCCTGCGGAGCTACGGCGAGCTTCCTTACGACGTGCGCGAGGACTGGCAGCACCTGCCGCGTTGGCAAGGCAATGCCCGACAGTTCGAAGAAGCTGTGAAAGAACGTGCGATGGAAGACGAGCGCCGTCTCTTCTATGTGGCCCTCACGCGCGCCAAGCAACGCCTCTATGTGACCGCGGCTCACTGGTACGGCCGAGGCGACCGCCCCAAGGGACCGTCCATCTTCTGGGACGAGTTGCGTTCCCTGGGAAGCACTCGAGGCATCGATGTCATCAGCGAGGCCGCGTGTCCCGACCACAACCCGGTCCTCGATGCGCTCGAGGCGGACCGGGCGTGGCCACCGGCGGCCCGAAGCGGGCTCGACGATCCCTTGTTCCCCGAGGGCTGGGGTGCAGCAGCCGATGCTCTGGTCGACGGCACCACCTCGGAGAACGCGCTGAT
Source organism: Actinomycetota bacterium (assembly GCA_030447315.1). GTDB lineage: Bacteria > Actinomycetota > CADDZG01 > CADDZG01 > WHSQ01 > MB1-2. The sequence continues at coordinate 11,764 of JAUJPD010000015.1, read as the reverse complement.
GGACCCGCTGGCTCCGGCCGAACGCGCCACCAGCGAAGACATCTTCGAGCGCCACCTTGCCGACCTCGCCTTGATCGAGGCCGCGGCACCGCCCGCCACCGAGGCTCCTGTCGTGCCCGACATCTTGTCCGCGACCTCCCTGGTCCGCCTCGAAGCGGGCCAGCTCGAACCGTGGGAGCTGGCGAGACCTCTGCCCGATAGACCCACCCGTCAGCGGCGTCTCGGCACCGAGGTGCATCGTCTGATCGAAGAGAGATCGCGCGGCATCGCGCCTTTCCCAGAAGAGACCGAGCTCGACGAGCCGGAGGAGGTAGCGGACCCAGGCGTGATGTCCCGGTTGGTGGAGAACTGGGCACAGTCGGGCTGGGGGGAGCGCGAGCTGGCGACGCTTCCGTCGGGAGAGCCCATGATCGAGCTTCCATTCACCCTCCGATGGAACAACCGCATGATCCGCGGTCGGATCGACGCGGTCTACGTCACCCCCGACGGCGGTGTGGAGATCGTCGATTTCAAGACCGGTAGCCGCGCGGGCCACGCGGAGCTGCCCGACACCGACCAGCTGGCGATCTACGCGGCCGCGTTGAAAGCGAACCGGCTACTGCCGGAGGGGAAAAGTGTGACGCTCACGTACGCGTTCCTGGATGGAGAGGCCCCGTTGTCGAGGACACTGTCTCTCTAAACCCTTCTCTGCTAACTGAGCCACCGCCGGTGGTGGTTGTACGGCGTGAGAACGGATCACCGGCCCCCGTCGGACCGGAGAGCGGTCGTGTCGGGCGACGAGAGGGCCCCTGCCGCTGCGGGAAGATAGAGCCGTGAGTGTCACCGATCGACCCGAAGCTCTCTTCTCGGCCCCCACGAACGACTGGTTCTCTAGCGCGTTCGAGGCCCCGACACCAGCCCAGACCGGAGCCTGGAAAGCGATCTCCTCGGGACGAGACGCGCTCGTGATCGCACCCACCGGCTCGGGGAAGACGCTCGCCGCGTTCTTGTGGTCCCTCGACCGGCTTGCTTGTGCGCCTCCCGTGGAGGCCACCGAGCGGCTGCGCGTTCTCTACGTGTCGCCTCTCAAAGCGTTGGCGGTCGACGTCGAGCGCAACCTCCGGTCTCCGCTGGCAGGCATCCGTGGCGCCAGCGTGAGACTCGGCCTTCGGCCCCCGGACATCGCGGTCGGGATCAGGACCGGCGACACCCCACAGGAAGAGAGGCGACGGTTCGCGACCGCTCCTCCGGACATCTTGATCACGACGCCCGAGTCGCTGTTTCTGTTGCTTACCTCGCGCGCTCGCGAGGCTCTTCGTTTCATCGAGACGGTGATCGTCGACGAGGTTCACGCCGTCGCCGGCACCAAACGAGGCGCGCATCTCGCCGTGAGCCTGGAACGCCTGGACCGGTCTCTGTCGAAGCCGGCTCAACGGATCGGTCTGTCGGCGACGGTGCGCCCGGTCGAAGAGGTGAGCCGGTTCCTCGGAGGGGGCCGAGAGGTAGAGGTGGTGGCTCCTCCCAGTGACAAGAGGTTCGATCTGTCGGTGGTGGTTCCGGTGGACGACATGGGGGCGGTGGGCGAGCTCACCGGCGATCTCAGGAGCGGACCCGTGGGGGGGCCGGAGGAACGGACGAGCATCTGGCCGCACGTCGAGGAGTCGCTCCTGGGCCTGATCCGCGCCCACAACAGCACGATCGTGTTCGCCAACTCCCGCCGGCTGGCAGAGCGGCTATGTGGCCGGTTGAACGAGCTGGCCGAGGAAGAGATAGCGCGCGCTCATCACGGCTCGGTGAGTCGCGAGCAGCGCATGGTCATCGAAGACGATCTGAAGTCGGGACGCTTACCCGCGGTCGTGGCAACGAGCTCGCTCGAGTTGGGGATCGACATGGGCGCGGTCGATCTCGTGGTCCAGGTCGAAGCCCCCGATTCGGTGGCCTCGGGCCTGCAGCGTTTCGGTCGCGCCGGTCATCAGGTGGGGGCGGTCTCCCGCGGCGTCTTCTACCCCAAGTTCAGGGGCGACCTGGTGGAGTGCGCGGTGGTGGCCGAGCGGATCGCGGGGGCCCAGATCGAGGCGATCGCTTATCAGCGCAACCCGCTGGATGTCCTTGCGCAGCAGATCGTGGCGATGGTGGCCATGGACGACTGGGCCGTCGACGACCTCGAGGAGGTCGTGCGACGAGCGGCTCCCTTCTCGGACCTTCCGCGAAGTGGTCTGGAAGGCGTCCTGGACATGCTGTCCGGACGCTATCCCTCGGACGAGTTCGCGGAGCTCCGGCCTCGCATCAACTGGGATCGCCATGCCGACATCTTGTCGGCCCGTTCCGACGCGCAGCGCCTGGCGGTGACCTCCGGCGGGACGATCCCCGATCGCGGCTTGTTCGGCGTCTTCATCGCGGGTGACCGGGGCTCGCGGGTGGGAGAGCTCGACGAGGAGATGGTCTACGAGAGCCGGGTCGGCGACGCGTTCGTGCTGGGCGCGTCGACGTGGTTGATCGAAGAGATCACACACGATCGCGTTCTGGTGACCCCGGCCCCCGGTCACGCCGGCAAGATGCCTTTCTGGCACGGCGATGCGCCGGGGCGGGACAGCGAGCTGGGCAGGGCGCTGGGTGCATTCGTTCGAGAGCTGATGAGCCTTCCCACCGCGGCCCGATCGCAACGCCTCGAGCAAGCGGGCCTCGACGAGCGAGCGGCTACGAACCTCATCTCCTACCTCGACGAGCAGAAGCAGGCGACGGGGGTTCTTCCCGACGATCGCACGATCGTGATCGAACGCTTCCGTGACGAGTTGGGAGATTGGCGCCTCTGCATCCATTCCCCCTTCGGCGCCCGCGTCCACGCGCCCTGGGCCCAGGCGATCGAGGCCAAAGTGCGCGATCAGCTGGGGCTAGAGGTACAGACGATGTACACCGATGACGGCATCGTCGTGCGTCTGCCCGACGCCGACGAACCACCTCCGAACGACCTGGCCTTCTTCGACGCAGAGGAGATCGAAGAGCTCATCGTGGGGGTGCTGGGTGGGTCCGCGCTCTTCGCGAGCCGCTTCCGTGAATGCGCGGCGCGGGCGCTGCTCTTGCCCAAGCGTCGTCCCGGCTCCCGCACGCCGCTGTGGCAACAGCGCCAGAGAAGCGCCCATCTCCTCCAGGTAGCGAGTCGTTACGGGTCTTTTCCGATCGTGCTCGAAACCTTCCGCGAGTGTCTGCAGGACGTCTTCGACGTGCCCGCTCTGGTCGAGCTGTTCCGCTCGATCGACAGGCGCGAGGTGCGCGTCGTGGAGGTCGAGACGCCGCAGCCCTCTCCTTTCGCCAGCTCGCTCCAGTTCTCCTACGTCAGCGCCTTCATGTACGAAGGTGACGTGCCGCTCGCAGAGAGAAGAGCGCAGGCCCTGTCTCTCGATCGCTCGTTGCTCGCCGAGATCATGGGACGCCACGAGCTGCGGGAGCTGATCGACGAAGAGGCCCTGACCTCCCTCGAGCTGGACCTCCAGATGCTCAGTGACGACCGCAAGATCAGGAACCAGGAGTTCCTCCACGATGGTTTGCGGAGCCTGGGGGACCTGTCCGCCGACGAGGTGGCGGCGCGCCTCGTCGAGCACGAGCTCGCGCAGGACTGGCTGGCGACGTTGGAGCGGGCTCGCCGGGTGATCCAACTGCGCGTCGGGGGACAGGCGCGGTGGGCCGCGGTCGAAGACGCGGCCCGCTTCCGCGATGCGTTGGGGGTCGCTCTCCCGATGGGCCTCGCGCAGGCGTTCCTCGATCCCGTAGATGACCCTTTGGGAGACCTCGTCGCACGCTATGCACGCACGCATGGACCGTTCACGGCCGAGGCACCCGCCCGCCGTCTCGGGTTGGGGGTCGCGGTCATCGAGGGGGCCTTGAAGCAGCTGGAGAGCGCGGGGCGGGTGATGCAGGGCGAGTTCCGCCCCGCCGGAAGCGGAACGGAATGGATCGACGTAGAGGTCCTGCGCAAGCTTCGGCGGCGGTCGCTGGCCGCGTTCCGCAGGGAGGTCGAGCCGGTTGGTCCCGAGGTCCTCACGCGCTTCCTGCTCGCATGGCAGGGCATCGGCCCGACGGGCCCGCGCGAGGGCAGTATCGAGGCGTTGTACGGCGTCATTCAGCGATTGCAGGGAGCGCCCATCCCCGCGTCGGCGCTGGAGGCACAGGTTCTGCCGGCGCGGCTCCCCGCCTATTCCGGTGCCTTGCTCGACGAGCTCGGGGCTTCGGGTGAGGTGGTCTGGGCGGGTGCCGGAGCCATCGGAGCTGCCGACGGCTGGGTGACGCTCGCGCTCGCGCCGGAAGCCTCCTTGTTGTTGCCCCCGCCGTCCGATGACGGGCTTTCGGCCCCGGCCCTCCAGATCCGCGACGCCTTGAGCGGCGGGGGAGCCTTGTTCTTCCGCCAGATCGCCACCTCGGTGGGTTCGACCGACGATGCCGAGCTTCTCCTTGCCTTGTGGGAGCTCGTGTGGGCGGGTTGGGTGACGAACGACACCCTGGCGCCGGTGCGAGCCCTGCTGGGCGGACGGCCTCGGAGCAGCCGGAGCGGGCGCCATCGAGGGCCGAGGCTTCCGTCGCGCCTGGGCCCGCCTGCGGGAGCGGGGCGCTGGAGCCTCGTGGTCGCGCGCTCCGACTCGGCAACCAGACGTCTGCACGCGACATCCGAGCAGATGCTGTCTCGTCACGGCATCGTCACCAGGGGTTCGGTCCATGCGGAGAAGGTGAGCGGCGGTTTCGCCGCGATCTACAGCGTGCTGAAGACGATGGAAGACGCGGGCCGCTGCCGGCGCGGTTACTTCGTAGAGGGACTCGGCGGTGCCCAGTTCGCTCTCGCAGGCGCGGTCGACCGGATGCGGGCCCTGAGTGAGACGACGGGTGATCAGGTCGTCACCCAGGTCCTGGCGGCGACCGACCCGGCCAACCCCTTCGGCGCCGCGCTCCCGTGGCCCGAACGCGCCGGCGAAGGTGCCCATCGCCCTGGACGCAAGGCCGGAGCTCTCGTCGTTCTGGTCGACGGTCATCTCGTCTTCTATGTGGAAAAGGGCGGCAAGAGCCTCCTGTCTTATCCCCACGAGGACGGATTGCTGCAGCCCGCCGTAGATGCTCTCGTTCTGGCGGCACACGACGGCGTGCTCGGGAAGCTCGCGGTGGAGAAGGCAGATGGAGAGCCGATCCTGGATGCTCCCTTCGCCGGTTCCTTGATGGAGGCCGGGTTCCGCCCGACCTCCAGAGGACTGCGACTGCGTGCCTGAAGGAGACACCGTTTTCCTGGCTGCGACGCGGCTCCGCGCCGCGCTCTCGGGCCAGCGGCTGACCAAGACCGACTTCCGCGTGCCGAGCCTGGCCACCGTCGATCTCTCCGGCGGCCTGGTCGACGACGTGGTTCCTCGCGGCAAGCATCTGCTCTTCCGGGTCTCCGGGGGCCGGACACTGCACACGCACTACAAGATGGACGGTAGCTGGCATCTCTACCGACACGGCGAGAAGTGGGGCGGCCCCAGCTTCGAGGTGCGTCTCGTTCTCGAGACCCGTGACTGGGTGGCGGTCGGTTTCCGCTTGGCGGTGGTCGAGCTGCTCGAGACCGCAGACGAGGCCCGGGTGGTCGGACATCTGGGACCCGATCCTCTGGGCGCGGACTGGGACCCGGCCCGGGCGCTGGAGGCACTGCGGCAACATCCCGACGAAGCCATCGGCAGCGTTCTGCTGGATCAACGCGTGATCGCGGGACCGGGAAACGTCTACAAGTCGGAGATCTGTTTCCTGGCCGGCGTGCATCCCGAGACGTTGGTTCGTGACGTTTCCGACCCCGCGAAGCTGGTGGATCTCACCGCCCGCACGATGAGGGCTAACAAGACGACCGGCAGTCAGATAACCACCGGGGACCTCCGGCCCGGCCGCGGGCGGTGGGTGTACGGTCGCTTCGACAAACCCTGTTTCAGATGCGGGACCTTGATCGAGCGCGGCGATCAATACGGCTACGGCGCCGACCGGATCACCTATTGGTGCCCGAGCTGCCAGCCGGTCGTGACCACCGCCCCCGCCCCGAGCACCCACTAGGCCGAAAGGACGAGCGTGCGCACCACGAGCGAGATCGTCACCCCGGGTCCATGGGGAGAGGGTTCATCCGACACGATGACGTGGTTGGCGCGTCTGCTGTGCGACGAAGGTATGGATCTCATGGACGTCACCGAGGAAGAGCTGAAACGGGGAACCCCCGTTTACGTCCAGGCGGAATCGGATGTGCTCGAGGTGCAACGCAGGATGGCGCGCCACCACATCCGGGTCCTGCCGGTGCTCTCGCACGATGCGCTGATCGGTGTCGTGGATCTGGTCGAGCTGGCCCGGCGAGACGACCTCGACCAGGGAGGCGAGTTGCTGCTCTGAGGGGGTGGTTCCCCTGTTTGGTCTCAGGCCTTAGCCTGAAAAGCGCCACCCGGGGTAGAGGAGAGACCGCATGTATGACGCGTTCAAAGACCAACTGCCCGACATCGATCCCGAAGAGACACAAGATTGGATCGAGTCGCTCGATCAGCTGATCGATCACTCTCCCGCGCGCGCCCGTTTCCTGCTCCATCGCATCCTTCTGCACGCCCGCTCGCGCCAGATCGGGCTTCCGTCCATGGTGTCGACCGACTACATCAACACGATCGCTCCGGAAGAAGAGCCGTACTTCCCGGGCAACGAAGAGATCGAGCGTCGCATCCGTCAGATAGTCCGCTGGAACGCCGCGGTCATGGTGAGCCGGGCGAACAAGGCCCACGACGGCATCGGTGGACACATCTCTACCTATGCCTCGTCCGCTGCGCTCTACGAGGTCGGCTTCAATCACTTCTTCCGGGGGCGCGATGCCGACGGCGGGGGAGATCAGGTCTTCATCCAGGGCCACGGGGCACCGGGCATCTACGCCAGGGCGTTCCTCGAGGGACGGCTGAGCGAAGACCAGTTGGAGAACTTCCGTCAAGAGACGGGCGGAGGTGGCCTGTCGTCGTACCCGCATCCCCGTCTGATGCCGAAGTTCTGGGAGTTCCCCACCGTGTCCATGGGCTTGTCACCCCTCAATGCGGTGTATCAAGCCCGCTTCAATCGTTACCTCCAGCATCGCGGGATCAAAGACACCTCGCAACAACGCGTGTGGTCTTTCCTGGGTGACGGTGAGATGGACGAGCCTGAGTCGATGGGCGCGTTGTCGCTGGCGTCGCGCGAGCGGCTGGACAACCTCATCTTCGTCGTGAACTGCAACCTGCAGCGCCTCGATGGGCCGGTGCGAGGAAACGGCAAGGTGATCCAGGAGCTGGAGTCCATCTTCAGGGGCGCAGGGTGGCACGTGATCAAGGTCGTGTGGGGCCGCGAATGGGACGAGCTCCTGGCCCGGGACAACGACGGGGTCCTGGTCCATCAGATGAACCAGACCCTCGACGGCGAGTTCCAGAAGTACGTCGTGGAGTCCGGCGCCTACATCCGCGAGCACTTCTTCGGGCCCGACCCTCGCCTCCAGAACCTGGTCGCGCACCTGTCCGACGACGACCTGCGCAAGCTCAAGCGCGGCGGACACGACTACCGCAAGCTCTACGCCGCGTATCGCACCGCGATAGATCTCAAAGAGAAGCCCGTGGTCATCCTCGCCAAGACGGTCAAGGGCTGGGGGCTGGGTCAATCGTTCGAGGCCCGCAACGTCACGCATCAGATGAAGAAGCTGGCGGAAGAAGAGCTACAGGTGTTTCGCGACCGCCTCGAGATCCCCATCGAGGACAAGGACCTGAGTGAGGGCTGCGCTCCCTACTACCATCCCGGTAAGGACTCCACCGAGATCCAGTACATGATCGCCCGACGCCACGCCCTGGGTGGGTTCCTTCCGGAGCGACGCTCGCGCGCCACCCACGTCGAGTTCCCGAAGCCGGACCTCTACGACGAGTTCGCCAAGGGAACCAAACAAGACGTTGCCACAACCATGGCGTTCGTGCGTTTGCTGCGCAAGTTGCTGCGCGATGAGAACGTCGGGCGCCGGGTGGTTCCGATCATCCCCGACGAAGCTCGCACCTTCGGGATGGAGTCGCTCTTCCCCGACTTCAAGATCTACGCCGCCAACGGCCAGCTGTACGACCCGGTCGACTCGGCCCACTTGCTCGCGTACCGCGAGGCACAAGATGGCCAGATCCTCGAAGAGGGCATCACCGAGGCCGGATCGATGGGGTCTTTCACCGCGGCCGGCACCGCGTACGCGACCCACGGCGAGACCATGATCCCGTTCTTCATCTTCTATTCGATGTTCGGGTTCCAGCGCATCGCGGACTCGATCTGGTCGTTCGGGGATCAACGCGGCCGTGGTTTCCTCCTGGGGGCCACCTATGGGCGGACCGCGCTCAATGGAGAAGGCCTGCAACACCAAGACGGCCACACGCTGTTGATGGCTACGACCAACCCCGCGTGTGTCTCGTACGACCCGGCCTTCGCCTACGAGGTCGCGACCATCGTGAAGGACGGCATGCGGCGCATGTACGAGAACGAGGAAGACATCTTCTATTACCTCACGCTCTACAACGAGGCCTATCCGCAGCCCGCGATGCCTGACGGCGTCGAGGACGGCATCTTGCGCGGCATCTATCGCTTCAAGCGGGGCGAGGAGCGCAAGCACAAGGCACAGTTGTTCGGCTCGGGCAACATCATGCAGCAGGTCCTGCGCGCGCAAGAGCTACTGGCCGCCGACTGGGATGTAGGCGCCGACGTATGGAGCGTCCCCTCCTATCAACAGTTGCGGGTCGACGCTCTGGAGGCCGAGAGATGGAACCGGCTGCATCCGGAAGACGCTCGTCGCCAGCCGTACATCAGCCGCACCCTGGAGAGCACCGAGGGCCCGGTGATCGCTGCGAGCGATTCGATCAAGGCGGTGCCCGACCAGGTCGCTCGCTGGATCCCGGCGCCCTTCGTTCCTCTCGGAACCGACGGCTTCGGCCGCTCCGACACGCGTGCGGCGCTGCGGCGTCACTTCGAGGTGGATCCCGAGAGCATCATTGTGGCGACCCTCGCAGCGCTATCGGAGTTCGGCGACCTCAAGCCGGAGGTAGTGACCGAGGCGATCAACCGCTACGGGATCCAGCCCGACCGCACGCCTCCTTACTTCGCCTGAGGGGCGGCTGCGCGTTCGGAGATACCTTTCATCCTTCTCCGTCTCCCACGAGAGGGGCTGTTGCCATCATGGAGGTCTTCCGCACCGACGACGAGCGATTCACAGATCTTCCCGGCTACGACTTCGAGCCGCACTATTTAGAGCTCGCGGGTGAGCTGGAGGGTCTTCGGATGCACTACCTCGACGAGGGGGCGGGAGATCCGATCCTGTTGCTCCACGGCGAGCCGACCTGGGCATACCTGTACCGAAAGATGATCCCGGTCCTCGCGCAAGGGGGCCGGGTGATCGTTCCGGACCTGATCGGTTTCGGTCGCTCGGATAAGCCGACCGCGCGGGACTGGTACTCATACGAGCGTCACGTGGACTCGATCGCGCAGCTCATCGATCATCTTGGTCTGGACTCGATCACCGTCGTTGTCCAAGACTGGGGCGGCCCGATCGGGTTGCGAGCGGCGGTCACCCATCCCGCCCGCTTCGCCAACCTGGTCATCTTGAACACCGGCATCTTCCGACCCGGTCCGAACTGGCCCAGCGAGGGATTCATGCAGTGGCGCAACTTCGCCGAGCGCAATCCCGACCTGCCCGTGGGATTCGTGTTGCAGGGCGCGACCTCCACGAATCTCAGCGACGAGGTGATCGCGGCTTACGAAGCTCCTTTTCCCACGGCTGCCTCCAAGGCGGGAGCCGCAGCGTTCCCTCTTCTGGTGCCTCTGCGCGACGGCGACCCGGGAGCCTCCCAGATGGCCGAGGTAGGAGACGCCCTGGAGGTGTGGAACAAGCCGGTGCTGGTGGCCTTCTCGGACAGCGACCCCGTCTTTCCGCAGCGGGCGGGCGAGAAGCTCGCCGCCCGTATCCCGGGCGCGATCTTCGTTCCGGTCGAAGGCGCTTCTCATTTCCTCCAAGAAGACAAAGGTGAAGCGATAGCAGAGCTGATCCGCGACTGGATCGGGGTCTAAGCGGGCTCGACGCGCCGGCGTTTGCCCGCAGAGTCCATCCTGAACAGCTGGAAGGCGACGTCGACCGCGGGTCCGATGCCGAGCGCGAACGCGACGGTCCCGATGCCGACGGCTCCGCCAAGGAGGAAGCCGAGCAGGAGGGCGAGTCCTTCGAGCATCGCCCTTGCGGCTCCGACCCTGATGCGAGCCCGCGTTGCGACTGCGATCATCAGGCTGTCACGCGGGCCCGCCCCCAACCCCGCCCCTATGTAGAGGGCAGAGCCGAGACCGGTCATGACGATCCCACCGATCATGACGATGGCGCGCGGCCAGATAGCGGCTTCGTCGAGCGTCGCCCCGATCCCCGTAGCCAGCATGAGGTCTGCGAACCCGCCGATAAGGAGCATGTTCGCGATCGTCCCCGGCCCGGGCTTGATGCCGGCCACCAGGCTCCCCATGACCAACACCAGGCCGATCACGATGACGGCTTGGCCGAATGTCAGAGGGGTGTTCGTTCGCACCCCGTCCGCCAAGACATCCCACGGAGACAGGCCAAGAGCGGCGCGCAGGAACATGACGGTCCCAAGTGCGAACAGCCACAACCCGACGATCAGCCTCGCCCAGCGGGCGAGGTTTGAAGGATCGCGTTCTATCTGAGCTTCGGCCCCCCGGCCAAGCGCCCGACAACCGCATCGGAACCCAGGTTGCCCGGGCCGGTCGCCGCGCAGACCGAGACGCAACCGTCCACGAACGCGCCCCAAGCCGTTCCATCACGGGCGATCACGATGTCGATGAAGTCGAACACGGCGCGGCATCTGCCTGGCCCGCAGCTGTCGCGGATCAACGGGTCGCGCTTGTCGTTGACGGTCCCGGAATAAAACAGGGGGTCTTTGTCCAAGACGTTCGCGCTGATCGTCATGTAGCCGTTCCACGTCGTCTTCTTGTAGCCGTCGTTCTCGCAGGACCCCAGGGCGGTGCACTCATCGGGAGCCTCCTGGCCGGGGCGGAAGGGAGAGTTCTCGCTGCCCATGTAGACCATCGCGATCTTTCCGGGAGCGCCCACATCCAGACCGGGCAGGTTCGCTTCCTTCAGCCCGGGGGGCCCGATCATCATCGGCTTGGTCCACGACTTCCCGCCGTTCTTCGAGACCACGAGGTACGGCAGACGGTCGCGGGCCGTCCACGCGTAGTAGATGTTCCCCTTCTTGTCGGTCGCGACGCCGGCCTCGTGGGTCGCGGTCCCGATGTTGGCGACCTGCACCCGGTCCCAGGTGCGGCCCTCGTCCTTGCTGATCGACAGGAACGGCTGTCCGCAGTGGCCTTTGGGCAGATACACCGTGCCGTCGTGACCCACATAGCCGTGAGCGTGAAGCCCACCGCAGAAGTTGTCTTCCTGCCCGCCGCCTGCTTCGGGATCGACGCCGGGGTAGGCGGGAGCACCGGTGGGAGAGAAGCTCAGCCCGCCGTCGAGCGACTTGGAGCAGGAGGAGCTGCCCACGTCGTTCCAGCAGTAATAGACGATGTTCTCGTAGCCCACCGTGGGGCTGACCACCGGAGGGCCTGCAAACAGGGTCTGGTGGTCGTTGACCGGGCGTCCACATGCGAGCGGGTTGGTGATGTAGGACTTGCCTTTGTCGTCGCTGAAGGAGAGATAGGAGCACGCGACGGTGAGGTCGATGTTGAAGATCCGGTCGGTGCGGGGGTCGACGTAGATGTAGGGGTCGAAGGA
>JAUJPD010000014.1:8162-18876 GCA_030447315.1 Actinomycetota bacterium | reverse complement strand
GCGCGGTGGTCAGCAGTCGCTCGTCCATCAGCAGGCGGGAGACGCGCCGCAGGCACGTTCGTTGATCGAGGAGCTGGGCGGAGAGATGACCGTTGCGGCCGCCGACGGCACCCGCGTCGAGGTGCGTGTGCCGGCCAGTCGCTAGTCGGTGGGGCTGGGCTTGGGTGATGGTTTCGGTTCGTCCTTCTTCGGTTCGGCGCTCGGCTCGGGCGATGGTTCGGGGTCGGCCTGGTCCGACTCGGCCCCCGTCTTTCGATCGGCCTTTTCTTTATCGTCCGGCTTTCCGCCCGCACGCGTCTCACTGGGAGAGGGGATGGGCTCCGGCGAGACCGTGGGAACAGGCGGCGGCGGAGGCAGCGGGCAGTATTCGGTGGGCGCCAGCTGCCTCAACATCGTCTTCGGTTTGCCCGGGCACCACGAGGCCGCCAGCAGCCCGCTGGCGGGATCGATGAGAACGGTGACGAGGTCGCTCTCAGGAAGCCTGAATCTCTTGATGGGCAACCCGCGATGTGCGTCGAGCATGAAGTCGCGCCAGATCGCGGCGGGGAAGGTCCCGCCGGAGACCCGCAGGCCGTGCACGTTCGTCATGGGCTTTGGATAGCGGTAGCCCACCCACACGGCAACCGCGAGATCGGGCGTGTAACCGGCGAACCACGCGTCGTTGTAGTCGTTGGTCGTCCCGGTCTTGCCCGCGGCGGGACGTCCGATCTCGGCAGCCTGCCCGGTCCCTCGTTCGATCACCTGCTCGAGCACCTTGGTGAGCAGATAGTTGTTGCCGGGGGAGACCGCCTCGGGAACGAGCTTCTGATCCGGGGTGATGATCTCCCCGTCTCCGGCCGTCACCTTCTTGATGGTCGTGGGTTCGATCGCGGTCCCGTTGTTTGCGAGAGTCGCGTAAGCCGTGGCCATGTCCAACACGCTTACCTGTGCAGATCCGAGGGCGATCGACGGATACACCGGAAGCTTGGAACGGATCCCCATCAGCTTCGCCTGGTTGATGATCGTCGGGGGGCCGAGGTCCAGGGCGAGACGCGCATAGACACCGTTCACCGAGCGGACCGTCGCCTCACCGAGGGGAAGCGTTCCCCCCGCGGTTCCCTCCGAGTTGTGCACCGCCCAGGTGGAGCCGTCGGCGAGAAGGAATGAGGCGGGTCCGGCCGCGAATCGGGTCTCCAGCGAGACCCCTTGTTCCAAGGCGGCTGCGGCAACGATCGGTTTGAACGATGATCCGGGCTGGCGTCCCGACCCGCCGCCTTCTTTGCCGAGGGCGAGGTTCACCTGAGACAGGTTCCAGTCACGGCCCCCGACCATGGCGACGATCGCTCCGGTCGAGGGCCGGATCGCGACGAGGGAAGCCTCGGGGTCGCCGGGCAGACCCAGGTTGTTCTCGACGGCGCGCTCGGCCGCCGCCTGCAGGTCCGGCTCCAGGGTCGTCTCGACGCGGAGACCACCCTTGTAGAGGGAGCGCGCACGTTGGTTTTCGCCGGCGCCGAAACGTCTGTCCTGCATGATCTCGCGCTTTACGGCTTCTACGAAGTAAGGCTGCCTCGTGCGCGTCCTGGGAGGGTCGGGCAGAACGCCGAGGTCGCTTCGCTTGGCTTCGTTCGCTGTGGCTCGATCGATCTTGTTGACGACTACCAACCGGTCCAACACGTAGTTGCGTCGTTGGCGGGCGCGCTTCGGATGCTCGCGCGGGTCGAAGAACGACGGCGCTTTGATGATCCCGGCGAGCAACGCCGCCTCGCGCAGGGTGAGGCTCGAAACCGGACGCCCGAAGTAGATCTTGGCCGCGACCTTCACCCCGTAGGCACCCTGTCCCAGGTAGACGGTGTTGAGGTAACGATCGAGGATCTCGTCTTTGCTGTAGCGACGTTCTATCTCGATCGCCAAGCGCAACTCGCGAGCTTTGCGCTTGAAGGTACGCGGCGCGTTGCGGAAGAACGTGTTCTTGACGTACTGCTGGGTGATGGTCGATCCGCCTTGTGTGACCTCACCCCGGTCGAGGTTCACCACCGCGGCCCTCGCCATGGATCGCAGGTCGTAGCCGGGGTGCTCGTAGAAACGGGAGTCCTCGGCCGCCAGAACGGCGTCTTCTAGGACCGACGGGATCTCGTCTTCTTCGGCCAGGACACGGTTCTGTTCGAACAACCGAGCGAGGAAGGTGCCGTCCGAGGCGACGATCGTGGTCCGCACCGCAAGGGGACGCTCTTTCTTGAGATCGACGGGCGCGAGCGAGCACGCGCCGGCGAAGACCACGACCCCCAGAGCGGTCGCCCCGAACCGGACCAGACGACCCCGCGCTCTCATTCCTCTTCTAGCGCGTGCCGCAGGGTCGCCAGGGTGCGGTTGAGAAGTCGCGACACGTGCATCTGCGAGATCTCGAGCTTGTCCGCGATCTCGGACTGGGTGAGGCCTTTGAAGAAGCGGAGATACAAGATCCTTCGCTCGCGTTCGGGCAGCTTGGCCATCTCCGGCGCGAGAGAAGCCCGATATTCGAGATTCTCGAGATGCTCGTCGTCTTCGCCCAGCTGGTCGGCGAACGACGTCGTGCCTCCCTCGTCGGTGTCGATCGGCGCGTCGAGCGAAGTGAAGTTGTAGGCCTGGGCGATCTCGAGGCCTTCAAGGACGGTCTCTTCGGTCGTGTTCATCGTGTGCGCGATCTCGGCGACCGTGGGCGAGCGACCGAGGTCTTGGCCGAGATGCCCCACCACCTTGGTGAGCTCGAGGTGCAGCTCTTGGAGCCGCCGCGGCACCCTCACCGCCCAGCCCTTGTCGCGGAAGTGACGTTTCAGCTCGCCGACGATGGTGGGAGTCGCATAGGGGGAGAACTCGACCTCGCGCTCGAGGTCGAACCGCTCGATCGCCTTCAACAACCCGATCGTGCCGACCTGAACGAGGTCTTCGAGCGGCTCGCCGCGGTTGCGGAAGCGCCGGGCCAGGAACTCGACCAGGCCGATGTGCTGCTCGACGAGTCGCGCGCGGAAGGAAAGCTGGTCTACGGGATCGGCGGCTCGATATGCCTCGAAGAGGCTTCTCACCTCGTCTTTGGAGAGGGTGGCGCGCTCGTTCACTGGGCCTTGCTCTTCACGAGGCTGAAGGTAGGCGTTCCATCCGTTTGCTCCAACGAAGCCGAGTCGGTCACGGTTTCCAAGATCATGCGAGATAGCTCGGTCAGGTCGGTCCGCAATTTCTCGCCGGGTGCGAGGCGGCCGGTGCCCGCGATCTCGATGCTGCCCTCGTGCAGGGTGAAACGCACGTCGATCGAGCCCTCGCGCCCGGTGGCGCCGGTGAAGTACGCCGACATCTCGTCGACCGCGATCTTCAGGTCTTCGATCTCGTCGATGGTGAACCTGAGACGGGTGGCCAGGCCTGCCGCGACCAGCCGTACTACCTGCAGGTAGACAGGCGACGCGGGGATCTTGATCGAAACGGTATCCATGAGGACGAGCCCCCCTCTAGGAGGCGGAAGCTCTCTTGCGGGGCGAGGTCTTCTTCTTGTCCGAGGCCGGGGCTGGCTCGGCCTTCTTTTTCTTCTTGGCTTCATCGACCGAAGCCCGCAGGGCCTCCATGAGGTCCACGACCTTGGCGGGTTCCTCCGACGGCGCCGGCGCGACGGTGATCTCCTCACCCTCGACCTTCTTTTCCACCAGTGCTTCGACGGCCTTGCGGTAGTCGTCTTCGAACTCTTCGGGCTTGAAGTCGTCCGATAGCTGCTGGACCAGTTGACGGGCCATCTTGACCTCGGCATCCCTGACCGAGACGGACTTGTCGAGCTCCTCGAACTCGGGGGCCCGGATCTCGTCGGGCCAGTGCATCGTCTCCAGCACGAAGACATCGTCTTTGAGGCGGATGGTGGCCAGGTGCTCTTTCTCCCGGAAGGCCACCTTGGCGATGCCGACCTGGCCCTCGGCCTCCAGGGCCTCGGCCAGGAGCTTGTAGGCCTTGAGACCCGACGGCTCGGGGGCGACGTAGTAGGTCTTGTTGAAATAGACCGGGTCGATGGACGTGAGCGGCACGAAGGAGACCACGTCGATCGCGCTCACGGAATCGACCCCAAGCGACTCGAGCTCGTCCTCGGTGAAGTCGACGTAGTGGTCCTTGGAGACCTCGAAACCCTTGACCAGATCGTCCCACGACACCTCTTTGCCACACTTGGAGCAGATCCGCTGGTACTTGATCCGGCCCCGGTCTTCTTCGTGCAGGAGGTGGAATTTGGGCCTCTTTTCCTGGACCGCGGAATAGAGGCGCACGGGGATGCTGATCAGGCCGAAAGTGATGGCGCCCTTCCACAATGCTTTCACCGATTAGATTCTACCGAGTCAAGCGTTACGGTCCGGTTAAGGGGTTGCGAATACGGAAAGTAGTCGTTGGAGGGAGGAAGTTGACTCTCCGTGTCGAAAGTCACTTCCATAGCAGATATGCAACGTCGCCGGCCCCCCAGAGGTTGCGGCCGTAGAGAAAAGAGGAGCTGTTGCACATGACTGACTACGCAGGGCAACTGGGCGAGCGGCTTCGCAAGATCCGGATCCAGAAGGGGATGTCCCTCCAAGACGTCCAGCAGGCGTCGCAGGGCAAGTGGAAGGCCGCGGTCGTCGGGGCCTACGAGCGGGGAGACCGCAACGTCACCGTCGCCCGCCTCTCCGAGCTGGCCGACTTCTACGGTGTGCCCGTGGGCGAGATCCTGCCCGAGGACGATCGGGCGATAGCGGCGGGCGAGCCGCTGGGCCGGCGCCGGGTGGTCTTGGACCTAGAGGGCCTCGAGAAGGTTCCCGAGACCGATCGGGATCCCTTGTCTCGCTTCACCCATGCGATACAGATCCAGCGCGGTGACTACAACGGCCGTGTCCTGACCATCCGAGAAGACGACCTCATGGCGCTCGCGCTGCTGTACCAGACGAGCGCCGACGAGCTGTCCCGTCGCCTCGGCGATTGGGGCCTGCTCTCCAAGAACGGCAACTGAGCGAGCCTCTAGACGAGCACCGCCGCCAGAGCGATCACCACCAGCGTCGCCCAGTAAAAGGCCGTGAAGGCGTAGTCGATGCGGCCCGGGGGCAGCGGTATCAGGACGGCCAGGGTCCACAGCGGCATCACCACGAGCCCGAACAGCCCCGCGTAGACGAGCGACGGCCAGCGCGGCCACCCCGCGCCCAGCGCGGCCGCGGCCGCGAGCCCGCTCAACAGCAGCCCCAATATGGCCTGTCCCAACACATCGCCCAACGGCCCGCCCTTGCGGAACCGGTAGACGCGGTAACCGAAGCCGGCCGCGGCGTTGGCGATCAGAGCCGCAACGAGTAGGAGCTGCCAGGGGTCGGAGTTCATCGAGCAGGCACGATAGCCTCCGGACCCGTGGCTAAGAAGAAATCGCAGAAGAAGCCGGCACCTCCGGGGATCGATCCGAACGAGAAGAGGCGCGAACGCCTGGAGGCGAAGCGCGCGGCGAAGGCCCAGGCGCTCGTCGAGAAGCAGAAGCGCGAGCGGCGCGAGCGTCTGATCCGCCGGGTCGCTCTACTGGGTCTGTTCGGGCTCGCGGTCTATTTCCTGTTCCTGAGAAACGTCGTCCCCGGCGAGATCAACGGCAACCCCATCAACGACTTCAGCACCGCCGGCTTCAACGACCACATCTCGGGCACCGTCGACTACGCCGATAGCCCCCCCGTGTCGGGCCAGCACGCCCCGAGCTCGGGCGATTGCGGGGTCTTCTCCGAGCCCATCCCGAACGAGACGATGGTTCACAACCTCGAGCATGGAGCGATCGGGTTGCTCTACAAGCCCGATACCGATCCCGCCGAGATCAAGAAGCTCGAGGGGGTCATAGACGACTACGAAGACAGCGTCTTCTCGATGCCCTATCAGGGCGAGATGCCCGCGCCGATCGTGATCACGGCCTGGGGCCACACGATGGAGCTCGCGACTGCGGACCTGGATTCGGTCAACGCCTTCATCGAGGAGTTCCGACGGGGAGGCGACGCCCCCGAGGCGAACACCGACGCGGTGTGTGAGCATCAGGACCCGCAACCCTTCCAGCCGGCCCCGTCACCGGGGGCGGGGGCGAGTCCCTCTCCGGGCGCCGGGTCCACCGCGTCACCGGGCGGCGAACAGAGCCCGTCGCCGCAGCCCACCGAGTCATAGGACTAGGCCGAGTCCCCGCAGGACCTGGCTGGGCTCGTGCATCTCCCGCTGCACGCTCGGGGTCCGGCTCGCTCTCTTGTCGTTTGACCGTGAGGGCCGCGGGTAGAGAGAACCTCGTCCCGATCTTTCCAACCGATGAGCGTCGGGGGTGGCCCTCCTCCGTTCTGGCCTCTCCCGCTCCGAGGGAGGCAACCACCTATGAAAGCGGTCACCTGGCACGGCCAGCGCGACGTACGAGTGGACGAGCACCCCGATCCTGTTATCGAGCAACCGAGCGACGCGATCGTGCGGATCACGACCACCGCGATCTGTGGTTCAGACCTTCATCTCTATGAGGTTCTCAACCCGTTCATGTCTTCGGGAGACATCCTCGGACACGAGCCCATGGGCATCGTGGAAGAGGTGGGGGCCGAGATCACGAAGGTGAAGCCAGGAGATCGCGTCGTGATGCCGTTCCAGATCTCGTGTGGCAGCTGTTTCATGTGCGGCCAGGGCCTACAGACTCAGTGTGAGACGACGCAGGTGCGCGAGGAGGGCATGGGAGCCGCTCTCTTCGGATACTCCAAGCTGTATGGCTCGGTTCCCGGCGGCCAGGCGGGGTTCCTGCGTGTGCCGCTGGCGGACTACAACACGATCAAGGTCCCCGACGGTCCGCCCGACGAGAGGTTCTTGTACCTGTCTGATGTTCTCCCGACCGCATGGCAGGCGGTGGCGTATGCGGACGTGCCCAAGGGAGGAACGCTGGTGGTCCTCGGCCTCGGTCCCATCGGCGACATGTCGTGCCGGGTTGCCCTGCAGCAGGGGGCCGGACGGGTGATCGGGGTCGACATCGTGCCGGAGCGGCTGGAGCGGGTGCGCTCGCGCGGCTTCGAGGTGCTGAACCTCGACGATCACGAGAACCTCGCCGGAACGATCAGAGACATGACCGACGGCCGCGGGCCCGACGCCGTCGTCGATGCGGTCGGCATGGAGGCGCACGGTACCGGGCCTGCCAAGGGCGCCCAGCTCATGGCGGCGATCCTTCCGGACGCCCTGGGCCAGGCGATGATGAAGAAGGCGGGCGTGGACCGGCTCGCCGCGCTTTACGCGGCCATCGACATCGTCCGCCGCGGAGGGACGATCTCGCTGTCGGGCGTGTATGGGGGCCAGACCGACCCGCTGCCGATGCTCACGCTGTTCGACAAGCAGATCCAGCTCCGGATGGGCCAGGCCAACGTGAAGAAATGGGTGGACGACCTTCTTCCTCTGGTCCTCGACGACGCGGACCCACTGGGCGTCGAGGATTTCCACTCGCACCAACTCCCGCTCGACGAAGCCCCTCACGGCTACGAGATCTTCCAGAAGAAAGAGGACAACGCGATCAAGGTCCTGCTCAAGCCGTAGAACAACCGGCTCGGAGCTCGAAGAGGGAAGTGGCCGGAAGCGGCGAGCTACAGACGATAACAGATATGTTATCGTAGGGAAGATGGACGCAGGTCGCCGCTTAGCCCATGCGCGGCGGAAGGCCGGGTTGTCTCAGCGCGGTCTCGCCATCGCTTCAGGTATTCCGCAACCAGCCATCGCAAGATGGGAGTCGGGCCGCACCAGCCCCACGGTGGCGTCGCTGGAGAGGGCGCTGCTGGCCTGCGGCCACGAGCTGGACATCCGCCCCCTGCGAGGCGTGGGCGTCGACCGCTCGGTGATCCACGAGCTTCTGCAACTCTCCCCAGCCGAACGCGTCCGAAGAGCCGCGATCGAGGCGTCCAACATGCAGAGGTTCTTCAAGCGATCATCCGCATGAAGACGTTCGATCCGCTCGGAGCTTTCCGGACCCTTACCGATCATCAGGTGGGATTCGTCGTCATCGGGGGCCTGGCCGCAACCATCTACGGCTCACCGACCGTCACCAACGATGCAGATATCTGCTACGACCGGGAGAGCGCCAACCTCGAAAGGCTGGCGCAGGCGTTGGGGGCCATGCATGCGTCGTTACGAGGTGCCCCCGCCGGGGCGCGGTTTCTGGTGGACGCAAAGACCTTGCGCAAGGGTTTGAACTTCACGTTCTCGACAGATTTTGGAGCGCTTGATTGTCTGGGTCTTCCCGCCGGCGTCAACGGATACTCCGAGCTCATCAGGAATTCCGAGGACCACAAGATGGACGGCTTCTCGGTCAAGGTTTGTTCGCTCGAAGACCTCATGGTGATGAAGTCGGCGGCCGGCCGTCCCAAGGATCGGATCGAGCTCGAGATATTGGCGGCGGTGGTCGAAGAGCGGAGCCGAAGAAGCTAGGTCAGTCGCGACCAATTCCTCCTGTGTCACGCGCCACAGCGTGGGCGCACTTCTCGTACTGCGATGGCTCTCCCACGGTGCGCCGATGAAAGGAGAGCTCATGCCGACGATCTACTAGCGAGGACCGCACTACATCGTTTCGAACCTTGCTCAGGTCATCTCGGGACTGGAGGACGACGTCTTGTTCCAGGTCTCACTGGACGGAGCCGGAGAGGTCATCGACATCGAATGTCTCGCGTCGGCATCCCAGCCCAAGAACATGCTCCCTCTCGACCTCTTGTTGGAGCGGCCCCGAGATGTGGGAGCCAGTTCGGTGATGTACGTCTCGAACGCGAGCGGGGCGCTCGGGTCTCCGGAGGATTGCGACGTTGACTTCACGGCTCGCTTGATCGAGGCAGGAGCCGCCAGCGGCGTCCCGGTGACCGACCACTACCTGGTGCGCGAAGGAGGGTTCGTTTCCCTGAAGGCCACGACGTCGCTCTGGTCGTGAGCTGGGCAAGGCCCGCCATCGGCGCGCCGGGCTGGAAGGTGGCGCGACCGTCGGCCGCGCCTCGCACAATGGGGTCATGCTCCAGGCACTGAGCCCCGCGCGACGACGCCTTGTCGTGGCCGTGGTCGCGCTCTCTCTCGCGGCGGTGGCGGCGGCGTTGTTCTTCCTGGTTAACGACAACGACGAGATCCCCCTGCCCCGTAGCGGCGGGTCGGCCCCCGTAGTGCTGGTGCACGGTTACGGCGGCGACTCTTCGGCGATGGCGTCGATCGCGGCCCGGCTCGGCCGGGAGGGTCTTGAAGTCATCTCGGTCGATCTCCCCGATGGGGGCATCGGTGACATCAGCGAGTCCGCCCGCGTCCTCGCCGACGCCGTGGCCGGTACCGGAGCCGCCAACGTCGATCTCGTCGGGTTCTCGGCCGGCGGTGTGGTGGCGAGGGCTTACCTGGAGCAGCTCGGTGGCCTCGCCCGGGCGCGTTACGTGATCACCTTGGGCTCCCCGCACCACGGGACCTCGATCGCAGGAGCGGCCGTGCTCACCGACCCCGGGCTCTGCATCGATGCCTGCGCGCAGTTGGCTCCTGGGTCAGGCTTGCTCGAAGAGCTCAACGAGCCCGACGAGACCCCTCCGGGCCCGGTCTTCGTCACGGTGAGGACCTCTTTGGACGAGACGGTGATCCCTCCAGACACCGCGATGCTCGATGGTGCGATCAACATCGAGGTGCAGTCGGTTTGCCCCGGTTCCCGCTCCGGCCACGGCGACCTCGTGCGGGACCCGCTGGTTCTCGGGGTGATCGTCGAGACGCTCACAGGCAAGCTGCGCGAGGCACCGGATGAGGCGAGTTGCGAGAGGCTGACGGCGCTGGGTCGCTAGCTCTTGAAGATGCTCGAGCCGGGGGGCGTGCTGACCCAGTCACTAACATCGGTGCCCATGTCGATATCCCGGTCATCGGTTCCGCCCGCGTCAGGCTCCGGCACGGTCGCCTTCGTCCTCGGCGGCGGCGGGCGCCTCGGCGCGTGTGAGGTCGGCATGCTCCGGGCGCTGTTCGAACGCGGCATCATCCCGGACCTGATCGTGGGAACCTCGATCGGTGCTCTGAACGGAGCCGCGGTGGCGGTGGCGCCCACGCCGTCCACGGTCGATCGTCTGGAGGAGATCTGGACGACGTTGGACAAGAGCGAGGTCTTCTCCGGAACCGTGTTCTCGGGGGCCGCCAACCTCGTTCGCACCCGCACCGCGCTGCAATCGAACCAGCCGTTGCGCGCTCTCATAGAGAGGTTGCTGCCGGCTAAGACCTTCACTGATCTCGCGGTCCCGTTCCAGTGCGTGGCGGCGTCGATCGAGCGTGCGGCTGAGCACTGGTTCTCCGAGGGGCCTCTGGTCGAAGCGATCCTCGCTTCGTGTGCGGTGCCCGGCATCCTTCCGGCGGTGATCATCGAGGGCGAGCACTTCATCGACGGAGGCGTGGTCAACAGCATCCCGATCGCGAGGGCCGTGGAGCTGGGCGCGACGGAGGTGTTCGTGCTCCACGTCGGACGGATCGAGCGACCCCTGACCGCGCCGAGGAACCCGTGGCAGGTCGGGATGGTCGCATTCGAGGTCGCACGCCGGCATCGCTTCGCCCGAGACATGGCCTCGTTGCCCCAGGGGGTGCTCGCCCACGTGCTGCCGGCGGGAGAGACCGCCCCCCGCTTCGACAGCTTCGAGCAGCTTCGCTACAAGAACTTCCGCTCCATCGTCGGCCACATCCGCTCGGCTTACGAGGCGACTGCGGCCTATCTCGACGATGCCGCGCTGGTGCGCCCGAGCGGGGACGCGTAACCTCC
>JAUJPD010000014.1:6034-8062 GCA_030447315.1 Actinomycetota bacterium | reverse complement strand
ATCACGAGCGCGCCCGAAGCCGATGTCGCGTTCGTTGCCCATTCGGTCCTGGAGGAGCTCGGTTCCTTCAAGCAGCTGTGGAAGAGGATCCCATTAGCCGATCCGATCGACGGTCGCTTCTGGCGGATCCCGCCCGAGGAAGTGCCGCGTACCGAGGACGAGGTCATCGAGTGGCTCTATGCCTGGTGGGAGCGCATCGACTCATGGGTCGAGGAGCACAAGCTCCCGCAGCTCACCGAGACGGGGGCCTGATACCTGCCCCGTAGTACAGGGTCGTCGCGGAGTGCCACAGCCATGCGAGCAGGCCCACCAACTCGACAGGCTCCACTCGATCACGTCACAGCCGTCCCGGGCTAGGTCATCTCCACAGGGTGGACCGGACCGACGGACAGGTGCCTATCTCTGTTGCTGCTCAGATTCGCGGTCCTGGGCGCCTGAGTGCCCGACACCTCTTCGCCCTAAAGGCTCTCTATCCCTCGCACCTCGATGACGTCCCCGAACGGTTCGAAATCGCGAGCGTTCAACGTGTAGAGGGCGACATCGTGCACCTGAGCGGTAGCCGCGATGAGTACGTCCATAGCTCGTGCTCGTGTCGAGCGACGCCGGCTGCTCAAGGTGTGCGCCAGCGCCCCGTAGGCGCGGGCTATCGCTTCATCGACCGGAAGCGCATCGAAGCGGCTCTCGACTTCCGTCAATCTGCGCACGCGCAATTTCCTTGCCTTCGAGTCACGAGCCATGTGGACGCCGAAGTGGAGCTCCGCGAGCGTGATCACAGATATGGCTGCTTCATCGGGTAGCTCGGTGACGGGTCCGGCGATGACGACCGAGGTGTCGAGCAGACCGCGCATCAAGAGGCCCAGGGGTCTCGTAGCTCGTCAGAGATCTCCCGGCGGAGGTCGTCGAGGGTGGTCGGATCGGTCGGGGTCTCCAACATCTTGTGGATGGAGCCCCGCGCCACCCACTGTCGTTTCCGGTAGGGCCCGAGTACCGCCACGGGGCGCCCGTCAACCGTGATGACGAACTCCTCGCCTTCTTCGGCTTGTCGCAAGACCGCTGCGCTGTTGTTGCGCAGGTCCCGCTGTGGGATGGTCGGCATGAGGTCACTGTAGCAGGTATGCGACAGAGCGGTAGGCGTTGCCGACCTAAGTGAGGAGCAACTTCTGTCAGCCGAGATCCGACGCCGCCTGGCACCGGCCCGAGCCGTGGAGCGCTCCAGGTCTAGCTCCGGCCGCGGCTTCAGCGGCTGAGCGAGGGGGAGCTCGAAAGCGTGTGGAAGTGGTGCTACTCGACCAGCGCTTCTTGCCGCATCCCGTAGGGATAGAAGTAGGGGAGGTACGGCTCGGGATCGCCTTCCCACTCATACGCTTTGATCTGTTGGGGGCTCCGGCGCCCGGACATAGCGCGGAAGAACTCGAAGCGCGAGGCACCCACCGTAGCGGCCGGCTCGTCGCCTCCGGCCGTGTACGACTTATCTCCTACGTCGAAGCGGATCCCCGGGAGTCCTGCAGTTGCAAGTCGGAGCCCCATGATCGCTATGTAGCCGCTCAGACTGATCTTGATCCCGGCGCTCTCACGACCATCTTTGATGCCGAGGGCTCCGAAGATGTCTTGTTGATGCACGGTGGCATCGGTCAACAGGACGCGGTCCGCGAAGACCACGCCGTCTCCGGGCCAGGGCTTGTCGCCTCGCATCATTGCTGCCAGTTCGATACTTGATCGGTTCCATTCTTCGAGTAGTTGGTCGAGTGAGCGATCTTTGCGCTCCTCGAGGTGGCGGGCCGTCCACTGGTTCAACACGACGACGGCGTCGGCCTCTCCGAAAGCCTCGAAGAACTGGCGAGGGAAGTCACCGTTGATGACGTAGGTGGCGTCCGCCGCCAGGTGGGCGATGACGTCTTTGATCGTCCACCCCGGCGTTGCCGGAACCGGGGTCTCCAAGGACTGAGGCTCGAGCCCGCGCACGAGCTGCGAGATGTCGTTGCGAACCTGGTCGTATACCTCGACGATCTCCGCCACCCGAGCAGCCTA
>JAUJPD010000014.1:3948-5934 GCA_030447315.1 Actinomycetota bacterium | reverse complement strand
CGACGTTCCTGTCGCTGGGCCGCTCGACGTTCCTGTCGCTGGGCCGCTCGACGTTCCTGTCGCTGGGCCGTTCGACGTTCCTGCCGTTGAGCGGTGAGTCGAGCGTCGGCGCGGGCTTGAGCGGCTATACGGCGAGGGTCTCTCATGCCCGATGCGACAAGAGCAGCAGATGGAGTCGAGCTTCCAGTAGAACCCGCCGCTCGAGGGGCATCGTCTATCGCAGAGGCGCGAGCAGGAAGCCCGGGCGTCAGCAGCGACGATGTCCCGAGGATGACCGCGGTTCCGGCCGCACCGATAGCGGGAGCTAGGGCGGTGCTCCCGAAGCGTTGGAACAGTTGCTGGAGGTAGCGCCACAGGGCGCCGGGCCCCGTGGCCAAAGACGTGAAGGCCGCCACGGCGCGTCCCCTGGCAGGAAGAGTCGTCAAGAAGGCCTCGACAACCTTCGCATCGAACTGCCGGCCGGATCCCTCCGTGAGTATCTGCACCGCTTCATCCCGGCTTACCCCTGTGCGGTAGGAGCGGTTGGACCTGATGGCGTCGTAGCTGTCGGCGACCGCGATCACGCGGGCGAACAAGGGCGTCTCGATCCCAGTCGTACCGTCCGGGTAGCCGCCCCCGTCCCACCGTTCGTGATGATGGCGGACCGCCTGGACGATCTTGTCGTCGCCGATGCTGGCAACCATCCCCGCGCCCAGTACCGGATGTTCCTCGATCAGGGAGCGCTCCTCGTCGGTCAAGCGGCCCGGTTTGTGCAGGACCCTGTTCGGAACCCGGATCTTGCCCACGTCATGGAGGGAGGCCGACATGCGGAGCACCTCGACGTCGGCCAGATCCAGGCCCAGGGCCACGCCGGTCTTGAAGGAATGTCGTTCGACGCGTCTCGAGTGGCCGCGCGTATAGGGGTCTTTCGACTCGAGCGCCGCAGTGAGCTCGTGAAGTACCTGCAGCTGCTCGGCACGGGATGCAGTCGTGTGCGCGGCCTGCACACCTTTCGCGATCTTCCGCTCCGCCTTTTGGAGTCGGTACCAACTCCAGATCATCAACTCGCTGAAAGAGATCTCCGCCCTCTTCGATCGACGTTCCCATATCCGGGATGCGACGGTCGCGCAGACGAATGACAGAACCAGCGATAGGACGAGAGCTGAAAGCGTGGGGAGGTTGAAATAGAGGACCTGGGAGGTCACCCACACGACGGTCAGGGGGATGGCGACCATGAGGACGGTCGCGGCCATGGACTGGGGGAGAGACGTTCGAACGTGATCGGGTCGAGTTACTGAGGTGGGGACGGCATGGCTCCTCAATCTCGGGATATGGATGGAGCCGGCTCGTTTGTTGTCCGCTGAGATCAGGCTACGGGATGCGGCCGCCGAAGGCCATAGTCACAAGTGACCACATCGCGCATAGCTAGAGTAAGTGGGGGCCTGGAGCCAACCGAGCTTTTGTGCAGTTAGAAATGCTCGACGTTTAAGGGTCGACGGACTTTCAGAGGTGGCCTGATCTTTTTGCCCTCACTCGTACAGTCTCGCCCGTGATGGATCGACAGTCCTTCCTTCGACTGGTAGACGCCGTGGAAGGCCGGGCCCCCCTGGGTCGGATCTATCGATCATGGGGCACACCACTGGCGGCTGGTGGGGGTGACGGGGGCCGAGCTGGTTGCCACCGTGCCGGATGCGGATCCTCTCGTCGTTCTTCTCTTCGCTCTGTTTCACGACTCACAGCGCGAGACCGAATACGTCGATCCGGAACATGGACTCCGCGGAGCGCTCTTGGCGAGAGAGCTGATCCCCGGCGTCGTGCCCCACTTGCACACGGATCGACTAGACGTTCTCTTCACCGCCTGCGAATTCCACACCTCCGCGGGCCCCACCGGCGATCCCACCCTCGGCACTTGCTGCGACTCCGATCGCCTCAACCTCTGGCGCGTGGGTATAGAGCCGTCCCCTCTCTATCTCTCGACCGACGAGGCGAAGCGCACCGAGCGCATCG
>JAUJPD010000014.1:0-3848 GCA_030447315.1 Actinomycetota bacterium | reverse complement strand
CAGCCTTCGTTTCCCCATGGGTCTTCCAGGAAGGCTCTGCCGAGCCATGCAAGACGACGGCGTCGATATCCGCACCGTTCGGCCACACGATGGTTCCCAGCTCTTCGTCTACCTCAACACGTCGGAAGAGGTCTGGATCGTTCAAAAGGGCCTCAAAGACCGGACCGCGCAAAAGTTCCTTCACGTCGACCTCTCGCCTGGAGCCATCGTCGAACGACAGAAGCAGCCGGAACCCTTCCAGGGCTTCGACTGACGTGACGTGAACCAGGGGAGGCGGCTTCATGGCAGTGGGTCAATCGTAGCGAGCGCCTCACCATTGCGCGCTCTGCGCCAGTTATCGAGCAGCTCTGTCCGGTGAAGTTGCGTCCATTCCTTCACGAGGCGCTCAGCCCGGCGCGGCAGCGAGCCGCCCAGCACGGTCCCGGACGCGATCAGTACCTGTGCATCGTGCTCGCCATAGATGGCATGGAAGTGGGGCGGTTCGTGGTCGTCCCAGAACATGGCTATGACGATGCCGTAGAAGGCCGATATGCGTGGCATCCCACGAACCTAGGATCCCTGTGACAGGAAGCGCTTAGGAAGCGCTTGTTCGGAATGAAGTGTGAGTTCTTAAGTTGAGAACTGGTCGGGACGGTACGGGTGGGGTGCCTAGCTGACTGACCCAGCGTCCGGGGTAAGCGATCGTTGGCAGTAGCGACATACGGTCGCCTCAGCTTTCACCATCTCTGCACAGTAAGGACACTTCTTCATGCCTTGCTGCACTTGCCGCGTCTCGATCGCCCGTGAATCCGCCTTCAGCATGAGCGAGTGTGGCAGGGCCACAATGAAGATTGCAGCTCCGTATAGCCACCAGGCTACGAAACTACGCCCCTTGTTGCTGGCGATTATTGCTGGAATCAGACCAATGAGTGCAACCAGAATCAGGAACTCCATCGCCACCCCCCTGTACGAACGACCCAGGTCCTACGCCGTGCCACCGTGTCTATCTCCGCCACAACACAACGAGCAACTTATCGTGTATGAGATGCCTGGATTGTTCAGCGCCGTGGCGGTGACGGGTTAATTCGTCATACCTGGTGGCTAGTTTCGGGTCATGTTTCAGTTCACGTTCGACGTTGCCAGCGCCGTTGTACTGCTCATCGGCGGTTTCTGGGCTCTCTATGTGTACAGAACGTCTCGGCGAGGCCAGGTCAAGGTTGCGATTGAGCCGACCGTCCGGTTGGATCGTCATTTCAGCGACACGGAGGCCTTGCTTCTAGTTAGGTTGCGGATCGCAAACACCTCAGGGGTTCTATGGAGACACGAGGAGTCATTGGCAACCCTGATCGATGCATCTGAACGAACATCAGACGGCGAGCTTCGGCTATTGCCCTTCGGTCAAGCAGATCCTTTCTTGCCCGTCTACGGTGCTATCTCGGGTGCAGAGTCAGAAATCGCGGCGGGAGATCTTTTCGCGTACTACGAGGACCAAGAGATCAGTCTCGAACCCGGAGAATTCATCGATACAGAGCTGGCGTTCGTGTTGGATTCAGACACGTTGGGTTTGATGGCTATGCGTGTGCTGGTGAAGGGGAGGCAGAGAAGTCGGTCACAACCAGCCTATGTTTGGGGTTCGTTCTTTTACATCGATCCGGCATCCACTGATAATCTCGTGGTTCTGAAAGGGAGTGAATAATGCGACCGGGTAAGAAAGAGTTCCCCAGTGACAAAATCGACCTGGAGAAGCTTTGGCGCCTAGTGGCAGAGAAGCCTCCGGGCCGACTGGTCACGGTGCGGGACAAGTCCGGTCAAGCTAACTCAGGGAAACGTAAGTCCGCCTGAGACGACCTCGTTTGTGCACTTTCTTTGGGGGCACCCCCTTCACCTGAGCCACTATCAGTGAGGTTCTTACTGCTCGAGGGTAATCCCGGCTGTCAGAAGATCGTCCGGGACACACCACTGCCTAGGGCCGCGTGAAGTACAGACAAGTGATCGGAAGAGTGGGAGCGTCATCGGTCCCTCGCTCCTACTCGTTGTCCTTTGAGTACTGAGGCATTGAGGCAGGTGCGCGCACGGGCACTTGATCCTGGGTGTGTTCTTCCGTGGGATATGAGGCTGTTAGCTTCTTTTCTCTGGAGGCTCCCGGATGCAGAAGACCGAATTGAGTTCACACGAGCATGACTGATTTCACTCTGACGGTTAAGAACTACAGATGTTTTCCTGACGAGGAACCGCTACGCATTCAGGTCCAGCGCGGTTTTACCTCGTTTGTAGGACCTAACAATGCCGGAAAGTCGGCGGTTCTTCGGTTGTTCTATGACCTCCGTCCCTTTTTCGGTGTCCTCGGTTATTCAACGTCTTCGCTCGGATCTGCCTTTCAATCGCCGACGTACCTTAGTGAGCTCGTCACGTCCCTACCTGGCGAGCGCGTCTTTTCTAATCTGAATGAGCGGGATTTAACGCTTGAGTTTGCATGGGTGGCTCCTTCGATCGCGAGCGGCAATGACGTCAGACACGTCCTGACCGCCAGAATCCGGCGCACTCAGAATTCCCAGCTACAACTCAGCTTACGAGTAGCGGATGAGGTTCATGAAGGGGCGGGCTTCGGGATCGGAGACGATCTTTCTATTAGTCGAGCAGATGTCAAACTTGTTGACGCCCGTGACCTGGTGGCACTGTCCCGGTCCTTGTCAAACAGCATGTACATAGGACCCTTTAGAAACACCATCAATGTTGGAGGAGCTGACAATTACTTCGACATTGCCGTGGGGAACAGGTTCATACAGCAATTCCAGGAAATGAAAGCGGGATACAGCCCCGACAGCAATGAGGCTGTGTTTAAGCTTCAGAGAGATATTCAGAGGATTTTTGAATTTGACAGCTTCGATATCAACGCCACGCCGGACGGTCAGAATCTTCAGGTAACTGTGGATGGGCGAAGCTTTCGACCTACTGAGCTGGGGGGCGGCATCGCCCATTTCATCATCGTCCTTGCAAACGTCTTGCAAAGAAATCCGGACTGGATCTTCCTGGATGAGCCGGAGCTCAACCTTCATTCGACGCTCCAGTTGGACTTCCTGATGACCGTGGGCTCCTACGCAACTAAGGGTCTGATGTTCGCGACTCATTCCCTCGGGCTTGCTCGAGCGGCCTCGGACCTCATCTATTCCGTAGTGAGAAAGGAGCAGGGAAGGAGCCAACTCCGTGTGCTGGAGGAAATGCCGAGGTTGGCTGAATTTGTCGGCGAGTTAGGTTTCGGTGGCTACCGAGAGATCGGATTCAAAAAACTTCTCTTGGTTGAAGGAGTCACAGAAATCAAAGCCATTCAGCAGTTGTTGCGGCTTTACGGCCGTGAGCATGAGGTCGCGATGATTCACTTAGGAGGAGCAGCGACCATTAATAGTCGGTCAGAGGCCGAACTACTCGAACTCACTCGAATATCTGATGAGGTCTATGCGCTGATCGACAGCGAGCGTAAGTCCAGTAATGAGTCGCTGTCCGAAGAGAGGGAAAGTTTCATCGCGACCTGCAACGCCGTTGGGATACCGGTTCATGTTCTCGAAAGAAGGGCTCTGGAGAATTATTTCAGTGACCGGGCTGTGAAAGAGGCATTCGGAGATTCGCATGTTGGGCTGCAGCCGTATGAGGCTCTCAAGGAGGTCGGGCATCCTTGGGCCAAGCGGGATAACTGGCGCCCGGCGCAATCCATGACTAAAGCCGAGTTGGCGCAAACAGATCTTGGAAACTTCCTGGCTGCGCTCTGACTTGGCTGCCTCATCTCACTATGAGTGAGTTGCTGAGATC
Organism: Actinomycetota bacterium; assembly: GCA_030447315.1. Lineage (GTDB taxonomy): Bacteria > Actinomycetota > CADDZG01 > CADDZG01 > WHSQ01 > MB1-2. The sequence continues at coordinate 65 of JAUJPD010000014.1, read as the reverse complement.
CGCTCGGAATGAAGATCGGACGAGAACACGTCTGAACTCCAGTCACGATGTACGATGGCGGATGC
>JAUJPD010000022.1 GCA_030447315.1 Actinomycetota bacterium | reverse complement strand
GGGCAACCTCAGCTCCAGGACGTTCATGATCCTGGCCACATCGCCGCGGCCATCGTGGCCAACGTTTGGGCCTCGGCGGCCTCGATGCCAAGGAGACGATCAAGGGCGTCCTGATCGATGTGGGCCTGGATCCGGTTGGCCACGAGGTCGCGCAGAACCGGAGCCGGGATGGCGTCCACCTCGACGGACTCCCCCTCGAACGCCTTGCTCCTGGAGTCGCTCTTCTTCGTGGGCCTGGTAGGGAGGTGGAGCTCGACGATCTGCTCGTCGGTGACGGCGATGCGCTCGAAGGTGATGGCGGCGCCGGGGGCGAGCCGTCGCAGCTCCACCTCGACGAAACGGGGGATGTCGACCCCGCTCGGGTCGTGGTCGCCCAAGTAGTAGATGAACACCGGCTTGTCCTGCTCGGCGATCGCCTCCGCCGCTTCGTGGAGGTAGGTGAGGCTGGGGTAGCCGCGGGTGACCATCAGTGGGCAGTCCCACTGTGCCGTCACCTCGTAGAGCACCCCGGCGAGGGCATCCTTCTCCAGCCAGATCTCCACGTAGGCACCCTGGGTGCCCCACAGGGCCCGGCGATAAGTCTGGGCGGTGAGTTGGAGCATGTCTTGGAGGCTCGAGTACGTCGTGGGCCGGCGCATCCACCGGGTGTTGTCGGCAAGCCAGCCATAGGGCAGCTCGCCAGAGCGGCGCATCTCGGTGAGCAAGCGCCCGACCGTGGTCTTGTACGCCGCCTCCGTCTTGGGCACCAAGCCGCGGCTCACCGCCTGGTAGAAGACGCCGCGTACCGTGGCGGGGTGCTGCTCGGCGAGGATCGCGTAGAGCCCGTCGCGGATCACCTCGATCTCCGCTTTGGTGCGACGTCCCCGTTTTATGGGGCTAGGCCGATTAGCCGGATCGTCTACCTGCGAACTGGATGGACTATCCTCCATACCGTTCCCTCCTGACTTGGCGGTCGGAGGAGGCGCGTGAGATGAACGGGGCCTCGTTCGTGGAGTCCGGGGCCTCGTTCTTTCGCGTCTGGGGACCAGCGGCTGCCTCACCGAGCCAGAGCAGTTGACGCAGCGCGCTGGTCACGATGAACAGCCGACGACCGATGCGAACGCTGGGAAGCTCCCCTCGCCGCACGGCCTCGTAGGTGGCGGAGCGGCCTCCCGGCCACCCCGGCACGGCCTCGAGCAGTTCGTCGACGGTGATCAACGGTCGCTCGTCTGGGTGCGGTATCACGCCTGAACTTCCCTTCGCGTGATGACTGGGCTCGCGACAGGGGCTCCCGGATCGTCCGAGTTCGCTTCTAACCAGCGGTCGATCTCGGATCGGCGGAACCTGAGCTGCCCGCCGACCTTGATGCCACGGGGGCCCTGGCCTCGCGTGCGCCAGCCATAGATCGTCGCCGGCGACACCTTGGCCAGGGCAGCGAGGTCCGGTACTCCGAGCAGATCGTCATCCATCCTTGCGAACCTCCTCTAGGTTGCGGCCAACCTGTTGAGGAGTGTCGCAGATCCGCTTGACAGTTTGCGGATTTAGAGGAAGACTATGCCGAAATCGGTTGAGCAGTCGGGAGGCTGACGTTGGCACGTCGAGGACGACCAGCAAGGGCGGCGTCAGCCGTGGTAGCGGAGAAGGTCAGAAAGCTGCGCCGCGAGAGGGAGTGGAGTCAGGCGCAGCTGGCGGAGGCTGTGACCCGGCTCGGTCACCCGATGCACCAGACGGCGATAGCGAAGATCGAAGCAAAGCAGCGGAAGGTCTCGGTGGACGACTTGTTGGTGCTGGCGTTGGCACTTGATGTTCCGCCGCCGCTCTTGTTCCTTCCATTCGAGAAGGACGACGACCTAGCTCTCACCCCGACAACGGCAATTTTTCCATGGCGCGTCTGGGAGTGGCTCCACGGTGAAGAGCCACTCCCGGACCGGGATACGCCCGAATGGCACTGGGGCTCGGAACCCGCATTGCTTTACTCCGAGGTGAGGGACGCGCAGAAGCGAGCGAACAGCGCGCGCTTGGGCGTTCGGACCGCCGAGTACGAAGGTGACCATGAAACGATCTCGAAGGCAAAACGGAGGCACGCGGATGCGCTGTTGGCTCTCGACGCGGCACTCCGGGAGATGGCACGATAGGGTTG
>JAUJPD010000021.1 GCA_030447315.1 Actinomycetota bacterium | reverse complement strand
GGACGATGACATGCGGTTGCGCTTGGGTAGCCGAGCCCGTACCGAAGTGCCGATCCGGACGGGGCCGGGCAGCGGAGCACTACGGCGGCGGCGGCCACACCGACGAGGACCGATTGTTCTTTCGCGCTGGCCTCGCCGATGCGCGAGGCTGCAATAGGAGTGACCCCGGAAGGCGTGGCCATCATCAGGCTCGGGCTCTCGCGGCGGACCGCGGCTGACCGGCCCCGAACTGGCCCGCCTATAAGAGCAGCTCCAACCTGTGGGCTACCTCCCGGTAGCGACTCACCGGGATGACGTGTATGCCCTCGAACAGACCGCAGGTACGGATCTGCTCGATGAGCTCGCAGGCCACGTCAATCCCCGCGTCTGGAGATCTCTCAAGGCGGGAGAGCACTTCGTCAGGAACCGTCAGTTGGGGCACGTCAGCCGACAGCTTCCGCCCCATGGCAGCACTCGCAACCACCATCACACCTGCGTAGACGGGGCCGGCGAAGTCGACCGAGGACCGCCACTCGCAGAGTGCATCCACCGAGAACGACACCTGGACGAACAAGAAGTCCGCTTCTCGTTTCCAAGCCGGCAGCGGCCGGAGGCCGCTCGTGACCCCGACCCGGAACGACTGGCGGTGATCTGGGTAGTCGTCGAACGCACGAGCTTCTCGGAGCATCTCCCGGACAGTGAGCTCGCCGGCTCGGTCGCCGACGGTAGGGCGGTCCCCGTAAACGAAGAGGAATTCCTGGACACCGTACGCAGCGGCTGTGAGCAGGTCCCTGCGAAATCCGAGCACGTTCCGATCCCGCGCGTTCAAGCACGCGATCGGCCGCCCGCCCATCTGCCCGACCTCATGGGCGACAGCCACGCTCGAAACCGTCGCCCGCCCTATGTGGTTGTCGGGGATGAGGAACGAGGACGCCACCCGGCTGAGGACGGCGATCTGGTGACGGACTCGCATCAAGTCTGGGCGCGTCGCCGGCTCCACCTCACACACAATCTCGAAGCTGCGCCCCATGGACGGGGAGGCTACGGGCGCCGACAACAAGATGATTGCTGATCGTCCAGCGGCCGTCCCGAAGTGCCGCTAGGGAGGGGGCCGGCAGAGGAGCACGACTGAGGTGGCCCCGACACCGACGAGGACCGATTGTTCTCTAGTGCTGGTCTCGCCGGCGCGCGAGCCGGCATTCTCCAGCGATGACAACAACGCCGAGCTTGGACGGTCGCCGATTCCGCGACGTGACACCAGATCAGCAAGGAGATGTGGGCGACGACACGTACTTCGAGTACCGAGAGGATCCAGACGGGGTTGTCCACGCGAACTACGAGGGCGGGTCCGTCCGCCTCGGCTATCTGGTGGGCACCCGTCGACCAAGACGCATCATGTGCAGCTCGTCGATGGCGCCCCGCACGTATGACGGCCAGCAGGGAGACTCATCGTCGGAGTCGCCCCGTGCGCGACGCAACCGGCGTTCCCACCGAGTGCCGGTGAGGGCAACACATATCGACCTCTCAATATCGTGGTTGCCGGCGAGTCGACAGCCGGCCCGAACGGCGCGTAGCGAGCGGGGTCTTGGGGAGCACCTCGCCTACTGCACCTCGCCGTTACCGGGCGCGAAGTAGGTGCCGAAGTAGGGCGGCTGGAACCCCAGCCCGCCCGGGCAGTCCATGGCCAGATTGGGGTTACGCGGCGCTCCATCCGGTGGGCGACGCGGACTCGCGGCGTTCCGTGGACGGAGGCCCCGGTACTATGCCGGCCGGGACGCTGCTGCAGTTCCGCGGCCGACGTCGCTGGCCTCAGCGGACATGGCGTCGGCGAGTTGCACGACGAGTTTGCGAGGCGTGGGTGCGAGCCCATCGACGATCCGCCCTTAGAACGGGAGCACGAGATGACCGATGACACCCGCTGCGGCGGGACCTACGGGTCGAAGGGCGAGCGAGGATCGAGCTTCGCGCCCGGGAAGACCGCCCTTGTCGTGATCGACCCCGTCAACGACTTCCTCTCCGAGGGTGGCGCCGACTGGGACATGGCCAGGAGCACCGTCGAGAAGCACGACGTCGTGGGACACCTGAAGCAGGCCATCGAAGGCGCCCGGGAGCGAGGCATCGACGTGCTCTTCGCTCCCATGGCCTTCACCGCCGAGGACTACGAGAACGAGGAGCTCCAGCGACGGAGCGGCATCAACCGCATGATGTTCGAGAAGAAGATGTTCCTCGCC
>JAUJPD010000006.1:180362-198921 GCA_030447315.1 Actinomycetota bacterium | reverse complement strand
CAGACACCTACGAGCGCCTGCTGCGCTATGTGTATCTCGGTGAAGAGATGGCCAACGCGCGCTTGGTGGCCAACGGTTATGCATCCGCGTACACCTATCCGCCGAACGTCCGCCACAGCACCCTCTTCGTGCAGCTGGAAGGCGAAGCGCGTGAGAAGGAGCGAGGGCTGTGGTCGCCCGACACCTGTGACGGCGCCGACTAGTAGCGTTGCAGGGCCAGCGCGTCAATCACGCGATCAGACCTCATGCACCGCAACGGCCAGCTACAAGGCGGTAGGACGTTGCTTTGGGAGCTGTAGTAGCATACGACGATGCTCACGGTACCCGAAGCGGCCCGGCGGGCGGGTCGGGATCCAGAAACAGTCCGCCGATGGATACGCAGCGGCCGCCTGCGCTCGCAGAAGGTAGGTACCCAGCACCTCATCGAGGAAGCTGAACTGGACCTGCTCATGGGCACCTCAGCGGGAGCGAAGCGACCCACGTGGTTGCGCAAGACGCACAGCGGCCGGACGATGCCGGACTCGGTCGGCCTCGTGCGCGAGCTCCGCGACGCTAGGTGACGACGTTCGTCGTCGACGCCAACGTGGTCTTCGAGATGGTGAATGCTCCGGGGGCAACGGATCGCATTGCAGATGATGAGGCGATCGCCCCTCCGCTGATGTGGCCCGAGGTGCGATCCGCTCTGCACGTCGGTCGCTGGAGGGGTTTGCTGAGCGAGGAAGACGCCTCCGTAGCTCTTGGGCTTCTGGAATCCGGAAGGTTCCGCGAGCGGCGGCATCGGAAACTCGGCAAAGAAGCCTGGCGCGTCGCCGACTTTCTCGGCTGGACCAAGACGTATGACGCGGAGTATCTGGCTCTTGCCGCCCTGCTGGACGTTCCCATAGCCACGTTCGACCAACGAGTAGCAGGTGCGGCCGAGCGGGTTGGCGTTGCCCTTCACGCGGTCGCCTGACACTTCCGAGCCGGCCCGGCCGGGGAAGGCGAAGTCCCTAAGTGAACTGCGTGTGACGTCTACAGTTGAGCTCGCACCATAGGGAGCACTTCTTGCGCAAGACGGTCGACCTGCCGCTCTGATTCGTCTCCTGCAGGGCTGAAGTTCATCGCAGTGAAACCGAGGGCTACGAAGCTGAGCAGCTGCTCTGCCATCCGCTGTGGCGATCCCGTGACGACACCCGGCTCGGAGGATCGAGTCTCCTGTATGCGGAAGTCGAGGTTGTAGGCAAGTGTGATGTCGTCGGGGTTTCGTCCCACTGAGTGGGCAGCTTCGAATATGCGGTCCCGCATGACGGGGACATCATCCGGGGTAGCCATGGCGAATGTGGGGATCCACCCATCCGCCACCCGGCCGGTGACCGCTAGTGAGCGCTTGCCGAACGTGCCCAGCCAGATGGGGATGTGATGGCTTGGTTTGGGTTCCATCTGTGCTTCTTCGGTGTGGTGGTGCTTACCTTCGAAGGTGAATCCCGCTGAGCTCCACAGGCCCCGGATTATCCGGACTGCTTCCTCTAGTCCGTCGATCTTGTCCTTCGGCGCCGGAACGTTGAGCCCGAACGCGCGGAACTCTTCATCCGAATAGCCGCCTCCGACGCCGAGGATCAGGCGACCATCCGAGAAGCGATCGAGTGATTCGGCCATCTTCGCCACCATGGCCGGCGGCCGGTAGGGCACGCCGAGGACGCGGCTCGCGACCTTGATCCGACTGGTCTTGGCGGCTATCCAGGTCAGCATCGTCCAGAGCTCGTAGCTGGGTTCGCTCCCACAGGGGTGATCGTTCGCCGAGATGAAGTCGTAGCCGAGGGCTTCAGCTCGCATCGCGTCTGCCACCGGGTTCGCTCCCCGCGCTGCAGAGGTGGAAACATTGACTCCGAAAAGCACTTGTTTCATCCAACTCTCCTGTCCATGGACGCCGATCAGATCCGTCCGCCGGTGTAGCGGGACCGTTCTCTCGAGGAGCCGTCGCCAAGCTGACCTTTTGCAACCCAACGCTGTACGGATCGTGCCGCGCTTCCTATCCCGCGCCCTCGACCGCTGCGTGGAGGTGGTTGCATGCCGAACAGACGGAACGACATATGGATGGCGGGTCCGATGGCGAAGGCGAAGATTGCCGTTCCCACGCCGACTCCGCCGCCCATTGCGGCACCACCGAGGACCACCCCGGTTTCGATCAGCGCCCGTGAGGTCCCGGGCGACACATGTAGTCGTTCGGCAAGGCCGACCATCAAGCTGTCGCGTGGTCCCGCGCCTAACCGCGCGCTGATGTAAAGAGCGGTGGCGATCGCTATCACGACGACCCCCGCGACGAGCGTGATGACGCGAGTAACTCCGCTTCCTGATGCAAGTCCTTCGAGAAGTCCCGTCATGAGGAGCCCGTCGGTGAAAGTTCCCACCAGTAGGACGTTGGCGAGCGTTCCGGGACCCGGCCTCACACCGATGACGAAGCTGGCCGCGACCACCGCTACCGCGACGGCGATCACTGCCCCCCCGAATGTCAGTGAGGTATGCACCCTGAGGGCATCGTGGAGAACGTCCCATGACGACAAGCCGAGGTCGGCTCGCACCGTCAGCGCGATGCCGAGTGCGAAGAGCCAGAGCCCCGCGATCAGGCGCGCCCAGCGCAACACCCCTTCCTGTGCTCCGAATCCCTGCCTCGCCGAGCTAGTTGACATGTCATGAACCTATCTGAGGGAAGGATGACATGTCAAGAAGATTTGGCTTACACTGTGTGGCGTATGGCAGGAACCCGCTGGCTCAGTCGCAGGGAGGAGGAAACTTGGCGCGCCTATCGCAGGATGCGGGCACGCCTCGACCTACAGTTGGCGCGGGATCTCGCCAACGAGTCCGGGCTGTCAGAGTCCGATTACGACGTCCTTTCTGCGGTTTCCGAGGCAGACGGGCAGCGGTTGCGTTTGAAGGAGCTCGCCGACAGCATGCTGTGGTCCCAAAGTCGTCTGTCGCACCATGTCGCACGTATGCAACAGCGAGGACTGGTGGTTCGCGAGGAATGTGCGTCTGACGGCCGCGGCGCTGTGGTCGCTCTGACACCCAGAGGTTGGCGCACGATCCGGAAAGCTGCACCAAGCCACGTCCAGTCCGTGCGCCGGCACTTGATCGACCTTCTAAGTCCCGAGGAGATAGAGACGCTCGGCCACATCGCAGAGAAGGTAGTGGCCCATCTGAATGACCCTGACGAGTCTGTAGGAGGGGTAGAACGGCCCTGAGTGGGAAGTAAGGTTCGATCTCGATCGGGAGCCCTTGATGAGCAATCGAAGCATCCTTCTTCTAGAAGATGATCCCTCGCTGATCAGGCTTNCAGACACCTACGAGCGCCTGCTGCGCTATGTGTATCTCGGTGAAGAGATGGCCAATGCGCGCTTGGTGGCCAACGGTTATGCATCCGCGTACACCTATCCCCCAAACGTCCGCCACTCCGGATTATTCGTGGAGCTACAACGTCAGGCACGAGAGGGAGACCGCGGACTCTGGTCTCCAGAGACGTGCGACGGAGCAGGTTGAGCCGTTGTGGAATGCATGTAAAATGCATGCAGTGAAGAACATCCAGATACGGAACGTCCCGGAAAAGACGCACTCGATCTTGCGTCGTCGTGCGAGGGCCGCGGGGATGTCTCTGCAGGAGTACCTGCTGGCCATGGTGAACGAGGCCGCATCGAAACCGACGGTGGAGGAGGTCCTCCGCCGGGCGGGCAGCCGAGCTGACGGCACGTTCCGCATGCGCGATGCCGTGGCTGATCTGAGAACTGATCGCCACTCTCATTGATAGTGGTCGATGCGTCGGTGGTGGTAACTGCGATCTCGGTCGCGGGTCACGACGGTGAGCGCGCTCGTAACGGGCTCCTCGAAGGAGATGATCTGCACGCCCCCGATCTGCTGGACCTTGAGGTCCTGTCCGTTCTGCGGCGGCGAGCTGCTTCGGGGGACATAGGTGAGGCAGGGGCCGAAGCTGCCTTGGAAGCCCTCAGCGAGTTGCGTTTGACGCGGTATCCCCATCTGCCTCTGCTCCCACGAGTGTGGGCCCTACGATCGAACCTGAGTCCTTATGACGCTGCCTACGTGGCTCTTGCCGAGGAGCTTGGGTGCCCTCTACTAACCGGCGACCGCAGGATAGCGCGAGCTCCGGGAATCGATTGTGCTGTAGAGCTCCTGTAGTCGAGGTCGGCTCTCGTCGCGAGGTGGTCCATCCCGGTTTCCACACCCGCTGGATAGATGTAAGTAGTACACGACGATGCTTACCGTTCCCCAGGCGGCCCGGCGGGTCGGCCGCGATCCAGAGACAGTTCGCCGTTGGATACGCAGTGGACGCCTGCCGTCGCGGAAGGTAGGGACGCAGCACCTGGTTGAGGAAGCCGACCTCGACTCCTGACGGGCATCTCAGGCGACTTCAAGTGACCGAAGTGGTTGCGCAAGATCCACAGTGGCCGGAAGATGCCGGACTCGGTCGCCCTCGTTCGGGACTTAGAGACTCGCGGTGACGGCTTTCGTCGTCGACGCCAATGTGGTCTTCGAGCTGATCAATGCTCCCGGGGCTACCCAGCACCTCGTAGATGATGACGTCGTCGCCCCTTCGCTCTTATGGCCAGAGGTGCGCTCGGCTCTGCGCGTCGCCCGCTGGCGGGGCTTGCTATCCGATGAAGATTCGTCCGAGGCTCTTCGGGTCCTGGAATCCGGGACGATCGGGGAGCGGCGACATCGGAAACTGGGGAAAGAAGCGTGGCGCATCGCGGACCTGCTGGGCTGGAGCAAGACTTACGACGCCGAGTATCTGGCTCTCGCGGCGCTGCTCGCGGTTCCCATCGCCACGTTCGACCACCGAGTTGCAGGTGCGGCCGGACGCCTTGGCGTCGCCCTTCACGCGATCATCTGACACTGTGGGACCCCCGCAGGACTACATCTAGCGATACTTGACGAACATCCCACAGCGGCCTCTTGGTGCAGCTTGAACGGGAGGGCCGGACGGAAACTTGACAAACGTGCGCCACGCGGGACCTATTTATGCAGGTCGAGCGCGATGCTAGAGAGAACGGTCGAGGGCTCTGGGCTTCAGATAACTTCTGACGGCAGGGATACCTGATGAAGAGGACGAATACTGCCGCCCATGAAGTACCTGAAAGGGATTTGCGCGTTCGCCGTGATGCTCGTCGGGGCGCCGATGTCCGCTCCCTCGACTCTGGCAGCGGCCGATGGTCCTTCGCCTGAACTCGTGTCTTCCACGCCGCAGGGGGCGGTGGAAACCGCAGCAAGCCATTCGCCGGCGGTATCTCGCACCGGCCGCTACGTAGCTTTTCAATCGAGCCTCTCCATCTTTAGAACAGACCGGCGAACAGGAACCACCCAGTCCATGCCTCTAGTTCCTCCAGGAGAATCTGGTCGTTTCGTCGGTGGGAGACCTTCGATTAGCGCTGATGGTCGAGTGGTTGGCTTCATGGGCTATCCCTACGAAGCTTCGAATCCGCGGAACTACCAAAGGTCGATGGTCGTCGATGTCGCCGCAGGAACCCTCGAAGAGGTCTCGGTGACTACCTCAGGCGAGCCGGCCGATGACGGGAGTGGGGAGCCGCATCTATCTGCGGATGGCCGCTTCGCTGTTTTTTCTTCTTCGGCAACCAACCTGGCCCCAAACGATACAAATGGAGAACCCGATGTCTTTCTCCGCGATCGGCAGACCGGGTCAACCTCCATCATCTCCCGGACCCCCGACGGGTCCTCCGGTGACGGCGTCTCGAACAACCCGTCGATATCTGACGACGGCCGTTTCATCGCGTACTTGTCTAACGCGACCAACCTTGCCCGCCGCGCCAACGGCTCATGGCAGGCGTTGCTCCACGACCGAGAGACGGGGATCACGCGCATCGTCTCGCGCGACGTGAACGACGTCATCTTGAAGGGTTCAGGAGTGAGTTACATCGTGGAACTGTCTGCGAACGGGCGGTTTGTTGCCTTCGTCACCTATGCCGCGGCTGCTCCCGGAGACACCAACCGAGCTCAGTACACCGGCGCAGACGTGTACATGCGCGATATAGAAGCGAAGCGGACGGTCTGGATTTCCAGGAAGCGCGATGGGGCTGCTGATGGGATGAGCGGGTGGAATTCGGATCAGGTGGGTGGTCTGCACGTGGGCGTGTCCGACGACGGTCGTTATGTCGCCTTCTACTCGGAAGCGGACGATCTGGTTAGGGGTGACACCAATCGCGTCTCGGACCTTTTCCTTCGGGATGTGAAGGACCGCCGAACATATCGCTTCAATACGGATGGGGACGGAAGACAACTGACGGATGTGTCCAACGCACCCGCGATCTCGGGCAGTGGCCGGTGGCTGTACTTCGTGACTGAGGCCGCTCTTACGGCCGAGGACACGGATAGCGCGAGCGACATCTACCGCACGACTAACCGGTTCTGGACATCCGTGGATCGCTAGTCTTCGTCGCTTTGCAGGCGGCTTTCTCTCCCGCGCCACGGAGCCGTAGCGTTTGTTATACCCATCCTGCTACCGCGCATTGCCGCTAGAGGGTCAGTCGCCAAGCGAGCCAAACAATCCCGCCGGCCCGCGGTCGCCGGAAGGAATAGCGACCGGATGATTAAGAGGCGGGTAGAACGTCTCTGAGTGGGAAGTAAGTTTCGATCTCGATCGGGAGTCCGTGATGAGCAATCGAAGCATCCTTCTTCTAGAAGATGATCCCTCGCTGATCAGGCTCATCGAGGTCAACTCGGTGTTGCTGGATTCGACACCGTGGAGACGCGGAACGGTGGGCGAGGCGTGGAAGGAAGCCCAAGAGCGGCACTTCGACGCGGCGATCGTGGACCTGCACCTGCCCGGCGTTCACGGGTGGAATTCGTCGAACGGCTCCGCCAAGATCGGGTGAGACCGGCTGCCGGTCCTGATCGTGTCCGGCGATATCAAGGATGTAGATCTTCGCAGAGCGTCGAGCCTCCGGTGCGAGGTGCTGGAGAAACCTTCGATCCGGGCCATCTCGTGGATCGGATCGAGGCTCTGATCGGCTATGAGCGGAAGGTCCCGCTTCGACCCGTGCGGCCGCGGATCCTCGACTCGTTCGTGCTCGAGGGCAACGTGCATCTTTCGCTCGAGATGAAGCGTTTCTCAGATGGTAGCGAAGAGTTGATGCGAGACGACCGGTCATTCATCCCAATGACTGCGGTGCGCGCCTGAGGTTGAACGAGAGCTTCTGTACGAGACCTCGTTCCTCCAGGTGAGCAAGGCCCACATACGCGCCTAACCGCCCTCGACGACAGCTAGCGGGACGCGTGCATCCGGGCCGCGATAGAAGGCTTCGAAAAGCTCGCGTAAAGCACCGTTTCAAGCCTGACGACGGCCGTAGCATGACCTCGATGCAGCCCGGCCCCCAGATCAGAGCCTTGGTCGTGATCGCATTCGTTGTCGCAGTCGTGGCTTACGGACTCATCGTCGAGTTCGCGGTGAACGCGGGCCGCGTACATCGCGGTGTATCGGTCCAGGGGTTCGACATCGGGGGCCTCAACCCCGCCGAGGCGGAAGAGGCTCTGAAGGAGCGGGGGGACAAGATGAAGCTCGCTCCCATGATCTTCACGACCGAGGGCTTCGACTGTCGTTTCACCCCGCAGCAGGTCGGCTGGGGGCCTCAGGCCTTCGACACCGCCGCTGCCGCGATGGACATAGGGCGCAAGGGTTCCGTCGTCGATGTCCTGGGGGAGCGGTGGCGGGCGTGGACCCAGGGGGTCACGATCCGGTGGGCGGGACGTCAGGATCCCGTCCGGGTGAAACGAGAGCTCGATCGATGTGAGGAGCTGGCCACTGCCCTAGGCGTGGAGATAGATCGACCGCGGCTGCGCTACAAGATCAAGCGGGCGATCGTCACCTGGCCGCGGCGTGCCTTTGTGATCCCGCTCCAGGGTTAGTTCCGCCCGCATCCGCATCCTGTTCGCTCGTCGGATCCGGACTCGGCTCCTGGGTGGGTTCGGGCGAGGGCTCCGGATCCGGACTCGGCTCCTGGGTGGGTTCGGGCGAGGGCTCCGGATCCGGCTCGGCCCCCCCTCCGCCTCCCGCGCCACCGCCACCACCGGTGCTACCGCCGTCGGAATCCTCAGATGGCGGGCTCGGGTCCCGGTCACCATCAGCACCGCCTGGGGTCGTGGCGGCTGAAGGGGACGGTGTTGGTGAGCCGGGCGTTCCCACGCTCTCGACCTCTCCCTGGGTCAGGATGGTTGAGGTGGTGGGACTGGGCGACGGAGCCTTCTTCTTGGCCCCCCCGCTCTCTCCTCGATCGACCTTCTCCTGGTCGTAAGAGCGGGGACGGTCCTCGGGCGCCCGGTCCCCGACAGCCCACACCGCGGAGCCCAATAGCGCCAGCACGACCCCGGTGATCGCGATGCCGGTCAGGATGCGGCGACCCACGGGCGGAGCCTCTTCAAACTCGTCGAGCTCGTCCCCCCACACCGGGAACAGGGCCGCAGCCTCGTCCGGATCCTCGAGGGCAGCCGCTAGCGCACTTCCATCTTCGAATCGTTCACGAGGGTCTTTGGCCAGGCAACGCATCACCAGGGCCTCGAGGGCGGGGTCGATGTCCTCGACGAAGGTGCTCAGAGCAGGGGGCTTTTGGTCGACGTGCGCGATCGCCAGGGCGGTGACGTTGCCGGCCTCGAAAGGGGGTCTCCCCGCGAGGAGCTCGTAGAGGACGACCCCGAGCGAGTAGACGTCCGATCGCGACGAGGAGCCCACGCCCGAGGCCTGCTCCGGGGAGATGTAGTGGGGGGAGCCGATAGCTTGGCCCGTCGCGGTCAACCTCTCGCTGCCCGTCGAAGAAGCGATGCCGAAGTCCGCCAGCTTCGCATCACCCCGGGAGGTCAGCAGGATGTTTGCGGGTTTGATGTCTCGATGGATGAGGCCGGCCGCATGAGCGGCTCCGGCGCCGCGAGCGGCACCCAACACGATCTCCACCGCCCGCTCCGGGAGCAGGGCCTGGCCCCTTAACTCTGCAACCGAACCACCTTCGATGTACTCCATGACGAGGTAGGGCCGGCCGTCGTGGTCGCCGAAGTCCAACACCGCCACCACGTGTGGATGCGAGATGCGGGCAACCGACTGAGCCTCGGAGAAGAACCGGACGAGGTCTTCCGGGTCCTGGCGCAACCCTGGAGCCATGACCTTGATGGCGACATCTCGCTGCAGGCGCTCGTCGCGCGCGCACCAGACCTCCGCCATACCCCCCTTTCCAAGGGGATGCCGAAGCCGGTAGCGCTCCTGGATCAGTTGCTCGCTCTGCATCTGTGGTGGACACCCTCCCAGCCCGTCACGTCTACCAGGGCCCATAGACGCAGGAGAACGCCCGCGGGGGAGGAACCTCCTCTATCGGCCCTGTCTACAGCCAGTTTCTACGGAGGTCCCCTATGTTTCGTCGCGTCGTCAGCCTGGTCGCCCTGGCTTCTCTGATTTCGGCAGCTTTGTTGCAGTCTGTAGGGGCAGCCCAGGAGGCCCCTCCCAAGGTCGAAGATCTTCTCCGGGCTTTCTCCATCGTTCCTCCCGGCCAAGAGGGCAACGTCACGGCCGAAGAGCTGCTGAGCGGGGACTTCGGCCCCCACTATCAGGACCAGCTCGACCTCTACGCCAAGCTGGTCGAAGACGACGACGTCACCGACGACGAGATCAGCAAGTACTTCCACTCGATGCAGTTCGGCCCGGGCGCCCAGATCGAAGACCAGTACTCGCCGACCGAGGGCGTCACCGTCTACCGAGACGGCTTGGGGATACCACACATCTACGCGGACTCTTCGACGACGGCGAGCTTCGCGCTTGGCTACGTCACGGCCGAGGACCGCATGTTCGAGATGGACGCGTTCCGTCACGCCGCTCGGGGGACCCTGGCCGAATTCGTCGGCCCCGGTGACAACGACGCCAACCTCAAGATGGACATCGCCACTAGACGCGAGAGCTATACGGACCAAGAGGTCCAAAAGATGTACGACCGCCTCGACGACAAGTTCGGCGCCGACGGCAAGAAGGTCCAGGAGGGGTTGAAGGCGTACGTCGACGGCATCAACGCCAAGATCGCGGAGTACCGGACGAGGCCGTCGGAGTGCGACGCCGCCTATCAGGCCACCGGCAATGCGTGTCCCGAGCCGAGTCCGGAGGACTGGGAGATCCTCGACACGCTGCACCTCATCGTTCTCCAGTTGCGCGTGTTCGGTGAGACCGCGGGAGGAGAGCTCGACCAGGCCGGCCTGTACGCCCACCTCATCAAGAAGCACGGAAGCAAGCTGGGCAAGAAGATCTACAACGACCTCGCCCCCCAGAACGATCCCAGGTCGGCCACCTCTATCGCTCCCGACGAGGCGCTCTTTCCCTCAGACCGCACCGGTCGGATCAAGAAGGCGTCGATCGCCATCCCCGACGACGCCGAGAAGCTGGCGCGAGAGACCGCACGCGCCGAGCGCACCAGGCTCGAGGTCCTCCGCAGCATCGGATTTCCGACGGGACCGATGTCGAACGCTTTGCTGGTTTCGGGGGCCGAGTCGACCTCGGGCAATCCCCTTCAGATCGGAGCCCCCCAGGTGGGTTACGCCGTACCCGCGTTCTTCATGGACGTCGACGTTCACGCTCCGGGCGTGGATTTCCGCGGCCCGGCGGTTCCGGGCGCGTCTGCCCTCGTTCCTTTGGGCCGCGGCACCGACTACGCCTGGTCTCTCACCACGGGTTTCTCCGACGCGGTCGACACCCGGGCCGAGCTTCTCTGCGATCCCGCAGGAGGCAAGGTGACCACGGCATCCAACGCGTACATGTTCAAGGGCAAGTGCAAAGAGATGAAGTCACGCCAAGAGACCTTCATAGCCAAGCCGACACCGGTGGATCCCGGTCCGCCGCGCCAAGAGACCCGCACTATCTACCGGACCGTGCACGGACCCGTCTTCACCCGCGGCAAGGTCAAGGGGAGACCGGTCGCGTTCGTCAAGGAGCGCTTCTTCTGGATGAAGGAGATCGACTCGGTTCCACAGTTCTACCGCTGGAACACAGCGGTTGACGACGTCGACGACTTCAAGGAGGCGGCGCGCGACTTCACGATGTCGTTCAACTCCTTCTATGTCGACTCCGACGACATCGGCTACTTCCACGTGGGCTTCTATCCCAAGCGAGCGCGTGGCGCCCATCCGTCGCTGCCCACCTGGGGGACGGGGCGATGGGAGTGGCAGGGGAGACTCCCGTTCTCGCGCCAGCCGCAAGCGATCAATCCCGCCCAAGGATGGGTCGCCAACTGGAACAACAAGCCCGCCAAGAAGTGGAACAACTACGACGGCTTCAAGTTCGGGTCGGTTCACCGGGTCGAGTTGCTGCAGGACAAGATGCACGCGCTCCTCGACGGCGCGGGGACCGCCCGTCTGTCGGACCTCGTGGATGTGATCCGCGAGGCCGCGACCCAAGACCCCCGCGGCGTCTATCTCGGCAAGAAGATGGTCGGAGCGACGCAGGATGCGCTTGCCGGCGGAGATGTCAAGGATGCCGAAGCTCTGGCACTGGTTCGAAAGTGGCTACGGAACGGGTCCCACCGCAAGAACCTGAACCGGGACGAGACCATGGATGCCGGTTCCGCTCTCGCTCTCTTCGACCGCTGGTATGACCTGTTGGTCCACAAGATCTTCGACGACGAGATCGGCAAGGACGCCTACGACCTGGTGCCGGCGCCTATCAGCGACTACGACCCGAAACAGGGTTCGAGCTTCTTCTTCGACTTCTCTAGCTATCTAGAGAACCTGTTCCGCGCCTCCACCCGCACGACGTACGCACGCAACTACTGCGACGACATGAGCACCCGAACCAAAGAGACCTGCGGCTTCCAGATAGCAGCGGCTTTCGGGGATGCGCTGGCCCAGGTGCGAGAGGAGCAGGGGGGGGATCCGTCCGCATGGACCAAGGCGGCCGAGAACATCGTGTTCCGGAGGTTCGGTGCCGGCTCGGTCGATCCGATCCCGTGGCAGAACCGGGGAACCCACAACCAGGTCATAGAGGCCCTCTCGGACGCAGGACCCTGACCCGAGTGGTCGAAGTATGCCCTGAGAGGATTTAGGGTAAAGCACCGCAAAACCGACAACAGCGAGGGAGCAGTCATGTCGAAGAAGGGCCGTCAGATGTCCAAGTCGCTCGCGGTTTTGGGAACCGCCGTGGCGAGCGCGGTGGCGCTTGCTCTGGTGCTGAGCACCGCTCCGCTGCTCGGGAGCCGGGGCGAGGTCGCGGTCGCAGGCCCTCCCAGGTGCAGCGGCGGGGGAGACGGAGGTTCAGGGGAGTCCCCCACTGCTTCTCCGACTCCGACCCAGAGTCGCCCGGGCCCGATACCCACCCTCCCTCTGCCGACGGGCAGTAAGACTCCTTCGCCCACCGGCTCTGCATCGCCGTCGGCTTCGGCCTCGCCCACGAGTCCGAACCAGGACGCTCCGAACCCCGCCGCCACGACTCCCACTCCCACGCCCACCGGCACGGCGACCACCGAGCCCGTCAACCCGCCTCCTGACTCGACCACTCGGTGCGAGTCCCGGATCACGATCGCCTACGCGCCGAACCGGCAGCGGTTCAGCGGCGAGGTTCGTTCCGCCAAGGCGGTCTGCGAGAGGGGCCGCCGGGTGCAGCTGAAAGCGCGATCGCGACGGCTCCCGGCGGCGACCCGATCGTAGCGAGGACGACCACCACCCGTCGAGGCAGGTACACGATCCCGCTTCCGGACCGCAACGGCAGGCGGTTCTACACCAAGGTCACCCGCCAGCGGGCCGTGACCCGCAACGGAAACGAGATCGTCTGTCTGGGAGACCGCTCCAGGACCGTCAGCACCAAGAACCCGCTGTAAAGAGCGTCCGCCGAGGAACGGCGGGACCGGGTGCAACCGGCCCCCGACGGCGTACAAGCGAGCCCCTGAGAGGGGTCGGGTAGTCTCGAACCCATGACGGACGCACGGCAGCTTCCGCCGATGCCGGAGCTGATGATCGCCGGCCCGGGGGAGCTCCATGAGCAGGATTTGGCCGTTCTGGGCCGCCAGCTCATTGCCCACTACGGCGACGTGTGGACCCAGATACACACCGATGTCGTGGCCGCGACCGGGAAGTTCCTGGAGCAGCCGACCCGCCGTATCTGATCCCCGGGACCGGAACGGCCTGTTTGGACACCAGTTCTTCAACCTCTTCGAATCCGGCCAGAGAGTCGTCGTCGTGAACACCGGGTTCTTCGGGCGCGCTTGAGCGGCATCGCTCGCCAGCACGGCCTCGACGTGACCGAGGTTCCCGTGGACGTCGGCGCGCCTGCGGATCCCGCTCGCATCGCAGAGGTCGCCCACGGAGCGGCCGGGGTCCTGACGACACATGTGGAGACCGCCACTGGGGTCCGTCATCCCATCGCGGAGATCGCCGCGGTGGCGCACGAGGCCGGGGCGGTGTGCATGGTGGATGCGTCGCATCTGCGGGTGGCGAGATGATCCACGTCGACGACATGGAGATCGATCTCCTCGTCACCGGAACGCAGAAGGGCCTCGAGGCTCCGCCGGGTCTGGGGATCATCGCTCTGAGCGAGGGGGCCGGCAAGCGGTCGAGTCTCGCAGCCGCAGGCCCGAGTCGTGGTACTTGGATCTAAAGGTCTGGGATCAGTACCGCGACGAATGGGGGGCCTGGCACCCGCACCCGGTGACGATGCCGACCAGTCTGATACTGGCGCTCGCATCCAGCCTCGCCCGCATCGATGAGGTCGGTACCAAAGCATGGGTCGCGGCCAGAGCCGATCTAGCTACGAGGTGTCGCGAAGGTCTGCGAGAGATGGGACTCGAGCCGGTGCCACAAGCTGGGGCCGAGGCCAATCTCGTGGTGGCGGCATGGGCGGAGGATCCCGCCGCGATCCAGAAGCACCTGCTCGACCACGGTCTCATGATCTCCGGCGGCCTCGATCCGACGATCGGCAAAGCCATCCGCGTTGGGCTGATGGGCCGCACCGCCACCGTCGAGATGGTGGACCGGGTGCTCCTCGTTGGTGCGGGAGGCGCTGGGCCGACCAACGGATCCTGCGGGGATGCAGAAGGCGCTCCGCTTGCGCAGACGACAGGGCCGCCCGTCGGAGATCTAGACCCACCGATAGACCGGCGCGGCCAATCTCTGCAACAGCTTAGGGTCATGTTCGAGATGGTGGACGCGCGCTTGACCGGGGGCCGCGGCCCCTGCAACCTGACTCATGCCACGTCTAGGGCCTCGGCTCTCCTTCTGAAGAGGTCGAAACCTTCATGTGGGTCGATCATCTCCTCGTCGGACTCGAGCCCCAGGTGCTTTCGCCATAGCCCGAGGCGGAGGTTCCTGGCGAAGACACGAGCTCCGTCTCCCAACCCCGCGGGATCACGGGGGCTCTCGTTCGTCTCGTGTCTCGTCGAGGACCCCGCAGGAAAGCTCTGAGTCGTGCGTCCAGGACCGCAGGTTGATGTTGTCGGATCCGACCGCGCACCAGACGTCGTCGACGACGCACACCTTGGCGTGGACGTAGATCGGCGTGCCTCTCTCGTTCTCGATGTCGAAGAAAGCAACCCGGTCACCCCCGCCTCACGCACCGTCTGGATCGCTTGTCGTTGGCCGGTCCTGTTCGTCAATCCTGAGACGGCGCCGTCCTGCTCCGGATAACGGGGCAGCACGACGATCAACCGGAGCCGGGGAGAGCGGCGCAGCGCCTCCGCCAGCACCCCGGGCACCTCGCTCGACCAGAAGTTGATCCTCGAGATAGATCAGCTTCGTGGCCCTGCGGTAGGCCTTGTGATAGGCCCGAGCGATGCTGCGCTCCCCGTTGGGGGCGAAGGGGTAGGGCGGCTTCTTGGCCGGGTACGTACGCAGCACACTGCACCGCGTGGGTGCCCGATGGTTCGGGATCTTTTCGGCATCGGCGGAAGCGGCGTCGGCTCGTCCGGCTCGTGCGCTCCGCAAGTGCCTTGCGGATCGGGTTCCGATGATCGACCGGTGTGGGGTCGTCCCACCGCTCTCTGAAGGTGAAGGCCAGGTCGTTGACCACCGGGCCTCTCAGCTCTAGTTGCACGTCGTGCCACGGTGGCGTGGAGCCGTAGCGCTCGTCGAGCTCATATACCTGCTCGTCACCCAGGTGGCGTTCGTCGTCGCCGCGGCCATGACAGAGATCGATGCCACCCATGAAGGCGACGTCATCGTTCTCGTTGTTCGGATGACGGATCAGAAAGAGCTTCTGGTGGTGCGAGCCACCCAGCCTGACCCGCTCGTCGAGGAGAACCTCGCCACCTTTTTCGTTGACCATCTTCGCAAGCTCGAGGTTCTCGCCTTCGCTGAACTTCATGATGGCGGGATGAGAGCGCCATATCAGGCCCCGCACGTGGACGCCGCGTGCGGCGACGTCGGCCAGGACGTCCGACTTCGGTTCCCGGGCCGGCAAGACGCTCGTCGGCGTCGCCACGCCAGTCGGTGAAGTGCACCCGATCGCCCTGCTCTAGACCGCAGATCGCTTGGTAGAGCCGTTTGAAGTAGGTGGCGCCGTGAACCAGCACGCTGACGCTGTTGCCTACCGTCCAGGCGGACCCTGGCCGCGTCGGCTATCGATCTTCGTCCAGGGGTTGCCTCGCTCCTGAGGGTTCAGGAACCAGTTGAGCCTCGCTGTGTCCTCGTCCACGCCCACCTCTCTGTTGGCCTGCCGCGGCGTCACGATAAAGGTTCCAGCCAAGTCTCGCCTCCCATCCGCGCCAGGGCGCGGGGCCGAACCCTGGGAAACACCAACCATGAAGGAGATCACGTTGACCGTTCATCGTTCTAACCGAATCGCTCGTGGCCTTGTCATCGGTGGCTCTCTTCGGCCTCGGCGCCTGCGGAGGCTCTGAGAGCGAGGCACCGGCCGGTGGCGGCGGTGGCGGTGGCGGTGGCGAGCAGGTGGACCTCGTTGCGGTCGACAACGAGTTCGAGCCCACTGAGTTGTCGGTTCCTGCCGGGGAGGTCACGGTCGCGTTCACCAAACGAGGGAGAAGCACCTCACACGTTCACTTCGAAGAGCTCGACGTCGATACCGGCAGCATCAACGGCGGCGAATCAACCACCGTCACTTTCGGCTCCCGACGGTGAGGTCAGTTCGTATGCACGATCCATGTCGAGAGCGATGACATGGTCGGCACGATCGTTCCCGAGTAAAGGGCGGCGCCCGGGCCGATCATCCTCTCTCGAGGAGGCGCGGGCCTCCTAAGGGAGGTTCGAGAAGGTCGCAGTGACCGTGCCGGCGGAGGCCACACCGGGACAAGGTGTCTTGACCCCGGGTCCTTGCCAGATCCACACGGAAACGGGTTTGTTCGCTTCGATCTTGACGGCGTCTGTCGTCTTGCCGCAGATGTCGACGATGAGATCGTCGGGAGGCAGATAGCTGCCGTCGCCGTTGGTGTCCTGGATGACCGAGGCGTAGACGGGCTGGCCGAGGTCGTCTTCGATCTCCACGTTCACGTATCTCTCTTTGGGCGCTGGATTACCGAAGAACACACACGAGCTTCCCTGGAAGCAGAGGCCGACGCCGGCCGTTCCGAACGCGGGCTCGGTATAGGTCAGTTCGACCTTTCGCTGCATCTTTTTGGTTTTCTTGGCGGCCCCGGCCGGGACACTCAATGCGGCCGTTACGAGGGCTGCGGTAAGGGCTATCAAGATGGCTTTGCGCATGGATCCTCCCGGGAGTAGTCGCTTCCGGGAGGATTCGCCCTTCTTACGTGGTTTCCTGCGGCGCCGGCGCCCTTCGGTTAGACGGTTCGATCGAGCTCCGTTCGGAGTCGTTTCCGGTCGATCTTGAAGACGGGCGTGAGAGGGATGGCGTCGATGATGCTGACCTCTCGCGGGTATTTGTACCTGCCTAGCTTCGACCGAGCGAACTCGATCAGCTCGGCGGGTTCGACCTCCTGGCCCGGGACGAGCTGCACGAAGGCCACGACCTCTTCGCCTTTCACCGGGTCCGGTCTGCCGACGACCCCAGCCAGGGCAACCGCGGGATGCTCCACGAGCACGTCTTCGATGTCGCGCGGATAGACGTTGAACCCGCCTCGGATGATCAAGTCTTTCTTGCGGTCCATGATCCACAGATAGCCGTCTTCGTCGAGACGACCGATGTCGCCGGTATGGAACCAGCCGCCCTTCATCGCCTCTCCCGTCGCCTCCTCGGAGCGCCAGTAGCCCTGCATGACCATGCGGGACCGGCACACGATCTCGCCGGCCTCGCCGATCGGAAGCTCCTTGTCATCGTCGTCGACGATGCGGATCTCACAACCCGGGACGGGGGGCCCCACGGAACCGAGTTTGCGAGCGCCGAACGGTGTCGTGGAGACGAGAGCGGTGGTCTCCGTCAGGCCGTAGCCCTCGCGTATCTCGGCCCCCGGGACGCGGCGTTCGAATTCACGGATGACGTCCAGCGGGAGTGGCGACGCGCCGGAGGTGATCTTGGTCAGTGACGACAGGTCGTAGTCCTCGAGCGGCTGGCCCAACAGCATCTGGAGCATCGACGGCACCACGGCGGCGGCTTGCACCTCATGCTCTTGCACCAACGCGAGGAAGTTGCCGGGATCGAACCACCGTTGCAGGATCGCGACGCCGGGCTCGACCGCGTGCATGCCTACAGCGGTGACAAGCAGTCCGTAGGAGTGGGCGAGCGGGAGTGGGACGATCGTGCGCACGATGCCGGGGATGTAGCTCAGCTCGTGTCCGGCCTGGCCCGCGTGCCACAGGTTCTCGTGCGAGATCATCACGCCCTTGGCACGACCGGTGGTTCCTCCCGTGTACATCAACGCTGCGAGATCGGAGTCGGAGCGCGGCGCGATAGCACCCGGTTCGGCTTCCTCGAGCGACGACAGCGAGATCACGCCGTCACCGTCTGCGGTCGACAGCACCCACCGCAGCGAAGGGATCCCGGGGGCCGCGGCCTGCACCGTTCCCAGGACCTCGGGAGTCGTCACGATGGCGGTCGCCTCGGAGTCCTTCAGGATCAGCCGCACGTCTTCGGCCGAGAGCAGGAAGAGAGCGGGCGTGATGACCGCGCCGGCACGCCACAGGGCGCCGTAGACGATCGGCACCTCCGGACAGGTGGTCATCATCACGACCACGCGGTCGCCGGGCCGGACACCGAGTTCCCGAAGACCGGTCGCCAGACGCACGGTGCGGTCGTACAACTCACGGGAGCTGTGCCAGGAGCCTTCGAAGAAGAGGGCCGGATGGTCCCCGGTCCGTTCGAAAGCCTCCTCGTTCAGCCGGGCCAGGTTGTAGGAACCGATGCTCATCGTCTTCTCCGCTTTCCGGGCGCTCGACCGTCGCGGCCGCGTACTCGACGGAGGTGAGGCTACGCCTCGGTGGGATGGTCGATCAGACGCTGCGCCACGGTTCGAAGTTTGACGTTGGTGTTCTGCGAGATCCGCACCAGGATCTGGAACCCCTGGTCGGCATCGACCTGATGTGAAGCCATGACAAGCCCTACTGCTTGGCCGATCATCTGCCGAGATCTCATTCCCTCTTCGAGTTGGTGGATCTGATCCTGGTCGGCTTCGTGGGTAAGAGCGTTCGCCAGGGCGATGCCTGC
>JAUJPD010000006.1:178529-180262 GCA_030447315.1 Actinomycetota bacterium | reverse complement strand
CGTCCGTGGAGGCCACGGTGGTGATCTCGCCCTTCCGGGCCAACGAGACGCTGCAAACCTCGGCGCCCTCTACGGCGTGAACCGTTAGCTCCGCGATGCGCCCCACCGTGCTCGACACGTCCTCGTCCGCCAGGACCAAGTTAGACAAGGCGGTCATGCTCTCGATCAGTTCCGGGGGATAGCTCTCCCCGATGGACGCCACCACTGCCAGCCCCTTTCTCGAGCTATGTGCTGAGTCAAATCTAAACCGCCGCGGGACGGGGCCGAACCCGCCGCATCTCCCGTCTCTTCGAGTTGCTGGGACGAGCCCGCACGTCGCGTTGCTGCGCTCAGGCTTTTTCTTCTTCTACGTGTTCGGGGGCTCCCTCGTCGTAGACCGTCGGGTCCAGCCCGTGCCGGAACGCGATGCTGATGCGAGGGCCGGCTTTCGCCACCTTGGGGACACTGTGCAGCCAGGTGCGCTGGGTCCTCCCGCCGGTCACGAGCAGGTCCCCGCGGCCCAGCATGAAGGTCCTAGAAGAGCCTCCGTCCCGCGGTTTGAGGAGGAACTTCCGAGGCTCACCTATTGAGACCAGGGCGACGATGGGCTGCGGGATCGCCTTGTCGATGCGGTCCCCGTGCCACGCGACGCTGTCTTTTCCGTCTCGGTAGAGATTGAATCCGGCCGAGTCGAACTCGATGCCGTAGCGCGCCGACAGCAACAACCGCATCTCTGCGACTACGGGAGGGGACAACGTGCGGCCCGAGGACTTCCGCCACGAGGAGGTGAGGCGGGGCTCGATGACCTTCTGGTCGTACATCTGCCTCGTCCTCTGACCCCACTTCAGTTCCTCGACGAGTTGCGAGAAGAGTGGATCCGATGACTGCAGCCAGCCCGGAGCGTGGTCGACCCACGATTGCGGATCGAGTTGAACGCGCCGCAGACTGGTGAACCCCGCGTCGATGGAGGGCGAAGCTCCTACGTCGAGTAGCGACGGCTGCCAGATGAAGTCCGGGGAGGGTGAGGGCATCTGTTCGCAGGATAGGTGCGCCCGCTGTTGCTAAGCCTCTAGAGCTTGATGGTCCCGAGGTTCAGCGTCTCGCCGCGTTCGACCTGCACCTGGATGGTCTTGGACCTGCCGCCTGTCTCGATCGACAGCGTGTAGCTCTCGGCCCTCTTCTCGTACGGCCGGCTGGAGGGACCGACGTGCCACTCGAAGGCTCCGTCTGGATCGGTTCTCATAGTCATCTTGATCTTCTCGGAGACCGCTTCCTTGTTCACCGGGTTGCCCGGCGACAGCGGCGTCTTGAACGCTTTGGTGATGGTGAGCTTGGCGGGGCCATTTCCTATCCTGCCCTTGATCACGGAGTGGTAAGCGGGGTTCGCGGAGACGCCGAGCATGATCTCGTAGGCCTCCATGTGCTGTTTCCAGAAGGTCCCGATCTCACGGTCGTAAGCCGGGTGGAACCCGATAGCGCCGTTCTCGAACGTGTAGCCGAGGGCGCCCACGGCTGCATAAGCCCAGTCGTCGGTGGTCCCAGTGGTGGGGTAGCCGACGGACGGTTCGTTCCTGTAACCCAGCACGTCCGCCATCTTGGCGCCGATCGGCTCGAGGATGTGATCCTCGGGAGCGTTGCCTCCGCCGGTCCGCAACACCGTCGCTTGATAGGTGTGGTTCGTGATGTCTCCGACGATGTTGCGCCCCAGGAAGAGGTCGCGCACGTTGCGCGTCTCGGGCTCGGAGAACGGCTCG
>JAUJPD010000006.1:150489-178429 GCA_030447315.1 Actinomycetota bacterium | reverse complement strand
TCCACGTTGACGATCGGGACCACGATGACCCGGGCCCTCTTGAGCAGGGAGGTGACCTTCTTGTCCGAGCCGAAGCTGTCCACCAGATGGTGTGCGAAGAGCATCGTGTACTCGGCAGCGGGCCACTCGCGAGCGTGGTGGACGCCGTCGATGTAGAAGATCGGACGCCCATCCTGAGTGTTTTTGACGTTGGCGGCGATCTCCACGCCGTAGATCGTCCGGCCCTCCAGCGAAGGCCGCTTCATCTGAAACAGCTTGACCGTGTTCGGGTTCTTCTTCGCCAACGCGTCCATCTCGGCGTTGTAGTCGGCGAGGACCCGGTAGTCGGAGCGATCCGGCCCCGGAAGCGCCTGCATCGGCAGATCGCGGTCGGCCTGAGCCTGATCGTGCGCGTGAAGGTCCTCGATGACGACCTCGTAGTCGAGGCCGAGAGCGTCCAGGCGAGCGAGGTCTCCGGGCCACAGGAGGAGCTCGACCTCACCGTGACTGTGGTTGTGGGTTTCGTCGAAGCCGCTGAGCAGCCGGCCCGCTTCCTCGAGGGACTCGACCGAGACGCGCACGAGCATGGGACGAGCGGTGTCGGTCCTGCCGATGGGACTCAAAGAGACGATGAGCAAGGCGACCAGGGCCGCGATGAACGAACGGTTCTTGAGAGCCATGACCCTAGGGTTCTCTGCCGGCTCCCTGCCTCCTGCCCGTGAACCAGAAGCCTTAGAGGTCCTTGCGGGAGAAGGCCGCCAGCGCCACCGCCCCCGTGATCGCCACGTACAGAGCGGCCCACGGCAGCAGCCAGGCCCCGCCCTCTTGGGCTCCCCCCAAGGGGCCCAGACGCACCACGACCCGGGTGAGCCCGGTCGCGCTGGAGGTCAAGGAGTTGAGGCCGTCCTGGTAGAGGGCCTCGAAGGGCAAGACCCACGAAGTGACCCGCCCCGTCGTTCTCAAAGAAGGGGAGCCGATGACGTCTCCAAGCTGCGCCAGCAGGCCGCCCAGCAAGCCCGCACCGAACACCATGAACATCACGATGCCGTTCGGCAACGCCGGCAGGAAGACCGAGCCCAGCAGCGAGAGAGCGATCATGACGATGACCGCCGCGACCAGAGCGAGCCCCGGGGGCAGGAACGGCGTGGGCCACCAGCCGCCGATCACACCTGTGATCACCACGCAGGCCAGATAGAGCAGCAGTGCATAGGAGCCACACAGAGCCGACGCACCGAGGAAACGACCGGCTAGCAGCCCCGAGCGAGCCACCGGGCGCACCACCAGTTGCTGCAGCAGCCCTTGTTCGGCGTCGCCTCGGACCGAGCTGAAGGTGAGAAAGATGCCGAGGGAGGCGCCCAAGAACAGGGTCACGAACATCGACAGGCCCACCAGGGTCGAGCCCGCCAGGGCCACCGCGTCGACGAGCCCGGCGCGCAGCCCAACCGTTCCTTCGGCGCTCTGGAAGGCGTAGTGCGCACCGAGCGCGTAGAGGGCGAGGAACGCCGCGGTCACCAGAGGAACGATCAAGAGGATGCGCCGTCGCAGGCATTCGGTGAAGGTGTGGCGCGCGATGACCAGGGCGGTGCTCATCCCGCCTCCTCCTTCACGGCCTCGATGTAGAAGTCCTCCAAAGTGGGTTTGACGGAGCGCACACCGAATACCTCGACCCCGTCGGCAACCAGGGCGGCGACCAACCGGGGGATATCCGCGCGGGTCGCGTCCGCCCACTTCCTGACGCCGGAGCCGGTATCGATCTCGACCCCGCGCTCTGAGGAGAGCTCGTGGGGGCTGCCCTGCGCGATGACCTCTCCGCGCGACAGGATCACGACGCGATCGCAGACCAGCTCGACCTCGCTCAGCAGGTGCGAGTTGAGCAGCACCGAGATGCCGCGCGAGCGAACCTCTTCGAGGATGTCCCGCACCGAAGCCCTGCCCGCGGGGTCGAGTGCGCTGGTGGGTTCGTCGAGCATCAAGAGCTGTGGCGAGCCGACCAGGGCTTGGGCGATGCCCAGCCGTTGCTGCATGCCCTTGGACATCGCGTCGACCCGTCTGTCTTTGACGCGTCCGAGACCAACCAGCTCGAGCAGATCATGGGTCTCGCCGGCGCCACCGCTCGACCCACTGAGCCGTTGGTGCAGCTCGATGACCTCGGCCGCCTTCAGCCACGGAGGGAACCGGAACAGCTCGGCCAGGTAACCGACCGCGGCCCGGGCTGTCTCTGAGCCGGCCGGGGCGCCACAGATGGTGGCCGCGCCCGATGTCGGGCGCACCAAGCCGCACGCGACCTTCACCAGCGTCGACTTGCCGGCGCCGTTGGGCCCGAGCAAGCCCACCAGCTCGCCCGGCTGCACCTCCAGGTCCACGCCGGCCAGCGCCACGTTGGCCCCGTAACGCTTGACGAGATCTCGGACCTCCAGGACCGCCGTTATGGGATCACCCGGAAGAGACGCCACTTACCCTCGATGCCTCGGAGCTCGGTCTCGCCGACATCTACGAACTCGATGCCGGAACCCGCTACCAGAGAGGGCATGGCGCTAGAAACCAAGAGCTCTCCGGGGCCGGCGCGTTCGGCCACCCTCGCCCCGATATGGACCGCGATGCCGCCGACGTCGTCGCCTCGGATCTCGACCTCACCCGTGTGCAGCCCCGCGCGCCACTCGAGGCCGAGAGACTGCACCCGCTCTCGCAACCGGCACGCGCAGCGGATGGCGCGGGCGGGCCCGTCGAAGGTGGCGAGCACGCCGTCGCCGACCGTCTTTATCAGCCGGCCTCCCGAGCGCTCCAGCTCGTGCCGTACCAGGTCATCGTGGCGATCGAGCGTCTCTTTCCACCTACGGTCTCCGAGCTCGGTTGCCTTCTGGGTGGAACCGACTATGTCGGTGAACAGGATGGTCGCCAGCACCCGGTTGGGCTCGCGCGGCCGCCGCGCCCCGGTGAGGAACTCCTCCATCTCGTCGACGATCGCTTGCCAGTCACCGAGGAAGGGGATGTGATCGTCGCCGTCGAGCTCCACGTATCTGGCCCCGGGGATCTTCTCCGCGAGGTAGCGGCCGTTGTCGACGATCACTAGCGGATCGTCCTTCCGGTGGAGCACGAGGGTCGGAACGCGGATGAGAGGCAATACGTGGCGGACGTCGGTGCGCGCCAGCACGTTGTACGCCGCGGGCAGAGCGTCCCTGGTGACGGAGTTCCGTTCCCACTTCGCCGCCCATTCCCGGAACTCGGGATCGCTGTGGCTGGCCGGGTTCAGGATGAAGGCGAACTCCTCCGACCCCCACACCTCGATCATGAACTGGATCTGAGCGTCTCGTTCCTCAGGAGTAGGGGCCCAGGGGTAGTCGTCCTGGCGAACGGTGGCGGCATACGAGCCGTACAAGATCAGCGCGGAGACGCGATCGGGATGGGTTGCCGCCATCAGCGCGCACAGCGAGCCGGACTCATTGAATCCGATCAAAGCGGTCTGTTCGCTACCGGCGTCGTCCAGGACCGCGAGCATGTCGTCCATCCCCTCTTCCAGGGTCGCGATCCCGTGCGTCCGGTCGGAGAGGCCGGTTCCACGGCGGTCTACGACGATCAGTCTCGCGAAGCTGGTGACGGCCTCCAGGCTTTGAGCCACCGGCGCCCATGCGTCGTACAGGTCGAGGTTGGAGGTCCAGATCGGCACGAACAACAGGTCGATCGGCCCGGCCCCCAGGACCCGATAGGCGATATGGACGTCTCCGTTCTTCGCGTAGTGAACCGGCGAGGCCATAGGGGCATCTTCCTACGCGGCCCTCGCGACGGTTGCAGTTCGGCGGAGCGGGGAAGTAGCCGGGCATGGCCGGTCCGGTAGAGGAACGATTCCAGGAGCTGGTGGCCCAGCTCGACTATCCGATGTTCATCGTCACTACCTCCGACGGCGAGCGCAACGCCGGCTGCCTGGTCGGGTTCTGCACGCAGTGCAGCATCGATCCGCCCCGCTTCGTCGTCTTCCTCTCGAACAAGAACTTCACCTATCGGGTGGCGGGCGGGGCCGAGGCTCTGGGGGTGCACCTGGTCCCGGAGGACGCCCTGGACCTGGCGCGCTTGTTCGGAGAAGAGACCGGCGATGAGGTCGACAAGTTCGAGCGCTGTGAGTGGAGCCCCGGCCGCCTCGGGGTTCCGCTGCTGGACCGCTGTCCCGACCGTTTCGTGGGGAGGGTCGGCGATCGCTTCTCCACCCGGGGAGGAGACCACGTGGGCTTCGTGCTCGAGCCCGTCGAGGTCGATGCCGGGGGCGGCTCGTTCCTGCCCTTCTCGCGGGCCCAGCAGCTAGAGCCCGGGCACGAGGCCTGAGAGGCCGCCTCAGCAGCGGCTGAATGTATGAGGCCGCCGAGGTTGGGTAGCGCGTCCAACGAAGCCGGCGATGAGGGGGACGTTCGTGAAGAGGACTGTGCTGGCGCTGCTCGCGCTTGGCCTGTTCTTGTCAGGATGCTCGTCTTCCGGGGACGGTGTGGAGCCTGCTCCGGGCGATGTCTTCATCGTGGACGCGCCGAATGCCGACGACCGCGTGAGCTTCTACATTGCTCCGTCGACTTCAAGGGAAGCCGCCACCGAGCGCGCACGCGGTCTCATGGAGGCGGCGGGTCTCGACATCGCTGCGACTGAAGTGGACACGCGTGACGAGGGCAGGATCTTGAGGGTTCGGATCGAGACCAGCGTCGGCGAGCGAACCGCAGTGTTCGAACGTTCGATCCCGGGATCCGTCGTCGCTGCGCTGTCGGACAGCGATCGTCTGTTGCTCGAGCTGAGTGCCTTCGCACGTTTGGAGTCCGGCGGTGAGCTCGCGGAAGTCGACCGCTTGGGTCGTACCTACCGGATCGGGGATGGCGATGTTCGCTACGATTTCGCGCTCGCTCACATCCTCTCCATCATGGCCGGCCTCGCGCTGTTCATGGTGGTCACCAACGTCGGCGTCCGCGTGTACGTCGGGAGGTTGCGCCGGCGTGACGAAGAGCCGGTTGAGACCGTCCACAAGCTTCAGCGTTTGATGCTGGTGTCGATGACGCTGCTCCCGCTTGCGCTCTTGGGTTTTCTCTTCACGACGGGCGCGATCTCTATCCCCGAGCTGCTGCTCAGTGAAGTCTTTCCGAATGGGGGGCGCGGCCTGGGGGCGATGACTTTCATGTTGCCTTGGCTGCTCTTGGTGATGGCTCTTGTTCTTTCCCTCGTGATGCCGATCCAGCCCTACTACCGCGAGCTCAGAGACATCCGCCAGACCAATTCGGAGACGCGGCGGCGGATGGTCCGAGGTTTGCTGGCCGGACTTGCGCTGCCGGTCATCTGGTTTGGCGGTCTCTCGCTGGTCGGAACAGGACTGCTGCCGGGGTGGACGCGGGTGCCGCTAATGATCCTGCTCTTCGTGATCATCCTTGCGCTTGGTCCGTTCGTCGTAAGTAGCGCTCTAGGGAAAGCGAACATAGATCCGCAGCTTCGCCGGCGCCTTATCGAGTTCGCCCGCGCCAATGGCGTGAGGGTTCGCGACGTCCACGCTCTCCAAGGGCGCTCCGAGAAGCACGGGAACGCTTTCGTCGCGGGAGTGCTGCCGGGCCTCAAGTACATCTTCGTCACCGACTACCTGATCGAAGAGATGGCGGATGACGAACTGATGGCGATAGTGGCTCACGAGATCGGTCACGGCAAAAAGCGCCACCTCCTCATCAAGCTCTTCTTGCCACTCGTTCTGATCGCGGCGATAGTCGGCATCGTTGCGCTATCGCATGCCATGGGGATCTTAGGAGAGTCCGCCAGCTCGATCTTCTTCTTGGCAATGCCTCTCGTGATGATCGTCTCTATCTTCCTCGTGCAGGGGGTCCTGGCGCTCAAGATGGAGCACGCAGCCGACGACTACGCCAGGCAGGTCGTCGGTCTCGACCCGACGATCCGCGCACTGGAGAAGCTGGCTGAGATGAACATGGCGAAGCGCAACAGCGGCAAGGTCTTCAACCTCTTCGCCCAACACCCTGCGATCGAGAAGCGGATCGAGCATCTGCGGGAGAAAGAGGCCGAACCGGCGTTCTGAATCCGGCGCAACTCCGCATTCCTGTCCCATCGCCTGAGTAGGCTGAACACTAGGTGGAGCAGGTCGCTCGCCTAGGTGCAGCAGTGCTCGAAGGAGTCATGACACGTGGCGGACGAGACCGATGTGGGCCGTGAGCTGATGGTCGGGCGCGTCCTCGGGACGGAGCCGTCGACTCCGCTGGAGTTCTGGGTCGGGGTGGCCGAGGGCCAGTACCTGCAGCTCGACGAGGTCGTCACCACCGAGCGCACGCCCCCCGGCGGGGAGCCCGTCCAGATCGCCGGGGTCGTCACGCAGGTAACCGCCAAGATTGACGGGGCGCGGTTCGATTCCGACATCTTCTTGATCGAAGACGGCATCTTGCCGGGCGAGATGTCCGAGGCTGCCCAGGTCACCGCCACCAGGGTCGAGCCCGAGGTCTACGTGCCTCCTCTTCCGGGGGCCGCGGTTCAAAAGGCGCGGGGCAAGGAACGGGAGCGGGCACTGTTCTTCGACGGGATGACGAAGAAGCTTCCCGCCGGTGTCACTCGAGACAACGAGCCCATCTACATCAACCTCGAGTTCCTGGACGGAACCAAGGGCGCGCACGTGAACATCTCGGGGATCTCGGGCATCGCGACCAAGACCAGCTACGCGACCTTCCTCCTCTATAGCTTGTTCAACTCCGGGGCGCTGGGGCGCGTGACGCGCTCAACACAAAGGCCTTGATCTTCAACGTGAAGGGCGAGGACCTCTTGTTCCTCGACCACCACAACATCGAGCTGACAGATGACGACCGCGTCCGGTTCCGATCGCTCGAGCTCGAGCCGGACCGTTCCCGTCCACCGCGTTCTTCGCGCCGCCGAAGCTGGACGATCCCAACGCCTCGCCCGATGTCGCCACCCGCCAGCGCGGCGTCGTCTTTCTTCTGGACGATCGAGGAGTTCTGCAAGGACGAGCTTCTCCCGTTCGTGTTCGCCGACGCCGAAGACGACCGGCAGCACTACACGATGGTCGTGCACAACGTGGCGGCTCGCCTCGAAGGAGGCCAACCCGCTGGGCGAGGGGGTGTCCATAGAAGGCACGGCGATCAGAACGTTCGCCGACCTGATCGACTTCGTGATGGAGAAGGTGCAGGTCGGCGACTGGGCGGGGCCGGTGATCGGAGCGGGCACGATCAATGCTTTCGTGCGGCGGCTGGTGCGCGTCTCGTCGCCCCCTGGAGCGCCTGATCCGTGGCGACATCTCCGAGTCCGACAAGCACAAGGTTCGTCTCGAGAAGCAGGTGACGGTGGTGGACCTGCACAACCTCCCGGATCGCCAAGCGGTTCGTGGTCGGCGTGATCCTGCGCCGCTCGTTCGAAGAGAAGGAACGCTCGGGCAAGCCACGCCCGCAGCTCTTCGTCGTGTTGGACGAGCTCAACAAGTACGCGCCGCGGAGGGTAACTCTCCGATCAAAGAGATCCTGCTCGACGTCGCCGAGCGCGGCCGCTCGTTGGGCATCATCCTGATCGGTGCCCAGCAGACCGCCAGCGAGGTGGAAGCCCGAATCGTTGGCCAGTGCGCGATCCGCGTGGTCGGTCGGCTCGATTCCGCCGAGGCCGAACGAGGTCAGTACGGGTTCTTGCGCGGCCCCCAACGCGACCGGGCCACGATCGCGAAGCCGGGCACGATGATGCTCAGCCAGCCGGAGATCGCTTCCTCTGGTCCTCGAGTTCCCGTTCCCGGCGTGGGCCACCCGTCACAGCGAGGCCGGGGCGAACCCGGACGGAGGGGACCACCCCAGCGACCCCCTGGAGGGCCTTCCGACGCCGTAGTCGCCATACGACGTGGTTCGGAGATCGCGGTTATCCGCGGCACGAGCCAGGGGGCCGGCCCTCGCACAACACATCCGACCAGCGCGGCATATAGCCCGTCCTGACTATGGCATTTCTGTACCGGGTCGTTCTACCTTGTGCGTCACTCCACCCCGAGGTCTTGTGATGTTCCGAAGAATCGCCGTGGTTGCTGTCTGCATGTCGATCCTTGCCTCTGCGGTTCCGGTGGCCGCCGCAGGCTCGCAACGGGTCGGGCGCTACATCGTGGTTCTCAGGGACTCGGCGGGGGACCCCGGCGCCGTCGCGAGCGAGCACGCCCGGCAGAACTCCGCAGAGGTCGACTTCGTCTACCGCTCCGCCTTCAGAGGCTACGCAGCGACCATGAGCGATGAAGCCGCACGCCGCATCTCTCAGGACCCCGGGTCCTATTGATAGAAGCAGACCGTCCAATCCAGGCCTTGGGCCATGGAGGAACAGCCAACGCTCCGACCGGTGTGCGGCGCACGTTCGCCCCGACCAGCGCAAACATCGGCATCGAGGGCCACGACGACAAGCGCGTTGACGTCGATGTGGCCATCATCGACACGGGGATCGACCTCGATCATCCTGACCTCAACGTGGCGGGAGGAAAGAACTGTCAGAAGAGGACCAGCTACGACGACGGCAACGGTCACGGCACGCACGTCGCCGGCACGGTCGGCGGACTGGACAACGGAGCAGGCGCGGTCGGGATGGCTCCCGGCGCGCGGCTGTGGGCGGTGCGGGTTCTCGACAACTCGGGAAGTGGGACCTGGTCGAGCGTGATCTGCGGCATCGACTGGGTTACCGCGCAGCACGCGCCCACGATCGAGGTGGCGAACATGAGCCTCGGCGGCTCCGGCTCCGACGGGACCTGCGCCAGCTCCTCGTTGCATCAGGCCATCTGCAACTCGGTAGGCAGCGGCGTCACTTACGCCGTGGCTGCCGGTAACTCCTCCGCGGATGCCGCCAGACGTCCCGGCCGCTTACGACGAGGTCATGACCGTGTCCCGCTCTGGCGGACTTCGACGGAGCTCCCGGAGGACTCGGTTCTCCCGGCTGCCGGAGCGACGTCGATGACACCTTCGCCGATTTCTCCAACTACGGAGCCGACGTCGATCTGATCGCTCCCGGGGTCTGCATCAAATCGACCTGGAAGGGCGGCGGCTACAACAACACGATCAGCGGGACCTCGATGGCGAGTCCTCACGTAGCGGGCGCGGCCTGCTTGCTGCTCAAGGCCACGACTCCTTCCGCTACTCCCGCCCAGGTCCAGACGGCGCTCCAGGGCGCGGCCAACCTCAGCTGGAACGACGGCGATGACAAGGACGGGATCAAAGAGGTGCTGCTGGACGTGTCGAACTCTGTCGTGTTCAACCCGGCCCAGCTGAGCACCGGCTCCACCACGCCGTCCAACTCGGCACCCGTCGCCTCCGACGACAGCGCTACGACGCCGAAGGACACCCCGGTCACGATCGATGTTTTGGCGAACGACACGGATGCGGATGGCAACCCTTTGACGGTGACGAATCTAGGACAGCCCGCTTCCGGAGCGGTCGTGTTGAACGCCGACCAAACGGTTACCTACACCCCGGGGTCCGGATTCGTCGGCTCTACCTCGTTCACCTACACCGCGAGTGACGGCGCCCTCGATAGCAACACCGCGACCGTCAGCGTTTCGGTCACCGACGCGACGGCGTCTCCCGCCCTCACCGTCACGGTCGTGAAGGATGGTTCCACCACGAAACAGGGAGCCTGGTACCGGACCAACCTGAAGGTATCGGTAACGGACGGAACCGGGCCGGTCGCAGGCGCCTCGGTGACCTGGGAGGTCCGGGCGGAGGCATGCCCCGGTGTCTCGTCTCAGGGAACCGCCAGCGGCACCACGGAGACCGATGGGACGTTCACCTTCTCGTTCAAGTCGCGGAAGTCCGGGACGTACTGCGCGCTGGCCGCGGCGAGCAAGAGCGGATACACGAGCGGTAGCGGGTCGTCGTCGTTCCTTCTCTGATCTGAAGCAGGTCTCCTCCGCAGAGCCCTCCGTCCCGGCCGGTTCCATCCGGGTGCCGGTGGAAGGCGGCGGGACGACTTCCTATGAGATCTGGTCCCTAAGAGCCAGGTTCCGCCTTTCTGTCGTAGGCCGTCGGTAGGGTGAACGGGACCGTCGAGGGGAGGCGAAAGAACCACTGATGGGCAAGCAGAGCGACCGGGGACACCGCGCCCGGTGAAGATCCTCCACACGGCCGACTGGCACGTCGGAAAGACCCTCCAGGGCCGCAGCCG
Organism: Actinomycetota bacterium; assembly: GCA_030447315.1. GTDB lineage: Bacteria > Actinomycetota > CADDZG01 > CADDZG01 > WHSQ01 > MB1-2. Next base: position 168,316 of record JAUJPD010000006.1, on the reverse strand, counting down.
GGCCGACGAGCACGAAGCCGTCCTTGCCGAGCTGGCGGACCTGGCTCATAGAGAGAAGGTCGCCCTGGTGCTGGTCGCCGGCGACCTCTTCGACACGACCGCCCCTTCTCCCGAGGCGGAGCGCATCGTCTACCGTGGGTTGCTCGCTCTCTCCGAGGCCGCTCCGGTGGTCGCCATCCCCGGCAACCACGACTCCGACCGGCGACTGTCGGCGCTGACGCCGTTGTTCGACCTGGCTCGTGTGACGATCCGCGCGGGGGTCTCTCGCGAGCTCGTCGAGATCGAGACCCGCAGCGGCGAGCTGGCCCGGATCGCCTGCATCCCGTGGCTGTCTCAGCGCTACGTCGTCAAGGCGGCGCATCTGATGGACGAAGACGCGGCCCAGAACCGCGGCCTCTACGAGGAGCGGATGGCTCTGGTCGTGCAGAGCCTCACCGAAGCGTTCCGGCCGGGTGCCGTGAACATCGTGATGGCTCACCTCGCGATCGTCGGAGCCGCTTTGGGTGGCGGTGAGCGAACGGCCCAGACGATCTTCGACTACTGGGTGAACTCGACCTTGTTCCCCGCCGATGCCCACTACGTCGCTCTGGGTCACCTCCACAAGACCCAGCAGGTGATCGGGCCCTGCCCGATCCACTATCCGGGTTCGCCGATCCAACTCGACTTCGGCGAGACCGACATGAATCGCTACGCGCTCCTGGTCGAAGCATCGGCGGGCACCCCCGCGGCCACCGAGACGGTCAGGCTCACGAGCGGCCGGGGTCTGCGAACCGTGGCGGGCAAGCTCAGCGACCTCAAGCCACTGTCGGGCACCACGGGGGACGATCACCTGCGCGTGATCGTGAACGAGCCGGCCCGGGTCGGACTGGGCGAAGAGGTGCGCGAGCTGTTCCCGCACGCGGTCAAGGTCATCATCCAGCACGAGGCGAGCGGCGGCGACGGCAAGAAGCAGCTCGACCGTACGAACCTCACGCCGCACGAGCTGTTCGTTGCGTACCTGAACGAGAAGGACACCGAGGACGAGGGTCTCGTGACCTTGTTCGACGAGTTGTACGAGGAGGCTCATGCGTCCCCGCCGGCTTGAGGTGTCCGGCTTCACCAGCTTCAAGGAGACGACGGAGATCGACTTCGAGGGCAGCGACTTCTTCGCGCTCGTCGGGGCGACGGGCTCCGGTAAGTCGTCGGTCATCGATGCGATGTGTTTCGCTCTTTACGGAAGCGTCCCGCGCTACGACAACCGCAATCTGGTAGCACCGGTGATCAGCCACGGCAAGGTCGAGGCGAAGGTCTTGCTCGAGTTCTCGATCGAGGGCAAGGACTACACCGCAGTTCGGGTGGTTCGTCTTTCGGGGAAGGGCGCGACGACCAAAGAGGCGCGCTTGGAGGCCGGGGGCGAGGTGCTGGCGGGCACGTCCGACGAGCTCAGCGAGCAGGTCGCGCGCCTCGTGGGACTCAGCTTCGAACACTTCACGAGATGCGTGGTGCTGCCCCAGGGTGAGTTCGCCAGATTCCTGCACGACAAGCCGGGGGAGCGTCAGGACCTCGTCGTCAAGCTCTTGAATCTCGGGATCTACGAACGCATGCGACAGATCGCGACCGGGCGGGCCGCCGAGAAGAAGGCCGCGCTGGAGCGTGCCCACCAACGCCTGAACGCGGAGCTGGGCTTCGCTACACCCGAGGCGCTGAAGGAGGCCACAGGGCGCGCTCACAGGCTGCAGGAACTGCGCGACCAGGTAACGGCGGTCAAACCTCAGCTCGATGAAGCGCAGGCGTCTGCCAAGGACGCTCGAGCGAAAGCCCAGGGATCGCTGGCGGCAGTGAAGCTGGTGGCCTCGGTCGAGGTTCCTTCCGACGTCGACGAGCTGGCCGAGCGCGTGCGGGAAGCGATCGAGACCCTCGCCCAGAACGAACAACGGGTGGTCGATGCTCGTCAGCAGGTCGAGGCCGCGCTCGCGGCGCGCAAGGAGCTGCCCGACCCGATCCCACTGACGAACGCACTGGCCGCGCACGATCGCAGAGCCAAGCTGGGTCCGCGCATCGAGCCAGCACGCGCCGTTCTCGATCGATGCGAGCGGGATGCGGCTGCAAGTGGCGGTGCGGTGGAGGAGGCGGAGGCTGCGCTGGCGGCGGCCGAGCTGGCGAAGACGGAGATCGAGCGCGCTCACAGGGCTCAGCACATGGCCGCGCACCTCGAGCCAGGCGCGCCCTGTCCCGTTTGCCTGCAACCGGTGTCGAAGCTCCCCGAGCATCCCGACGTTCCGGGTCTTCAGGCGGCGGCGGAGGCGCTGGACGAGGCTCGACGCGCCTTGAACGGGGCCCGCAAGGACAACGACAAAGCTGTGGCGGCCCGCGCCAAGGCCGACACCGAGCTCGCCGGTCTTCGACGCCAGCTGGCGGAGCTCGAGACAGAGCTCGAGGGTCACGACGATCGCGGCGAGTTGGAAAAGACGCTACGGGCGACGAAGGAGGCCGAGCAGACGATCGACGACGCCCGAAGTCTCGAGGATAGGGCTCGGGCACAGCTCGACCGTGTTCGTAAAGACCTTGGCTCCCTGCACGAGAAAGAGACCAAGGCACGCACCGCCTTCGAAAGGACCCGTGACCTCGTGGCGGCGCTGGGGCCGCCTCCCGCGGAGCGCGAGAGCCTGGCCCATGACTGGCGGGCGCTGGCAGACTGGGCACAGCAGCGCGCCCGAGACCTGAAGCGCGAGGCTGCCGGCCTGGAGAAGGCGGCGGCCCGCGCCGAGGCGCAGCGCGAAGGGCTGCTCGAGGGTTTGTTGTCCGCGTGCACCCGATGCGAGTTGACCGTCGGCCGCGACGAAGATCCTCTGGCCGCCGTGATCGAGGCGCACACCGAGGCGAAGAGCGACATCGCAGACATCGCCGCCGCGATCGAGGAGGCGAAGTCACTACGACGCGCGACCAAGACCTTGGAGATCGAGCAGAAGACGGCCGAGGAGCTGGCCTTGCACCTGTCGGCCCGGCCGGCCCGCTTCGAGAGCTGGCTCGTGAACGCGGCGCTGCGCCGTCTCGTCGAGGGAGCTACCTCGATCCTCCATCAGCTCTCCAACGGCCAATACGCCCTGACGATCGACGACCAGGGAGCCTTTCAGGTCATCGATCGCCACAACGCAGATGAGACCCGGTCCGCCAAGACACTGTCCGGGGGCGAGACCTTCCTCGCGTCGCTCGCGCTGGCGCTGGCATTGGCAGACCAGCTCGCGGACCTCGCGGCAGACGGCGCCGCCAGCCTGGAGGCCATCTTCTTGGACGAGGGGTTCGGGACCCTTGACCCGGAGACGCTGGACACGGTGGCGGCAACGGTGGAGAACCTCGCGGAGGGCGGCCGGATGGTCGGGATCGTCACGCACGTGCGTGAGCTCGCCGACCGGGTGCCCGTGCAGTACCGCGTCAAGAAGGACCTGCGCACGTCCACCGTGGAGAGGGTCGTCACGTGAGGTTCGCGGTGGAGGCGTGGGCGACCGAGTACGGCAGCCCCATGGAGATCGAGCAGCTCGAGCTCTCAGAGGACAGGATCGATTGCGAGATCGAACGTGCGGTCGCCGCATGGGGACCTGTGAGCCCGCGGCCGCAAGTGGCGCCGGAGCGGGTCCTGTTCACCGACGGGGTGCGCCGGATAGACGCGCGGGTGTGGGTCGACGACGAGGCGGGGCAGAGCCGGCCGGGCGTCTGCGCGACCTATGCCGCCGGAGCCGTGTGCTGCGATGGCCGCGCCAAGCTCATCGACTTCAAGGTCGAGCGTGGTTTCTTCTCCGCCGTGCGCGACGCCAGCTCGATCGCGTGCAAGCACGGGACCTACCAGGTGCGGCGAGCGGACGGCGACGCCCCCGAGCAGTTGTGGCTCGCGATCCAGCAGCGCATGGGAGAGCTCGAAGCGACCATAGCGGCGCGGATCGAGGCCGAGCTGGTGGTGGTCGACGGGCCCTTGAAGGGCGGCCAGTCGTTGCCGAACGCGGTGGGCTACGTCAAGACGCATCACGTCTCGTACCTGCCGCCTGCGGTGGCGGGCGTGGTTGCCCAACTGCAACCGGGGCAGAGGACACCGGTGTTCCTGACGCTCGGACGGTGGGGGCGGTTCTCTTGGTACTTGAAGTTGCCGGGCGGTGGCGGCGGGCATCCCTGGGCCGGGGTCGTGCGCTGTGAGACCTCTGCCGACCACGAGACCAGCGCCGCGATCGCGCTGGCGGACAAGGTGAGCGCCGCTCTGCCTCGCTTCGCCTCCCACGAGCACAAAGACCCGCGTGCTCCTCAGAACCTCTACCCGATCGCGGGGCTAGAGCGCGATCTGCGACGCCGTCTCGGAGACGCGGCTCTTCTCTATCGGGGCCTTCGGGTCGCCGCGCGCGATCAGACAGCCGGTGGTCGGGTGGCACAGGGTTTAGCAGATCAGCTCGTGACCGGCTGACTCAGCGGCTCGGTTAGCCTCTCGAAGATGAACCCCAAGCTCTTCGAGTCCCGTAAGCAGCGTCTGCGCGATGCGACGGTGATCGCCATCTTCCGGACGCGCGCGGCCGAGCACGCGATCGAATCGGCCGCGGCCGCGGTGCGCGGCGGCTTCGAGGCTCTGGAGGTAACGATGAACACCCCGCGTGCGAGCGATGCGATCGCCGAGATAGCCATCCGCGGCGAGGCCATCGTCGGCGCCGGGACGATCCTGGCCCCCGAGCAGGTCAAGGAGGCCTATGACGCGGGCGCCGAATTCATCGTGACGCCCGTGGTGGTCCCGGAAGTGGTCGAGGCGTGTCACGACCTTTCCGTTCCGGTCTGTATGGGGGCTTCGACGCCGACCGAGATCTTCACCGCCCGCCAGGCCGGAGCCGACTGGGTCAAGGTGTTTCCGGGTGAGAGCCTCGGGGGCCCTGACTACATTGCCGACGTGCTCGGCCCCCTGGACGGGACGCCCATCCTCGTGACCGGTGGTTTGACCCCCGAGAACTACCTCGGCTACCTCCACGCGGGGGCCGAGCTGGTGGGCTTCGCCGGCTCCGTCTTCGACGCAGATGTGGCGGCAGAAGGCGATTACGAAGAACTAGAGCGACGCGCGCTGGAGGTAACCAGGCGCTTGGACGTGTACACCGCGCAGTGAGCGCCAAGGGCCCTGTTGCGCCTGCGCACGCAGGGTTCGATTGATGGCCTCGTACCACCAGCAGCAGCGGTCGATCGTCGTGGCGACGGCTGCCACCACCTCTAGAGCCGAGTTCCTCCAGATCACGCTTGCTGCCCACGGCATCACCGCCACCCTCAGCCCTCGCGCCATCTACCCGTCGGTGGACTTCGTCGAGGGCATCGGTGTCTTCGTGGGGGCCGATGACCGGGAGCGGGCGGCCGAGATCCTGAAGACGCTGGGCCTCGACAGCAGGGTTCCACATGACGCCGGAAGGAACCCATTTTGCGGCCACGAACGCTAGTGGCGCAAAAGAGAAGGCCTTCGGTCATCCAGCCTCCGAACCACCCGTTCCCCCCGGTTGGTGGCAGCTGTCAACCGAGCCGTGCTGGGCGTCTTGACGAATGGGGCGTATGGTCAGTAGTGCTCGGCACCAGATGGTGGGTTCCGACTGGGGTTTCTCGAGTACTGGATCCTGTCCCTTGGATTTATCGGTGGCGGCATCTTTCTTGTCATTGTTGGTGTCGTCATTGTTCGATCGAGTCGGCCGCATCGCTTCCCTTTGAAGGTCCGCCACGGGCGGGTCCCGGAGGATTGACGTATTTCCACCTCCCTTTTCCTGGGCGGCTGAAAGTCACGGTCTGGGGCGCGGATCGTAGGTGACCGGCCGACGGATGGCGCCCAGCCATCGCCTGGAGCGCAGGCGAGCTGGATCCAGTAGATCACCGAGGTCATGATCTCCGCCGCCTGAGGCGATTGAAGCCGCCCTCGTTTCAGACGCCGCCGAGGGCGAGGCGAACGCGGAAAGAAGGAAGGCTCCCTTCGAGCTGAGAAAAGCGCAGACTCACGCATCATGGAGATATCCAGGAAGATGCCTTTGGGCGCTGTCATCGGGACGATGGCTGTGGTCCGCTGGAGCAAGGTTGAAACCATTGCCTACGGCATCCCCGCTGTCGTCTTTCACGACGGCCGGGTGCTCGAAGAGGTGCTGTACACACAGCGGCTGCGGGTCGACGACTTGCTCGACGCCGCCCGCGAGAAAGGGATCGGCGATCTGCAAGAGCTGGAGATAGCGGCGCTGGAGCCCGACGGCCAGTTCTCCTTCGTGCGGCTGGACCGCTCCGAGCCGGACCCACAGCTGCACAAGCGCGATTAGCCGAGCGGGGGCATCGTCAACGCCCGGTGGCGACGCGCCCCAGGGCCGCCAGACCTGGCCGGCGGATCAGAAGGTCGCTATGGGGCAGGTCAGGGTTCGGGTGATGCCCTCCACCGATTGCAGCCGTGACACGATCAGCTTCCCGAGCGTGTCCATGTCGGGGGCCGAGACCCGAACTACCACGTCGTAGGGACCCGAGACGTCGTCTGCGCTCCGTACGCCGTCGAGCTTGCGGATCTCTGCGGCCACATGCGCCGCGTTCACCTCTGTTTGAACCAACACGTACGCGTCGACGCTAGCCATGATCCTTCGCTCCACCTCTCTGTTCGGTTGTCAGTCGACCGTCTCCAGGAGCTCGGCGATCGACTTCTCTATAGCCTCGGCGAGGACCCCCAGGTCCGGGGCGGCGTCGTAATCCCCCAGGAGCCCGAAGCCGATCTGGCCGTTGTAGGAGAGCAGAGCGATCCCGATGGTGGTGTTGTCGCTGAGGGGCACCACCGGGTACACCTCGATCATCTCCCGCCCCCTGCTGTACAGGGGGATCTGGGGGCCGGGCACGTTCGTAACGACGAGGTTGTAGGCGCGTTGACGAGCCACCAGCCGCGACGCTTGCGCCAGGATCGTGGGCGGCGCGTACTCCCCGAGGGTGGTGAGAAGCTGAGCGCCGACGGCCTGGCCCCCTTCTTTCAACGAGCTCATGCGTTCGCTGATCATGTGCAAACGCACGACCGGGTCTGGCTGCGACACGGGCAACGGGGCCCAGATCGATGCAACGCGATTCCCCAAGGCTCCCTTTTCATGCTCCGCCCGCACCGACACGGGCACCATGGCTCGCAGCTCGAGGGCGTCGACACGTTCGCCGCGGGCTTTCAGCAAGCGCCGCAGGCCACCGGCGACCACCGACAACACCACGTCGTTCACGGTCCCGCCGTGGTGATTCTTGATGCGCTTGATGTCGGCGAGGCTCACCAGCACCGTTTCGAAACGTCGATGGGGGCCGATGGGCTGGTTCAGCGTGGATTGGGGTGCGAAGTCCAACGTGCCCCCGAGGAAAGCGCCCACTGCACGTGCGCCTTCCACCACCCGGTTCGGGAGCTTGGCGGGATCCAGCAGCGCCGACTGCAGGGTCCGGATGCCTTCGGCCGGAGAGGTGATCCGTTCCCTGACGGCATCGACGAGGAGAGCGTCCGCCGACGGCTCGGGATCGGGAACCCAACGCTGGTGCTCGACCTCTCTCTGCTCCGGGCTCAGGTCCAAGAGCACGGACATGATGTCGGCTCCGGAGACACCGTCCACCAGGCAATGGTGCGTTTTGGTGATGAGCGCGCTGCGGTCTCCGCCGAGGCCCTCGGCGTACCACATCTCCCACAGCGGCTTGGTCCGGTCGAGCTGCTGCGACATGATGCGCGACACGAGGGCTTTGAACTTCTCGTCGTTGCCCGGCGCCGGCAGGGCCGTGTGCCGAACGTGGTACTCGATGTTGAAGTGGGTGTCGTCCACCCATACGGGCCGCCCCAACCCGAAGGGGACGGTCGCGAGCTTCTGGCGGAACCGGGGGACCTCGGAGAGACGCCGCTCGATCGTGTCCAGCACGTCTCGATAGTCGGCGGGAGGCCCTTCGAAGATGGCTACGCCGCCCACGTGCATGTGGGTGTTGGGCCCTTCCAGGTGCAAGAAGAGCTCGTCGAGCACGCTCAGGCGCTGGTGGCGGGTCATGGGCCGATGATGTTAGCTGGATAGGGTCGGTGCCATGCCCCGAAGCCACTCAGGACTGATCCGCCTTCTACGACGAGAGAAGATCGAGGACAGGATCATCGAGGCCTTCCGGGCGGTTCCGCGCGACCTGTTCGTGCCGCCGCAACACGTTGGCAGCGCGTATCTGGACAGACCCGTGCCTCTACCCGAAGGCCAGACCACCAGCCAGCCCTCTCTGATAGCGCGGATGCTCGAGGCTCTGCGGCCCCAACCGGGCGATCGGGCTCTAGAGGTGGGAACGGGCTTTGGCTTCCAAACCGCGGTGTTGGCCCTGCTTGTCGCCGAGGTCCATAGCATCGAGCGGTTCGGGGACCTGGCGGAGGCAGCTCGAAGGAATCTCGACCGCGCGGGCATAGCCAACGTGCAGGTGATAGTCGGTAACGGGTGGGAGGGCGTTCCCGAGCACGCTCCTTTCGATGTCATCGTGGTGTCCGCGGCGGCATCCGAGGTGCCTCGGGCGCTGGAAGACCAGCTTGCAGAGGGAGGACGGCTCGTGATCCCGGTCCGATCAGCGACCACCGACGAGGTCTTGTTGTTCGAGAGGGCCGGGGAGCAAGTGAGGAAGATCGCTTTGCTCACCCCGGCCCGCTTCGTGCCTCTCGTACGGGGAGAAGCCCGATGAGCCGAACCCTTGCCCTGCTCGTGCTGGTCTGCACGCTGGCGGGATGCGCGGGCGGCGACGACGGATTCCCCCGCGCGCGCCCGGCGCTGTCCACGACGCCGCCGGTGGACACCCCCGCGCCCGCCACGCCGGTGCCGACCCCCACCCCGGGAGCCACACCGGCGGTCACACCGTCTGGGGTCGCTCCGCCTCGACCCGTTCCGTTCCGGTTCCTCGCCCTCGGGGATTTCGGCGCGGGGACATCACAGCAGCATGCCCTCGCAGACAGGATGTGCCGGGTTCGTGAACGAAGGGCCTTCGACCTCGTCGTCACGACCGGTGACAACGTCTACGACGAGGGACATCCGGATCGTTTCGACGAAGCGTTCTTCTCGCCCTACCGCTGTCTCCTGGAGGCCGGCGTTCGATTCCGCGCCACGCTCGGCAACCACGACGTCCTCACCGATGGAGGGCGCCCGGAGCTGAACGAGCCCGCGTTCGGATTCGAAGGCCGCAACTACGTGTTCCGCCGGGGTGGGGTGCGCTTCGTGATGGCCGATTCGAACGACATGGACTTCGCATGGCTGCGCAGGGCGCTGACCCCCGTCGGCGGCGACCGCTGGACCGTCGTGGCCTTCCATCACCCCGTATACGCCACGGGTGCCTACGGTCCCACCCCCGGTTTCACGCCCAGGCTTCCGCGCATGTTCAGGCGGAAAGGGGTCGACCTCGTGCTCAACGGGCACGAACATCAGTACTCGGTCACCCGCGCGCTGCGGGGCATCCGCTATGCGGTGACCGGCGGCGGCGGCGCATCCATCCGCGCTTGCGGCACACCCGCCTGGTTCACCGACGTGTGCATGGAACGCATCCATTTCCTGGAGATAGTGGCCGGCCCGGACATCATCGAGGTCCGGGCGCTCCCCTCGACCGGTAGAGCCATCGACAGCTTCACCACGGAGGGCCGCGACTAGTAGATGCCGCTTCCGGGTAGTTTAGGGATGACGGCAACCCCGAGGAGGCGAATTCGTGAGCACAGAGGACAAGCTCAACAACAAGGTCGAGCAGGTAAAGGGCAAGTTCAAAGAAGGTGTCGGTGACGCGACCGACGACAAGAGCATGGAGAACGAGGGCAAGGCCGATCAGACCAAAGGCGACCTCAAGCAGGCCGGCGAGAAGGTGAAGGACGCCTTCAAGAAGTAGCCCGCCACAGTTTCGAGTCCAAGAGAGAGCCGTTAAAGCAGCGGCTCTCTTTTTCTTTGTTCTACGGCGCCCAGGGTTCCGACCCGTAAGCCTTCATGGCCGCCAGGTAGAACATCGCCTGGCCCCACACGTGCGGCTGCGACACCATCGTGATCACCTTGCTGTTCTCGTTGGGGAAGCGCATCCACGCCTCTCCGAGAAGGCCGGTGTCGTCGGTGGTGGGGATCTCCGCTACCCACCGCAGCCCTCTCTTCACCAACTCCATCTTGCGCGGGCGACCCGCCCACGCGTAGGCGTTTCCCAGCAGAGCGCGCGACTCCTGTCCCCCTCGGGTAAGCCTGCCTCTCACAGCTCTGGCCACGTGGCGCCAGTTGATCGCAGCCTGGGCGTCAGAGATCTTCGAGCCGTAGGGCGCGAAGCGGACGGGCCACAAGAACGTTCCGCCGGTCTGATGATCGCGGGTGTAGCAGCCGCACGTCTCGTCGAAGAAGTTGGCCTTGATGGCTGCGCCCAGCTCGTCACGCCGCGCTCGCCAACGCTCGGCGTTCTGTTTCGAGGTCTCGGTTCCCAGCTCACGCGCGGCCTTGACCGCCGCGTCCAAACCGAGCCATACCGCCTGAGCACCGACCAGGGTCCGGGATGGCTCGGGCCCATCTTCCTCGTGCGCGGGGCATTGAAGGCCGGTGGTTGTGTCACGACACCCGAGTGGAGCATCGTCCGTCAGGTAGACGGCCGCTCTTTGGATGGCTTCGTAGACCCGGTCTAGGTAATCCTCGTCACCGGTCGCCGCGTAGTGATCCCACAGCGTCCATATGCCGAACCCGGTCTCGTCGATCTCGTAGGGGAGCGGGCCGGCCACGACGCCGTCCGCGTAGTAGTTCTGGGCCCAGTTCCCGGGCGGCGTCGTCTCTCCTCCGAGAGGTTTCCTGACGCTCGTGGCTTGAAGCTCCGCGTATCGAATGTTGTGGGCGCGGACCATCCCCGGGTGCCCGGCGGTCTGCAGCATGCGGTTTATATAGGCGCCGTTGCGGATCCAATCCACGCCCTGCGGTGACTGGGTCGCCACCGAGGTCACTATCAAGCCACCCCGGTCCGTGACCTGTCGGGCCGAGATGAGACTCCGCTTCGCAAGTGCCATGACCTCGTTGGGGGCGTTCTTGGGGAGTCTCGTAGACCGAAGCCAGCGCTCCCACCACGTCCGCTTGGCTCGTCGGACGCTTCCGGCGCTACGGCTGCGGATCTGGGTCAAGCTCGACACGGCTTCGTCGGGAGTGAACGCGGCCGCGATCAGAACCGTCGAGGCGACCGTGGCCTTGCGGCCGAAGACCCGCTCTTGTGCGATCGCCGCGTCCGTTGGTCCAGAAGAAACGTCGGCTCCCGAGAGCCTGGCATCCTCGGCGTCGTCGTATGCACTGCCTTCGCCTCCGCCGCCCTCGTATGTGTCCGGCCCGACCTGATGCGCCTGGGAGCGGCCATCGAAGCCCATGACCAGAGCGGCCCCGGAAGGTTGGCCGGTTGAAGAGTCGGTTCCGCTCCGGGCGTGGACGATCGCATCTGCCTTCTCGTCGTACATCGCCCCGTCGTCCTCGTCTTCTTCGTTGCACCAGTCGTTGGTAGGCGAGCGGCGGTTCTTGGAAAACACGGGGTTGAAGTTCGCGAACGAGAGGACTCTGACGCGGGTGACCTTCGAGGCCGAGGTCTTACGTATGAGCACCGAGCGCGTGAGCACGTCCTCGTCGTGGGCCACGACGTCTCTCACCGTCACTCGCAACCCCAGGTTGGAGTTGATGAAGGTCGTTACCACCTCGTCGCCGTCGTCGTCCGCGAAGCGCTGCTTGGAACGCCACCGGCGCAGCCACTCGAATGCCCAGGGCCGGGAGCCCTTCTTGTAGCCGAGACCGAGGAACGCGCCCTCGTTGGGGAGCGCCCCCAACCGCGGCTTGGAGCGGTCGGTGGTTCGAAGATTCAGCTGGTCGTAATACGAAGGCGACGGCCACTTGAGGACCGTCACCGTCGCATCCGGGTTGAAAGCGGCCGCCATCGCCTGATTGCCGCTCACGGCCGAGATGTCGGTAGGCCCGAAATCCTCGGGGGTCTCGTCGCTCGTGTTCCTGCACTCGGCGGTGGTTTGGGCGTCGGTGGACGTGATCGGAAGCGCCAGGAGTCCCACGAGGAGCAGCAGGACGAGGACGCGGCTTCGCCGAGAGGGGTTGGTGGGCACGGCTCGAGAGGATATGTGCATGGTCGTCCTTGTTTTTCGGCCGCCGGGAGGCTGAACCCAAATCCGAAAATCGTCACAGGCCCCGGCTAGCTTGGAAAACCTCATGGATGTCTTGGTTATCGCCCTCGCCGCCTCGATCGTAGGCGCCCTCATCGCGCACGGTCTGCTCCGCCGGGCCGGGACGGCACCTCCCCCGGCCGCAGACGCTCTGGCCGCCGGGCTCGCGTCGGTTTCAGATCAGATCAAGCAGCTTGGCCACCGGGTCGGGGCGGACACCTCCTTGTTGACCCAGCGGTTGGAAGGGATCGATTCCCGCATGACCCAGACCCAGGTCGCGGGCCAGGACCTCGCCCGGGACATCTTCGGCAAGCTCGGCGATGTGCAGCGGGCCACGGCAACGGTGGCCGAGCAAGCGAAGCAGTTCACCTCGCTGCAGGATCTCCTGAAGGCGCCGAAGGCCAGGGGCGGGTTGGGGGAGGCCATGCTCGAGGAGCTGTTGGCCCAGGTGCTGCCGCCCCAGGCGTTCGCTTGTCAGCATCGGTTCTCGAACGGCCTCATCGTCGACGCGGTGGTCAAGGCCGGCGGGCGCAAGATCTGCATCGACTCGAAGTTCCCTCTGTCGAATTACCAGGCGATGTGCGACGCGGCGACCGATGGCGAGCGTTCGGCCGCCGAGCGAGCGTTCGCCGCCGACGTCGACAAGCACATCCAGGACATCTCCAGCCGCTACATCGTTCCGGACGAAGAGACCCTCGATTTCGCCGTCATGTACGTGCCGGCCGAAGGGGTCTACGGCGAGGTGCTTCGGTTGTCGCATCGGAAACGGTCGATCTTCGAGATCGCGATCGAGGCGAAGGTCGTGCCGATGTCGCCGCTGACCATGTACAGCTATCTACAGACCGTGCTTTTCGGGCTCAAGTGTCTGCGCATCGAAGAGAACGCCGAACGCATCCTCGACCACTGTGGACGCTTGCACCAAGACATGCACGCCTTCGTCACCGACTACGACACCCTCGGTCGCCATCTCGGCAACGCGCACGCGAAGTACGGAGACGCAACGCGCCGGCTGGACCGCGTCCGCAACGATCTAGATCGCGTCGTGGACTTCTCCGAGGAGGGCCCGGTCCCGCGGCCCTCGCTCGAAGTCATCGCTTCGGACTGACCTCCGCTCGTTACGCAGAGACTGAAGTCAGATAGTCGTCGGTCACCTCTACGAGATCGGCAACCAGCTCGGCGGCCGGATCGAAGCCATCCGAGGCCAAGCGATCGCGCAGTCCGGCCAGGGTGCTGGCGAGCAGCACCACGACAAGATCACCGAGGTCGGGCTCGTGCACGTTCGGCCTCATGGCTTTCCCGCGCTGTCGGGCTGCATGACCTCGCGGTGCTTGGCCCAGTAGTGACGACGGACCGCGGGGCCGGCGGTCCAACCATCCGGGATCCGGATCCGCTTGCCGCAGGTGCGGCAGGTAGCGGTGGGTTTCGGCGCGCGCTTCTTCGCCGGTTTCGCTGGTGGCAAGGGTGCTCACCTCCTGCGTTCCGGGAGTCGCGGCAACGGGGTGGACTCTAAGGAGGGGGTGTGTCAGGAACGCGATCCAGGTGGTCGACGTGTCAGGGTGTCTCACGATGAAAGCGATCGCGATCGAAGGTTATGGAGGTCCCGAGCTCGCGCGGGTACAGGAGCTTGCGGATCCCCATCCGGGCCCGGGAGAGGTCGTGGTGCGGGTGCGCGCCGCCGCGTTGAACCACCTCGACCTGTGGACCCTGTCGGGCTCGCTGGGGATCGACCTCGACTTCCCGTTCGTCCTGGGCGCGGATGGGGCCGGCGAGCTGGCGGCGGTGGGAGAGGGCGTAGAGGGTCTTCGAGCCGGGATGCGTGTGGTGGTCAACCCGGCCGTCTCCTGCGGCCTCTGCGAACGATGCAGAGCCGGCGAGCAATCGCAGTGCGTGTCGTTCCGCATGCTCGGCGAGCACCTTCCGGGCACCTTCGCCGAGCTGGTCACGGTGCCGGCCCGCAACGTCTATCCCTTCCCGCAACATCTTTCCTTCGCAGAGGCGGCTGCGCTCGGCGTGACTTTCATCACCGCTTACCGCATGTTGTTCACGCAGGGTGAGTTGCGGCCCGGAGAATGGGTGCTGATCACCGGGATCGGGGGTGGTCTCGCGCTCTCGCTGCTCCAGCTGGCGCGGCCGCTGGCAGGCCGGATCTTCGTCTCGTCTTCTTCGGAAGAAAAGCTGGAGCGCGCGCGAGCGCTGGGTGCCGATGCGGGCATCAACTATCGAGACAAAGACGTGGGGCGAGAGATCAGGCGGCTCACAAGCAAGAGGGGGGTCGACCTCGTCGTCGACTCCGCGGGCGGCGCCGGCCTGGACGCCTCGTTGCGTTCGCTCGTAAAGGGGGGCAGGGTCGTGCTCGCGGGGGCCACGGCGGGAGCCACCGCCGAGATCGGCCTGCGGCGGCTGTTCTGGAACCAGCTAAGGATCATCGGTTCGACCATGGGCTCAGACGACGATGTCGCGGCCATGTTGCGGATGGTCGCGGGCTCGGGGTTGCGACCCGTGATCGATAGGACCTTTCGGCTCGAAGAAGCTCAGGCGGCGCTGGCGTACCTCGAGTCTCAGGCGCACTTCGGAAAGATCGTGCTCGAGGTCGGCTGAAAGATCACACCGCGTTACGCACCGCAGCCGCGACGGCCTGGGTGGCGAGGTGACCCAACACGTCTAACTGAGCCGGCGTTGCGGGCTCGCCCGGCGCCGCGGTCGCGAACACGACGTCACCGTCGTAACGGGTGTGTGCCGGGCGTATGGCGACGGTGATCCCATCGGAACCGCGGCACGCGAGGAAACGGACATCTCTCTTGTCGAGGTTCGCTTTCACCGCAACCAGGGCGAGCACCGTGCTGGTTGGTAGGTCGGGGGCGGGAGCGGGCGCCTGATACCTTGGCCGGGGCGCGGTTGTTCCCGCGATCACCGAGCCGTCGGACCCGATCACGTCTCCCACCGCGTTCACGACCGCGATGGCAGACACGCGCAGGCCGCCGTCTTCGACCTGGGCGATACCGAGGCCCCCCGGGACGCGATGGTCGAAACCCGCCCACTTACCCACCGTGGCTCCGGCTCCCGCTCCGACGCGTCCCACCTCGGACTCTTCCGACGCCGCGTCGCAAGCCGCTCGTCCCGCCGCCGGACCGGGGCGTGTTGCCGGGTCGCCGCTGCCGAGATCGAAGATCACCGCGGCGGGAACGATGGGCACGCTCGTGACCGGGGTCCTGTATCCGATCCCACGCTCGGCCAGCCACTCCACGACCCCCTGGGCCGCGGCGAGACCGAACGCGCTCCCGCCGGTAAGGAGCACCGCGTGGACCTCGGTGAGCTTGCGGTCCGGATGGAGCAGTTCGGTTTCTCTCGAGCTGGGCGACGATCCCCTGATATCGCACGAGGTGACGTTCCCCGCCGGCGGCAGGACGACGGTGCAGCCGGTCTGGGCCGCCGGGTCCGTCCAGTGGCCGACCTTGTAGCCCATCCCCAACGACCCCGTTCCCCCGGACCCAGCCATCCCCACATCTTCTCGCGCTCCGCTAGCACCCTGCCGCTGGTAGCTTCGATGTTCGATACGAGGCCCTGGGAGGTTCGAGCATCTTGAAGAAGCGCAAGGCACTGGTGGCGGCTGTGGGCGCGCTGGCGCTGTTGGCGGGAGCTTGTGGCGGTGGAGACGCGGCCGGAGCGGGCGGAGAGCACGGTGACCACAGTGAAGGCAAGGGCGACGACCACGACGCGGCCGCCTCGCAGTTCTCCTTCGGCAAGCCGGCCGATCCCGCCGAGGCCGACCGAACGATCACGGTGACGGGAAGCGACGAGCTGCGGTTCGAACCCGCCGCCATAGAGGTCGAGGTCGGAGAGACCATTGCGTTCGAATTCGTCAACGAAGGAAAAGGGCCACATGAGTTCGTTCTGGGGGACCGGGCCGCGCTCGATGAGCATGGGGGCGGCCACGGAGGCCACGAGGGCAGCGCGCCCAACGCGACAGACGAGGTAGGAGCCGGATCGAGCCAGACCATCGCGTGGACGTTCACCGAACCGGGCGAGGTCCTCTACGAGTGCCACGTTGCAGACCACCACGAGCAGGGGATGAGAGGAACCATCACCGTCTCGTGAGGGTCACGCGGCGGGGGCCTGCTCCTCATCTCCCTCCGCAGCGACCGTCTTGATGTAGTTGCCGATCGAGGCCGCGACCGCGGTTACGGGAACCGCCAGGAAGGCGCCAACGATCCCACCGACGATCGCACCGGCCGTCAGAGCCAGAAGGATCACCACCGGGTGGAGACGCACCGCCTTACCCATCACGAGCGGCTGCAGGACGTCTCCTTCCACCTGCTGGATCACGAGGATGGCGCCGCCTACGATCGCGGCCGCGGTCACGCCCGTGGTCACCAACGCCACCAGAGCCGCTACGACTCCGGCCGCCACCGCCCCTATGAGCGGGAAGAAGGCCCCGAAGAAGGTCAGCACCGCCAGAGGCGCCACCAGTGGAACCCCGACCACGAGCAAGGTGATGCCGATGAGGACCGCGTCGACCAGGGCGATCACGGCCGTGCCTCTGAGGTAGGCCCCCACCGCAGCCCATGCCCGTTCCCCGAGGGCGCGGACATGGCGCCGGTTCCGGCGAGGAAACTGCGATTCGAACCAGCCGAACATCGCGGGGCCGTCCTTCACGAAGAAGAAGACGAGGACCAGCGTGAGGAAGAACTCGGTAAGTACCTCGACCGCTTTGGCGGCGCCCAGCAGGACTCCGGCCGTGATCTTCTCTCTGTTAGCGCTCACCTGCTGGGCCGCTTGGTCTATGTACCGGTCGACGTCTTTCTTGGAGAGCTTCAATGGGCTTTCTGCCAGGTAGTCGACGACCTCTTCGAAACCCTGGCCGGCACTTGCGCCCACATCGTCCAGCTCGGCACCGACGGACGGAGCGATGGCCGCGACGAGCCCGGCGAACACGAGGATGGCGCCGAGCAGCACCGTCCAGGTAGCGAGCAACGGCGGCCACCCCTTGTTCTTCAGCCGCTGTGCAAGGGGGCCGAGCAACGCGGTGACGAAGAGGGCCGCGATCACCGGGATCACGACGAGGTGCAGGTGCACCAGCGCCTGGATGATCAAGCCCCCGGCCAACACAACCAGGAGGAGGCGCCAGCTGTAGGCGGCGGCGAGGGAGAGCAGGGACATGTGCTCGCTGCGAGGCTCGGCGGCCGCGGCGGGGGCCGGCTTGGCAACAGGCTCGGAGGGCTCCGTGGTGGGTTCGGAGTCGCGCCGCGCCGGCGGCCTCGGGCCCTTCTTGCGTTTGAAGATGCTCATGCTCCCTCTCTCGTTGCGCCTCTAGGATTTGCCGATGTCGGATCGCGAGCCCACCGCTAACCTAGACGCCGCGGCCTCTCCGGGCGAGGTTGCGCCGACGGCGGCACAGCCGCTGTCCCGCGGCACGCCCCCCGGCTACCTCGTGCCCTTCCTGCAAGCAGCGACCCTGACTTTCCTCGGCCTCCTCCTCGTGGGAGCGGTGTTGCTGGTGGCGATGAAACTGCAAGTCTCGGCTCTGGGGGCCGGAGCCGATCCGATCGATGTGCTCACCGCGGTGGTGATCGTTGCTCTGGCGTCGGTGGGGACGCCGGTGCACATAGGAGACGTCGCCTTCAGCGTCGTTCCGCTGGGTGCTGTGGTGGCACTGGCTTTCGTTGTTCGGTGGGCGTGCCTTTCGTCCGTGCCCTCGGCGCCTCCGAGGCG
>JAUJPD010000006.1:146054-150389 GCA_030447315.1 Actinomycetota bacterium | reverse complement strand
CTGGGCGCGCCGGTCGACATAGGAGCAGGCGTGACCATAGGGGGCCGGGTGCGCGGCCCCCTGCGCGAGCTGTCCGTTCTTGACGGTTTGAACGGCTTGCTCGTCTCGATTCCACTTACCGCATGCATGGCAGCGGGTTACTGGGCCCGGGGGAATGCCTCGGATAGGTCCCAGATGCCCAGGGTCCTCGCCCTCGCGGCGTTGTTGTTCTCTTCGACGCTGGCTCTGTTGGCCTGGCTCGCCGAGGCCCGGCTGGGAGCGCAACTGACCGGGGGGCGCGGGTTCGGTGTGATCGCGCCGCGACCGGGCGCTGTCTTCCTGTTCGGATCGCTATGGGCTGCCGTCGGTGGTACCGCGGGGTGGATATTGGCGGATCGGCACCGATGACCCTCGAGGTCTTCGCCCGATTCGAGGTCGGCCCCCTCGCGTGCAACTGTTACATCGTGGGAGATCCCGACACGCGTGAAGCGATAGTCATCGACCCCGGCGGTGATATCGACGTGCTTGCCTCCTCGCTGCACGAGAGGGCGCTGACGGTCACCGCGATCGTGGCGACCCATGCCCACTTCGATCACCTGCTGGCGGCTCGGTCGCTTAGAGACCTCACCGGTGCCGCGTTCTACATGCACCGGGCGGACCGGCCCCTGTTGGACTGGTATCAGGAATCGGGCCGGATGTTTCTCGGGTTGGAGCTGGGTGCTCCCCCCGAGATCGATACCGCGGCGGATGAAGGTGACGTGCTGACCGCGGGGGCCGTGGAGCTGAAGGTCATCCACACCCCCGGCCACTCGCCCGGTTCGATCACCCTCGCGACCTCGGAGCTGTTGTTCTCCGGCGACACCTTGTTCGCCGGCAGCATCGGGCGCAGCGATCTCCCCGGCGGTGACGCCGCGACCCTGATCGGGGTGATCAAGGACAAGCTGTTCAGCTTCAGTGACGACACCGCGGTGCTGCCGGGTCACGGCCCCGAGACCAACGTGGGGGAGGAGCGCCTGACCAACCCGTTCGTGGGCGAGCGCGGCCTGCGCTAGCGGTCTAGTACTCGATCTCGCCCTCGGTCGTGGTGCCGCCCGGGTCGTCTTCTTCGACGTCCTCCGTACCGTCGTCACCTTCGGTGTCCACGTCTTCCTCGATGGGCTGATCGGCCCCCCCGATCGTGACTACGCCGGTCATCTCGTCCGGATGGAACTTGCAGAAGAAATCGAGCGAACCGGGCTCGTCGGGGACGGTGAAGGTGCTATTCACGGCCTCGCCACTGGGCGCCTCGAGCTCGAAATCAAGGTCCGGTATATCGATGGAGTGCACAACGCCGCCACCGTTTTGGAGCGTGATGGTCGCTTCCGCACCCGGCTCGAGCGCGATCGTCGTTTGTTCGTAGTAGTTGTCGAAGGCCTCGATGGTCACCGCTTGCTCTTGGGCTGCGGACTCGGTTTCTTCCTGTCCGCAGGCCGCTCCGACGACGGCCAGGGCAACGAGAGCGAGCGACAGTTTCCGTATCTTCGACATGCCGGCTCCTGGTGGAGTGTTAACCGAGGTAGGGAGGCACCGCAGGGAGAGGAACCCCCGGGTAACGGTCGATCTCGCGCTCGAGCGTGACCTTGACGTGATCTTCCCGATTCTCTATACGCCGGTCGATCTCGCGGAAGCCGAGGCGTTGCAGCCGGCGAAGCTCGCCGGCATAAGACTTCCTGGCCTTGCCGTCGGGCGCGGTCAGATAGACGTCGAGGGTGATCTTCTGAGTGACCTTCTTCTGTTTTCCTTCAGCCATGGCGAGCCACCCTACCAGCGGGGCCGCTCAGATCCATCCTCTCTTCTTGAAGTAACCGAACAAGGCGACGCCGCTGGTGACCATCAGGGTGAGGGCGAACCAGAAACCGCCGAGCGAGTTCTCCTCCGGCAGCAGCTGGAAGTTCATGCCGTAGATGCCAGCGATGAGCGTTTGGACCGCGAAGATGGCCGCCCACGCGCTCAGCTTGCGACCGTTCTCGTTGAGGATCGCTGCTTGCGCGTTACGCGTGAGGTCCAGCACCGCGTCGGAGAGGTCGTCGACGCTTCGGATCTGGTCGGTGATCCGAAGCAAGTGATCGTGGACGTCGCGAAAGAGGTGAGCAGTGTCCTGTGAGAACGGCGCGCTCTCGCCTTCTTGCGTCGTGCGGTCCAGTAAGCGTGCACCCGGTACGGCGTAGCGGCGGAGCCGGGCTATCCGTTGCTTGACGGAGTAAAGCTGTCTCTGGATGTCTCCTCCCGGCGTGGCGAGAGCGATCTCTTCGAGCTCTTCCACCTCGTCCTCGATGCGATCCGCGATCTTCTGGTAGTCGTCGACCACCACATCCAGCAGCGTGTGAAGGAGGAAGGAAGGATGTTGCTCCGGGCGCTCGAGCTCCCACCTCTTCTTCGCCATCTCGATCGTTCTCGTGGTGCCGGCGTGAAGCGTCAAGACGTATCTGTCGCCCACGAAGCAGCCGATCTGGGCCGCTTCGAGCTGCCCGTTCACCTCATCTAGTTGGTGCATGACGATGAAGAGATGGCTTTCATAGCGATCCAGCTTCGGCCGCTGTCTCGTGTGGACGGCGTCTTCGACGGCGAGCGGATGGAGGCCGAACTCGTCCGCCATCAACGAGACGTCGGACGGGTCGAGCCCGCGCACATCGGCCTCGGCCCACAACAGGTTGTCGTCTCCTGCCCGCAGATCCGAGAGCCGGGTGACGTCCTCGACGTCCTGCCACCCGGTGGCGGCCGAATGGCACAGAGCTTTCAACATGGGTAACGACGTTCGGCGGAGACCGCCCCTCTAAGACTTCCCGTCGCTGTCACCTCTCTATTGTGGGCGACCGGGCTACCACTGCAAAATGGAACGCAACCACACGAGGATCGGCCCGGTCCAAAGAGAGCCGTCGAGCTGAGGGAGAAAGCCGTGCAAGAGAGGAAGAGGTTCCTGGTGGCGGGCGAGTGGCGCGACGCCGGCGCCGGCTTCGACGTGAAGAGCCCCTACGACGGTCAGGTGGTCGCGTCGGTGGCCACGCCGTCCGATGCGGATGTCGAAGACGCGGTCGCGGCCGCGGCCCGGATCTTCGAAGAGACCCGCAAGCTCCCCATCCACGTCCGGGCGGCCGCGCTCGACCACATCTCGGCTCGCGTGAACGAGCGCCTCGACGAGGTCGCCGAGCTCATCGCTCGCGAGGGAGGAAAGCCGCTTAGATGGGCGAGGGTCGAAGCCGGTCGCGCGGTTTCGACCTTCAGATGGGCCTCTGAGGAATGCCGGCGTTGGAGCGGGGAGCTGATGCGCCTGGACACAGAGGAAGCGCTCGGCTCCCGCCTGGGCCTGATCCGCCGCTTCCCGTTGGGACCCGTTCTCGCTATCGCTCCGTTCAACTTCCCGATCAACCTGGTTGCCCACAAGATGGCTCCCGCGCTGGCGGTGGGGGCGCCGATCATCGTCAAGCCCGCCACGAAGACTCCGCTCGGCGCGCTCTTGCTGGGCGAGATCTTCCTCGAGACGGGCCTCTCCCCGCAGATGCTGTCGGTGCTTCCGATCGAAGGTCACAAGGCGGGAGAGCTCGCCGGCGACGAGCGGCTGGCCAAGATCTCCTTCACCGGCTCGTCCCAGGTCGGCTGGCGGCTTCGAGCCGCCGATCCGAAGAAGGCCGTGACCCTCGAGCTGGGCGGCAACGCAGGTGTCATCGTCCACGAGGACGCAGACCTAGACAAGGCCGCGGCCCGCATCGCCTTCGGCGGCTACTACCAAGCCGGCCAGTCCTGCATCTCGGTGCAGAGGGTCCTCGTTCACGACGCGGTGGCCGATGAGTTCATCGGCAAGCTCGTCGGCGAGGTGGGCAGGCTGAAGACCGGTGATCCCATGGATCCGGATGTCGAGGTCGGCCCTCTCATCGATCACGACTCGCTGGAGCGCGTGTCGGCGTGGGTCGACGAGGCCGTGCAAGCCGGAGCCGAGGTGCTCATCGGGGGGAAGAGGGAGGACCCTTTCTATCTTCCGACGGTCCTATCGCGAACGCACAAGGACATGAGGGTGCGCCAAGAAGAGATCTTTGGCCCGGTCGTGACGGTCGAGACCTACCAGGATTACGAAGATGCCCTCGCGCGCGTGAACGAGACCCGGTACGGCCTTCAGGCGGGGGTTTTCACCCAGGACCTGGGACGCTTGATGATGGCGCACCGGGATCTGGTCTGCGGGGGAGTGATCGCCAACGACATCTCGGCTTTCCGTGCCGATCAGATGCCCTATGGGGGGAGCAAGGACTCGGGCGTGGGGAGAGAGGGTCTGCGGTTCGCCATGGAGGAGATGACCGAGACCCGGATCCTGGTGCTCTCGGATGT
>JAUJPD010000006.1:141064-145954 GCA_030447315.1 Actinomycetota bacterium | reverse complement strand
CCCGTCGAATCTGTATGAACCGGACATGAACACTCCCCGTCCCGGGTAAAAGCACCACCGGGAGTGGGCCATCTACATCAACGGAGGTTCCCGGATGTTTACGCGTGTATCGCTATCTGTTGCTCTGGCCGCTGCCCTGGTGGCAGCCTTCGTGCCCACCGCGTCGGGTGCGGTCGTCGTCTCGGCTGCGGCCGCGGAGCCGACGATCGAAGACAACATCATCGTCGAGAGCTTTGACGGCGAGCCGATCCTGGCCACCTTGATGCTGCCGCCGGGCGCCTCTGCCTCCCAGCCGGTGCCTGCGATCCTGAGAACGCATGGCTGGGGCGGCGAGCGCGAACGCACGCCCGGGGCTTTCCTCAACCGTCTGCTCGATGAGGGCTACGCCATCCTTACGTGGGACTCACGCGGCTTCGGCGACTCGGGAGGTGAGGCGAACATCGCCTCTCCCGAGTTCGAGGTCAAGGACGCGGGCGCTCTGATGGACTACCTGGCCACCCGTCCCGAGATCCAGAAAGACGGCCCCGGCGATCCCCGCGTGGGCTGGACGGGCGGGTCCAACGCGGCCGGTGTGCAGTTCAACACCGCCGCCCTCGACCACCGCGTCGACGCGATCGTTCCCGAGATCTCGTGGGGCCTGTTGACCGAGGACCTCAACCCGAACACGGTCTACAAGCAAGGTTGGGGAGAGCTGCTCTACAACTTCGGGCTCGTGGGGGCCAAACAGGATGGCCTCGATTCCCCGGCGGGCCCGCAGACGGGCGACTACGCCGAAGAGATCCACGAGGGCTACCGTCAGACCAAGGCCTCGGGGCGGGTCGACAAAGACATCGGAGCCTGGTTCCGCCACAAGTCCACGGTCGTCCGCTCACACAAGGTCGACGCCCCCACCTTGATCATCCAGGGCAGCGTCGACACCCTGTTCCCGCTGGAGGACGCCTTCGCCAACTACAAGAACCTGGTGTCCGCGGGCACCCCGGTCAAGCTCATGGCGTACTGCGCCGGGCACACCCTGGGTTGCAACTATCCCGGTGACGCCAGCGGTTATCCCAAGGGAGCCGACGACAAGCGGCCGATCTTCGAGGATCGGATCGTCGCGTGGCTCAACCGCTACGTGAAGGGCGAAAGCATCTCGACGGGCGCCAAGATCGAGTGGCAGGCTCAAGACGGCTACTACTACAACGCACCGAGGTTCCCGCTTCCCGGAACCAAGTACGTGAGATTGAAGGCGATCAGGACGGGCGAGCTCGTGGGGCCGGGCTCTACGGGGGGCGACGGGGCCATCGACGGCAATCCGGCGCCGGCCGAGGAGATCGGAGAGACCGCCGCTCGCAAGCGCGTCGCCACCCTGTCCGGCACGGCCAAAGCCGTGTTGGGCGTACCCAAAGTGAGGATCACAGGCACCCTCACGGGCTCGACGGGCTTCGTCTTCTTCGAGCTGGTCGACATCGACAAGGATGGAAAGCGCGTGGTCCTCGACGACCAGACGATGCCGGTCGTGCTGAAGCCGGGCAAGTTCGACCGGACCGTGAAGCTGCACGGAGTCGCGTGGAAGTTGCTCCCGGGGCACCGCCTAGCTCTCGAAGTGACTACCGGATCCTCGCAATACCAGCAATCGCGCGGCCCGTACAGAGTCAAGCTAAAGGCGGTCACCAAGTTGCCGGTGGCGGGCTCGCGCTTCGTGTCCAAGGCCGCGCGCAGCTAGCGAGGCTCAGGGGTGGCGGTGTCGCGCCGCCACCTCGAAACGGTTCTCTCTGTAGTGGTGATCCCCCCGGAGCAGGGCGGACAGAGACGCGATCAAGTACGCAGGGACGAACAGCAGCCCCCACCGCTCGTATTGACGAACGTGCACCATCTCGTGATCCATCGTCTCGGGATCTAGGTCGTCGACCGCGAGCACCACGTGGCCGAAAGTGATCGCTCGATACCTCCAGCCGAATCGACCCGGCCATCGCGCGCCTTCGGCCAGGAGCACGCCGTCCACCACGAAACGTCTGTCGAAGAAGACCGACAGGGCCGCTCCTACGAGTGACCACGGAAGTGCCCACAGGTAGCGCAGGGGCTTCATGGACCCACCGGCGTCGGGCCGGGTGACGTATGGACGAACAGGTAGGGGCCGCTCTCGGACCGGCGCGCCGCGGCGACGAGAGATGCAAAGGCTTTCGCCGCGTAGGTCTGATCCAGCTCCACGCCGTCTCGACGAGCGATCAGCGCGGCCTCTAGCGAAGCCGGGTTCGGCTTCGCATATCCGGGGGCGAAGTAGCCGTCGTCGGCGAGCAGCGGGCAACTGCTAGGTCGGTCCAGCCCGACCCTCTGCTGCAGTGAAGCCACTCTCTTGCCCACGAGGCGTCTGGTCCCGTAGGGCCGTGCCGTGACCCGGACGCAGACCACCGGCACGGTGAGGTTGGCCAGTGCCGCCCCCACCGCCACGCCTGCCGCCGTTCCTGCGGTGCCGGTCGCAACGAAGATGCGGCTGGGACGAGGGATCTCTCCGGACCGGACTGCCTCGGCTATCTCGACCCCCGTCTGCAGGCTGCCGTGATCGCCCTCTGCGCCCGAGCCCCCCAGCGGCAGGTATCTCGTGTCGCCCCCTTGCCGACGCACTCGCCCGCTTAGTAGCTCGAGCATCCACCGCGGCCGCGACGTCTCGATCACCGCGACGCCGAGCTTCCGATAAAGCGCGCGAAGGTGAGGGGGGACCGCATCGTCCGAGAGCCACACCTCTACCTCGAAACCTTCGTTCACCCCGTGATACGCGAGTGCGCTCGTCCAATTGGATGTGCCGGCCCCGAAGCCGACCAGCTTGCGCATTCCGTCCTGGCGCGCCCGGCCCAGGATGTGTTCGAGCTTGCGCACCTTGTTGCCGCCCCAGGCACCGCACGCCTCTTCGAGCTTCACCCACACCGGAACCCCCACCAACTCCGAGGTCTCCTCCATCTTCCGCACGGGCGTGGGCCAGGTCCCGATCGGTATGCGGGCGGGTTCGGGCATCTCGGTGATGGTAGGTCCTGACGCGGCTGCTCGCCGTGGCGAAACCGGCTTGCTCTGGGGGTCGGTCCCGTGCAGACTTACCTCACTCGATGATGCGGGGAGACAGGTCGTGACCGTTGCGGAAGACACCAGAGACCTGCGCAAGCTCGCCGACGTGGATCCGGATTCCATCCTGGAGCGTCTCAACCGCACCATCAGCCGGAAGATGCCGTCTTATCGCGATCTCTACCTGCGATGGGAACGGCTGAACTGGTCGGTCGGCGACCTGGATTTCTCGGCCGATCGCGAGCATTGGCTGGCGCTCAGTCACGACACCAAAGAACGTCTGCTGTGGACGCTGGCCGCTTTCTATGTCGCCGAGCAGCGGGTTGCGGCGACCCTCACGCCCTACGTGACGGCGGCGCCGGAGCTGGAGCAGAAGGTGTTCTTGGCGACCCAGTGCGTGGACGAGACGCGCCACGCGGTGTTCTTCGACCGCTGGTTCCAGGAAGTCGTGGCTGCAGGAGACGGTGATCTGTCGCGGCGGCTCCGCTCGTCTCGTCAGTGGGTTGGCCCCGGCTTCGCACCGTTGTTCGACGAGTACCTGGAAGATGTAACAGAACAACTCCGGCAGCGCCCTGATGACATCGCTCACTTCGCCAAGTCGATCGCGGTCTATCACATAGTCATCGAAGGGGTCCTGGCCCTGACCGGCCAGAAGTTCATCTTGGCGTGGGCCCGAGACAACCAGATACTGCCCGGCTTCCGGGCCGGTTTCACCGCGGTAGCGCGCGACGAATCACGCCACGTCGCCTTCGGCGCGCGCGTCATCCGCGATCTGCTCGATCAGGATGCCGGGCTCCTCGAGCCGATCCACGAAGGGATCCGTGAGACGATCCGGCTCGGGACCGCGCTCTATCAACCGCCCGGCGGAGACGTCAGCTACACGAGCGTGTTCGGGTACTCGCTGGGGGACCTGTTCAATTTCGGGGGCCTTCAACTCGAGAAGAAGATGCGCGCGATCGGTATGCCGGTGCCCGATGTCGAGGTCTTCGTCCCGCCGATCGAGGCTCAGTGGCCCCCGCCGGGGGGCGGCCTGATCCCGGCGGACCGGCGTCAGCGGATGACCATGTCGTTGGCGAAGACGCTCGGTCGCGCGTCGCGCACGATGTCTCCCGGCGTCGCGCTGATGATGCTCCACTTCGCTTTCGTTCCTGCGGCGGCGAAGGGGGTAGATGCGGTGTATCGCTTCGAGCTTCTAGGCGTCGGAGGGGGAACCTTCACCGTCGTCATCCGCAACGGCACGTGTCGGATCACCGTGGGGGCCGGAGAGAGAGCCCCGGACGTGGTCTACGAGATGCAAGCCTCGGACTGGGTGAAGATGACCGCGGGCCTGGTGACCGGCGACGAGGCCGTGCTGCTCGGGCGCTTGCGCATCCAAGGCAACCCGGTCCTGGGTCGCCGCTTCAACGAGTTCTTCGCGCCACCGGGGGAGCCTCCCATGCGGGCTGCTTCCCGAGTGGCCCCTCCGCCGCCGGCGTCCTATCGCTTGGGCCTGCTCCGGCGCAGAACGCGAAACGGCCCCCGGGTGGAGGGGGGCCGAGTCGCTTAGCTCGGAGACGGGCGGTCGCGGGTCCGGCCGTCTCCGGTGTTGAAGGTCTGTCAGATAGCTCTGGTTCCGCCGTGGGCCATCTTTCGGTAGAGCACCAGGAGCACCATGGCCACGATGATCGAGCCGATCCAGGACACGCCCTCGTTGGGGCCGAAGACCGCGGTCCACAGGTAGCCGCCGACGATTGCGCCGATGATGCCTACCAGGATGGTCCCGATGATGCCGATGGGCTCGCGGCCGGGAAGAAGCAAGCGGGCCAGGACGCCGACGACGAGTCCGACGATGATGTAGACGACTATGTCTCCCAC
>JAUJPD010000006.1:138626-140964 GCA_030447315.1 Actinomycetota bacterium | reverse complement strand
GCGACGAATTTCTTCGGCGCCGTCTATTGCACCGCGGAGATGTTCGAGCTCTTGGCGGCCTCGGCCCCCTCACACGTGGTCAACGTCGCGTCCGTCGCGGGACGCATAGCAACGCCGGGTAATTCCACCTACACGGCCAGCAAGTTCGCCTTGGTGGGCTGGACCGAAGCGTTGCAACCCGAGATGGAGGAACGCGGTATCTACCTCAGCTCGATCGAACCCGGGTTCATCCCCACCGAGGGATTCCCGCAGAAGAACCTCGTGGCCGACCGGTTCATGAAGCACCTGTTGGGCACCGACGCGCAGGTCTCGGCTGCGATCATGGATGCGATCGAGCACAGGAAACCCCAGAGGGTGGTGCCGCGCTGGTACTACCTGTTCCAGGTGCCCAGGGTTCTGTTCCCGGCCCTCTACCGGGTGGGGCTGAACAAGGTGATGAGCTCGAGCGCGGGTCGCGCCGCCAGCGATTTCCGCTAGGAGGGGGGCTTCGTCCACACGAAGCCGCGCTCCTGGGGAGACCCGAGCCCGTAACGCCTGTGTATGGCGCTGGCGTTGGAGTACAGCCGTTGCAGAAGAGCCTCGTCGGATAGCTGAACGAAGCGGAACGCGTAGCCGCGCGCGGTGACGTCGACCAGGGCGTAGCCGAAGGGGAAGTCTCTGGCGATGGCCACCTCTTGCGCGGGGACGCCGTCGTAGTCGCGTGTGCGCGCGTTGCGGTGGGTGTGGCCGGCGAAGACCCCCCACACGTTGCCCGAGTCCACCGTGGCATGTAGACGTCCCGAGTCCGATTCCCGAAGGCCGAACAAGATGGGAGGGAACGCGAGGAAGGGCTGCGGCGGGTGATGCAGGAACACGAACGCGGGCGGAGCCCCCGGCGCGGCGACCTCAGCCAGAAGGTCGTGCTGCGGAGGCGTGAACGAGCCGTGAACCAGCGCCCCGCCGGGCCCCTCGATGAAGGTGCCGCTTACGAAGTTGAAGGCACCGAACGGCGACGCCGCATGGGTGGCGGAATCCAGCACGGCGAAACGCACTCCCTTGTGTTCGATGAGGACCCCGTCGGCCTCGCGACCGAAGGCGCTGCCGTAGAGCTCTCGGCCCGAAAGGGTCTGGTCGTCTATCGCTATGACGTCGTGATTGCCCATCATCGTGGTGAGCGGCGGTTCTAGCTCGCCGAGCGTCTTCACCGCCAGGTCGAACTCGTCCTTGCCGCCACGGTCGGTGACGTCGCCGAGCTGGATCACGAGCTCTGCCCCCGACGCGTTGATGTCCGAGATCGCGACGCGAGCGGCGGCCTCGGCGCCGGGCGAGCCGAAATGGAGGTCGCCGAGGATCGCGAAGCGGAGCCGCACCTCACCCGGAGGCTCCACCTCGACGGTCTCGATCGCCTCGAACGGCGGAGGGGAGGGGAGGTTGTCCGGGAAGCGCAGTGCCGCTCGCTCGCGATCGCCCAGCTCCTTCAGGCGGGAGTTCCTGTCGCCGACGAAGCGGGACACGTGGGCCTCCACCCAGTCGCCTAGACGGGCCGCGAAGAGGTCGCCCAGCGGCACCTCTCCGGGACTTGCCCCCACCAGGTTCCTCAGCCACGCGGCGTGGCCTTCGACCAGATGCGCGTCGGGCGAGCGACCCAGCTCACCCAGTGCGTCCGCCAGCAGCCGGGCGCGCTCGTCGGCGCCGTCGGCCCTCGAGTCCCATCCCGAGCCCTCATGGGACCAGCGGCGGTATAGATCGGCGCGTCCGGCCTCTATCAGCCAGGTGGCTCGGATGAGGTCGGTGATGGTTTCGCCGGCTAGGTCCATGAGCCGCCGTTGATAACACGTAGAAGGTTGCTTAAGCCGTTCGCGCGAGGGACAATCGGCCCACTTCCCCCGCAGCATCCTGTCCTGACGCGCCACAACCAAGGGGGGAGACGCCACGTGAGCATCGCTCACCGGATCAACGAGGTCCAACGGATCAGCGATTGGGACCAGTACTTCTTGAACCTCGCGCGAGAGACCGCAACCCGCTCGAACTGCGTCCGCAGGCAACACGGTTCGGTGATCGTGAAGAACCGCCGCATCCGCTCGACCGGCTACAACGGCCCCCCTTCCGGCCACCCTCACTGCAGCGAGGGAGCGTGCCCCCGAGCTTCGGACGAGGCCGTGAGTGGATGGGGCTACGACTCCTGTATCGCCATCCATGCCGAGGCCAACGCCATCTTGTACTCATCGCCTGAGGAACGAGAGGGAGCGACTATCTACATCACCGGCGTGCCTTGCTTCACCTGCGCCAAGTTGATCGCCAACTCCGGGCTCACCGAGGTGGTCGCCACCGGCGAGGCCTACGAGGGCTGGGACCGGGT
>JAUJPD010000006.1:118707-138526 GCA_030447315.1 Actinomycetota bacterium | reverse complement strand
ACGATGCCTTCGAGCTTCATCCGTCTCGCCGTTTCGAAGAGGTTGATGCCGTCGCATTCCGTATAAGGAGACACCTGGACCTGGTCCGTCACGACGACCAGCTCCTCGAGTAGCTCCTTGCGCGCCTCCACCGGTTCGCCGGTGAGATCGCGCCCGTCGAGATAGATGAGGTCGAACGCGATGAAGGTCGCCGGTATCTCGGCCGCCATGCGCGCTATGTCGCGCTCGTTCTGAAGGTTGATGCGGCTCTGCAGGCGCTCGAAGGAAGGCCGACCCGATTCCATCGCCACTATCTCACCGTCGACGATCGCGTCGTTGCAGACGAGTCGCTCGTGGAGCTTGGCGAACTCCGGGTAGGTCGCGGTGATGTCGTTCTGGTTGCGCGACAGCAGAGAGGTCTGGGTCCGCTCACATATGGCGAGCGCCCGCACCCCGTCCCACTTCGGCTCGAAGATCCAACCCTCGTCGTCGAAGGCGTCGGGAACCAGCGTGGCCATCATCGGTTTGAGCTCGGGGATCGGATCGGGCTCCGGGCCCTCCCACTCGCGCAGCCGCACCAGCCAGTCCTTGTCTCGGCTCGCCTTGTTTGTGCCCCTGCCCGTTTGGAAGAGATGCCACACCCCTCGGAGGCGGTCCCCATGAAGGCGGAAGGTGATCTTGCCCGGCTCCTGTTCGAGCACCTCGTAGGTGCCGTTGTCGAAGATCCGGACCTCGCCGGCGCCGTAGTTGCCTTTGGGGATCGTTCCCGAGAAGGTGCCGTAGTCGAAGGGATGGTCCTCGACGTGCACGGCGAGGTTGGGGCGTCCCGGCTTGATCGGCAGGTTCTTCGGCACCGCCCAGGACACGAGGACGGGGGTGGTGCCGTTCATCATCTCCAACCGCAGGTCGAAGTGCAGGCGAGTGGCGTGGTGCTGATGGATGACGAAGCTGTCTCCCGGACGCGCTTTCGTGGGATCGACGTCGCCGGCTACCTCCGGAGGCGGCTCGGGCGTCTCATCGAACGAGCGCTTCTTCGCGTAGTCCCTGACCTCGCCCATCGCTTCCAGAGGTTAATGCAGCAGCCACTGGGCCAGTCCGACCCCCGTGAACTCGTCGCCCGGACCTTCGTCGTGCTTCACGAAGACATAGACGTCGCGGACGGCCCCCTCGGCTTCCAGGAGCGACTTCCACCTGGCGCGCTCTGTCGCCGAGTAGGTGCCGCCTCGGAGGCGGACGTATCCGATCGGTCCGGGGGGCAGGACATCGGGGGCTTTCCCGGCGCGGTCGGAGAGACATAGCGTCCCACCGGCATCCGCGACCCGTTGCGCGAAGCCCGGCGTGTGCCATGACGGGTGCTTGAGGTCGAAGGCCGCGGGCACTGCTGCGTCGAGGCTGCCCAAGAACGCCTCGAAGCCTTCTTCGTTGCCGTCGCGCTTCAGCGGGAACTGGAAGAAGAGCGCACTGAGCTGGGGGCCGAGGGTCTTCATCGAGGCCGTGAACTCCGCGAGCAGCGTCGGATCGGCCGAGCGCGGCGTGATCGCCCGGTGTCCCTTCATAGCGAAACGGAAGCCCTCCGGGACGGATCCCGCCCATCCCTTGAGCGTGGCCTCCTCCTGGCGACGGTGATAGGTGGCATTGACCTCGACCGCGGTGAGTTTAGTGGCGTAGTGCTCTAAGAAGCGCTTCTGCGGCAGGTCCGCAGGATAGAAGCTGGGCTTCCACTCCTTGTAAGCCCACCCCGAAGTGCCAACGTAAAGAGCCACACCCCCAGGATACGAAGACGGGGTCACACTCAGCCGCGGCAGGAGGCCCAGATCGGGTCGGACTCGTATCGCCGCGGCGTGCTCGTCAGCTTCTGTTTCCAGCCGGTCTCCAAGTTGTAGCTCCAGATCTCAGTGCTGCTGGAGTCGGAGCGCTCGTAAGCGATGTGGTTCCCGCTCGGCGACCAGGTCGCGTGCCTGCTCCAATGTTCGACAGCGTCAGAGAGGGGCTCGCTCCTACGCGTGCCGTCGGCGCGCATGATGTAGACGGACCCTCCTCCATCGTGGTCGGTGTTGTACGCGATGTGTTTGCCGTCGGGCGACCACGCGGCTGTGCTAACGCCGTTGTAGTCGTCCTGCCAGCGAGTGAGGTTCTCTTCATCGTGCCCGCTGGTGCGAACGCGCCAGATGTCCGCGTAGGGACCTTCGTTCTCGTTCATCTGCCCGCGCGGTATCCGGCTGAAGGTCATCCATCCGCCCGCCGGAGACCAATCCGGATAGTCGTCGTCGGAAGATCCGTCCTGGGTGATGCGTGTTACGTCACGGTCGCGCAGGTCGATGGTGAATATGTCGTTGGTGGAGTCGAGGAGGTCCGGCGACGGAGCTGCGTAGGCGAGCGTCGTTCCGTCAGGCGAGAACGAGGGTCGATGCCCTTCGACTATCCGGGTTTCCTTACCGGTAAAGACGTTGAGGAGATAGATCACAGAGATCCTGTCGGGGCCCAGTCGTTCGATCGCGATCCGACGGCTGTCCGGTGACCAGTCGTAGACGTATTCGTTCTGATCCTTGGTCTGGGTGAGGTTCTTGTAACCCCTGCCGTCGGAGTTCATCAACCAGACCTCGTTGTTGTCGGACGCGGCGTGGTGGCGGGTCGACGCGATCAGTGACGCATCGGGTGAAAGGAACATCCGTCCCGGATTGGAGAGGCCGCGGACGGTGCGGTGATCGGACCCGTCCCCCCTCACCGAGTTCAGATCAACGTCATTGCGCCCGTAGGACAGGAACAGGATCCGGCCGCAGGGGCGGGTCGCCGTCAGACCAGACGACACAGGAACGCCTGCGGCCAAGGTGGCGGTGACGAGACAGATCAAGATCTTGCGCACGCTCACAGAGACGAGCCGCAACGGCTGAACGTTGCATCGGCTCCGTCGGAGGTGTTGGGAGCGGCGGCGGCTGCTCGGTCCACTTCGCGTGGCGAGCGTAGTCCTCCACCTCCTCCCCGGGCGCATCCACCCCGCACGAGGCCACCTTCAGCCTGGCTTGACTTCCAGTTTGAGACATGTCTAGACTGAGATTTAGGCGCAGCTAATCCCCCTCAAAGACGGCGTCGACTCGGCGAGGAGTCTGAAATGACCACGGCGGAGACCGCGTTTACGGAATCACCGACGATGAGCAGGGCCAAAGGGCTCGGCTTCGGCGTCCTCACGCTCGGGGGCGCCATGGCGGCTATGGCGTTCATCGCTCCCGTCGACGCAGGTCCCCGAGCCGCAGAGGCCGTCGCCGGAGCGATGGCGGCGATCGGCGGGACGTTGCTGCTCGCGAGAGGCGCGCACGCAGCGACGACGGCGGGAGGGCTCACGCTGCTGTCCTCGCTCGTCTATCTCGCGGTCACGAACACGGAGTTCCATGAAGGCGGTGTCGGATACTCGATCGCGGTCGCTCAGTTCGTGACCGTCCCGATCGGCTTGGTGCTCGGCGGGATGGCCTTCGCACTCACGCCGGAGACGCGGAGAACCGGGCGGGCGGGCTACCTCCCGGACGGCGTGATCCTCGCCGTCGGCACGATCTTGCTCGGCATCGGGCTCGGACAGACCGGCAACGAACGCCTGATGACGCCGATGTGGAACTGGATCAGCTTCCTGGGTCTGACGATCACCGGCATGCTCGTGCTGGTCGTGGTGCGTGGGGCGGTGAAGGCCACGATCGGCGGAGACCGACGGGGCAGCGCCGCGTTCCGTTTCCTCGGCACGCTCGCGACGGAGCTCCTGCTCGTCGGCGGCCTTGCCGTGATGATCTACGGCGCGCTGAACAATCTCGTCCTTGGGGCTAATGGATTCCGCACCGGATTCAAAGGGAACGGCGACGGCCTCGCGCTCTGGATCGCGGCCGCCCTCTTCCTCGTCGTCGTGCGAGGAGGCTTCAAATTGGCGACGCGAAACCAGACCGGCGTCGCACAAGCGGTCGTGAGGGAGCTTCTCTACTTCGTAGGCGTTTTCGCATTCATCGTCGGCGAGCGCTCTGTGATCAGCGGAATGCCGCCGGGCGTCCCGTTCGGTGGCGCATTGCCGGCCGCGGCAGTGATCCTGCTCGGCGCGCTCTTCCTCCTCGTGCCGGTTCGAATGGCTGCGAAGCAGGGGAGACTCCCAGCCCGGCCCGGATAGGTCGCAGCGCGCCGCCGTCACACCAGACGCGTTACTCGACAGCTAAACTCCCGATGTGTCTGACGTAAACCCACCCACGGCCGATCTGCAACGGATACAGCGGGCGCAGGTAGCCAGCGCCACCACGGGGCGCATCCGGGTCCGTTTCGCCCGGGGCCCGAGCGCGCCGGCAGACCTGGCCGCCCTCCAGCAGAGTCTCGAACCCATGGCCGAGATACGCGCCATCAAAGTGAGACCTGCGGCGGCGAGTGCGATCCTCGAGTTCGACCCCCGCGACGCTACGACGGTCGAAGGCCGGTTGAGGGAACTGGGCGTACGCGGCTCCCAGAACGATAGACGGCATTCTTTAGGGGAGCCCGCGGTCATCATGAAAACAACCGCGAGCCTGATCAATCGCGCGGTGGGGCAACGCCTGCCGGGCGATCTGCGCCTACTCGTCCCCCTGGCGCTCGGGCTGTTGTCACTGCGGCAGTTCGCGCGTGGGGACGACCGCTTGAGCGAGGCGCCGTGGTATCTCCTTGCGTGGTACGCCTCTGAATCCTTCTCCAAGTTGCAGCCTGCTTCGCCGTCGGCGGATCCAACCGTTGACGAGGTATGACGGCAAGGTTGCGGCGTCCTACAGCTGAGCCGACGGTCGGGGCAGGAGCACCGTTCGGACCCACTGTTGTGACCGTAGGGACATCGAGAGCCGATAGGTGAGCGCAAGCTCTAGCTCGGCCGTTCTCGAGCACACCATCGTGCACGAGCTCCCCGGCCGTGTTCGCTGCCGGGTACCGCGGCTGCGGGCCGACGAGGAGTACGCCCGCCGTCTGGTGGCTCTTGCCGAAAGCGACGAACTGGTTGCGAAGTTGCGCGTCACTCAGGCGGCCGCCTCTGTAACGATCGAATGGGTGCCGTCGGTTCCGATGGAAGGTGGGCGTGAGCAGACCGCCCGCCTGTTGCGCCTGGCCCAAACGTCACCGCTCCCACCGGACGCTCCCGCTCGACCCCTCCAGGATGGAGCTCGACCGAGACTGATCGTGGCCGGCGTAACGGCGGTTGTGGCGGTGCTTGGTCGGCTGCTCGGCTTCACGATCCCGGCACCGATACGCGCGATCGTCATCCTCAGCGCGTCGGTTCCCATCATGCGCCGTGCATATCGAAGCCTGACGGTCGAGCACCGGTTGAACCTGGATGTTCTCGACATGACGGCGATCATCTTGACGACGCTGCGCGGCTCGCTGTTGGCGCCGGCATCGATCATCGGATTGGTGGAGATCGGCGAGGCCATCCGCGAGCGGACGGCGCGGGCCTCTCGTCGCGAGCTGCTCGATCTCCTGGACTCGATCTCGGAGAGCGCCTGGGTCGAACGGGACGGCGAACGTCAACGGGTGCCTATCGAGCAGGTCCGGCGCGGGGACGTCGTCATCGTCTATCCCGGCGACCGGGTCCCGGTCGACGGCCGGGTCTTGGAGGGCAGATCCCTCATCGACGAGCACGAGTTGACGGGAGAGCCCATGCCGGTTCTCCATGAAGAAGGGGACCTCGTTTACGCCTCGACCTTGATGCGAGATGGTCACTTGCACATCGCGGTCGAGCAGGTAGGGAGCGAGACGCGAGCCGGGCGCATCGTCCAGCTCATGCGGGACGCGCCGGTTCACGGGACGCAGATCGAGAACTACGCAGGCAAGGTTGCCGATCGCTTCGTGCTTCCCTCGTTCGTTCTGGCCACGATCGTGCTGGTTCTGACGCGCGATCCGACACGAGCGGCGTCGATCCTCATCACGGACTTCGCGACCGGCATCCGGGTTTCGGTGCCGACCACCGTGCTGGCCGCGATGACGAGCGCGGCCCAGGCCGGAGTCGTGATCCGCAGCGGGCGCGCATTGGAGCAGCTCGCCCACGTCGATACCGTGGTCTTCGACAAGACGGGAACGGTCACCGAAGGACATCCCGCCATCGTGGATGTCCAGGCGGTAACAGCAAGCCTCAGTGTGGACGAGGTTCTTCAGATCGCGGTCAGCGCAGAGCAGCGGCTCACGCACCCGGTGGCCGAAGCGATCGTCCGTTATGCGAGCGAGCGCGGGATCTCCCCGGGCCGCCGCGGTCGCTGGCACTACGACATAGGTCTTGGCGTCCGCGCTCGCATAGATGGCTCGGACGTGCTGGTCGGCAGCGATCGCCTTCTCGCGAGTAGCAACGTCGACCTGTCTAGCGCAGCGAGCCTCGGTACCAACGGGTCGCGGATGTACGTCGCGGTAGACGACGTGCTGGTCGGGGTTGTCTCTTATTCCGATCCGGTGCGGGCCGAGGCGGCGGACGTTATCGGCGCGCTGCGTGATCAACACGGTATGGAGATCCACCTCCTCACCGGAGACAGGTCCGAGACCGCCCGCGCGGTGGGCCAGGCCCTCCGGATCCCCCCGGACAACGTCCACGGGGAGCTCTTCCCGGAGCAGAAAGCAGCCCTCGTGCAGGAGCTGCATCAACGTGGCCACCGGGTCGCCTTCGTCGGCGACGGGATCAACGACCTGCCGGCGCTCGCTTATGCGGACGTATCGGTGTCCTTCGGCGGCGCGACCGCCGTCGCCCGTGAGACGGCCGACGTGGTGTTGATCGAGAACGATCTGCTGGCCCTTCCCTCTGCCGTTTCGATGGCCCGCTTCGCGTTCCGCCTCATCCACCAGAACATCGGCTTGGTCGGCGGAGTCAACCTGATCGCGCTCACCGCCGCGACGTTGCGAGGTGTATCACCGACCGTGGCAGCGTTCGTTCACAACGGCACCAGTGTGGTTGCGGCCGTGAACGGCCTTCGGCCGCTGCTGGGAAAGCAGAGTCATAGGATGCGCACCGACAAGCAGGGGAAGGAGGCGACCCGTGACTGAGATGAGAGAGAGAACATCCGAGGTCTGGGAAGGCATACGAAGAGGGACCGGTTGGGCCATGGGTGTGGGGTTCGTGGTCTCGGTCGCCGCCACACTGCGTCAGGGTCCTCGAGAGGTGCTGAAGGCAGCGATAAAGGCGGGCCTCAGGGGTCAGGAGGCGGCCGCGGAATTAACGGAGCAGGTGGGCGACCTGTACGCGGAAGCGCGAGCCGAACGGAGCGGGCGCTCCTCCGAAGGAGGCGACCACTAACCTCCCCCCAGGACCGAGCGGTGTGATCTTTGATCGGCTTGTCCGGGAATGCACCTCTGTTGACCGAGCACCGATGAGCGTAGATGTCGTCGTTGCGGCAGGAGATCTCGTCATCCGTCGTCTGCGGGACGACGACGAGGATTACAGCCGCATGACGCGGTGGAGGAACTCGCCCCACGTCCTGCGCTGGTGGGATCCGGATCTGCCCCCACGCACGATCGCCTCGATCAAAGAGGAGTATCAACCCGATACGGCTGCTGATGCCGCCTCGACCGCGTGCATCATCGAGCTCGAAGGTGTACCCGTCGGCTTCATCCAGTTCTATAGATGGATCTCTTATGCGGAGGAAGCAGCCCACGTGGGGATCCCGTTCGATGACCACGCCTACGGTCTCGATGTCTTCATAGGTGAGCCCGACCGGATCCATCGAGGTCTCGGCACCCGGGTGGTCGCGATGCTGTCCGACTACCTGATCGCCGAACGGGGGGCTTCCTCGGTTTCTCTGACGACCGCGGTCGACAATCACGCCGCGCAGAGGTGCTACGAGAAGGCCGGCTTCGCGAAGTTCGAGCAGCTCTTAGACACCGACACGTATCGCGGTGAACGCGTGAGGAGCTGGCTGATGATCAAAGAAGGGGCTCGATAGTCACCGGGTCTTGATCTCTCGGGCCTTGCGCGGCGTGGCCCCGATCTCCTTTATCGCCGCCGCCAGCGACTGGCCCGGCCCCTCGGCAACGTCGAGGAAGGGATCGCCGGCTTCGGCCACCCGCTCGAACATCGTCTCGATCGAGAACCGAGAGGGATGTATATCGGCAAGCTCGTCCCACTCGAAGGGGGCCGAGACCGTGGCGCCCCACTCGGGACGCACCGAGTATGCGGCCGCGATATTGGCGCCTCCCCGGTTCATGTTCACGTCCAGGAAGACCTTGCCGGTGCGTTTGCGGACCTCCCACTCGAGTGTCGTGGTGTCTTTGTCGACCTCGTGGATCATGTCGCTGATCGTTCCGACGAAGCCGCGCACGTCGTCGTAGTTGTCGGTGCCGTCGAGAGGAACCATGATCTGCATCCCGGTCGCTCCGGAGGTCTTGGGATAGGAGCGCAGGCCCAGCTTGTCCAGCAGCAGCTTCACGAGCGACGCCACGTGTTTGACCTCTTCGTAACCGGCCGGCCGGAACGGGTCCAGGTCGAAGAACGCATAGTCCGGATACTTCTGTTCGGATCCTCGCGAGTGCAAGGGGTGGAACTCGATGCAGCCGAGGTTCACGATCCACAGCATCTCTGCGACGTCGCAGGCGGAGAGGAAGTTGATGATCTTGTTCTCGCCCTCCGAGTGCACCGGGATCGTGGTCATCCAGTCGGGCCGGTACGAGGGAGCGTTCTTCTCGTAGAAGTAGGGGCCGACGACGCCGTCGGGCATCCGCTTCAAGGTGAGTGGCCGCTCTTTGACGTGCGGAAGCATGAAGGGCGAGATGTTGAAGTAGTAGCTGAGGAGGTCACCCTTGGTATAGCCGTTCTCGGGCCAGAAGATCTTGTTGAGGTTGGTGAGCTTCAGCTCCTTGTCACCGGCCCTTGCGATCCAGTGGTCCCCGCGCTTGACCGTGGGGAGCTCGACGGGGAACGAGATGGTTGTGCCGGACGGCATGGGGGTAGGAAATCACACCGACCGCGCCACGTTCATCGTCAACCTCCAGGAGGTGTCTCCACGATGAAGGCTGCTTTCATCACCGACTCGATGGCCGAACAACCCGAAAACCCGCCGCCGACCGACGAGACCGTGCACGGCGGCGAGGGCGATCCGCTCGGCGGAGGGGTATCCGATCTAGAGGACTCCGACGAGGTCACCGAAGGAGTTCCTCAACAAGACGAGTGACCGTCATTTGCAGCTGAACGAAGAGAGGCCCCGGGTTATCCGGGGCCTCTCTTGTTGCATCGGACGGCTAGATCAGGCCGGCTAGATCACCGGCCTCTCGGGGGGAGCGGGGTCGTCTCCGGTGGGGGCCAGGCCCGGAGGCACGGAGCTTCCCGGCCCGGTTGCGCCGGCCACGGGACCGTGGCCGTGAGCGTGATCGTGCTCGTGGTGGTGTCCGTGGTCGTGGTCGTGACCGTGCGCGTGGTCATGCGCGTCCTCGTCGTGGGTCGCAGCCCCCGGTTCCGGCGACGGAGCCGAACGCTCCAGGCCGGTGACGCTCTCGTAGACCAGCGCGGCCGCGGCCGCGCCGATCAAAGGCCCTGCAGCGAACACGATCAGATCGCTCCAGGGGATCCTGTTGACGTCGTAGACGAGCGAGGTCACGAAGGGGCCGAGGCTCCGGGCGAAGTTGGCCGAGCCTCCCGTGGCTTGTGCCGTCACCATGATGCCGGCGGCGAGTCCGAGGCCGATGATCAGACCGCTCCATCCTTTCGGTGCGCGATGGTCCACCGCTACCGCCATGATCGCCGTCATCAAGATGAACGCGATGAAGGCTTCTGCTAACAGCGCTTGCCACTGCGTGACGTCGGGTGCCACGACCGTCGCGCCGAACAAGATGTCCGTGCCGTTGATCGAGGCGCCGTCCTGGCCGTAGATGCCGGCGACCACGAACGCTCCGGCGATCCCTCCCGCTACCTGGGCCACCCAGTAGAGCGGAAGCTCCGACCACTTGAAGCGACGAGCCACCGCCAGAGCGAAGGTGACCGCGGGGTTGAAGTGCGCGCCCGAGACGCCGCCGAAGGCGTAGATCAGCACGGTGAGAGCGAACGCGAACGAGAACGCCACCGGCAACACGTCTCCGAAGGTCGATCCCAACAACGCGCCGAAAACGCGATCTTGTCCCGGCGCCCCCTGAAGGATGTCCGCCAGGCCCCCGAGACGCTTGAGCGGCCCGATGGCGAGGACGGTGGCGGCGCCGGTGCCCACTGCGACGAAC
The DNA here is from genome assembly GCA_030447315.1 of Actinomycetota bacterium. Taxonomy (GTDB): domain Bacteria; phylum Actinomycetota; class CADDZG01; order CADDZG01; family WHSQ01; genus MB1-2. Next base: position 128,386 of record JAUJPD010000006.1, on the reverse strand, counting down.
AGAAGGGTGCCGACGAACTCGGCCCCCAGACGCCGGGCTAAAGGAGCCTGGTCGGCTTCGTGATGCTGGTCGAGCTCGTGATGGTCGTGATCGTGAAGCTCATGGTCGGCTACCGCCATCGAGCCTCCTTCCGGGCACATCTGCCCCTAGATGGTCGATCTCGTCGCACGGACGGGGCTCACCCTACAAAGAGAGCCCCGGGATCAGGCTTCGTCGCCTTGTAGGGAGTTCGCCTTCGAGCGGATCTCGTCCAGGATCGGCGCGTTCTGCAGAGTGGTTACGTCGCCCAGCTGCCGGCCCTCTGCCACATCGCGCAGCAACCGGCGCATGATCTTCCCGGAGCGGGTCTTGGGCAGGTCTTCGGTGAACACGATGGAGTGAGGCCGTGCGATCTTGCCGATCACCTTGGCTACGTGGGCTCGCAGCTCCTGCGCTAGCTCCTCGTCTCCGATGCGGGTGGCCTTGGGCGTGACGAAGGCCGCGATGGCTTCCCCCTCCTGGGGGTGTCTGCGCCCTACGACGGCGGCTTCGGCCACGTCGGGATGATCCACCAGCGCGGACTCGACCTCGTAGGTCGAGATGCGGTGCCCCGCGATGTTCATCACGTCGTCGACGCGACCCAGCAGCCAGAAGTACCCGTCGTCGTCGAGCTTGGCCCCGTCTCCGGGGAAGTAGATGTGGTCGCCGTAGCGGCCGAAGTAGGTCTCGCGGTAGCGCGCATCGTCTTTGTAGATGGTTCGGAACATCGACGGGATCGGCCTCTTCAGCACGAGATAGCCGCCGCCGCCCCGCCCCACGGGATGGCCTTGTTCGTCGAGCACATCCGCGAACACTCCGGGGAACGGTTTGGTGGCGGAGCCGGGCTTGAGGGTCGTGATCCCCGGCAGGGGCGTGATCGCGATGGCCCCGGTCTCGGTCTGCCACCATGTGTCGACCACCGGAGTCTTGCCCCCGCCGATGAACTGTTGGTACCAGATCCACGCCTCCGGATTGATGGGTTCGCCGACCGAGCCGAGCAGACGCAGCGAGGACAGATCGTGCTTGTCGGCATATTGCGGACCCCACTTCATGAACGTCCGGATCGCTGTGGGAGCTGTGTACAGGATCGAAACGCCGTACTCCTCGATGATCGACCACCAGCGGTCTTTGTCGGGGAAGTCGGGCGCGCCCTCGTAGAGGATCGAGGTGCATCCGTTGGCGAGAGGCCCATAGACGATGTAGGAGTGGCCGGTTACCCATCCGATGTCGGCCGCGCACCAATAGACGTCGGTCTCGGGTCTCACGTCGAAAACGAGATGGTGGGTGGCCGAGACACCGGTGAGGTAGCCACCGGTTGTGTGCAGGATGCCCTTGGGCTTTCCGGTTGTCCCCGATGTGTAGAGGATGTACAGCATGTCCTCGGAGTCCAGGGCCTCGGCCTGGCATTCCGGTGATGCCTGTTCGACGAGGTCTGCGTAGTCGACGTCCCGGCCCTCTTGCATGGGCACGTTCTCGTTCGTGCGCCGAACCACGATGACGGTCTCGATGGAGGGGGTTTGTCCGACGGCTTCGTCGGCGTTGGCCTTGAGCGGCACGACGTCTCCCCGGCGATATCCGCCATCAGCGGTGATCAGCACCTTGGCTTCGGCATCGTTGATGCGATCGCGCAGGGACTCCGCCGAGAATCCTCCAAAGACCACCGAGTGGGGGGCTCCGATGCGGGCGCACGCCAACATCGCTGCCGGCAGCTCGGGGATCATCGGCAGGTAGATCGCGACGCGATCTCCCTTGCGTATACCCATGTCCTTCAAGGCGTTCGCGAGACGACACACCTCTTCGTGCAGCGCCCGGTAAGTGATCGTTCGTTTCTCACCCGGCTCGCCGATCCAGTGATAGGCGACCCGGTCGCCGTCGCGGGCGAGGTGCCGGTCCAGACAGTTGTGCGACGCGTTCAGCTTGCCCCCGAGGAACCACTCGTGGTGCGGAGGTTTCCATTCGAGCACCTGATCCCAACGCTGGAACCAGTCGAGACGCTCCGCCTGGCTCGCCCACCATGCGTCCGGGTCTCGTTCGGCCTCGGAGTAGACGGCTGGGTCGTTCAGGAAGGCGCTCTCGGCGAAGGCTTCCGGGGGCTCGAAGGTGCGTCGTTCGTCGAGGAGAGCTTCCAGCGTTGCCTCGATCTCGCGGTCCACTCGGCGGAGACTAAAGGCTCACCCGTGGTCCGTGTCCCCGCCGAGGGTCTGGAGCGCGTGCGGCAGCAGAACCAGGATGGCTTCCAGGGACTCGCGTACGGCCCGGGGGCTGCCGGGAAGGTTGATGATCAACGCCGAGCCTCGCGTTCCCGCCACTCCTCGCGCGAGAGCCGCGAGCGGGGTGTGGGTCACGCCGCTCGCTCGCATGAGCTCTGCGATCCCGGGGGCCTCGCGCTCGATGACCGCACGCGTTGCTTCGGGCGTGACGTCGCGGGGGCCGAGTCCGGTTCCGCCTGTGGTCACCACCAGGCGAGCTTCGGAGGCGGCTCCAAGGAGGGCGCGTTCGATCTGATCGCGCTCGTCCGGGACTACGACGCGGCCCACCACGGCAAGACCGTTGCTATCCAGTATCTGTTCCGCCACGTCGCCCGATCCGTCCTCGCGCGTCCCAGCAGCTACGGCGTCGCTAACCGTAACGACGACCGAGGAGAAGCTCACTAGAGCACCTTCACCACGAAGGTGAAGAAGAGGTCCGCGATGAACAGCACCAGTCCGACGATGACGATCCCCGCCACCACCCGTAGGAACAGCGGCTTTCGAGTGTCGAGCTCGTCATCTTCGTGCCAGTCGGGTTGCCCGCTCATGGTCCGCCGTCTACCCACGAAGAGCCGTCGGCGTAGACCTCCCGCTTCCAGATCGGCACCTGTTGCTTGATCTCGTCGATCATCCACCTGCACGCTTCAAGCGCGTCCGCGCGATGGGGGGCCGAGCATGCGACCACGACCGTGGGTTCTCCGGTCGCACAACGCCCGGAGCGATGCGCGCTGACTATGTGGCGCACATCCCAGCGTGCGGCCGCGCCTTCGGCCACCGCGCGCAAAGCTTCTTCAGCGAGCTGTGGGTGCGCTTCGTACTCCAGGGCCTCGACGGCACCGGCGGCGCCGGGTGCTGCCGGAGACTCTCGGACCATGCCGACGAACAGCCCGATCCCACCGCATTCCTTGGAGGAGACCCCGGACACCGCCTGGGCTACGTCCAGCGGCTGGTCTGTGATCGCGGTCTTGATCTCGGCCATAGCTGCATGCTCGCATGAAGGGCCGCGGCCGGGGCGGGACGCTATCGTGTCGCCGGTGAAGATCTTGATCCTCGGAGGCGACGGCTATCTCGGCTGGCCTACCGCCATGCACTTCTCGTCTCTGGGTCACCATGTCGTGGTCGCCGACAACTTCCTCCGGCGGGGGATCGCGATCGAGCTCGGAGCCGGCAGCTTGACCCCGATCCGGTCGCTGCAGGAAAGGATCGGCGCGTGGCACGACGTCTCCGACAGAGAGATCCGAGCACACATCGGGGATCTGACCGACCCCGGATTCGTGGACCACATAGTCGCCGAGACCAGCCCCGATGCGATCGTTCACTACGGCGAGCAGCCGAGCGCTCCTTACTCCATGATCGACCGGAAGCACGCGATCCAGACCCAGCGCAACAACGTCGAGGGCACCCTCAACGTGATGTTCGCGATGCGAGACCTTGCTCCCGAAGCGCACCTGGTCAAGCTGGGAACGATGGGGGAGTACGGGACCCCCAACATCGACATCGAAGAAGGCTTCATCGAGATCGATCACAACGGGCGCACCGACACGTTGCCGTTCCCCAAGCTGCCCGGCTCGATGTACCACCTCTCTAAGGTGCACGACTCCCACAACATCCACTTCGGCTGCCGTATCTGGGGGCTGCGGGCGACCGACCTGAACCAGGGCGTTGTCTATGGGATCCGGACCCCCGAGACCGATCTCGACGAACGCCTCTGCACCCGGTTCGACTACGACGAGGTGCTGGGAACTGCCCTCAACCGTTTCTGCGTCCAGGCCGTGGTGGGGTATCCGTTGACGGTGTACGGCAAGGGGGGCCAGACCCGAGGTTTCTTGAACATCATCGACACGATCCAGTGCGTCCGGCTTGCGGTCGAGAATCCGCCGGATCGCGGCGAGTACAGGGTCTTCAACCAGTTCACGGAGCAGTGGAGCGTGCGGGACCTGGCAGAGCGGGTCCAGCGGGTGGGCGCGGACATGGGCATCAACGTGGCCGTCGAGAAAGTGGCGGACCCGAGGATCGAGGCCGAGGAGCACTACTACAACGCCGCCCACACCAAGCTCCTCGAGCTCGGCCTTCGCCCCCATCTGCTGACCGACGACATAGTCGCTCATCTGATCGAGACGATCCAGCGCTACAAGGACCGGATCCTTCTGGCTCCCATAGCGCCCAAGACGAGGTGGGACCCCCGCTAAGGGAGAGCTTCCTTGTTGCAGGAGCGGCCACGCAGCCGTCGAACCATCATCCCAACAACCACTTATCCAGGGAGATACCCGTCATGCGCAAGCTGATCGCAGTCGCCGCCGCTCTGGGCCTCGTCGCCTCGCTGGGAGCCGCTCCCGCCCTGGCCGGAAAGAAGAAGACCATCAACAAGTCCTTCACCGCCCAGGCCATCCCGTTCCCGAACCTGTCCAGCGCCACCGGCACCGAGCAGTCCGGTTGCGCCGCCGGGCAAGAGGGCGTCCACTACGTGGGCGTGGACTTCAAAGCCCCCGCCACCGGCACGCTCAAGTTCTTCGCCGAGGGCTTCACCGGGGATTGGGATCTCCACATCTTCGATGGCGATGTCGCCCTTGCCCGCTCCGACGGTGCCCAGGTTCCCGACATGGCCGCCCCCGAAGAAGAGGTCGTCGTGCCGATGAAGAAGGGCCAGAACTTCACGCTCATCGCCTGCAACTGGATGGGCGAGCCCCAGATCGAGGCGCACTACAGCTTCGTCGGGAAGTAGAGCCGCCTACACGCTCTGCTGTTTGAGCAGGAACTGGTAGATCAGCCCGACCCCTTCGAAACCCAGCTTCGAGTACATCTCTTTAGGCCAGTCGTCGTCGTCGGCGACCAGGAAGATCATGTCGTGACCCCACGCCTGTGCCTCGTGAAGCGCCCTTAGGACGACGCTCGAGGCGAGGCCGCGTCCGCGGTATTCCTCGACGGTGGCCACGTCTTCGATCTGCGCGGTGAGGCCGTCGGAGTAGAGCTCACAGAGCGACGCGATGGTGTCGTCCACGTAGGCCGCGAAGGTGCGCTTGTCGGTGACCTCGTAGGCGAGCTCATCCACACGTCGCATCTGTTCGATGCCTTCTTCGGTGTCGAAGTAGGGGCTCTCGCGGTTGGATCGAACCTTGGCGGCACCGTGGACGGCGGCGACCGTTTCTTCGACGTCGCTGGTCGGGCTTCGCTGCGGGGGCCGCCGATGGACCATGATCAGCAGGCGGGTGACATCCCACCCTGCCTCGGCGAACGCGGGTGCCAGTAGTGCCCCGAGCTCCGCGTCATCGACGGCCACCTTGCGGTGCTCCAGGTCCCGGGGCGCCATCAGACGGTGCGCCTCGGACATGAGCAGGTCGGCGCTGATCGTGTCGTCGGGCCGTTCCACCCTCAGGAAGTTCAGGTCGTAGATGCCCGGGAAGTCTGGGTGGAAAAGAGCGGTTCCCCACTCGAAAGGTTCTCGTTCGAGACTGAGGCGGTCGATGATCGCGTTCTCGAATGCGATCGCTCGAGCGAGATCGGCCGCCGGATCTTGGCGTAACACCTCTTACCCTGCGTCGAGCTGAGCGACGATCGCGTCGGTCACCTCGTCGGTCTTGGCGGGGGGGCCCGCCGGACGCAGATCCGCGGTCCGGTGCTTGCCCTCCGCCAACACCCCTGCCACCGCACGTTCGAGTCGGTCCGCATCGGCTGGTTGACCAAGGTGACGGAGCATCAAGACGGCCGACAGGATCATCGCGATCGGATTGGCCATCTGTTGTCCGGCGATGTCGGGGGCCGAGCCGTGCGTCGGCTCGAACACCGCGTACTCATGGCCCAGGTTCATGCCGGGCGCCACGCCCAGGCCTCCGACGAGGCCCGCACAGAGGTCAGAGATGATGTCGCCGTAGAGGTTGGACAGCACGATGACGTCGAGCTCTTGAGGGTGCCACGCCAGCCACATCGCAAGCTCGTCCACCTGGATCGCCTCGAATCCGACGTCGCGATAGTCCTCGGCCAGCTTCTCTGCGGTCTCGAGCCACAAGCCGTCCGAGAACCGCATGATGTTCGCCTTATGTCCCAAGGTCACCTTGCGGCGCCGATGCTCCTTCGCGTAGTCGAACGCGAAGCAGACGATGTCTCTGGTCGCGGTGATCGAGATCGGCTTCACCGAGACCCCCGCGTCTTTTGCGATGGGGAAGCCATGGACGTAGTTGAGGTAGCCGCGCAGCTTGGCGAGCTCCTTCGAGCCCCTCTCGAACTCGATCCCCTCGTAGAGGTCCTCGGTGTTCTCTCTCACCACCACGATGTCGAGCGCTTCGAACCTGGACGGCACGCCGGCATAGAGACGGCAGGGCCGAACCGACGCGTAGAGATCGAGCTCTTGGCGCAACGCGACGTTGATGGAACGGAAGCCGGTGCCGACCGGCGTGGTCACCGGCCCCTTCAGCGCCACCTTGTTCGTCTTGATGGACTCCAAGACGTGGTCGGGCAGCGGTGTGCCGTACGACTCGATCGCGGGCGCCCCTGCCTCGTGAACATCCCACTCGATCCCTGCGTCCACAGCGTCTACGGCCCGCCGCGTCGCCTCGGCCACCTCCGGACCGATGCCGTCCCCTGGTATGAGGGTCACCTTCGCCATGGTTCGAGGATAGATGGCACGAACCGAACCACTCCGGTTCGCCCGGCGCCTCCTCTGCCCGACGTATCCTGGGACTCCCCATGAGCGATGCCGCCGTGTTCGCCGCGACCACCCTCACGGTGGTGTTGGTCACCGCCGCTTTCGGCAAGCTGCGAGCCCCCGATCGCTTCCGGCGCGCGCTGGGAAGCTATGAGGTGATCCCGAGGCGGGTCATCGGCTTGTTGGTGCTGCTGGTGCCCACGGTGGAGCTGGTGCTCGCGGCGCTGCAATGGGTCGCCCCCCTGCAGCCGGCCGTCGGTGTCGCCATGACGATGATGCTCGTGATGTTCACATCGCTGTTGGTGCGGTCTCTGGTGGCCGGCGCCGACGCCGATTGTGGCTGCTTCGGAAGCGCTGCGCCGGAACGGGTGTCCTGGTTCTCGGTCGTTCGCAACGTCGCTCTGGTGGTCCTCGCTGTGACGGGGGCCGCGGGCGCACGGGGAGCATCAGAGGCGCTGGTTCCTGCAGCTCTGTCCGGGGTGGGGGCCGGGCTGTTGTTCCTGTTGATGGAGCAGGGGGCCGCGTTGTTCGGTCAGGCCCGACCGGATCGCGCCGGAGGCTGACCGCGAGCCACGGGGTCCAGCGGAGGCGCGTGCCCACGCGGCGAGGCAGGTAGAACGTCACCATGGAGCCATGGATCGTTTCCGCCCTCGTGCTTGCCGCCGCCTCGGGGATCGCGTCGAACTGGTCGCCGTGAGGGTTCTCCATGGTCGACACCATCGGTCCGATGGTGAGGGGGGCAGTGCAACGGGCGTGGCGGGTCGAAGCGGCCCACGTCGGAGGCGGCGCGCTGGGAGGAGCGACCACGGGCTTCGCTCTGGGTGCCCTGGGGGCTATCGCGGGGTTCGACGACCGCCTCCCTGATCAAGCTCTCCTGTCACTTGCTGTGCTGGCGGGTGTGTCGCTCGTGGTCGACCTGCTCCACGACGGCCGCAAGTTCGGTCTCTCCCGCCAGACGTCGCCGGCGTGGCGCCACGCGCTGGGCCCTTCGGTCGCCGCCTTCCTGAACGGCTTTGACCTCGGGCTCGGTTGGACCACACGTATCTACTTCGCATCCTTCGGAGTAGTGATGGTCGCTGCACTCCTCACGGCGCACGCCCTCGTGGGGGCCGCGATCGGAGCCTCTTTCGGTGCCGCCCGCGCCCTCTTCGTGGTCGCGGCGCGGCGGCGTTCGGGCGGAGCCCTGGCGATCGACTCGCTGGGGGGCCGGCGACCTCGGGTGGTGGGGCTCAACGGCGCCGCACTGGCGCAATTCGGCGTCTTCGCAACTCTGACGGCAGCCGCCGCGGGGGGTTAAGAGGTATACCTACCGGCCGCGGCGACGGATGAAAAGGGGGCTCGGGGATGGCTGAGGCTGTGGCGACGCGAGGAAGCCGGCTGGACGGCTACTTCAAGATCTCCGAACGGGGCTCGAGCGTACGCACCGAGATCGTCGCCGGGGTCACGACGTTCATGACCATGGCCTACATCCTTTTCCTCAACCCTTTGATCCTGTCGATCCCGGACCGCAACGGCTACATCCTTCCCCCCGAGGCCGTGCTGACGGTGACCGCGCTGGCGGCGGGGGTCACGACCCTTGCCATGGGGCTGTACGCGAACTATCCGTTCGCGCTTGCCACCGGCCTTGGCCTGAACGCGGTGGTGGCGTTCCAGCTGGTGGGCGGCAATCAGCTCACGTGGCCCGAAGCGATGGGCGTCGTGGTGCTGGAAGGGATCATCATCCTGGTACTGGTGTTGACCAGGTTCCGCCAGGCCGTGATGGACGCGGTGCCGATGCCGATCAAGCAAGGGATCGCGGTCGGCATCGGTCTCTTCATCGCGATCATCGGTTTCGTGGACGCGGGCTTCGTCACCGCGACGCAGGTTCCCCTTGCGCCACTTCAATTGGGCACCGGCGGAGAGCTGCGGGGGTGGCCCGTGCTCATCTTCCTCTTCGGTTTCTTGCTGATCATCTTCCTGTACACGCGGCGCGTGCGCGGTTCGCTGCTGATCGGCATCCTGGGCTCGACGGCGCTGGCCGTGATCGTCAACGAGCTCTTCCTCGGTGGCGAGGGGTTCGCCGGAAAGGCGAATTTCGGGGCCGTGGTCGACGTTCCGACCGCCGAGAACTTCTCGTTGATCGGCGACTTCTCCTTCGGATTCTTCGCCCAGATGGGCGTGCTCGCCGCCGCGCTGGCTGTGTTTACGTTGATGCTGTCCGACTTCTTCGACACGATGGGAACGGCGGTCGGACTGGGGCGAGAGGCCGAGCTCCTGGACGAGGATGGACGCTTGCCCGACATCGACCGCGTCCTCATGGTGGACTCGGCGGCCGCGGCCATCGGGGGCGGAGTCTCGGCCTCGTCGAACACCACCTACATAGAAAGCGCGTCGGGCATCGCGGAAGGGGGACGAACGGGGCTGACCGCGGTCGTCGTCGGAGTGCTGTTCCTTCTGTCGGTCCTGTTCTCGCCGCTTGCCGAGATCATCCCGCTGGAGGCCGCCGCCCCGGCACTCGTGCTCGTCGGCTTCTTGTTGATCACGCACGTGCGCGAGATCCCGTGGGACGACCTCGAGGTCGCGATACCTGCCTTCCTCACGATCGTGATCATGCCGTTCACGTACTCGATCACCAACGGCATCGGCGCGGGATTCGTCTCTTACGTCTTCATCAAGCTGGCGCGGGGCCGATCAGGCGAGGTGCATCCGATGATGTACATCGCGGCCGCCGCGTTCGTTGTCTACTTCACGATCTTCTACGTGAGGCTGTATCTGACCTAGAGGCCGCGGAGCT
>JAUJPD010000006.1:108440-118607 GCA_030447315.1 Actinomycetota bacterium | reverse complement strand
ACCTGGATCGGCCGGACCGGGACCGCTCATGCGGGTGGCATCGAGGGTCTTCACTTCGGGGTCAAAGAACACGGCTCTTATGTGGATCCAGAGTCGGTGCTGGGTGTCTTCGACGTATCCGAGGCGATCCATCTCGCCCCGTTGGTGTGGCAGCCTCCGCCCGCGATGCCGGTTGCCTTTCGGTCGGCGTTCGCCGACGCGGGCACGCACGAAGCTCCCTGCCGAACGAGCGCGCCTCTAGGCCACGTCCCGGCCACTCCACCCAACGACAACATCGCCGTCGCCGTGGCGGGTATCTCGAGCCAGACCTACGGTGCTCTCCGCGCCGACATGTACGAGCACGGCCCGGAGGAGCTCGGCTACGACCACGATCGCATCTACCACTTCTCCTACGCGGGCCCAGGCGGCGACCGCTTGCACACGCCTTATCGACCGACCGAGACCTATGGAGACATCGCCGGCGCGGCCCGCAGGCTGCGGGATCAGCTGGTGGACATCAAGCGGCTGCATCCCGACGCCGAGGTGGACCTCATCGCGCACTCGATGGGGGGGCTTGTGGTTCGCCGCTTCCTCGCGACCCTGGCCAAAGATGAGCGCGCGGCCCTTCCGCGGATCGAGCATCTGGTGACCTTCACTTCTCCGCACCGGGGAGCATCTTTGGCATCTCTTCCGGCGCAGCTGAAAGCGAAGACGGTGACGGGTGACCTCCTTGTGGCGGCAGCCTCACGCTGGTCCCGGGCCGGGGCTCCACTGCCGGATCCGAGGTCGATCGCGATGGAGCAGCTCGCTCCCGGATCCCGCTTCCTCGGCGAGCTAGAGCGCGAGAGCATCGCGTTCGGTACTAGGGCATTGGCGCTTGGGATCCCCAACGATCCCGTCGTGACGGCGGACCGGGCGACGTGGGACGAGGCCGAGTCGCGGGTGGTGGCTCCCGAGGGTTGGCAGGGCCACGCCGCCATCGTGGCCTCCGAGGCCGCCCACGGCCTCGCTTACGACTTCCTGCGCGATGCGCCCTCGTCCTGTAAGGGGGGCTGGGACCTCTGGGGGCCGCGGATCGGGCGGGGTCTCGGTCTTGCCGAGGAGCAGTCCTATCGGGCGGTTGCCGCCGCCGAGCAGAGCGCCCTGGGGCGCATCCTCCGGGTCGGCAAGCTTGTCATCGACGCCGCGAGCTCGCCCTGGGGCAGGGCCGCGGGCACGCCGGCGGGGACGACGATGGGCAGGCTGATCCGGCCCTCCGGCGCGGATCGCCTCTGAAGGTCGTGGCACGAGAAGAGCCCCCTCCGCTGGGGGGGATGGGGGATGCGGAGGGGGCTCGGGAGTGTGTTCGTTGTGCGTGAGATAGATGATGCACCTTCATCGGTCGCAAGACCCACCCGTAGGAAGGCAGAATGATCCGTGATTCGTTGTACCTGGAAGACAAAACCGTCGCGCCATGGGGGACGCCACTAGGATGCGGTGGATGGTCATGAACCGCCTCCCTCTCGACGCTCCCGGAGCCGAATCCGAGTTCCACCGCGTCGAGGTCCGCCGCAGCACCAGGCGCCGAAAGACGATCTCCGCACAGATAGTGGGCGACGCCTTGATCGTGTCGATCCCCGATCGGCTCTCGCGCGCCGAAGAGCAACGGTGGGTCGAAAAGATGGTGGCGCGGATGTCGGAGCGCAAGCGACGAGACCGCCTGAACTCCGACGAAGACCTGGCCCGCCGCGCCGCGGAGCTGGCAGATCTCTACCTCGACGGGATAAGGGCGACCGGCGTGGAGTGGGTGACCAACCAGCGGTCGAGATGGGGGTCTTGCTCACCCGATGACGGCACGATCCGCCTGTCACTGGTGCTCGCGGACCTGCCGCGTTGGGTGTGCGACTACGTGATCGTGCACGAGCTCGCCCACCTGGTTGTGCCGGATCACTCCAAGAGATTCTGGTCGCTCGTGAATCGCTATCCCCTCACCGAGCGTGCCCGGGGCTTTCTGATCGCCAAAGGGCTGGAAGAGATCTAGCCGTCAGACCGGCTCTCCCACACGATCACATCGTTGATCCCCGCCCGTTCCAGGATCCCGACCGCGAGGGCAGCCCGGATGCCGTAGCCGGACGCGACCACCACCCGAGGCTCGCCTGCTAGCTCCTCGACCCGATCCCACAGTTGCTCCACCGGGATCCGGTGGACATCACTGAGGTCGCCCACCCCGGGATCCGACACGTCGAGAACCGCCAGGTCACGGGGCTGCGGCCCCCGGTAGACCTCGGTCACGGCGGTCGTACCCCGCGACCTCGACCACTCCTCGATCCCGTCCGTGACGCTTCCCGGGACCGAGAAACCGCGTCCTCGAAGAGACGCAGCGGCATTGACCATGTCGATGCCGTCCTGGTGCAGAAGCAGCAACGGGAGGTCCAAGGGCAGGCAATCGCGCGCCCTCGACTGGAACCCAGGCCCCGGTTCATAGAGAAGCGAAAGGGAGCCGGGGATGTGGCGAGCAAGGTAGGAGGGGACATCTCGCAGGTCGGCGAACGCAGCTCCCGTGTCCACATGATGCAGCGCATCGGTCAGGGAGAGGTGTTGCAGTGTGCTTCTAGTGACCACGGGGTATGGATAACAGATGCTGGCTCCCCTCCTCCTCGCTCTCCTCATCGTTCCGTTGGTCGAGATCTGGGTGCTGATCCAGGTCTCCCGCGAGATCGGTGGCGGCCTGACGATCGTCGCCCTCATCGTGATGTCGATCCTCGGTGGCTGGCTCCTCAAGAGAGAGGGCATGGCGACCTGGCGGCGACTTCAGGAGTCGCTGCGACGAGGTCAGATCCCGACCGCGGAGGCCACCGACGGCGCCATGATCCTGTTCGGCGGGGCCTTGATGCTGACGCCGGGCTTCATCACCGACATCTTCGGGCTGCTGTTGATCCTTCCCCCCAGCCGGGCCCTGTTGAAGGGGGCGTTCAGAACGCTGCTGGGAACCTGGTTCCTGGGCCGGATCGGTGTGGCCGGTGCGGCGGGAAAGTCGGTCTACGCAGCGAAGGTGCTCCGCTCGCGACGAACGCGAACGAGGCCGGACACCGCTAGCTCGGCCCCCCAGGGGCCTCGGACCCCTCGTTCTTTCGACCGCCCGGACGGCGAGGGCGGTTCTCGGGGTACGGCATGACGGGGCCCACCCCACCCTGCTCGGGATAGGCGGCTTTGTCGTAGTCACGGGCGAGGCGTCGGTAGCCGTTCATCCGAACCCGCATCTCCTCTGGGAACTCGCCGACGTGGAGCGGGATGCGGAGGCTCTCTGCCATCGCGGTGGCTTCTTCGGTCGAGTGGTAGACCCACCGCTGCCAGTCGCCGGCCGCGTCCACGAGAACCAGTTGCGCGTCGTTCTTGCCGATGCGGATCACCACCGCTTCGGTTCCCGAGGGCTTCACGTCCAGGAATTGCTCGGGCGTGCGGATGACCCCGTGATCAGCGACGTCTTCGAACGGCCAGGCCCGCTCCGTGTCCCTTGGCTCCGCCACGACGCTAGATGACCAGTCCGCCGTCGATGCAGAGCACCTGGCCGGTCACGTAGTCGGATTCTTTGGACGCGAGGTAGACGAAGCCGGGAGCGATCTCTTCCGGTGAGCCGTAGCGGCCGAGGGCGAAGCGCGCGTAGCGTTGTTTGGCGGCTTCGGGATCTTGAACGAGAGGTTCGGTCATGGCCGTGAGCGCAGCAGGCGCTATCGCATTGACGTTGATCGCGAGGCGACCGAGCTCTTTCGCCCATGTCTTGGTGAGCCCGACGATGCCCATCTTGGCGGCCGCGTAATTGGATTGGCCCACGGCGCCGATCAAACCGGACGCGGAGGTGACGTTGATGATCTTGCGGTGGCGCGGGGCCTCCCCGCGCTCGGCCTCTTGCTTCGCAAGAGGCCTCCACCTCTGCACCGCGGCCCGCCCGCACGCCCACGTCCCCTTGAGGTGGACCTGGATCACCCGGTCGAAGTCGTCTTCCGACATGTTGTGCAGCATCCGGTCGCGCAAGATGCCGGCGTTGTTGACCACCACGTCCACCCCCTCGAACGCTTCGAAACCCGTGTTGATGACGGCCTCCGCGGCAGCCACGGTGCCTATGGCCTCGTAGCTCGCAACGGCCTCGGCCCCCAGCGCGCTCACCTCTTCGACGACCGCGTCGGCCGCCGAACCGTCGAGGTCGTTCACCACCACGCGCGCTCCCTCGGCTGCGAACGCGAGGGCGACGGAGCGCCCGATCCCTGCGCCGGCTCCGGTCACGACGCAGCTCTTTCCCATCAGGCGCTCGGACATGGTGGCGCATCCTAACGAGCGTCGGGTAACGCGGCGCTGGGTAGGCTTCTCCCATGCCAGAAGAGACCAAGACCGAGATGACCCAGGCGGAATTCGACAAGTTGTCGCTGGAGCTGAAACGCTCCGAGGAGCGGCGGCCCAAGATCATCGAAGACATCGCCACCGCGCGCGCCCACGGGGATCTGAGCGAGAACGCGGAGTATCACGCCGCTCGCGAGGAGCAGGGCAAGAACGAGGCTCACATCCAGCAGCTCACCTACCAGCTGGACAACGCGATCATCGTGGAGGTGGTCGACGACGGGATCGTGGCGCCGGGCAAGCTGGTGACTTTCCGCCACGAGGGCGAGGAGCCGGAGACCTATCTGTTGGCGCAGCGGGCCATGCAGGGCGGCGACCACGACGTCCTGAGCCCGGAGTCCCCTCTGGGACGCGCTCTGGTGGGGGGCAAGGCGGGCGAGACCGTGACCGCGACGGTTCACAGCCGCGAGCTCCAGCTGGAGATAGTCGAGGTCACCGCTCCCTAGGGAGCCGCATCTCCTCCACGGAGCGCGAAGGCGACCTTGGTCAAGGCTTTGACATCGGTCGCCGCGTCGCCCCGAAGGCCGACGATGTCGGCCTTCATCCCCTCGGCGAGTACCCCCGAGTCCTCGAGCTCCAGCCACCGGGCCGACGCGACGGTCGCCGAACGAAGGATGTCGACCGGCGTCATACCGGCTTTGGCCATCGCTTTGACCTCTTTGCGGTCGATGCCGGGTTGCGGCCCTGCGTTTCCGAGATCGGTGCCGTAGATCACCCGTCCCCTCAGCTCGATGAAGCGCCGCAGGTTGTCGATGGCGATCCTGCGATCGATCCCGTAGCGCACCGACAGCGTCGGCACTATCGCCATGTCGGACGCGACCATCCTCTCGAGGGTCGGGCCCGGGATCTTCTCGGGGCTCATCAGCATGTGAGCCAGCTCGTCGACCCCGGCCTCGATCGCCTTGTCCAGCTCGCCCAGCCCGTAGATATGCGCCGTCACCTTGCGGTCGTTCGCGTGCGCGGCTTTCACGACGTCTCTCAGCAACGAGAGAGGAAGGGTGGGACCCGCTTGAGGGTTCAAAGCGACCTTGATCACGGCTGCTCCCTGATCGATCGCGGTCGTCACCGCAGCCCTCGCCTCGTCTGCGTCGGTGACCTCGACGCCGGTTCCCGGTGGTGCCCATCCCGCCCGGGTCGGATATCCCCCCGGCACGGTGATCATCGGTCCGGCTGCCACGATCGTGGGTCCGTCGTAGTCGGCCGAGCGAGACTCACGCACCAGAGGGAAGATGCGCTCGGGGGGCCACGCGAGGTCCCGCACCGTCGTCACGCCGCCGGCCAGCACCTGCGCCGGAGGATAGAAGCCGATGTGCACGTGGGCGTCGATGAAGCCCGGGATCAGGGTGAGGCCCGACGCGTCGATCTGCCTGGCCCCGTCGGGAACCTCGACGCTGGCCTCGGCGCCGATCGAGGTGATGCGTCCCTTCTCGACCACGATCGCGGTGTCTTGCGCCGGCTTCAGGGCGGATCCCAGCAGGGCAGTGCCACCGTGGATGTAGATGGTCTCGTTGCTCATCGGGGCGACGCTACCGGCATCGCGGCCCGACGAGCACGCGGAGCCCGTGACGAAGATGAGGAGCGCCCCCAGGAGACGTGGGATCACGCCTGTAGTGTGCGCCCTCCTATTATCTAAGCCACATCCAGCTCAGAACCCCGAAGAAGAGGACCGCTGTGGAACAAGGTGACGTCATCTGGGAAGGCAAGATCGGCTCGACCTCGTTGCGGGTCGGCGTTCCACACTCCGAATGCATCATCGCCGAGTGGGAGTCGCCCCGCGGCCCCCGGCACAAGATCGCGGATTCCCTAGAGGAGTTCGAACGCGCGGTGTTGTTCCAGTTGTTGCTCGGAGCGGGTGAGACCGACGAGGCCGCCACCCAAGAGGTGGTCACCGCGGTGCAGGCGGCGCAAGAAGCCAGGCCGAAGCCCGTTGCCGACCCGGCCGCCCAGCGCCGCAGGAAGAACCCCAAGCAGCGTCAGCACCGCCGCTCCCGCAGGCCGCCGCGCCGCCGTTAGTGCGGCAAGCACGACGCCACGTGGCTGAGGATCTGCGCTCGGTCGAGGGCGCGTTGGCCTCGTTCGCTCGCGGGGTCCTGGGACCCGACTACACCCCCGAGCTCCCCCGGCGCATGCTTCACACGCTGAGCCTGGTCGCATCCGCGACCGACCGCCGCCGTCTGGTGACCACGATGAGGGCGCTCGACACGAGGGCCGGTGCGCTGGCTCTGACCGGCAAGCCCGTGCCCGTCTCGTGGCTGCCGGGGGCCGAGGCCGAGGCGTTGCTACAGGCGTGGAAGACCTCGAAGCTCGCTCCTGCCCGCCAGCTCGCCGCGGTCCTGATCACTCTCGCGACCACCGGTCTCTACGGCCACCCCGGCCCCCACTGGGACCGGATCGGCTATCAGGGTCCTCTTGGCCCTCCCCCCGAAGAGCCCAAACGCTTGCATCCGCTAGCCATCGACGAGCCGACCGAGATGAGGTGTGACGTCGTGGTCGTGGGCTCGGGCGCGGGGGGAGGCTGCGCTGCGGGCATCCTCGCCGAGGCGGGTCTCGACGTCGTCGTGTTGGAGAAAGGCGGCTACCGCAACGAAGCCGATTTCCACCACCGGGAGTCGCAGGCGATGCAGGAGCTGTATCTGTATGGCGGCTCACTCACCACCACGGACCTCGGCTGCAGGGTGCTGGCCGGCTCCACCCTTGGGGGCGGCACCGTCGTGAACTACGCCACGACCTTCCAGGCCCCCGACTACGTCTTGAAGCAATGGGCCGAGACCTCCGGGATAGACGCATTCGTCAACGGCGACATGGCTGCGTCCTTCGAGGCCGTGTCGCGCCGCGTCAACGTCAATACCGAGCACAGCAGGCCGAGCAAGCGCGATGAGCTGCTGCGCGACGGCCTCACCAAGCTCGGGTGGCACAACGAGCCGCTTCCTCGTGCAGCCAAGGGCTGCTCCCACGACGTGGGTTGTGGTTGGTGCGGGTTCGGCTGTCGCGTCGGCGGCAAGCAGTCGAGCATGCGCACCTATCTGGAGGACGCGGCGGGCCACGGCGCCCGCATGGTCGTGGGCGCCGATGTCCGAAAGGTGATCGTGTCCGGCGACCGGGCCGAGGGTGTCGAAGCTGTTGCCGCCGGCCATCGGCTTACGGTGCGGGCGCGGGCGGTCATAGCGGCCGCGGGCGCCATCGAAACGCCCGCCTTGTTGTTGCGCTCGGGCGTGAAGGGCGAGGTCGGAAAGAACCTTCGGCTCCATCCCGGCACGGCCGCGTGGGGCCGGTTCGACGACGAGGTCCGGGCGTGGGAGGGGACGCTACAAGCCGTCTATTCGGGCGAGTTCCGCCACTGGGATGGAGGGTGGGGGCCACTGTTCGAGACGGTGCCGATCCATCCGGGGGCCGGGTCGGCTGCGTTCCCGTGGCTGTCGGCAAGCCAGCACCGGGAGATGATGACCGACTACCGACACATCTCTTTCTGCGCGAACCTGACCAGAGACTCCTCGGCGGGACGGGTCCGCATCGCCCGCGACGGCTCTCCGCGCGTGGATTACAAGCTCAACGGCGATGACCAACGGCGCGTCGCCGAAGGGGTGATCCGTGCCGCCCAGGTCCTAGAGGCCGCCGGCGCGACCGAGGTCAGCTCACCTCATGCGCTTCCTTGCACCTACCGGCCCGGGACAGCCGATGCCCACCGCACCTGGGCGGACGAGACGCGGGAGCGGGGCTACGCGAGAGATGTGACGTTCTTCTCGTATCACCAGATGGGCTCGTGCCGGATGGGGACCGATCCATCTACATCCGTGGTGGACGCGGACAACGAATCGCATCACGTGAAGGATCTCTACGTGATGGACGGCTCCACGTTCCCGCTCGCCTCGGGCGTCAATCCCATGTTGTCGATCTACGCCATAGCTCACCGAGGAGCGACCAAGCTCGCCGCTCGCCTAAGTTGATCCGGCGCCTCGTGCTCGCTCTGGTGGCCGCGGTGGTGGTCCTGGGCGTGGTCCTCGGAGTGGAGGTGTGGCTGGCGTTGCGGCGCGACTACCTGCCGTCGGAGCCCGCTCTCGAGCTGGATGCGACCTTCGGCCCCTCCGACGAGCAGCCTCTTTCTCTGGTGGTGCTCGGTGACTCGACCTCGGTCGGGATCGGTGCAGGCGAGGCGAGCGATGCCTACCCGACCCTGCTCGCGCACCGGCTGGCCGACGACATCGGCCGGGGAGTCCGGTTGACCGTGCTCGGGGTCTCGGGCGACCGTGTGAGCGACGTCTTGAAGGACCAGGTCCCGCAGGTCGAGGGCCTCGATCCGGATCTCATCTTCATCGGCATCGGGGCGAACGACGTCACCCACCTCACCCCCCTGGCGGACGTCAAAGCCGACATGCGCCGGGCGCTGGAGGCACTGGAGGACACCGGTGCCACCATCGTTGTGGCGGGCGCCCCGGACATGAGGGTCTTCGCGTGGCATCAACCACTGCGCACCTTGACGTACCTGCGAGGCAAGCAGGTGGCCGACGCGATCGAAGAGGTCGCGCGCGAGGAGGGAGCCGCCGTGGTCGAGTTGGCCGAGGAGACCGGCCGCTTCTTCGCCGAGGAGCCTCGTGCCCACTTCTCGGCCGACGAGTTCCATCCCAGCGCACTCGGCTACCAGCGGTGGGCCGATGCGATCTACCCGGTTCTGAAGCACGCGCTGGAGCGATGAACCAGCGGTTGTTGGAGCTGATCGAAGCAGGCGACCTCAACGGGCTGCTGCGAGCGATCGATGCTCTTGCGGCCCGCCGGGCGTGGGACGAGATGCTCGAGCTTGCCGACCGCTGCGACGATGCGATCGAAAGAGGCAAGCAGATGTGGCCGATCATCGCTCACATCGACTACCGGATCGCGCTGGAGGCGCCGGGCGACTACGCCGCCACGGTCTTGGAGTCGGAGCTGAGCAGGTTCCTTCTCGGCCCCCTCACCGAAGTAGCGGCCTCCACGCACACCTGGGCCGAGCTCTCGCCTCACCTCGACAGCCCTCAAGCGGCCGCCTACGTGGCCCAAGAGCGGATCTTGCGCGGCGAGGCGCTGGTGGGCGCGACCGAGGCCCACCCCGAGGTGTTGCAGCTCCCGCTCGAGCTGCTGGAGTGGGAACCGACCTACGCTCTGGCCACCTACCGCGCCGACCACGTCGAGGTGGCCGAGCCCTGGGAGCCCCTGTCCCCCCTGGCGGATGTTTCGCCCGTACCCGCGCCCGAGGTGCCCGATGACGAGGTCATGAACGTCTTGCTCGACCTGGTGGGTCCCTGGACCACGGAGTCCAACGGAGCGGCTCGAGCCGTCGTCGTCGAAGGAGATGCCGCCGGAGCGGCATCCCGGCTCACCTTCTCTTGCCTGCGCATGGCGCCGCTGAGAAGAGACGAGGCGTTGCAGCGGATCGCCTGGGCCGCGGCATCCGGAGGTGCACACGGACGGCGCAGGGGAGCGGCCTTCGGACGGTTCTCGGCCTGGTACGCGACCTCGGTGCTGTGCGGATACGAGTGGCCCGTGACCGAAGAGGAGCTGCGAGAGGCGTCGGCATCCTTGGATTGGTTCCTGTGGGACGAAGGGGCCCCCGAAGAGGGCTGGACCTTGCGCCTGGCCGTAGAAGATCCTCGCGATGGCTGGTCCGCCGCCCTGGCCGCCACCGATGTGCTCGCCACTGTGTGAAGGTCCGATGCAATCCGTCGGGAGCCGTGGCGCCGAACACAGAGCGAGATCCCGGCCAACAGGAGCCGGGGTCCGTTCTGATATGAGGAGGCGCTTGCATGCGTTTAGCTGCTCTCGAAACAACTTCCAGGAAGGTGATGGTCG
>JAUJPD010000006.1:85285-108340 GCA_030447315.1 Actinomycetota bacterium | reverse complement strand
GGCGCTTGCATGCGTTTAGCTGCTCTCGAAACAACTTCCAGGAAGGTGATGGTCGCCGGTATCGCCGCGTTCCTTAGCCTCGGCCTGGCCGTATCCGCCCTCGCACCCACGCGAGGAGATGCATCGAGTCACCGTGAAGCTCCCTTCACGGCATCCGAGCCTCAGATCGACAACACGGACGTGTATGCGTTCACGAGCCCGGACAACCCCGCGATGGTGACCCTCATCAGCAACTGGATCCCGTTCGAGGAGCCGGCAGGTGGCCCGAACTTCTATCCGTTCGCGGAGAGGACCCGTTACGACATCAAGGTCTCGAACGACGGCGACGCCTCGGCCGAGATCATCTACCGGTGGGTCTTCAGGGACCACTACCGTCAGCCGACCACGCAGTTCCTCTACAACGATGGTCCCGTCACCTCGCTGACGGACCCGAACCTGCTCTTCTTCCAGACCTACGACCTGAAGAAGATCGACCGTTCCGGACGCCGGCGTCAGGTGACCACGCTTGCGAACAACGAGATCGCGGCCCCGAGCGACGTGGGCCGGGCCTCCATGCCGAGCTACGAGGACCTGCGCAACGAGGCCACGGTCCCGACCTCCGACGGCGGCAGGACCTACGCGGGCCAAGCGGATGACCCCTTCTTCATCGACCTCCGCGTCTTCGACCTCCTCTACGGAGGCGACTTCAGCGAGGTCGGCGACGACACCGTGCGCGGCTTCAACACCAATACCCTGGCTCTCCAGGTTCCCAAGACCGAGGTAACCCGGGGTGGCAACGTCACGGCCAACAACTCGGTGATCGGCGTGTGGAGCACGGCGAGCCGTCGCAGCGCCAAGATTTCCGACCCCAAGACGGGCCGCGTCTCCTACCAGGGCAGGTTCGCCCAGGTGTCGCGTTTGGGCAACCCTCTCGTCAACGAGGTCGTAGTGCCTCGCGGCCTGAAGGACTTCTTCAACGCATCCTTCCCCCCCAAGGACGAGCAGTTCCTGGGCGCGGTCAACAACCCGATCCTGCCCAGGGTCGTAGAGGCCGTCTATGGCATCGAGCAGCCCGACTCGGACCCGAACAGAGCCGGTATCCAGAGGCAGGACCTGATCAATGTCTTCTTGACCGGGCTCCAGGGTCTCAACCAGCCTCAGAACGTCGAGGCCAGCGAGATGCTTCGCCTCAACCTGTCCACGCCTCCTTGTGAGCAGGGCACTTGCGAGGACTTTTCGTCTCTCGGCGTCATCGGCGGCGACAACGCCGGCTTCCCCAACGGACGCCGTCTCGCCGACGACGTCCTCGACATCGCATTGCAGGTGTTCGAGGGCGAGCTCATCGGCAACCCGAACGACCTCGGCGACGCGGTGAACGCCAACGAGAAGAGCTTCTTCTCGACCTTCCCGTACGTGGCGCTTCCGCACCGCGGGTCGGACCCAGCACCGCACGAGGGCACCAACAGCCAGCCGTAAAGGGCTGATCGTTTCAAGGGGGGCCCGGTTCGCCGGGCCCCCCTTACCTTTAGGAGATGAGCATGAACAAGTTCGCCGGAGCCCTCGGCGTCACCGGTCTCGGCCTCACCCTGTTGATCGGAGGCTCGTTGCTTCCGGGCCGCGGAACGGAACCTCGCCAGAGCTCGGCATCGGCAACCGATGCCGAGGCCCTGTTGGCGCCGGGCGTCACCGCGGACCTCGACTCCACCCTGGAGGCGCTAGAACAGCGGGTGGCCGAAGGTGGCCCCAACCTCGCCGAGGATCAAGCCGCGTTGGGCTTCGGTTATCTGCAGAAGGCGCGAGCGGACGCTGCTCCCTCTTACTACGACGCGGCCGAGGCCGCGTTGGCGGACTCTTTAGAGACCCAGCCTCAGGGCAACTTCAAGGCGACGCTGGGCAACGCGATCCTCGCCGGGTCGCGCCATGACTTCCACGGGCAGCTCGAGTGGGGGCGCCGGGCGGTGAAGATCAACCCGTTCAACTCGCAGGGCTTCGGGATCGTGGGAGACGCCTACCTCGAGCTCGGCTATCAGCGAAAGGCTCGCGCCGCTTACCAGAAGTCGATCGACCTGCGGCCGGACCTGTCCTCCTTCGGCCGGGTCTCCGCCCTAGCGCAGTCGACCGGCGACAGCCGAAGCGCGATCGGTGCGATGAAGCGCGCGCTGGGGTTTGCCGGGACCTCGCCCGAAAACGCCGCGTGGGCGCACTGGCAACTGGCAGAGCTGTACTTCACCGTTCAGCGCTTCGACGTCGCAGAAGAGCATCTCGACCAAGCCCTGCGGCTCGTTCCGGATTATGGATCCGCGACCGAGTCGACGGTTCACCTTGCAGCCGCGCGCGGAGACATCGACGGAGCGATCCACATCATGTCGGGCCTCGTCCAAGACGTTCCCCTGCCCGGGAACTTCGCTTTCCTGGGCGAGCTGCATCTGCTTGCAGGCGAGAGAGCGGAAGCCGAGGACGCTTTCGCCGAGGCCGACCGTGCTCTCCGGCGATACATGGCGCACGAGGTGCGACCCGATGTGGACTTCGTCACCTTCTGGGCCGACCGCGAGATCCACCTCGAGCGTGCGCTGCGTGATGCTCGCACCCTCTATTCGCAGCGGCAGAGCGCGGCGGTGTCGGACTCGCTGGCGTGGGCGCTATACGCGAACGGCCGCTTCCATCAGGCACAGCGGTATGCGGCCGAGGCGATCCGAAGGAGCGTCAACGACGCCGGTTACCACTATCACGCAGGGATGATCGCCCGCGCTCTCGGCGAGAACGCCAAGGCGCGGACGCTCCTTCGCAAGGCGATCAGCTTCGATCCCTCCTGGTCCATCATCGAGTCCCATCGCGCTCGCAAGATCCTGGCCTCGTAGTCGGCGTGGCCGCCCCGGCCTGCTCAGCCTCGGACCGTTTCCCCCGGCTCCATCTCCACTATCTCCAGCCCCTCCACGTCCGAGGCCGCGGCCCGCAGCTGGTCCGGGGTCCCGGTCAACACGGGGAACGTGCCGTAATGCATCGGGATGACGGTTCTTACCCCGAGGAGCCGGATCGCCTCGGCCGCCGAGCGCGGTCCCATCGTGTAGTGGTCCCCGATGGGGAGCAACGCGAGGTCCGGCGCCAACAGCTTGCCGATAAGCGCCATGTCCGAAAAGACCGCGGTGTCGCCTGCGTGGTAGATCTTGAACCCATCCTCGAGCTCGACGACCAAGCCGGCGGCTTCTCCTCCGTAGACCATCTGGTCACCGTCGCGGATCCCCGCCGAGTGCACCGCATGCGTCATGTGGATCTTGCAGCCGGCGACCTCCACGGTGCCGCCGATGTTGAACTCGACGAGGTTCTCGAGCCCTTTGGAACGCAGCCAGGCGCACACCTCGATGATCGACACCATCGGCGCGCCCGAGGCTTCGCCGACCGCGACCGCATCTTCCATGTGATCGAAATGACCATGGGTTATCAGCACCGCATCCAGGGGGCCGGGATCTTTGAGCTCGTCGGGGCACGCGGGATTGCTCATGACCCAGGGGTCGATCAGAAGCCGTTTGCCCCCCGGCGTGACGATCCTGAAGGTCGCATGTCCGAACCAGGTGATCTCGGTGCCACTCGGAAGTTCCGCCACCGCTGCCTCCTGTCGCTAGTCGTCGGTGGCACTTCTAGCACGGCGGCATCCGTTAGGGCGGCGTCAGTCGGTACCCTGTCGCCGTGAGGACGATCGTGTTGCTCGTTGCCGCCGCGCTGGTCATGACCGGCTGTGACGCAGAGACGCCGTCATACGAGCGGGCCGAGGAGGTCGCGACCGCCATGTCCGAGGCGGACATCGAGTGCCAGGGCCTCGAGACGACCACGGAGATCTCCACGACGAACGCGGAGCACGAGTCTCTGGTGAAGGAACGCGGGCTCTGTGCGGTGGATGGGGAGGCCGTGGTCATAACCATGTTCGCGAACGCCGAAGACCGCGAGGACTGGGTTGCGGTGGGGGGGCTGTTGGGCTCGGTTGCGGTGGGCCCGAACTGGGTGGTGAGCAGTCGCTCCGAGCCGGTCGTGGCCGAGATCGCCGAGGCCCTCGACGCGTCGCGGGCCGAGGGCGAAGAGAGTGAGGAAGGCTCGTGACGAAGCTGCGCTGGTTGGTGAAGATCGTCGCCCTCGGACTGTTGCTCGGGGCGATCCGCGAAGAGACGAACAAGGCCGAAGAAGACCGGACCTGGAACGGGCTCGTGGGCGGCATCGTTCCCTACGACTTCCGGCCTCCGACCTTCGACAAGCTCAAGGACGCGCTGTGGGCACCCGGCGACGAACGTCTGATCACTCCGCATCCGTGGGGGGTCGGCTGGACCATCAACGTGGGCCGCTTGGTGCGGGTGCTGCAGGGTCTGCGCGGCTAGCAGGCGTCGCTAGAGAGCCGCTCTCTAGAGGCCCAGGGTCTTGGCGATGATGTACTTTTGGATCTCCGAGGTCCCCTCGACGAGGGTGAAGATCCTCACCAGCCGGTAGATGCGCTCGAGCGGCAGCTCGCGCATCCAGCCCATGCCTCCGTGGACCTGGATCATGCGGTCGGCGACCCGGTTGACCATCTCGGATGCGTACAGCTTGACCATCGATGACTCCTGGATCACGGCGTCGCCGTGGTCGTACTTCCACGCGCTCGTAGGTCATCAGCTTGGAAGCCTTCAGCTCGACCGCCGAGTCCACGATGTGGCCCTGGACGTACTGGTTCTTGCCGATCGGGCGGTCGAAGGCCGTACGGTCCTTCGCGTACTGGATCCCGAGCGACAGCGCGTAGTCCGCGATCCCGTTGCACATCGCCGCGATCGAGAGCCGTCCCATGGCCAGGAACTGCATCGCCGAGTAGAAGCCCATGCCGACGTTGCCTGCCCCGCCCAGGATCTGCTCTTCCGACACCCGGCAGTCCTCGAAAACGAGCTCGAACTGACCCTCTCCTTCGACCATCCCGCGCTGCGCGCGTCCAACCGAGAAGCCCGGGGTGCCTTTCTCGACCAGGAACGCGGTGATGCCCCCCTGTGCCTTCTTGGCGCGGTCGTTGGCGGCGAACACCAGGGCGAAATCGGCGTGCTTACCGTTGGTGATGAAGTGCTTGGTCCCGTTCAGCACCCAGGAATCACCGTCTCTGGTCGCGGTGGTGCGGATGCTCTGGGCGTCGGAGCCCGCTTCGGGCTCGGTCAGCGCGAAGCACATCGACTTGTCCGCCGAGATCAGCGGCACGAGGTACTTCTTCTTCTGTTCGTCGGTTGCGTTCAGAAGAAGACCGGTGGGGCCTTCGGGGCCGTAGGTCGTGAACCCCGCGAGCCGGCGGCCGGACCGAGCCGCGGCCTCGCGTAACAGGACCATGCCCAACTGCGGAAGCCCGCTTCCTCCGAGATCTTCGGGGAAGTCGGCGGCGTAGAAACCGAGCTCGGCCGATCGCTTCCGGACCCGATCCCTCAGCTCGACCGGAACGTCGTCTTGCTCGGGGTCCAGCTCGTCGTCGAGGGGCCGGAGCTCGCGGTCGATGAAACCCGTGATGTTGCGTTGTAGCTCGGCGTATTCGTCGGGGATGGAGAAATCCATGAGATCTCCCGTCTAGTCCAGGATCCGACGCGCAGGATAGCCCCAGTCGCGGGGCAACCAGAGGGAACGGCACCGCCGCGGGCCGCTCCCGTTGCCTCTGCGCGGGAGGTCGGCAAGTCCTAGATCCGTTTCAGCAACTCCTGCTTCTTGGCCTCGAACTCGGCCTCGCTCAAGACGCCTTGTTCCTGTAGACGTGCGAGCGCAGCTATCTGATCGGGGATCGAAGGGCCGCGCGTCTGGGGGCCGGGGCGGACCATCCGGTTGTTGTTGTCTTCGGTCTCCGTGTAGATCATCAGTTGGACCTGCTCGGGCTTGCGGACGTTCTCTATGCGGGTCTGACCGCGCTCACCGGCGGATTCCACCAGCAGGTCTCCGGCCCCTAGAACGCGGTCCATCACCGATTGGTTGAAGGTGACGTCGTTGATGCGTTCGAGCGGGATTTCGCGCGAGTGCTTGGCGATGATGCCGCGGCGGGTGATGAGTCTGTCGCTGGTCAACAGGAACAAGGTGAAGTACCAGCGCAGGAAAGGCACGATGGCTAGCACGATCCATGCGAGCGTCACCACGCCCCCGATGATGCTCTTTGCCGTCTCCGGGTTCTGTTCGAAGATCGCGTCGGCCGCCTGGTAGCCGAAGAAGAGGGTGATCCCCAGGCCGACCGTCCAGAACAGCGACGGGAGCAGCGCCACCCAGTGAGGCCGCAGCTCGAAGACGACCTTCTCGTGATCCGCCAGGAGGTTGCGCGGGAAGCTCATCGGCCAACGGTACCGCCCGGCCACCGCTACCGCCCCTCTAGGATTCCGCCCATGTCTTTGGACCGAGCGGCGGTCGACCACGTGGCCCGCCTCGCCCGCCTCGACCTCACCGACGCCGAGCGCGAGCGGATGCAGAAGGAGCTGACCGACATCCTTGCGCATGCGGAAAAGATCCAGAACCTCGACCTCGGCCCGGTCCCGCCGACGTCACACGCCCTTGCTCTGAGCAACGTGCTGCGTCCCGACGAGGCGCGGCCGTCGCTGTCGCCCGAGGAGGCTCTCGCCAATGCACCCGACGCGCAGGACGGGCGCTTCCGGGTCCCGCGTATCATCGAAGACGCCTGATGGACGATCTCATCTGGGCCTCTGCCACCGAGCTCGCGGAGGCTCTGAAAGAGCACGAGGTGTCGGCCGTCGAGATCGCGGAGGCGCTGATCGCTCGCGCCGACGAGGTCGATCCCAAGATCCACGCGTATCTGGAGCGGACCGACGACCGAGCGCGGCGTGATGCCCGCGCGTCCGACGCGCGGCGAGCCGCGGGGGAGGCTCACTCCGCCTTCGACGGGGTTCCCCTTGCCTACAAAGACATCTTCGTCACCCGAGGTGTGACCACCACGTGCGGGTCCAAGATCCTGGAGGGCTTCGTACCGCCGTACGACGCCACCGTCGTGGCTCGCTGCGAGGGAGCCGGGCTCCCGATGTTGGGCAAGCTCAACATGGACGAGTTCGCCATGGGCTCTTCCACGGAGAACTCGGCCTTCGGGGCGACGCGCAACCCGTGGGACCTCGATGCCGTGCCGGGGGGATCGAGCGGCGGGTCGGTGGCCGCGGTGGCCGCGGGGGCCGCTCCCTGGGCGTGGGGGACCGACACCGGTGGATCGATCAGACAGCCGGCGTCGCTGTGCGGCCTCGTCGGGATGAAGCCCACCTACGGCCTCGTGTCGCGCTACGGGATGATCGCTTTCGCCTCCTCGCTCGATCAAGCGGGCCCGATCACACGCACGGTCGAGGATGCCGCTGCTCTCTTGAACCTGGCCGCGGGCGGCGACGAGATGGACTCGACCTGCTTGAAGGAACCGGTGCCGAACTACCTCGAGGGCATCGACGGAGGCATCGACGGGATGCGGATCGGTGTCGTGACCGAGTTCCAGGGGGAGGGATCGCAACCCGGCGTGCGCGCACGCGTAGATGAGTCACTTAGACGTCTCGAGAAGCTGGGGGCACAGCTCGAAGAGGTTTCGATGCCGTCGTTCGAGCATGGCATCTCGGCCTACTACCTGATAGCTCCCGCGGAATGCTCGTCGAATCTGGCCCGCTACGACGGCGTTCGTTACGGTCGCAGGGCCGCCGGGGCCGATGACATCGTGAGCATGACCTCGAGGACCCGAGCAGAGGGCTTCGGCCGTGAGGTCAAGCGCCGCATCATGCTCGGCACCTATGCCTTGTCCGCCGGTTACTACGACGCCTATTACGGCAAAGCGCAGAAGGTACGGACCTTGATCACCCGCGACTTCGAGCGGGCCTATGAACGCGTCGACCTCATCGTGACCCCGACGTCTCCCACGACCGCTTTCAAGCTAGGCGAACGTACCGACGACCCGCTCGCCATGTATCTGTCGGACGTGTTCACGGTTCCAGTGAACCTGGCGGGCAACGCCGCGATCAGTGTGCCTTGCGGCCTGTCGCCGGATGATGGTCTCCCCGTGGGATTGCAGATCATCGCTCGTTCTCTGGACGAAAAGACGATGTTCCGCGCCGCGTACGCCTTCGAACAGGATCTGGGCTTCGACGAGAGGCCGCAGCTGTGAACGTTCGAGAAGACGTCTACGAGACCACGGTGGGCCTCGAGATCCATGTCGAGCTGGCGACCAACTCGAAGATGTTCTGTGGCTGCGAGGTGTCCTTCGCAGGCGAGCCCAACAGCCGGACCTGTCCCGTCTGCCTGGGCATGCCCGGCACCCTCCCGGTCCCCAACGCCACCGCGATCGACTACACGATGAGGATCGGGCTCGCCCTCAACTGCCGGATCGCGGAGTACTCGTTGTTCCACCGCAAGAACTACTTCTATCCGGACATGCCGAAGAACTACCAGATCAGCCAGTACGACGCGCCGCTGTGCGAGCGGGGACATCTCGACATCTCGGGCGACTTCGGCTCGACCCGCGTCGGCATCACCCGGGTGCACCTCGAAGAGGACACCGGCAAGTCCGTTCATCTCGGAGGAAGCGGTCGTATAGCGGATTCGGATCACTCCCTCGAGGACTTCAACCGCGCCGGCACCCCGCTGGTCGAGATCGTGAGCGAGCCGGACATCCGTTCGGCCGAGGAAGCTCGGGTCTTCGTGGCCGAGCTGCGTTCGCTTCTGGAGTCGCTGGGGGTCTCGGACGTGCGCATGGAGGAGGGCTCGATGCGCGTCGATGCCAACGTCTCGGTCCGCCGTCGCGGAGAGAAGGAGTTCGGCGCCAAGGTCGAGGTCAAGAACATGAACTCGATCCGCTCGGTGGGCCGGGCGCTGGAATACGAAGAGAGGCGTCAGCGCGAAGCCCTGGATGCGGGCACGGCGCTGGTGCAGGAGACCCGTCACTTCGACGAGAAGACCGGGACCACTTCGTCGCTGCGCACCAAGGAGTTCGCCTTCGACTACCGCTACTTCCCGGAGCCCGACCTCGTTCCTCTAGCGCCTTCAACGCAGTGGGTCGAGCAGACCCGTGCCGCCCTTCCCGAGCTGCCCGGCGGCTCGCCGGGAGCGCTTCGTCACCGCATACGGCCTGGGCGGAGCCGACATCGCCGTGCTCACCGCGTCTAGAAAGACCGCCGATTGGTTCGAGGCGGCCGCCACCGCCTATGGAGGCGATGCCAAGAAGGTCGTCAACTGGATCATCGCCGACCTCTACGGCCTGCTCAACGAAGGGGGGTTGGAGCTCCACGAGACTCCGTTCTCGCCCGCGCAGCTGGCGGGGTTGATCTCGATGATCGACGACGGCAAGATCTCGGGAAAACAAGCCAAGACGGTGCTGGCGGCGATGTTCGAGACCGGGCACGACCCCGAGACGATCGCAGCCGACAAGGGGCTCCAACAGGTCTCCGACGCCGGCGCTATCGAGGCCGCCGTCGACGAGGTCATCGCCGAGAACGACGAGGCCGCGGCCAAGGTACGGGGGGGCCAGATGAACACGATCGGTTTCCTGGTCGGCCAGGTGATGAAGAAGACGCGGGGGCAGGCCAACCCCGGGATGGTCAACGACCTCCTGCGCCGGAAGCTGTCCTCCTAGATGCCTCCGGTTTCCAGGGTCATCTCCCGAGGGTGGCCGGTAGTGCTCGAGATGTCCGAGACGCTGCCCGGCCCCCCCGAGGTCGTGTGGCGGCTGATCACCGACTGGGAGCATCAGGGCGACTGGATGCTCGAAGCCTCCCATTTCGTGGTGCTGAGCGAGGCCCGGGAGGGCGTTGGCGTGGAGGCCGAGGCCACCGTCAAGATCGCCGGCATCAGCACCAGGGACAAGGTGCGGGTGACGGCCTGGGAACCGCAGAAGCGCCTCGGCATCGCCCACGAGGGCTGGGTGTCCGGCTCCGGAGACCTCTACCTGACACCGCTCGGGGGAGGGCGCACCCACCTCTACTGGCGAGAGGAGCTCTTCCCGCCCCTGGGCGTGGCGGGGGCCCTCGGGATAACGGCCTTCAAGCCGGTCATGTACAGGATCTTC
This sequence comes from Actinomycetota bacterium, assembly GCA_030447315.1. Lineage (GTDB taxonomy): Bacteria > Actinomycetota > CADDZG01 > CADDZG01 > WHSQ01 > MB1-2. The sequence continues at coordinate 98,355 of JAUJPD010000006.1, read as the reverse complement.
AAGAGGGACCTGAAGGTGCTGGCGGGCCTGGTCCGCGCCGCCGCCCACTCCGCCTGACCCCCTCCTCGCCCCACCTGCCCCTCGCCCTCGTTCTCTCTATCGGGGTACCCAGGCGGGGTTTCACAGGCGTGCAGGAGGGCGGGCGCCGGGGGCGAACCTTCCCTCAACACACAAACGACCGAAGGGGACATCTCTGATGAAGCGACGCCTCGCCCTGGTTCTCAGCGTCGGCCTGTTCGCCGGCTTGCTGGCGGCTCCTGCGGGTGCCCGCGGCGGCCCCGAGGTCGACAAGTCCGACAACGTGAAGCTGATCGCGCACTTCCCGTACCAGAACGAGAAAGAGGACTTCTTCTCGGGCGGCACCGACATGGCCTTCTCCGGCAAGTACGTCTACGCGATGCAGCAGGGGGCCGACGGCGGCGTCCACATCATCGACGGCTCGGGCGCGAAGCCCAAGAAGCTTGGATTCTTTCCCTGCCCCGGCGGCCAGAACGACGTTGCGGTGGTGAAGCCGGGCCTCATCGCCATCGGCTATCACTCCACCCAATGTGGAGGCCAGGGCGGCGGCGTCCGCCTCGTAGACGTGAAGGACCCGAAGCGGCCGAAGCTGCTCGGCGCCGTCAACGACCTTCCCGGCGGTACCCACACCCTCACCGTCTACCCGGGCAAGGACATCATTTACGCCTCACCAGGTGGTCTCGCCAACGGCGGCGGGGTCGAGCAGATCCTCGACGTCAGCAACCCGGCGAAGCCGAAGGTGGCCGCAACGTTCTCCCCCAACAGGGCCGGTTGTCACGACCTCGAGTTCTACGTCAGCAAGAAAGAGGCGTTTGCGGGCTGTGCCGGTGGGGGAGAGGCTCAGATCCTCGACGTCTCCGACCCCTTGAAGCCGCACACGATCGCTCACGTGCCGGTCGCGGCTCAGTTCCCTCACTCCTTCGCCTTCACCGACGACGGTGAGTACTTCGTCATCGGCGACGAGGCGATCGTGGGCAACGACTGCGAAGGTGGCCCCACGGGAGCGATGTTCATCTACGACTTCAGCGTTCGTCAGGCGCCCGTGCTGGTCGGCTACCAAGGGCCCCAGCGTGGGCCTCTCCCGGCGGGATCCTCCAACGTCAACCGCGACACCTGGTGCAGCGCCCACCTCTTCAACTTCATCCCCGGGACCCACACGTTGGTCGGATCCTGGTACGCGGGCGGCATGAGCGTCGTCGACTTCTCGAACCCGAGCCAGCCCAAAGAGCTCGCGCACTACATCTCCGTTGGAGAGGGCAACACGAACTACTGGTCGGCGTACTGGCACGACGGCCGCATCTGGGCCAACGACCGGGTCCGCGGCCTCGATGTGTTCACCGTCAAGGGTCTCAAAGAAGGCAAGAGCAAGAGCTAGATAAGGAATGACGGGCAGCGGCGTCGGCGAGACGACCCCGGCCTGCATCTAAGGAGGACTGGACATGAGAACGGTTCGTGCGTTACTGGCCTCGGCCCTCATTGCGGGTGCGGTCGTCGTCCCTGCCCTGGTGGCGGACGCCAAGAAGATCCCAAAGGTGGCTACGAGTAAGAACGTCAAGCACCTCGACTCGATCGTGTACGACGGTGGGACCGAGCTCGCTCGCAGCGGCAAGTACATCTACGCCGGCGAGCTCGACGGTGACGCCGAATTTCCCACCCGCGGGACCAAACCCAACGAGGGCGGTCTCCACATCATCGACGTCTCGGGCAAGGCCCCCAAAGAGGTCGGGTTCCTGCACTGCCCGGGCAACGACAACGACGTAGAGGTCGTCAAGCCGGGGTTGGTGACGATGTCGTTCCAGGAGAACAAGTGCGCTCCGACCGCGGGTGCCGGGCTCATGACGGTCGACGTCAGCAATCCGCGCAAGCCCAAGATCCTGGGTTCCGTCAACACCGGATCGGCCCACACGCACAAGCCGGTCCCGGGGACCAACCTCATCTACATGGCAGGCGGCAACATCGTCGGCAGCGCCGACCGTGGTGTGGTCATCGCTGATGTGTCGGATCCACGCCGACCGGAGGTCGCCGGAAAGGCAACCAACGTGATGGACTGCCACGACGTCTCCTTCTACATGTCCAAGGACAAGAAGCTGGGCATTTGTGCCGGAGCCATAGGAACCGGTGAAACTCAGATCTGGGACATGTCCGACCCCATGAAGCCGGTCGTGATCGGTCGCATCTTCAACCCCCTGATCCAGTACTCGCACTACGGCGTCGTGAGTCCCGACGGCAACGTGCTGGCGATCGACGACGAGGCCTTCGCCGCTCACGAATGCCGCACCCGGCAGAGCCCCACCGGACGGGTCTGGCTCTACGACATCTCCAACCCGATGGTTCCGATCCCCCAGGGCAGCCTGGCCGCTCCTCGCGGCGACGGTGATGGCACGACCGGCGTCGGGACGTTCCCCGGTTGGGTCCCTTCGTGGTGCCTGTCACACGGTCTCGACTGGCAGCCCGGGACGCGCAATCTAGGAGTCACCTGGTTCACCGGTGGTTGGAGTGTCCTGGACCTGAGCAACCCGATCCTTCCTGTCGAGGTTGCCTGGGGGCAGAGCGAGAATGCCGCCACCTACTCGATCCTGTGGGCGGAGAAAGGCGACATGCTCTTCACCAACGACGCCACCAACGGGTTCGACGCCTTCAAGATCACCGGCCTGCCCAAGAAGAAGTAGTTCGACGAGTCTTCTAACGCCCCCGGATTTGTCCGGGGGCGTTCTCGCGCCAGACGTAGTCTCGATCGATGATCGAAGCGGATCTCTATATCGCGTGTCTGAACCTCACGGCCCGGCGAACGGTGGTGGTCGGCGCCGGGCGGATCGGTCTCGAGAAGATCGAGGGGCTCCTCGCGTGCGACGCGGACGTGACTGTGGTCGCGCGCGTGGCGATACCAGAGGTCATGGAGCTCGCGGCGACGGGAACGGTGCGGCTATACGAGCGTGACTACCAACCGAGCGACCTCGATGGCTGCATGCTCGCCATCGCGGCCACGTCCGACACCGAGCTCAACACCCGCATCTATCGAGATGCCGAGAGCCGCTCGATGTTGGTCAACGTGGTAGACGTCCCGCATCTTTGCAACTTCATCCTTCCGGCCGTCCTGCGGAACGGGTTCCTATCGGTCGCGATCTCCACCGCGGGCGCAAGCCCGGCCCTGGCCAAGCGCATGAAACGCGAGGCCGCAGCGTTGTTCGGCCCCGAGTACGCGCGGTTGGGTCTTCTCCTCGACGGGGTGCGCGAATGGGCCAAGCAGACCCTTCCCACCTACGACGACCGCAAGGTCTTCTTCGAAGACATAGTCAACGGCGAGCCCGACCCGGTCGAGCTGATGCGCACCGGACGCGAGCACGAGGTCCGAGAGCTGATCGCGGCCGCGCAGGTCCGCGCGGTTACTCCGCCGGGTTCGCCGGCAGGCGAAGACGGGCGCAGCACGAAGGGGCGACGCTAGTCGACCCTGACTACTCGGACAGAAGAGCTGCGATCCGGCTGAGACCCTCCTCGATGTCATCGTCGCCCAAGGCGTAACTGAGGCGCGCGTATCCGGGGGCGCCGAAGCCCTCGCCCGGGACGATCGCGACCTTGGCTTCGTCCAGGATGACCTCCGCCAGCCGCTGCGCGCTGTCGACCTGGTGCCCCCGGATGGATCGCCCCAGCACCCCCTTGAAGGACGGGAAGCAATAGAACGCGCCCTCCGGTTCGTAGGACACGACCCCTGGCATCTCGTTCAGCAGCTTGTGCATCAGCCGGCGCCGCCGGTCGAAAGCTGTGCGCATCTCGTGGACTGCGCTCAGGTCACCGGCTATCGCTGCCAGCGCCGCCGCCTGAGAGACGTTGGCCACGTTGGAGGTCGCGTGCGACTGCAAGGAAGAAGCAACTTTGATGAGGTCGGCCGGACCGATCATCCAGCCGACACGCCATCCCGTCATCGCGTATGTCTTGGCGACGCCGTTGACGACGATGCACCGATCCGCGATCTCGGGAACCGCCGCGGGCATCGAGGAGAAGACGGCGTCTCCGTAGGTCAGGTGCTCGTAGATCTCATCGGTGAGGACCCAGATGCCGCGCTCGGCGGCCCACCGGCCGATCGCTTCGACCTGGTGTGGCGGATACACCGCTCCGGACGGGTTGGAAGGCGACACGAACAGCAGCATCTTGGTGCGTTCCGTAACCGCGGCGTCCAACTGGTCGACCGTCACCTGGAAGCCGGTCTCTTCGCTCGTCGGTAGCTCCACTACGACCCCGTCCGCCAGCTTGATCATCTCTGGATAGCTGACCCAATAGGGGCCGGGACGAGCACCTCGTCACCGGGGTCGATCACCGAGAGGAACGCGTTGAACAAGGCGTGCTTTCCGCCGTTGCACACCAGCACCTGAGACGGGAGATCGGATATGCGGAGTCGCGTTCGGTCTTGGTCGCGATGGCGGCACGCAGTTCGGGAAGACCGGGCGCCGGCGTGTACTTGTGATACAGCGGGTGACGGGCCGCCTCCGCGGCGGCCTCCACGATGTGAGCCGGCGTGGGGAAGTCGGGCTCGCCCGCCCCGAAGCCGATGACCTTCTCACCTGCCGCTTTCAAGGCCTTGGCTTTGGTGTCGATGGCCAGGGTGGACGATTCCGTGATCGAGAGCGCACGGGTCGAGAGACGCTCTTGCGGCATGATTCGCACCCTAATCTCCGAAGCCTCCGACGCAAGGACCCCGATGGCCGATCCAACAGACAGCGACAGCACGAGCAAGCTCGAGGGGATAGTCATCCCGACAGAGCTGCTGCCGTCCGACGGTCGCTTCGGATCCGGCCCCTCGAAGGTCCGGCCCCAAGCGGTCGCGGCTCTGGCCGCAGCGGCGGACGCCTACCTGGGCACCAGCCATCGGCAGGCGACGGTCAAGAACACCGTGGCGAGACTGCGGCACGGCCTGCGCGACTTCTTCGGCCTCCCCGAGGGTTACGAGGTCCTGCTCGGCAACGGCGGCGCGACCGCCTTCTGGGACGCGATGGTCTTCGGGTTGATCGAACGGCGAAGCCAGCACTTCGTGTTCGGCGAGTTCTCCTCGAAGTGCGCGCAGGCGGCGACAGCGGCACCGCACCTGGGCGATCCCGGATCATCGGATCGCAACCCGGCACCCATCCGCAACCCGAGCCTCACGAGGACGTCGATCTGTACGCGCTCACGCACAACGAGACCTCGACCGGGGTCGCCATGCCTGTTCGCCGGCCGTCGCCGGCGGGACTCACCGTCGTCGACGGAACCTCGGCCGCTGCAGGTCTGCGTGGATCCGCACAACTACGACGTCTATTACTTCGCTCCCCAGAAGGGCTTCGCCTCGGATGGGGGGATGTGGATCGCGTTGTGCTCGCCGGCGGCGGTCGAGCGCATCCAACGGATCGCCGCCTCGGACCGCTACGTGCCTGCGTCTCTCGACCTAAAGGTGGCGCTGGACAACTCGGTCAAGGACCAGACCTACAACACCCCGGGGCTCGCGACCATCTTCTTGATGCTCGAGCAACTCGAGTGGATGCTGCGCAACGGAGGCCTGGGGTGGTCAAGTGGACGTTGCGACCGTTCCGCCGAGATCCTGTATGGGTGGGCTGATTCGTCCAAGGTCGCCGTCCCGTTCGTGATGGACCCCGCGCAGAGGAGTCACGTCGTCGGGACCATCGACTTCGGCGACCGTGTGGACGCGGCCGCGCTCGCGACGGTGCTCCGCAGTAACGGGATCGTCGACACCGAGCCCTACCGGAAGCTCGGCCGCAATCAGCTAAGGATCGCGATGTATCCGGCGATCGACCCCGACGACATCGAAGCGCTCACCCGTTCGATCGATCACGTCGTGGAGGCCCTGGCCTGAAGCTCCTGATCGGTCTCCTGGTCATAGCCGTCCTGTTGTTCGTGGCCGATGTCGTTGCCGAGAACGTGGCCGAGGACAAGATCGAAGGCCGCCTTGCCTCCTCGCTCGACGGAGCGAGAAGCGTAGACGTCGAGTTCAAGGGCCGGCCCTTCCTCGTACAGGTTCTTCGGGGGGAGTTCCAGGGCCTGGGCATCGCCGTCGGGAGCCTGCGACGACGAGGCGTCAGGCTCCGCAACGTCGACCTCGATCTCTTCGAGGTGTCCTTCTCGATCCGAGACGTGCTCGCGGGCTCCGGGGGCATATCGGTCGAAGGTGGCAGCGGCCGCGGCGCGGTCGCCGAAGACGGGTTGAACGTCGCACTTACGCGACAAGGCCTCGACGCAACGGTGTCTTTTTCCGGGGAGGGTGCTTCGGTCGCGGCGCGTGGGATGGAGGCCGAGGTCGAAGAGGTCTCGGTGAGCGAGAACGCCCTTAGCCTCTCGGCCCCCCCACTCCCCCCGGTCGAAGTCGCGCTTCCGGTTTTCCTCCAGGGGCTCAGCTACGAGCGAGCGCGGATACAAGACGGCAAGATCGTCGTCTTCCTGGACCTTCCTCGCACCACCCTTGACCCCGGCTCACTGTAGCCGCTGCGGCTCCGCGCGGCGAGTGCTTAGTACGATGCTTCGATGAAGGTTCTGGTTAGCGAGAAGCTTTCCGCCGCCGGTATCGAGCGTTTGCGCGAGGACCTCGACGTCGACGTGCGCTCCGGTCTCACCCCCGACGAGCTCCTCGCCGCGATCGGCGACTACGACGCGCTGGTGGTTCGGTCTGCGACGAAGGTGACGGCCGAGGTGATCGAGCGCGGGGAGAACCTCAAGGTCGTCGGCCGCGCCGGTATCGGCCTGGACAACGTCGACGTAGACGCGGCCACCCGCCACGGCGTCCTGGTCGTCAATGCGCCGCAATCCAACGTGTTGTCGGCCGCCGAGCACACCATGGCCCTGCTCCTCGCCCAGGCACGAAACGTCGCCCAAGCGCACAGCGCGCTCATCGCGGGCTCATGGGAGCGCGAGCGATGGTCCGGCGTCGAGCTTCACGGCAAGACGCTGGGGATCATCGGCCTGGGCCGGGTCGGAACCCTGGTTGCGCAGCGCGCCAGCGCCTTCGGCATGCGTCTGATCGCCTACGACCCCTATGTCGCCGCCGGCCGCGCCCAGCAGATGGGCGTCTCGTTGGTGGACTCGGTAGCGGATCTTTGCGCGCGCTCGGACTTCATCACGATCCACATGCCTCGCACGCCGGAGACCATCGGCCTCATCGGCGCCAAGGAGCTCGAGGCGTCCAAGCCCGGGGCTCGCATCATCAATACGGCTCGCGGGGGCCTGGTCGACGAGGCTGCCTTGGTGGACGCCTTGAACGGTGGACGTCTCGCCGGGGCGGCCGTAGACGTCTTCGAGAACGAGCCGGTCACGGATCATCCGCTGTTCGGGCTCTCCAACGTCGTGGTGACGCCACATCTCGGGGCGTCGACGACAGAAGCACAAGACAAGGCCGGCATGACGATCGCCGAACAGGTGCTCCTCGCCCTGCGCGGTGAGTTCGTCCCGTACGCGGTCAACGTCGACGTGGGTGCGGATATCCCCGAAACGGTCCGTCCCTATCTGCGGCTCGCCCAGCGGCTGGGCCGTGTGGCCGTGGCCCTTGCGGGCAGCGGCATGGAATCGCTTCGCTTCGAATATCACGGGGGCATCGCCGAACACGACACCCGCGCCCTCACCCTGTCGGGGCTCAAGGGGGCGTTCTCCGCGATCGTCCACGAGCCGGTGACCTTCGTCAACGCCCCGTTGATGGCCAAGGAACGAGGCATCACGGTAGAAGACACGAAGTCCTCCCAGTCGCTGGACTACGTGAACCTGGTCGAGGTTCGCGCGGGGGGTGAGGACGAGACCGTCTCGGTCGCCGGTGTCCTCGTGGGAAAGCGGGATACCGAGCGTCTCGTGCGTGTCTACGGCTACGACCTGGACATGTCGTTCGCTCCCATCATGGTGTTCTTCCGTTACGAAGATCGGCCCGGGATCGTCGGGATCGTCGGGACGTTGTTGGGCGAGGCCGGCATCAACATCGCGAACATGCAGGTGGCCCGTCAGAGCGAGGGGGCGAGGCGCTGATGTGTGTGGCGGTCGACTCGCCGATCCCCGACGGCGTGCTCGCGTCTATCAAAGACGAAGCCCGGCTCACAGACGCACGCTCGGTCGTGTTGGACGGGTAGTCTCCTCGAACGGTTTCTCCGGCCACCGCCGGAGGGGAGGGAGCGGCATGCCGATCGATCCGGTCGACAAGGTTTGGATGAACGGGCAGCTGGTGGCGGGAAGGATGCGACCGTCCACGTTCTGACGCACGCGCTCCACTACGGCTCCGGCGTCTTCGAAGGCCTTCGTTGCTACGAGACCGACCGCGGCCCGGCCGTCTTCCGGCTCGGAGACCACTACCGGCGTCTCGAGCGCTCCGCTCGCATCTTCCAGATGGAGCTTCCTACTCGGTCGAAGAGCTCACCGCGGCGACGCACGAGGTCATCCGGGCCAACTCCTTGAAAGAGTGTTACGTGCGTCCGCTGGCCTTCCGTGGCTTCGGTGGCGAGATGGGCGTGAACCCGGCGGCCAACCCGGTCGAGGTAGCGATCGCGGTATGGGCGTGGGGCGCTTATCTAGGGTGAGGAGCGCGGTCAACCAGCGTGCGCCTCACGTTCTCGTCGTGGCGGCGGGGCGATCCGAACATCATCCCGCCGAGCGCGAAGGCGACCGGCGCCTACATCAACGCGTCCATGGCCAAGCTCGAGGCCACCCAGGCGGGGTTCGACGAGGCTTTGATGCTCAATCCCTCGGTCACGTCTCCGAGGCGACCGGCCAGAACCTGTTCATGGTCACCAACGGCGAGATCCTGACGCCTCCCCTCATAGATGGCAATAGGGGGACCTCTGCCCGCATGAAAGCCCTGGCCTCTGCCGGCGGATCACCCGTGAGTCGATAATCCAGGTCGCGTGGGCGACCTGGGCATGCCGCTGGCGGAGCGGTCGTTGACCCGCTCGGACGTCTACGCGGCCGAGGAGCTGTTCCTCACCGGGAGCGCGACCGAGGTCATCCCGGTCCGCGAGGTGGACGGGCGCATCTTCGAGCCCGGGCCGATCACGCAGACCTTGCAGCAGCGCTACGCCGACATCTGCCGAAGCCGCGACGAGAAGTATTTCGACTGGCTCGACTTCGTCGAGTGAGGTGAAGACACGTCGGCGGCTTCGGCCCCCGACGCAGGAGCCGCCCGCTCCAGACGAACCCTGTCCCCAGGGGCCGGATCTCCGACAAAAGGGCAACGTGGTCATGGTTAAGGCACGCCGCTCGGTGGCTGCCGCTGTCTCGCTGCTGGTCGTTGGTCTCGCCTTGATCTCGGCTCCCGCCGCCGTGGCCGGAGCCACCTCGAAAGGTGACGGCTCTGGGGGCCGAGCCGTCGCTCACGCAGCCGGGGGCAGAGGATCACCGGGCCGGCGGTGGCCCGCCGGGCTCCCGAAGCGGACCTCTACAACGTCGGACACAACGCCGTGGAGCCCACCCTGGGCCTCAACAAGCAAGGCGACGTCTTCTACACCGCGGCCGGAGCTCGAAAACGAGGTGGTGCGTTCCTCCGACGGCGGCAAAGAGCTGGGAGGTCGTGTCCCGCAGCTGGCCGGGCGGAACCGCCACGCCATCTCGTTGGATCCCTACCTGTGGGTCGACGAGGACACCGGTCGCGCCTTCACCATCGATCTCACGGTCGCGTGCTCGTTGATGTCGTTCTCAGACGACCGCGGGAAGACCTGGACCACCAACCCTCTGGCCTGTGGGCGTCCCATCAACGACCACCAGACCCTGTTCGGGGGCCCTCCGGTCACCAGGCGCGCTCCCAGCGGGTACGAGAACGTCCTCTACTACTGCTGGAACGACCTGGCGACCTCTTCGTGTGGCAAGTCCACCGACGGGGGGATCAGCTTCCGCCCCACTGGCTCTCCCGCCTTTTCCCCGGTGACGGCACGGAAGGCCAAGGCACGGACGAGGCCGTGCGGCGGCGGCTGCACGGCCACGGCGTCGTCGGTCGCGACGGCACGGTCTTCTTGCCCAAGGAGCACTGCTGACGTCCTTACCTTCGCCATCAGCAAGGACGAGGGCGTCACCTGGAACTGCGTCCGGGTGTCGAGCAAGGTGGCGATCTTCGGTCCGATCCCAGCGTCGCGGTCGACGACCGGGGAAACATCTACTACCTCTTCATCTCCGACGACCGGCTTCCTTACCTGTCCACCTCGCGCGACGGGGGCAAGTCCTGGTCGAAGCCGGCCATGGTCGGCTACCCCGGACTCACCGAGACCGCGCTGGCGACCCTGGACGTGGGCGCAAGAAGCGTCGCCATCACGTACTACGGGACCAACGACGTGGACGGCGAGCCGTCCGAGCGCGAGTACGACCAGAAGGTCAAGTGGGACGGTTTCATGACCATGGCCGAAGATGTCTTCGCCACGCGGCCGATCTTCTACAGCGGCACGATCAACGATCCCGCCGACCCTCTGGCTCGTGGGGCCTGCGGACCGCGGCGCTGCTACGACGCCCTGGACTTCATCGATGTGGTGATCGCATCCGACGGCACTCCCTGGTCCGCTCTCACCGACAACTGCATCTCCGTATGCGCGGGTCCCGGTGGACTGATCCAGCCGACCGGCATCATCGGCCGCCTCGTGGGGAGGGCCCAAGCTCCGCTAGCCGGCAGCCACCGCTTCTTCCACCAGCGGCCTGATGTCAAGGGGCTCGGTGATCATCACGATGGAGCCATGACGGCCGCCCATTTCCAGGGGCGCGAGAGGGGGCCCGTGGCGGCCGCCGTTAGGGTTGCCGCGATGAGCGAGGTCGTGAGAACCCGCATCGAACCGGCCCCCAGTGGATCGATCCACGTGGCAACGCACGGCGCTGTTCAATTGGCTCTTCGCCCGCCACCACGGCGGCGCGTTTGTCTTGAGGATCGCCGACACCGACGCCGTTGGCGCCACCGACGAGAACTATCGAGCCGTGTTGGAAGATATGCGGTGGCTCGGCCTCGAGTGGGACGAAGGCCCCGAGGTGGGAGGACCACACGGCCCTTATCGCCAGAGCGAGAGGGGCGCCCTCTACGACGCCGCCGCCGACAAGCTCCTCGCCTCGCGTGCGGCCTACCGGTGTTACTGCACCGCTGAGGATCTCGAAGCCGAGCGCCAGAGGGCGGCCGCCAGGCGGCCCCCCGGTTACAGCGGACGCTGTCGCAACCTCTCGCCCGAGGAGGTCGCTGCTTACGAAGCCGAGGGCCGCGCGTCGTCGATTCGGTTCCGGGTGCCCGAAGGACGCACGATCACCTTCCACGACGAGGTGCTGGGCGACATGGTCACCGATCTGGGGTTGACGCCGGACTTCGTCATCCAGCGTTCCGACGGTTCCGCGACCTACATGCTGGCGGTGACGGTGGACGACCTCGCGATGGGCATCACCCACATCATCCGGGGCAACGATCTCGTTGCATCGACGGCTCGGCAGATCCTCGTGAGGAGAGGCTCTGGGCGAAGAGCGGCCGCCGGTGTTCGCCCACCTGCCGCTGCTGGTCGACGACAAGGACGGCCGCTGTCGAAGCGGTGGGGTGACGTGGCCGTGCGCGTATCGCGACCAGGGTTTCTTGCCCGAAGCGATGGTGAACTATCTCGCCTTGTTGGGATGGTCGTTGGACGACAAGACGAACATCTTCTCCAGGACGGAGCTCGTCGAGCACTTCTCGCTGGCGCGCGTCGGCAAGAACCCCGCGGCATTCGACGTAGCCAAACTCGAGTGGTTGAACGGCCATTACATCCGCTCGTCCGGCGCCCACGATGTCGCGACCGCGCTGGCTCCGTTCTGCCGGGAGGAGGGGTTGCCGGTTGACTCTCCCGCGGGGTTCGCGGTCCTGGAAGAGGTCACACCGTTGCTGACAGAGCGCATGAAACGCCTCAGCGAAGCACCTTCGATGATCCGCTTCCTGTTCGAAGAACCGCGCCCGGATGACAAAGCCGCCGCCGCGCTGGCGGGCCAGGAGAGCTATCTCGCTGAGGTCGCCGACCGCCTGCAGGCCGTGGAGAAATGGACCACCGCAGCGATCGAGGAGACGATGCGGGCTCTGGCGGCAGAGCGCGACCTCAAGCCGAAGAAAGCGTTCCAGCCGGTGCGCGCGGCCGTCACCGGGACGCTGGTCTCTCCGCCTCTGTTCGAGTCGCTCGAGATCCTGGGACGAGAGCGAACGCTTGCACGCTTGCGCGCCCAGACGTAGGTCCGCCGCGGGGCCGCTGGTATCCTCTCGCTGCCTTTGGGGCGTGGGGTAACCTGGCAGCCCGGCGGTTTCTGGTACCGCTAGTCCTGGTTCGAATCCAGGCGCCCCAGCTTGTAGCCAGCTTGGCCCGGTAGTCTAGTTGGCCCAGGACGCCTCCCTCTCAAGGAGGAGATCACGGGTTCGAATCCCGTCCGGGCTACGAGTAGTTCGATCAGTGCCGCTCGCGAGCACAGCGACAAAGAGGAGTGACGAAACATGAATCCGACGGACCTGGTCGAAAGGCCGTACCTGCGAGACGACCTTCCGGACTTCCGTCCCGGAGACACCGTCAAGGTGCACGTGAGGGTGGTAGAGGGCGAGCGCGAACGCGTCCAGATCTTCGAGGGCATCGTCATCCGCCGTCGTGGCAGCCAGCTCTCGGAGACCTTCACCGTTCGAAAGATCTCCTTCGGCGTCGGAGTAGAACGGACGTTCCCGATCCACTCGCCGATGATCGCGAAGATCGACATCTCGACCCGAGGCGATGTGCGGCGGGCGAAGCTTTATTACCTGCGCTCTCGGGTGGGCAAGAAGGCGAAGGTCAAAGAGCGGCGCGACACCTAGAGGTGTCCGAACACCACAGCCCCGAGCGTGCCGTGGAGACGGCGCCCTCGGCTCCTTCGCACCGGCTCGAAACCGATCCCTCCGGCCCTCCGCCGACCTCTCCCGACGTCGCCCCGGAGACTTCCGATGGGGCGCCCAAGAAGCATTCCTTCTTCCGCGAGCTGCCGGTTCTCGTGGTGGTTGCCTTCGTCGTGGCTCTTCTGATCAAGACGTTCCTGCTCCAGGCCTTCTACATCCCGTCCGCCTCCATGGAGCCCACCCTGGTGGAGGGGGACCGGGTGCTGGTCGAGAA
>JAUJPD010000006.1:82727-85185 GCA_030447315.1 Actinomycetota bacterium | reverse complement strand
GATCTTCGTGATGGGAGACAACCGCAACAACTCGGACGACTCCCGGAACTTCGGCCCGATCGACGCCGACAAGGTGGTGGGGCACGGGTTTCTGTTGATCTGGCCCCCGAAAGACTTCGACACCCTCTAACCTGGGTAGATGTCCTCTACCGCCGAGAGCGAAGCCGCCGCGTCGCCCGAGCCAGCTCCGGAACCGAAGCCGGACGCAGGCGTCACCGAGGGCGACGGGTCGTCCGCACCGTCTGAGGCCGCCCTCTCGGAGCCCCCCCCGCCCCCGATCCAGCTCAAGCGCAAGAGCCGCGGGCGGGGCCTGCTGAAACACCTGACGGAGTTGCCGATGCTCGTTCTCATCGCCTTCGGCATCGCCATCATCATCAAGACCTTCCTCGTCCAGGCCTTCTTCATCCCGTCCGCCTCCATGAAGCCGACCCTGGTCGAGGGCGATCGCGTGCTGGTCGAGAAGGTCAGCTACGCGCTGCACGATCAGCGCCGGGGAGACGTCGTCGTCTTCGAGAAGTCGGCCTTCGGCCGCGCCAGGGACCTGCCTTGGTACGAAGACGGGCGCAACTTCTTGCGCGAGCTCCTCGGCCTCCCCACCGGGCGAGAAGAGGACTACATCAAGAGGGTGGTTGCTCTGCCGGGAGACAAGATCCGCTACGTCGGGAGCCCCCGCCGGCTCCTCATCAACGGCGAGAAAGTCGATCAGCGTTTCGTCAAGGGCGGCAAGGACAAGATCAGCTCGACGATCACGGGAGCCGACTGCAAACGTCTGGAGATGTCCAGGGCGGGCAACGGGTGCCGCATCCCGGCCGGCAAGATCTTCGTGATGGGCGACAACCGGGCCAACTCCGAGGACTCTCGCATCCTCGGCCCCATCGACCAGGACAAGGTGATCGGACGGGCCTTCGTCATCATCTGGCCCCCGGGCGACTTCCGCTCCCTCTAACCCACCCCAGCCCAAGTTTTGAGGGGATACACCGACAATTAACGCGGGAAACGGTCCCTAGAACCTGGCCTTGGGTAGAGTCGTCACCCATGGTCGTCGATGCCTCTGGCCTGATGGAGACCCGTCTCAGCGCCGCCGGGTTCGAGCGGGTGGCCGGCTGCGACGAGGTCGGCAGAGGCGCTCTGGCGGGTCCCCTGGTGGCGGCGGCGGTGATCCTGCCCGAGGGCACGGAGCTCCACGGGCTGAGAGACTCCAAGACCTGCACGAAGCTCCAGCTGCAACGGCTGGCCGAGCAGATCCACGAGGTCGCTCTCGCGGTGTGCATCGTACGGGTGCGACACGACTCGATCGATCGCGACGGCCTCAATCCATGCAACTTGAGGGCCCTGCGGCGAGCACTGAAGGGCCTCGGCCAGGAACCCGACTACGTCCTGGTGGACGCGTTCAGGCTCAAGCGCCTTCAGTGGCCAAGCCTGGCGGTGAAGAAAGCGGACGCCGTCTCGAAGAACGTGGCCGCGGCCTCGATCGTGGCCAAGGTCCACCGCGACGCCGCCATGAGGCGCTATCACAAGCGGTTCAAGCAATATGGCTTCGCGACCAACGTGGGCTACGGCACACGCCACCACTGGAACGCTCTGATCGAGCACGGCCCCTGTGAGATCCATCGCCGCTCGTTCTTCGGCGTCAGCGGATTTCCCGACCAGAATGGCGTCATCCGGCCCCACACGGCGCGACACTTGGAAGAAGAACCCTGCGACGCAGAGCTGGAGGAGACCTAGATGGGCGTTGAGGACCTCGAGAAATACGAGGCCGAGATGGAGCTTCAGCTCTACAAGGAGTATCGGGACGTTCTGCCGATGTTCAAGTTCGTCGTGGAGACGGAGCGACGCTTCTACCTGGCCAACGGCGTCAACGTCGAGACGCGCCAGCTGGGGGCCAAGGTCTGGTTCGAGGTAGAGCTGACCGACGCCTGGGTGTGGGACATGCACCGCCCGGCCCGCTTCGTTTCTCAAGTGAGAGTCGTCACTTTCCGCGACCTCAACGTCGAGGAGCTGGCCCAGCTGGCGGAGCGGGACATAATGCCCGAGCCCCCAGGCATAGAACGGGACTAACCCTTCTCTGCCAACTGAGCCACGCAGGCGGTGGTTCTACGGCGTCGGAACGGATCCGTCACACCTCTCCTCTATGTTCCGCCCATGGAAACCAAGGCGTCCTTGGGCCGCGCCGGAGAAGACCTGGCGGCGCGCGCCTACGTGCGAGACGGCTACCGCATCGTGGAGCGCAACTTCCGCTGCCGCCAAGGCGAGATCGATGTCATCGCCCGGAGCGGCCGCACCCTCGTCTTCTGCGAAGTGAAGACCCGCAGCACCGATTTCTTCGGCGATCCGTCCGAAGCGGTGACGCCGCTCAAGCAGGCTCGTCTGCATCGCCTGGCGGCCGTGTGGCTGTCGCTGAACCCGGCCCCCAGCGCGGAGATCCGCTTCGATGTGGTGTCCGTGGTGAGAAGCCCCG
>JAUJPD010000006.1:55452-82627 GCA_030447315.1 Actinomycetota bacterium | reverse complement strand
GTGGCCTCGACCGACGCGAGCTTCGCCGAGCTGTTCGTGAAGAGAGGCCTGGTCGTCGACTTCGGCGGCACGTGGGCCCTCTCGCGCCTCCTGCCGCTCAACAAGGCGAAGGAGCTGGCTCTGTTGGGGGAGACGATCTCGGCACAGGAGGCGGATCGCCTGGGGCTCCTCAATCGTCTCTGCGAGCCCGCTGAGGTCGACCCCGTCACCAAGGACCTGGCGCATCGCCTGGCCGCGTTGCCCCCGCACAGCGTGTCGATGATCAAAGAGAACCTCAACCGGGCTACCGAGCGGAGCCTGGAAGAGAACCTCGATGCCGAATCCACATCTCAGACCGTCGCTTTCGGCACCGACGACATGCGCGAGGCCATCACGGCGTTCGTCGAGAAGAGAGAACCCCGCTTCAGCGGCCGCTGACTCCGCGAGCCGTATACCGTGTCCTCCATGAGCCGCACGGGTCACGTCGATCCCAACGAACACGATCGTTTCGTTTTGCGCCAGAAGTGGCGTTTCGTGGTCAACGAGTACCAGTTCTCCCTGCCCGAGGGGGGAGGCGAGAGACCGGGCGCTCCCTTCTGCTGGGTACGGCAGCGACCCTTCAAGTTCAAAGAGGACATCCGCTTCTACGGCGACGAGAATCGATCCGTCGAGCTGTTCCGGTTGAAGGCTCGCCAGCGTTTCGATCCCTCCGCCCGCTACGACGTGGTTGCCGCAGACGGCAGCAAGATCGGCGAGATCCAGAAGGTGTTCGGAGCAAGCCTGCTCCGATCCACCTACAAGCTCTATGACTCTGGGGGCCGGGAGGTGGCCGGCGTGACCGAGGCGAACCTCGCGATCGCGCTCATCCGTCGCCTGGTGGGTTTGATCCCCTACCTCGAGAGCTTCGCCAACTGGTTGCCGATCCCGTACGACTTCGTCTTCCAGCGCGGTGACGCCGAGCTCGGCCACCATCGCCGCCAGCTCTGGAAGCTGCTAGACACCTACACGATCGACCTTGGCGGTGACCCCGGACGAACCTTGGATCGCCGTCTGGTCCTCGCTCTTGCCGTGGGGTTGGACGCCCTCCAGGCGAGGTAGCCGCCGCCGCTCCCACTGTTCTTGTCTCACCCTCCGGCTAGCTTTTAGCCCACGCGCTTTCGGAACCGGAACGGACCGGTTCATGCTTGCTATGACAGAGTCGGTGGCCCTGGTCGGCGCCGATGCGCACCTAGTCAAGGTCGAAGTGGATATCGGCCAGGGTCTTCCCGGTTTCCGCATCGTCGGGCTCCCCAACGCGTCGGTGCGCGAGGCCGAGCAACGGGTGCGCTCGGCGCTTCTCGCCTCGAACGAGGAAACGAGCCGGCTCCGAACGACTGCCAACCTGGCCCCCGGTGCTCTTCGTAAGGAGGGGACCCAATTCGACCTGGCGCTCGCGTTGGGTGTTGCAGGCGCGGACAACAAGGTGAAGCTCGACCCTGCCGCCCTGGCCGGCTGGGTCTGCATCGGAGAGCTGGCTCTCGACGGAGGAGTTCGAGAGGTGCGTGGCGCGCTGGCGGCCGCGCTCGAGTGCCGCGACCGGGATAGGCGCGGGCTCGTGTGCCCGGTGGGCAACGCCCCCGAGGCGGCTCTGGTTGAGGGCGTTGACGTCATAGGCGTCGCCACGCTGCGAGAGGCGATCGATTTCTTCAAGGGCCGGTGGCAACCGGGCGCGATCCCTGAGCTGGCGGTGCCGCCCCCGTCACCCATCTTGGACATGCGCAGCGTGCGCGGGCAGGCGTACTCCAAGAAAGCCCTGGAGGTGGCGGCCGCGGGCGGCCACAACCTGTTGATGATCGGCCCTCCCGGGTCGGGCAAGACCATGCTCGCTCAACGGATGCCCGGGATCTTGCCGCCGATGTCCTTCGAGGAGTCGCTCGACGTCACCCGAGTGCATTCGGTGGCCGGGATGCTTCCGCGGGGAACCGCGCTGGTGACGCAGCGTCCGTTCAGGGCTCCGCACCATCACATCTCGCTGGCCGGTCTGGTGGGCGGGGGTTCCGGGCTCCCGCGCCCCGGCGAGCTGAGCTTGGCTCATCACGGCACCCTGTTCTTGGACGAGATACCGCTCTACCGGCGCGACGTGCTGGAGAGCCTGCGCTCTCCTCTGGAGGAAAGCACCGTGCGGATAGCGCGCAGCGGGGGAGTGATCGCGTTTCCGTGCCGCATCTCGCTGATCGCCGCGATGAACCCGTGTCCTTGCGGCTATCTCGGCGACACCCGCAAGGAGTGCGACTGCGGCGAGATCCAGCTGCAGAACTATTGCTCGCGGCTATCGGGTCCTCTTCTCGACCGCATCGACATACAGACGACGATGGAGCGCTCGACCAGCCGGGAGCTTCTCGGCCCCCCCGACGGGGAGGCCTCGGCTCAGATACGCGCTCGCGTCACCGCCGCGAGGGCGATGCAGACCGCGCGTTACGGGGACCCCACCTTGAACAACTCCTGCGTGGCCAGGAAGGTCCTCGACGACCACGTCGTGCTGGGTCCTCAAGCCCGCGCACTCATCGCCCATGCGATCGAGAGTCAATCGCTTACGGGGCGCGGGCTGGACCGGGTGCTGCGGGTCGCCCGCACGCTGGCGGACCTCGAACAAGAAGCGGCCGTCGGCGAGATACACCTCTCCGCGGCCCTGGGTCTCAGGCTTCAACAGGCGCCGCTGAGGGCGGTGTCGTGAGCCATCCAGGACCCGTACCGGGTCCTCCCGAGCCGGCGGCGGACCCTGCGAGCGCGCCCACGAGACGAACCCTGCGCCCGAGCGACTCCGAGTGGCCGTCGCTTCTCGACGAGCTCGGCCCCATCCGCAGGCCGCAACTCCTGTTCGCCGAGGGGATCGAGGTCCCCGACCGTCCGCTGATCGCGATCGTCGGATCGCGGCGTCCCACCGTCGCAGGCCTTGACGCCACGAAGCTCCTTACCACCGGGCTGGTGCAGGCCGGCTTCGGTGTCGTCTCGGGCCTCGCCGCGGGGATAGATGCGGCAGCCCACGTCGCCGCACTCGACGCAGGCGGCTACACGATCGGCGTGCTCGGCTTCGGCCTCGACGTCGACTACCCGCGCCGCAACGCTCGTCTCAAGAAGAGGATCTCAGCGGAGGGCACCGTCCTGACCGAATACCCCAGCGGCACCCAACCCCATGCCTTCCACTTCCCCGAGCGCAATCGCATCATCGCGGGACTCGCACTCGGCACCCTGGTCGTGGAGGGCGGCATCAAGAGCGGCGCGCTCATCACGGCTCGGCGCGCTCTCGATGCCAACCGCGCCGTGTTCGCGGTGCCGGGCAGCTTCCGCAATGTGATGTCGGCGGGATCGAACGAGTTGATCAGGACCTCGCAGGCGGCCCTCGTCACCTGCGTGGAGCACATCTTCGAAGAGCTCGCGCCGCGCCTGGCTTTCGAGGGCCCGCCCAAGGTGGGGCTCGAGTCGCGCCGGCCCGATCTCGACGAACGCGAGGCGATCGTGCTGTCGTTGCTCGACGACGTGCCCACCAATCCCGACCGGTTGTGCGCCGAGCTGAAGCTAGACGTGGGAGCGATCGCCCTGGCTCTCAGCCACCTCGAGGTGAGGGGTCTGATCATGCGGCGGGGCGCCGGCTACCAGATCACGACTGCCGGCGCGCGCCGCGGGGCTCGGAGCTGTAGAGCCAGTCCCAGCCTGGGGATAGGGACCGGAACCGCACCCGCGGCGCACCCGGCCCACCCGCTAGCGGGTGCGGCCGCGCCGCGCAGACCCCACTGCGAACAGGATGGCCGCGACCGCCACCAGAGCCACCGACAGCACCTCGAGCACACCGGGAGCTTCATCGACCGGCACCGGCTCGGGGTCGCCCGTGAAGGTTTCTCGCCCGGCAGAAAGAGACCCTTCCCCCGGCAGGAACGACAGCTTGTCGATGATGCCGGAGCCCTCGATGAACCTCCAGTCGTCATAGATGGCGGCCCTGAACGCGAACGCTCCGACCGGGAAGTACAGCGGCACGACGGGAGCATCCTGCTCGAGCACGAGCAGCTCGCGCTCGACCGCGGCCTGACGCTCCCGGAACGACCCCGCGGGACGCGGCTCCGCCGCTCGATCGAAGAGCGCACTCGAGTAACCCGAGTGATCAAGAGGCGCGCCGGATCCGAAGACCGACGTGAGAAAGGCGGGGTCGTGAGAGGTGAGCGGGGGAGAGGTCCACATCGCCGCGTCGAAGTCGGCGCTGCCGCCGTCCTCGCCGACGGCCCGGCCCAGCTCGCCGCGGGAGACCTCCCGAACCCGAGCCGGTATCCCAACGCGCCAGGGCCAGCTTGACCTGGCGGGCGGCTTCGAGCTGCATCGGGTCGTTGTTCGGCGCAAGGATCTCGAAGGCTCCAGATCCAACGCGCGACGCGGCTTCGGCGGCATCTCGATCGTAGGGATCTAGGTGGATCTCGGGTGCCCAGCGCGACGCCGGATGGATGTACCCGTGCTTGGCCGGAAAAGCGAGCCCGACGCTTCCGGTAAGGCGGTCGAGATCGATGGCCGCGGCCACGGCCCGACGGGCCGCCGGATCATCGAAGGGTTCCTCTCGCAGATTGAGCATCAAGACGCTGCCGGAATACAGGTGCCCCTGCACGACATCGAGACCGAGCGAATCGACCTCATCGACACCATCGGGGAACAGCCGGGTGCCGATAGCGTCGACCTCACGCCGTCGTAGGGCGCTCGTCGTTTCCTCGAACGATCTTTGGATCGGCACCTCCACGCGCAACGGCCGGGCGACCGCGGAAGTAGTCGTCGTTGGCCTCGAAGGCATACGACCGCCCCGGCCGGTGCTCGACCAACCGGTACGGCCCGCTTCCCACCGGCAGACCCGGCGGTGGTCGCCCGTCTTCGACCTCGGCCCACAGGTGCGCGGGCAGGATCGGCAGGTCCGCCAGAGGCTGATCGAGGAAGCCCGCTTGCGGCTGGGACAGCTTGATCACGACCGTCGAGTCGTCCGGGGTCGCGATGGAGTCGATGTCCGCGACCTGAGGCGTGAAGCGGGGATGGGGATTGGCGCCTGCGAACCTCAGGCCGGAAAGCCACGTCCCGGGAGGTGAGCGGAGACCCGTCGTGGAAGGTGATGCCCTCCCGCAGGTCGATCGTGACCTCGAGGCCGGCCGGGTCCATCGTCACGGACCGGGCCAGCCACGGGGTAGGCACCCCCCTGTCGTCTCTGATCATCACTGTGTCGTACACGAGCGTGACGAGCTGATAACCCAGCTCGAACGAGTAGGGCGTGAGGCTGCCGTCGTCGACCGGGAACGACACCCGGACGAGCTCCGTCCGATCTCCGGCTTGGCCGCTCGCAGTCCGATCAGGGCGAGCAGCAGGGCGCCGGCGATCACCGCTATCAGCGTTGCACGCATGCGCTGAAGCCTGACAGATGAACGAGTCGTTCCCGACAAGGCATCATGGTGTGCACGATGGAGGATCGCTCGAGACAGCTCAATCTGTGGACGGTCGCGGTGGTCGTGCTGTTGCTGGCCGGCTACATGGGCGCGCTCGCTTACTCGCGCCACGAGTGCCCGGTCAGACGCTGCGCTTCGACAGCTTCGTCGACCTGGTCGAGAGCGATCGGGTCACCGGCGCGATCATCCTGGATCGCGACGGCGTGGTGGTGGGCCGATACGAGAAGAAAGATGGGTCGCAGGCGGTCTATAACGCCCTACTTCTCGGCAGACACCGTTAGGGAGAATCTGGCGAACCTGCTGGTCGTGAACAACGTCCCGACCACGATCGACCAGCAGTTCACCAAGTCCCTGGTGGCCCCCGCCACCCTTCTGTTGCCGTCGTTGATCTTCATAGCAGTGTTCGTCTACCTGATCCTCTCGTGGCGGTGGGATCGGCCTCTTCGGCGGGATCAGCAGATCACGCAAGGTCGAAAGCGGAGCCGTGCGGTTCGCGGACGTGGCCGGGCAGGGCGCGGCGATCGCGGATCTACGTGAGATCGTCGAATTCCTCAAGCACCCCCAGAGATCGGTTGACCTCGGTATAAAGGTGCCCAAGGCGTGCTCCTGTACGGCCCCCCGGTTGTGGCAAGACGTTGCTCGCAAGAGCGGTGGCCGGAGAAGCAGGCGTTCCCTTCTTCTCGATCGCCGGTTCGGACTTCGCCGAGCTTTATCAAGGTGTCGGAGCAGCACGGGTCCGGGACCTCTTCCGTGGCTCGCGAACACTCGCCCGCGATCGTGTTCATCGACGAGCTGGATTCCGTGGGACGGGCGAGAGGCGTGGTTGCCGCGGTCATGTCCCAAGGCGAGCAGGAACAAGCTCTGAACCAGATCCTCGCAGAGCTAGACGGTTTCTCTTCCTCCGAGGGGATCGTGGTTCTGGCCGCGCGGCCAACAGGGCCGACGTCTTGGACCCGGCCCTCTTGCGCCCGGGCCGTTTCGATCAGACGATCCCGCTGGAACGGCCCGACGAGGCCGCCCGCGCGGCGATCCTCGAGGTGCATGTGCGCGGCAAACAGCTCGCGCCGGATGTGGATCTGCGGGCGCTCGCGGCGAAGGCCCATGGCATGACCGGCGCCGACCTCGCCGGCGTCATCAACAACGCAGCTCTGGTCGCGGCTCGGGCGGCCAGGAAGAGCATCGAGCAGGCCGATTTCGACGCTGCACTTCAACGGCTATCCGAAGAGCCCGAGCGTCAACGACGTTCGGCCCTCGGCCAACGAAGCATCGGGCGGCGCACGCTCAGGGGCGAGGGGGTGACGTTCGTAGACGTGGCGGGGGTCGACGGCGCGATCGCAGAGCTCGCCGAGATCAGCGACTACCTGACCGATCCCGAGCGGTTCGAGCGGATCGGTGCCCGGATCCCTCGCGGCATCTTGTTGGTGGGTCCCCCCGGTTGCGGCAAGACCCTGCTGGCGAGAGCGGTCGCCGGCGAATCCAAGGCCTCGTTCTTCTCGGTAGCCGCCAGCGAGTTCGTAGAGATCTTCGTCGGACAGGAGCGCGGCGCGTGCTGCGCGACCTCTTCGCCGAAGCGCGCGCGGGCGCGCGTCCATCCTCTTCATCGATGAGCTGGATTCGATCGGATCGCTGCGGGCGGAAGCGGCCGGGGGAAGCCGGGAGCTCGAACAGACCCTCAACCAGATGTTGACCGAGCTCGACGGCTTCACCTCCGCGAGCGGGGTCGTCGTCATCGCGGCAACGAACCGGCCCGACCTGTTGGACCCGGCCCTCATACGTCGCGGCCGGTTCGACAGGCACGTGACGGTGGACGCGCCGGACCGGAAAGGCCGCGCCGCCATCCTCGCTATCCACGGCCGCGACAAGCGTCTGGCCCCCGAGGTCGATCTCGAAAAGGTTGCCGGGTTGACGAGCGGCTTCTCCGGCGCCGATCTGGCCAACGTCTTGAACGAAGCAGCGTTGCTGAGCGCCCGGCGCAACGGCAACGAGATCTCGATGAGGGATGTGGAAGAAGGCATCGAGCGGGCGGTGCTGGGGATAAACGCTCGCGGCCGGCTGATGTCGGACGACGAGCGTCGGGTGGCGGCGGTCCACGAAGCGGGACATGTGGTGGTCGCCATGACGTTACCCGGGGCCAACCCACCTCACAAGGTGACGATCGTCCCGCGCGGCCGCGCCCTGGGCTACCTGTGGAGCCCCGACGTATCCGATCGCTACATATCGTCGCGCGATCACCTGATCGATCAGATGGCCGAGTTGCTCGCGGCGCGCGTGGCCGAGCGCGCGGTGTTGAGCGAGATCGGGAATACCTCCGGTGAGGACCTGCGCGTTGCCACCGAGCTGGCCCGGCGGATGGTCTGCGAATTCGGCATGAGCGAGAAGCTCGGCCCCCTCAGCACCACCGGGGCTCCGGGCAACGGAGCGGACCTGAGGAACCAGCTATCGGATGAAACCGCTCGTCTGATCGACGAGGAGGTGCGCGCTCTGATGGCCGAGGCCGAGGCTCGCGCCGCCGAAGTGCTCCACTCGAACCGCGACATCCTCGACCGTGTCGTCGAGGCCCTCCTGGACAAGGAGACTCTGGGCTCCGACGAGCTGGCCGAGATCTGGGCAGCGGCTCGCCCCGATGCGCCTCTTCCCACCGGGTCCTAAGGCACCACCCGCTCGGCGATGAGGCTTCCGTCCTCTGTCGGGGCGCTGATCGCACCTTTGTGCGCCGCGGGTCTCGTGGTCGCCGGCACGGGTGCGGTCGTCACCGCCCGGGCCGCGGACGTTCCCTTCACCGGTCGGGTCGTCGGAGGCAACCACGCCGTGAACGAGGGCGCGACCGATCCATTGGACATCTCGGCGCACAACTCCGTGACGGTGGTGCAGAGTCCGGTCGACCCAGACCAGCTCGCGATCTCGAATCGCATCGACTCGCCGCAGTTCTCATGCGCGCTTCACGTGTCGGACGACGGCGGCTCCACCTGGGACCAGACCCCCCTGCCGGTTCCCAAGGGAGAAGAGCCCAAGTGCTATGCGCCGGAGGTCGCCTTCTCGGCCGACGGCAAGTTGTATCTGGCTTTCGTGACCTTGAAAGGGATCGGGAACGTCCCCAACGCGGTGTGGATCGTTTCCTCCGACGACGGGGGTACGACGCTGTCGAAGCCGCTCCAGGCTCTCGGGCAACTGGCGTTCCAGGTCCGGCTCCGAACCGATCCGGAGCAGGCCGACCGCTTGTACCTGACGTGGTTGCAGGCACAAGAGACCGCGACTCTGGCGTTCCCGACGCCGGGCAACCCCATCCGGTGGGCATCTTCCGACGACGGAGGCGCGTCTTGGTCCCGCCCAGTGACGGTCAACGACCCCGGTCGGGTTCGCGTTGTCGCCCCCACGCCCGAGGTGGGGACGGACGGCCGTGCCTGGGCCCTGTACTTGGATCTCCAGGAGGACAGGTTGGACTACGAGGGGGCGCACGGCGGGCTGGGAGGACCGCCGTACCCCGACCATTGGTCGCTCGTGCTGGCCCGCTCGACCGATGCCGGCGCGACGTGGGACGAGACGATCGTCGACGATCGCATCGTGCCGACCGAGCGCTTCGTCGTCTTCATCCCTCCGTTCCCGTCACTGGCGGTCGACGAGAGCTCCGATCGGGTCTACGTCTCCTTCCACGACGGTCTTCAGGGCGACGCGGACGTGTGGCTGTGGGCTTCGGATGACGGAGGGCGAACGTTCTCGGAGCGGGTCCGGGTCAACGACACGGTCCTGGGCGACGACACCACTCAGTATCTGCCCCAGGTGCAGACCGCCCCCGACGGTAGGGTCGACGTCCTTTATTACGACCGCCGCAACGACCCCCGAGATCTGCTGAACGAGACCTCGCTACAGACGTCGATCGACGGGGGGTCGAGCTTCTCGGGGCGCATCGTGCTGTCTGACCACAGCTTCGACTCCCGTGTCGGCGTCGGCAGCGAGAGGGGCATGCCCACCCTCGGAAGCCGGCTTGGCCTCCTGTCGACCAACACCGATGCTCTCTCGGTATGGACGGATACGCGGCGAGGAACCGAGGCCTCTAGCAAGCAGGACATCGTGCGAGCCCTGGTCGTCTTCTCCCAACGTCCCCCGCTGTCGGCCAGCGTTCGCACGGCGTTCTCGTGGGGCGGCGCCGTGCTCGCGGGAGCCGGGCTGTTGTTCCTGGGTCGCTGGTTATGGAGAACGAAGCGTCGCCCGGGAGCGACCACACCGCAGCAGGGATAGCTCTAGCGGACCGCCAGGACCCCGGTCATGCTGGGGTGGAAGGAACAGAAGAAGTCATACGTTCCGGGCTTGAGGTTGCTGGTGATCATCAGCGTGCTGTCCCCGTTGGCCACCGCCGCCGAGTTGAACAGCAGACGCCCGCGCTGCCTCTTCTTGGACACGACCCGGTGCTTTTCCTCGTCCAGGCCTGTGAACTTGACGTCCGAGCCCTGCTCGATCTCCAGGGGGGTCGTGGGGCAGCCCTCACAGGGAGAGCCCGGGAAGAAGGAACCCTCCGCGCCGGTCCCGTGCACATGTCCGCCGGCCACCAGGGCGGCATCCTCTTCGGTCCCCAATGTCGCCGCGGGAGCCGTCGTCATCAGAAAGGCGAAGGGGACGCAGCCAAGGGCGATCGTCGCAGCCGCGCGCGCGACCCGTTGAAGCTTCGAAGTCATAACCGCGGGGTTCTCTATCATCGTCGGGAATCCTTCCCACCGAGAGGAAAACCCTGAATCTCCAGCGAGCTTCGGCGATCGCGTCGGCGGGCGCCCTCGTGGTGGGCGGCGCTCTCATCGTGACCCAGCTCGTGTCCACGGCTCCGGATCGGGCGCCGGTGGTGAGCCCCGAGGCGCCGGCGACCTCGAACTCCCTGGCCGCCACCCGAGCCCAGAACTCGCCGATGGTGGCGGTCGACCCCGCCGACGACCGCTTCGTCGCCCTCGCGAACCGCATCGACGCTCCGGTGTTCGGGTGCTCGTTGCAGATCTCGGGAGACTCCGGCGCGAGCTGGATCGGCGCGGAGCCGGTGCCGGAGCTCCCGGCCGGGGCCGAGAAGTGCTACTCGCCCGAGATCGTCTTCGACCGCGACGGTCGCCTCTATTACCTCTTCGTGGGTCTCGCAGGTCCGGGCAACAGCCCCACGGGTGTCTACCTGACGACCTCCGACGACCGGGCGCGGAGCTTCTCGACCCCCCGGCGGCTGCTGGGGCCGGGCAACTACCAGGTCCGTCTCGCGATCGATCGCGACCGCGGGTCCCGGGGGCGCCTGTATCTCGTGTGGCTGCAGACCGCCGTGCCTCCACCGACCGGTGGTCTGCCGCCCACGGACAATCCCATCGTTGCCGCTTATTCCGACGACGGAGGAGAGACGTTGTCGGAGCCGGTGCGCGTCAGCGATCCGGAGAGGCCGCGGGTGGTGGGTCCCAGTGCCGTCGTGGCCCCCGACGGCACCCTTCACGTGTCGTACTTCGACCTCGCCGACGACATCCGGGACTATCAGGGACTTCCCGGCCCCCCTTTCGAGGGCGAGTGGGCGATCCTTGCGACCAGCTCGACCGATCGAGGACGCACCTTCGGGTCGAGCGTCGTGGTGGACGACGAGGTCCGACCTCGCGACCGCGTCATCCTGATCTTCACGATGCCGCCCCCCGCTCTCGGCGTGAGCCACGACGGCAGGCTGCATGTGGCGTGGGAAGACGCCCGGGAGGGGGACTCGGACGTGCTCCTCAGAAGCTCTTCCGACGGCGGGCGCACGTGGGCGGGGCCGCTCCGTCTGAACGATGATCCCGCGGGTAATGGGGCCACCCAGTACCTTCCGCACCTGGGGGTCGCCCCGGATGGACGTGTCGACGTGATCTTCTACGACCGCCGCAGGGACCCGGATGACCTCTTCAACGACACCTATTACACGTATTCCACCGATGGGGGACACAGCTTCGCCGCCAACGTCCGGCTGACGGATGAGGGCGGAACGTCGCGCAGCGGCCAGCGTTACCTCATCCCCTCGTCCCGCAAGAGGAACGACATCGGCTCGCGCCTCGCGGTCTCGTCCGGCGATGACCGAACGATCGCGGCGTGGGCCGACACGCGCAACGCGGCGATCTCTCCCTATCAAGATGTCTTCACCGCGGTGATCGACCACGACGAGGGGGCCTCCACTCTCCTGGCGTCGACGGGGACGGGCCTTGTGCTGGCCGGAATCGCGGGCGCGGGCTTGGTTATCAGGTTCCGCCGCCGCCGGACGTCGTCGGCCGATCAGGTCGAGCCATGAGGCCACTGTGAGGCCACTGTGAAACCGCTGGGGGCGGTGCTGTCGGTCGCGGTCCTCATGGGCGGGTGCACCGAGGCCCTGCCTCTGCCTCAGGCGCCGGCGGCGGCCGAAGTGGTCATGGACGAGTTCAGCTTCTCCGCTCCCGCCGAGGTGCCTCGAGGCCGGGTCGTCTTCAGGGTCGCCAACCGGGGCGAGCTTCGTCACGAGCTGGTCGTGATAGCCCTGCCCGAAGACGTCCCGCCGCTGGACGAGCAGCTGAGGTCGGAGCGCAGGAGGGCAACCACGACCGTGGCGGTGATTCCTCCGAAGCGGCCGGCGGTGGACACGTCCTTCGCTCTCGATCTCGAAGCCGGCCGTTACGGGCTCGTTTGCTTCCTCGAATCCCCCGATGGGCGGCCCCACGCGCTCAAGGGCATGAATCAAGAATTCCGGGTCAGGTGACCGCAGGAGAGGGGGTCGGCGCGAAGAAACCTCCTGAGGACGAGGGGGGCAGATTGCCCGATTAGGGCCGTTTTGATAGCCTGCGCGACGGGGACTGAGACCACACACTCGTAAGGAGATCTGTCATGGTGGGTCGGAAAAGCCTTCTGGTTTCATCCTCAGCTATAGCGCTCGCACTGGCGGTCACGTCGGTGGCGTGGGCCTGCATAGCGGTCCAGGGTCCCACCGAGATCACCTCCGTCGTGTCGGTCGCTGAAGCGACCCAAGCCGCGTGTCCCGAGGGCGAGACCTGTGCGGCCCCGGGAGACAAGATCAAGGTCAAGGCGACGGCAACCAAGGCCAACAAAGAGTTCTTCCTGCACTTCCGCAACTACCGGCGCACCTCCACGATGGGGACCAGCTGCTATGGGGGCCGGATCGACCCGGACATCCGGATGAACCCTCGCAGCGTCTTCTCCGACGCCAAGGGCAACATCGCGGTCACCAAGGGCCAGGTCCCGGAGACGGCGAAGCCGACGAGCCAGTACGGCGGCTTGATGGGCCCCGCGATGGTGTGTTTCATCGACAAGACCCGCAACACTACGACCCAGGCCGACACGCTCACCATCATCTAGCTCGTCAGGAGCAAGCGATGCGAAGAGACACACGGCGAGGATGGTTGGTAGCCGCAGCCGCGCTGGGGGCGGCCTTGCTCGGTGGAAGCGCCCTCGCCTGGGCCTGCACGGCCGATGCTGCGATCCAGCTGAATCCGCAGTCCGGTCCGGTGGGGACCGACGTCCAGGTGACCGGAGACGCTTTCACCGATAACCCGGTCGAGTTGCGCTGGGACGACGGGAGGCTCCTCGGGACGGCCCAGGGCCCCAGTTTCGTCGCCACCGTCACGATCCCCGAGGCCTCTCTTGGAGAGCACACGATCATCGCTACCAACGTCGGCGCCAGCTTGGGATTGGCGCCTCAGGCCTTTCTGGTGACCGCGAAGCCGCAGGAGCCGACCGACCAGGGACCGAAGAAGGGTTCCGGAGGCAACTCCAAGCCCGACGGCAACGCCAACCCCGGCGGCAACTCCGGCAGCAGCCCTCCGGGGCGGGCCGACAGCAAGGCCCCCGGCGACACCCGCGTTGAACGCGCGGGCAGCCCTCCGGGCGCCGGAGACAGCGGTTCTCTCGTCCAGCGCGAGGTCTCACTGTTGGGTCGCACCATGTTCGCCGGATCCGCCCCCGCCGCCGACGCCAGGCGGGGTGCGTCCAGAGGCGCGGAAGCCATCTCCGAACGGAGCGCGGTCAGCGATCCCGCAGCGGGCTACAGCGCGGGGACCGCACCATCGCTCGGCTCGGGATCCGTGGTGCCCGGTAGCGACGGCTCCGACACCCCCTTCGCCTTCGGCCTCGCGCTGCTCGGCACGGGGATGCTCGTGCTCCTCGGAGGCGGACTCTTCCTCGTCCTCGCCAAGCGGAAGGCTACGGCGGACAGAGATCCCCGCAGCACCCGATAGCGCCTCCCTCAGACACCGACACCTTCGCCACGAGAGTGGCCGCGGCCCTCTTGCTCGTGGGTCTAGTGGGCGTGTTTGCCCCCTATACCGCCAGGCCCTTGGGTTTTGTCGTTGCCGTCCGGCCCATCGTCGAGATCGTGGACCACGTGGTGCCGGGCCTGGTGGTCATAGCGGCCTCTGGTCTCATCCTCGCGACCAAGCGGCTGTCTCTCGTAGCGGCGCTGAGCGCGGCGTTGGCGGCGTTCTGGATGACGGCGACACATGTGCCTCTTGTGGCGCAAGCGGCCCGGGGAGGGGTCGGCTGGGCCGCGGCCTGGTGGCACACCGGCCCCGGCCTGGTCCTGCTCGTGCTGTCCGCGCTGGCGGGGGGTGCGGGCGTGGCAGCAGGCGCCCGCCTAAGCGGGCCGCCAGCCTGTCCCCATCGATGCCGCGAGCTCGTCCCCGTCCCTAGTTGCGTCCATCTCCGATCCCGCGCGCCGCAGCGATGCCGGTGAGGAGGTTCCAAACCGCCTCGGCCCCCGCCTTCGCGCCGGCTTCGGCCTCCTGCGCGGCGGCTTCCGTACCCGCGAGGTCCGCTATCGATGCAGCGAGATCGCCGGAGTGCTCGATGTCGAGCTCGCCGTGGAGCTCGAAGTACTCCAGCGCCGGACCGTCGATCCCGTAGTGGTTGCGTAGCCCTTCGATCTTGGTGGCGGCCACGCCGGGGGTCTGCGACTCGTAGGCGTAGAGCATCCCGAGCGCGAACGGCAGCGAGCGCTCCGACATGGCGGCCTGGAACGACGCCACACAGGCGGCCGTCTCGTCCACGGCGGCTGCCGCCTCCACCGTCTCTTTGGCCGCGCCCACACCCTGGGCGAAGTCCAGCCACAGCCCCAGGTGATCGCCCTCGACCTCGTCTCGCAGGTTGGCCAGGATCGTGGCCCGGGCGGGGCCCTCGGGCAAGCGGTCGGCGACGGTATGCAGGTACCCCGGGAACGCCTCCACCTGACGGTGGTATTGAGCCGAGTAGAAGCTCAGGTCCTCGAGGGTCAACGTCCCTTGCGCCCACGCCCGGTAGAAGGGGTGCTCCAACAGGCGCGCTCCCGTGGTGGCTTCATCCAGGCGTTGCTGCAGATCGGTGGCCGGCATCGGCGTTTCCTTTCCTAGCGGGTCGGTTACCGGGAGGATAGGCCCCGCGGCCCCGGTCCGCCCGGAGCGGGTTTTCGATCCGTCGCCGGCACGCTCGATGGTTGACAGGAGCAACACCTGTATCCATCCTTAACCTCCGGTCGCATCCGCGGCGGGCGAGACGGGAGGAGGCCACGTGCGACCGAACGATTCTCTCGACGACGTCGTGCGGGACTACCTGCGGTCGCTGACGGTCGAGCGCGACCTCTCGCCGCTGACCGCCGCGGCCTATCGTCGCGACCTGGAGCAGTTCGCCGCCTGGCTGGCTCGAGCGGGCATCACCAGGCTCGGCCAGCTGGATCGTCGGTGGCTCCGCCGCTACGTCTCGTTCCTGGGAGAGAAGAGCTATGCCCGGCGCTCGATCGCCCGCAAGGCCAGCGCGATCCGGTCGCTGCTGCGCTGGGCGCTGATCCACGACCTGATCCCGACCGACCCGTCGGTGGACCTGGCCGTCCCCAAGCTCGACCGACCGCTTCCCAAGGTGTTGAAGGCGAGCCACGCGGCCGCCTTGTGCGAGTCGCCTTCGCTGGACCACCCGGAGGGGCTGCGGGATCGCGCCCTTCTCGAGCTCCTCTACGGCTCGGGATTGCGGGTCGCGGAGGTGTGCTCGCTCGACGTCGGCCATCTGGAGCTGTCGCACGGACGCCTGCGGGCCGTCGGCAAGGGGCGCAAGGAGCGCCAGCTCCCCATGAGCGACGCCGCCCGGCGGGCTGTGGTGTCGTACCTGAGCCAGGGTCGCCCCACGCTGCTGTCCAAGCGTCCCGAAGGCCCAGATCGCAGCGCGCTGTTCCTCAATACCCGCGGGAACCGGCTCGGCCCCCGAAGCGTCAGGCGGCTCCTGACCAGGTATTCCCTGGCGGAAGGGCTCCCGCCCAGCTCTCCTCACGCCTTGAGGCATTCCTTCGCCACGCATCTACTGGATGGTGGAGCCGACCTGCGCACGGTGCAGGAACTGCTCGGGCATGAGAACCTAGCTACCACCCAGATCTACACCCATGTGTCGACCGAGCGTCTGAGGGCGGTTTATGAGCAGAGCCATCCACGAGCCTGAGTCCTCGAAAGGCCTCGACGAGATCCAAGAGGCCGCCGATTCCCTCACGCAGGCGTGGGACGACTACAAGGGCTCCGGCTCCGGTTCCGCTCGCGACCAGCTGATCCTTCATTACTCGCCGCTCGTGAAGTACGTGGCCGGCCGCGTGGCCGTGGGGCTCCCCGCCAACATCGAGCAAGCGGACCTGATCTCGTACGGGATCTTCGGCCTCATCGACGCGATCGACAAGTACGACCGCACGCGCAATATCAAGTTCGAGACCTATGCGATCAGCCGGATCCGCGGGGCCATCATCGACGAGTTGCGGGCGATCGATTGGGTTCCGCGCTCGGTGCGCTTCAAGGCGCGCGAGGTGGAAAAGGCCTACGCGGCGTTGGAGAACAAGCTCAAGCGTCCTCCATCAGACGCAGAGATCGCCCAGGAGATGGATATCTCGGTCGAGGATCTCAACCACATCTACACGCAGCTCTCCAGCGTTTCGCTGATCGCGCTCGACGAGCTCATGTCCATGGAGGGGGAGCAGGGCGACAAGCTATCGTTGCTCGACACCCTCGAGGACACCAAGACCGCCGGTCCTATGGAGGCCTTCGAGTCCGAAGAGATGAAGCAGATCTTGATCGCGGCGGTCAACCGGTTGCCGGAGAGAGAAAAGAAGGTGGTCACCTTCTATTACTTCGCCGGCCTCACGCTCGCTCAGATCGGCGAGGTGTTGGGCGTGACCGAGTCGCGCGTCTGTCAGATCCACACCAAGGCGGTTCTGGGTCTGAAGGGCAAGATCTCCGAGGTCACGCAGGGGGATTAGCCGACGCCGGCTGTTAGCCTTGCCGGCAGCTTCACAAATCCACACGCCCAACATCTTCTCGGTCCCCGCCGCAGGCGGGGCTGTCTGGGCGGAGGTCGAACCGAAGAAGGAGGATCTGCTTATGCCTGTCGTAACCCTGCGACAGCTTCTCGAGGCCGGCGTGCACTTCGGCCATCAAACCCGCCGTTGGAACCCGAAGATGAAGCGCTTCATCTTCACCGAGCGCAACGGCATCTACATCCTCGATCTGCAACAGACCATGTCTGGGATCGAGAAGGCCTACACCTTCGTGCGGGACACCGTTGCGGGCGGCGGCACCATCTTGTTCATAGCGACCAAGAAGCAGGTTCAGGACGCGGTCGAGGAACAAGCCACACGTTGCGGGATGCCGTACGTGAACTTCCGCTGGTTGGGCGGCATGCTCACCAACTTCCAGACGATCCATGCCCGCATCAAACGCATGCGCGAGCTGGAAGAGATGGACGAGTCAGGCGCTCTCGAGTCCCTCGCGAAGAAAGAAGCTCTGCGGCTGCGGCGCGAGTACGACAAGCTGGCTCGCAACCTGTCGGGCATGAAGGGGATGGACAAAGCCCCCGATGCGATCTACATCCTCGACACCAAGAAGGAAGAGATCGCGGTCCGTGAGGCGAAGAAACTGGGGATCCCCATCGTCGCGGTCCTCGACACCAACTGCGATCCCGACGACGTCGACTTCGCGATCCCGGGCAACGACGACGCGATCCGTTCCGGCCAGCTTCTGACTCGCGTGATCGCAGATGCCGTCATCGAAGGCAGATCCATGCGTCCGGAGGGCTCGGACAACGGCGCTGCACAGGCGCCCAAGCCCGCCTCCAAGCCGTCCGATGTGCTTCCCGGCGCGGCCGCGGAGCCCAAGGCCGAGTGGGAGCTGCAGCTCGAGGCCGAAGAGGCCGCGGAGCAGGCGCTGCGGATCAGCAGCGAGTCCCAGGCCGAGGCGAACGCTCCCGACGAGGGACCGCCTCCGCCGGTCACCGGCGAGGACGAGGGCAAAGCCGACGCCAAAGGCGACGAGCCCGGAGACCTCTCGCACCCCCGTCCCAAGACCGACGACTCCGGCACTGCGTGAACCGCTAGAGGACACGGAAAGGTAACGACATGGCAGAGATAAGCGCGAAGGACGTAAAGACGCTACGGGATTCCACCGGCGCCGGCATGATGGATTGCAAGAAGGCTTTGTCGGAGGCGGGCGGCGACCTGGAGGCGGCCAAGAGGATCCTGCGCGAGAAGGGCCTCGCGGACGCCGCCAAGAGGAGCGGGCGCTCGGCCAGCGAGGGCATCGTGTACGCCTACATGCACCAGCCGACCCCCGGCTATCCGCCCAAGCTCGGTGTGCTGATCGAGCTCAACTGCGAGACCGACTTCGTCGCGAAGACCGAGCAGTTCGAGCGGTTGGCCAAAGACGTCGCCATGCACATCTCGTTCGCCGACCCCCTGTGGACGATGAGGGACGAGGTCCCCCAGAATGTGATCGAAGAGGAATCTTCGATCTACGCCCAGCAGGCGAAGGAATCCGGCAAGCCGGAGCAGGTGATCGACAAGATCGTCGCGGGCAAGCTCGAGGCCTTTTACAAAGACAACGTCTTGATGGACCAGGAGTGGATCCAGGACAAGTCCAAGACCATCCAGCAGCTGATCGACGAGGCCAAGTCGTCGATGGGCGAGAACGTCTCGATCGGTCGCTTCATGCGGATCCGGGTGGGCGAAGGCAAAGTGGGTTAGTGAGCGATCCAGGGGATCTGCGGCCCACGCCCAAGTACAGGAGGGTCCTCCTCAAGCTCTCCGGCGAGGCGTTCGCGGACTCGTCCCACGGGTTCGGTATCGACCCCCGCATCGTTGCCTCTATCGCCCGCCAGGTAGCCGAGGCGAGAGATACAGGCACCGAGCTGGCTCTGGTGATCGGGGGAGGCAACATCATCCGCGGCCTGTCCGCGTCCGCGCAGGGAACGGATCGGACCACGGCGGACTACATGGGCATGCTCTCGACGGTCATCAACGCGCTCGCGATGCAAGATGCACTCGAGAAAGAGGGCGTCCAGACGCGGGTGCAGACGGCCATCTGGATGCAGGAGCTGGCCGAGCCTTACATCCGCAGACGCGCCATGCGGCATCTAGAGAAGGGACGGGTCGTCATCTTCGCGGGCGGCACCGGTAATCCGTATTTCTCCACTGACACCACCGCGGCCCTGCGCGCCCTGGAGATAGGGGCCGAGGCCATCCTCAAAGGGACCAGGGTGGACGGTGTCTATGACTCCGATCCGCTCGTGGATCCCGACGCCAAGATGTTCTCGTCGGTTCCCTACATCGAGGTGCTCAACCGCGGCCTGAAGGTGATGGACTCGACCGCAATCTCGCTCTGCATGGACAACAGCTTGCCGATAGTGGTCTTCAACCTCAAGCCCGGAAACATCATGCGGATCCTCTCGGGCGAAGAGGTAGGCACGCTGGTTCACTCCGACACCACCTAGGCCGCTCATCACAAGGGGGATAGATGTTCGAGAACCGAGACGACGTGATGCGGGATGCAGAGGGCAAGATGCAGAAAGCGGTGTCGGTCAACCAGGAGGAGCTCAGCTCCATCCGCTCGGGCCGTGCCACTCCCGCGTTGCTCAACAGGATCACCGTTGACTACTACGGCACCCAGACCCCTCTCATCCAGGTCGCCAACGTGTCCGTGCCGGAGCCTCGTTTGATGGTCATCGCGCCCTACGACAAGAGCTCGATCGCCGCTATCGAGAAGTCGATCAACAGCTCGGACCTCGGCATCACCCCGAATAACGACGGCACCGTGATCCGCCTCGCTTTCCCGCAGCTCACCGAGGACAGGCGCAAGGAGATGATCAAGCTCGCTCACGTGCGGGCAGAGGACGGCCGGGTCGCCATCCGCGGGGTGCGGCGCCACTCCAAGCAAGAGCTCGAGCGCATGAAGAAGGACGGGATCTTGTCCGAGGACGAGGAACGAGCTGCCGAGAACCAGCTCCAGAAGCTCACCGACAAGTACGTCCACGAGGTCGACGAGAACCTGAAGCGCAAGGAAGCAGAGCTCTCCGAGGTCTAGCCGGCGTGAGCGTTCCGGGTTCCAAAGACGTCATCGAGGATCCGCTGCCTGCGAGCGGCCGTTCGCTCAAGCACGCCGTCATCACCGCACTTACCCTCCTCGGCCTCATCATCGTCTCGGCCCTCTTGGGCGAGGTGGCCTTCTTCGTATTGGTGTCGACGGTGGTTCTGATCGCCCTGTTCGAGCTGTACGACGCGCTCCTTCAGACGGGTCATCGCCCCAACATGGCCCTGGGACTCGTGTGCGGCTTCGCTTTGTTGCTCGTCGCCTTCCTGGAACGTCCTGCCCTCATCGTGGTGGTGCTGGCCGCGACGATGTACGGCGCCTTTCTCTTGGCGCTGCGTCCCAACAGAGGCAAGTCCGCGGCGAGCGACGTTGCATGGACCCTTCTCGGCGTCGCCTGGATCGCCGGAGGCGGCGCGGCGGCCGCCGCGATGCTGAAGCTCGAAGACGGCGTGTTGCTCTTGGTCGCCTACATCTTGATAACGGCGCTGGACGACATCGGCGCGTACTTCTCGGGGACCAGGTTCGGCAAGCACAAGATGGCGCCGTCGATCTCTCCGGCCAAGTCGTGGGAGGGCTGGGCCGGGGGCTTCGTGTCCTCGCTCGCCGGGGGGCTCTTCTTCGCCTTCCTGCTCGAGAGCCTCGACCCTCTGCACGGCCTCGCGATAGGAGCGATCAGCGGTCTCCTGGCCCCGGCCGGGGACCTGGTCGAGTCGCTCGCCAAGCGCGAGATCGGCATAAAGGACTCCGGGCGCCTCCTGCCCGGCCACGGCGGCCTGTTGGACCGCCTCGACGCGATCCTGTTCTGCGCCCCGGCCGTCTACCTATACCTACGCTTCGCCGTCATCTAACGGGGTTTTGAGGGGCTCAGCCGACATATAACGCGGGATCCGGTCCCCAGAATCCACGCCTCCGGCCCCCCCGACGCTTTTGAGGGGCTCAGCCGGCATATAACGCGGGATCCGGTCCCCAGAATCCGGGAGGGGGCCGGAAAGATAGCCCGGCAAGCGTGTGACAATCGACCCATGAGCGCCCCCGTGCGCCGCGTCGTCGTCCTCGGTTCCACCGGGTCGATCGGGCGACAGGCCCTCGAAGTCATCAGCCGCCATCCGGACCGCTTGCAGGTGGTCGCTATGGCCGCGGGTCGAGACGCAGACGCCCTGGCCACCCAGGCACGGCGATATGGGGTGCAAGAGACGGGACTCGGCGAAGAGGCCGCGGTCAGGCTCGCCGCCTCAGGCGAGGCAGATGTGGTCCTGAACGCGATCGTGGGGGCAGCGGGTCTTAGAGCGTCGGTGGCGGCTCTAGAGGCCGGTGCCACCCTGGCTCTCGCGAACAAGGAGAGCCTGGTCGCCGGCGGCCAAGCATGTGCAGCGGCGGCCGCCCGCGGAGGAGGACGCATCGTCGCGGTCGACTCCGAGCACGCCGCCATCGCGAGCTGTCTCCACGGGCGGGATCCCGACGCCGTCCGCCGGATCGTGCTGACCGCCTCGGGGGGGCCTTTCAGAACCCGCTCCGATCTGTCCGGCGTGACGCCGGCCGACGCGCTCGCTCATCCAACCTGGTCGATGGGACCCAAGATCTCGATCGATTCGGCCACGATGATGAACAAAGGGCTCGAGGTCATCGAGGCGCACCATCTCTTCGGCCTGGGCTTCGACCAGATCGACGTGCTCGTTCACCCGCAGAGCATCGTGCACGGCATCGTCGAGCTGCTCGACGGGTCACTGCTCATGCACGCGGCGGCCCCCGACATGCGCACGCCCATCCAAGCCGCCCTGCTCGGACATGGTGGCTCGGCTCAGGAGTTCACCGGACTGGACCTGGTCACTGCGCCATCGCTGGAGTTCGCGGAGCTGGATCACCGGCGTTTCCCGGCCGTGAGGATCGCGTACGAAGCCGGACGCAAGGGGGCGTCCTTCCCGGCGGTCCTGAACGCGGCGAACGAGGAGGCCGTGCACGCGTTCTTGAACGGTGGGTTGGCGTTCCCGGCGATCGTGGGAGTCACAGAAGATGTGCTCGCGGCACACGAGCCTTTACAGGTCACCGAGCTCGATGCGGTGTTGGAGGCCGACGCCTGGGCCCGCGGGGAGGCCGAGCGCGCCATCGCTCGCCATTCGTTGACACTTACTGGAGGACGCTCGTGAGCCTCGGAGTCATCTTGTTCATCGTGTCCATCTTGGTCGTGGTGATGATCCACGAGGCCGGCCACCTGCTCGCCGCCAAGTTCTTCAACTTCAAAGCGACCAAGTTCTTCGTCGGGTTCGGCCCCCCCTTGTGGTCGTTCAAGAAGGGCGAGACCGAGTACGGCATCGCCGCGATCCCCGCCGGGGGCTTCGTGAAGATCGTGGGGATGAACCCCTATGAGGAGGTTCCCGAGGAGGACCAGGCTCGCTCCTACCCCAACAAACCTGCGTGGCAGCGCGCCATCGTCCTGGTCGCGGGCTCTGCGACACATTGGGTGGTGGCATTCGTCATCCTCGTCGTCACCACTATGACGATCGGCTTCCCCACCGGCCAGGGCACCAACGAGCTGGCGCTCGTCGAGCGCACGGTCGAGGGCCAGACCGCACCGGCGGCAGAGGCCGGTTTGCGCGCCGGTGATGTCATCGTCGAGATCAACGGCAGCGAGACCCGGGATTGGGACGACACGAGGGCCGCGATCCGCGCGACGGCCCCGGGCGAGACGTTGAACCTGGTCGTGGAGCGAGAGGGACGCAGGCTGGACCTGAGCGCTCGTCTGGGGGAGGCGACCTTCAGCAAGGAGGGCGAGTTGCTGGCGTATCGCGCTCCGGACGCGGTCGGAGAGGGTCCCGTCGACACCCCTGCCCCAGGGGCCGAGGTGGTGGGCTTTCTGGGGGTGCAGCCAGAGCCCCTGTTCGAGACCAAGGGTCTGATCGGGGCCGTCGGCGACTCGGGCAAACGCGTCGGCGAGATCACCGTTCTCTCCGTCAAGGGCATCGGCCAGGTCTTTACGATGGTGTTCGGGGGAGAGCTGTGGGATGCCCTTCAAGGAGAGGGCGAGCGGGAGGTCGACGAAGGTCCCCTCGGCCTCGTGGGGGCCGGACGGATCGCGGGTGAGAGCGTTCAAAAGGGCCAGTTCTTGAACTTCGTCGGTTTGATCGTCGGCTTCACGATCTTCGTGGGGCTGATGAACCTTCTGCCCCTGCCCCCCCTCGACGGCGGCCACCTCGCCGTGCTCGCGTGGGAGAAGGTGACCGGCAAGGCCGTCGACATCCGCAAGCTCATCCCGGTGGCCGCCGCCGTCATCGGGTTCTTCGTCATCCTGTTCATCGCGGTGCTCTACCTAGACCTGGCGCGCCCCGTAAGGGTCCCCTTCTAACTCTTCCCGGCTAACTCAGCCACCGCCCGCGGTGGTCTGAGAACATCGGAACGTGGAATTCATCGAGGTGGCCCCAGGCGACGAGCGTCTGAGTGAGATATATCCCGTCATGAACGAGCTCCGGACCGAGCTCAGCGAGGCCGCCTTCCGAGACATCTACTCGCAGGGCTACCGCGAGGGTTACCGCCTGGTCGGGTTGTTCGACGAAGGGCGATGCCGGGCCGCGGCGGGCTACCACCTCAGTCATGGCTTCTTGCACGGCCGGTTCATGTACATCGACGACCTCGTGACCGCCTCGCGGTGGCGCTCCAAAGGTTACGGCCGGGCCCTCAACCGGTACCTGCACGAGGTGGCGCAGAGGAACGGATGCAGCAGCGTCCAGTTGGACTCGGGAACCCAGCGGGCCGAGGCTCACCGCTTCTACTTCCGCGAGGGCTACATCATCAGCAGCTTCCATTTCCGCCGCAACCTGTAACCGCACGGCCGCGACTTTTGCCCCCGGCCCCCCCTACACTGAGCTTATGTACGAAAGACGCAAGAGCCGCCAGGTGAAGGTCGGCACCGTGCCGGTCGGGGGCGACGCGCCCATCTCCATCCAGTCGATGACCGTCACCAAGACCGATGACGTTCAAGCAACGCTGATCCAGATCCACGAGCTGGCGACACAAGGCGCCGACATCGTTCGCGTGGCCGTCCCTCACGAAGGAGACGCCAAGGCGCTCCCGCTGATCGTCCAAGAGGGCGGCGTCCCGATCATCGCGGACATCCACTTCTCCGTCCGCCTGGCGATCATGGCTCTGGAGGCCGGGGTCCACGGCCTCCGTCTCAACCCCGGCAACATGCGCAACCCGAAGCACATCAAAGAGGTCGCGGATGCGGCCTCGGAGCGGGGGGTTCCGATCCGCATAGGCGTCAACGCAGGTTCACTCGATCGCAAGCTGGTGGAGAAGTACGGACGTCCCACCGCCGAGGCCCTGGTGGAAAGCGCCCTTTATGAGATCGGCCTCTTGGAAGAGCACGGCTTCACCGACGTGAAGGTGTCGGTCAAGCACCAGAACGTCGCCGAGATGATCAACGCCTACCGCCTGCTTGCATCCAAGACGGATGTTCCCTTGCATCTCGGGGTCACCGAGGCAGGCACGCCCAAGCAAGGGATAGTGAAATCGGCGATCGGCATCGGGACGCTGCTCGCCGAGGGGATCGGTGACACGATCCGCGTCTCGCTGACCGCCGAACCGGTCGAGGAGGTGAAGGTCGGAAAGCAGATCCTCGCCGCCTTGGGGATCAGACAGGACACCTTCGACCTGGTGGCATGTCCCTCGTGCGGACGGGCCGAGCTAGACGTGTTCAAGCTCGCCCAGGAGGTCGAAGAGCGCATCGAGACCATGGACCTGCCCCCGATGCAGATAGCGGTCATGGGGTGTGAGGTCAACGGGCCGGGCGAGGCCCGGGACGCGGACATCGGTATCGCCGCGGGCCCCGGCCGCGGCCTGCTGTTCTCGAAAGGCAAGCAGATCGGGTGGGTTCCTCACGACCGGCTGGTCGACGCCCTGCTCGAGGAGGCCGAGCGGGTCGCGGCCGAGATCAGGTCGGCGGGAGTGTCCGGCGACGGTGAGGTCGAGGTGCTCAAGGGGGCCGGGCGCAGGAACGCCTTGCTGCAGGTGGGCCCCGTCGGCGCATCCAGCGCCGGCTGACGCGGGGAGCGGGCCTTACGCGTTCGGTTTCTTGCCGTGGTTCGCCTTGTTCTTCTTGCGGGCGCGCC
The DNA here is from genome assembly GCA_030447315.1 of Actinomycetota bacterium. Classification (GTDB taxonomy): domain Bacteria; phylum Actinomycetota; class CADDZG01; order CADDZG01; family WHSQ01; genus MB1-2. The sequence goes on along the minus strand of JAUJPD010000006.1, from coordinate 57,784 downwards.
GCTTGCGAGCTCTCTTTCCCATAACCGTCTCCTCTTCTGGGGTTGGTTAGGGGCAATCTAGCCGAGGCGGCCGGTGGCGGGGTGGTGGTAAACTCTCACACCTGCGCTGAGCAGGAGTTTCGTAACTAGAACCTAGGCTGTGAATCATGGAGCCCCTCATTGAGGGGCTTCCTTCGTCAGGAGGGGTCATGGGGGCGCTCGAGGAGGTCAGAGACCTCGCCGAGGCGGTCACCCGCCGCCGCTCGCTGCTCTTGTGGGACGTCGAGATGGGCGGTCAGCCCGGACGAGCGGTCGTTCGGGTGTTCGTGGATTCCGAGAAGGGCGGGGTCGATCTCGACACCGTCGCCGAGGTCTCCGAGGAGATCTCTCGTGGGCTCGATCTGAAGGATCCGATCGGCGGCCGCTACACCCTGGAGGTCTCCTCGCCGGGCTTGGAGCGCACCTTGAAGTCACCTCGGCACTTCGAGCTGTGTCTGGGGCGCAAGGTCGTGATGAAGACGAGGGAACGGCTCGTGGGCGACAGCCATCGGGTGGAGGGGGTGATTGCGGCGGCGGGAAGCGAAGCGGTCAGCCTGGACACCGGCTCCGATGCCGTGCAGGTGCCCTACGAGGAGATCAAGTCCGCCAGGACGGTCTTCGAATGGAACTGAGGACGACGAAGTTGACGCGATCTGAGAGATATACGGAAGGGGCAGCGAGATGAAGATCCCTATGGATTCTCTGCGCGAGCTCGAGCGCGAGCGGGGCATCTCATTCGAGACGTTGGTCGAGGCGATCGAGAAGGCGCTGGCATCGGCTTATCTGCGGATGATCAACGCCGAGCACGAGCCCGATGTACGCGCCCGGGCGGTCATCGACCCTGACACCGAGGAGGTGACGGTCTATCGCCAAGAGGTCGAGGTGGACCCCGACTCGGATGAGGTCAAGGTCCTCGAGGAGCGAGAGGACACCCCCGCCGATTTCGGGCGCATCGCAGCTCAAGCGGCCAAGCAGGTCATCGTGTCGCGCATCCGCGACGCTGAACGGGACCTCACCTTCGGGGAGTACTCGGGGCGCGAGGGCGACATCGTGACCGGAATAGTTCAGCAGCAGGACCACCGCTACACCATCCTGGACCTGGGCAAGGTCGAAGCTCTCATGCCTCCGTCCGAGCAGATCCCGCACGAGCGTTACGAGCACGGAGCGCGGCTCAAGGCCTACATCGTCGAGGTTCGCCGGTCGGCCCGCGGCCCCCAGATCATCGTGTCCCGGACTCATCCGAATCTGATCCGCAGGTTGTTCGAGCTCGAGGTCCCGGAGATCATGGATTCGATCGTCGAGATCAAGTCCATAGCGAGAGAGCCGGGGCACCGCTCCAAGATCGCGGTGGGCTCCAACGACCGCAACGTCGACCCCGTAGGCGCCTGCGTCGGCTCCAAGGGTTCCCGGGTGCGCATGGTCATGAACGAGCTCCGCGGCGAGAAGATCGACATCATCAAGTGGACCGAGAACCGCGAGGAGTTCGTGGCCAACGCCCTGTCTCCCGCGAAGGTGACGGAGGTGCGTATCGCCGAGGACGGCGAGACCGCTCTCGTGATCGTTCCGGACTACCAACTCTCTCTTGCCATCGGCAAGGAAGGCCAGAACGCCCGGCTCGCCGCGAGGCTCACCAGCTTGCGGGTCGACATCAAGTCCGAATCCCAGATCCGCACCGAGACCGCAGCGAAAGAGGCGCCACCGCAGGAGCCGGCTGCGGCGTCCGAAGAGCCCCAGCACGCGGCCGCCGAGACAGCAGGGGGCGCGGACTAATATGGACGCGGGTCCTCTTCGGACCTGCGTTGGTTGTCGCAGCAAGCGGCCGCAGAACGAATTGATCCGGGTCGGCCGCAGCTCCGGCGGTGTCGTCTCCACCAGAGTGAGGGCCCCCGGGCGGGGCGCCTACCTCTGCAGGGATGCGGCATGTGTCGAAGCAGCGATCGCGACCGGCCGCCTGCGAAAGGCGCTCCGGTGTGATCGCCTCCCGGACGAGCTGAGGCAGGAATTGATGAGAAAGGGAACATAGATGGCCAAGCCAAGGGTTCACGAGGTAGCCAAGGAGCTCGGCCTCTCGTCGAAGGAGGTGCTGGCTCACCTCGAAAAGATCGGCGAACCGGTGAAGAGCCACGCGTCCTCGCTGGAGGAAGCGGTCGCGGACAGGATCAAGACCGAGCTCGGCAACGGTTCGGCTCCGTCCGCCAAGGCTCCCGCTGCGTCCGCGCCGGCCGCGACGCCCAAGAAGCCGGCTCCGGGCGCGAAGAAGGCTCCGGCCCCCGCCAAAGCTCCGGCCCCCAAGCAAGCGGCGCCTCCTTCGAAG
>JAUJPD010000006.1:40206-55352 GCA_030447315.1 Actinomycetota bacterium | reverse complement strand
GCCCCCGAGATCGTGAAGATCTTGATCGGGCTGGGAGAGATGGTCACGGTCACCCAGTCGATGAGCGACGACGCCGTCGAGCTGGTCGCCGAAGAGGTCGGCGTCAAGGTCCGCGTGGTCGACCCGACCCAGGAGCTAGAAGACGTCGAGGACGACGACGATGAAGACGAAGGGGCCGTCCTGGTGGCGCGGCCCCCCGTGGTCACCGTCATGGGCCACGTAGACCACGGCAAGACCGCGATCCTCGACGCGATCCGGAACGCGGATGTCGCCGGAGGAGAAGCCGGAGGCATAACCCAGCACATCGGGGCCTACCGCGTGAAGCATGACGGCCGCGACGTCACCTTCATCGACACCCCCGGTCACGCGGCCTTCACCGCCATGCGGGCACGAGGCGCGCAAGCAACGGACATAGCGGTCCTCGTCGTGGCCGCGGACGACGGGGTGATGCCTCAGACGGTCGAAGCTATAGATCACGCCAAAGCGGCCCAGGTGCCGATCGTGGTTGCCGTGAACAAGGTCGACAAGCCGGAGGCGGACCCCGCCCGCGTCCGCCAGCAGCTGTCCGACCACGGTCTGCTGCCCGAAGAATGGGGCGGCGACACGGTCTTCGTCGACGTCTCGGCCAAGGCTCGCACCAACCTCGACGGGTTGGTCGAGATGATCCTTCTGACCAGCGACGTCCAGCTGGACCTCAAGGCCAACCCCGAAGCCCATGCCCGCGGCGTCGTGATCGAGGCCCATCTGGACAAAGGCCGGGGGCCGGTGGCAACGGTTCTGGTGAAGAGAGGGACGCTGTACCAGGGCGACTCTCTGCTGGCCGGGGCGGCCTGGGGGCGCGTGCGGGCGATGTTGGACGAGAACGGCAGCCCCGTCGAGAGTGCCGGTCCCGGCGTTCCCGTGCAGGTGCTGGGGTGGCAGTCGGTGCCCCAGGCCGGGGACGAGTTCCGCTCGCTGGAAGATGAGCGCGAGGCGCGCCAGCTCGCGGGAGACCGCGGGCACCACATCCGCGAGGCCGAGATCGTGGCCGCCAGAGGCGTCTCTCTTCAGACCTTGCTCGCCGCCACGCGCGAAGGCGAGATACCCGAGCTCAACGTCTTGGTCAAAGCCGACGCGCAAGGCTCCGTTGAAGCCCTCGCGGATCAGTTCACGAAGATGGACCAGTCGCTCGTGAAGGTCACCATCCTCCGCAAGGGGGTGGGCGGCATCACCGAGAACGACATCACGCTCGCGCAGGCATCGAACGCCATCGTCATCGGCTTCAACGTGATCGAGAATCCGCAAGCGCGGACGATGGCCGAGGAAGCCGGCGTCGACGTCCGGACCTACAGGGTCATCTACCAGGCGGTGCAGGACATCGAGGCCGCCTCCAGAGGACTGCTCGGCCCCGAGATCCGCGAGGTCCCGATGGGCCAAGCAGAGGTCAGAGCGACATTCCGGGTGCCGCGTCTCGGCGTCGTGGCCGGTTGCATGGTGCTCGACGGCAAGATCACCCGCAACGCGAAGGCGCGTCTGGTGCGCGACGGGACCGTGATCTACGAATCGACGGTCGGATCGCTCCGGCGGTTCAAAGACGACCAGCGCGAGGTCGCGGCCGGCTTCGAGTGCGGTATCGGCCTCGAGGGGTTCCAGGACATCAAGGAAGGTGACATCATCCAGGCCTTCGACGTCCAAGAGGTCGCCCGCTAGCTTCGCCGGTAACCGGATGTACGTAGGCGTCGCCCGTATCGAGTTGTTCATTCCGGCCAGCCGGTCGCTGAAGGACAAGCGTCAGGTCGTGCGATCGGCGACCGCTGCGGTCCGCAATAGGTTCAACGTCGGTGTTGCCGAGGTCGACCACCAAGACCTCTGGCAGCGGTGTGCCCTTGGCGTCAGCTGTGTCTCTGCCTCTGCAGATCAATGCAGGAAGGTGTTGCAAGAGGTAGAGAAGGTGGTTAGTCGCTCGATCGTCGGAACGAGCGAGATCATCGACCGAAGCGTCGACGTGATCGACATGGAGGATCTGTGACGAGCTGGAGGGCGGCCCCGTGACTCAACGCACCGAGAGGGTGCAGAAACTCGCACGCCAGGTCCTGGGCGAGGAGATCCAAGAGCTCAAGGACCCGCGCGTGGGTTTCGCCACCGTCACCGCGGTGAGGATCACCCCCGACCTTCGTCACGCCCGCGTCTTCGTGAGCGTGCTCGGCACACCCGAGGAAGTCACCGCGACGATGGCGGGCCTCGACAGCGCGAAGCCCCATCTGCGCGCGGAGCTCGGGCGACAGGTACGCATGAAGTATCTGCCGGAGCTGGTCTTCGAGTTGGACGACGGCGCGCAAGAGGCGCAGCGTCTCGAAGAGATCTTCAACCGTATCCACTCCAACGATCCCGGCGAGGCCACGGCGGGCCCCGACCACGAGGATGACTGACTGATGCGCTTCGACAGCGGTGATTGGGACGGGGCCGTGGCTGCCTTGACCGAGGCACATCGGGTCGCTGTCGCATGCCACGTCAACCCCGACGGCGACGCTTTGGGGTCGCTGTTAGCGGCGAGCTTGGGTCTGGCTCAGCTCGGCAAGGAGGTGGCCGCGAGCTGGGGTGGATCGTCGGTCGAGGTTCCGTTCTCCTTTTCGTTCTTGCCGGGCACCGACCTCCTCGTGGCCCCCGGCGACCTGCCCGAGCCCGATGTGTTCCTCGCTCTCGACTGCGGCGCGGCTCACCGGTTGGGAGCGTTGGAGGAGGTGGCGAAAGCTTCCCCATGTGTCATCAATGTCGATCATCATCCAGGCAACGACAACTTCGGCGACCTCAACGTGGTCGTAACGACGGTCTCCTCGACCGCCGAGATGGTCACGCGCCTGTTGCAGGACCTTGGGGTCACCCTGGACGAGGACATGGCCACCTGCCTCTACGTCGGCATCGTCACCGACACCGGTCGTTTCCAGTACTCGAACTCCACGCCCGACACCCTGCGGCTCGCGGCAGATCTCCTGTCGTTGGGTGCCGACGCGCCGTTCATTGCGCAGGAGGTCTACGAGTCGGCTCCATTCGGCTCCCTGAAGTTGATGGGACGCGTCTTGGATCGCGCCGTGCTTCACGAAGAGGAGCGCTTCGTCTATTCGTGGATCACGCTTGCGGACCTGGCCGAGACCGGTGTGGCGGCGGATGAGACCGACGGGTTGATCGACGCGGTGCGCTCGACCCGCGCCGCGGACGTTGCCGCTCTGTTCAAAGAACAAGACGATGGGAACTGGAGAGTGAGCATGCGCTCCAAGGGCCCGAGTGTCGGCGAGGTAGCGCGTGCCCGCGGCGGCGGCGGTCATGAGCTCGCCGCGGGGTTCACGGCCGACGAGCGCGAGGCGACCGCCGCCTCGATCGTGGCCGAGCTACGTAGCCGATGACGTCTCCCAACGGGATCGTCGTCGTCGACAAGCCTGCCGGTATGACGTCGCATGACGTGGTGGACCAAGTAAGGCGCGTATTCGGCACGAGGAAGGTCGGCCATGCCGGAACCCTCGATCCAGATGCGACGGGCATCCTCGTTCTCGGCCTCGGACACGCCACCCGCCTCCTTTCGTTCGCCCAAGAGGGGCGCAAGAGGTACTCGGCGATGGCCTCGTTCGGCACCACTACCTCCACGCAGGACGCGTCGGGCGAGGTGATCGAGGAGCGGCCGGTCCACATCGACGAGCCGGCGGTCAGAGCAGCGGCGGCGAGCTTCGTCGGCGAGATCCAGCAGATCCCTCCGATGGTGTCTGCGGTCAAGGTGGGCGGCGAGCGGTTGTACGAGAAGGCCCGCCGGGGCGAGGTGGTCGAGCGCAAGCTGAGGACGGTGACGATCCACGCCCTCGCGCTTCTCGGTTTCCAGGCGGAGCCCCCGAGGCGACCCTGGACGTCGTCTGCTCTCCCGGAACCTACGTGCGCACCTTGGTGCACGACATCGGGCAGGTGCTGGGGTGCGGGGCGCACCTCAGGAAGCTGCGTCGCACCGAGGCTTCGGGTTTCTCGGAGCGGGATGCGGTGGTCCTGAAGGATCTGTCGAGCGAGCACCTGCGGCCCACCGTCGACATCGTGCGAAGCCTGCCCACCCACGAGCTCGATGCCGACGGGCTCCGCTTGGTGTCCGACGGGCGCCCGCTCCCGCTCGGTGACCCGGCTATGGCCACAGGCCAGCAGGTCGCGCTCGTGTCCGGCGACAGGTTGCTCGCCATCTACAAGCGGCGCGGCCCCCAGTTGGTTGCAGAGAAAGTGTTGCCGTCGTGAAGGTATCGGTGGGACTGGGGCGCTTCCCTCGAGCATCTCGCCGGAACCGTCGTCACGATCGGGACCTTCGACGGCGTCCACCAGGGCCACCGTTTCTTGATCGGCCGGGTCATCTCCGATGCGGAAGACCGCGGCTTCGCATCGTGTGTCGTCACCTGGGACCGTCATCCCGCCGTGACCTTGCGCCCGGACAAGGCGCCCGCCATGCTGGCTTCGCCGGAGCGCAAGATCGAGTTGCTCGAGGAGCTGGGGCCGGACCTGCTGGTGGTGCTTCCTTCGATGCCGAGCTGGCGGCGATGGAAGCGGAGCGCTTCGCCTCCCAGGTGGTGGGGCGGGGGCTCCGAGCCCGGAGGGTGCTGGTGGGTGAGGGCTGGCGCTTCGGACACAAAGCAGCCGGTGATACCGACCTATTGAGACGCATCGGGGAGCGCGAACGCTTCGAGGTCGCTTCGGTGAAGCTCGCCCCGGTCGCCGGGGAGCGGCATCCAGCACCAGGGTGCGGGGCGCGGTGGCCGAGGGAGACCTCGAGCTCGCGCGCGATCTGCTCGGACGCTGGTTCGATATCGACGGCGAGGTCGGACACGGCGACCACCGGGGCAAGGAGTTGGGAGTGCCTACCGCCAACGTCGATCCCGACCCTGCTTTGGTGAGGCCCCCCATCGGTGTCTATGCGGGCCGCGGCCGCGTGGATGGTGTCTGGTATCCCGCGGCCATCAACCTGGGTGTCAACCCGACCTTCGGCGGCGACCCGTCCGCCACCCCTGTCAGGGCGGAGGCCTACCTCCTGGACCTCGATGCCGACCTCTACGGCAAGACGCTTCGCCTGGAGTTCTGGAAGCGCCTGCGAGACGAGATCCGTTTCGGCTCGACCCAGGAGCTGATCGATCAGATGCACCGGGACATAGCGCAGACGCGCACCCTGATCGGCAGCCCCACGTGATGCGCTCCATCTAGGGCTCCGGGCGGTTCCCCTGCCGAAGCGCTGCCATCCTTCCCTTGACGGATCGAAGGACGCTGACCTGCTAGGCTGCTCGACGGCCCGGCAGAGGTTCACGCCGCGGGCCGAATCTCGTTAGAGAAAGGTTCTTAGCAGCGCGTATGGCTTTGCTCAAAGAAGAAAAGGCGCAGATCGTCTCGGATAACGCCCGGGGCGACAACGACACGGGTTCGCCCGAGGTCCAGGTCGCCGTCTTGACGCGCCGCATCACGGAGCTCACCGAGCACCTGAAGCTCCATCCCAAAGACCACCACTCCCGCCGCGGTTTGTTGCGCATGGTCGGTCGCCGGCGGCGCCTGCTCGAGTACCTGAGGCGTGAAGACATCGAACGCTACCGGGCCCTGATCGGCAAGCTCGGTCTTCGCAGGTAACGGCATCACCGCAGCGATCTCCAGAGAGGAGGGACCGCCGGGCACGACCAGTTAGTCCGTAGCAAGGGAGAGGCTGCCCCGGGTCGGTTATCAGTCGCAAGTCCATTCGCTCCAGCACCGAGTGGCCTTACAACTGAAAACTGGCCTCCGTCGGCGCCTCTCCTCCCGCACTTCGACGCGCGGACGCGCGTTCACACACCCAGGAGGAAAGCACATGACCCCAGAGGTTCATTCAGTAGAGAGAAAGATCGGCGACGAGGTCTTCCGCTTCGAGACCGGCCGCGTGGCCGCTCAAGCCGGAGGCGCCGTCCTGGCATCGGTGGGCGAGACCACCGTCCTTGCCACCGGCACGTCGTCCGACCCACGCGGGGGAGACTTCTTCCCCCTGACGATCGACGTCGAGGAACGGATGTACGCGGCCGGCAAGATCCCCGGCGGGTTCTTCCGTCGAGAGGGGCGCGCCAGCGAGAAGGGCATCCTGAACGCCCGTCTCATCGACCGTCCGCTCCGGCCCTCGTTCCCCTCGGGCTTCCGTCACGAGGTCCATGTGGTCGTGACCGCGCTCGCGGTCGACAACATCAACCCGATGGACATCGTCTCGGTGAACGCGGCGTCGGCCGCGCTCGCCATCTCCGACATGCCCTTCGAGGGCCCCGTCGGCTGCGTGCGGTTGTCCCACATCGACGGACGCTGGGTGGCGAACCCCACCTACCAGCTCCAAGAGGAGCAAACGATCGAGCTCGTCGTAGCCGGCCGGGTGAACGAGGCCGGCCAGGTCGACATCATGATGATCGAGGCGGGGGCTTCCGAGCACACGTTCGATCTCGTAGAGGCGGGCGCGCGTCGCCCCGACGAAGAGCTTCTAGCGGAGGGCATCGAAGAGTCCAAGCCCTACATCGCAGAGGTCATCTCGCTGCAGCGTGAGCTGGTGCAGCTCGGCGGCAAGCCCAAGGCAACGTTCGGCGGCCCCGAGACGGACTATCCGATCGCGGTCGACTACTCCGACGATATGTACGCCCGCGTCGCCGAGCTCGCGGCCGGACCGATGCAAGAGGCGACCGCGCTCACGATCAAGAAGGAGCGCCGGCGCCGCATCAAGGAGGTCGAGAAAGAGGTCATCACCGCGCTGGTGGCCGAGTTCCCGGAGCAAGAGGACGGCCTGAAAGCCGCGCTGCGTTCGTTGATGAAGAAGACGGTTCGCAAGCGGGTCCTCGAAAACAACGTCCGCCTCGACGGACGCGCCATCGACGAGGTGCGTCCCATCTGGACCCAGATCGGGATCCTTCCTCGGGTGCACGGCTCGGGTCTGTTCACCCGCGGCGAGACCCAGGGGCTGTCGATCCTGACCTTGGGGATGCAGCGGATGGAGCAGATGGTCGACGACCTGTCGCTCGACGAGTCCAAGCGCTACATGCACCACTACAACTTCCCGCCGTACTCCACGGGAGAGGCCGGGTTCATGAGGGGGCCGAAGCGACGTGAGATCGGGCACGGGGCCCTGTCGGAGAAGGCGATCCTTCCGGTCATCCCGTCACGGGAGGTATTCCCATACGCGCTTCGGATGGTCTCGGAGATCTTGTCGTCGAACGGTTCCACTTCCATGGCGAGCGTCTGTGGTTCGTCGCTCGCCCTGATGGACGCGGGGGTGCCGGTACGCGGAGGCAAGCACGTCGGCGGCGTCGCCATGGGCCTGATGGCCGAAGAAGGAAAGTTCCTGCCGCTCACCGACATCCTGGGTGACGAGGATGCGATGGGGGACATGGACTTCAAGGTGGCGGGGACCGAGGACATGGTCACGGCTCTGCAGCTCGACACGAAGATCTCCGGTGTTCCTGCCGAGGTTCTGCGTGAAGCCCTCATGGCGGCGAAGAAGGCTCGCCTCCACATCATCGGCGAGATGAACAAGACGATCGAGCACCCGCGCGCGGAGCTGGCCCCCGCGGCCCCCAGAGTGCTGGCGCTCCAGATCCCGGTCGACAAGATCGGCGAGCTCATCGGGCCGAAGGGCAAGAACATCAACATGATCACGTCGACGACGGGTGTCGAGATCGACATCGACGACGACGGAACGATCCGAATCGGCTCGGCCGATCAGGAGTCGGCCGAAGAAGCAGCCGAGCTGATCGAGCAGATCACCAACCCCAAGTTGCCGGAGCCCGGCGAGCGCATCAACGGCACCGTCGTGAAGGCGATGCCGTTCGGAGCGTTCGTCAACATCGCTCCGGGCCGCGACGGTCTGGTGCACATCTCCAAGCTCGGCGAGGGCCGGATCGAGCGCGTCGAGGACGCCGTCAACGAGGGTGATCAGATCGAGGTCGAGGTCATCGAGGTGGATCGTCAGGGCCGTATCAACCTGACGCCGGTAGCGTGGCTGGAACGGCAGGTGGCACAGGGCAAGACCATCGAAGAGGCTCGTGCGGCAGCCGCCGGCGGTGGCGGCCGAGGTGGCGGAGGCGGTGGCGGCCGAGACCGCGGACCTCGCCGGGATGGCGGAGGCGGCGGCGGACGCGACCGGGGCCCCCGGCGCGAGAGCGGTGGTGGCCCGCGGCGCGAGCAGGCTCCTCCTCGCAGCGACTCCTGAGGCAGACGATGCGCTTCTCACGTACGACCCTGGATTCAGGCGCCACCATCGTCACCGAGCGGATGGAAGAGGTCCGCTCGGCCACGGTGGGCTTCTGGTTCGATGTCGGCGGCCGCGACGAGCCGGAGACGTTGGCCGGGTCGTCACACTTCCTGGAGCACCTCTTGTTCAAAGGGACCCCGCGGCGCAGCGCGAAGGACATCGCGGACGCGTTTGACCGGGTAGGTGGGGACGTGAACGCGTTCACCGGCAAGGAGTACACCTGTTACTACTCGCGTGTCCTCGACGAGGACCTTCCGATGGCACTGGATGTGTTGTCCGACATGATCCGGAACTCCATCATCGATCCGGACGAGCTCGAGTCCGAGCGCAAGGTCATCCTGGAAGAGATCGCGATGCACGAAGATGCGCCCGACGAGTTGGTGCACGACCTCTTCTATCGCAGCATGTGGGACGGGCATCCACTGGGACGTCCCGTGTTGGGCTACAACGAGACGATCTCCGCCGTCACGCGTGACCAGGTAGCCGATTACTGGCGGGAGCGCTACTCGCCCAACAATCTCGTGGTGGCTGCAGCCGGACATGTGGATCACGACCGCCTCGTGTCTGAGATCGAGCGCTTGTTCCCGGACGCCACCGGGCGACGCACCTTGCGATCTGGCCCGGTCCCGGATGCCGCGACGGGGATCAAGATCTTCAAACGCCCCACCGAGCAAGCCCACATCGTCATGGGGACCGAGGGGCTCCATCGCAGCCACGAAGATCGCTATGCGCTCACCGTCTTGGACACTGTCCTCGGCGGCGGCATGTCGTCCAGGCTGTTCCAAGAGGTGCGTGAGAAACGCGGCCTCGCTTATTCGGTGTACTCGTACCGGTCGTTGTTCGCGGATGCGGGGACCTTCGCGATCTACGCGGGCACGACTCCCCAGAACGCGGAGACGGTCCTCGAGATCTTCCGGACCGAGATCGACTCGATCCTCGGCGAGGGCATCACCCCCGCCGAGCTGGAGCGGGCCAAAGGCCACGTGAAGGGCTCTTTGGTGCTGTCCTCGGAGGACCCCGGCAGCCGCATGAACCGGCTCGGCCGCCAGCAGTTGACGAACGGCGAGATCCTTTCCATCGATGAGTTGATCGACAAGTTCGATCGCCTGGAGATGGACGATGTCGTCCGGGTCGGGCAAGAGGTCCTTGGTTCCGGTGACTGGCAGACCACCGTGGTGGGACCGTTCGACGAAGGCGCCTTCGACAAGCACGCTGCCTAGTCGTCGTGAAGGTAGCGGTCGTCGGTGCATCGGGGCGCATGGGTTCCGAGGTGTGTCGTGCGGTCGAGGCCGACGACGATCTCGAGCTTGTGGCTCGCGTCGATCACGACGATGAGCTTGCGGTTGCGGTGGAAGCCGGGACCGACGTGGCCGTCGAATTCACCACGCCGGCATCGGTGAAGGACAACGTCCGCTTCCTGCTGGAACACGACATCCACGTCGTGGTCGGTGCGACCGGGCTGGACGACAGCGATCTGAACGAGGTCAAAGCCTGGGCCGAGGCCTCCAAGGCGAACGTCTTCGTCGCACCGAACTTCGCCATCGGCGCGATATTGATGATGCGTTTCGCCGCTCAGGCCGCTCCTCATTTCGACGGAGCCGAGATAGTGGAACGACATCACGAAAAGAAGCTCGACGCGCCGTCCGGGACCGCGCAACGGACCGCCCGGCTCATGAACGAGGCCCGGCAACGACCGTGGGGCGTGCTGCCCGAGCATCACGAGATCGTGGAAGCGAGCAGGGGCGGAGACCTGTCGGGGGTGCGTGTCCATTCGCTGAGGGTTCCCGGGTCCGTCGCCCATCAAGAGGTCGTGCTGGGCGCGAGCGGTGAGACGCTGACGATCAGACACGACTCGCTGGACCGCAGCTCGTTCATGCCCGGCGTGGTGCTGGCGGTGAAGAAGGTTGCCGGGCTCGGCCCCCTGACGGTGGGCCTCGAACACCTGCTCGACCTGGAGCCGTGACCATCCGGATCGCCGCGGCGCTGCTCGCCATCTTGTCGGTGAGCGCTTGCTCGGGGCCCGACGCCAACCTCACCGAGACCGGCAAAGCCAAGCCGCAGCTGAGCGCCGAGTTTCCCGCTACGGCCGCTCGGGGCGAGGTCGTGACTGCCACCTTGCAGATCTCCAATCCAGGACCCGCCGACATAGGAACCCTGGTGGTGTCGTTCGCGCGCGTGGGCGATCCCAGCCTCCCGCCACCCATCGTGGAACCACGTCGCTCCCGGCAGGCTTCCGGCATCGAGGCGATCCGGCCCGAGCCGACCGGGGAATCCCCCCCGGATGCGACCTACACCTTTCCGGGGATCGCGGAGGGCGGCTCGACGACGCTCGAGTTCGACCTGCGGATCCCCAACGAGACCGGCACGCTCGGCAACTCGATACAGGTCTATGACGGGGCCGAGATCGACCGAGCGCGGGGCGTACGCATAGAAACCGAGGTGCGGTAGCACCGGAGTGCCATAGTTAGGGGCGACACGGGCTTCCAGTGGAGGTGAGGGCGATGGTTGGCGCACGCTTCGGAGAGGTCATCACCGCGATGGTGACGCCGTTCGCGAAGGATGGCTCGCTCGATCTGGCGGCCGCTCGTCGCCTTGCCGCTCATCTCGTGGATCACGGCTCCGATGGCCTCGTCGTGTGCGGGACCACGGGCGAATCCCCGACCCTGGCGCACGGCGAGAAGCTGGCTCTGTTCGAAGCCGTGGTCGAGGAGGTGGGGGGCCGCGCCTCGGTGATAGCGGGTACGGGCACCTACAACACCGCGGAAACGATCGAGCTCACGAGGGAGGCGGCCGCGCTCGGGGTGCACGCGTGTCTGGTGGTTACCCCGTATTACTCCAAGCCCCCGCAGAACGGCTTGCTCGCACACTTCACCGCGGTCGCGGATGCTTCCGGTGTCCCGCTCATCCTCTACGACATTCCAGGCCGCACGGCCAAACGCATCGAGCCGGCCACGATGATCGAGCTCGCCCGGCACCCGAACATCGTCGCCGACAAGGAGGCCGTGGGCGATGCCGGCGAGACCGCGAAGCTACGTGCCGCGCTCAACGCCGCCGGCCTGGAAGACTTCGAGATCTACTCCGGTGACGACCCCTTGCTGATGCCGCACCTGGCGGCGGGAGCGGTCGGGATCGTGTCCGTGTGCTCGCATCTGATCGGCCCCCAGATCAAGCAGATCGTCTCGGCTTTCAACGACGGCAAGGTCGAAGAAGCGATGCGCATCTATCTCGAGGTGTTGCCGCTGATGCAGACGATCATGGGTCTCACGAGCAGCCCGATCCCGGTCAAGGCCGCGGTGAACATGATCGGCCTCGACGCAGGAGCGCCGCGGCTCCCGCTGGTGCCGCCCACCGACCAGGAGAGCGCCACGATCCGGTCTGCATTGGAGGACGCCGGCCTACTGTGAGCGGCAACGGTCGCACCCCCACGAGAGTCATCTTCCTCGGGGGCCTCGGCGAGATCGGTCGCAACATGATCGCGGTCGAGACGCCCGACCAGATCCTCGTGATCGATGCGGGGCTCTCGTTCCCGAACGAGGAGATGCTCGGGGTCGACCTCGTTCTCCCCGACTTCAGCTACGTCTCGGAGCGAGCGGATCGCTGCGCCGGGGTGGTTCTGACCCACGGACACGAGGACCACGTCGGCGCCCTGTCGTGGTTCCTGCGTGAGGTCCCGGTTCCGGTATACGGCACTCCGCTGACTCTCGGGATGGCGCGCAAGCGCCTCGATGAAGCAGGTCAAGAAGCCGAGATGAACGTGATCTCGGCCCCCGGCCGCGCCGAGATCGGCGACTTCCGGTGCACGTTCCTGCCGGTGTCGCACTCGATCCCCGACGCGGTCTCGATCGCGATCGACACGGTCGACGGCAGGATCCTCTACACCGGTGACTTCAAGCTCGACACGGCTCCGATCGACGGCCGTCTCACCGACGTCGAGGGGTTCCGCGCGCTGGGGGCCGAAGGCGTGGACCTGATGCTGTCCGATTCGACCAATGCCGAGACTCCCGGACGTACCCCCTCCGAGTCGATCGTCGGCGACGGGCTGAGGGACATATTCGCGGCGGCGAGCGGGCGCATCATCGTCGCCTGCTTCGCTTCGAACCTGCATCGGATCCAGCAGGTGTGCGAGGCGGCCGAAGCGACCGGTAGACACGTCGCGTTCGTGGGCCGGTCGATGGTCAACAACGTCGAGGTGGGGCGCGAGCTGGGACACATCAGGGTGCAGCGTTCCACCGTCGTGGACGTCGAGCATCTCAACAGCCTCCCCCTGTCGAAGACCGTCGTGGTGAGCACCGGGTCACAAGGCGAACCCTTCTCCGCGTTGTCTCTCATAGCCGCGGGGGAGCACAAGTTCGTGGATGTGGGGCCGGGAGACACGGTGATCCTGTCGGCGAGCGCGATCCCGGGCAACGAGTCCGCCGTGCATCGCGTGATCAACGGGCTCTACAAAGGCGGCGCCGACGTCTTCCACTCCGGCACCAGCCCCGTGCACGTCTCCGGCCACGCCGCCGCCGAGGAGCTGGCGGAGTTGCTGACCATCGTCGGGCCCCGCAACTTCACCCCGGTCCACGGCGAGTATCGACAGCTGGCCCTCCACAAGAAGATCGCCGAGGAGGTGGGCATCCCGAGCGACGCGATCAACATCGTCGAAGACGGAGACGTCCTGGAGCTGGACGAGGGACGGGTTCGACGCGGCGAGCGCGTGCGCGCGGGCATGGTTCTGGTGGACGGGCTGGGCGTCGGCGATGTCGGTCCTGTGGTGTTGCGCGACCGGCGTGTGCTGGCCGGCGACGGCATCTTGATCTGCGTGGTCACGATCGACTCGCAAACCGGTGAGCTGATCGCGGGACCCGACCTCATCAGCCGCGGCTTCGTGTTCGAAGAGCGGTCGCGCTCGTTCCTCGATGAGGCCGCGGACCTCGTGGCCAACGCGCTCGATGCCTTGGAAGACGACCAGGCGACCGACTGGACGATCTTGAAGAAGACCTGCAGGCGGGCTCTGGGCGAGTTCGTGTGGCGCTCCACGCATCGGCGCCCCATGCTCTTGCCGATCGTCATCGAGGTCTAGCTCCAGCACTAACGAACGGGCGCCCCTAGTGTGGTGGACATGCCCGAGGGGGAGAGGCTAGGAGGCCGCGCACGTTTCGGCCCCGGCGCGCTCGCCGGCGTGTGCGCCCTCTTGGTCGTGGCCGCGCTGGTGGTGCCGCCCGCCGTGCGATCCAGGTCTAGCGCGGGAACCGCCGCCGGTGCAGGGCGAGCGCAGGCCCCCGTCCCCGTCGTGCTGATCGTGTTCGACGAGCTTCCGGTCGTGTCCCTGATGGATGCGTCGCGAGAGATCGACGAGGAGCTCTTTCCGAACTTCGCAGCTCTCGGCGCCACGTCGACCTGGTATCGCAACGCCACGGCGGTGGCCGAGCTCACCCGCGGGGCCCTGCCCTCGATCCTCACCGGGCTCGATCCGGAGCAGGTGTCTCTGAGCCTCGGGGGCCGGGTGCCGGAAACGATCTTCACGATGTTGGCTCCCACCCACGACGTCCTGGTCTCCCGCGCCTTTCCCACGTTGTGCTCGCTCGAGCTCTGTCCGGTGACCCCACTTGCCGAGCCCCCGGCGGACCTTCCCCTGTCGGTCTTCGCCGCCGAGGCCCGCGGCCGCGCGTTCCTGTCCTTTCTCGACCGGCTGGGCGAGACCTCCGACCCCTGTCTCTGCGTGCTCCACGCGGTCATGCCGCACAGCCCGTGGCGGTATCTGCCGAGCGGACAGCAGTACCCGAAGACCGAGCCGATGCCGGGCCAGGTGGAGGCTCCCGGCCCGGGACGCAGGTGGCGCAACAACCCGTGGTTGGTGAAGCAGGCGCACCAACGTCACTTGCTGCAGACCGGATTCGTCGACCGTCTGCTGGGCGCCGTGATCGACCGGCTGCACCTCGGCGGCAGGTTCGAGGATGCGATGGTCGTCGTGATGGCCGACCACGGCATCGCCTTCACGCCGGGCGAGCTAAAGAGGGCCGCGACGGTCGCGACGGCCGGAGAGGTCGCCCACGTACCTCTCTTCGTGAAGATGCCGAACCAGAGCAATGCCGAGGTCGTAGACGCCCCGGTGCAGGTCATAGACGTGGTTCCCACGATCGCCGACGTGGTCGAGCTGACGCGACCACCGGTCTTCGACGGCACTCCGTTGAGCGATGGCCCGGCGGGCGGCGAGGTCAGGCGGATCGGATCGGTGGATCTTCCCGGCGACTACCGGGCTCTCGATCGCGCTCTGCGCCGGCGCCTCCGTGCGTTCCCGGGGGCGCGCACGTGGGATGACTTCCTTCACATCGCGCCGCCGGGAGGCGCGCGATGGTTGGGAAGACACCCTCGAGTGACCGAGACATCCGCCGCGGCGACGGCGACCCTGTCCGGCCTCACCGCGCTGGAGCAAGCGTCACCCACCGACCCCGTCATACCGGCCCTGGTCCGCGGCGAGCTCCAAGGACGGGATCCGGCCACGTCCGAGACCCTGGCGGTGGCGATCGATGGACGGATCGCGGCTCTCACGAAGACCTATCGCGCGAGCGGCGAAGAGAGGTTCTACGCGCTGGTGCCGCCGAGGGTGTTCCGCGACCCGCCGCACACCGTGTCGGTCATGAGCCTGGGGAGCGACGGTCGGTGGGTGGAGCTCCCCCTGGCACGCTAGGGGCCATGACCGTCGGCGTACCGGGAATAGCTGTTATTCCTGAGCACTATTGTTAGAGTTGTGGCCCATGGCTACCCGCGCGCGCCGCAAACCACCTCCCAGGAAGAAGAAGCGCCGGCCGTCAACGCGCTCGGCCCGGCCCCGGTCCCGCGCCCCGCAGAAGAGGACGCCGGCTCGGACCAGGGCCCGCACGAAGCAGCCGTCTAAGGTCCTGGCGGCGGCGCGCTGGGGTGCGGTGCA
>JAUJPD010000006.1:0-40106 GCA_030447315.1 Actinomycetota bacterium | reverse complement strand
CCCGCACGAAGCAGCCGTCTAAGGTCCTGGCGGCGGCGCGCTGGGGTGCGGTGCACGTTCAGAGCGCGCCGCCCGAGGCGTGGGGAGGTCTGGTCGCGGCGACCGCCGTGATCGCCGGCCTGGGGGTATACGCGCAGGGCGCCGGGCCCGTGGGCTCCGCGATCGAGTACCTGTCGAGGTTGATGGTGGGCCGGGTCGTCTACTTCGTCCCCCTGCTGCTGATCGTGGCTGCGGTGCTCATGATGGTGGGACGGCTCCGAGAGCACGCGGCCCGCGTTCTCATCGGCCTCGGCATCTGCACCCTCGCCCTCGCGGCCATGACCCATCTCGCCAAGGCCAACCGCCGCGTGTCGGCGCCCCTGGAGCGACTGCAGAACATCGGCGGGATCTTCGGCGCTCTGGTCGCCCGGCCCCTGTCGGAGGTGGTCGGGGTGTGGGGGACATGGCTTCTCCTCGCGCTCGTCTTCTGCCTCGGCGCGATGGTCGTGACCAAGACGTCGGCCCGGCAGGTCGCCGGTTGGACCGCGGCCGGCGGGGCCATCGCGTGGGGCTTCTTGAAGGGCCTCGCGGACCGGATCGAGCTCGAGCGGGACGAAGTCGACGACGGCGACGATGAGTCAGAAGACGACCCACCCGTTTACGAAGACGACGATTTCGCCGATGCCGAACAAGCCGAGGCCGACGGTGATGAGCAAGCGGTTGCCAGGGCCGCGCCGGCGCGTTCGGAGCAGCTGACGATGCCGGTGGGCAGCTCGCGCAGCTACAAGCTGCCACCTCTGGAGCTCCTGTCGAAAGGCGGGACGAAGGAGATCTCCGCACGCTCGATCGAAGACACCATCAAGACACTCGAATCCACGCTCGAGCAGTTCAGCGTCGATGCGTCGGTCACCGGCTATACGGCCGGGCCCACCGTCACCCGCTTCGAGATCGAGCTGGGGGCCGGGGTGAAGGTCAACCGCGTCCTGTCTCTGTCGAACGAGATCAAGTACGCGCTCGCATCGGGTGAGCTTCGCTTCCTGGCCCCCATCCCGGGCCGCAGCGCGATCGGGATCGAGGTCCCCAACCGTACGCGCAACCTCGTCACGCTCGGAGATGTGTTGTCATCGCGCGCAGCCCGCTCGGAGAAACATCCGCTGGCCGTAGCTCTGGGACAGGACATCTCGGGAGAGACGGTCCTCGCGAAGATCACCGAGATGCCTCATGTTCTGATAGCGGGCGCCACGAACTCCGGGAAGTCGTCCTGCATGAATTCGATCATCACCTCGGTCTTGATGCGCGCCCGCCCCGATCAGGTACGCATGATCCTCATCGATCCCAAGCGTGTCGAGCTCACCCACTTCTCGGGGGTGCCGCATCTTCTGACGCCGGTGGTGACGGTTCCGAAGAAAGCCGCGGCGGCATTGAACTGGGTCGTCAAAGAGATGGAGATGCGCTACGAGACACTCGCGCACGCCGGGATGCGCAACCTCGAGTTCTACAACGAGGCCGTCGCACAAGGAACCGTCGTCACACGCAGCGACGACGATGCCGAGCCGGAGCAGCTCCCGTACATCCTCGTGGTCGTCGACGAGCTCTCGGATCTGATGATGGTTGCTCCGCGCGACGTCGAGAACGCGATCTGCCGCATCGCCCAGATGGCGCGCGCTGTCGGGATCCACCTGATCATCGCGACGCAGCGTCCATCGGTGGACGTCGTGACCGGCGTGATCAAAGCCAACGTGCCGTCACGCATGGCCTTCTCGGTGGCGTCGCAACAGGATTCCCGCGTCATCCTCGACCAGGGCGGCGCCGACAAGCTGATCGGGCTGGGCGACATGCTGTACCTGCACGCCAACTCGTCCAAGCCTCGGCGGATCCAGGGGTCGTGGGTGAACGAGAAAGAGGTAGCTGCCGTCGTGGGGTTCGCGCGCCGACAGGGGGACCCCTCCTATGTAGAAGGTGTCACGGCCGACGAACCCGGTGTGGGTGGAGGCGGCGCGGGGGGCGGCGGCGGTGACGACGAGCTTCTCTCCGAGGCTCTCGACCTCGTGGTGCGGTCGCAGCTGGGATCCACCTCCATGCTTCAACGGAAGCTCCAGGTCGGCTTCGCTCGGGCGGGACGGCTGATGGACCTCCTCGAACAACGCGGCGTAGTGGGTCCGTCGCAAGGATCGAAACCGCGAGACGTATTGATGACGATCGAAGAATTGGAGGCTCGCGCCGAACCGGGAGGTCGCTAAAGGACGCCCGTTCCTATAATGGCGGGTCCGCAAGGTGTCATACCGGCACCTTCGAGCGCACCGGGAGTGACGTGACTGAAACACCGACCACGATAGGGGCCTACCTCCGCGTCGCGCGGCGCAAACGCCGCGTCGGGATGGAACGAGCCGCGGAGGAAACCCGGATCCGCCAGGACTACCTCATGCGTATGGAGTCCGACGAGTTCGACTTCCTCGCGCCGGCTTACGTGCGCGGTTTCCTGAAGACCTATGCCCGCTTCTTGCGAGTGGACCCCGGCCCCCTGCTCGAGGAGTTCGATCACCGCTACGGCGGCCGGATCGACACGTCACAGATCGTGGCTTTGGAGCGTCACGGCAGACGCAACAGTCCGCCGCGGCGAAAGCTTGCCGGTAGTTGGACGGTCGCAGCCGCTGTGGCCGCCGCCTTCTTGATGATCCTCGGCGTCGTGGGCTTGGTCGCGGGCGACGACGAAGAGGTCCCGCGCCCGACCCAACTGGCCGAGGAGACTCCTTCTCCGTCACCGGAGCCCTCACCCACGCCCACAGCGGTCAGGACGCGACCGGCCGCTCCACCGCCGGTGCTGGCCTTCAACGATGGCATCGAGCTCGAGGTCGTAGCGACGCAGGATTGTTGGACCATGGTCACCTCCGACGGTGGCGAGCCGACGATGCAAACGATCGCCGCGGGACGCTCCATGACGTTCGAGGCAGACAAACAGCTGTTCATCAGGCTCGGGTTCCCCGAGGGTGTCGAGCTGATAGTCAACGGGCGGAACATCGGGTCGCCGGGAGGAGTGGATCCGGTGAACCTGACCCTTCCCGACGACGTCGACTCGCTCCTCTAACGACACTCCTTCATGGCGCGCGTAGGCATCGTCACGCTTGGTTGCGCGAAGAACGCGATCGACTCCGAGGGCCTCGGCGGGATGCTCGCCGCGGCCGGACATGATGTCTCGGAAGAGGTCGAGGGGGCCGAGGTCGTGCTGGTCAACACCTGCGGCTTCATCGACCCCGCCCGGCGCGAGACCGTCCAGGAGATCCTCGAGCTCGGTGCGCTGAAGGACAGCGGCGACCTGACGGGGCTGGTGATCGCGGGGTGCCTGGTGGCGCGGTCCGCCGACGAGTTGCAGGCGTCGCTTCCGGAGGTGGACGCTCTGGTCGACTTCGCCGCCTATCCCCGTATCGCCGAGATCGTGTCGGGGGCGGCTGCCGGAACACTGCCCCAGAGGGTCTTTGGAGATCCCGGCACCCGCTTCGATCCCGCCTGGTGGGACGCGACCCTGGAGGCGACCCCCAGGATCCGCTTCGGCCGCGCTCCGTGGGCCTATCTGAAGATCGCCGAGGGCTGCGATCGAGGCTGCGCCTTCTGCGCCATCCCTCTCATGCGGGGGAAGTTCCGGTCGCGCAGCTTTCACGTGATCGAGCACGAAGCGCGCCATCTGGCGGCGCAAGGGATATCGGAGCTATCGCTCGTGAGCCAGGATTCGGTCATGTGGGGCCGCGACAACGGCGCAGGCGATCTCGTGTCCCTGTTGGAGCGCCTGGAGAACATCGATGGTCTAGAAAGACTGCGCCTGATGTATCTGCACCCGCAGGGGGTCACCGATCGGCTGATCGACAAGATGGTTTCTTCGGACAAGGTGGTTTCTTACTTCGACCTCTCTCTCCAGCATGTGGCTCCATCCGTTCTGCGCTTGATGGGTCGTTGGGGGGGCCGCGAGCGGTTCGACAAGATGATCGGACGGATCCGGAGTCTCGATCCCGAGGCCGCCATCCGGTCGACGTTCATCTTGGGGTTCCCGGGCGAGAGCGACGAAGATGCAGCCGAGCTCGAGGCCTTCGTCGAAGAGGCAGGCCTGGATTGGGTGGGGACGTTCACTTACTCCCCCGAGGAAGGCACGCGTGGCTTCGGCTTGCCGCATCCCGTGCCCGACGCGGTCGCCCGACACCGCACTGGATCCGTGGCAGCCGCTGGCGACCGGGTCATGCAGGAGCGGGCGTGCACGTTCATCGGGCGCACGCTCAACGTGCTGGTGGAGCAACTCGACGTCGGATCGAACACATGGAGCGGCAGATCTCATCGAGAGGCCCCCGAGGTCGACGGCGAGATCCGGTTCCGCTCGGACCGCCCCCTCCGGGTGGGTGACTACGTCGACGTGGCCGTGACGGCGAGCGACGGGGCAGACCTGATCGGCCACACGGGCCGCGGAGCGGCGTAGGGGCGCGGCGTAATCTCTCGGGCGTGAATCTCCCGAACGCGATCACGGTCGCCCGGATCGCGATGGTTCCTCCCTTCGTCGTCTTCGCCTACACCCGTTCCGACGCGGGAGCGGTGATCTCTTTCGTCATCTTCCTCGCGGCCTCGATCTCTGATCTCGTCGACGGCTATCTCGCTCGCCGCGCTGCAACGATCACGAGGTTCGGTGAGTTCCTCGATCCTCTGGCGGACAAGCTTCTGGTGGGGGCGGCGTTGTACGTCCTGGTGGACACCCGGGCCTTCCCACTGTGGGCCGCTCTCGTGATCGCCGCGCGCGAGGTGGTGATCCAGGTGCTTCGCATCAGGATCGTGTCGGCCGGGGGGACCTTGCCCGCCAGTCACTTCGCCAAGATGAAGACGGTCCTCCAGATCGGGATGGTGTCGTGGTGGCTGCTTCCCTGGGACTCGGCCGGCTTCGTCCACTCGGCGTGGCTGGCCCTCGCCTTGTTCGCAACCCTGGCCTCGGGGGCCGAGTACCTGCGTCGCCGGGACGCAACCCAGGTGCTCGGTTGAAGGCCGAGATCATCGGGGTCGGAACGGAGCTTCTCTTGGGGCAGATCGCGAACACGAACGCTCAGTACATCTCGCGTTGCCTCGCGGCTATAGGCGTAGACGTCCATCTCCATGTGGTCGTGGGTGACAACCACGGGCGTATCACCGACGCTGTAGGCGGCGCGCTGCAGCGGTCCGGCGCCGTCATCGTCACGGGCGGCCTCGGCCCCACCCCAGACGACATCACGCGCGAGGCGGTCGCCGCCGTCACCGGACGCCTGCTGAGGCGCGAGGAAACCCTCGTCGAGGTGATCGAGGGCATCTTCGAGCGGCTCAACCGGGACATGCCGACAGAGAACCTGCGCCAAGCCGACCTTCCAGAGGGTGCCACCGTCATCGACCCCGAGGGCACTGCGCCAGGGTTCTGGTTGGAGCACCAGAACACGCTGTTGTTCGCTCTCCCGGGGGTTCCGTGGGAGATGAAGGCGATGATGCGCAAGGCGGTGGTGCCCATCCTGGTCGCTCGCGCCGGGAGCGCAGTCATCGTCAGCAAGGAGGTCATGGTCGTGGGCCTCGGCGAGTCGCGCACCCACGAGATCATCGGCGACCTCGTGGACGCTCAGACCAACCCCACGATCGCGTATCGCGCCGGCGCCGGTGTCGTGCGGGTTCGTATCACCGCGAAGGCGGCCGACGAGGCGACCGCGATCGGTCTGATCCGGCCGCTGGAAGAAGACATCAGACAGCGTCTCGCCCCTCACGCGCTGCCCGGCGACGCGGGCTCCCCGGGCGAGGCGCTCGGACACCTGTTGCGAGGCCGGGGCGCCACGGTGGCGGCGGCTGAGTCGTTGACCGGAGGGGCGTTGGGGGCCGAGCTCACCTGCACCTCCGGCTCCGGCGACTACTTCCTCGGCTCGTTGGTTTGTTACTCGGATGCGGCGAAGCGAGATGTGGCGGGTGTGAGCGACGCCGTTCTGGCGGGGCCGGGCGCGGTCAGCGAAGAGGCCGCGGCGGCTCTTGCCGAAGGCGCCGCACAGCGCCTCCGGGCCGACCTGGGTCTCGCCACGACGGGGGTGGCCGGGCCGGCGGAGCAGGAGGGCAAGCCGGTCGGAACCATCTTCGTGGCGGCGACCTTTGGGGGTCGCACCGAGGTGCGCCGGGTGCAGGGCTACGGCGATCGCGACCACATCCGGGCACTGGCGGTCACCGGCGCCCTCGACCTTGGCCGCCGTCTGCTAGAGGAGTCGTGAGCGAGAGGCTCAGGCTGTTCCTCGCCGCCTCGGTTCCGGAGGAGCAGTTGCGGTGGCTGGGCGATGCGGTCCGGGAGCTCCGGGAGGACCTGTGGCCGGAGGCACGCTGGATCCCGGCCTCCGCTCAACACGTAACCCTCAAGTTTCTGGGGGCCACTCCCGAGGAGCGGACCGCGGAGGTGGCCGCACGCTGTCGAGCCGTGGCGGCGGCTCATCGGCCGGCGGAGCTGCGCCTCGGTGAGCTAGGGGTCTTTCCGCGTCCAGGCGCGGCGCGGGTCCTGTGGGTGGGCCTCGAAGATCCGGACGGTCTTCTGCCGGCGCTGGCCGCGGCGCTTCAGGATTCGCTGGAGGCCGTGGGTTTCCCGCCCGAGTCGAGGCCGTACACGCCGCACCTGACCCTGGCTCGCTTCCGCTCGCCGGTGCGTGTGGGCGCCTTTCCTCCCCTGGGGCCCCGGCCGCCGGTCTTCCGGGTCTCTTCGTTCGCGCTGTGGAGGAGCCTGCTGTCGCCCCGCGGGGCCCGCTACGTGTGCCTGGAGCGGTTCGATTTAGCCCCTTAGCCACGTCGCGTGAGCGTGTAACCGCATACAGCTAAAAAAACTAGGTTTATTTTCCATGATTTGGAGGAAAAAGGGTGCATGTGGGGAATCGTAGTCATACGACCACGCAAAGTGACCATCAACCCAGAAGGAGGCACCACATGTCCAAGAAAGCCAGCATCGCATCCACCGTCATGACCGCCGTCGCCGCGCTCATGGCTCTCATGCTTCTTGCCACACCGGCCCTCGCCCACCACCGCGATGACCACACCCAGGGGCCCTCGGAGCGCGAGACCGGCGCGGACCAAAGCAACGCCGGGGATGACGAAGACGCCGACGACAGCAAGGGCAGCAAGCCCTCTTCCAGCGAAGAGACCACCACCGAAGACAACGACGACGACGGCGTCTCCAACACCCCCGACCCCGAGGGCGACGCGGACAACAAGCATCCCTCGGGCAAGGACAAGCACGCCGAGGCCGGTGGCTCGGGCAACCAGGGCAAGGCGACGTCGGATCATCCCGACGACGACGGCCGTGGCCCCGACCGCAGCAACGGCGGCGTCGACCAGCCCGGCGGTAGCGGCGGCGTCGACCAGCTCGACCAGGACGGCAACAACGGCTGTGGCAACGACGACGACTTCGAAGACGACAACGAGGGCCTCTGTGGCGGCCCCGACCGCACCAAGCCAACGAAGACCGACAACGACAACAAGCCGTGTGACAAGGACGCCACCATGCCGGGCATCCAGAAGTGCGACGAGGTCTTGGGTGAGATCATCACGAAGCCGGAGGTCCCCACCGGGATCCCCACGCCGGAGGTTCTTCCCGAGCTGGAAGAGAAGCCGGTGACGCCCGACGAGGAGGTCCTCGGTGAGCGGATCGAGCGAGACGAGGCGGCGGCACGGCCGGAGGCTCCGCAGGTCCTGGGCCTGAGACTGTCGCCCGCGCTGAACGAGCCGGTCGCAGTGGCCGGCGCGGTGCTTCCGTTCACCGGTGGCGAGCTGCTGGTCTTCTTGATCGCCGCCCTCGGCCTCATCGCGGCCGGAGCGCTCGTGCTGAGGTTCCGCAGCAACCAGGCGTAACGAACAACCCGATCTGGGAGAGCAAGGGGCCGGGACACCGGCCCCCTTGCGCTCTGCGTCCGCTGGGGGCGGTGCTAGAGGTTCGATATCTAGGCCGACCTAGAGGTGCGAGGGCAGACAGCGGTGGCGCTGCCCTGACAAGGGCTCTATTGCACAATGATGCGGCGATGTTCACAGTGGAGGAGCGCAGCCGGGTACGGGAACACGTGTTGGAGCTCGCTCGCGGTGATGCACGCGCTCGCGGGGGCCGAGGTGGGGTCGCTCGCTCTCGGCGGCGGCGACCGCTGGTCTGACATCGACCTGACCTTCGGCATCACCCGAGATGCCGCAGTGACCGAGGTCCTTGACGACTGGACCAGTGACCTCGTGTCGAGATTCGACGCTGTTCATCTTTTCGATCTCGCCGCCGATCCCGCCGTCTATCGCGTCTTCCTGTTGGCCGATTATCTCCAGCTCGACGTCTCGGTGGCACCCGGGCCCAAGTTGCCCCCTACGAGCCCCCGGTTCAAGCTGTTGTTCGGAGAAGCGAACGAACCCGAGTACATCCGAACCCCGCCGCGCGATCACATATTGGGATGGGCGGTGCTGTGGGCGCGTCACGCGCGCATATGTATCGAGCGGGGACAACAGTGGCAGTCGGAGTATTGCGTGGCTCACCTTCGCTACCACGGGATGGAGCTCGCCTGCCTGCGCCACGACCTGCCCGCCTACTACGGCAAGGGATTCGAGAAGCTGCCCCCCGAGGATCGGGACTCGTTTGAAGGCGCGATCGTGCGTTCCCTCGATCTTGATGAGCTGCTCCGAGCGCTAACCAGCGGGGTTAAGGGGTTGCTACGTGAGTGCGAACTAGCCCACGACGACAAGCGGATACGACAGCGGCTTAGCGACATGACAGCCGAGTTGGCACTCGCGTAGTGACCGTCCAGAACGACCAGGACCTCGAGGGCATCCGTCGTGTCGGCGCGGTCGTGGCAAAGACCTTGTCTACGATGGCGACCGCCGTCACTCCAGGGATAACCACGCAGGAGCTCGACGATATAGGTGCGGCCGTGATGCGGAGCGCCGGGGCTCGCTCCGCGCCCCAGCTGGTTTATGGCTTTCCGGGGGTGAATCTCATCAGCGTCAATGACGAGGTCGTCCACGGCATTCCGGGTTCTCGCCGTGTGCAACCGGGAGATGTCGTCAAACTCGACGTGACCGCCGAGATGGACGGCTATATAGCGGATGCCGCCAGGACTGTCTTGATCCCGCCCGCCTCGGAGCTTGCGAATCGACTGCAACAGTGTTCGATCGCAGCTTTCGGCAAGGGCATGATTGCTGCCCGCGTCGGTGCGCCGGTTCGTTCCATCGGAGCGGCTGTGGAACGCCAGGTTCGCGACTGCGGATTCCACGTCCTCCGTGAACTCTCAGGACACGGAGTAGGTCGAACGATTCACGAACCGCCGACGATCCCGAACTATGACGCCCGTTTCGCGACGGAACGGCTGGCTCGCGGCATGGTGATCACGATCGAGCCTTTGATAACTGCCTCCGTTACAGCTTCGTTCACCGCGTCCGATGGGTGGACGACGTGTACACGCGACGGGTCTCTCGCGGCTCATCACGAACACACGATCATCGTGTGGGACTCCGGACCTGAGATCGTGACCCGAGACGCTGACTGACGAAGCCGCCAGCACTGCCTCCATCTGCGGCATCCGCAGAGTCGTACGCGGGTGGGCCTTGGGCCGAACGAGCAACCGTGGTCGGCCGCATCCGCCCGTCACCTCGCCCGCTCCGTTGTTTAGGTACGAGGACGATACGAGAGGTCTTTGACGGTGACTCGATCGGGCGAAAGCCGGATGAACGACGCGGAGGGGTTCTCGAAGATCCCCTCGATGAAGCGGGCATGATCCCATTTGGACTCCTGCGTACCCAGGTAGCGAGCGAGCTTTCGACGAGCTCTGTTGGCGTCAAAAGGCCGTATTGCAGCGTGGCCGGTCGCGATGAGCTGTAGCACCTCGCCCGTATCTGGTTCCCACCTATCGATGAGGAGAACAACGGTTGGATCTCTTTGGATGAGATCGGGCAGTCTCGACCAGGAACCGGTTAGCCACCAGAAAGCATCGTCTTCCCACAGGTACCAGACCGGTCGGATGGTGGGCCCATTCGTCGCGATGCGAGCGACGAGTGGTCGGCTCAGCATCGCGTCCAGATCGAAGCCGTCGGGTAACTCGTATGTGATCACGATCCGATGTAAGCACACGTCTCTATCGGTCGCACCTCCTCTCAACCGCTTCTTTCTTTGTAGCTCCGGGCGCTCGGGCGTCAAGGCCGTGCGCGAGTCGTCGGTCTCTCCTCGTGTGACATCGGCGACGAAGGTCCTACGCTCGAGGCATGAGCGAGGTTCAGATCCGCCGGGCACGGAAAGAGGACGCTGCTGCGCTTGCGCAGATCCACCTTGAGAATTGCCGCTATTACGCTGAACTGGATCCCGAAGCCTTCCAGGTTCCAACTGAGGATGGGCTGGTCGAGTGGTTCGGGTCCTTCCTCGAGGGGTCGGATAACGCAGACGAGCTGAACCTCGTGGCCGAAGTGAGGGGTGAAGTTACCGGCATGCTCGAGGCACGGCTCGAGTCGCCAGTGGGATCGGCTGAGCGGCAACTGGCCCGTGAATTGCAAGAGACGAGATTGTTCGTGGACTTCGTAGGAGTACGACCCGACCAGTGGCGCTCAGGTGTCGGAACCCTGCTCATGGAAGCTGCCGAAGACTGGGGTAGATCGCGCGGTGCCACGATCGCCGCGTTGGACACTTACATGGGCAGTCCAGTGTCCGTTCCGTTCTACGAGGAGGGTCTCGGCTACCAGCGCCACTCGATCAACTTCCGCAAGCGCCTCTAGACGTCGCGAACTGCTTGCGGAGCTCGGCCGACGCATGGGAGGTCCTCTCAAACGATTCCGGCTTCTCGTTCCATCTGCCGGATGAAGTCTTCCTTCGCGTAGGCGTACTCCAGGGTGTCGTCGAACTTCGTTGCGATCTGCCTCTTGAAGGTCTCGTAGCGACGCGCTGCCTCGGGCTGGTCTCGTAGATAATCCCGAAATGCGATGTGTCGCCGCTCCCATTCGCTCCCAACAGGGCAGACGTGCACATTGAAGAGTCTGGGGAGCGTCGTATACGGCCGCCCGAAGAAGTGGTGCTCGTCGGTCGCCTTGTCCGACACGGAGGTATAACCCAGGGATTCGAGCGGCGCTTCGTAGAGCGCTCGATCCATCTTTGCGACGGAGACCTGTATGTCGATCGTGTCCTTGGCTGCAAGTCCTGGAACCGCAGTCGACCCGACGTGCTCGATGCGCACTGCCACATCGCCCAGCACGTGACGGATCCGGCCCGCTTCTACCTGGAATCTGGAGGGCCACTCCTCCTTGTACGGGACGATGATTGGCGGCCCGACCGCTCGCGAAGCTGATGGGTCAGCCAAGAACCGGCCGCTCGACCGAGTAGAGGAGGCAATGCCACCCGTCGACAACCGTCTCCTTTTCCAGTTGCATGCCGATCTTGTTCGCGACCCGCATTGACGCCGGATTGTCAGGGTCGATGATCGCGACCAGTCGGGGGACATCGAGCCGCGTAAATGCGAAGTCGCGGCACGCAGTGGCGGCGTGAGTGGCCACTCCCTTGTTCCAGACATGTTTCATCGTGTGCCAGGCCATCTCGACTTCTTCGGCCCCTTCGACCATACGAGGCCTGATGCCGCAGTATCCGAGGAACTCAGAGCTTTCGACGGATTCGATGAACCAGAGACCGAACCCGTGGTTCTGGTAGAGGTCCATGGTGCGTTTCATCCAGGCTTTGGTTTCCTCTTTCGTGCGGGGCCGGGGGTAGAGCCTCATCTGGTCTCCATCCGCCATCATCGCGGCGACCACGTCGACGTCAGGCGCCGTGAACTCGCGCAGCGCCACGCGGGCGGTTCGCAAGACGGTCTTCATGACGCTTCCATTCTCGCGACTGTCCGACCTCGCCGCCCGGGAACTTAGGTCCTTCGTTGACGACACCGCACAGCCCGCCGTCCCTCGTCGGTTTCCCGCTCTCCTCCGGTGGTAGCCAGTTCGGGATCACGGCGGCTTCTAGCTAGTAGCCTCGCTCGCTTCTCAGAAGCGACCAGACCACGACGTCTCGCCTGCGGCCTTCGACTTCGTAGAGCGACCGCAGGACGCCTTCCTTTGTGAATCCTGCCTTGATAGCGACCCTGTCGGACGACGTGTTTCCGTCAAGAATTCTCAGCTCGAGTCGCTCCATCCCCACCTGATCCAAGGCCCACTCGCTTAGTAGTCCAACCGCCCTCAGCGCGATGCCTTGGCCGCGGTACTCCTTGACGACCCAGTAACCGACCTCGGCGCTCTTGTTTCGAAGGTCGATCGAGCTGAGTCCGATCTGGCCCAGGAGTGTGGCGCCATCTCGCGTTTCGATGGCAAAGCCAGCCGCGTCAGGTTCCTCCTTCGGGGCGATGGTCCTTTCGATGTACTCGAGCGCATCCCTCTCGCCGTAAGGAAACGGGATGACCCGGATCCAGCGCGAGATCTGGCGGTCCTGCAGCGCCTCTGCGAGGGCAGGCGCATCATCCGGCGACCAGGGCCTAATCGCGATCACCTCATCCGAGAGCGACGCCTGTTGAAGATTCATATGGGGAGCGTCGGAGCGCCCTCTGCCCAGAAGAAGGGCCCGGCGGTGTTCACCCTGATATCCCAACCGAGCATTCTTACGCGTTCAGCGAGTTCATCGGGATCCCAGAAGACCTTTACGACGTTGAACGTAGTTCCGTCCTGAAGAGGTCGACGGACGACAGATTCTGCTTCACCATCGGCGAACGTTTCGTGCATCTGCTCGTGTCGCCCGCGTCCTTCGCTTGATCGACTACGAACACCCGCCCATCCGGAATAGCGCGGATGCAACCTTCGTCCAGAAGCTGTCGAACAAGGTGCGTGGCACATGCGACAACCAATTGGCGAAGAAGACGACGTCATACGAGCGGTCCGGCTCCCACGTGAAGATGTTGGCCTCGATGTACCTCACCCGCTCGTCGTCACCGAGCTTCCAGCGCGCCTCCTGGTGCATCTCGGGTGCGGGGTCTAGCGCAGTGACCGATGAGGCGTGCTGAAGTAACAGGCGCGTCCAGGTTCCTGTTCCGCTCGCGATCTCGAGGACATCACCGCTCGGCTTGAAAGAATCGAGCCCCTGCTGGATCTCTGTTCCGGTGAGAGCCAAGGGATCATCAGGCGCCGGCGACGAGGTCCGGTCGTATTCAGGCGCCCGCCGCCGGTAGTACTCGATTTGCTCTTGGATGAGTGATTCCGGCTCCACAAATCCATTCAACACGACGTACCGACAACTGAACAGTCCGTGCCGTCGATGCCATTCTGTGACCACACCACGAACGCTCCTCCTGCATTGGCTGCGTCCTTTCGGCCGGGAGGAACGGGGCTCTGCCCGATGAACCCGAAGGGTGCAAGTGTTCTATGTGGGTACGACGCAGGCTGTGCTACCGGCAGCTTCGGTAAGCATCGCGATGTTGTACCCAGAGTCCCCCGGGACGACGTCCCCTGTGACACAAGTGATGTTGTCCTGACTGCCATGGCGCAATGCCAAGCGGATCAGTTGCTGCGGCCGCCCCTGCGGGTCGGGCATCTCCAAGATCGTCGCGATCTCTTCTGATGAGACGTAATCCGACAGCCCATCCGAGCAGATGAGGTAGCGGTCACCGGGATCGGCCTCACGCATCTCGAAGTGGGCTCCGCATTCTTGTCCGGTGAGTACGTTCAGAACGATGTTCCGTTGCGGATGCGTCACAGCTTCTTCGGGACTGATGCGACCTTCGTCAACGAAAGACTGGACGAGCGTGTCGTCGCGGGTGATCTGGTGGAGAGAACCGTTTCGGAGAACATAGGCGCGGGAGTCTCCGATGTGAGCAAGAGCAACGCGGCGCTCAGAGAAGAAGAGCGCGGTGAGCGTGGTTCCCATGCCCGAAGTCTCAGTATCTCTAGAGGCCCGGTTGGCAATGGCAGCGTTCCCTCGCCGGACGGCCCCACGCAAGTCGCCAAGCATGTCCCGCGACGGTGGTCGCTCATCAAGTAGCAGGAGTTCATCGATCACGAGCGATGCTGCCACCTCACCAGCGGCATGGCCCCCCATTCCGTCGGCCAAAGCAAGCAGTCGTGGTCCCGCGTAAGCGACGTCCTCGTTGTTTGAGCGCAGCCCGATTTGGCTCTGTACGGCAAAAGCGAGGCTGGTGTCCATGCAATCCCTCTGTCTCGTCGAAGCTTCTGCAGCGTGGCCGGTTAATTAGTCTCTTAGCCTAGACCGGTACGCGCCGAGCACAGCCATTCCCGCTGACGCAGCCGTAGTCCGCTAACTCCTCCACGCAACCGCAAGCTGCGCGTCCATGGGTGCTCGCTCGACTTCGTCGTTGGTTGCCTTCGATCGTCCGGGTACGGATTTGTTCCGGTGGCGTCGGAACGGCTCCGGGCGCAGCCAAGAAGCGGCCATGAAGAGAGGTAAAGGAATTCGCTCTCGACCGGTCAGAGCCGGACACGTGTTGTCTATGGCCAGTGAAAGGCAGATGATCTAGCGGTGGGCAAGAAACCAAGAGCAGACATGTTCACCGCTATAGAAGAGGACCACCGGATCGACGTGCCGGCCGACGGCAACGAGCGCGACACGCTCACCTCGTTCCTTCGCTGGCATCGTGAGACGCTGGAACTGAAGTGTTCTGGTCTTAATGCCGCCGATCTAGCTCGTCGCTCCGTGGAGCCGTCCACGATGTCGCTGCTGGGGTTGGTGCGGCACATGGCCGAGGTGGAGCGCAACTGGTTCCGGCGGTTCATGGCGGGGCAGGACTCGCCGCCACATTTCTCCTCTGAGACCGACCCGGACGAAGATTTCGACGGCGCGGTGGGCGAGCCGGAGGTCGTGGAGGAAGCGTGGAGGGTGTGGCGGGCTGAGGTCGCGTTTGCCGATCGGTTGATCGCGGACGCGCCCGACCTTGACGTGATCGGGAAAACGACAGATCGCTCGCGCGGCGCGATGTCCCTGCGCTGGGTGATGGTGCACATGGTGGAGGAGTACGCGCGTCATAACGGGCACGCGGACCTGCTGCGCGAGCGGATCGACGGGAGGATAGGCCAGTAGCGCCTGCTCGACCGCGGATAAGGAGCGTGCGGTGACCATGTTTAGCAGGCTGGTCCGTGTCCCACCGACGCCGCCTCCGCGGCAGAAGGTTCTTCTCGACGGCACGCTAAGACGCCGCTCCTTTCCTGAACCCTGAGTCCTACGCGTCCATGGATGCTCCGACCCGCTCCGCCGCCAGTTGACCTTGTCGCTATCTCGGCCCTCTGGCACGGGCCGTGAGAACGTCTAGCGGCGCAGGAGGCGCGAAGGACTAGCAGAGGCCCCCCTCGATCGACTCGCTGCGCTTGCTGCACCTGGGGCGGCGGAAGTCTTGGCAGCGGCGTGGTCCTTATTCGTTCGGAGACGACTCAGCCTTCTCGACCACGCAGAAGAGGTTCCCCTCTGGATCCTCAAGGACGATGAAGTCTTCCTCTTCCTCAGGAATCCGCTGGTGGAGTCCTGCTCCCAGCTTGAGAAGTCGTTCTACTTCAGCTCGTCGGTCGTCTGTGTAGAGGTCGAGGTGCAGTCGGTTCTTTCCTACCCGCGGCTCAGGTACCTTCGAAATGGACACGTTCACGTTGGTCCCATGAGGATCTCGAAGAACGACGAAATCTTCCTCCGGTGGGTCTCGGGGAACGTAGCGGAGCGCGTCGCGCCAGAATGCGAACATCGCATCGAAGTCATTGCAGTCGATAACGACGGAGCCGACCTTCAGACGACTTCCTTTCTTCCACAGTGCACCGTGCGGTGGACCGACCTCGCAACTTCCGATTATCGCGGTCCATCAGGGTTTCCTCCAGGGTCTTGCTGCGCGTTTCGGCACGCACGATTGCCATGGTGGGAAGCTGCAGCGGGAGTTCGCGGAGTTGTCTAACGCACCACGCCGTTGATGGACGGAGAACGGGCTAGGCGGACGAAAGTGGAGGTCCCCAAAGCGCATATCGCTTAGGATGCGGAGCGCGAAGTCCAGTCAAGGAGGAACTTTGAGACGGAGCAGCTTTGTTGTTGTCGCGCTGGCCTTGAGCACCGCGCTGATCGCGGGATCCGGGGGGGCGTGGGCGGGCGCCAGCCGCATCCACGAGACGGCGCTGACAGGCGCAGAAGAGGTTCCCAGGCCGGGAGATCCAGATGCCACCGGCCACGCCACCGTCCGTCTCAGCCGCCGGCCCAGTCAACGTCGAATCTGTGTAGACATCTCATGGGCGAACGTCAGTGGTGAGGACGGTGACACCTCGAACGACGCAGTCGTCGCAGTTCACATCCACGAGGCTCCCACGGCACTGCCGGGCCCGTGGTGTTCACGATCTTCTCCGGGCAGAGCTTGGCCCCCAGCGGCAGCCACAACATGTGTGGCAGCGCTCGACCCAGCCTCGTAACGGCGATCCGCAACCATCCCGAGGATTACTACGTCAACCTCCACAGCGGCGAGTACCCAGCGGGTGCCATGCCGGGGTCAGCCAGAAGAGCGAACCCCGCCTTCTAACCGGCGCGGTTCAGAGATCTACCTGCTGCCCCGGCGCTCGCGATGCCTGCAGCCGGGCCAGCAGCAAGGCCGTCGCTGACCTTCCTCCAACTCCTCCGTCGTCCGGCGGACGCGACGTTCCCTGGTGGTCTCCTGCTTGGCATCCTCGACCCAGCAGATGAACTCGTTGCGCGCCAGAGGCGTGATGTCCTTCCAAGCAACAAGCGCGGTCGCGTTGCTGATCAGCGCGTGGCGCAGGTCTCCTGGAAGCTTGTGCACCACCCCACCGGGGACTCGGGGGCCGCTCACAACGGCATCGTACGTCTCCTCCTAGATCGCCCCCTCGGGGCGGACCTCCCAGATGTCGTGGATGTAGCCGTGGTATTCCAACTTCTCGCGCGGCTTCATCCCGATCTTCTCCGCGACCCTCCACGACGCCACGTTCTCGGGACGTATCAGGCTGATCAGGTGGTCGAGTCGAAGCTGCTCGAAAGCCTGATCTCGCAGCGCGGCTGCGGCCTCGGGAGCGTATCCCCGCCCCCACAGCGACCGGTGAACGTGCCAACCCACTTCGACCTCCTCTTTTCCGTGGATCTGTGGGACGAGGAACCCACACTGCCCGACGAAGAAGCCGTCGTCCTTGCGAACCAGGGCGCGGTGACCCAGGCCGCGCGTCGCGAACAGGTCGGTGCTCCGGCCGATCCACTGCTCCTCGACCTGTGCGCGAGTGAAGGGCGCCGGATAGTAGGAAAGCGTCTCGGCATCTCCGAGGATCGCAAAGAGGCCATCAAGGTCCTCCGGCGTTTGCGGGCGGATCAAGAGCCGCTCGGTCTCGATCGTCTCGCTCATGCAATCAGCATCACACGCTCACCTTGGTGCGGCCCGACGTGAACGGTTGCTGGCGAACCTCAAGACTCCGATCAAGACACCGGCCCCCTTGCGCGTCTGCGTCCGCCGCGTAGCATCTGTCGATGCCCAGCCGCACCCTTCATACGCAGAGACTGGTCCTCGAGGCGGCTTCGCCCGC
Source organism: Actinomycetota bacterium (assembly GCA_030447315.1). Classification (GTDB taxonomy): domain Bacteria; phylum Actinomycetota; class CADDZG01; order CADDZG01; family WHSQ01; genus MB1-2. Next base: position 22,640 of record JAUJPD010000006.1, on the reverse strand, counting down.
TCACGTCGACGGGCTCTGGGCCGCCCAGGAGGTTTCTCTGCCCGAGCTGATCCGGTACATGCCGTGGGCTCCCACCGCCTCGCGCCGGACCACCGAGACCTACGTGGAGACGATGGTCAGGCGCTGGAACGACGCCACCGACTGGGCCTTCACGGTGTTCCACGAGGACACCGTCGCCGGGTCCATCTCGCTGATGGGCTACGAGGCTCTCTCGGATCTGGCCGAGATCGGTTACTGGATGCGCTCGGATCTCACCGGCCGCGGCCTGATGACCGAGGCCGCCGCGGCCATCGTGGACTTCGGCTTCCAAGAGATCCGCTGCCATCGCCTCGAGCTCCTAGCTGCCGTCGACAACATCGGGAGCATCCGGGTGGCCGAGAAACTGGGTTTCTCACGTGAGGGGCGCCTGAGAGAGGCCAACCGTGCCCCGGCCACCGGGGGCCGCCACGACATGTACGCCTTCGGGCTGCTGGTGCACGAATGGCCCCGCGCCTAGAGCTCCGCCCGGCACCAGGTCGCTCCCGCCGGTTACCTCTGGCGTAGCTGGCAGGGCGGGGCTACAATCACACCGGAGTAAGTACGCGCCTGTAGTTCGCTCCAGATCCGCCTAATCGAACACACGTTCGATTATTGTCACACCCTCTGCATACGGTGGCCCCAATCGATCACGAGGCCCATCGGGATGGGCTCGATTAAGGAGGACCAGGTGGCTATCAGGGACCGAAGTGGTGTGAGCGACACGAGCCGAGACCTCAAAGGGCGCGATGCGGCCCTGGATTCTGCCCTGGCCCAGATCGAGAAACAGCACGGCAAGGGCTCGATCATGCGCCTAGGTGAAGATGGTCCTCTGCGAGACGTCGAGGTCGTCTCCACCGGTTCGCTCGCGCTTGACCTGGCCCTGGGTGTCGGCGGTATCCCCAGAGGCCGCATCGTGGAGATATACGGCCCCGAAGGTTCCGGGAAGACCACCGTTTCCCTTCACGTGATCGCCGAGGCGCAGAAGGCCGGGGGCCTGGTGGCCTTCATCGACGCCGAGCACGCGCTCGATCCTGCCTACGCGAAAGCCCTGGGCGTCGACATCGACAACCTGCTCTGCTCCCAGCCCGACACCGGCGAGCAAGCGCTCGAGATCGCCGACACCTTGGTCCGGTCGGGTGCGATGTCGGTGATCGTGATCGACTCGGTCGCCGCCCTGGTGCCACGGGCCGAGATCGAGGGCGAGATGGGAGACAGTCACGTCGGCCTCCAGGCTCGCCTGATGAGCCAGGCGCTTCGCAAGCTGGCCGGGAACGTGAACCGGTCCAACACGATCCTCGTCTTCATCAACCAGATCCGCGAAAAGATCGGTGTGATGTTCGGCTCGCCCGAGACGACCTCCGGCGGCCGCGCTCTGAAGTTCTATTCCTCGGTGCGGATGGACGTGAGGCGGATCGACTCGCTCAAGGACGGCGGCGAGATAGTGGGCTCCCGGGTGCGGGTGAAGATCGTGAAGAACAAGGTCAGCGCGCCGTTCAAGAAAGCCGAGTTCGATATCCAATACGGTTTCGGCATCTCCAAAGAAGGAAGCCTCCTCGACGTCGCGATCGACGAGGGCATCGTGCGCAAATCCGGCGCCTGGTTCATCTACGGCGACGATCAGCTCGGCCAGGGTCGCGAGAACGCGAAGACCTTCCTCGCCGAGAACCCCGACATCGCCACCGAGATCGAGCTGAAGATCAAAGAGAAGCTCGGTCTGATCGGTCGTGACGAGATCGACGGATCGATCGAGCCGGCGAGCGAGACGGCTTAACCACGACCATGGCAGCGGGGCGCGGCCTCTTCGTGGTCGACGAGGACTACGCCGAGCGGTGTCGCGAGGCCATGGAGAAGGCCGGGCGCTTCTTGTCGGTCCGAGCGCGCACCGAGCAAGAGACCCGGGAGCGGCTCTCGACGATGGGATTCGAGGCGGGGGTGGTGGATCAGACCACAACGAGGCTGATCGAGCTCGGTCTCCTCGATGATCTCGAATTCGCAAAGCAGTGGGTGGGCGAGCGGTCACAACGGAAGTCCTTGGGCCCGCGGGCGCTGAGGGCCGAGCTCGTTGCCAAGGGCGTCCCCAGCGAGGTGATCGATCAAGCCATCGCCGAGGTGGGCCCCGAAGAGGAAGCCCTGGCTATCGATGCCGCCTCCCGGTGGGCCCACAAGGTCGCTCGCTTCCCCCTGCCGGAACAGGCTCACAAGCTCCAACAGATGCTGCTTCGCAAGGGCTTCTCGTTCGAGGCAGCCGAGGCGGGGACCAAAGCGGTCCTTCCGCCCGAGGGCTGGGACTAGTACCATAGGAGCTACAGAGACAAGCAAAACAAGCAGCTCAACGGGTACGTACGAGCCACGCGAGTAATCCTGACAATGTCGTTGCTAACCCCTAGACCGAACCTCGAAGCCCTCCGTATGTGGCTGACATGCATGCCGAGGTGGAGGCGCATCTCGATCTAGCGGCTGCGAAGGCCGTTTAGCTCGTTCCTCGTCGTACCGGGTCCGGCCCGGCTCCTTCGCCGCGGTCGGGTCGACGAGCGAGAAGGGAGCGAGAGATGGAGATCCTCATCGGCCTCATCCTCGGTCTCCTCGCGGGCATAGGTGTCGGCTACATCGTTCGGAAGTCGATGGCGGAGAAGGAAGTTGCCTCGGCCGAGAATCGAGCGAAGACCCTCGTTCAAGAGGCCCAGCGGGAAGCTGAGGCCACCAAGCGAGAGGCCATCGTCGAGGCTCGGGACGAGGCGTTCCGGCTGCGATCGGAGGCCGAAGCCGACCTGAAGACCCGTCGGGCGGAGATCGAGAAGAAAGAAGACCGGATCAGCCAGCGGGAGTCGGCACTTGATGCACGGGTGAACTCGCTCGATCGCAAAGAGCAGGCGATCGAGACGAAAGAGGCCGAGATCCAGAGAGCGCGCCAGGAGCTGGAACGGGTGGGGGAACGAGCGCGGGTCGAGCTCGAGCGCGTGGCGGGGATGAGCGCCCAGGACGCCAAACAAGCCCTGGTTGAGCAGATCGAGGACGAAGCCAAGCGCGAAGCCATGGTCATCGTGCGAGACGTCGAGGCGCAGGCCCGGGAGGAAGGGGACAAGAGGGCCCGCAAGATCATCGCCATCGCCATGCAGCGGATCGCCTCCGATCTGACGACGGAATCCACCGTGACCACCATCACGCTCCCCAACGACGACATGAAGGGCCGCATCATCGGACGTGAAGGCCGCAACATCCGGGCCTTCGAGTCCGCCACCGGGACCAACCTGATCATCGACGACACCCCAGAGGCCGTCGTGCTTTCTTGCTTCGACCCGATCCGCCGCGAGATGGCGCGCCTGACCCTCGAGAAGCTGATCGGCGACGGTCGCATCCAACCGGCCCGTATCGAAGACATCCATGAGAAGTCCCAGGCCGAGATCGAGCGCGAGATCCGCGAAGGCGGGGAGTGGGCCGTCCTCGAAACCGGGATCACGGACATGCATCCCGAGCTGGTCCGGGTTCTGGGCCGCTTGAAGTACCGCACCTCCTACGGCCAGAACGTGCTTCGTCACGTGGTCGAGGCCTCCCACATCGCCGGGATGATCGCGGCGGAGCTGGGCACGGACGTGCAACTGGCGAAGCGCTGCACGCTTCTCCACGACATCGGCAAGGCCGTCACCCACGAGGTGGAGGGGTCCCACGCCTTGATCGGCGCCGAGATCGCTCGGCGTCTCAAAGAGTCGCAGGCCGTGTGTCATGCGATCGAAGCTCATCATGGCGAGGTCGAGCAGCGAACGGTCGAGGCCGTGATCACGCAGACCGCGGATGCCATCTCGGGTGCTCGACCGGGCGCTCGGCGCGAGTCCATCGAGACCTACGTGAAGAGGCTGCAGCGCCTCGAGGAGATCGCGATGGAGTTCGACGGGGTCGACAAGGTGTATGCGATGCAGGCCGGGCGCGAGGTGAGGGTCATGGTCAAGCCCTCAGACGTTGACGACCTGCGGGCCGAGGTCATCGCCCGCGACGTTGCCAAGAAGATAGAAGAGGAGCTTCAGTACCCGGGACAGATCCGCATCACGGTGATCCGGGAGACAAGATCCAACGCCTACGCCAAATAACCCTTCTCTGCTAACTGGGCCGCCGCCGGCGGTGGTTCCTCGACGTCGGAAGGGCGACCGCGGACGGATGACCTGGGCCCCGGGCGCGATTCGCGGCCGGCCGCCCGCCTAGACTTCGATCCCGATGAGCGCCAAGACCTACTTCATAACCACCTACGGGTGCCAGATGAACGAGCACGACTCGGAGCGGATGGCCGGGATGCTGGAGGCCGAGGGCTATGCCAAAGCCCCCTCACCCGACGCCGCCGACGTCGTGCTGTTCAACACCTGTTGCATCCGGGAGAAGGCCGACACTCGCCTCTACGGCAATCTCGGTCACACCAAGGCGATCAAGGACCGGCGCCCGGACATGCGCATCGTGGTCGCCGGATGCCTCGCGCAGAAGGACAAGGCGACCATCCAGCAACGTGCCCCGTACGTGGACGTCGTGCTCGGGACCCACAACCTGGCCAGCTTGCCCCGGCTCCTGGACGAGTCGCTGGACGGTCCTGCTTTCGAGATCCTCGAGCAGACCGAAACCTTCCCCTCCGCACTGCCTGCCCGGCGGAAGTCACCGTGGCATGCGTGGGTGTCGATATCGATCGGCTGCAACAACTCCTGCACGTTCTGCATAGTTCCGGCCGTGCGCGGCAAAGAGATCTCGCGCCGACTGGGCGACATCGTCGCGGAGGTCGAGTCGTTAGTGGCGGATGGGGTGGTCGAGGTGACCCTGCTCGGGCAGAACGTGAATTCCTACGGAAGAGATCTCGACGGCACACCGATGTTCTCGAAGTTGCTTCGAGCCCTTGACCGGGTCGAAGGCCTCGAGCGGGTGCGCTTCACCAGCCCGCATCCCAAGGATCTCAGAGCCGACTCCGTCGCCGCGATGGCCGAGTGCCGGGTCGCGTGCGAGCACATCCATCTTCCGGTACAAGCGGGTTCCGACCGCGTCCTGAAGCTGATGAAGCGCGCGTACTCGCGCCGGAGCTACATGGACAAGGTCCACATGATCCGGTCCGCGGTTCCGAACATCGCGATGACGACGGACATCATCGTCGGCTTTCCCGGCGAGACCGAGGCGGACTTCGCCGAAACGCTGTCGTTGGTGGCAGAGGTCCGTTACGACGGGGCCTACACGTTCCAGTACTCACCTCGTCCGATGACCGAAGCCGCGACGATGGACGGTCATCTGCCCAAGGAGGTCGTCCAGGAGCGCTACGAGCGGTTGACCGCGTTGCAGGACGCGATCTCCTACGAGCGCAACCTGGCCACGGTGGGGTCGACCTTTGAGGTCCTGGTTGAAGGCTTCTCGAAGAAGGACCCGTCCAGGCTCACCGGACGTACCCGCACGAACAAGCTGGTCCACTTCCAAGGAGCGGATCTCGGTGAGGGCTCCCTGTGTGAGGTCACGATCCGATCCGCCCACCCCCACCACCTCGAGGGCCGCTTGGTTGGTCGGGACACGGCCCGTAGAGGAAAGATGTCACTGCCCTTGGCATCGACGGCTTCCGGATGCGGCTCGTGTTGAAGAGCCCGTTCGCGCGCGTTCGCGTCTGTTAGCGGTGCCACGCGCGCTGACCGGCGCGATAGTGCCTCACGCCCCCCTCTTGCTCCCCGCCACGGTCGCCTCGGACCATGAACCCGCGTTCGAGCGCGTGCGCGCGGGTTCGCGCGCGGTCGTGTCCGCCCCGGCGAGTACGCGCGTGGTCATGTCTCCGCACGCGCCGCGAACCGGCGTTTATCTGAGTCAACGCGGCGACCTCGGTGGCTTCGGCCTCCGCCACGTGCACGCGGGACATGAGGTGGATGCCGAACTGGTTCACGAGGTGGCGTCTCGATGGAGGCGCCCCGCCCTCGAAGGCCCTCTCGACCATGGGATCGTCGTGGCCTCGCGGCTCTTGTCACTCGAGGGTCCGGTGATCTCGATCGGCTTCGGCGAGGAGGAGCCGGACGTTGCGGGAGCCGCGGCCGGACTGGCTGATGTGATCGCCGGGCTTGAGGGCGACGCCATGGTCATCGCCAGCGTCAACTCCGGCGCGGGGATCACGCCCGCGGCTCCGCTGGCCGGGCTGGGCGGCGGCCCGGCACAGGAGCGAGAGCTTCGCAGCGTGCTGGAAGCAGATGTGGCGGGCGTGACCGAGCTCGCTCCTCGGTTGGCCGCCGAAGGGGGCTCGTGCGGCCTCGGCCCCCTCTTGGTGCTCGGCCTTTTGTTCGCCGGTGTCTCGATGGAGGTGCTCGCACACGAGTGGCCCTTCGGTGTCGGATATCTGGTCGCTCGCACGCGGTCGGCGGGTTGATCCGGGTCTGCGCGTTGGTCGGACCGACCGCGGTGGGCAAGAGCACCACTGCGGTCGAGGTCGCCGAGGCGATCGATGCTGAGATCGTCTCGGTCGATTCGATGCAGGTCTATCGAGGCATGGACATCGGAACCGACAAGGTCTCGGGTCCTACCCGTGAGCGCGTTCCCCATCACCTGCTCGACGTATGCGCGCCGGGACACGACCTGACCGTCGCTGAGTTCCAAGGTCTGGCGCGCGGGGCCATCGCCGACATCGACCGGCGCGGGCGGGTCCCGCTGCTCGTCGGTGGCTCGGGTCTCTACTTCCGAGCCGTGGTCGACGATCTCGAATTTCCGCCCCGCTCCGCCGTCGTGCGAGCGGCACTGGAAGACCGGGCCGAGCAAGTGGGGGCCGCAGCCTTGTTCGGTGAGCTGCAACATCTCGATCCCGTGGCCGCGTCGCGCATGGAACCGAACAACAGGCGCCGGATCGTGAGAGCTCTCGAGGTGATCGAACTGACCGGTCGGCCCTTCTCCGATAACGATGCCTGGGATCGTTACGAGAGCCCCTACGACCTGCGTGTCGCCGGACTGGAACGCAGCCGAGATCAGCTGGCTGAACGGATAGGCACACGGGTCGAGCGCATGCTTGCCGGCGGGCTGGTCGATGAGGTGCACCGCGTGGCCGCGGACATGAGCCCCACGGCCCGCCAGGCCCTTGGCTATCGCCAGGTGCTCGAAGCTGCGCCCGGCACTGACCCCGCCGTCCTAGGAGACAACATCGCTCGAGCCACCAGACGTTTCGCTCGTCGTCAGCTGTCGTGGTTCAAGGCAGATCCTCGGATCACCTGGTTCGACGCGGCACAGCCCGGCCTGACCCGGCGGCTCATCGCGTTCTTCGCTTCCCCCGGGCGGTAGCGTAGGAGCATGCGCTTCTCGAAGTATCACGGCATCGGCAACGACTTCGTCATGTTGGCCGACCTGGACGACCGGTTCCGGTTGACGCCCGAGCTCGTGCGCTCGCTGTGTGACCGGCGCTTCGGGGTCGGTGGCGACGGGGTGATCAGGGTGGCTCCGGGAGACGTCGACACGGATTTCTTCATGGACTACGTCAATTCCGATGGCTCGATCGGTGAGATGTGTGGCAACGGGATCCGCTGCCTCGCCGCCTTCGTGAACGACCAGGGTTACAGCGCTAACGAGACGCTGCGCGTCGGAACCAGAGCCGGCATCAAGATCGTCAGCGTCGGAGAGAAGGAGATCCGTGTCGACATGGGTCCGCCGATCTTCGTCCCCGACGAGATCCCGGTGGAGTGGAGCGGCCCAGACGCTCTTCACGCCAAGATCGACCTCGATCAGAGCGTGATGGAGGCGACGTGTCTTTCGATGGGGAATCCACATGCGGTGCTGTTCGTCGCAGACGATCCCGGTGACTCGCTTCGGCTCGGCGCCGCGATCGAGACCCACCCCATGTTCCCCAACGGCACGAACGTCGAGTTCGCCCGGATCGAGTCCCCCGATCACGTGCAGATGCGGGTGTGGGAGCGGGGATCCGGGGAGACCCTTGCCTGCGGCACCGGTGCCTGCGCAGTTGCGGTCGCCACCCGGCTGGTGGCAGGGGCAGCGACCGTATGAGGGTGACCCTTCCCGGAGGCGATCTGCTCGTCGAGTGGGCCGGATCGCTCGACGATGAGGCCCCCGTTTTCTTGAGCGGCCCGGCGGTGTGCTCCTTCAGGGGCGACGTCGACATCGACAGAGCCGTCGAGGCAGCCCAGTGAAGAAGACGGCGCGGTGAAGGCGGCGGAAGACGGCCCGGCGGATAGAGAAACTGCCCCCGTATCTGTTCGCCGAGATCGATCGCAAGGTGGCCGAGGCGAAAGCGCGGCGCCGACATCATCTCGTTCGGGGTGGGGGATCCCGACCTGCCCACACCGCCGCATGTGGTCGAGGCGCTCGCGAGCGCGGCGAGTGATCCGGGGACCCATCGGTATCCGTCCTACACGGGCTTGCCCGCATTCAGGGAGTCCATCGCCGGTTGGTACGAACGCCGGTTCGGGGTGCGCCTCGACCCCGATGACGACGTGCAGCCGCTCGTGGGCTCCAAGGAGGGCATCTTCCACCTGCCTTACGCCTTCATCGATCCGGGCGACATCGCGCTCATCCCGGATCCGGGCTACCCGGTTTACGAGACTGGAACCATCCTGGCCGGTGGCGAGGCCGTGCTCATGCCTCTGCTCGAAACCAACGACTTCAAGCCGGACCTCGAGGGGCTCGACGCCGCGTCGTGGAACGGGCTCGCGCTGTGGCTCAACTACCCGTCGAACCCCACCGCGGCGGTGTGCGATCTTTCCTTCTTGCAAGAGGCGGTGGACTTCTGCAAACGAAATGACCTGTTGCTTGCCCACGACGCCGCCTACACCGAGATCACCTACGACGACTATGTGGCACCCAGCGTGTTGCAGGCGGAAGGGGCGATGGATTGCGCGGTCGAGTTCCACTCGCTGTCGAAGACCTACAACATGACCGGCTGGAGGATCGGCTGGGTGGGGGGCGCCCCCGTGCGATCGAGGCGATCAAGCGTCTGAAGACGAACGTCGACTCGGGCATCTTCGACGCGATACAGAGAGCCGGCATCGCGGCGATCGAGGGCCCACAAGAGCCCCTGCAAGAGGCGATCGAGAGCTACCGTCACCGTCGCGACCTTCTGTGTGACGGCTTGAAGTCGATGGGCATCGTGGTGGATCCCCCAAGGGGTCGATCTATGTGTGGGCGCCTGTTCCCGAGGGCCACACCTCGGCCTCCTTCACCACTCACCTCCTGGACGAAGCGGACATCGTCGTCGCGCCGGGCAACGGGTACGGCCCGACCGGCGAGGGCTATATCCGCTTCTCGCTCACTCTTGCCGACGATCGACTGCAACAAGGCGTCGAGAGATTACGGAAGATCGTCAGCTGACGAAGTCCACCCAGCGGTCCTCATGCAACCCGGCCAGAGCAGGAAAGCCATCCTGGTGGGAGCCATCTTCGGCAACTCCGATCCAGAAGAAGCGGAGTGGTCGCTCGATGAGCTAGAGGCATTGGCCGACACCGCAGGAGCCGACGCCCTGGATCGGATGATGCAGCGGCGCGACCATCCCGACGGAGCCACGTATCTCGGCAAGGGCAAGGTGCGAGAGGTGGTCGAGACGGCCGCCGCGCTCGATGCCGACATGCTGATCTTCGACGACGAGTTGACGCCGGCGCAGGGCCGCAACCTGGAGGAGATCGCGGGGGTCAACCCTCTAGCAGAGCGCGGCCTCAAGATCATCGATCGGACCGCTTTGATCCTCGACATCTTCGCCCAGCACGCCCGCTCGGCGGAAGGCAAGTTGCAGGTGGAGCTCGCACAGTTGAACTACCGGCTGCCGCGCTTGCGGGGTGGGGAGAGGTGCTCTCACGACTCGGAGGAGGCATCGGAACGAGGGGGCCGGGGAAACCGCGCTGGAGGCCGAGAGGCGCGATTCTGCGCCGGATCCAGCGGGTGAAGAAAGACCTGGACAACCTCGAACGCACCCGAGAGGTCAAGCGGAAGCGGCGTGCGAAAACCGGGGCGCCCGTCGTCGCCCTGGTCGGGTACACGGGCGCGGGCAAATCGACACTGCTTCGATCGTTGACCGGCGCGGGTGTGCTGGTCGAAGACAGGCTGTTCTCCACCCTCGACCCCACGACCCGCAAGCTCGACCTACCCCAGGGGTCCTCCGTTCTCCTCACCGACACGGTCGGTTTCGTACGCAAGCTGCCGCACGAGCTCGTCGAGGCCTTCCGCTCCACTCTGGAGGAGGTGTCGCAGGCTTCGTTGCTGATCCACGTGGTGGGCGCGAGCAGAGATCCCGAGAGACAGATCGCCGCGGTCGCGGTGCTGAACGAGATCGGTGCAACCGAGAAACCCACGTTGATCGTGCTCAACAAGGTCGACCTGGTGATGGAGGTCGAGATCGACAAGCTTCAAGGCCGGTATCCAGGCGCGGTGCTGACCGCGGCGTCTGACAAGCAAGGTCTCGACGAGCTCCTGGATGCGTTGTCCGATCACCTCGCTCAGCTGCGTGTGGAAGTGAGCCTCAACGTGCCTTTCGACCGGGGTGATCTGGTGGCGAGGGTGCACGAAGAAGGCGAGGTGTTGCAGGAGACCTATGGCGCGCACGGCACCCATCTGGTCGCGGATCGCGCGCCAGGCACTGAGCGAGTTCCAAGGTTCGTCGAGCCCGCCATCGAAGAGGTGACAGACGGCGACGAGTTCGTGCTCGACCCTCCGCTCACCGAGGCGCTGGTCGACAGGCTGGCTCGGATATGGATCGATGTGACGAGGGCCGGAGGCGCGGTCGGAGGTGCCCCCACCGCCACTGCGGCCGACCTCGAGCCGGTCATCGAAGATGCTCTGTCACGGGTGCGCAGCGGCACGGACCACATGGTCGCGGCGACGAAGGGGGCGATGTGATCGGCTTCGCCTTTCTGTCGTTCCGGCCCGGCCCCTCTTCCGGCACTGGGCTACCGTGAAGAGACTCCAGGTGCATCCCGACTTCCAGGGCCGCGGATATGGGGCCGCACTGCTCGATGAGCTCGCTCGCGTCGGCCGTGCGCTGGGGCTCGAACAGTTGCATCTGACGGTCCGCGGCGCGACCGGGACCGAGGGGTTCTACGAACGTCACGGGTACCGGATCATGGCGCGTCTGCCCGATGTGATCCGTCTCGCGCCCGACGACACCCGCGAGGAGATCTACATGGTGGCTCGTCTGTGAGACACGCAAGAGGTCGATGGCGGCCACCGCGTCTCTCCTGGATGAGGCCCACGCCGGCAAGATCGATGAGATATGGGCCTTGCTGAAGAAGGAGCATGATCTTTCCGCGTGTCGGTCTCTCCTCTTCCTCATTTCAGCTACCAATGCGCTCGCGACTTCGACATCGAGGTTCTAAGCGAGATAATCGAAAAGGTCGCCGCGAAGGCACGGCCGTTGAAGGTCCGGACGGCAGGGTTGGGTGTGTTTCCGGGGCCCGCGCCTCTACCTGCCCGTCGTGCGAAGCCCCGAGCTCACCAGGTTGCAGCTCGCCCTGTGGAGCGCCGGCGCGGTGGCGTGCGAAGAACCGCTCGCGGAATATCACCCCAACGGCGTGGATCCCTCACATCACCCTGGCGCAAGGTGACGTCACTCCGGAAGCTCGGTCCGGTCACGGCGATGCTCAACGGGTTCGACCTGTTGTGGGAGTTCGAGGTCGACAACCTCGCCATCGTCAAAGGCCGCGGCGATCGGGCTCAGGAGCTGGTCTGTCGCTACGGCTTCAGCGGCGGTTCCGCCCGCAACTTCTGAACGCTAGGGCTTTTTCGCTCTAGTACTTGCGGAAGGTGGCCACGACCTTGCCCAGGATCTCGGTACCCGGCGGGGCCTCGAACGGCTCCATCGTCTGGTTGGCGGGTTCCAGCATCATCGACGAGCCGCGATGCCGGATCGTCTTGACGGTTGCCTCGGCATCCCCGAATTCGCCCGGGATCATCGCGGCGACCATCTCGCCCGAGTGCGCGGTGGGCTGCTGGCGGATGATCACGAAGTCGCCATCCATGATCCCCGCGTCGATCATCGAGTCTCCGTGGACCTCGAGCATGAACACGTTGCCGTCTCCCACCAGGTCGGCCGGCATCGGGTAGATCTCCTCGATCTGCTCTTCAGCCAGGATGGGGACGCCGGCAGCTATCCGCCCTAGGAGCGGCACGGACCGCGTCGGTCGTCGCTCCGAGGTGAGTCCGGTCTGGGGGTCGAACAGGACCTCGATCGCCCGTGGCTTGGTGGGATCTACCTTGATGTAGCCCTTCTTCTGGAGAGCCCGGAGGTGGCTGTGGACGGTGGAGGACGAGGCCAAACCCAGTGCCTCGCATGCCTCGCGCACCGAGGGCGGATAGCCCCGCTCCGACACCGTCTCGGCGATGTAGCGCAGGGTCTGGCGCTGCCGGTCCGTGAGGCCTTCCACCATGTCCCGCTCCCTCCCATAGCGAACGTGCGTTCGACCAAGCTACCGCACCGAGGGGCCACAAGCAAGAACATCTGTTCGATTCGGCTCTTGCGCTCGAACATATGTTCGGCTATCGTGGCGAACGTACGTTCGTATCCTCGGTCGGGCTCCGAGGAAGTTTTTCTGTCATAGCCCCCGACTAGCGTGAGCCACATGGACCAGGTGGCAGGGGAGGAAACTTAGATGGCGATCCGACGAGAAGACCTGACGCTGGAGCAAGAGGCCACGATCCTCCGGTTCCCAACGAGACGCTCTCGATCGGCGGGCGCTCGGCGAGCGAGGATGCAGGCTCGGAGGCGTCGCTCGGGTGCCGTGGCCGCGGCCGCGGGGCTCGTGGTCGTCTTTCTCTTGGCCACCGGGCCCACGGGAGCGACACGGGCCTCGGCTCCGGGAGCTCCCCGGGCCATCACGGTTCACGAGGGCGACACGCTGTGGTCGGTGGCGGAGGCGCATGCGCCCGCCGGCATGGATCCCAGGGCGTACGTCGACCTGGTGGCGGCCATCAACGACGTGGACGGGGGCCTGGTGGCCGGGATGAGGATCAAGCTGCCCCGCTAGAGCCTGCTCGCGAAAGTAAGCAAGATTCGTGCCGTCAAACGGTTGACCCGCTCCCTACACGGGCGTAATTTCATCCGTGCAACTCCACCACATCTTGTGTTGATCACCCTTAACAGCGCTATATCTGGTGTTGATGTGGCTGGAGGATGGGATAATGGAGGTGCCGGCAGGTGGGCCGGCGCCGGGACGAAGGGGGCAACTGAGTGCCGCATGTGACGCGTTCTGAGATCGGATCGGCGACGACGCTTTCGATCAGGAGGCACTTCACGACCGAGGGGGTCCACCCCTACGACGAGGTCGAGTGGGAGCTTCGGGACGCGGTCATCCAGAACTACCGCACCGGCGAGATCGCTTTCGAGCAGCGCGGCATCGAGGTGCCCATCACCTGGTCGCAGAACGCCACCAACATCGCCTCCCAGAAGTACTTCCGCGGCTCCCTGGGGACGCCGCAGCGCGAGCGTTCCGTCAAGCAGATGATCGACCGGGTCGTGGATCGCTATCACGAAGAGGGCGTTGCACGCGGCTACTTCGCGGACGCGGATGAGGCCCAGATCTTCAAAGACGAGCTCACCCACCTCCTCGTCACGCAGAAGGCTGCTTTCAACTCGCCGGTGTGGTTCAACGTCGGCTGGCGCCCCAAGGGCGAGGAGCAGGTCTCGGCCTGCTTCATCCTCTCGGTGGATGACGAGATGTCTTCGATCCTGAACTGGTACGTCGAGGAAGGAACGATCTTCAAGCACGGGTCGGGGGCCGGGATCAACCTCTCTCGCATCCGTTCGTCGCGCGAGTACCTGCAGTCAGGTGGCACCGCTTCCGGTCCCGTCTCATTCATGCGCGGCGCAGATGCCTCTGCCGGAACGATCAAGTCCGGTGGGGCGACCCGTCGCGCCGCGAAGATGGTCGTTCTAGACGTCGACCACCCCGACATCAAGGACTTCATCTGGTGCAAGGCGCTCGAGGAGAAAAAGACGCGGGCTCTGCGTGAAGCGGGCTTCGACGTCGACCTCGACGGGAAGGACACTCACTCGATCCAGTACCAGAACGCCAACAACTCGGTCCGCGTGACCGACGACTTCATGAAGGCTGCGATCGAGGATCGGGACTGGCACCTGACGCCTCGAACCGAGCGTGGACGGGTCGACACCGTCAAAGCCAAGGAGTTGTTGCGGGACATCGCACAGGCCGCGTGGGACTGCGCCGATCCCGGTATGCAGTACGACACGATCATCAACGACTGGCACACGTGTCCGAACACGGCCCGGATCAACGCCTCCAACCCGTGCAGCGAGTACATGCACGTCGACAACTCGGCCTGCAACCTCGCCTCGCTGAACCTCATGAAGTTCGTCGATGCCGACGACGTGTTCGACGTCGATGCGTACCTGCACGCGGTCGAGGTCATGTTCTTAGCCCAGGAGATATCGGTGGGCTTCGCCAGCTACCCGACCGAGAAGATCCGCGAGAACAGCCTCAAGATGCGTCAGCTCGGGCAGGGCTTCGCGAACCTGGGCGCCTTGTTGATGTCACAGGGGCTCGCTTACGACTCGGACGCGGGACGGGCGTGGGCCGGCGCACTGATGGCGATCATGACGGGGCACTGTTATGCGACCTCGGCGAAGATCGCCGAGCGCGTGGGGGCCTTCGAGGAGTACGCCAAGAACGAGGAGCCCATGCTGGGCGTGATCGGCAAGCACCGCGACGCCGCGTACCAGATCCCGGAGGAGCTGGCGCCTGCCTCGCTGACCGAGACGGCGCGAGCGGTGTGGGACAACGCCCTCGCTCTCGGCAAGGAGCACGGCTACCGCAACGCCCAGGCGACGGTGCTGGCTCCTACGGGAACCATCGGGTTGCTGATGGACTGCGACACGACCGGGATCGAGCCCGACCTGGCGCTGAAGAAGATGAAGAAGCTGGTCGGCGGCGGCACGATGTCGATCGTGAACCAGACGGTGCCTCGGGCTCTGCGCAAGCTGGGCTACGACGAGACGCAGATCGCCGACATCGTCGGCTACATCGACGACAACTCGCACGTGGTCGACGCACCGCATCTGAAGCAAGAACACCTCACGGTCTTCGACACGGCCATGGGCGACCGGTCGATCCATTACATGGGCCACATCAAGATGATGGCTGCGGTTCAGCCGTTCATCTCGGGCGCCATCTCCAAGACGGTCAACCTTCCCGGCGATGTCACGGTCGAAGATGTCGAGCAGGCTTACGTGGAGGGTTGGCGCCTGGGTCTCAAGGCGATCGCGATCTACCGCGACGGTTGCAAGGTCGGGCAGCCTCTTTCGACCGCCAAGAAGGAAGATGCCCAGAAGGCCGGCGTGCTTGCGACGGATCTCCCGCAGCCGGTTCGTCGCAGGCTCCCAAAGGTTCGTCGTTCCGTCACCTTCAAGTTCCGGGTCGCCGACACCGAGGGCTACTGCACCGCAGGTGAGTTCGACGACGGAAGCGTCGGCGAGATCTTCCTGCGGGTCGCCAAGCAGGGCTCGACTCTGGCCGGGATCATGGACGCCTTCGCGATCTCGATCTCCATGGGTCTGCAATACGGCGTGCCCGTGTCCGCCTACGTCAAGCAGTTCACCAACACCCGCTTCGAGCCCTCGGGGATGACCGACGACCCCGAGTTCCGCATCGCCACCTCGATCCTCGACTACGTGTTCCGTCGCCTGGCTCTGCAGTACCTGTCGGTCGAAGACCGTCACGCGCTGGGGATCAGGACGGCGGGGGAGCGTCAGGCCGAGATCGAGACGAAGCTCGATCCGAACTCCACGGGAGACGCCAAGAACGGGAACGGCAACGGGAACCGGAACGGTAAGGCCCACGAGCCCCAAGGCGTGGTCGTGCTGGGGCCGGTGGCGAGCGCCTCTGCGGGGTCGCTTCCCTTCTGCGGGACCTGCGGGGTGCAGATGAACCCCTCTGGTTCGTGCTTCGCCTGCCCCTCCTGCGGATCCACCAGCGGCTGCTCTTAGCACCTATGGCCAAGCGCAAGGAGATGTGCAGCGAGTGCGGGGCTGAGCTCAGGCTCGGTCCCGCCCGCTGCCCCCTGTGCGGCGCCGAGCCATCCGTGCCGCTCGCTGCTACGGATGCGGATCGCTATCACTCGAACGTTCAGGAGTTAAGGGACCAATTGCGCAAACTGCGCGAGGAAGGTGCGGAAGCCGTTTGAAGGTGCGTAGTATCCGTTCGATGAAGAAACTTACAGTGGCTCTCGCGCTCTTGGTCGTAGTGGCTCTTGGTGGCGTCGCCCCTGCATCTCCCGGTGGCGAGGTGAGGTTCGAGACCGATCGCGAGCGCTATCGAGAGGGTGTCATCGTGACGGTGACGCTGGACAACGAGACGGGCGAGGACGTCACCATGGAGAACCCGTGGGTCATCGAGAACGTCCGCACCGGGGACACAGAGTCGATCTACATGTGGCCGGAGAACGAGCTCATCGTTGGTCCGGGCGAACAGCGAGTATGGCGGTGGGAGCAGAACGACGGTGGCTGCTACGGCGAGTGCCGGAACGTCCAGTACGGCGATCCTGTCGGCCCGGGCCGCTACGTGGCGGTGGCGCAGACCTCTGAGGGCGAGCTGCGAGCGACCTTCGACATCGGCGAGTTCTTCACGCTGGGATTCACGAGTCGGCCCAACGCGAAGTTCGTGGTCTTCGTCACCACTCCCGATGAGGTCTCGCAGATGCGGGCGCAAGCAGCGGGGGAGGCCGAGAAGCAGATCGTGTCCGGGATCGTGCGGCGCGGCAAGCGTTATAACGCGGACTGGAACTTCTCGATGGGTCCGGCGACCATCGTTCTCGGCGACGTGTTCATCGAGGTATGCGACGCCAGTCCCTACTACGTTCAGCGCCACCGGTCAGAGTGGCTCGGTCAGCGCTGGTGCCCATGGTCGTCATACGTGGAGAAGGTCGGACGCTAGACGCTCGGGATGGGGCCTAGATGCGCTGTCCCTATTGCAGCGTTGAAGAGGACAAGGTGGTCGATTCTCGGACCGCGGACGATGGCCGCGCTATCCGCAGGCGGCGCGAATGTCTGGGCTGCGGAAGGCGCTACACGACGTTCGAGCGTCCCGAGGAGGTCCCCCTCCTCATCCTCAAGCGCAACGGCGACGAGGAGCCGTTCCGACGTGAGAAAGTCATGGAGGGCATAAGGCGCGCGTGCAAGAACAGACCGGTTTCCGAAGGTGAGCTCTCGGCCGTGGTCGACGATGTCGAGGAAACGATGCGCCTGGACGGGCGACGCCCGGTCCCCTCTGCCGAGATAGGGCGCGAGATCCTCGAGCGCCTGCGACACCTGGACGAGGTTGCCTATCTTCGCTTCGCATCCGTCTACAAAGACTTCCAGGAGCTGAACGACTTCGAGCGGGAGCTCGGTCTATTGGCGAAGAAGTCTCCCCCGAAGGGAAGCGAGGAACGACCGTGAAGGTCCTCATCAAGCGTCTAGACCCGGGGCTGGCCGTGCCCGCCTACGCCCGCTTGGGTGACGCCGGCATGGACCTGTTCGCGTCCGAAGATGTGACCTTGCGAGCGGCGGAGCGGGCAGCGATAGGGACCGGCATCGCGCTGGCCATCCCCGAGGGCTACGCAGGTTTCGTGCAGCCTCGCTCGGGTCGCGCGCTCAGCCAGGGGTTGGGCATCGCGAACGCCCCGGGTCTCATCGACAGTGGCTACCGCGGCGAGATAAAGGTGGTCGCCATCAATCTCAATCAGTCGGGATCGATCGAGGTCCACCGGGGCGAGAAGATCGCGCAGATCGTGTTCCAGCGCGTTGAGCAGGCTGAGCTCGAATCGGTCGAGGAGCTGCCGGCGTCAGAGCGCGGCGACGGAGGCTTCGGCAGCAGCGGGCGCTGACGCACCCCGGCGCTGACTCGGCCCTCAGCACCGCCTCTTCATCTGCGGGATAGTTGCAGCGTGGACGCGACGATCGACTATTCGGTTCTCGGCGACCCCGAAGGCATGGAGGTTCTCGCTTCCGAGCTGTTGTTGCGGGCGGAGACCATAGGGGCAGCAGCCCAGTCACTGGCTCGACGCGTGGACGCGATGTCATTCGAGGGCCCGGCCGCGGCGGAGTTGCGACAGAAGATGACCGAGCGGACGAGGCGCGCCGAACGCGTAGCCGTACAGCTACAGGAGAGAGCCGTCGCGTTGCGGAGAGCTGCCGGGCGCGCCCATGACGAGATCGCGGAGCTGCGCCGTCTCCAGGCTCGCCGCGCTGAGGAGGGTGGGGACCTCTCGTGAGCGACCGCATCGTCATCGACCCGGACGAGCTCCGAGACGTCGCCGTCCGGGCGAGGGGAACCGGGGAGCTCTACGGGTCCGTAGCGCGCTCTCTCTCGTCTCGACCGTTGCCCTTGATGCCGCCGGCGCTCGGGGCACTGGTGAACGAGAGCATCGCCCGAATCAACGTTGAGCTGCACGATCTCGCGGCCGAGCTCGTGGAGGAATCCCGGTCTCTGTTAGCGCGTGCAGCCTGGGTCGAGCTCGGCGAGGCCGCCGCCCCCGCATGGCTCATCCCCACCTTCGGGCGTTATGCCGTGATGGGCTCGAGGGCCCCGGATCGAACCGGCGAAGCGCTTGCCGCGGCCGGCGACCAGGAGCTAGCGGGGATGGAGAGCTGGGCGCTCGAGCTGTTGGACCGGATGGGGGATCGGAGTGGGCTCTGCGACGCTGATGGATCTGGCTCTGGGGACGTCATGGACCCTGCGCTGATCGAGCTTGTGGCTCGGCACGCAGAGGGATCGACGATCGAGCCGGTCGAGGGGTTGCGGTTCGCGCTCAGCGGGACGGTCGGCGTCCACGAGAGCATGGACCCCGTCACATCGCTGGGGGCCGGGATGACGGAGGCTATGGGAACCGCAACGGGGGCTTTAGGGACCGCACTGGTCGGAGACATCGAGGGAGCCAGCGGAGTCGGGATCGTCGGCTGTCTCGCCATCGGCGCAGGTGTGACCGGTCTGGTCGATGAGCAGCTCGAGGATCTCGATCGAGTGGGACCTTTGGCGGCGAGTGATACGGGAGCTCTCGAGGAACCGGGATCTCTCGTGCGGCGGGGATCTCTCGGGGGACGGAGATCTCTCGTGGGGGATCGAGGTTGACCATAGTGGGGGCCGAGTCCTGGCTGCAGCGCGTCGATGCTGCCCGTGGGTTCTCGCTGTCGCATCCACCCGACTGGAGGGTCCAGCGAGGAGCGTCGGCCCTCTTGCTGTCTATCGCGGCCCCCCAGGAGACGGAGGGCTTTCGCTCCAACCTGAATGTCGTTCGGCGTGTTCGCGACCGGAGCTGTGACGTCGACGGGTTGGCGCAGATCGCCGTGCGGGAGGCAACAAGATTCCTCACAGACCTCGTCATCATCGATATCGAACCCGGTGTCGTCGCCGGCATGTCCTCCCGTCGGCTGTTGTTCGCCTATCGCCAGGGCATCTTCAGTCTCACCACGGAGCAATGGGTGAGCTTGGCCGACGACCACGCCTGGATCATCTCGGCCGGCGCATCGTCGTCGATCTATGACTCCGTTGCAGATGTCTTCGCCGCCGTGGTCGCAAGTCTGCGAGTTGAGGATCGACATGGATGAGTCCCGCTTCGACCCCGTGGCCGGCACCCTTCGCTTGAGCCGAGCAGGCTTGTTCGGGCTCATCCGTTCGAAGGGCGACCCTTCGTTGCTCGATCCCGACGTGGCCGAGGAGCTACGTGGGGCCTCAGTGGCGACGGCCGCAGGGGCCGTCGATCCTCGGCTAGAGCGGGCGGTGGTCGCGTTGGCTCGTCCCCTGATCAGGCTGTCCCTCGAGGCGACACGCGACGCAGGAGCCATCCACCATCATGGCTGGATCGACTCTCATCTCGCGGTCGTCGTCTCTACCACCTCTGCTGTGGTGGATGGCGGTGACGTGGTAGCGATCCCGCGCCCTCTGTGGCCGTCGTACGCGGCGCGCCTCATCTCGTTGGGACCGCGAGATAGGCCGAAGGTGGCGGACCCCGTGGTGCTGGCGGCAGGTTTACTCGAGGCCATCGCCGCTCCAGGCCAGGGCTTCGATATCAGCGACCTCGAGGCGCTACTCGACCACGAAGAGGAGGTACCCCAGCCCTGGTTGGAGTTGCTTTCGTGCATGTCGAGACTGCCTGTGGCCCGGTGGAGGCTGGGTGCGTGGTGGAACACAGAGGTGGAGTCGCCTCGGGCCCGGTTGCTCGAGGTGATCGACTCTCAGGCCGGGATGGTGTTGATCACGCATCCCGCGCAGCAGGCGCGTCGATACCGGCAGATCAGGCTCGACCCGATCACTCCGTCGCAGGCATGGAGGCTTCTCTGCGCCCTTCTTCCGCCGCTGGATGAGGTCGCGGAGCCGTTGGTGTCTTAGGCCGCGGCCGGTCCGGTGCCTATAATGGCTCCCGTTGCGGGCGTGGCTCAGTGGTAGAGCATCACCTTGCCAAGGTGAGGGTCGCCAGTTCGAATCTGGTCGCCCGCTCTGTACGAAGGTCCTGGTCAGGGGCACTGTTTCCTCCCCGAGCCGGGACCTTCTGCGCGAGGC
The DNA here is from genome assembly GCA_030447315.1 of Actinomycetota bacterium. Classification (GTDB taxonomy): domain Bacteria; phylum Actinomycetota; class CADDZG01; order CADDZG01; family WHSQ01; genus MB1-2. The sequence continues at coordinate 2,163 of JAUJPD010000006.1, read as the reverse complement.
AGAGACACGGATTTCCCACGGACGGACCGTCGCGATGCTGATCTCCCCCCGCGAGTTCGTCTAGTTGGGCGGTGTCGTGGTCGTCGTACAGGTGTCCATAGGTGTCGATGGTCGTGCGGATCGAGCCGTGTCCGAGGCGGCGGTCCTTTATCTGCTCCGGTCTCCACCCACGAGAGATCAGCAGGGAGGCGTGCGAGTGCCGTAGATCGTGGAAGCGCAGACCGCTGGGGAGCTTGTTGCCGAGCCTCTCCACCGCGGGGATGAAGTGGTCGTCCTTGAAGTTGCCGTGACGAACCTGCGTCCCGTTGAGCTGAAGATGAGCCCGTCCGGTGACGGGTACTGCTCGATGTGACGGGCCAGTATCTCAACCGTGGCCTGGTCGATCCTGATGGGAGCCTTCATCTTTAGAACCTCCACCCGTGAGAAGCCTTCGCGCAGAGCGAACATGATTGCCCTGCAGCCAGCTAGGACGCGGTCGATCTCGTTTATGAGGATGGTCCTGGTCATCTAGACAACTTTGTCGGGGTTCTGTGACAGAAAGGAGAGAGCCACGTGCAGTCCAAACAAGCCGCCGATACGAACCCAAGCGTTAGAGACACGGTGCATATGCCGTGCTGGATCAACCACGCAGGTAGGCCATGGATAAAGAGCGCATCGTCAAGAACGAGTCGTTATTGCGACAGATCAACGAGGGTATAGCTGGAGCCGCTGCCGAACACGGCCGTGGCGATAGCCAGCTCCCCTACGTATGCGAATGCCCGGTCCTGGAATGCGGACGTATCTTGCATCTAACGCTTGCTAAGTACCAAGCCGTTCGACAACACCCAGCGCGCTTCCTCGTCGCAAATGGCCACGAGGTGGAAGGAGTAGAAGAGGTCGTGGAGCGGCAAGCCCGCTACCTCGTGGTGAAAAAGATCGGCGAGGCGAAGTAGATGACTATCGATCGAGCGAGGGAGTAGCTGCCTTCAGGCGACGCCACGACGGCGGGCCGTGGGCTCCGAGAGTCTGAGCAGGACCCGGGCCAGCTCGTTGGAAGCCCCCTTATCGACTGAGACCACCGCTCCGAGCAGCAGCATCTGCTCAGCTAGGTCCGGATCAGATGTGTGCGCGACTACCTTGACGTCGGGGTACCGGGCCTTCAACCATTGGGTCGTCACACAGCCGTCTGCCGTGGGCATGCGACCATCCAGGATCACGATCTGCGGGTGAACCCGCTCCACAAGGTCGAGCGCCTCGGTGCCGTCGGATGCCTCGCCGCGGACCTCGAGCCCTGCGTCCTCCACGATCCGACGTAACGCCGATCGCATCTCAGCACTGTCATCCACGATCACCACAGCCACAGGTACCCCCCTCTCCCGGCGACACGCACGAACTAGATTCGTTCGCCCTTTGCTGTCGGATGGGTCGGAATCTGGGTGGCGTCAGATGGACGAAATGAGTTCAGGCCGAAGGCCACTTGCCTCTAGCGACCCAGAACTCGAGAGACTGTCTGTGGATGCCACTTGGATCTGTTCTTAGCCGTGAGCCTCTCGGCGTCCAGGGTGCGCGCTATGGCATTGAGGGACGTTGTCTTCCCTGACGACTGACCGCGGGGGCGCTCCGCGCCGCAGTTCGAGAGCCATGAGCATGCGCGCGGGGGCCCAGCAGGCAGCGGCTGGTGCGGCGCGGGCCGGTGGCGCGCCGGCAGCAGTGAGCGCCCTCGAATCGCTACTCACGCCCGCTCCGGAAGCCCCAAGGGTCGAGGTCGGCTAGATGTCCGAAGACTACAGCGGAGGGGACGGGAATCGAACCCGCCGCAGGCCTATCGACCCTCCGCCGATTTGTACGACCGGCAGGAGGATTTCCGCTCCTATTCCGCTCCTGTAACGCAGACAAACGACGACCACCGCTGACCAAAGGTGAGACACGGAACTCGGCTGCTGACCTGCGAAAACCTTCTCGTTCGTCGTGGGGGATCGAGCGGCGCTGCCTAAATGACCTTGCCAAGGTGAGGGTCGCCCGGTCGCAACTGCTCGCCCGCTGCAAGTAGGGCACGGACACATCGCCAAGTAGGCATCTTCTGTAATACGCTAAGATCAAAACAGCACGACACACGCTAGCCGCTGCGATATGCCAACCTCAGACCCTACAAACAACGGAAACCAAGCCCCCTAGAAACGTCTG
>JAUJPD010000005.1:160121-190876 GCA_030447315.1 Actinomycetota bacterium | reverse complement strand
GGTGATCATTCCCGCGTTACGCGCCTCTGCCGCCAAGCTGGTGGTGCTGGTGACCGGCGTGGGCCTGCTGGTCGCCGCCTTGGGGACTGCGCACGCCGCCTCCCCATCCGACACGGGCACTTTCTCCAAACCCTTCTCGGAGCCGACGATCAAAGGCAAAGAGACCAACAAGAAGTGCATCGAGTACAAAGACGACCACGGCGACGGCGAGGAGACCCACCTCGAGTGCAAGCCGGCCGCGGGCAGTGTCTCGGTCCTGTCCAACGGCAAGGTTCTTTACTGGAACGCCCTGGAGGGCACCGAGAACATCAAGAACGGCATCGGGGCAGAGTTCGGCAACGTCTCCGTCAACGACCAATCAAGGGTGCTGGATCTACAGAACCGCACCTGGTCACAGCCGAGCCCGAACGACGGCGGGGCAGCTTCCAAGGGATACGAGACCGAGCCGCTCTTCCCCGGCGGAAACAACGAGAAGCGCAACGACGGGGCGCTCTTCTGTGCCGATCTGTCCCAGCTTCCGGACGGACGGATCTTCGCCGTGGGTGGCACCGCGTACTACAACGACCCCGGCGCCGACGGAGGGCCCACCATGGTCGAGCTCGAGGGCCTACGCAGCTCGCGCATCTTCGATCCCCGGACCGAACGGTGGACGCAGGCCGATGACATGAAGTTCGGACGGTGGTATCCCACCCTGGTCACGCTCGCCGACGGCGACGTCTTCGTCGCCAGCGGGGTGCAGAAGCTCCTCAAGCCCCTCTATCCGAGTCACCCTGAAGACTCCGGAACGAACATCAAGCAGACCGAGACCTACGACGTCCGCGCCGACAAGTGGCGCTACAACGGAACTTCGGCGGACCGGTCCCTGCCCCTCTACCCACGCCTCCATCTGCTGCCCAACGGCCACGTCTACTACAACGCCGCCGGCCAGGCCTATAACCCCTCGGGGCAGTCCTATGACGAGGCGTTGTGGAACATGGCGGCCTCGTACGATCCCAAGAACAAGCGCTGGTCCGACCTCGGCATCTCCGGGCTGGGCACCGCTACACCTGGTTTCCGCGGCTCCACGTTCTCGATCATGTTGCCCCTCGAAGCCGACCGGGGCGGGCGCTACACGAGCGCCGAGTTCCTCACCGCCGGCGGGGTTCTCGGCACCACCCCGGGCAGCTACATCCCCGTTCCGTTCAGCTCGATCACCAGCGTCGACACCTCAGACGACAACGCCCTGGCCACGCGCGCCACTGGCTCCCTCAACCACTCGAGGTGGTACTCGACCGGCATCCTGCTTCCCACCGGAGAGGTCGTCGCCTTCTCGGGGGCCGACCGCGACGAGGTGATCGCCCCCGGGAGCGGATTCCCGGTGACCCAGGCGGAGCTGTTCGACCCCAAAAGCGAGACCTGGAGACCGATCGCGAGTGCAAACCAGGCGCGCACCTATCACAACAGCGCCACGCTCCTCCCCGACGGGCGGGTCCTGGTCGGCGGTCACGCTCCGATCCCTACGCTCTACGGGGCGCACTCGACCATGCCCGGCGGATTCTCACCCAACGAGGGACGCGACCCCACCTTCGAGATCTTCAGCCCGCCCTATCTCTTCCGCGGCGACCGTCCGGAGATCCGCAAAGCCCCCAAGAGCATCTCTTATGGAGACAAGATGAAGGTCGTGGTGGACGGGGACGCCGGGGCCATCGAGAGCGTGGTCCTGGTGAGGAACCCATCCCTCACACACCTGGTCGACGGCGACCAACGCAACGTCGAGCTCGAGATCCTCGCCCGTCACGGTAGATCGTTGACCGTTGCCGCTCCCCCGGATGGCAACGTCGCTCCCCCAGGCCCCTACATGCTGTTCGTCAATCGCAACACCGGCAAGGGCCTCGTCCCCTCCGAGTCCCAGCAGGTCTTCGTCCGCTAGACCGGAGGCTGCGGGTCGTACTGGATAGCCCGCCGTACCTCCGCGGCCCGCTCCAGGGACTGGAGCCGCCCTACCAGATGAAGGGCCATGTCTATGCCCGCCGATACCCCGGCGGCCGTGACCACCTTGCCGACGTCGACGAAGCGGTCGCCGGCGCGGATATCGATCGAGCCGTCGAGCTGGTTGAGCAGGTCGAGAGCACCCCAGTGGCTGGTAGCGGATCGATCCTTCAGGAGACCGGCCGCCGCATAGACCAACGAACCCGTGCAGACGCTGGTCATCAGCACGCCTGCTTGGCTCCGGGCGCGGACCCAGTCGAGTATCTCTTCGTCCTCCACCTGCTTGCGGGTTCCGAAGCCTCCCGGATAGACCAGGACATCGAAATGAGGTGCGGTGACCCAGGTGTGATCGGCGAGGACCCGCAACCCTTTGGCGCAGCTCACCGCCCCGTCCCGTTGGGCCAGGGTGAAGACCTCGGCTCCGTCGTCCGGCCACAGCTTCGCCCAGCTGGCCAGCACCTCCCACGGACCCGCCCAGTCGAGCTCTTCACAGCCGTCGAAGAGGAAGATAGCGATCTTCATCGCGCTGGGGGCTCGCCCCACCCGAACCGGTCTGCGAGCCCCCAGCGCGTTACTCGGGTCATGGCCTCGGCGACGATACGGCGGCTCATCTTGGAGCGCCCCTGGGCGCGCTCCACGAAGGTGATCGGCACCTCTACCACCCTTCCTCCTGCGCGATGGACGCGGCGCGTCATCTCGATCTGGAAGGAGTACCCCTCGGAACGCAACGAGCCCAGGTCGTGTTGCGCCAACGTCTCGCTCCTGTAGGCGCGGAAGCCACTGGTGGAATCCTTCACCTCGAAGCCCAGCCACATCCGCGCGTAGAGGTTGCCCGCGAGAGACAGCATCCGGCGCAGCTTCCCCCAGTTCTGGACCCGGCCCCCAGGAACGTAGCGCGACCCGATGACGAGATCCGAATCCTGCAACCGGTGCAGCAGTCTCGGCACGTCGGCGGGATCATGCGATAGGTCGGCGTCCATCTCCACCATCGCTTGATAGCCACGTGCCATCCCCCACCTGAAGCCGGTCACATAGGCGGTTCCCAGTCCCTGCTTGGCGGGTCTCTCGAGTAGATGGACCTGGTGGGGGCCGGCGGCCAGCTGCTTCACGAGCTCCGCGGTCCCGTCGGGTGAGCCATCGTCTACGACCAGCAGGTGAACGGAGTCGTCGACGGCATCGAAGAGCCGCCGGGCCACCTCCGCGATCGACTCCCTCTCGTTGTAGGTCGGCACGATCACCAGGGTGACGCCGGCGGGTCGATCGAGATGAGCCATCACACCGAAGCTATCGGGCCGGGCGGGTCACGGCCGCGATCCCGATGATCGTGATCGCCAGCGACAGGTAGGCGAACCAGTCTCCGGTGCGGGCATAGAAACTGGCGCTGCCCAAGCTCATCGGGTGAACCAACGTCGTCTCCTCGAAGAGGCCGGTGCGCTCGATCAACCGTCCGTCCGGCTCGATGAAAGCCGAGATCCCGCTGAGAGCGCCGTGGACCACCCCCACGCCGTTCTCGGCCGCCCGCACCTGGCTGAAGGCGACGTGCTGCGCGGACGCCCACGACGACTTCCACGTGGAGGTGTTGGTCGCCACCACGAGAAGCCGCCCCCCGGCCGCGATCGGCTTGCGGACCAGGGAGCCGAAATCCCCCTCGAAGGAGATGACCGTTGCAACGGGACCTGTGGGGAGATCGAAGACCTTGTGCCGGGTCCCGGGAACGGCGTCGCGGGGAATCTGGTCCAGGATCGGAAGGAACCCCAGCAGATCGCGGCCCGGCACGAATTCGCCGAAGGGAACCAGATGCGTCTTCTGGTAGACGTCGACCACCTCTCCCTGGGGCGAGACCTGGAAAGCGACGACCTTGTAAAGCGCCCTGTCTATGTCGAGGTTGCCGCCGACGATCATCGGCGCTTGGACGGAACGGGCCGCGGAGGCAACGAGGTCGGCCACGACCGAGGCGCGTTGTAGATCGAGGCCCACGGAGCTCTCCGGCCACACGACCAGGTCGACCTCGCCGGGCACGAGGGCCTTGGTGAGGCGGGCGTGACTCTGGGTGATCGCCAGCTCTTTCTCGAAGAAGGTGCCGGTGAAGTCTCGCGGCACGCTGCCCTGCACGATAGCGACCCGCAGAACAGGGCCGTCCGCGGCGTTCGCCGGGAGGGCCAAGGGGGCCGCCAAGATGACCAGCGCCGCTCCCGCGGCCACCACTCGCCCGCGGCCCCTGCTCACCACGGCCTCCACGAAGAGCGCGTTCACGGCGACGAGCAGCCCGGCCACCAACCAGGCGCCTCCCCAGGCCGCGGGGCGCAGCGTCCAGAAGAAGAGATCGTGCTGGCTCTGCGCGAGCTGGCCCCAGGTGAAGCCGCGCAGCGGGAAGTTGGCCCGCACCAACTCCACGGTGACCCACGACGCCGTCAGGAAGGAGACGCGAGCCCAGGCGGATCGGTGGCGGGACAGCCAGGCCCACGCGCTACCGAGGACCCCCATGAACAGCGCCTCGAGCACGATCAACAACGCCCACGCGATGTATCCGACGATGCTGATCCAGATCAACAGGGTCCCGAAGAAGCCGAGCCCGAAGACGAACCCGAGCGCGAAGCCTCGTCGCAAGGAGACCTTCCGCGTCAAGAACAGAAGCGGTGTCAGAGCGAACCATGCAAGGGGGCCGAGGGAGGGTTCGGGGAAAGCGAGGCTGAGAAGGGCCCCGGACGCCAGCGCCACCGGATAGCTCCACCGCGGGGGCGGCGCCGTGACGGTTCCTTCGAGACGAGCCCTCAGGGCGCTAAACGCAATCGCGGCAGAGCATGCGTTCTTCGTCGGAAAGCTGCGACCGCGCCTTCACCAGGTAACAGCGCTTGCACACGAACTCTTGACGATCCTTCACAGGGATCACCTTGGTGCGGATCACCTCGGTCCCCGTGAGCGCCGGCTCGGAGGACAGCGACATGATGTCGTCGTCCTCTTCATCGGAATCGCTGCTTGCTCGCCGCCCCGCCGAACGCTGCGCCAGCAGCTCTTCGAGGCTGGCGTCATCGCTTTCTTCATCGTCATCGGGGGCCATGGCCAGTCCGGCGGCGACCTCCTCGGGGTCATCGAGTTCCTCGAGATCCTCGTCGCCTTCTTCTAGCTCTTCTTCAGGCTCTTCGTTGCCGATCGCTTCGCGCGCCAACTTCGATCCTCCGCTCGACTGGACGCCCACTGTGCTGCCCACCCTACGGGCTCCGAAACTCAAAGGACCCGAGTGGCCGTAAGGGGCCGCTCGGTAGCCGGCCGGAGCCGGTTATTGGAGCGTTTTCCCTAGGCCACTCGGGTCCCAAAGCTATGTCCCAAGCAACCATCCGGTTCCGGTGGAGCGTGAGCTCCTCCGGCGGACAGCTCCGTTCGGTTCCGGTCCGAGCCCGAGGGTCCGGCCCTTCTCCTAGGGGAACTGTTTTCCCGGTTGACTGCTTGGGACGTTTCGCAATCTAGGGATGCGAGGAGCCGCCGTCAAGACCAACAGAGGAAAGAACCGGCGGAGCGCGAAACAATCGTGCGTCTCCACATCTCCTCCACAGGCTCTCCCCGGGGTTATCAGGAGCCGGGAAGAAATAGGGTGGTTGGGATGCTCACGCACCAGTCGACCTGCCTCGCCACCGCCGGTGACCCGTTGGGTTTCGTTGACGTGACCGACCAGATCCAAGACATCGTCACGGCCTCCGAAGTCACCAACGGGCGCGTTACCGTGCTGCGGACCGAAGACGGATCAACGCTGATCATCAACGAGAAGGAAAGTGGTTTGCATCATGACGTGCGCACCACGATCGAACGCCTGTCTGCGGAGGAGGGCGCTGGGACGCCACCGGTCGGTTGCGCTTCTCTGGTCCTGCCCGTCGTCGGCGGGCGCATCCACCTGGGCACCTGGCAGCGCATATTGATGCTGGAGCTCGAAGTGCCGAGGGATCGGTCTCTGCTCGTGCAGGTGGTGGGTGAATAGACGTGGCTAAGCCCAGCCGGTTGCCGGATCCCAAGGAGGACTTCTCGGCCTGGTACGTCGAGGTCGTGAAACAGGCGGGGATGGCCGAGCACGGCCTGGCCAAGGGAACGATGGTGATCAAGCCGCATGGCTACGCGGTGTGGGAGCACATCCAGCGTGCTCTCGACGACCGCTTCAAAGCCACCGGCCACGAGAACCTCTACTTCCCCATGCTGTTCCCAGAAAGCCTCCTGAACAAGGAGGCGGAGCATGTGGAGGGTTTCTCGCCCCAGGTCGCCGTGGTCACTCATGGAGGCGGGCAGAAGCTCGAGGAGCCGCTCGTGATCCGGCCGACTTCGGAAGCCGTCATCTGGAACACCTACGCCAACTGGATCCAGAGCTACCGGGATCTCCCCCTGCTCTACAACCAGTGGTGCAACATCGTGCGCTGGGAGATGCGCACGAGGCTCTTCCTGCGCACCTCGGAGTTCCTGTGGCAAGAGGGGCACACGGCCCACGCGTCCGAGGCCGAGGCCTGGGAGGAGGCCGTGCGGATGCAGGGTGTCTACCGCGAGGTGGCCGAAGACGTGCTCGCCATACCGGTGCTGCCGGGACGCAAGTCGGCCCAGGAGCGCTTCCCGGGCGCGGTGGAGACGTTGACGATAGAGGGCATGATGCGCGATGCGAAGGCGCTTCAATGCGGAACATCACACTTCCTCGGGCAGAACTTCGCGAAGGCGTATGACGTGCAGTTCCTCAACGACAAGGGCGAGCAGGAATACGCATGGGCGACATCATGGGGTTTCACCACGCGGATGGTGGGCGCCGCGATCATGACCCACGGTGACGAACGCGGATTGAAGCTTCCACCAGCGGTGGCCCCGGTCCAGGTTGCGATCGTGCCGATCTACCGAGCCGACGACGAAAGGTCCCGGGTCCTGGAAGCGGCGGCCAAGATCCGCGACGGGCTGGCCGGTAACGGCATCAGGGTCAAAGTCGATGACCGTGACCAACACCGGCCCGGTTTCAAGTTCTCCGAGTGGGAGCTGAAGGGAGTGCCGATCCGTCTCGAGATCGGTCCGAAAGACGTCGACTCGGACCAGGTGGTCGTGGCCACGCGCTTCGACGGGTCGAAGGAACAGGTGCCCGCGCCGGACATCGTCATGGGTATGGCCGCACGCCTGGACCACGCTCAACGCGCGCTGTTCGAAGACGCGATCTCCTTCCGCGACGACAACATGCACGAAGCCGACTCTTACGACTCGTTGAGAGAAGGCATCGCCGCCGAAGGAGGGTTCTGGGTGGGGGCTTGGTGCGGCGAGGCCGCGTGCGAGAACCGCGTCAACAAAGACACCTCGGCCACCATCAGGTTGCTCCCCCTCGAGCCGGAGGACCCCGGGGGCCCCCTGCCTCGTGTGCGGGAAAACAGGAACCGAGCGGGCTACCTGGGCAAAGGCCTACTGACGGCCGGTTAGTCCAGGCCCAGCACCTCGAGGATCTGCTCGTGGCGATCGATCACCGTCTCGGCTTCCGTCGCGTCGGTCTTGTCGTTGTGCACGCCTCGGAACCGGATGGCGTGCATACCTATGTCGTGCGCTCCGGCGATGTCGGTGCGCTTGAGGTCACCCACGTGGAGCGCCTCGGGAGGACGTGCACCTAGTTCGGCGAGGGCCTTGGCGAAGATCTCGTGACCGGGCTTGGGGACGCCCACCTCGTCCGAGAAACACAGCACCTCGAGGTACTGGGCCAGCTCGCATTCCTCCAGCCGCTGCTTGATCACGCGGCCCGGCGTGAAGCCGGTGTCGCACACGAGGCCGAGCCGGATGTCTTTGTCGCGCAGCGCCTTGAGGGTGTCGCAAGCTCCTCCACGGCTTCGACGCCGGAGGTGGTGGAGGCAAGCTCGAACTCTTCCGTCAGCGCCGCGATCCTGTCGTCGTCGAAGATCCCCTTCGCCTCCAGGCAGTAGGCCGCCATCCGCCCCGGGCCGAAGGTCTCGACCTGCTTCCAGGCCTCGTCGTGCTTGGCCCATGCCTCTTCGAGCAGCCGGCGCCCCTCGTCTTCGGACAGATCCATGGAACGAAGAAGGGCGCTAAGTCTGATCTCCATAGCGCCCTCCCAGTCACGGTCCTTCAGCAAGGTTCCCCAGCAGTCATAGGTGACTGCTCGGATGCCGTCCACTCTTCTCACTAAGCATCACTCCGATCGCTCTCGGCGGTGCAGGCTGGAAGTGAGACAGAGGCTACCGGATACCTCGAGGGCCGCGCAGCCGGGCGCGGGCGGCTCAGAGCTGCCAGATGTTGTCCTCGATGATGGTGACCCGGCCCCCATCTCCGGTCACCCCGGTGACGTTGACCCCGGGTCCTCCGATCATGAAGTCGGTGTGCACGCTCGAGTGATTGATCCCTCGGTCGACCAGCTGCTCCGGGGGCAGGCCCTCGGCGCCTTCGACACAGAACGTGTAGGCCGCGCCGTAAGCGATGTGAGAGGTGGCGTTCTCGTCGAACAGGGTGTTGTTGAAGGTCAGCCCTGTGGCCCCGACGGCGGATGCCCGGTCGACCAGAGCGACCTCGCCGAGGCGAGCTCCACCTTCGTCGAGAGCCATCTGGGACCTGACCACCTCCTCGCCGGTGGCGGCCTCGACCGCGACCGCCCGGCCCCCCTCGAAGGTGACCGTCAGGTCGGTGACGGTGACCCCCTCGCTCGACATCTGCAGGGGCCGGGTCGCGGCCACCACCCCGTCGACCCGGCGGAAATCAGGCGTGGTGAAGACCTCCTCGGTCGGCAGGTTCGGGACGTGAGACAAACCCGATGCGGTGGTGAACTTGGCGCTTATCCAACGGCCGGCGCCATGGAGACCGACCCTGAGATCGGTCCGCTCCGACTCGAAGTGGATCAGGTCGAACCGATGCTCGTTGAGGGCGTCCGCCCGCTCCCCGAGCAGGTTCACGTGGTCCCACCACGCTTGCACGGGATCTGGCTCGTAGAGACGGTTCGCCCGAGCGACCGCCTCCCACAGACGATCGACATCGGGCTCACCGAGAGCCGCCTCGGCCCACCCCTCGTTGGGGCAAGCCACGATGGTCCATTGAACCGACCGCTTGTTGACCTGGCTCATGTTCATATGGGCCAGCTCGATCATCTTGGCCCTGCCGACTCGCTGGGGATCGAGGTGCGAGAGCAACTTCGGCTCGGCGTCTCCAGAAACCGAGATGCGCGCGCCGCCGGATCTTTCGACGTGGTCGAGTGCGGCCAGCAGATGCGGAGGCGACCAGGTGAGGGCATCTTCGTCGCCGTGCTCGATCGTCGCTTTGCGGATGTGGTCGTCGCTATAGACGACGCTCACGTTGGCCGCTCCGGCCCGGTAAGCCGTCTCGGTCAGCACCCGCATCAAGGGAGCATGCTCGAGCTTTCCCTGTACGAGGACGTGTTGACCCTCTTGCAGGTTGATCCCGACCCGGACCGCAACCTCCGCGTAGCTGTTCATGAGCTGGTCTCTATCCATCGCCCCAGGGTATGCCGCGGCCCGCGCTGTTCCGGGCCCTCCTTATGCAGGCATCGCCGCGCTATCCCTATGCAGGCACGGGCCCTGCGATCCGGTGAGCGAGGAAAGAAGCAACCTCCGAGGGCTTGGTCCCGCGCCCGAAGATGCGGTCGTAGCCGAGCTCTGCGGCTTGCTCCGGAGAGAACCGGGGACCGCCACCGACCAGGATCAGTCGTTCGCGCTCCCCCGCCGTCTGGAGCGCTTCTCTCACCTGGGTCAGATGCACGATGTGAGCATCCCGCTGGGTGACGACCTGAGAGATCAGTACCGCATCCGCCTGCTCGCGACGCACCACCTCGACGATGTCGCCGGGGTCGACCTGGGCCCCCATGTTGACGACCTGCATCTCCTGGAGATACTCGAGCCCCTTGTCTCCCGCGAACCCCTTCATCGACAGGATCGCGTCGAGGCCGACGGTATGTGCGTCGGTGCCCGTACACGCGCCCACGACAACCAGTCGTCGCTTGAGACTCTCCCGGATCACCCTGTTGATCTCAGGCACCGTGAGGAGCGGGAACTCCCGTTCGGTGACCGTGACCAGGTCCGGGTCGATCGAGTGCGACGTCGACCCGTACATCACGAAGAAGGTGAAGTCCGGCCCCATCGCTTTCATGTGCACGACCTGGCACCGCTGGAAACCCATCTTGCGGGCGAGCTCGAGAGCTGCCTGCCGCGCCCGCTCCGACTCTGGGACCGGCAGCGTGAAAGAAAGCTGAACGAGGCCGTCGTTGCGGGCATCCCCGTAAGGTTTGACCTCCATCAGCGGGTGGCTCCGACGCGGTCCGAGAGCAGGTCCACGATCGGATTGAGGTAGGACTCACCCTTACGGATGACCCCGTCGAGCCCCTTGCCTCCGTCTCTGGTTCGGACGGTGTCGGCGAACATCCCCGCCTCGATCGCTCCGAACATGCCGACCTCTGCCACCTTTCGGAGCATCTGGCAGCACTCCTCCAGCACCTGCGCAGCACGTCGCTCGACATCGCCACCCTCTTCGAAGCGGATCTCCCCGGCGAGGGTGGCAGCTCCGCGGAAGATGTAGCTAGCGTTCTCGAGGGCCAGATCTCGATCCGACAAGAACGGTGTGTGGACCCCTTCGGTCATCATGCCGAGAAGGATGATGTCTTGACCGGTAAGGGCGCCGACCAGATTGAACATCCCGTCCAGCAAGAAGCCTTGAAAGATGTTGCCGGTCATGTGCTTGGTGGGCGGCATGTACTTCAAGGGCGCGTCGGGGAAGCATTCCCGCACCAACTGGGCATGAGCTAGCTCGAGCGCGATCTGATCGGGCACCTCGGGATCGATCTCGAAGGCGTGGCCGAGACCTATCTGCTCTCGTCTCAGCCCGGCCACCGACGCGAGACGTTCGTTGAGGAAGTGCGAGGCCAGCACGGTATGAGCGGCATCCACCGCGTTGGCCGTGGTGAGGTAGTTGTCCTCGCCGGTGTTGATGACGATCCCGGCCAGCGCATGCACCATCCGCGAGAAATGCTGGTCGACGAAGGTGCGCTGCATGTTGATGTCGCGGAAGATGATCCCGTACATGCAGTCGTTGAGCATCATGTCGAGCCGTTCGGTCGCCGCCATCACCGCGATCTCCGGCATGCACAGGCCGCTCGCGTAGTTGGTCAGTCTGATGTAACGACCCAGCTCTTGCCCCACCTCGTCTAGAGCAGCGCGCATGAGCCGGAAGTTCTCCTGGGTGGCGAAGGTTCCGGCGAAGCCGTCGGTGGTCGCGCCGTAGGGGACGTAGTCCAGCAGGGATTGTCCGGTCGAGCGGATCACTGCCACGATGTCGCACCCCTCGCGCGCGGCCGCCTGCGCTTGGGGGATGTCTTCATGGATGTTGCCGGTGGCGACGATCTCGTAGAACCAGGGCTTGGCGGCTTCGCCCACCGATCCGATCCTCGCGGTGCGCTCCTGGGCCGCGGCGGCGACGCGGTCGACCGCCGTGAGAGCCTCGGCGGTTGCAGCCGCAAGGACGCCTTTCAGCTCCCGCTCTGGGGGCCAGGACACGGTCATCTCTCCTGCGGCTATCGCTTCCGCGGTGGCCTGGATGCCCCGGCCCCCTTGCGCGACGGAGTTGAAGAACGGGATCAACACCCCCCGCTCCAGGCCCACCTCAGATCGCACCCGGTCCACCACCAGGTTGGGGGTGGGAGCGGCCTCGCTGCCGTCTCCCGCCACGCCGTCGACTCCGACCAGGCGGAGACAGGCCCGCTCTAGCGAGACCGTGGTGTTCGACCTGGCCAGGCTCTCGACGTCTGCCGAGATCTCGGCCGCCAGCTCTCGACACTCGGCCACCGCGTCGTGGTCGATGCGCAACCGGCCGACCGGGCGCTCGAACGCCCTCACGAGGATTCCGCTTCGGAGTCCGGCCACACCCGGACCCCCGCGACCCAGGTCCCGAGGACCTCGATGTCGCAGAGATCGCCGGCCGCGGTGGTCACGGGATCGCGATCCAGCCACATCAGGTCCGCCACCGAGTCCGCGCTCAGGTCGCCTTGGCGCGCCGCGCGCGCCGACATGAGGTTGGAGCCGATCGTGTGAAGGCCGAAGGCGGCCTCGCCGTCGAGGCGCTGCTCGGGGACATGATGGCTGCGTAAGGCCTCCATCTGGAGGAACGGATCCAGCGGCGTCACGGTGGAGTCGGAACCCGCGCCCACTGGTACGCCCGCTTCGATCATCGTCTTGAACCTGTTCATCCGGCGCGCCCGGTCGGGGCCGATCCGCTCGCTGTACAGGCCCCCTTCTCCGCCCCAGAAGAGATCGAACGCCGGCTGCACGCTCGCGCGCAAGCCGAGTGTCGCCGCGGCCACGATGTGCTCGTCGGACGCGCACTCGAAATGCTCGATCCGGTGTCCCAACGAGCGCACCCGGTCGTCTCCGACCTCGTTCGCTACGCGCTGCCACGTCCTGATCGCTTGATCGATGGCGGCATCGCCGATCGCATGCACCCCGACCTGAAGCGAGCGCTCTTGAGCATGCCGGAAGAAGTCGAAGAGGTCGTCGTCGCTGCGATACGAGATGCCCGTAGGAGGCGATCCCGGCGGGGGCGGGGTGGCGAACGGGGCGTTCATCCACGCGGTGTGAGAGCCGAACGAGCCGTCGAGGAAGAAGTCGCCACCGATGCGGTCGTGACCGCGCCGGACCACTTCGTCGACCTCGTCGGTTCCGAGGTAAACGACCACGTCCAACGCCACGGGCTCGACCGCCTCCAGGAACAGGTCGTAGGAATCCCAGCCGCGCCACTCGACCACGAACATCTCGTGGACCGAGGAGACCCCCTTCGAGTACGCCTTACGCACCGCCGCCCGGATCGCGTCGATCTGCTGCGAGCGCGGGAGCTGGGCCTCGAACCAACGGAACGCCTCGGCCGCGGCTTTCTCGCGCAGGTAGCCCGTGGGTCTGCCGTCCTCGTCGAGATCGACCCCCTCGCTCTGTCCCAGTCCCAGCGTGCGCAACAACGGAGACGACACCACGCAGGAATGCATGTCGGCGCGGGTCAACAGAGCCGCTCTGTTCCCCGATGCATCATCCAGATGGCTCGCCAGGATGGGGCCGTCGTCGGGATCCTCGAAGTTGCCGCCGAATAGAAGCCCCTCGTCGGAGGCGCGAGCCGCGAACCTCTCGAGGATGGCGCGCCGGGAGCGCTCGCCCCGAAGGTCCATGCCGGATTCGTACAGGCCCGTCGCCGGAAGATGAACATGCGCGTCGCAGAAGGCCGGAGCGAGTGTCCCACCTTGCAGATCTATGACCCGGTCTGCCGGTGGCACGTCGTCGCGCTGCCAGTTGGCGACGCTATGCCGATCGTCCGACGCGAAGTCGCTGCTGGGATGCACACCGGCGACGCGGCCATCTTCGATCAGCAACCAGTGAGGCTTCTCACCGTGGATGTTGGTCCTGATCGTTCCGTTCACGAACAAGGTGGTGGTCATCCCGAGAAGCTTCCCAACAGGTTTCCGTCGGACCGCACCAGGTCCAACGCGAGCTCGGCGTGACCGGGAACGAAGCCGTTCCCGATCGTCATCTCGCACGACTTGCCGAGCCCTTCGGCCTGAAGCGCCGCGGCCGTGAACGACGTCGCCATGGAGAAGAAAACGATCTGCCCCCCATCCGCGCACGCCAGGATGGCGCCGCTTTCGCAGCCGGGGACGTTGGCGCACACGAAGACGAGATCCGCCTCGGCTCCCAGCGCACCTCTGACCTCGTCGAAGACCGCGACCGGGTCCGTGCAATCGACGGCGATGGCTTCGGCGCCGGTGGCACTAGCCGCGTGCCTTGTGTGCGGAGGCCAGCACAGGCCCACCACCCGGCCCTCGCCGGCGACCGAACGCACCGCTTGAGCGCATGCCAGGGCCCCCGACTTGCCGCCCGCTCCGATCACGACGACGTTCATACCGGGCCGCGCCAGCCGCGCCATCCACGCCGGCGCCCCGCACACATCCAGCACCCCTAGAACCACCTCGTCGGGGAGGTCGTCGGGAACACGCACGTAGACGCCGGATCCGAACAGGATGGCGTGGCCTCGTACCCGAACCTTCTCCGACGCTGGATCGAGGTGGACGACCTCATCCAGGACGAGTGGCGTCAGGCTCAACGACACGAGCGTCGCGATCCTCGTTCCGACCGGCGGCTCCGAACGCTGGGGGCCGAGCTCGCTCACCGTTCCCACGAGCATGCCGCCGGATCCCGTGGCGGGGTTGTGCATCTTGCCTCGCTCCTTCACGATCTCCACGATGCGGTCCCGCATGGCCTCGGCGTCGTTCCCGGTCGCCCCGCGCAGCTGGTGCCAGGACGCGGAGTCGATATTCAACAGCTCGACGTCGATCCCGATCTCGGTCCCCGTCACGGGCGAGGTGGCGTCGAGCACCAGAGCCTGTTGAGGAAGGACCCCTGCGGGTTCGATCGAGCGGTGGATCCCGAACCGCTCCATCAGCCACCCGCCGCCGAGGACGCGGCGCGCCGTTGCCATCGCTCTTGGCCCTCGAGCGGGAGCGTGTAGATGGGGTCGTAGTACTCGTAGGTTCGCTGCAGCGCGTCCACGTCCTCGTATTCGATGCCGGTCCGGTAGTTCTTGGTCCAGCGCGAGATCCCGGTGAGCCGGTCGTAGGACTCGACCTGGTGGACCCAGCGCTTGCCCACGAAGGGCACGTCGCACACGATGCGCGGCGTAGCGAAGCCCGGCAGGTAACCCATCATCGAATGTTGCAGTGCCTGAGCTTCATGCAGACTCAGACGCCAGTGCTCCGCGTTGGGGATCATGTCGCACATGTAGAAGTAGTACGGCATGACCTTCGCGTCGTCGAGCAGAGCGAATGAAAGATCCAACAGCGCTTCTTGAGAATCGTTGACCCCGCGCATCAGCACGCCCTGATTACGAACATCACGGAAGCCCATCTCGTGAAGGTTCTTGACCGCCCGGGCGAACAAGGGGGTGATCGAGTTGGTGTGATTGACGTGGGTGTGGACGGCAAGGTCGACCTCGTACTCGATCGCCTTGGTAGCCAGGCGCTCCAGTCCCGCCAGAACTTCAAGCTGCAGGAAGTGCTGAGGCAGACCCATCAATCCCTTGGTGGCGAGCCGGATATCTCTGATGTTCGGGATCTCGATCAGAGCTCCGACGAATCGCTCGAGGTGCGCGATGGGGAGATTGGCTACATCTCCGCCCGACACGACGACATCTCGAACGCTGGGCGTTGCGCGCAGGTATCCCAGGATCGCTTGATAGCGCTCTGTCTGTTTCAGCTCGAAGCGGTGCTTGACGAACTGCGGCACATCGTTGCCGACCAGATCCATGCGCGTGCAGTGACCGCAGTACTGGGGACAGGTCGCCAGCAGCTCGGCTAGCACTTTCGTCGGGTAACGGTGCGTCAGTCCCTCGACCGCCCACATGTCGGCCTCGTGCAGTGAATCCCTCTGGGCCAGAGGATGACTCGCCCACTCGGTGGCGCGGTCGGCGAACGCGGGGATCATGTAGTGGCGGATCGGGTCGCCCCACAGGTCGTGCTCGTTCATCGTGTTGAGCATCTGGGGAGGGATCAACATCGACATCGTCGCCCGCTCCGCCTGGTCTCTCTCTACCGATGCAGCCAGATCCGGGGGCAAGAGGTCGCCGAAGACCCGGCGAAGATCGCTCAGGTTCTTCACCGTGTGGAGCCGCTGCCACTTGGCGCTGGACCACTCCCGCGCGCTCACGTCCCGGTACCCCGGCAGACGCCTCCAATCGGGCTCCACAATCTCCCCCGTGCACCGGTAGGCGTAGGGCTGCGATGGTGCCAGCTGCCCCGGTCGGGGACGCGCAGGAGAGAGGTGGGTGATGGCCATGTTCAGGGAGCTTACCGAATCATCATAGACACTGACAGATATATACGGAATAATCTTCGATCATGGACGCCAAAGACCGCCGTATCCTCGCCTTGCTCGAGCGAGATGCCCGATCCGGTTATGGCGACATCGGTGCCGCCGTCGGCCTGGCCGCCTCCTCGGTCCACGACCGGGTGCGCAAGCTAGAGAAGCAAGGCCTCATCAAGGGCTACAGGGCCGTGATCGATCACGAGGCAGCGGGGCTGCCCATCACGGCCATCGTGAGCCTGGCACTGCGCCCCTCGTCCCCCACCGACATCCCGGGGAAGATCGCCGAGTTCCCCCAGGTCGAGTCCTGCTACTCGGTAGCCGGGGACAACTCCTACGCGCTGGTCGTCCGGGCCGGCTCGACCAAAGAGCTGGAAGAGCTGGTCGACGGCCTGCGCAACAAGCTAGAGGTCATCACCCGCTCGACGATCGTGCTGTCGACGCCCTTCGAGCATCGGCCCCTGCTGCCCGCGCGCTAGCAATCAGGTCTCGAGCCGCCGGCTGCGCCACCAGAACCGGATCCCGCGGGTCTCGTGTGAGACTCGCCGCATGTTCACCCGGTCTGCGACGGAGCTGGCGGCAGGGATCCGCTCCGGAGAGGTCACCTCGCGCGAGGTTGTGACGGCTCACATCGACCGGATCCGGCGCGTGGATCCGGCCTTGAACGCGGTCGTCGAAGATCGCTTCGATGCCGCCCTCGAGGAGGCCGCGGCCGCTGATGCCAGCATGAACAACGGTGGCCGCGAGGCCCTGCCCCGCGAGGCCCTGCCCCCCTTTCACGGCGTCCCCTGCACCGTCAAGGAGGTCTTCGCGATCCCGGGGATGAGACAGACCTCGGGGCTGGTGCACCGGCGGGGGGCGGTCGCGACGGAAGAGGCGACGGCGGTGACCCGCTTGCGCGAGGCGGGCGCGATCGTGATGGGTACGACCAACGTCTCCGAGCTGTGCATGTGGATGGAGACGTCCAACAAGCTCTACGGGCGGACGAACAACCCCTATGACGTCAAACGCATCGTCGGTGGAAGCTCGGGCGGAGAGGGCGCCATCATCGGCGCCGGGGCCAGCCCCTTCGGCCTCGGCTCAGACATCGGCGGATCGATCCGGATGCCGGCCTTCTTCAACGGCGTCTTCGGCCACAAGCCGACCGGAGGCCTGGTTCCCGGCACCGGTCAATATCCGCTTGCAGAGAACGCGGCGCTTCGCTATCTGACAACCGGCCCCCTTGCGCGTCGGGCGGAGGATCTGATGCCGCTCCTTCGCATCCTGGCCGGCCCGGACGGCATCGATGCAGGTTGCTTCGAGCAAGAGCTGGGCGATCCCGCGTCCGTGGACGTGTCGCGGCTGAGGGTCGTTGATGTGAGGGGCAACGGTTTCCGCCGGGTCTCGAGCGAGCTTGGTCACGTTCAAGAGAGCGTGGCGCGCTCCCTCGAGGGATCCGGCGCGGACGTTCGCCGGGTCCGCATCGAGACGCTCAAACGGTCGCTCGACCTGTGGGCGGCGATGATGTCGGCGGCCAGCGACACCGCGTTCGCCGAGCTGCTGGGCGACGGAAGCCGCTTGAGACCCGGGAGGGAGTTGGCGCGCCTGGCAGTGGGAAGGTCGGACCACACCCTGCCTGCGATAGGACTCGCCGCGATGGAGAAGACGACAAAGCTGTTTCCCGGTCGATCCAAGAGGCTGGTCGAGCAAGGCAAAGCGGTGGCCGACGAGCTCGAGGACTTCCTCGGCCCCCAGGGGGTCATGCTCTATCCCTCGTATACCTCTGTCGCGCCCAGGCACAACGCGCCGTTGTTCCCCCCGGTCAACTGGGTCTACACCGCCATCTTCAACATCGCCGAGATGCCGGTCACGCAAGTGCCACTGGGACTCAACGAGAACGGTCTGCCGCTTGGCGTACAGGTCGTCGGCGCGCGGGGACAGGACCACGTCACGATCGCGGTTGCGATGCAGCTGGAGAAGACCTTCGGCGGCTGGCAGATGCCGCCGCGCTTAGCCGGGGATGAGGCCTTCCTCGCCCAGCAGGTCCCGTAACTCGCCCAGGGTGACGTCCTCTGATGGAAGGAGCGCGTCGGAGGGACCCAGGAAGTCGTCGGCCACGGGGTGGCCCTGGCTCCTCACCGCGACCAGAAGCTCTCGCAGAGCCGTGCCGTAACCAGCCTCATCACCGCTATCGACCGCGGCGACGACGGCGTCGTCGAGCTGGTTCAAGGCGTCGAGGCCCGCCTCGTCGAGCTCGAACTGGCCCTCGCCGAGCACCCGGATGATCACCGCCCCTCCCCCTCTTTAGAGCTCTCGAGCTTCGACGGCTCTTCTCCGGCCACCAACTCGTTCCTCAACCGAGCGAGCTCCAGCTCTACCTGTGTGTTGTTGCTAGCGCCGCCCAGCTGGCGTTCGATGTCATCGCCTCCGTGCGTGACGTCTTCGATCGCGCCGGAGGCCATCAGCTCGTCGAGCGCCTGGCTGCGAGCCTGCATCTGCGTGACCTTGTCCTCGGCCCGCTGCATCGCCAGACCGACATCGCCCATCTCTTCGGACATGCCGCTGACCGCCTCGTTCACCTTCGTCTCGGCCTCGGCCGCCGAATAGGTGGCTTTGATCGTCTCCTTGCGCGTGCGGAACGCCGCGACCTTCGACTCCAGTCGTTGAGCCGACGCCACCAGCTTGTCCTCTTGGCTCTGAAGCGATTGGTGCTGGCGATGGATGTCTTCGAGCTGCGTCGCTATCGCCTCTCGGCGCGACAGCGCTTCGCGGGCGAGATCCTCACGGTCTTGATCCAGCGCCCGACGCGCCTGGTCCTCGAGCTTGGTGGCGGTGGCCTCTAGTTGTTGCCCCTGGATCTCCAGTCGCTTGCGCGACGTGGCCACGTCCGTTACCGCCCGACGCATCTTCTGCAGCATCTGGACCGTTCGTTCGTAGGAGTAGTCCAGGGTCTCCCGGGGGTCCTCGGCCGCATCCAGGGCCCTGCTCGCCTTCGACTTGAAGATCATGGACAGTCTCCGCATCAAGCTCATCGGGCTCTCCTAGCGTCGGTGGACCCGGGTCACGGCTCCACAGGGTTCATGGGTTAGTGGGTTCAAGGATATGCAGGGTAGGGCACACTGGAACCGTGATGAAGCGATGGGCTGTCCCGGCTCTGGCTCTAGCAGTCAACCTAGCCGTCGCCGGCACCGCCTGGGCCCAGCAAACCACGACGCAGTCATACGTGGACGAGGCCGCGGCCTCGCTGGCCACGGACCCGGTCTACGTCCATCCCGACGCCCAAGACGTCGTCGACGAGGGCGAGGCCGAGGATCTCAGGGACCAGATCGCGGCCGCCGATGCCGGACCCATCTACATCGTGGTTCTTCCGGAGGAAGCGACCGCGGAAGCGGGCGGCGACCCCGACGGGCTGATCCAGCTCATCGGCCAGGGGCTGGGCCGTGCCGGTACCTATATCGTCGTAGCCGGAGGCGAGCTGCGCGCCGGAAGCAACACCTTCGACCAGGGTGTGGTTCCCGGTATCGCGAACGAAGCGGTCCAGGAGAGACAGGGCGAGGGAGCCGCCGCGGTGCTCGGGTTCATGCTGGACCGGCTGTCGGCGGAGGCGTCGGGCGAAGGCTCCTCGGGTGACTCCGGCGGCGGCGGTATCGGGCTCTTCCCGCTTCTGCTCCTAGGAGGCGGCGCCTTCTACTTCCTCTCGTCCCGCAAGCGGCGCAAGCTGCGACAGGAGGAGGAGCGCCGCCAGCTCGAAGAGGTAAAGGAGGCCGCTCTGGACGACCTGGTGGCCCTGGGCGAGGAGCTGCGTTCACTCGACCTCGACGTCGAGATGCCGGGTGTCGATCCCAGGGCGAAGCGCCATTACAGCGATGCCTTGGGCTGTTACGAAAAGGCCACGGCCAACCTCAACGATGCCGCCCGCCTGGAAGACCTTCGCCTGGTAGGAACGTCGCTGGAGGAGGGACGCTACGAGATCGCCAGCGCCCGCGCCCTCCTCGAGGGCCAGCCGGTCCCGGAGCGGCGCCCACCATGCTTCTTCGATCCCCGCCATGGGCCGTCCCAACGAGATGTTCAGTGGGCGCCACCGGGGGGTGAGGTGCGCGAGGTTCCCGCGTGCGCGGCCGATGCCGCCCGGGTCGAGGCCGGCGAGGAGCCGGAGTCGCGACTCGTCTCCGCCGGCGGCGCCATGACTCCCCTGTGGGGGGCTCCGGCCTATTTCTCTCCGTGGTACGGGGGCTACTTCGGCGCCTTCGGCGGCGGTTTGTTGAACACCATGTTGCTCGGAACGATGTTGGGCGGCTTCGGCATGGGCGGCTTCGGCTACGGCGGCTTCGGTGGCTATGGAGACGGCGGGGGAGGCTCCGGAGGCGGCGACGGAGGATTCGGAGGAGGATTCGGGGGCGGCGATTTCGGAGGTGGCTTCGGCGGGGGCGATTTCGGGGGCGGCGGAGACTTCGGAGGCGGCGACTTCTAGCCGAGCAGACGCTCGTCGCTCAGGACTGGATGAGCTTGCGTCCGATCACCAGGCGCTGGATCTGGTTGGTGCCCTCGACGATCTGAAGAGCCTTTGCCTCGCGCATGAACCGCTCCACCGGATACTCGGTGATGTAGCCGTAGCCCCCGTGCAGTTGGACCGCGTCCGTGGTGACCCGCATCGCGGTATCGGAACAGAAGAGCTTCGCTTGGGCCGCTTCGATCGAGTAGCTCTCCCCCGCGTCCCGCAGCCGCGCCGCATGGCGATAGAGGGCTCGTCCGGCCGCGATCTGAGTCGCCATGTCGGCCAGCATGAACTGAAGGCCCTGGTTCTGGTTGACGGGCTTGCCGAACTGCTCTCGCTCCGCGGTGAACCTGAGCGCCTCGTCGAGCGCAGCTTGGGCAAGGCCGGTCGAACAAGCGGCGATCCCCAGACGCCCGGAGTCGAGGGACGCCAGCGCGATGCGGAACCCCTCGCCTTCGGCCCCCACGCGCCGCGACCCCGGTACGAACGCGTCGTCTAGCTGCAGCATCCACGTGGGAGAAGACCGCCACCCCATCTTGTCTTCCTTCTTGGAGCCTCCGAATCCCTGTGTGCCTTTCTCGACGATGAAGGCGCTGATCCCCTTCGCTCCCGCCGCGCCCGTGCGCGCCATCACCAAGACGGCATCGGCCTCGTTGCCCCGGGTGCAAAAGACCTTCGAGCCGCTCAGGCGGTAGCCTCCGTCGGAGCCACTCGCCTTGGCGGCCAGGGCGACGGCGTCGGAGCCGGATCCCGGCTCCGAGAGAGAATAGGCGCCGAACCACTCGCCCGAGCAGAGCCGGGCCAGGACGTCTCTCTTCAGCTCCTCGCTCCCGAAGCTGTTGACGGCGAACGCGCACAAGGTGTGTACCGAAAGCCCGACCGCGAACCCCAGGTAAGCCCGCGCGATCTCTTCCACGACCATGAGGTAGGTCTCGTACGGGAGCCCCAACCCGTTGTAGTCCTCGGGATAGGCGATACCGGTGAGGTCCAGCTGAGCGAGCTGCTCATACAGGGCGGCCGGGTCCTCGGAACGTTCCTCGTAGCCGGCTGCGGCTGGTGCCGCGACCTCGTCTGCAAACTCCCGTACCATCTGGATCAGAGCGCGCTGCTCATCGTCGAGCAGTCGCAGATCCGCTGGCATGCGCCGCAGGATATCCAAACCAGGGAACGGGAAGCTCATGAAGATCGAAGACAGACGCGGCGAGGCTGTTCCGGAAACGACCGTGACGGTCGATGACGAGGAGCTGATCGACCTGCTCCAGGGACTGGCGGACCTGGTCGAGGGCAAGCGGGAGCATCTTCACTTCCAGCAGCTGGGGGGTCCCGAGCTGGTCGTGCAACGGGCCGGGGCCGAAGACGGGGCCCCCATCGAGCGCCAGATGGATTGGTGGGTGGGCCCGCTGGTGTTGTTCGGGGTCGTCTTCGTCATCATCGGAGCGATCACGGTGGTCCGGTGGGCCGTGGGCCTCGTCTCATGACGTCGCTCGGGCTCGGCCCGAGGGAGACGGCGCTCGAGCAGTTGGCGGGGTCGGGGGGCGCTCCGCTGGATCTTCTGGTCGTCGGCGGCGGCATCACGGGGGCCGGCATCGCCCTCGACGCGGCCTCGCGCGGAGCCACCGTAGGGCTGGTCGAACGACTGGACTATGCCTCGGGGACCTCGAGCAAGTCGTCGAAGCTGATCCACGGGGGCCTTCGCTACCTCGAACAACGCGAGTTCGCGCTGATGCGCGAGGCCTGCACCGAGCGCGACCTGCTGCGACGGCTCGCGCCTCACCTCGTCGAACCGATAGCTTTCGTGCTTCCCGTGAGCGGACGCACCACCCGGGCCAAGTTCGGCGTCGGTCTGTGGGCTTACGACGCGCTCGCGAGCTTCCGCAACCTGAAGATGCACAAGCACCTCGACCAAGCGGAAACCGAGGCGCTGGTCCCCCTGTTCCCCCGGGGCAAGGTGAAGGGCGGCTACATCTACTACGACTGCAAGACCGACGACGTGCGTCTCGTGATGGAGAACCTGATCCAGGCGCGGCGTTACGGCGCGATCGCGGCGAACTACTGTGTCGTCAGAGACCTGTCCTCCGCAGGCAGCGTCTGCAGGGCCGTCGTCGAAGACTCGGTCACCGGCACGAGCTTCGAGGTGAACGCGCGCAAGATCATCGTCGCCGCGGGCGTGTGGGCGGACCACGTGGAATCGTTGGCGAGCCATCGCGCGGAGCCCCGCCTAAGACCATCGAAGGGGATACACCTCGTCTTCCGCAAGACCGATGTCCCGATGCTCGAGTCCGGAGCTTTCATCGGCGACGCCGAGCGTAAGCGGATGCTGTTCGTGATCCCGTGGTTGGACCACGTCTTGGTGGGCACCACAGACGAGGGCTACGCGGGGAGCCTCGATCACCCGGCCGTGGAGGCAGACGAACGCGCGTACTGTCTCGCTTCCCTCAATGCGGTCTTCGACCTGAACCTGGGCGAACAGCACATCGCGGGCGCCTACGCCGGCCTTCGTCCGTTGATCTCGGGAGAGAGGGACGCGACCGCGGATCTGTCCCGGCGACACGCGGTTTACGAGATCGCTCCGGGCATCACGGGCATCACGGGGGGCAAGATGACCACCTACCGGCGTATGGCCAAGGATGCCGTCGACGTGGTGGCCGAAGACCTGGGGGTCGCGGCACGATCGAAGACGCGGTGGATCCGCCTCGGCTCGCGCGATGTGACGGCCCTGAGTACGGCGGTCCAACGCCGCTGTCGCGTGCTCGGCTTGCCTGCAGAGGTTGGCTCGAACCTCGTCCGCTGCTACGGTGACCGCGCCCTCGATGTCCTGCAGATCGCGCACGAGCAAGAACTGACCGCGCCGTTGGTCGGGGGGATGCAGCCCATCGCGGCCGAAGCCGCTTACTGCGTGCGCGCCGAGATGGCAACCCACCTACCGGACCTTCTCCAGCGGCGCACGCGCCTCGCCTTGACGGATCCCCACGCGGGGATCGGCCCCGGCGCCGTGGCCGCCGGCGTCATGGCAGACGCTTTCGGGTGGAGCTCGGGAGAGACGCAGCGTCAGATAGATGCCCATCGGGGTGAGGTCGAGCGCGAACGCGGCCTTCATCTGTCCATGGCTCCGTCGCCCTCACTGGCCCCGTCGCCCTCACTGGCCCCCTCCTCACTGGCGCAGCCCCGCACCGACACCGGATGACCGCGTGGCCCCCTCGCGGCACTCGCGTCTCGTCGTTCGACGGGACGCGGCTTGCGGCGTACTCCTTCGGGGAGGGCGACACTCCGCCGATCCTTCTGGCCAATGCGATCGGGCCGGACCTGTCTTCCTGGAGACTCGTGATCGACGCCCTCGGCCCCCGAACCCGCTCCGTCGCCTGGGATCTCAGGGGACTGCACGGATCGGAGCACCCGCGTTCGGCGCGCATCGACGCCGCGGCTCATTGCGAGGATGGGGTCGCGGTGATGGACGAGGCCGAAGCCGAGACCTTCTATCTGCTGGCGTGGAGCACGGGAACGCACATCGCGGTGGAGATCGCCCGGCGCTACCCCGAGAGGGTCCGAGGCCTCGTGGTGATCTGCGGAGGCTTCGGGCGGGGCTTCAGGGGTCTGTTCCGCTACCTGGAGCTCTCGTCGCTGTTCCCGATCGGCGCGGGAGTGGCCAAACACTTCGCACCCTCTTTGCAGGGGCCGTTCCGAGCGTTCGTGCATCGCCCCGAGATCGCCGGAGTGGTTCGTCAATCGGGATTGATCGGTCCCTCGGCGGACATCGAGGCCGCCGTTGCCATCCTCCAGAGCTTCGCGGATAGCGACCTGCGCTTGCTGCTGGCGATCTACGAAGAGGTCGTGGGCGAAGCCGGGCCCGAGATCCTGAGCGAAGTCCAAGCACCCACGCTGTTGATCGCGGGGGCGCGGGATCGCTTCACCACACCGG
This sequence comes from Actinomycetota bacterium, assembly GCA_030447315.1. Taxonomy (GTDB): domain Bacteria; phylum Actinomycetota; class CADDZG01; order CADDZG01; family WHSQ01; genus MB1-2. The sequence goes on along the minus strand of JAUJPD010000005.1, from coordinate 166,677 downwards.
CGATGGTCGACGACATGTTGCACAGGATCCCCGACGCGAGCAAGGTGGTGTACGAGAAGGGGAGCCACTTCCTTCCGATCGAGTACCCACAGCGCGTGGCGGCCGAGGTGCAGGCCTTCCTCTAGGCCTGCTTCCTCGTCACGGTCACACCTTGAGGTTGATGATGGCCTTCCTCTAGGCCGCTGCCCTCCTGACGCTCATGCTCATACCTTGAGGTTGATGATGTCTTTCAGGATCTCGAAGCTCGCCGGGGTGTGGCCGAGCACCTCTCCGTCGGCCTCGATCAGCAACGGACGATCCGAGGTGATCGCAAGCTTGACCCTCTTTGCCTCTTTGATCTGTGGATGGGGGACGTGGGTCCCCTTGAAGACCTTGGGCATCATCGCTATCGCGTCCTTCTTGCGGGCGTGCTCGATCTGCACATCCAGCAACCCATCCGTCGGAGCCGCTCGCGGCGCGATCTTCATGCCGCCGCCGAAGAACTGCCCGTTCGCCACGACCAGGTTGTTCATCGGACCCTCGTAGGTCCGGTCGACCAGGTCGACCTCGACCTGCGCCGCTTGGTGCTTGCCCATCGTCAGCCAGAAAGCGAACAGGTAGACGGTGGGGCCCAGCCAGCGTGGCAGCCGCGCGGCCCGCGCCACGACTTCGGCCCCCAGTCCCACTTCCGCGATGTTGGGGAAATACCTCGTTACCTCGCGACCGTCTTGGGTGTAGACCACCTTGCCGATGTCGATGGGGAAGAAGTCCGGGCCGTCGAGATGTCGAACGGCAGCGTTCGGTAGCGCCCTGATCCCGAACGTCTTGATGAAATCCGAGCCGGTTCCGGCCGCGACCACCCCCAGGACCGCCTCGGGATCGAGGGCGCGGTCGTCCGCGATCATCCCGTTGACCACCTCGTGCACGGTGCCGTCGCCGCCCACGGCGACCACGAACCTCCGGCCCGAGGCGAGAGCCTCACGGGCCAGCACCGTGGCGTGCCCGGGGCCTTCGGTATGACGAAGCTCGTACTCGAGCCCACGCGAGCGAAGCTGTGCTTCCACCTCGGGGAGAGCCTTCGCCACACCGCCTCGTCCAGAGCGTGCGTTGCAGATGAGCACCATCGGCCCGAACGGTGAGGTCACAACCCCAGCGCTCCAGGGTTCATGATGCCGTTGGGATCGAACGCCTTCTTGACCGCCGCCAAGAGCTCCCACCACTCCCCCAGCTCGGCTCTCATCCATCTCGCCTTGCGCCGGCCGATCCCGTGGTGGTGGCTGATGGACCCGCCCGCGGCAAGACATGCCGTCATCCCGGTATCCCACCACCTCTCCAGCGTCTCGGCGGCGGCCGCGTCGTCGTCGCAGGCAGAGGCCAGGGTGAAATAGAGACAACCTCCGTCGGGATACACGTGCGACAGGTGACACGCAGCGATGTCCGCAACGTTGCCGAGACCCTCCTTCATCGAGTGGTAGATGGCGCGCAGGTCCGACCAGGTGCCCGAGACCTCGATGGTGTCGACGAGCGCATGAGGGCCGAGGATCCCTTCGCCGGCCATGAGCGTCATCAGCTCGTCGACCGCATCGTTGCGATGCTCCCACCAATGGGCAACGAGGTCGTTGTCGCCCGGGATCCCGCTGCTGAGCTCGACCGCCGCGTCCGCGCGCCGTCCTGCGCCGGGCCCGCTGAAGCTGAGCAACAACAGCGTGCCCGGCGTCTCGTGCGGGTGGTTGCGCAGGAAGATCGCTGAGTCCTCGGGGTCGTAGAGCCTCACCAAGAGGGGGCGCAACTCGGATTGCGCGAGCTTGCGGCACGCCGCCACACCGTCGGCCATGTGCTGGAAGCGCACGCACCGATCGGCCGCCTCGGTCGGTAACGGAGAGACACGCAGCGTCGCCTCGGTCACGATCCCGAGCGTTCCTTCGGATCCGATCATGAGCGAGGCGACATCGGGCCCGGTGGCCGAACGCGGCTTCGTCTTCGACCTCAGGACGCGGCCCCCCGGAACAACGGCTTCTAGTCCCGCGACCATGTTCTCGATGCCTCCGTAGCGGGCCGAGAGCTGACCCGAGGCCCTGGTCGCTATCCACCCTCCGACCGTCGAGATACGAAGCGATTGGGGCTCGTGGCCGAGGGTCTGTCCCCACGACTTCAAAGCCTTGGTCAGATCGGGTCCCAGAACCCCGGTCTGCGTGCGCACCAACCGGCTCTTCTCGTCGAAGTCGATGATCTCGTTCAGGGCGCGGAGCTCGACGACCACCGCACCTCCGGCGACCACGCCCTCCGAGACCCCGGATCCGCCTCCATAGGGCACCACCGGCGTACGGGTCCTATCGGCCCATTCCAGGATCTGCGCCACCTGCTCGGTCGTGTGCGGCCGCACCACGCAGCGCGGGAGGTCGTAGGGCGTCTCGGCTCGTCGGGCCAGCAACGCGGAGCTCGACCGGTCGAGGGCATGGCGATGGAGATCGGCAGGATGGGTGCCGACGCGGTGCGGGCCGATCAGCTCGGCCAGCTCCTGGTCCAGAGCTACACGCCTTCCACGATCGTGGCGATGCCCTGTCCGACGCCGATGCACATAGTGGCAAGGCCGAAGCGCGCGCCGCGCCGCCGCATCTCGTGAACGAGTGTGGTCAAGATCCGGGCTCCCGAACAACCAAGAGGGTGTCCCAAGGCGATGGCGCCGCCGTTCACGTTCACCTTCGACGGGTCGAGACCGAGCTCTTTTATGCAGGCAAGCGACTGGGCGGCGAAGGCCTCGTTCAGCTCGACGAGATCGAGGTCTTCTACCGCGAGACCGGCTCGTTTAAGGGCCTTGCGCGTCGCATGCACCGGACCGATCCCCATCCGTTGCGGCTCGACCCCGGCGACGGCAGACGTCACGATCCTCGCAAGTGGTTGCCAACCGTGCTCGCGAACCGATGCTTCCGAAGCGAGCAGCAACGCGGCCGCGCCGTCGTTGAGGCTGGACGAGTTGCCCGCGGTGACGGTCCCTTCCTCTTCGAACGCGGGCCTAAGCGTGGCGAGCTTCTCAAGGGAGGAGCCGGACCGCGGCGGCTCGTCGCGCGCGACCACGATGGGATCACCCTTGCGCTGTGGGACCGGGACCGGCGTGATCTCGTCGTCGAAGCGCCCGGAGTCCCGCGCCTCGACCGCTCGCCGGTGGCTCTCGAGTGCGAAGCGATCTTGCTGATCGCGGCTGATCTGGTAGTCGCGTCCGTTGATCTCGGCGGTCGCACCCATGGCGTGCGCTCCATAGCGCTCTTTCATGTGCGGGTTGACGAAGCGCCACCCGATCGTCGTGTCGTAGATCTCGGGAGTGCGGTCGAAGGCGGCCGGCGCTTTGCCCATCACGAACGGCGCCCGCGTCATGGACTCACTGCCTCCGGCGATCGTCACCTCGGCTTCGTCCGAGCGGATCTCGCGGTAGGCGCAGTTCACCGCCTCCAGACCCGATCCGCAGAGACGGTTGACGGTGGCGCCGGGAACCTCGACCGGAAGCCCGGCGAGCAGGAGCGCCATACGAGCGACGTTGCGGTTGTCTTCCCCTGCCTGGTTGGCGGCCCCCCAGAACACGTCGTCGATGGCCTCGGGCGGCGCCGAGGTTCGCTCGACAAGAGCCTTGATCGCATGAGCGGCCAGGTCGTCGGGCCGAACGGAAGCCAAGGCCCCGGCGTAGCGGCCCATGGGAGTTCGCACGGCATCGACTATGAAGACGTCCCGAACGCCGTCTCTAGAACCCAAGGCCAACCCCTCCTGCGACGTCCATCACCTATGCCCTCCCAGTGCGCCATCCCGTCCAGGCATCAGAATCTATCGCCGCTACAGCTCGAGCGACGAATAGGCGATCACGCCTCGGTTCAGCGAACGGATCGCGTCTTCGACCTTCTCGGCCAGCTCGGGAGTCGTGGCGATGTCCGCGAGCTGCCTAAGCAGGTCGATGAGTTGCTTCACCGAGCGCACGAAGTCCCCGGGTGCGTCGTCTTCTCCCAGCACCTTCTCCAGCGGTGACCCTGATGCCCAGCGGAACGCTTTGCGAGCGAACCCGGGATCCGGCTCCCGGGTGAGCTCGAGGCCGCGAGCTTCCTCTTCGCGCCGCACCTGACGCCACAGCTTCATGAGCTGTCGCCACACCTCGGCGGAATCTGGAGTGGGCATGTCGTGGACGAGCCCCGTCTCCGGGCCTCTGGTCTCGTAGACCAGCGTCGAGCACACCGCGGCGATCTCCGGCGGCTCCAGCGCCTCGAACAACCTGCGCTCGATGGACTCCACCACGAGAAGATCGGATTCGTTGTAGACCCGGGTCAAGGTCTCGCCTTTGCCGGTCAGCCTCCACTCATCGACATAATCCAACTGCTCCAACACGGCGAGGACCTGATCGAAACGTTTGGCCAGCGTTCCGGTTCGTCGCTGCATCCGGCGATCCACGGACTGCAGCTCTCGTTCCAGCCTCGCCGCACGCTCGGCGTAGTGCAGGTGCCGCTTCCTTTCCGGACATGCATGACACGGGTGCTGCTCGATCTCTTCTTCAACAGGGTGCCCCGGAGGCGAGACGAGCACATCCTGGGCTCGCTCTCTGACCTTCACGGGGGCGATCTCGAGCCGGGCGAGGCGCCGACCCAGCTCGCGGCGGGTGCGCTGGTCGCGGCTCTGGAAGCCTCGAGGCAGAGGGAGCCGGGCCGCGGCCACCGGCGGTTCACGGAAATCCGAGGGAGCGAAACGAACCAGTGAACGCTCCTCGCTCAGCAACAAGACGCGCGGCGCGCGCTCCGATCGTCGTTGGGTGACCTCCATCACCGCGTAGCGGCCCCGGCGCTTCCCCGAGGCGATCTCGACCACGTCTCCGGGACGGAGTCTCGCGATCGCTTCCAGGACCTTGCTTCCCGTGCCGGCATGGCCGGAGCGGGCGCGAGAGGAACTCTTCGAACGCTCCACCAGGGCGTGGTACTCGGCGAAGTCGCCCAGCTCGCACGTCATCCGCTCCCGGTAGGTGGCCAGGTAGGCGGCGTCTTTCTCTCGCTTGCGCTCGAGCCGCACGACGTCTCGGTCGGCTTGGAACTGCGCGAACGAGCTATTGACCAGATGCTCGGCCTCCCGGCGGTCGTAGTTGCGCACCAGGTTCACCGTCATGTTGTAAGACGGCCGGAAGGAAGACTGCAGCGGATACGTGCGCGTGGACGCGAGTCTCGTGATCCCCTCGAAGGGGATGAATCGCTGGAGCAGGACGACGCTGTGGCCGATCGCATCTTTGCCCCGTCGTCCCGCTCGGCCGGACAGTTGCGTGTACTCACCAGGCGTCATCTGCTCGTGCTTCTCGCCGGTGAACTTCATGAGGCTCTCGATCACGATGCTGCGGGCGGGCATGTTGATCCCGAGCGCGAGCGTCTCGGTCGCGAACACCACCTTGACCAGGCCACGGGCGAACAGGTCTTCCACGGCCTCCTTGAACGGCGGGATCATCCCCGCGTGATGCGAGGCGACGCCGCGGCGGAGCCCCTCGATCCAGTGGTCGTAACCGAGCACGTCCAGCTCGTTGGCCGGCAGGTCCGCAACCCTCGTGTCGGCGTACTCGTGTATCGCCCGGGCTTCATCGGAGGTGGTGAGACGGATCCCTTGGCGGAGACACTGATCGACGGCTTCGGCACATCCCTTGCGCGAGAAGATGAAGTAGATCGCGGGCAGCATCCCCTCGGAGTCAAGCCGCTCGACCACGTCGGTGCGCCATGGGATCCGCGGTCTCTTCTGCGGCGCTCTCTTGCCTCCGCGGTTGGGCCGGCCTCCGTTCGACTTCCTGCGATCCAGCTCCCGTCCCCGTGGGTTCGGCATGACGGTGCCGTCGCTTCTCTTGACGAACATCGGGAGCAGCTCGTCGGCTCCGAAATACCAGTGTTCGATGTCGACGGGGCGCCGCTCTTCGATGATCACGTCGGTGCGCCCCCGCAGTGTCATGAGCCACTCGCCGAACTCCTCGGCATTGGAGACCGTCGCGGACAGCGACACGATCTGTACGTCGACGGGCAAGTGGATCAAGATCTCCTCCCACACCGCGCCGCGGTACTGATCCTGGAGGTAGTGCACCTCGTCCAGCACGACGTACTTGAGACCGCTGAGAGCCATCGAGTCCTCGTAGATCATGTTGCGCAGGACCTCGGTGGTCATGACCACGACGGGCGCGTCGCCGTTGACTGAGTTGTCGCCGGTGAGGAGGCCGACGTTGCGACTCCCATGAAGCTGCAGGAAATCGCCGTACTTCTGGTTCGATAGAGCCTTCACCGGGGTCGTATAGAAGGTCTTGCCACCTCCGGACATGGCGAGCCAGGCGGCGAACTCTCCCACGACGGTCTTGCCTGCGCCGGTAGGCGCGGCGACCAGCACCGAGGCCCCACCGATCAGAGACTCACAGGCGCGGCGTTGGAAGTCGTCGAAGGGGAAGCCGTAAGACTCTTCGAAATCTGCGACCGCGGGTTGCGAGGGAGCCGGCTTATCCGTCTTTGCCGTCGCCCTTCTTGTTCTTCCCACCACCGCCTCCGGCGCCGCCGTCGGTGCCTCCGCCGGCACCGGCGTTGCCGTCACCGCC
>JAUJPD010000005.1:88939-160021 GCA_030447315.1 Actinomycetota bacterium | reverse complement strand
GAGGTCGACCTCGTCTCGAGCGTCGTCCAGCACCGCCACCGCCGCGTCCCACACCGACGCCGCCGACGCGGCCTGCGCGGTTGCCGCCCCGATCAGCTCCGTCTGCTGCTCGGCTTCGAGGCCGGCCGCCACCCCGAAGGTGTCGGCGGCTCCCTGGTAGAGCTGGATCGACTGCAAGAACAGATCCTGTGACGCGGCCGCAGCGGGCGGTGGGCTGAAGGCGGTGGCCCCGGCCTGAGCCGACGTGAAGGCCTCGCTCCACCGGCCGGCGTCGGCGGCCAGGTCGTCGGGGGTGGCAGTGGCGACCGCGGCCATCTCCGACGCCGGCGCCGTGACCTGCTGAAGCAAGCCCCGTACCTGGTCCGAATAGCTCTCGAGCGACTGCTGGGCCTGCTCTTTCTGCTGTGCCTCGCTGCGGGCGTTGTTGACCAAGACCAGGATCACGATGGCCGCCACCATGACGCTGATCGCCGCGATCGTCTGGCCCGCGGTGGTCTTGTACCAGGGCGGCTTGCGGGTGCGGGCCGCCGGCGGCCGGGGTGCCATCGCGGGGCGACGCTGACCCTGGCTGCCTCTGCTCTGGGACTTCTTCTTGCCTTTGATAGCCACGGCGGGACTATAAACCGGTGCTGGGCTCGCTCTTTCTCCTGCGCACCAGCTTCAGCAGAGCGATATCCAGCTCGAAGAGCAGGTAGAGGGGCCCGGACATGAGGAGCATCGTGTAAGGGTCCTGGCTCGGAGTGACCACCGCCGCGAGGGCCACGATGCCGACGAACGCGCCGCGGCGGTTGCGGGCGAGTTGTTGGACCGAGACCGCGCCGGCAAGCCCCAAGAAGAACAGCAACAGGGGCAGCTCGAAGGTCAGCCCGAAGCCGATGAACATCAGCCCCACGAAGTTCAGATAGGCGTCGGCCCTGAAGAAAGGCGTGATGAGGCCCTCACCGAGCCCGATCAGGAACCTGAGGCCCGGCGCAAGGGTCAGGTAGGCGAAGGTCACCCCGGTAGCGAAGAGCAGGATCGAGGACGCGATGAAAGGAAGCGCGTACTTCTTCTCTCCCGGGGTGAGGCCGGGGGTCACGAACGCCCACACCTGATACAGCCATACCGGAGCGGAAAAGACCACGCCGACCATCGCGGTGACCTTCAGGCGGACGACGAAGGGCTCGGCCGGACCGAAGCCGCTAAGGGCGCAGCCCTGGGGGCCCAGGAGGCTCTTGGGCAGCGTGCACAGAGGGCTCAAGAGGAAATCCAGGATGGGCTCGAAGAAGAAGAAGGCGGCGACGGAGATCGCCACGAAGGCCGCCAGCGAGAAGACCAACCTCTTGCGCAGCTCGACCAGGTGCTCGACCATCGTCATGGCCTGGGTCTGGGCCCTGGACCGCCTGCGCTTGACGAAGCCGAGGCGACGACGCCTCAGGTTGCTGGATTCGCTCATCAGCCGTCCGTGGCCCTGGACGCCGGTGGAGCCGGGATGATCTCCTCGGTCTCGTCTTCGACCACCTCGTCTCCAGCCACCTCGTCCTCGACCGGCTCATCCTCGACCGACTCGTCCTCGACCGGCTCGTCCTCCACCGGCTCGTCCTCGGCGTCCTCGACCTTCATGCCCTCTTCGAAATCAGCTCTGACGTCGGTCGCCATCCGCTTCAGCTCGGCCAGGGTCTTGCCCACCGTGCGGGCGATCTCGGGCAGGCGATGGGGGCCGAAGACGATCAGCGCGATCACGGAAACGACGAGGATCTCGAGGGGGCCGATGGATGGCATCGGCGCAGTCTAGAAGCGACGAACAGCAAAGACGCCCCGCAGGGCGTCTGTTGGTTGCTTCCTGGTACCCAGCCTTACTGCGCTGGGGGGCCGATCAGCTGGGCCAACCAGTCGTCGCCTTTGAGCACCTCGTGGAAGGCAAGGAGGTCGTCGTAGTCGATCGGGGGGCCTTGTTTGGGCTCGAGCGCCTCGGCCGGGATGTTGAGCAACATCGGCATCACCCCGCCCGACAGCAGCAGGCGCACGATGCGGTCGTCTGCGGGCTTCTCGACAAAGTCGCCGCACTCGGGACACGAGAACCCGTAGCTGTTGGAGGTGGCCAGGCCCCCGATCCGAAGGAGTATGTCTTCGGCGCTGAGGTCGACCTCTCCGCAGCCCGGGCACGTTGCCTTGATCGTGGTCATGGTTCATCTATCGGCGGGTGATGCAGAAGGTTTAGAAGGTTTCTCGGGGGATGCCGCTTGGGCTGCCCCTCCTCAATCCATCTTCCGGCTGCACCGATACTGGATGCATGCCTATGTTCGCGCGCGGCTCGAAGGAGCTCCCGGAGACCTTCGACAAGACGCGGGTCGCCTTGGAGGCGGCGTTGAGGGTCTCCGAGATCGCGGCTTCGGGCGCGCCGATGCCGGAAGCCGTCCAGGGGATGGTGGAGGCCGCCATCGAGCTGCTCCAGGCCGAGCAGGGCTCGATCATGCTCTTGGAAGACGACGGGCAGACCCTCACCCTGGCAGCGTCTTATGGCCTTCCTTCGGAGGTTGCGCTGGGTGGCACCATCCGCGTCGGAGAAAGCGTGGCGGGCCGCGTCCTCGCGACCGGCAAGCCCCTCCTGCTGGGCGCCGTCGACCGCGACGCCTTCGTCAACTTCGTCCCTAAGAACCGTTCGATCTCGTCGTCGATCGTGGTCCCGTTGAGGGTTCAAGGCCGCGGGATCGGTGTCTTGAGCCTCGCCCTCACCGACGCCCCTTCCAGCTTCGGAGAGGAAGACCTGCGGGTCGCCCAGATGTTCGCCGACCAGGCCGCGGCGTTGCTCTACCGGGCGCGGCTTCACGAGCAAGCAGAGCAGCGGGCCTCGGACCTGATGGCGCTGGTCGAATCGAGCCGCGGCCTGCTCGGGAGCCTGGATGTCGAGATGTTGCTGCAGAGCGTTCTGGACGGCGCGGCTCGCCTCGCCGGCTCTAACGAGGGGTTCGCCTGCCTCTTCGACGGCGATACAGGCGCCATCACCCGAGGCGTCTTCCGCGGCTTCCCCAAGGAGAAGATCCGAGTCCTCCTGGGACTCGAGCAGGTTCGGAACGCGATCGAGCGCACGGACGTTGCCTTATTCGTTCATCCGGACCAGGGTCAGATGGTGGCCGCCGGACTCCGGACCGCACGTGGAAGCACCGGCGTGATAGTCGTCCAGGCGGAGCCTGGGACCATCGATGAGCGCAGAGACCTGTTCCGCGCGTTCGCGCAACAAGGGGGAACAGCGATAGGTGCCGCCGAGCTTCACGGCGAGGTCGAGCGCAAAGAGACCGAGCTGGCCTCGATCATCCAGGGAGTTCCCAACCCCATCGTGCTGGTCGATGCGCGCGGCAACATCGTCGCGCTCAATCCGGCGTTCGAGACCCTCTTCGGCGTCTCGGGCATGTTCGCCGCGGGCGCCTCGGCGTCGGAGACCATCGCCCATCCCGAGGTGGTTCGCATGCTGACCGACCAGGGAAAGCTACAGGGCGAGGTCATAGCGGGAAACCCGCCCCGGATCCACAAGGTGCGCGTGACAGACGTTCACGTCCCTCACGCTGCGATGGGGCGCGTCTTGATCATGGATGACGTGTCGTCCGAGCGCGAGATTGTTCAAACGCAACGTGACTTCGTTGCCATGATCGGGCACGAGTTGCGCACTCCCCTGACGATCATCAAGGGCTTCGCGCGCACCTTGTTGCGAAGGATCGACACGCTTAAGCCCGAGGATGCAGCCGAGGCTCTGAAGACCATAGATTCGCGCGCTGCTCAGCTGGAACGCCTCATCGAGGACCTCCTCTACGTCTCGAAGATCGAATCGCGCGAAGCACAACTGCGGATCGAGCATGTAGACATAGCCGCGCTCGCCCAGGCGGTCTCTCACGATGTCATCGGCGAGCACGAGGGCCGGGAGGTGACCATCGACATACCCGCCCTGGTGTGGCCCTGCGACGAGACCAAGGTCGCTCTGGTCCTGCGCCATCTGGTCGAGAACGCCTTGAAGTACTCATCGGGACCTGAACCGGTGGTGGTCAGAGCGTCCGAGGACGATAACGATCTTCGTATCGACGTCATCGACAAGGGGGTCGGCATGGTCTCGAGCGACATTCCCCACATCTTCGAGCGCTTCCACCAGGTCGATGGATCCTCTACACGAGAGCAGGGAGGCACCGGGGTGGGCCTGTACCTGTGCGCGCAGCTCGTCCGGGTGCACAACGGCCGCATCTGGGTCGACTCGACGTGGGGCAAAGGATCGACCTTCTCCTTCTCTCTCCCCCGGGGGACGGTGACGGCCGGCGTGGTCCGCATCCGCTCCGAACAAGCGGCGGCAGAGGCTTAACGAGACATCTTCTGCGTCAGGGTTCAGAGGCTTTGAGCAGCCCGGCGCGCCGATCCCGCGCTGTCTTGGCTTGGTGGCAGCGCCAGCAGCGCCGGCTTGAGGTTAAGCGGGAGAGGCGGCCCCCTCGCCCCTCAGCTGTAACGGGCCCCAACGACGTAGCGAGCGTCCGCGCGCCTCCATCACAGAAGAAGGTGAAACCTCCCGCACCTGGGCGCCCAGGCGCAGCACCAGCGTCGCGGCCCAGGTGTCGCTGCTGGAATAGAGCTCGACCTCGCGCCAGCCATCGGAAAGATCGCGCGCCGTCTTGACCGGGTAGTAGTCCTCGAACCAGCGTGCGGTCTCAGGTGAGATCTCCATGGTCACAGTTGCCTGGCCCTCGTGCCCAACGAAGGCACCCTTGTAGCGCTCGGCATCGAAACCGAGAGGAACCGGCGCGTCGTCCTCGGTGACCACCGCCGACTTGATGCGATCGACGCGGAACATGCGCTCCTCGTCGCTGTTGTGGTCGAGCCCCACGATGTACCAGCGACCGAGCGTTGCCACCAGACCCCTCGGGTCGATCTTCCTAGTGGTCAGCTCGTTCTTGGAGCTCGACAGGTACTCGATCCGGACCTGCTTGTGCTCGGTCAGAGCTCTCTGGAGCGCGCCGAGGTGGTCGCCGGGGCTGCGATCGAACCTGACCTCGATGGCGGCCCCGTCTTCGTCGTTCGGCCCGGCCCCCAGCGCGCCCGAGCTTTCCCAGCGCACGCCGTAGAGAATCGGCCTGCGCCAGGTCCGGCAACGCGGCGATCGCCTCTCCGCCTGCATACAGGGCGAGTCCTTCTGCGGGCGTGAGGCGCAACGGCGCCGCAAAGTAATCCGCCATGCGGATGAAGATCCGGTCCTCCTGGAAGTCCACGTCGATCAGGTCGCCCGGGCCGTAGCCGGGAAGCCCGCAGAGGAAGACCAGATGCAGGTCGTTGATCAGCTCGTTCTTGGGGATGTCGAACTTGCGCGACAGCTCGCCTACGGTCGTCCCGGGGTGCTGGATCGCATACGGGAGAAGCAACAGGATCCGGCTGAGACGCCGACCCAGACGTCCCGCGTTCTCGCTCAACTAGACCGAGCCCTGGAAGGGAGCCAGGTGCTCGACCATCCGGCGCCGAGCGGCCTCGGGCTCGAGCACCTCGACGCGATCGCCGAAGCCGATCGCCCACGCGATCAGCGCATCGAGGTTCGCCACCGGCATCTGGATCTCGACCGCGCCGTCGGGCTGCTCGGTTGCGACGAGGTCCGGCATGTTCTGCTGGGGCCACCACGCCACCGAAGGGTCGAAACGGATCCGAGCGGTCGAGTGCTCGCCGTCGCCGAGCTCCCAGGGCTCGACGCCGATGTGGGCCTCGAGGTCGAAGTCCGCGGGCACCTCGTACCGGCCCTCTTGGGGAGTGATGGGCGCGATGATCCGGGAGACCTTGAAAGATCTAACCGCGGCGCATCGAGATCGCGACCGAGGAGGTACCAGTTCCCCCGGCGGTGCACGAGGCTGTAGGGCTCGAGACGGCGGCTGCTTCTCTGGCCGTCTCCGCTCTCGTAGCCGAACGCCAACAGGTTCTTTTCCATCAGGCCCGCGAGCAGAGGGCCGAGCAGCGGTTGCTCCGCGGCCACGTCGGCACTCCACACCACCTGCGGAGCAGACATCTGTCCCTCGGCGGCATCGACGGATAGCTTGCGCAGTCCGGCGTCGGCCTGGTCCCCGGCCCCCAGCACCGCGCCGGCGGCCAGCTTGAGCGCGGCGAGCTCGTCGGGTTGCAGGTCGAGATCGGGCATGTAGTACTTGTCGGGCGGGATCGTGTAGGCGTCGTTGTCCTCTTCGTCTTTGACGGTCTCGATGGGGATCCCCATCTCCCTCAGCTCGGCCTTATCTCGTTCGAACGAGCGCCGGAAGGGCCTCGACGTTGTCGGTCTCGTAGCCGGCGATCCGCTCCCGGATCTCGGCGGCGGTGAGAGGGCGTCGCCCGTCGAGGAGGGCCGCGATCAGGTTGATGAGCCGCTCTATCCGCCGCATCGTTCGAGACTACCCGTGGTCTTCCAGCGCCTCTCCTGCCAGCGCGCCCGCGGCGGCTGCCGCCAGCCACAGCTCGGGAGCTGCGGTCATCGAGCGTCCCATCGAGGTTGGATCCAGATCCCTCTCCCGCAGGAGGCGCAGACCGGGGCGGCCGTCGGCAACGAGGACCTCATGGCGCGCAGATCGGAGAGCCCTCCAGTTGCCGCGCCACCTCGCGAGAGTGAGCGGGCGCAAGCTTGGGAACCGCTACCACGGCCCGTTCTCGGGCTGCGGTCCCCAGTGCCGCCACCGAGTGATGGCTTATGCCTCGATGACGCTCCCGTCGGTCATCGAAGGAGATCCTGAGCGAGGCGATGGGGCGACCTCCCAGCGAGGCAGCCGCGTCCGACACCTGGCCCTGCTCCATTCCGGAGTGACCGAACGGGGTCGCGGTCCCGACGACGCCGGGGCCGGGCGCGACGACGATCGCATCGCACGCTGCTGCCGCGCTGAGGGCAAGCAAGGCGCTGAAGACGTTGACGGCTTCGAGGTCGCCACCGAAGGCGTGACCGCTCGTGCAGGTGACGTCCACCACCTCCGAGGCGGTCATCTGACGGACCAAACGGCTGAAGGCAAGAGGGAGGGCCCCCCCGTCGGTCATGAGGTAGCCAACCTTCGCACCCGGGTGGGCGGCTTTGATGCCGGCCGCGGCCGCCGGAGCCTGCGAGTGAAGGCCGCAGGTGACCACGGGAGTGGCGTTCAGCGAGGTCCTCTCCAACAGGACCCCGTGGTGAGGGCTCTCCGGCGCCTCGGCCGCCATGACGTTGGTCTGCCACGGCGAGTAGCGGAGCTTCACGATGTGACCCGTCAGATCGTCCGGGGGCACGGGCCCGTCGAGAGCACACAGGATGAATGCGACGCCTCCGGTGCCGAGACCGAGGGCGATGCCAGTGGTATTGATCACGACCCGGCTGCCCTCGCGCAGGGGGCCGAGCATGTGCGGGTAGCCGACGGCTTCCACCTCTCCGTCGGCCGTCTGCACCAGCGCGCGCACCAACACGTCGGTTCTCTCCAGGAACGACACGATCTCGCCCCGTCGAAAGGCGGCCATCAGAGAGACGCGATCAGCTTCGAGACCCGTTCGTCGACGGAGCGGAAGGGGTCTTTACAAAGCACCGTCCGCTGAGCTTGATCGTTCAGTTTGAGATGAACCCAGTCGACCGTGAAGTCTCTCCGTTTCCGTTTGGCCGCCCGGATGAACTCGCCGCGCAGCTTCGCTCGTGTCGTCTGCGGTGGCTCTTGCGTCGCGAGCTCGATGTCGGCCTCGTCGCAGATCCGCTCGGCCATCCCGCGGCGCTCGAGCAGGTAGTAGAGCCCGCGTTTCCGGTTGACGTCGTGATATGCGAGGTCCATCAACGCGACGCGCGGATGGGCCAGAGACATGTTCTTCTGCCGGGCGCGATAGCTCTCGACCAGCTTGCGCTTCGCGATCCAGTCCACCTGACGCTCGAGGCCATCCTGGTCGTGCTCCAGGCAGTGGAGCGCGTGCTCCCACATGCCGGCGATGGTCTTCAGGACGTGGTCGTCCCGTTGTTCGACCCACCGCAACGCCTTCTCCAGATACTCCTTCTGCAGGTCGAGCGCTGAGGCCTCGCGTCCGTTGGCGAGGCGCACGCGCCTGCGACAGGTGGTGTCGTGGGAGATCTCGCGGATCGCGCGGATCGGATTCTCTAACGTCATGTCCCGGATCTGGACCCCCTCTTCCAACATGCGGAGCAAGAGGGCCGTGCTCCCCACCTTCAGGTACGACGCCCACTCGTTCATGTTGGAGTCACCGACGATGACGTGGAGACGCCGGTACTTCTCTGCGTCCGCGTGCGGTTCGTCGCGCGTGTTGATGATGGGGCGAGATCGCGTGGTGGCCGAGGACACGCCTTCCCAGATGTGCTCTGCCCGCTGCGAGATGCAGAAGAGGGCGCCACGGGCGGTCTGAAGGACCTTGCCTGCGCCGGCGAAGATCTGGCGGGTGACGAAGAACGGGATCATGACCTCGGCCAGACGGCCGAACTCACCATAGCGGGACACGAGGTAGTTCTCGTGGCTGCCGTAGGAGTTCCCCGCCGAGTCCGTGTTGTTCTTGAACAGATAGATGTCGCCCGAGATCCCCTCTTCTCGCAACCTGGCCTCGGCCGCTTTCAAGAGACCTTCGAGGATGCGCTCGCCGGCTTTGTCGTGCACGACCAGGTCGTAGACCGTGTCGCACTCGGGCGTGGCGTATTCCGGGTGCGAGCCGACATCCAGGTAGAGGCGGGCACCGTTCTCGAGGAAGACGTTAGAGGAACGACCCCAGGACACGACCCGGCGGAAGAGGTAGCGGGCCACCTCGTCGGGAGACAGGCGTCGCTGGCCGCGGAAGGTGCAGGTGACCCCGTACTCGTTCTCGGTCCCGAAGATCCGTCGTTCCATCCGCCCATTGTCCACGCGACGGGGGATCACGCTGAGCATTTCGGAGCCGCGCTACTTCAGGATCGTCACGAGCTCCTGGTTCGACAAGCGACGGAACTTCCGACGAGGGCGGTTGCGATCCAGGACCGCCACCTCGAGGTGTTCGGCCGGCATGTCACGAGCTTCGACGTTGCGGAGCGCATCGTCGCCCAGCTGTACGGCCGCCTTGAGAGCCGGAAGCTTATTGGGGTACTTGTCCTTCAGATAGGCGCCCAAGGCATCGGCCTGTCCGCCCATAGCGACCCAGCCTTGACGGTCGCTCACGGACCCGTCGAACAGGATGTGGAAGAGCTCGTTGGCCTCGGATGTCTCCCCCACGGCGGCGACCAGGATCTCGCACTCGTAGGGCTTCATCTCGGCCGTGAAGATGTTCCCGAGGCTCTGTGAGTAGGCGTTCGCCAGCGCCTTGGCCGTGACGTCTTCACGCGAGTACGAGTAACCCTTCATCTCGGACAACCGGATACCGCCGATGCGAAGCTGTTCGAACTCGTTGAACTTCCCGACGCCCGCGAACGCGATGCGGTCGTAGATCTCAGAGACCTTATGCAGGGTGGCCGACGGATTCTCTGCGATGAAGATGATGCCGTCGGCGTATTCCAGGACGATCACGGAGCGGCCCCTCGCGATGCCCTTGCGGGCGTAATCGGCCTTGTCTTTCATGAGCTGCTCGGGCGAGACGTAGTACGGGTTGGCCATCTACTTCTCCGGCTTCGCTCGCCGCACGTCCACCGCGTGGGTGTCGGGCAGCAACATGGACTCTCTGCGCTCGCCGATGAGCTCCTCGAACAGGTCTTTGATCTCGTCTTCGGCGATCTCCACGGAGCCCTCGCCACTGATCGCGACCATGGTCGGGAAGATCCCGCGCATCAGGTCGGGCCCGCCGGTCCCCACGTCCTCGTCGGCGGCGTCGAAGAGAGCCTCGATCGCCACCTTGACGCATTCAGCGCGCGTGAGTCCTTCCTTGAAGCGCTTCTTGAGCGATGACCGAGCGTCTTTACCGCCGGAGCCAGTGGCGTGATAGTCGTCCTCTTCGTAGCGGCCGCCGGTGATGTCGTACTTGAAGATGCGTCCAAGCCGCCGCCCCTCGTCGTAACCCGCGAAGAGAGGAACCACGGCGAGGCCCTGCATCGCGGCCGGGAGATTCGCCCTGATCATCTGTGAGAGCTTGTTGGCCTTCCCCTCCAGAGTGAGGCGCTCGCCCTCTACCTTCTCGTAGTACTCGAGCTCGGTCTGGAACAAGCGGACCATCTCGACGGCCGGCCCGGCCGCACCCGCGATCGCAACCGCGCTCATGTCATCGGCCGCGAATACCTTCTCTATCGAGCGGTGAGCGATCTGGAAGCCCTCGGTCGCCCTGCGGTCACCCGCCACGATGACGCCGTCGGAGAATCGGACCGCGAGAACGGTCGTGCCCTCGGGGGCGTGGATGGGGCCATCGAGCTTCGTGGCGGGAAGGTGGTCGGGTGCCGCCGTCTTCAGGAGATCGGTGAACGACGAACCGGGGCCGTACACCGGCATCCGCAAGATGTCACCAGCGCGACGGCCGCCCGACGTGTCCATGGGATCCATGGCGCTCAAGATAACTGAGGCGCGACGCGGCCCTATTCGCCGCCCTTCTGTACGAAGCCGCGTACGAAGTCCTCTGCGTTGACCTCCAGCACCTCGTCGATCTCGTCGAGAAGGTCTTCTAGCTCTTCGTCCTTCTCCTCAGTCGAGGTGGTCTCGGACGCCTCAGAGGCTTCCTCTTCTTTCTTCGGCCGGGGCTTGCGCGTCTGGTCTGACATGGCCCGATCCTACTACCGGTATAGGAGCGGCCGCTGACTAGGAGCTCAGATTCGCGAGCAACGAGGACACGTCCGGACTCGCATCCAGCAGCGCCTGAACGTGGGCCTTGGTGCCGCGCGCAGGCTCCATGGTCGGCACTTTGCGCAGCGGCTCGTCACCCGAGTCGAAGATCAGCGCATCCCATGAGGCCGCGACTATCGAATCTGAGAACCGGCGCAAGCATTCCCCTCGGAAGTAAGCCCGCGTGTCCTCGGGCGGATGATCGATCGCGAAGGCGATCTCTTCCTCGAGTACCAAGCGTTCGATCTTGCCTGCTTCGGCCAGCTTCCAGTAGAGGCCCTTGCCTCGCTGAACATCGTGGTACTGGAGGTCTATCAGCTTGAGCTTCGAGTGGTCCCACGCGAGCCCGTCTCGCTCCCGATAGGCCTCTAGCAACTTCAGCTTCGCCACCCAGTCGAGCTGAGTCGCCAGCGACATAGGGTCCGCCTCCAACGCTTCGAGGACCGCCTCCCATCGCTCCAGGACCTCGCTCGTGCCGGTGTCGGTTTCGTTGTCTTGGGCGTACTTCTTGCCCAGCTTGAGGTATTCCCACTGCATCTCGATGGCGGTCATCTCGCGCCCGTCGCTGAGCTCGAGGGTGGCGCGACAGCCCGGATCATGAGAGACGGTTCTCATCGAGCGCACCGGCTGCGCGAGGGAGAGCTCTTCGGAGATGAAGTCGTCTTCGATCATCCGCAGCACGAGGGCCGTGGTTCCGATCTTGAGGTAGGTGGATAGCTCCGCCATATTCGCGTCACCCACGATGACGTGGAGACGCCGGTACTGCTCCGGGTCGGCGTGAGGCTCATCGCGCGTGTTGATGATCGGCCGCTTGAAGGTCGTCTCCAGACCCACCTCGACCTCGAAGAAGTCGGCGCGCTGCGAGATCTGGTAGTCCACATCCTCGGCGCCGTTCTCGGCCCCCACTTTCCCGGCCCCCGTGAACACCTGACGTGTGACGAAGAAAGGAGTCAGGTGCTTGACGAGCTGCGGGAACGGGGTTTGTCGGTTAACGAGATAGTTCTCGTGCGTTCCATACGAGTTACCTTTTCCGTCGGAGTTGTTCTTGTAGATGAAGACCCGCTCACCTTCCCGCAGCAGAGGCATAGCGGCCGCGACCGACTCCTCCAGGATCCGCTCTCCGGCCTTGTCCCAGATGACCGCGTCGCGAGCGTTGGAGCACTCCGGGCTCGAGTATTCCGGGTGGGCATGGTCGACGTAATAACGCGAGCCATTCGGCAGGATGATGTTCACGAGGCCCGACTCGTCCTCGGCGACTACGTCCGGCTGTGACCTTTCGAACCCGCGTGCGTCGCGCAGCGGGTTCTCCTCCTCATAGTCCCAGCGCACGCGCCTGAAGGCCGGCTTCGCGTATGCATTGATCAGCAGAGACGAGGTGAGGATGGGATTGAAGTCGACGCTGCCTCGAACCGAGATGCCATATTCGGTCTCGATGCCGCAGATCTTGGGTATCGCCATCCTCGAAGGGTACGTGGACTACAGGTACTGCCCGGTCTGGACCCGCTCGACCTGACGTCCGCCGTCCCCCTCTTTGTTCTCGCCGACCAGCGTCCGGATGTAGACGATCCTCTCGCCTTTCTTGCCCGAGATCCTCGCCCAGTCGTCGGGGTTGGTCGTGTTGGGGAGGTCCTGGTTCTCCTTGTACTCCTGATGGATCGCCGCGATCAGATCCTGCTCCGAGATGCCCTTGGGCTCTCCCGCGATGGCGCGCTTGATAGCCGTCTTCTTCGCGCGCCGAACGATGTTCTCGATCATGGCGCCCGAAGAGAAGTCCTTGAAATAGAGCTCCTCTTTCTCGCCGTTCGCGTACGTGACCTCGAGGAAACGGTTGTCATCGTCGGTCGAGTACATCTTTTCGACCGTGGAGGTGATGATGGACTCGACCGCGGCCTCCGGCGACCCTGCTCGGGTCACCTCCTCCTCGGCCAGCGGAAGACGGGTGTTCAGGTACTTCGAGAAGATCTGCCGCGCCGATCTCTCGTCCGGTCGCTCGATCTTGATCTTCACGTCGAGACGCCCGGGCGAAGGATCGCGGGATCGATCAGGTCCTCGCGGTTGGAGGCCCCGATCACGATCACGTTCTTCAGGGTCTCTACGCCGTCGATCTCTGCAAGCAGCTGCGGGACGATCGTTGCTTCCATGTCGCTGGAGATGCCCGAGCCGCGGGTCCGGAACAGAGAATCCATCTCGTCGAAGAAGACGATGATCGGCACGCCCTCCTCTGACTTCTCTTTGGCCCGTTGGAAGATCATGCGTATCTGGCGCTCGGTCTCGCCCACGTACTTGTTCAGCAACTCGGGACCTTTGATGTTCAGGAAGTAGGAGCGATGGGTCTTGTGGCCGAGCTTGGCCGCGATCTGTTTCGCCAGCGAATTGGCAACCGCTTTGGCCACGAGCGTCTTGCCACACCCAGGCGGCCCATACAACAAGATCCCCTTCGGCGGCTCGAGCTCGTGCTCGGCGAACAGGTCTTTGTGGAGGAAGGGAAGCTCGACCGCGTCCCTGATCTCGTCGATCTGCTCGTCTAGTCCACCGATGTCGTCGTAAGAGATATCCGGCACCTCTTCGAGGATCAGCTCCTCGACCTCGGGCTTGGGGAGCTTCTCGAGCACGTGGCCGGACTTGGGCTCGAGCAGCAGAGTGTCTCCCGCCCGCAGTTTCTCCTCGAGCAACGGGCTCGCCAGCTCGACGACGCGCTCCTCGTCCGTACGTCCCAGCACCAGCGCGCGGTTGCCCCCCTCCAGCACCTCTTTGAGGATGACCACCTCGCCCTGGATCTCGAAGTCACAGACGTCGATCACGTTCAGGGCCTCGTTGAGGATGACCTCTTGGCCGCGCGAGACCTTCTCCAGGTCCACCTCCGGCGCGACATTGACGCGTAGCTTGCGCCCATTGGCGAAGACGTCGGCGGTGGAGTCGTCATAGGTCTCCAGGAAGATGCCGTAACCAGAAGGTGGCTGCGACAGCTTGTCGACCTCTTCCTTCAGGGCAACGAGCTGGTCCCGGGCCTCGCGCAGGGTGTCCGCCAGCTTGGAGTTGTTGTCGCGGGTCTTGGTCAGCTCGGCGCTGGTCTCTGCCAGGCGCTTCTCCAGCAAGTGGATCTGTCGGGGCGCGGCCTCGAGCTTCCGGCGCGTCAGAGCGAGCTCGTCCTCCAGCAGCTTTACCTGCCCTTGGAGCTCCTGAACCTCGCGGTCGTATTCGGAGATCCGGCGTTCGAGCTCGTTATCGTGGACCACGACCACCTCCTAGCGCCAGAGCCTACTCCGCAGAAGGGCTAATCCGCGAGCTTTCTTGCCGTGATGATGAACCCGGTGTGAGCCACCATCCGGTGGTCAGGACGGACGGATTGCCCGTCGATGTTCCAGGTTCGAACCAGACCTTCGAGGGTGTCGATGAACCCGAAACCGTCGCGTCGTAGCGCCTCCACCGTGTGAACAACCTGCGGCACCGTCGGCAGATAACAACACAGGATGCCGCCGCCGGCGAGCGGTTCCGTCGACGGGCCGACCGCTCTCCACGGCTCCGGCATGTCCAAGACGATCCGGTCCACCACCTCTTCGGGGATGCCGTCGAACACGTCCCCGAGACGCAGCTCGACGTTGGTGGGTTTCCTACCGCGGCCTTCGTACCAAGCGTTCACGTTTTCCACCGCTCGCTCGTGATGATCCTCGCGAAGCTCGTAAGAGATGACTCGACCGTGCTCGCCGACCGCTCGGGCCAGAGCAAGGGTCAGCGAGCCAGAGCCGCTGCCGGCTTCGACCACGGTAGCTCCCTCGAAGATGTCGGCGTAGACCAAGATCAAGCCCACGTCTTTCGGATAGATGACCTGTGCCCCGCGCTTCATCTTGAGCGTGTATTCGGCCAGGGTCGGGCGGAGAACGAGCAGTTGCGAACCACCGGTCGTTCGGACCCTGGAACCCTCGGGGGCCCCGATCAGCTGATCGTGCTCGACGATCCCCAGGTGGGAGTGGAACTGTTTGCCCGTCCCCAGGGAGATCAGATACCTGCGCTCCTTCGGATCGATCAGCAACACCCGCTCGCCCGCCTCTAGAAGCCGTTGCCCCACTCTCAGGTCCGAGGTTTGCGGATAGATGGAGCCGGGAGGCTGTCGGCGCGCCTGCGATGAGCTAGCGCCTTCATCTTGCAGAAGGAGCACATCGGCTCGCCCGTCTCCACCTCGATCGTGACCGCGCCACAGCCGGCGCACGCCGTCAGCTCGACGTCGTCCTCCGGCGCCGCGGCGAAACGCGGTGCGGCTTTCTTCAAGAAGCCGAAGTACATCTGGCTCTTGGTGCCGGGCGAGGCCTCCTCGAGCAACGTAAGCGCTTCTTTGTACTTGTGCTGGGTGTTGCCCTCGACCATCGGGCATTCCTCAACCACGTAGTCGATCCCCTTCAAGAGCGCGTAAGCGGCGGTCTCTCGCTCCGCGATCTTCACCAGAGGCTTCACCTTCTTCACCATCACCTTCTGCGCGCCGTGGCCCGCGGTGAGGATGCGCTCTTGGAGGACGGGGGCCTGGCGCCCCAACATGTCGGTGTTCCAGTGGAGCACGTTGCCGAACAGAGTGGCGACCTCGTCGTCCAGGTTGTGGCCCGTGATCAGGATGTCGAAACCCTCTTCGAGAGCGGCCCGATTGAACTCGTAACGCTTGTTCAGCCCGCAGCCCGAGCACGGGGCCCGACGAGCCAGCTTCGACAGCTCGGGAACCGTGTAGCCATGTTCGTCGCGCAGGTTGCGCACGATCAGCTTCGCCCCCTTGCCGTCCGCGTAGCGGATGCAGGCATCCTTGCTGCGGGTCGAGTAACCCCCTATACCCAGGTCGAGGTAGAAGCCGGTGACGTCGTAGCCGAGGTCCACGAGGACATCCCACAGCGCCAGTGAGTCCTTGCCTCCGGACACCGCGACCAACAGGCGATCGTCGGGGCCGAACATCTTGAACTCTTTGATCGTCCGGACCACTTGGTTCGAGATGTGATCCAGGAAATGAGTGCGACAGAAACCGGCGTTGTGACGCCTTACGTCTATCACCGCATGCTGGCGGCACACCTTGCACTTCATGGGCCCGAGCCGCCCGACAGGACCGGTCGCACCTCGACCTCGTCGTCCTCATTCAAGGTCTCGTCGCGGGTCAAGAGGGTGGCGTTCCTGATCACGAGCACCGCCTCGGGAACGATCTGTAGCTCCTGGAGCAGCATCGACACATCGCGCGGCCCGGAAACCTCCACCGTCCGATCGGGGTTGCGCAGCCTGACCCTCATCTCCGCGAGACTACGCCGGAGCTTTCCGGCTCCGCCCTTACTCGTCCTCGTCGGGATCGGGCGATCTGGCATCGAACGTTGCAGGTCGCTGTACCACCTCGGTGCGGACGGTGCGCTCGCCGCCCGCCGACAACACACGTAGCTCGACCTCGGTGCCGGGGTCCAGCTTGCGCAGGGCCGCGATCAACTCTTCGCTGGAGGCCACCTCCTCGCCGTTCAGGGAGGTGATGACCTCGCCCTCCTCGAGATCGGACTCCTCGGCGGGGCTTCCCGGAATGATCCCGAACACCACCGCACCCTGCGCGTCCGCAGGCAGGCCCAGCTCCTCGGCCAGCGCCGGGGTCGTAATGTCACCCAGCTGAACCCCCAGCCACGCCTGCTCCTCGGGTGGGTCCGTCAGGATCTCGTTGATGATCGGCAGAGCCTTGTCGATCGCTATGGCGAAACCGATGTTCTCGGCGGAGCCCGCGACCGCGGTATTGATCCCGACCAACCGGCCGTTCAGGTCGACGAGCGCCCCCCCGAGTTGCCCGGATTGATGGCCGCGTCCGTCTGAAGCAATCCGAACAAGTTCCTCGATCTCCGTGGAGGCGCGGGCCTGGATCTTGCGATTGCTCCCCGAGAGGATGCCGCTGGTGACGGTGGGCCCGCCGAGCCCCAGTGGGAATCCCATCGCGATGACACCGTCGCCCAGCTTCAGCTGATCGGAGCTCCCGATGGGGATCGCATCGAGATCGTCTGCCTCGACCTCGATCACCGCGAGGTCGCGGTCGATATCTCCACCGATCACGCGACCCTCCAGCGCCTCGTGATCGTCGGTGAACACGACGCGAACCTCCACGGCCCCCTCGATCACGTGATAGTTCGTGAGGATGATGCCCTTCTCGTCTATCACCACCCCCGAGCCCTCTCCCCTCCCTTCGATCGGAGGACCGCTCTGTGACAGGTTCACCGACTCCACCTTGACGTTGACGACCGAAGGAAGGGCTTGTTCGACGATCTCGGACAACTCCGAATGCGGAGGGGGCGCCTCATCCTGCTCGAGAGGCGAACGCTGAGGCTCGGCCGGCTCGGCTTGCCCCGCTTGGGTCTCGAGGGGCGTCTGCAGCGAACAGGCGGGCGCGAGCATGGCAGCTATCAGCAACAGCAAGGCGCCCTTTCGCATGGGGCCAAGGATAGGAGCCGCGGCGCTTTATTCCAACTTCTCGCGCACCGGAGCCCCCACACGGAAAAGCCGGCTGCTGCGGCCGCCTTGAGGGGAAGCTCAGGCGGGCTCAGTAACCGGCGGAAACAGTCTGCTACCTGGGAGGCGGCAGGTCAACCCTGCTAGGCGGCCTCCTCCGCAGGGGCCTCGGCCACCTCGACCTCGAGCTCTCCACCCTTCAAGCGGTTGAGAGCGAACACCAGCTGGTAGGTCCCGGGCGGTACCGGCAGCGGCTCCGTCACCTCGTCGCGAAGCTCGGTGCGGGACTGGAGCCCCCAGATCAAAGCCTCTTGCGGGACACCCTCGACGAACACCTCGCCGGTATCGGGCTTCACCAGGAACCACTGCTCGGTGTAATAGCCGGCCGGAGCCGACCACTCTCGAGTGACCACGAACGGGAGCGTGTAACCGTCGCGCACCGAGATGCCGTCCGATCCATCAACCGCCTTCAGGGGGCGAACCCCCGCGGTCAGGATCTTGCGCTGAAGGCCATTGACATCGGCTTGCACGTCCGTAGCCTACCTAGAGGGCCTTCAGGTCCACGATCTTCGGGCTGCCGTCCCGCTCCGCCCAGCGGGACTCGATAGACGCGCTGGCATCCGCGCCGCGATAGAGGATGGTGACCACCACAGCGTCCGCCTCGCTGCGGGTGTCTACGATCTCGCACCCGGTCAAGCCGCCCGGCATCTGTTTCATCACCTCGCCCGCAGCGCCGTAAGCCGCCTTGTCGAGGACACTGCCCGCCTTCTTCAGGTCCCCCGCCACCGTCGCGTTGCCGTGAGCCTCGGCCAGCTCTCTAACCGTTGCCTCGTCCACCCGTACCTCCTTCGTCACCTGCTGCGCGCTGCAGCAGTTGCTCGTAGATCGCCGGATCATCGCTCTCGATCAGGGGGAAGCCCTTCCCGTGTTCACCTTCCCAGTGCATCTCGATCCCGGGATTGTGCACGTTCGTTCCGTCCGGCAGAAAGAGGTGCGGACTGCCCTGTACGAGATCGCCCTGGGCGACCTGAGCCTGGTCCATCACGGCCCGGCGAGCCCGCCCGTCGTCCAGGGCCTCCATCAGCTTCGGGGTATCGAGCTCGCTGCAGCCCAGCGCGACCTCCTCGATCACGTGGCGCATCGAGATCGTGCGACTGGCTCCGAAGAACGCGGTGCGGAGCGCGCGATCGAGTTGCTCGCTTGCGCGCAAGCCTTGCTCCTTGGCCGCCTCCACCGCCTCGAGCGCAGGCAGAGTCGTGACGGGATATCGATGATCGGGCTCCTGCCATAGCTGCCATCCGGCGCGGGGGGCCAACGTGCCGACCGCCACGGTCTCTGCTTCCAGGACCAGCTTCGGCGTCGGTTGGGTGTTGAAGAACTCGAGCGGGAACGCTCTGATATCGAAGCGGACCCGGTCCTGGAGGCCGAGCCGCGCCCTCGTTTCGTGGAGCCGGTACACCGCCAGATGAGCCCACGGACAGCCGATATCGGCAAAGACCACCACCGTTGCCGGGTCAACTTCGATCATGCGTAGTCTCCGATCCATGTGTGTCTTCTGTGAGATCGCGGCCGGAGAAAAGGGGGCCGAGGTCGTGCTCGAAGACGACGATTTCCTGGGCTTCCTCGATATCCGTCCTCTATTCCCCGGACACTGCCTGTTGATTCCTCGGACCCACTTCGAGACCCTGCCGGAGCTCCCCCACCAGATGGTGGGGCCTCTCTTCCAGCGGGTGCAGACGCTGTCTCGAGCGGTTCCTCAGGCCCTCGCTGCTCGAGGCTCCTTCATCGCCATCAACAACAAGGTCAGCCAAAGCGTGCCCCACCTGCACGTCCACGTCGTGCCACGCGAACCCAAAGACGGGCTCAAGGGATTCTTCTGGCCCCGGCGCGGTTACCGGGATGAGGTCCATGCGCGGGAAACGGGAGAGGCGATCCGAGAGGCCCTGCGGCAAGCGGCAGGCGGATGAGATCTGAGCTGATACGGGCCTCTTCGAGCGACGGTCTCTCGTTGGAGGCGGTCTTCGATCACCCCGACAACCCGGTCGCTTCTATCGTTCTTTGCCATCCGCACCCGAAGATGGGGGGCACGATGAAGGCCCCGTTGCTAGTGGCGCTGCGGGATCATCTGGTTCAACAGCAGTGGGGGGTGCTGAGGTTCAACTTCCGCGGCATCGGGTCGTCCGACGGCGAGTCCGGCACGGGAGTGGCAGAGGTCGCGGATGCCGATGGGGCACTCGCCCACGCGAGCGGGGTCTATCCCGAGCTTCCGCTGGCCATCGCAGGCTGGTCGTTCGGAGGAGCGGTTTCGCTCCGGGCGGCAAGCCTTCGCCCGGAGCTAGTCGCCTGCACCGCGATCGCTCCCGCCATCGTCCCGAAACCGGATATCACCGCGGGAGCCCCGGCCCCGGATTCGTTCACCTTCCCGGGCCCTACCCTCGTCGTTTGCGGCGCCAACGACCGCCACGTGTCACCGGCGGCGTGTCGAAGCTGGGCGCAGGAGACGGGGGCTAGCTACCAAGAGATGAAAGGGGCCAACCATTTCTTTTGGGGGAAGTACGAAGCCCTGGCGGCCGCCCTCGGGGACTTCCTGGATCAGGCTCGGCGTAGATAGAAAGTGAGGTAGCTCAGTCTTCAGGGGCTTCGGGGGCCAGCTGACGCAGGAAGTCGGCGCATCTCTGAGCCTCGTCGACCTCGTCGATCCGCGCCGCAGCCAGGCCGAGACCTCTCAGGCAGCGAAGGAAGCCCTGGTTGGGCTCATGCGACCACGGGACGCGGCCACTTCCGCGCCAGCCTGCTCGGCGGATCCGATCGAGTCCCCGGTGATAGCCGACGCGGAAGTAGGCGTAGGCGGCCACGGCGCTGTCGGCGGCCAACTCGGCCTCACCCAGCGCCGCCCACGCCGCGAGGCAAGAGGGATAGCGGGCGGCAACCGCCGCCACACCGTCAGGTGAGGACGCAGATCGCAGCTCGCCGAGAGAGCCCGGCGGCTCCTCGATGCGGGTTTCGGCCGGCTCGGTGAGGGGAAGCTCGGCCATGACGCCGATGCTAATCCAGCGTGGGTGGCCCGCAGCGCGCGATAGTCAGAGGGGACAATGAGCGCGAATCCCAACATTTGGCAGGAAACCCTCGGGCCCGTGTCGTATTTCTCCCGATCCGATCCCACTGAGAGGCAGGCATGAGACAAGCACGGCACGAACTGATCTTGATCGTCGAAGACGATGCCGAGATCAGCCGGCTGGTGAGCACCATCCTTGACGGCTCCGGGTACGAGACGGTGACCGCCTCCAGCGGCGACCAGGGCGTCGCGCTGGCCACCAGCCACAAGCCCGCCTTGATCCTCCTGGACATAGTCCTGCCCCGCATGGACGGCTTCCAGGTCTGCAAGCAGCTAGCGCGGGATGTTTCCCTCAAGCACATCCCCGTGATCGCCCTGACCGGGGACTCCTCCGCCCGGGGCCGCCTGCCCGAGATCCTCGACTGCATAGACGATTACCTATTCAAGCCTTTCGACCCGCAAGACCTGATCATCCGGATCGAGCTGTCGCTGAGGCGCAGCCGCAGCATGGGCGGTGCGAATCCCCTAACCCGGCTCCCGGGCAACGTCGCGATCCAAGAGGAGCTGGTGGACCGGATCCAAGGCAAGAGCCACTTCGCGCTGCTCCATATCGACCTGGATGAGTTCAAGGCCTTCAACGACCATTACGGCTTCCTTCGTGGAGACGAAGCGATCAAGTTGCTGGGTCGCTGCGTTCGTGACGCAGTCACCGCGCACTCACCGACAAGCGGGTTCGTGGGTCACATCGGCGGCGACGACCTCGTCGCGATAGTGGATGGCGACGGCGCGGTGACCGTAGCCGAAGAGATCGTCCGAAACTGGGAGGACTTGGCTCCGAACCTTTACGAGCCCGAGGACGCGGATCGGGGTTATATCGAGGTCGCCGACCGCAGAGGTCAATTGCAGCGCTTCCCGATGGCCAGCGTCTCCATAGGTGTGGCTTCCAATAGCGTGCGTCCGTTGCAGAGCCATTGGGAAGCTTCTGAAGTAGCCGCGGAGATGAAGCATGTGGCGAAGAGTCGCCGGGGGTCCAGCATCGCCGTCGACCGCAGACGAGACATCTCGGTGCACGGCCACTCGCCGGCCACCCCCGTACAAGCGTTCCTCTAGGAGACCAACCGCCTCCGCATCAGACGCATCGCGATACCCGTAGCGACCAGGAACATAGCGATCAGGTATCCGACGTGCCACAGGATGTCCGGATGGACCTGCCCGGTGGTCAGCGCTCTGAGCAACGAGGCCGAGTGGTACAGAGGCGTCGCTTGCACCACAGGTTGCAGATAGCCAGGATAGAGCGACACCGGGAAAAAGGTCCCCGAGAACAGAAACAGCGGGAACACCGCCAACGTCATCACCTTCTCTATCGACGAGATCTGTCGGGTGAGTCCGGTCAGGATCATGGCACCGGCGGCCAAGGCGGCGCCCGACAGCACCACCGCGGGAAGAGCGAGCAACCCCCATGGAGACCGGATCAGGCCGAGAACCAGCATCACGATCAAGAACCCGCTGCCGTAGATCGTTCCCCGGATGACCGCCCATAGCATCTCGCCGACCGCGATGTCGGGGATGTTCATCGGTGTCGTCATGATGCCCTCGTAGGTCTTCATCCAGTTCAGTTTGAAAAAGGGGCTGAAGAATCCATCGAACAGCGCCCCGTTGAGACTGGATGCCGCGAGCATCCCGGGGGCCAGGAATACCGCGTACGGGATCTCGGCCCCCTCGTACGGCACGGTCTCCACGAATCGCCCGACTCCGAATCCCACTGCGGCGAGGTAGAAGACCGGCTCGAAGAAACCACTGACGAACGCGATCCAGTAGTGCTTGTAGGCAAGCATGTTGCGGCGAACCAGCTTGGTGGAACGCCGCAATGACGGCCGCGGGTATACCTGCAGACCGGCCTGGAGCCCCATCAGGGCCGCAGCCTCCGGTCGAGATTCCGGATCCCCACCATCGTGCCTATGGCCAGCATCGCCAGCAGATAGCTCACGTGCCACAGTGCGGAGACGTCCACGTTATAGACGGTCACCTGTCTGACCAGCTCGACCCCGTGGAACAGCGGTGTCAGGTGGGCCGCGACCTGGCCCCACTCCGGGAGCTGATTGATCGGGAAGAACGTTCCCGACAACAGGAACAAGGGCGTGATGATGAACCTGAACAGCCAGGTGTAGGCCTCGTCGGTCTGCAACGTGGCCGTGTACGCGAACACCGCCGAGGCGCAACTGAGCCCCGCCAGGACCGCAGCCGGGATGGCCAGCAGCGCCATCGGGGAATCGACTACCCCGAAGACGGCCATGACCCCGAAGAATGGGACCGCCAGCTGCAGCAGCGTGACCCCGATCCAGCCCAGCTCGCCCAGGAAGATGTCGCGGACACCGACGGGTGAAGCCAGCATGGCGTCGTAGTTCCTCTGCCACATCATCTTGTTCATGATCGGGTAGGTCGCGCTGAAAGCACCCGACTGGAAAGTGCTGGCCGCCAGCATCCCCGTCGCGAAGAACGAGAGATATGACACCCCGCCAAAGGCCTGTTCCTCTTCGATCAGTGACCCCAGCCCAAGCCCCATCGCCGAGAGGAACATCACCGGGCCCAAGACGGACAGGAAGAATGAGGTCCTCCAGGCCCGCCAATAGACCAGCGAGTTGCGTCTGACAATCTTGCCGGCGCTCACTCGATCAACGACCGTCCGGTGATCGTCAGGAAGACATCTTCGAGCGTCCCTCTCCGCACCAAGGCGCTGTCGGTGCGGACCCCCCTGTCGTGTATCTCGGTGAGGATCCCGTCCCCCGTCTCGGTATAGAGCAACACCCTGTCCGGCAGCCACTCGACCCGGTCCACCAGGCCGTCTATCGAGGCGGACAGCTGGTCGCGAGCGTCGTCCGCCAGACGCAGCTCCACCACCTCCCGCGTGCTGTGACGGGTGATCAGCTCACGAGGAGATCCCTCTGCAACGATCTTCGCTTTGTCCATCACGACGAGGCGATCACACAGTTGTTCGGCCTCGTCCATGTAATGGGTGGTGATGACGAGAGTTACGCCTCGTTGTTTCAGCCGATAGAGACGGTCCCAGACCAGGTGGCGCGCTTGAGGGTCGAGTCCCGTGGTCGGCTCGTCAAGCAAGAGCAGATCGGGCTGGTTGACCAGGGCTCGCGCGATGGTCAGCCGCCGCTTCATCCCGCCGGATAGTGGCTCGACCCTGCTCGTCATCTTCTCGCTCAGCTGAACGAACTCGATGAGCTCGTCGATACGCGCGGCCGCCACCTCGCGAGGAACGTCGAAGTAGCGTCCGTACATCTCGAGGTTCTCTCGGACCGTCAGCTCGATGTCGAGGTTGTCGGTCTGCGGAACCACACCGATCCGCCTCTTGATCTCGGATGCCTGCGCGATCGGGTCCATCCCGATCACCCGCAGCGCTCCCCCACCGGGCGGTGAGGTACAACCGATCATCTTCATGGTGGATGTCTTGCCGGCGCCGTTCGGTCCCAGAAAGCCGAAGGCTTCGCCTCGTCGCACCTCGAAGCTGATCCCATCGACCGCGACGTGGTTCCCGAAGGTCTTGGTGAGGCCGCGCGCTTCGATCAGGGCCACAGAGTCGGGAACGGGAGGAGCATCCATCTACGGCACCCTAATCAGCCGTATCGAAAGAGATCGCGGGGGCCAAGTGGAAGGTCAAGTTCGGAGGGGGGCCGGTACCGTTACCGATACCTGGTGGCTTACGTCGATGGAGGCCCGCGGTGGTTCTTATGGAGGCAAGAGTCCTCAGCGTCGCCATCCGACGACTGCCTCAGGATGTGTACGACTTCATCGTCAACCCGGCCAATCTTCCGCAGTGGGCGCGGGGCTTTGCGTTGTCAGTCACGAAAGACGAAGAAGGTTGGGTCGTCACGACCTCGGATGGCCCTGTGAGGATCGCGTTCGTGGATCACAACGATCTAGGCGTGGCAGACCATTATGTAACGCTGAAAGGCGGGCAGCAGATCTTCAATCCGATGCGCGTGCTCCCGAACGGCGAGGGGGCAGAGGTGACGTTCACCCTCTTCAGGTCACCGGACACTTCGGACGAGCGGTTCGCCGAGGACGCGCGTCTAGTCCGAGACGACCTTCAGACGTTGAGATCCATCCTCGAGCGGAGTTAGAAGCGGTCTTTCCCTCGCTAACTGGTCTTCCGACCAGCTTGCGTTGAGTGTGGGAACAACCCCTCAGCCCACCATCTCGCGGAGCCGCTGTCGTATCCGTTCGTCGTCGCAAGCGAGGTCGCACTCCCGTAGCAATCCTCTGATCCCGGCGCTGAGCGCACGCAGGAGCTCATCGGGATCCAGTGATCGCACGATCGCTCCTTCGAAAGCGTCAGCATCCTCGGCGGGCAGTCGATCGGTTCCCTTGCTGTAATACGCCGGAAGATCATGACGCAGGCAGGCGAGCTCCATCCCCTGGTAACGAAGATGAGAGATGCAGTACTCGGCCTGCCACCGGTGCTCCCGCTCGATGCATATCCGGGCGTGGCGAGCCCAGAGCACCGCCCAGCCCAACGTGTACTCGCGGGACGGGGGCTGGACGTACTCGGGTTCGTTCGTTTCCCCAAACAAGAGCTTGAAGCGGGGGCTGGTCGCTCGGAACTTGGACGCGGGTGCCACCGAGACATCGACCTGGAGGTGACCCGCCAGCAAGAACACCCGATAAACGGCGGGATCGGCGACGAGGTCGAATAGATGAACCGCATCGAATCGCGATACGAGGTCGTTGGTCCAGTCGTCGAGGATGTCCGTCGCCGCGACGCCCTCGGTCACGCCGAAGGTCAGGTCGAGATCGGACCAGCGGTCACCTTCGCCATGAGCGAGGGAGCCGACCTCGGCCCCCGCGACGACACGTGGGTCGCGGGCGGCGAGCTCCAGCACGTATTCGCGGACCCGATCCCGCTCCTCGACCGTGAACATCGCCTGATTATCCGTCCAGCGTCAGGTCTACTGGATGTCTGAGCATGCGAGTACTGCGGCCGGAGCAAACGTTTCGCCTACTCCGCGCGACGATAAGTACCAATCGCAGGAATCGTCTCGGAGGTGTTTACTTCTTCGTGGTCCGGCCCCCAGCTCAACCGCGTGGCCGAAGAGTGAAGCTAGCCTGTACCAGATGAAGATGGTCCTTGTGCTCCTGACACCGGCTGTTGGGGCCCTGCTCGGATACCGAGCCGGGCTGTGGTGGTTGGATCGCACCGTCCAAAGTCCTGAGCTAGAGAGCGCGGTCTATCCAGTGATGGGCGCCATCGTGGGAGCGGTCCTTTCGACGATCGTGGTGCTTTTGCTCACGTGGGCCTGGCACCGCGCCCAACCGAGATCAGCTTGGGCCGCCCCGCCGGCTGCCATGCCCGACGAAGGGGCCCCCGCCCAGCATGGGGCGGGAACTGGCTAGGCGCCCGAACCTCTGATCACTCTTCATGATGTCTTGCCGGCCCGTTCGGGCCCAGGAAGCCGAAGTAGGACAAGTTCCTAGCAGAGCCGATACCGTTACGAATACCTGGTGGCTTACGTCGATGGGAGCCCGCAGTGCTGATACAGCTCGAGGTAACTGGGGGTGGTTCAGGTGCTGAGGCATCCTGACAAGGACCAGATGCCGACCCGCGCAGGTCGTCGCGTGAGGTCGTGATGGATCCTTTCGACGAGCTTGTGGCAAACAACCGTCGATATGCGGAGACGTTCTCCGGTTCCGATCTGGCGGCGGCCCCGGTGAAAAAGCTGGCAGTCCTCACGTGCATGGATGCTCGGATCGACGTTCACAAGGTTCTGGGCCTCGAACCGGGCGAGGCACATGTGCTGCGGAATGCAGGTGGCGCCGTAACGGATGACGCGATCAGGTCGTTGCTCATCTCCAGCATCTTGGGGCCGAACACGCTGTCGTCATCCACCACACCGACTGCAAGATGCGCCCTTCACCGAAGAAGAGCTGAAGACACAGGCCACTGCCAAGCTGGGGTCCTTCCTCCGTTCGACCTGGGAGCGATGGAAGACCTCGACCAGGGCCTTCGAGATTCGGTCGCGGCCATCGATCAAAGCCCTTATCTCCGGTTCGCAACGGTCAAGGGGTTCGTGTACGACGTAGTCACCGGACTCGTCAGAGAGGCCGGGGCCTAGATCCCATGACCCGTCTGTTCACGCGCCGGAGCCCGGCCGAAGCCGGGCTCCTTGCGTGCCGGGTGGGGAGGGGTTTACCGGCGGCCGCCGCCGGGGCCGGCGTTAAACGTGACGAATCCGCGACTTGCGCGCAACGAGACGCCGGACCTCGCAGTGGTGGCGCCACAACCGAACCACCCCGGCGATCTAGCGCCAGCGGCTACGCGCTCTCCTCGAGCCCGCTGTCACTCCGATAGTGCCGACGATAGACCGAGGGTCGTTGCCGACAGGGCTTCCGCGACACTGTGCAGCATCGAATCACGCGTGAACGGCTTCTGCAGGACGGTCGCCTGGAAGTTGAGGTTGTCGTATCCGCTGAGGATGTCGTCGGAATATCCCGTCATGAAAAGCACAGGTACATCGACCAGTTCCACCACCTGCCTGGCAAGCTCAACCCCTCCCATCTCCGGCATGACCATGTCGCTCAGCAGCAGGTCGAAGGAGCTCGCCTTCGAGGTTATGTAGTCGAGCGCGTGGCGCGGACTGGCAAAAGAACTCACGTGGAAACCCGCTCGTCTCAGCAGACGCTCGGCCACGTTGCGGACGCCGTCCTCGTCTTCGACGACCACCACGCGCTGGCGACCGCCCGCAACTTCTCCGTCACCTGGATCGACCGCGCGACAGTCGCTTTCCTCCACTGCGGCGGGGAACGACAACGAGAACGTAGTCCCTCTGCCCACGACCGACTCGACGGCTACGTCGCCACCCAGACGCTGCATGATGCCGTAGACGCTTGCCAGCCCGAGCCCCGTGCCTTCACCGACCCCTTTAGTCGTGAAGAAGGGCTCAAAGATGTTCGGGAGTACCTCGGGTGCTATGCCACAACCGCTGTCTTGCATCAGCAACCGGATAAACGGCCGTCCCTCTCGTGCGTCCAGCGTCGTTGAGATCTTCAGACAACCGCCCTTAGGCATCGCGTTGCGGGCATTGACGGCCAGATTCAACAGGACCTGCTGAAGCTGCGTCACGTCCGCGGTCACCTTTGGCAGGGCCGCTCCAGCGACGAACTGAAGCTCGATGTGCTCGCCTAGCACACGTTCGAGCAATGTCATCGTTTCTGACACCTCTACATTCAGATCGACTGCCTTGAGAGTGACAGCGTCCTTGCGGGAGAAGGCGAGGAGTTGCTTGACCACTTCAGCGGCCTTCGTCGCTGCGCTTTGGATCTGCCTTACGTCCTCAAGTTGCAGCGCACCATCCTCGGCGTCGTCGACGACGAACTGCGCGTAGTTGAGGATGACCGCCAACAGGTTGTTGAAATCATGAGCTACGCCTCCCGCGAGACGCCCCACCGCCTCTAGCTTCTGTGCCTGCCGGACCTCATCCTCGAGAGCGCGCTCCCGCGTCACGTCAGTAAAGATGGCCACGCCGCCTCTTATCTCGCCGTCCCGACTCCTGATCGGCGCGGCATCGACCGAGATGTGTTTCGTACTCCCAGACGGGGTATCGATCAGCATCTCGACCCCGCTGCTAACTGCACCTTCCGTCATCGCTTTAGACGAAGGGAGCTCGCTCGGATCGACGCGCACCCCGTCATGTGCCTGCCGCGGATTCAAGACCCGGACGAAATCGGCAGCTGTCCAGCAGGTCATCTCTGCTACGGGCACCTCAAGCAGGTCGGCCGCCGCGTCATTCACCTCGGCATATGTATCGTTTGCAAGCCGGAAGCTCACCCCCACGGGTAGCTGGTCGAGGAGCGTCCTCGTCTGCTCAAGTGCATCGCGCAGCTCCGCCTCAGCCTTCTCTTTCGCGGCGACAAGCTGGACCGTTCGACGAAGTTCCCGATCCTGGACCGCGAGAGCGGCGACCAACTCTCGTGTTCCCTTGCGGACCCGGCGTACCAGGAACAGCACCAGCGCACCTGTCAGACCTACAGAGAAGCTGGCGAAGTAGGGGAACAAGTCCGTCCCGGGGACGCCGCCGTAAAGGGCGCGAAGGCACAGCCGCCTCCAGGACCCACGGGGCGCCGGGGATGTCGCGCCGCGCAGCGAAGCCGTCTTCAGGAGCGAAGACGTCACTTGCGACTTCTGTTTCAGAAACATAGTTCCCGTTCGAATCCACTATGCGGGACTGCGCGCCGCTGAGTGATGCGACTCCAGCGAGGTACTGCTTGAGCGGGGTCCTCTGGACGTACATACCCCCGCGATGGTGAGGCGCTGACCATGGTTGGTAAACGGAACGGCTATCGCGACGATCGGTTGCTCCTGCGCCAATGACTGGACAACCGGCGATATAGCGATCCTTCGCTCGTGAACGGCAGCGGCAAGATGAGGGTATCGGGAGGCTGCTTCATCACCAGGCTTCGCTGCTCCCTTAGAGAGAGCGCAACGATGTGACCGTTGTGGTCGAGGAGGACTGCGGCGCTGAAATCAAACGAGGCCACGAAGCGCTTGATGGTCTTGTTCGAGGTGCTCGACGAGAACCCGGCGCTCACCGCGTACGCCGCTGGCGAGCGGCGACATCGTGGAGATAGGAGCCTATGAACTCCGCACCTACGTCCGCGCGGGAGAACCTGTCCTCTAGGTGCCCCTTCGCCTCCAGGCGCTCGTTATGGAACCACGAGAAAGCGACTGTCGCGGAACGCGAACACCATGAGGTACGAGAGTGCCTTGAAGCATGACTTCAGCTTCTGGTGCTCCAGCGAGTTCAGATAGTTGGCCACGCCTTGCCCTCTCGTTGATCCGTAGTGCAAGCTTGGAGGGCGAAACCGTGTCATGCCATAGGTAATCAGGATGGTTAGGACGCAGCGCCCGCCGAGGAACCCTTGGCGCCTGTGCCCGTTTTGCGTGGTTCTTGAGCGGTCGTATGACCAGTCCGCAGACAAGCGAAGGGTGCCAATCGCCCCGCTGAGTCAGGACCGGCTGATCGATGATGGCATCACGCGGTCGTGAACCATGAGCAATGCTGGGGTGCGGCCAGATACGAAGTTCTGCCGCAGGGGCCGGGAACGAGTTGTCGGCAGAGAGTGGAACGAAACGCGGTGGCTAAGCTGTTGGGGAAGAGAGTCGGCAGAGTCTGGAGAACATCCCGGCACTCGTCATTGAGGACGACAAAGACCATCAAATGCTGTTTCTGATGCAGCTGAGACGGGCCGGATTCACAGACGTCAAGATCGTGGCCTCCGCATCCGAGGGAGTGGATTCCTGTCACCCAACGTCCCCGAGACTTCTTGATACTGATCCCGGAGTGGTGCCCGAGATCGACGTTTATGGTCGCCCGACTCAAGCAGTCTTGCCTGGATGCTCGAGTCAGTGCCTACTCAGCCGAGGTGCAGAAGGAACTTTGGCCGGACGCACACACTTGCGGGATGGATTCGAAGTCACAACAGCCAAGGGTCTCGCCGAGCGGGACTCCTCGAGCTCCAACCACAGACGCCGTCAGAAGTCCAGATTCGGGCCCTCGTCGCTCAGCTGGGCGAGATAGCCATTGGCACTCGGGAAGCCGATGCGGGACTCAAATCGGAGCTCCAGATGGGACTGCGTCTGAGCTACGACCCTGTCCACGCGGAGGTCGTGGTGGAGCTGACCCCGCGTGTACTTACGGACGTGTCGGAGGGGCGAGTGCGACCTTCAGCACACGGAGTAGAGAGAATGACTCCCCACCACATAGTCACGGGTTTACTCGCCGAAGTTCCGAGTGACGACACCTATCCGGCATCGAACAGAGCTACCGCGCCAACAAGCACAGCGAGCTCGACTACCTCTATCGCTGCTCCCAGCGTGTCGCCGGTTACTCCGCCGAGCCAACGGCGGAAGCCTAAGCCGAGCAGCACTAAACAGCTCCCCGCACACGCCGCAAGAATCGCCGCATCCGCTGCGCTTACGAGAAACGCTATGGCGACAGCCAGTCCCGCAGCCAGTGCTGCGCGGCCATGCCCTCCGCGGGTGAGCGAGCTTCCGTGCCTGAACCGACACGCATAGGGAAGCCACGCGGCCAACACAACGGGCGTGGCACGGGAGAGCGCTCCAGAAGCCACCATTACTGCTATGACGTGGTCGTGTTCGAGCAGCGCGACTAGAGCAGTCGTCTTGATGAGCAGGCTGAGTGCGAGCGCGACCGCGCCGTAGGATCCGATCGCGGGTCGCGCATGATCTCTAGTGCGTGCTTGCGCGAACGCCCGCCCATTGCGTCGGCGGTGTCGGCAAGCGCGCCGACATGCAGCGCTCCGGTCAGCGAGACCTGCAGTGCAAGCGCTAAAGCGACCGCGAGGAATGGCGGGAGCGTCCGGTCGAGAAGGACCGCTGTCGCGCCGATCATCGCTCCGATCGCGGCACCGACCAGAGGGAACACGAGCCCGGCACGGGCGACGTCCTCACCGTCGAAGTCGAACCAGCGCCCGACAGGGATACGGGTCAGGAAGGCCAGTGCGGCCGGCACCGCACGGAGCTCGGCGGCGCCGTTTACGGCTGCTCCTCCAGCAGAGACGCAGAGGGCTTGAGCTCAAGCGCTCGCCCGGCAACGAGGAGAAAGACCCGCTCGGCTGCTTCGGCCCAGATCGTGTTCACGCGGCCAAGGAGGTCGCGGTAGGCGCGGGCCAGACCGTTGGCGGGCACGATGCCGAGCCCGACCTCGTTCGAGACGACGACCGTCAGGCCGCTTCGCCGCGCCGCGGCACGAGCAGCGTTCCGTGCTTGCTCTTCAGCGTCGTCAGCGCCCACACGCTCGAGTGCGTTCGCAGCCCAAAGCGTTAAACAGTCGAGGATGACGCAGCTCTCTGCGGGGATGCCTTCAAGCGTCTGCATCAGGTGAAGCTGCTCCTCGCATGTCTGCCACGCAGCAGGGCGCTCTGCGCGGTGGCGCTCGATGCGCTCGGCCATGTCGTCGTCACGGGCTTCTGCGGTCGCTACGAAGACCACCGGCGCGCTCTGGCCTTTGGCAAGACGCACCGCTAGCTCGGACTTTCCGCTGCGGGCGCCGCCGAGGAGGAGAACGAGCGCCATCAGGAGCAGAGCGCGCTCAACGCTTCGAGTAGGACGAGGTTGTCCTCGCGGGGACGCACGGCGACGCGGAGATAATCGTGGTCCAGGCCCGGGAACGAAGCCGCCGGACGAACGGCTACCCCGAGCCGGCGAAGGTCTTCGCACAGGATCCGACCATCTCTGGCTTGCAGCAGAATGAAATTGGCTTCGGAAGGCCAAACGCGTATCTGGGGCAGGCACCGCAAACCTTCGAGCAGCTCCGCCCGCGCCTCCGCGACCTGCAAGGAGACGCGGCGCGGCGTCACTGCATCGTCGGCGCACGCCGCGAGCGCCGCGCAGGCGAGCGCGTTCACGCTCCAGGGTTGTCGGCTTCCCGCTAAAACCTCGACAACCTCCGGCGGGGCGAGCAGGTACCCAGCGCGGATGCCGGGGAGCGACCAGAGCTTCGTCAGACTCCGCACGACGACGAGGCCTGGCAGCTCACTGCGCCGGGCAAGCGTCCCGCCCTCATCCACCACGAAGTCCATAAAGGACTCGTCGACGACGAGCAACCGCCGCTGCCGCGCAAGTGATGCGATGTGGTCCGGTCGATCGAGGCTCCCAGTCGGATTGTTGGGGTTGCCGAGCACGACCATCTCCGCGTCCTCGGAAACATGCCTCGGGTCGAAGCTCCAACGCTCCGGATCTCTGGGGACCTGGACGACCTCGGCGCCAGCCGCGCGCAACGCGGCCTCGGGCTCGGTGAAGCTCGGGTGGATGCAGGCGGCGAGCTTCGGGCGAAAGGCGTGGGCGAGCAACCAAAACGCCTCGCAGGCGCCGTTTAGCAGCAGCACCTCATCGACACTCCGGCCGTGTGCGGCTGCGATCGATTCCCGCGCCGGGGACTCGTTTGGGTATGCCCGACTCTGCGAGAGCGCCTGCACGAACGCGGCTTCGAGCATCGGTGGACGCTCCGGCCAGACATTGACGGCGAAGTCGAGCGTGCCCGGGCACGCCATCGTGTCGCCATGGGTGCGCAAGCTCACCTGCGCAGCCCCCAGGCGAGGAGCACGCAGCCGATGCCTGCGGAGGCGCTGACTAGTCGAGCGAGATCGACGGCTCGAGCGATATCGCTCACGTCGGGGGTCGCTCCGACTCCCAGCAGCGGTCGCCATTCGGGTCCTGAGGAATAGCGGTTGAGGCCGCCGAGCCGGACCCCCAGCGCGCCCGCGAAGGCTCCCTCGACGCGGCCTGCATTCGGGCTCGGGTGGGCTGCCCCGTCCCGCCAGGCCGACCGCCACGCGGCCTGGCGACTGCCGCCGAGTGCGGGCGCCCAAGCAACGGCGAGCAGAGCACTCGCTCGGGCGGCAGGCCAGTTGACCAGATCATCGAGCCGGGCCGCGGCCCAGCCGAAGTTCCGGTAGCGCTCGTCACGGTGGCCCAACATGGCGTCGAGCGTGTTGATCGCTCGGTACACCGTCGCTCCAGGCAGGCCGAGCAGCACAGTCCACAGGAGCGGCGCAAGGACTGCGTCGCTCGTGTTCTCGGCCACAGACTCGACGGCGGCCCGGCTGAGCTCCGGCGCGTCAAGGATCGACGGGTCGCGACCGACGAGGGTCGGCGCAAGCGCTCGCGCCCCATCGAGCCTGCCGGCCTCGAGCTCGCGTGCCAGCGCAAGAGCCGCGCGCTCAAGCGAGTGTCCCCCCAGCGTCGCCCAGACCAGCCCCGCACGAAATACGGTGCGACGAAACGGCCACCTTGCGAGCAGCCGGTCTGCGACGGTCGTCATGATTCCAACAGCGCCCACGAGCGCTGCGACGTGGGCAACCCCCGCCGCCCTGGTCGGTCGCCATGTGCGTCGCTCGAGCGCGGCGGCGGCCTGACCAAATCCGGCAACCGGATGCAGCCGAGCAGGATCGCCGAGCGCCCTGTCGCTAATCCAGCCGGCCGCGATCGCGCCCGCAACACCGCCGCGCATCAGCCGCTCGCAGTTCCGCCGGAGCGGGCGCGGTCGACGCCTGCCTCGTCGAAGCGACGCATGTCCGAATGGAGCCGCGCCGCGAGGCCGACGAGCGGAATCGCAAGTGCAGCGCCGCTCGCCTCACCGAGGCGGAGGCGCAGATCGAGCAGCGGCTCGAGGCCTAGCTCGCGGAGGACGAACCCATGGCCGGGCTCAGACGAGCGGTGGCCGGCGATCAGGTAGTCGCGAAGGGCAGGCTGCAGGCGAACTGCGACCAGACCCGCTACCCCGGTTCCGAAGCCGTCGAGCACCACCGGCCGGCTGGCAGCCGCCGCCCCGATGAGCGCTCCCACGAGGGCCGCGAACTCGAGACCGCCGACGCGCCGCAAGCAGTCGAGTGAGTCGCCTCGCCGGGGCCTGTTCGCCTCGAGGGCTGCCGCGATAGTGGCGCACTTTCGCGCTAGGCCTTGAGCGTCGAGGCCGGTGCCTCGGCCGCAGACGCTTTCCGCGGAGAGGCCGGTGAGCGAGGCAAGGAGGGCGCTTGCGACGGTGGTGTTCCCGATTCCGATCTCACCCACGACGAGAACGTCGCAGCGGGTGGCGAGTTCCGAGGCGACCGAGTGACCCGCCTCGATCGCCGCGCGGAGCTGCTCTTCCGTAAGCGCGGGGCCGGCCGTGATGTCTGCGCTTCCCTCGGCGCAGCGGTGGTCGAGCAGCGTCGGGTTCCGGGGGCCTTTCAGGCCGACGTCGACGACCACGAGTTCCGCGTCGAGCGCGTCGGCAAGGACTCCGATCGCCGTCTCGCAGCGCGCGGAAGCGGCAGCAACCTGGGCGCTGACGCTCTGGGGATAAAGGCTCACCCCCCGTTCGCAGACGCCGTGGTCGCCCGCGAACACGGCGATCCCGGCTCGGGGCGTACGGGGCGGCGCTTCTCCGGTGACCATGGCCCAGCGCTCGACGAGCGACTCGAGCCCCCCCAGACTGCCCGGTGGCTTGACGAGCTCGTCGGAGGCGTCCCGGATACGAACCGCGGCTGCTCCCTCACCTGGCCGCACCGCTTGCGCGAGCTGCTTCCACCAAGCGGGGAGCTCGACCGGTCGGACGATCTTCGACGCCATCTGGCTAGCTGGAGGTTCGGAGGAGAGCGGCTCGCCCCAGCGCTCCGAGAAAACGACTTCCTCCAGTGGTTGGCGCCGGGCCCAGCCGGCCGCCTCGAGGCCAGGCCGACTCGGCCGCTCGTCGGGATAGCCGACGCAGAGCCAGGCGACCGGCACGACACGGTCGGGCAGGCCGAGCAAGGCGCGCACTTCTTGGGGCTTGTAGAAGGAGACCCAACCGACGCCGACCCCCTCGGCCCGCGCCGCCAACCAGAAGTTCTGGATCGCGAGGCAGGTGCTGTAGAGATCGGTGTCCTTGATCGTATGGCGACCCAGCACTTCGTCCTCGTCCGAGCCGCGGTCGCAGCAGACACAGAGGCTGAGTGGCGCCTCGCGGATGCCCTCGATCTTCAAGTCGAGGTAGTGGCGGGCGCGTTCGGCGAAGTGGTCTGCCTGCACGAGCCGCTCCCGCGCTGCGATGCCCTGCATCTCAGCCTTCGTCTCCTCGCTGCGAACGACGACGAAGCGCCAGGGCTGCATGAGTCCGACCGAGGGGGCCTGATGTGCCGCCTCGAGCAACCGTCGCAGGAGCTGGTCTGGCAGCGGGTCGGTGCGGAAGCGGCGGATGTCCCGCCGCTCGGCGATCGCCCGCCAGACGCCGAGGCGCTCCGCCTCGTCGAAGCGCCAGCCGGCGAGATCGAGGCTGCGCTCGCGTGCGCGCGAGTCGTCGAAGCCAGGCGGCAGCGCAGGTCGCTCGAACTGCTCCGTGCTCGTCATGGGGTTCGGACGCGCTCCTTGGAGTAGAGGTGGCTGTCGCAGAACTCCGGTGCTGCGAGTGCCTTCCCCACCAGGATCAACGCGGTGCGGCGGATCTCGGCCTCGCGCGTGGACGCGGCGATCGTCGCGAGCGTCCCGCGGATGATGAGCTCGTCGGGCCAGCTTGCCCGGGCGACAACGGCGGCCGGGCAGTCGGAGCCGTAGGCCGGCTCGAGCACAGCGACGATCTCGTCGATCGCCTGCACTGCCAGATGCAAGACGAGCGTCGTTCGATGGGCCGCGAGCGACGCGAGTTCCTCCCCCGGCGGCAGCACGGTCGAGCGCGCGCTGTGACGGGTCAGGATCACGGTCTGCGCGATGCCGGGCAGGGTCAGCTCTTGGCGCAACGAAGCCGCGGCGGCGGCGAAGGCCGGTACACCGGGCGTGACATCCCAAGGTATGCCGAGCTCGTCCAGGCGGCGCATCTGCTCGGCGGCGGCGCTGTAGATCGAGATGTCTCCGGACTGAAGCCGGGCCACGTCCTCGCCGCGCTCGTAGGCAGCGCGAAGCTCGGCGACGATCTCGTCGAGGTTCAGCTGCTGCGTGTCGATCAGCCGCGCGTCGGCGGGGGCGTGGGCGAGCACCTCGGGGGGAACGAGCGCGCCTGCATAGACGCAGACGGGGCTCTCGGCGATCAGCCGCTGTGCCCGGAGCGTGAGCAGGTCCGGCGCGCCGGGCCCCGAGCCGATGAAGTGGACGGTCACGACGGCTCTTTCGAGGCCGCCCACTGGACGACAGGGAGCTGCGTGCGCCAGGCTTGGTATCGGCCAAGAGGCGCTGCGCGGCTGATGTCGATGCGAACGAGCCGGCCGCCATAGGTCGCGCGGGCGGCCTCGATCTCCTGCTCCCCCTCGAGCGTCACCGCGTTGGCCACAAGGCGGCCTCCCGGCTTGAGCTCCTGCCAGCAGTGAGCGACCAGGTCGCCCGCTCCCAGCCCGCCGCCGATGAAGACGGCATCCGGCCGCTCCAGCCCTTCGAGCGCTTCCGGCGCCTCGCCGCAGCGCACCTCGAGCTGCGGCACCCCGAGCGTCGAGGCGTTCCTGGCCACGCGTGCCGCCCGTTCGGGCTGCGCCTCGACGGCCACCGCACGCGCTGTTGCCTCGGCGCGAAGCCATTCGATCGCGATCGATCCGCTGCCTGCCCCAACGTCCCAGAGGAGCTGGCGCGGAAGCGGCGCCAGCGCCGCGATCGTGATCGCTCGCACCTCCTGCTTCGTCAGTTGGCCGTCGGTTTCGTAGGCACTGTCGGGTAAGCCGGGGCTGCAAGGAAGCAGAGCCGCCCCGCTTGCGGCGCGACATTCGATAGCGACTGCGTGGAGCGGATGCGCCGATCGTGTGCCCCACTCCTCGGCGGTGCTCTCGATCACCTGCTCCTCCGGGCCGCCGAGCTGCTCGAGGACGACGAAGCGACTGGGACCGAAGCCGCGGCTGTGCAGGATCTCGGCCACCTCGCTCGCCCCGGCCGGACCCGTGACGTAAACCACCATCGTTCGGCCCGGCTGGAGCAAGCGGGCGACGACATGAGCCGGCTTCGAGACCGCGCTCACGAGCTCAGTGTCCGCAGCAGCCCAGCCCAGTCGCGCACAAGCGAGCGAGAAGGCAGAGAGGTGAGGGTGCACAGTCAGCCGCTCTCGGGCCACTCTGCGAGCGAGCGTCGCGCCGATCCCGTGCAGCATGGGGTCGCCGCTCGCCAGGATGCAGGCGGGCCCGGCAGCGCCGGAGACGAGCTCCTCTACCAGGGCGTCGATCGGCGAAGGCCACGGTCGTCGCACCGCGGCCGTCTCCGGCAGCAGTGCCAACTGGCGCTCCGACCCGATGATCAGGGTCGCTTCGCGAATGGCTGCCTGCGCCGCGGGACTGAGACTGTCCCAGCCCTCGGTTCCGATTCCGACGACGGTCAGTGGCGCGCTCACGCGACCGTCACCGCCCGTGCGCGCTCGGCCGTTGCCAGCAGCCTGCATGCGATCTGCGGCGAGCTCGCCCAGTGCAGGTGCAGGTAGCTCGCGTGCACCGAGGCCGATCCGAAGCCTTCCTCCTGCTTGACGCCGCGCACGCTTAGGGCCCAGGCACATGTGCCGCCCTCACGTTCGAGCTCGGAGTAGTGGAACTCGTGGCCGCGCAGCTGCTCGCCTGCCTCGACGCAGGGTGTGCCGGTGAGCGCCGTGGCTTCCCGATAGCCGAGTGTGAGCCTCTTGGTCATGCGCGCTCGCGCAGGAACGACGCCACACATCTCGTGTCCGTCGAGCTCGCTCGCGAGGTACAGCAGCCCGCCGCACTCGGCCACGATCGGCCGGCCGGAGCGAGCGAAGGCCGCGACCTCGCTCCGAAGCAAGGAGTTTGCCGCCAGCTCGGGCCCGAACACCTCGGGGAAGCCTCCCGCGAGCAGGAGAGCGTCGGCGCCGTCGGGCAACTGCTCGTCGGCCAGGGGGTCGAACGGAAGGAGCTCGGCGCCCGCGGCGGCCAATAGCTCGAGGTTCTCGCGGTAATGAAAGGAAAAAGCTGGGCCCGCCGCAAGCGCGACGCGGGTCTCGCGCCGTGGCTCCTCGGGCTTCGGACTCCAACTCGGACCGTCGACGGGCCGCGCGCCTTGTGCGAGCGCGACCACAGCGTCGAGATCGACGCTGCTCGCGACGAGCCGAGCGAGCCTTTCGAGCGTTGCTCGAGCCTGTGGCTCGCGCTCGTCGACGGGGATGAGACCGAGGTGACGCTCCGGTGTGACGACGCTCCCGTCGCGACGGAGCGCGCCGAAGACGGGCACCCCAAGAGGCTCGATCGCCTCGCGCAGAAGTTGCTCGTGATGGTCGGAGCCGAGCCTGTTCAGGACAACGCCGGCAAGCTCGAGGTCGGGGTCGAAGCTGCGGTAGCCGTGGACGATCGCAGCGGCGGAGCGTCCCATCGCGGACGCGTCGACGACGAGCAGTACGGGAGCATCGAGCAGCTTCGCGACGTGTGCCGTTGAGGCGAGCTCGCCCCGGCCAGAGACGCCGTCGAAGAGCCCC
Source organism: Actinomycetota bacterium (assembly GCA_030447315.1). Classification (GTDB taxonomy): domain Bacteria; phylum Actinomycetota; class CADDZG01; order CADDZG01; family WHSQ01; genus MB1-2. Next base: position 121,898 of record JAUJPD010000005.1, on the reverse strand, counting down.
ATCACGCCCTCGATCACCGCGATGTCGGCCCCAGCCGAGCCGTGGCAGAAGAGCGGCGCGATCAACTCGGGTCCATCGATGAAGGCATCGAGGTTCCGGCCGGGTCGCCCGCATGCCACCGTGTGGTAGCTCGGGTCGATGTAGTCCGGGCCGACCTTGAAGCCCTGGACGCAGAGGCCGCGCTCACGTAGAGCGCCCATCAGGCCGCAGGCGACAGACGTCTTCCCAGCGCCCGAGCTCGTGCCCGCAACCACGATGCGGGCGGTCACGCGACGCTCTCCTGCGCTCGCGCCAGATCGACGACCTCGAGCTCCGCGACCGCGCGCTCGGTGAGGCGTCTGGAGGCCGCAGGTTGGCGCGCCTTCCGCCCGCCAGACGAGACAGGGCACCGGCAGGTCGTCGTGCAGCCCCGTTTGTGGGTCGCAACCATGGTCGCGGCAGCCCGTGAGCCAGCCGCGGCCGGCTCGGACGCCCTCGGCAACGGGCGCAAGCAGCTGACAGTCCAGGTCCTCCAGGGCCCGCAGCTGCCCGAGGGCATCTCTGTGAGGTGCAGCTTCGTCGGGAGCGCCGACGTGGACGACGACCTTCTCCGCGCCCTCGGCGAGCGCCCGGCGAGCGGCTTCGGCCTTGGACCGCAGATCCGTGTCCGTCGAGCCGGTAGCCCCCGCGGGGACGACGACCGTGGCGCCCATCAGCCGGGCGATCCCGGCAGCCGCTCCGCGTGCCGTGACGACGACCGTCTCTGCGCCGAGGACCCGGGGGGGCAGAGCTCCTTCCGGCCAGACCCGGAGATCGTCGCGCGCCCGCAGCGGGAGCGGCCTCGGGCCGGTCAGGAGCAGACGGTGCCCGGCAAGGCGCCGGAGCGCATGTCCGGGGAGGAGAGCGGCCAGCTCGGCAGCGACCCGCCCGACCGTGGGCTCGTCCGCGCGCTTGCCGCGCTCGAGCACGTCGACACGCCAGGCCCACTCCTCCTCGGCGAGCGAAAGCTCCTGTGCCGCCGCCTCCACCACGCCGCGGTCGACAGACGCGGCGGGGGGCCAGCCGAGCAGCGTCGGAATGGCGTGTTCGGAGCCCGCCGAGAGACCGAGTGGAACCGTGCGGACGCGGCTCAGCACACCCCCCCGTGCGAGCGAGTCGAGCACCGGCATGCGTGCCCGCTCGAGGCTGGTCGGAGCCGGGCCGAGCGGCTCGCTCGCCCCGTCCAGGATCACCGTGACGGCTACCATTCGATCCCTTCCTGGGCCCTGATGCCGACGTCCATGGGGTGCTTGACGTTGACGACCTCGGAAACGAGGTCAGCCGCGTCGACCAACTCGGCGGGAGCGTCGCGACCCGTGATCACGACGTGCTGGAAGCCGGGCCGATCGTGCAGAGTCGCAAGCACGTCATCGAGTTCGATCCAGCCCCAGTTGATGGGGTACGTGATCTCGTCCAGCAGCAGGAACTCGTAGCGCTCGTCGGCGATCGCCCGCTTCACCTCCGCCCACCCTTCGCGGGCGAGGTCTTCCGACTGCTCGAGGTCGCGCGAGAGCCAGGACCAGCCGTCGCCCATCTTCTCCCAGTCGATCCCGCCGAGGGCCATCGCCGCCTTGGACTCGCCCACCTTCCACTTGCCCGACTTGACGAACTGGAACACTCCGCAGCGGTATCCACGCGCCCACGAGCGCATCAGCATCCCGAAGCCCGAGGTGCTCTTGCCCTTCCCGTGCCCCGTGATGACGATCACGAGCTGACGGTCCCGAGGCTTGCGCCGCTTTGGCTCTGCGCTGCCGACGTCTCCCGGCCGGTGGGGAACGTCAACATCTTCGTTGCCATGGCGGATGAGCGGCTCCTGCACGGACGGTTCGGTCATGCGATTCTCCTTGGGGTCGAGGGGGGCGTGACGAGCCTGTGCACCTGACCTTGCGAGGCGGCCGCGAGCGAGGCCGCGAGGCCGAGGCGAACGGGGCCCTCCTCGGCGTCGATGACGTGCACCGCGGCTGCCGCGCGGCCGAGTCGCCGGGCCGCCTCGCGGATCTCGCCCCGCTCATCGGCGACTCGGCCGTCGGCGAGGACGACGGCGATGCTGCGTCGCTCCGGCTGGCGTACACGCTCGAGGCGAATCACGTGCTCGGCCGCCACGAGGCCCGCAGCAAGCGGGGTTCGCCCGCCGGCGCTCAGCGTCTCGATCGCCTCCGCGGCGCGCCCGAGAGGGGCACCCGGTCGCACCGAGAGTTGTGCGCCACCGTCGCGGAAGGTCACGATCGCAACGCGATCCCGGCTTGCATACGCTTCGCGCAAGAGCTCCAGCAGCGCACCTTTGATCCGCGCAAGCCGCTTCCGCGCCCCCATCGAGCCACTTGCGTCCACGACGAGGCAGATAAACACGCCTTCACGGCCCGAGCGCACGTGCTCGCGAACGCCGGCTTCGCCGTGCACCAGGCGGTGTCGCAGTGTGGCAACGACGGCGACGTCGTCGCTCCAGGCCTGAGCCGGACGACTGTCGATCGAACCCGCCTGCCTGCCCGCCGCACGCGCTCGCCTTCCGGTCGGGCCTCGTCCTGCCCCTGCCAGGCTGAGCGCTTTGGAGGGCAGCGTCGCTTGGAGCGGAACGTCCTGCCGCTCCCGTGCAGGCAGTCGCGGATCGGGCTGCGGCTCGAAGCCCGAAGGGGTGGCCGCGCTCGCAGGCTCGCTTTCCGAGCTCGATCCGGAAGAGGGGACGGATCCTCGCCCTCTGCCATCGCCGTTCGGGCCTGATGGAGGCTCGTCGTCGGGATCGTGGCCGTCGAGCGCCTGCTCGAGTGACTGGGCGTCCGCCACATGGTTGCCGAATGGATCGCGCCGGCGGCGGTGCGCAAGAGCGAGCTTCGCTGCACGCCGAACGTGCTCCTCTCTCACTGCATCTTCCTCCGCGAACGCTGCCAAGGCTCGCGCTGCGAGCGCCGTAACGATGTCCCCGCGCACGCCGTCGATCCCCAGCCGGGCACAGGCGGTGGTGATCCGCAGCAACTCGCGACCGGGCAGGTCAACACTAGGGAGGTGCTCGCGCGCAGTGGCGATGCGCCGAGCAAGCTCTTGTTCCTTGGCGCTCCACTCGGACATGAAGCCTCTGGGATCAGCTTCGAAGGCCAGGCGACGGCGCACGATCTCGGCCCGCTCGTTGGGATCGCTCGAGGCCGCGACCTCCACGCCGAGACCGAAGCGATCGAGCAATTGGGGGCGCAGTTCGCCTTCCTCGACGTTCATCGTGCCTACGAGCAGGAAGCGCGCGGCGTGGGTCTGGGAGACCGCCTCGCGCTCGACACGAACGACCCCCGAAGCGGCCGCGTCGAGGAGCGCGTCGACGAGGTGGTCGGGGAGCAGGTTCACCTCGTCCACGTACAGGATCCCGCGATGCGCTCGGGCAAGCAGGCCCGGCTCGAAGCGATGCTCGCCGCCGAGCGCCCGCCCGAAGTCGAGTGAGCCGACGAGCCGGTCGAGCGTGGCCCCGAGCGGGAGCTCTACGAGCGCAGCCGGTCGCAACGCCGTCTCGGCGTCATCCGCGACGACTCCACCCGGAGCGCGCTCACCGGGCGCGAACGCAAAGGGTTGATCGGCGGCCGCGAGCACCGGCGGTAAGAGCGGCGCCAACCCGCGAACCGCCGTCGACTTCGCCGTTCCCCGCTCGCCGCGAACCAGCACACCGCCGACCTCCGGCGCGACCGCATTGACCAGTAACGCCTCGACGAGCTCGGACTGGCCGACGACGGCGCTTAGCGGATAGGCGTTCACCGGCGCGTCTCCAGCGCGAGCGGCCGGTACAGGTCGATCGCCGCGACCGCTCCGACGACGACGACGAGCGGTGCGCGCAGACCTGCCTCGGCGACCGCATCCGCGAGTTCCCCCAGCGGCGCGGCCACTTCCTGCTGGCCCGGCAGGGTCGCCTCCTGGACAACCACCGCGGGGGTATCGGCGGCCCGGCCGCCGGCCATCAGCCGCTGCGCCATCTCGCCGACGGTCGCCGCGCCCATCAGAACGACGAGTGTGTCCGTCGCCGCGAGAGCGTCCCAGCCGTGCTCCTCGAGCGCCTGCAAGTGGCCGGTGATGATCGTGACCGAGCGCGCCAGCTCACGGTGGGTAAGCGAGACGCCGGCGGCTGCGGGAGCGGCTAGCGCTGAGCTGAGGCCGGGGACGACGTCGAACGGTATGCCGGCTGCCTGCAGCGCCCGGGCCTCCTCGCCACCGCGTCCAAAGATGAACGGGTCGCCGCCCTTGAGGCGAACAACGTCCAGCCCGGCCCGCGCACGCTCGATGAGCACGCGGTTGATCTCCTCCTGCGCTGCCGACTCCGCTCCGGGGCGCTTGGATACGTCGACCAGCTCCGCATCCGCCCGGCAGAAGGCAAGGACATCGGGCCCGACGAGCCGATCGTGTAGGACCACGTCCGCGGCCGCGAGCAAACCCGCGGCTCGCAGCGTCAGCAAGTCGGCAGCGCCCGGGCCGGCTCCGACGAGGTGTACACGCCCGCTCACGTGCCTGCCGCCTCGAGCTCGCCCTCGAGCTCCAGGTAGCGCTCGCGGATCAGGGCCAGGGCCGATTCGGCCGGTGCGGCCCACATGCCGCGCTCTGCCGCCTCGAGCAATCGCTCGGCGATCGCCCGTGCCGCCCACGGATTCGAGCGCGACATGAACTCCGCGAGATCGGGATCGAGCAGGTAGCGCGACGCGACCTGCTCGTACATCCAGTCCTCGGCGACACCAGTCGTCGCGTCGTAGCCGAAGAGGTAGTCGACCGTCGCCGAGAGCTCCGCAGCGCCCTTATAGCCATGACGCACCATCGAGGCGATCCAGCGTGGATTCGCGACCCGTGCTCGGAACACCCGACGTGTCTCCTCTGCCAGTGTGCGGGCAACTACACGTGAGGGGTCCGAGCTGTCGCCGAGATAGGCGGCCGGCTCGCGCCCGGTCAGCGCCTTGACCGTCGCGACCATGCCGCCGTGGTACTGGTAGTAGTCGTCGGAGTCGAGGATGTCGTGCTCGCGTGAGTCGACGTTCTTGACGGCCACCTCGATGCGCCCGTAGCAGTCGCGCATCGCCTCGCTGGCCGAGGCACCGTCGAGCCCCCGCCCATAGGCGTAGCCGCCCCACGCCTCGTAGACCGCCGCGATGTCGCCCTGGTCACGCCAGTCGCGGGCGTCGACAAGCTGCAGCAGCCCCGCGCCGTAGGACTCTGGCTTCGAGCCGAAGACGCGCGTCGTGGCGCGTCTCCAGGCAGGGGCGGCGTCGAGCTCTATGGCGAGTCGCTCGGCGTCCTCGCGCGCATGTGCGGCGACGAAGTTCTTTTCGGCAGGCTCGTCCAGCGCGGCGACAGCCGCCACCGCATCGTCGATCAGTCGAACCAGGTGCGGGAAGGCGTCGCGGAAGAAGCCCGAGATGCGCACGGTGACGTCGATCCGGGGCCGCCCGAGCTCGCCCAACGGGACGATCTCGATCCCTGTCACCCGCCGCGACTCGCGGTTCCAGGTGGGACGCACGCCGAGAAGGGCGAGGATCTCGGCCACGTCGTCGCCGTGGGTGCGCATCGCGGCCGTTCCCCAGGCGACGAGACCTACCATGCGCGGCAACTCACCCGTCTGGGCCCGATGGCGCTCGAGCAAGGTCTCGGCAAGCCGGCAACCCACCTCCCACGCGAGCTCCGAAGGAAGGGCGCGCGGGTCGACGGAGTAGAAGTTGCGGCCTGTCGGGAGCACGTCCAGCCGACCGCGAGTCGGGCTGCCGGAAGGGCCTGCAGGCACATGACGGCCGTTCAGCGCCGCGAGCACGTTCGTGAGCTCTGCCCCGCAGCCGCGGATCCGCGGAACAACCTCGTCCGCGGCGAAGCGGAGCGCGCTCTCGACGCCGGGGTCGCGACGCCCGAGGATCCGCTGGCAGGTGGCACCTGCCGCATCGGCCCGCCAGTCCCGTCGCTCCAGCTCCTCGAGCAGCGCGCTCTGCGCCGCCTCGAGCCGGTCGATTAGATCGCCCGCACTCGCCGCCGGACCGCGGAAACGATCGAGCAACTCTTCGGGACGGCTCGGTGAAGGCGCGCCCGGCGTCGCCAGGAGCGCCGGCTCGTCCAGCCCGAACGCAGCACCGGTCGCCCGGCGCAGGCCCGGCACGTCACCCGAGCCGAGGCGCAGGATGGCGGCGACGAGACCGCGTAGCTGCTCTCGCTCGGGTGCCTGGCCGAGCACGTGCAGGCCGTCCTTCACCTGGATGTCCTTGATCTCGCAGAGATAGCCGTCGATGTGGGCGACGAGCGCGCCGACGTCCTCCGGGCGCTCCTGGATGTCCAGATCCGCCTGCAGGTTCGCCCGCTCGATCGCCGACCAGATGCGGGCCGCGAGCGCCGGCAGCTTGGGCGGGTCGAGCGCCTCGAGGCGTGCGTACTCGTCGAGCAGTGACTCGAGCTCGGCCAGCTCGTCGTAGGTCTCCGCCCGCATCATCGGCGGGACGAGGTGATCCACTACGACGGCGTGGGCGCGGCGCTTGGCCTGGACGCCCTCCCCGGGGTCGTTGACGACGAACGGGTAGAAGAGCGGGATGTCGCCGAGCGCAGCGTCCGGAGCGCAGCTCGCCGAGAGCGCAAGCATTTTTCCAGGCAGCCACTCGAGCGTGCCGTGCTTGCCGAGGTGCACGATCGCGTCCGCGCCCCAGACCTCGTCTAGCCACCAGTAGCAAGCGAGGTAGTGGTGGGTCGGCGGCAGGTTTGGGTCGTGGTAGATCCCGACCGGGTCGTCGCCGTACCCACGCGGCGGCTGGATCGCTATCACCACGTTCCCGAGCCCGAGGCCCGCCACGACGAAGTCGTCTCCGTCGAGGTAGCGATCTCCCGGCGGCGGTCCCCAGCGCTCCTCGATCGCCTCCCGCAGCTCCGCAGGCAACTTCTCGTACCGGCGCAGATAGTTGGCCACCGGGAATCGCAGCGGTGCCGAAGCGAGCTGCTCGTCGGTGAGGAACTCCGGGTCGTGCCCACCCGTTCCGATCAGCGCCTGCATCAGCTCGTCGCCGTGCTCGAACGGGGTGTCGACTCGCATCCCATCCTGTCGAAGAGCTTCCAGCAGACGCAGGGCGCTCGCCGGCGTGTCCAGCCCTACCGCCATTCCGACCCGTGCGTGCTTGGTCGGAAAGCTGGTCAGCAAAACGGCGAGTCGGCGTTCGTTAGCGGCCGTGTAACGCAGCTGCGCACTTCGGACGGCGAAACGTGCGACGCGCGCACAGCGCTCGGGGTCCGGGACGTAGCGCGCGAGCGGGGCTCCGACCGGCGAGCTCCCGTCATCGTGCTCCTTGAACGAGATCACGCCCGCGAGGACGCGACCGTCGAACTCTGGGATCGCCACCTGTGTCGCCACGTCGAGCGGCGAGAGGCCCGTGTCCGAGCTCGCCCAGGCGGCCCGCGGCCCGGTTGCGCAGACGGCCTGGATCACGGGTACGTCGAGGGCGGCGAGAGCGGAAGCATCCCAGTCCTGCCAGTCCGCGCCGACGCCATCGCCCGCCTTGGCTGCCGCGTCGCGCGCGCTCGATCCTCCCGTTGCCAGCATCGTCGTCACAAGCGCGTCGACGTGGCCCCGGAGCAGCGCGAACGGGGCCACGTCCCCGTTCGAGTCCCGGCGCAGGGAGTAGCTCCAGACCGCGAGGGCGTTCGCGCCGGCCTGCTCGACGGCAGTGCAGAGCGCGTCCACGAACAGCGTGTTGCCCGTCAACCGGTGCGAGCGGTAGAAGCAGATGCCGATCGTCGGGCGGCCGGCGTCGTGGCGCTCCAGCGCGCGTTCGAGTGGGACATCGCCTGTACCAGGTAGGTAGATGCCCAGGTCGGGGACCTCGTGCGGAGCCTCGAAGCCGTAGCCCTCGAGCAGGAAGGTGTCGGCGAGGAAACGCAGCAGCTGCTCGACGTTGTCGACGTCTCCGTGGCGCAGGTACTCGCCCGCCTGCGCAACCGCGCCTGCCGGGGCCAACGAGAGCTTGGTCATCTCCGCGTCCGGCTCGGCCTCACCACCCAGCCCGATCAGCACGATGTCGCGCTCGCGGCAGCGGCTGCGCAGCAGGTCGAAGCCATCGGGCCAGCCGCGACGCCCGCCGAGGACGCGGCAGAGGACGACGCGCGCGCCGGCGAGCAGATCCTCGACGAAGACGTCGTGGTCCGAGGCGCTGTTCGGGTTAGCGCACCGCACCTCCGGAAAACCGGCGGGCAGCAGCGCTACCGCAGCCGCAGTCGCCAGGATCTCGGTGTCCGCGGTCGTTACGAAACGAAGCAAGCGCCCACCTCCGTTCGCAGGGTGGGAAGAGCTTCGGGAATCCCGACCTCGATCAGCTCCGCAACACGTGCGGTGTCGAGATGCGCAGCGACGAGATCGCCGAGCGCGTCCAAGCGCTCTTCGCGTGCAGCCACGAACGAGCTCAGACCGGGAACGAAACGGCGTCCGCGCTCTGCGGCAACCCAGCTCAGAAGCGCTCGCCGTAGCTCATCTTGCTCCAGCGCTCCGTGCCAGGAGATCCCGACGACCGATCCCGAGCGACAGCCGTCGGGCTCGCCATCGGCGGCAAGAAGCACGGGTTCGCCCCCCTGACGCTCGATCCGGCCGTGGCGAATCTCATAACCCGTTGCGGGGGTTCCGAGCCAGGCGCAGCTGCCTGCTCGCCGGCGCAGGAGCTTGTCGGAGGCAAAGACCGTTGATATCGGCAGCAGACCGAGTCCCTCGACCTCGCCCGAACGTGACTCCACGTCGTCGACGATCCGTTGCCCGAGCATCTGGTAGCCGCCGCAGATGCCGAGGATCGGTCCCCCCTTCGCAGCTCGCGCTGCGATCGCTCGATCGAGACCTTCACTACGTAGGCCGGCCAGGTCGTCCACGGTCGCCTTCGTCCCCGGCACGACGACGAGGTCGGCTCGCTCGACGTCGGCCGCCGAGCGGCTGAAGCGCACGCGCACCCCGGGCTCCAACGCGAGCGCGTCGAAGTCGGTGAAGTTGCTCATCCAGCGCAGGCGGACGACGGCGACATCGAGCGTGTCGCCTTCGCTCTGTTGCTCGGGTCGGGCCTCTAGCGCCAGCGAATCCTCGACGTCCATCCAGAGGTCCTCGATCCAGGGGAGCACGCCGAGCGTGCTACGCCCGGTCAGCTGCTCGAGCTGGACCAGCGCGGGGGCAAGGATGGTGGCGTCCCCACGGAATTTGTTGATCACGAAACCGGCCACATGCGCCTGATCGGCCGCGTCGAGCAAGGCGAGCGTCCCGTACAGCGAAGCCAGAACGCCGCCGCGGTCGATGTCGCCGACGATCAGCACAGGCAGGCCCGCCTCGCGCGCAAGGCCCATGTTGACGATGTCCGCTCCACGTAAGTTCGTCTCCGCGGGGCTGCCGGCCCCCTCGCAGACGACGACGTCGAATCGGTCCCGCAGATCGGTGAGCGCTGCAGCGACGATGGGACGCAGGTAGTTCTTAAGCTCCTGGTAGGAACGAGCGTCCGCCTCTGCATATGGGCGTCCCATCACGACCACCTGGCTGTGACGCTCGCCCGACGGCTTGATCAGCACCGGGTTCATCGCGGCTTCCGGCTCCAGGCCGCACGCCGCAGCCTGCATCGCCTGCGCGCGGCCGATCTCGCTGCCGTCCAGGGTGACGACGGAGTTGAGCGCCATGTTCTGAGCCTTGAAGGGCGCGACGCTTACACCCGAGCGGCGCAGCCATCGGCAGATGCCAGCGGTGACGACGGACTTGCCGGCGTCCGAGTGCGTTCCGCAGACGAGCAGGGCGCCCTTCATGTGGACACCACCTCCGACTCGCGCACGAGCGCGCTCGCGTTCACGCGTGTCACCGTCCAGCGCCCGTCATGGGCATGGAGCTCGGTGAGTGCGAGCGGCGCTACGTCGATCCGCCAGAAGGCCTCGAGGGGGGCACCCAGCGCATGAACGAGCGCCGCCTTGACCACGCCCCCGTGCGTGATCGCGAGCATCCTGCCTTCGAGCGTCGCCTGAACATCGAGCCAGTGCGCGACGCGTTCGACAAACTCTGCCTGCGTCTCGCCGCCGTGCGCGCGGGCGGTTGGCTCGCTCATCCACGCAGCAACGGCATCTGGCTCGGCGGCGTTTAGCTCTGCGAGCGTCCGACCCGTCCAGGAACCGAAGTCGCACTCGCGGAGCGCCGGCTCGAGCGCGGGAGTGATCCCGGCGGCCCCCGCGGTCTGGAGACAACGGGCAGCAGGACTGGAAACGACCTCCCCGTTCGCCGGCAACAGACCCAGAAGTTCCGTGGCCGCAGCCCGTCCCCGCTCGTCCAGCGACTCGTCGGCGGGAAAGGCGAACGAGCGCGTCGCAGCTGTGCTCGCGTGCCGTAACAGGAGAAGCCGCCTCATGCGATGCCCGCTCCCACAGAACGGTGCGATGCGATCCACCCGAGCGCCTCCGCGGGCGTGTTCACGGTCTCGTTGTCCAGGCGCGGCGGCCTGCGCACCACGATCGCCTGCATACCGCGCTCGCGGGCTGCGTCGAGCTTTGCCTGGGTGTGAGAGCCGCCACTGTCCTTCGTGACGAGCACGTCGATCCGGTGTTCGTCGAACAGAGCGAGCTCTCCGGCCAAGCTGTATGGGCCTCGGTCGAGGAGGAGCTTGTGGCGCGCGGGAAGCGGCGGCCTCGGCGGGTCGACACAGCGAATGAGAAACCAGCGGTCTACCCCGGCGAACGCGGCGAGGCCCTGGCGCCCGGTCGTGAGTAGCACCCGGTGCCCCAGCTGCGGGACGAGCTCGGCGGCCTCGTCCAGGTCGCCGACCCAGTGCCACCGGTCACCTGGCCGCTCGGTCCAGCCGGGCCGCTCGAGTCTCACCAGCGGCACCTCGGCGGCCCCGCACGCCTGCAGCGCCGAGGCGGAGATCCGCTCGGCGAACGGATGGGTCGCGTCGACGACCGCCGCGATCCCATGCTCCGATAGCCACGCGGCTAGGGCAGGCGGGCCGCCGAAGCCGCCGATCCGAACCTCGCCGACGGGCAGTCGCGGCCGCGCAACCCGTCCGGCGAGCGACGAGACGAAGGGCATACCGGCTTCGTGCATCAGCGCCGCGAGCTCTCGCGCCTCGACGGTGCCTCCCAGCAGCAGCACGCGCCCGTTCAAAGGGTGCGTCTCCGCAACAAGTAGGAGTCCATGATCCAGCCCTTGCTGGCTCTTGCCGCGGACCGAATCCGCTCGATGTGGTCAGTGACCGCACTCAGTTCACCCGCGACGAGCAGCTCGTCCTCGGTGCCGACGTACGCCCCCCAGTAGATGTCGATCTCGCGCTCGTCGCCGACGAGTTGCTTGAACGAGCACTCCGCGTCGAGCATGACGACGACGTCGTCGGCTTCCGCAGGGAAGCCCGTCGCCAGAAGGCGGCCGGTCGTGATCTGCATGGGCCGGCCGACCTGGGTGAGCGTGATCCTGTGCTTGGCGGCAAGCGCCTGGATGCTGCTGATCCCGGGAACAACCTCGACCTCGAACTCGACGTTTCCCCTAGCTAGGATCTCGTCGACGATCGCGAGCGTGCTGTCGTAAAGCGAAGGGTCGCCCCAGACGAGAAGCACGCCGCAGCCGTGCTCGTCGAGCTCTTCCTGGATGAGCGTCTCGTAGACGTCTGCCCTGCGTCGTCGCCAGTCCTCAACAGCGGAGCGGTAGGCGGCCGCAGAGCGGCTACGTTCCGGGTCGCGTACCTCCACCATGCGGTAGGAGCGGCCCTCGACGTAGCGATCGCAGATCTCCTTCCGCAGGCGGATGAGGTCCTGCTTGGTCTCTCCCTTGTCGACGACGAAGAAGACGTCGACCGCGTTGAGCGCCTTGATCGCTTGCACGGTCAGATGCTCGGGATCGCCGGCGCCGATGCCGATGAGCAGCACACGTCTCATCGGTTCAGGCCGGGTAACGGCGCGAGGCGCGTAGACCGGCCGGGTACCGGCGCGGTGTGTAGACCTGCCGCGTCCCTCCCGGGCCTTCGATCACGCGCGTCGTCGAGGAACCGATCACGAGCAGCGTTCGCATGTCCACGCTCTCTGCGTCGAAGCCGGCGAGCGTCGAGACCACGACGTCCTCTTCGGGGCCGCCAACGTCCCGCGCGACGACTACTGGAGTCCCTTCGCTTCTGTGGCGAAGCAGCACACTGCGCGCCCGCTCCAGTTGCTCCCGCCTCGTGCGCGATGCAGGGTTGTAGAGCGCGAGCACGAGATCGGCCGCCCCGGCCGCCTCGAGCCGGCGCTCGATGATCTCCCACGGCTTGAGTTGATCGGAGAGCGAGAGGACGCAGAAGTCATGCCCCAGGGGGGCGCCTACGCGTGCGGCCGCTGCCTGCATCGCGGAGAGGCCCGGCACAACCCGAACGGCAGTCTGGCTGTACGTGCCGCCCGCCTCATCCACTACCTCGAGCACCGCGGCCGCCATGGCGAAGATGCCCGGATCGCCTGAGGAGACCACCGCCACGCGCTTGCCCCTGGTGGCCAAGTCCAGCGCGACACGAGCCCGCTCGGTCTCGTTGCGGTTGTCGCTTGCCTGCCGTCTTTGGCCCTTTCGCTCAGGCACGCGGGCAAGGTAGGGGCCGTAGCCAACGAGCTCATCCGCCTCCGCGAGCACAGCCTGCGCCTCGGGTGTCAGCCATTCCCGTCCTGCGGGGCCGAGTCCGACAACGGTGAGGCAGCCTTGGGCCGAGTCGCCGTTGGCCTGCGCGCCGTTCAGGGTCGGCACGAGCACGAGCGACATGTAGGGAACGTCACCTTCCACCTCTCGCAAAGCCGAGATCCGCTGCTCCGGCGAGCTGGCCCGCTCCACGTAGATGGCCCGCTCGGCCACACCCGCCTGCTCTGCGGCGCTGCAGACTCCCGAGAAGGCGCGCCCGAGCTTGAGCACGACTGCTGCATCCGCTGACCGCAGCCACTCCGTCACGGCGTCCGGTCCGAGCGTGCCAGGCAAAACGGTAAAGACGTCGTCGCGCTTCACGAGCGGCGTTCCCGCCGCGGCAGCGGCGGCACTGAACGAGGTGACGCCGGGGACGACCTCGACCTCGTAGTGGTGGGCGAGCCGCTCGTGCAAGTACATGTAGCTCCCGTAGAAGAAAGGGTCGCCCTCGCAGAGCACCGCGACGTCTCGGCCCTGTTCGAGATGTTCCGCGAGCTCCGCTGCGCTCTCGTCGTAGAAGTCGCGCAGTGCTCCCTCGTAGCCTTCCGGGTGGTCTGTCTGCTCGGTCGTGACAGGGAAGCTCAGCGCGATCTCGAGCTGCTCCTCGCGCAGGTAGGGCGCAGCGATCCTGCGCGCAACGCTTCGGCGGTGACGGGCGCAAGGGTAGGCGACGACGTGTGCCGCCTCCACGACGCGGCGCGCCTTGAGCGTCAGCAGCTCGGGATCGCCGGGGCCTACGCCGACGCCGAAGAGCTTCCCGGGTTGGCGTCCGTTCCTGTTCACTCTGCTGGGCACGCAAGTGCATTGACGGCCGCCGCGGCGATCGGGCTCCCGCCGCGGCGGCCGTGGACGACGAGGTACTCCAAGCCAGCGGGGTGGTCGGCCAGCGCTAGCTTGGACTCGAGGGCACCAACGAATCCGACAGGCACGCCGATGACAGCCGCCGGTCGATCCGCGCCTTCCTCGATCAGCTCAAGTAGACGGAAGAGGGCCGTCGGCGCATTCCCGATCACGACGAGGGCGCCATCGAGCTGTTCGCGCCAGAGCTCAAGCGCAGCGGCCGAGCGCGTCGTGCCCAGTTCGCGCGCGAGCGCTGACACGCGAGGGTCGGACAGTGTGCAGATCACTTGGTTCGTTGCAGGGAGGCGCGAGCGCGTGACGCCAGCGGCGACCATGTCCGTATCGCAGAGGACCGGAGCGCCCGCCTCAAGCGCAGCCGCCGCCGTGGCTGCAAAGCCTTGCGAAGTCGCGATGTCGCGGGTCAGGTCGACCATGCCGCAGGCATGGATCATGCGAACCGCCGCTCGAGCGAGCAACGGATCGAAGCCATCGAGATCAGCTTCCGCACGGATCGTCGCGAACGAGCGCCGATAGATCTCGGCCCCGTCGCGAAGGTACGCGCTCATGCTCCCCGTCCGTCGCGAACAAGCCGAGTGCGTGCTTCGCGTCAAGCACGATCTGCTGGCCGACGACCACCGCATCGCCAGAGGCGGCCACGCTCAAGCGACACCGCGTGGCTCGCCACAGCGGCGCTCACAAGCGGACCAGTGCTCCCGATGAGCGCCGGCCCCGCGCACAGCTGCGCGAACGTTAGCCGCCGCCTGCACGTCGATTCGAGCCTTGGCGCAGGCACGGAGACCGGCGCAGGCACTCAGCCCTTCCCAGCCGGAACCCGGCTCGGTGACGAGCCCGAGATCCTGCAGCGCCCTGGCCAGGGGTCCACGGCCGCGGGCTCGAGGTCCACGAAGCTGAGGCTCTTCGTCCGCGGCGATGCGGATAGAGCCGGCGCACGCTCGAGCGAGCGCCGCGATCACGCTGACAACCTCGGGGTCGAGACGACCTGAGTGGCGGAAGAGCCGTCAGCGCAAAGCGCCCGTCGCGCTGCTCGCATCTTCCTGGCGGAACAGCGGTTGACGCCGGCATCTCATCGGTGAGGGCGAGTCTGGCTCCGAGCCGCGCTGCAATCGACCGCGCTCCATCAGGCAGCTCCGCGGCGCGCCAACCGCCAGCGTGATTGACAGCAAGGAAAGCCCGCGCCGCCAAGAGTGCAAGCTCTGCAGCCTGCCGTCCGGGCACAACGGCATCCGTAGGAAGGCCTCCCAGGAGCAGGCGGAACCCGTCTTCGCCGCCGCCGCAAGTGCAACGTCGGCGGTCGGCGCGAGCGCGCCCCCGCCGTCGTCAAGGGCGAAGAGGAAGCGCTGTGGGAGGTGCGCGAGCTGAGAGTCCGCGCAGAGCCCGCGATCGAGCTCGTGCACGAGCTGATCGGTCGTGCAGAGCGAGCGAGGATGGCGTCCAGCCAGGGGACTTGCGAGCACATTGCGGATGCGCTCATGTGTCATCGAAGGAAGCAGTCCGACCGCCTCGAGCGCCTCAAAGCGTGCGGCACCACTCTCCGGCGGAAGCCCGCGCACCTGCAGGTTCGCCCTGGCGGTGAGCTCAACGATGCCACTTCCTCCCGGCGAGCTCTGCGATCGCGGCGAGCTGCTCAGCCGAGACCATTCCGCCCGGCAGGCGGATGCGCGCAAGCCAGCCATCCTCGGCCTCATGCATGTCGAGCACGCCGGGGCAGTGAGCGTCACTGCTGCGCGCCCGGGGCGGCCACCGATCGGAGGAGGGCCGGGGCGGCGGATCCCGGGTGGGCGGGCAATGTCAGTCTCCTGGTCGAAGTGGGGACGCCAGCTCCTGGCTCGGCACTTCAAGCGGAGTCATCACCCGTCTTGATCCGAGCGCGAAGACCGAGCCGAGCACCGTCCAGAGGACGAGCTGAGTGCCAACAGTCGCCTGCCGAAACTCCCATAGGGTCACGGCCGGGAAGTCCCTCGGCACCTCCTGGATGCCGGGCAGGGCCAGCCCTGCCACGAGAACGACCACCCCGTAGGGCGCGAGGCCTACGGCCAGGGCCGGTGACGGTCCATGGTGTGCAAGCAGCTTGCGAGCGCGCACCGCAAGCACTGCGCCGAGGATCGAGATGCCCATCATCGTGAAGTACAGAACCGTTCGCTTGGTGATCGTGTCCGGGTTCCCCACCGCCGGTGGGTTCGCAGGGAACTTTAGAAACGGCACGAGAAGAGGACGACGAACGATGCGCCTGCCAGCCAAAGTGCCGTAGCGGCTGGACTGAGCTTGCCCACACGCCCGTAGACGAATGCAAGAGCACGCGAAGAGCCCGCCTAACGAGAGGCCGTAGATGAGAGCGGCACCGAGCAGCCCGCGGTGCTCTGGGTCTTCCGCGAGACCAAAGGGCCCCGCATGTTGATGCGTGGATGCTGCCGGCGGCGGCCGGATCCACCTGACTTTCCTCGAAGGCGATCGCCGCGTCGACGGAGGGTTCTCCCACGATCCGAGCGAATCCAGTTGCAAGCAGGCCGGCGCACTGCGACGAGCCCGCAGACGAGCAAGCCCCTCAACATCTTTGGGCCGTCAGTGACAGGGAAGCCGAGCAGATGCCGACCGTCGTGGAGAAACTCGTGCAGCGTCGCTGAACCCTGGTACGAGCCCATCATGTAGAGCGAAGAGCAGGATCGCTGCTACGAAGACGGTCCAAGGCCAAAGATGCGAAGGGAGATCGCGGGCGGGTAGCCAGCTTCGGAGAGAACTGGCGCAACAGCAACGTTCGACATGAAACCTCCTGGGGATTGCGCGTCCCGTTCGGCGGTATAGCGATGGCCGAATGTCCTGGCTCCCGGAGCATCGTCCTACTCCGCCTTCCCGCCCTGCGGCAGTGGCATTGTGGAGAGACCCTCCGGCTACAGTGAAAGCGACCGCGCCGGCATCTAACCGGCTTCCTCGCACCATCGCTCTGACGGGCGGCATCTTAGGGGCTGAGCCTGGGGGATGCAAACAGAAAGGCGAGTCTTGGAGATAGACACGACCTCGTCGGAACCCCGGTCCTGGTCGACGTCACGAAAGTCGTCCAGCTAACCTAAGCCAGACTCAGTGGGCGCGCGGTCCCCGCCCTCCTTCCGCTTCTAGGACGCCCATCGGGAAGGGCATCCACCAGTGTCGCCGCCTGCAACTCGAACCAGCGGCCACCAGTAACCGAGCCCTCCGCCGTCCAGTCGCTTGTACTCGAAGGGGACTCAGGCGAGCGAAGGACCCCCACGTACTGGTAAGTCCTGGGTGTCGGAGGGGCGAGTCGAACCTTCAGCACACCCGCGTTGCGCGCCACCCTCGCACTGAGGGACGGCAAAATGGAGCAGGACTAGCTGCCCGCTGGGCCCACCTCAGTCCAAACTCGCAACAGCCATGATGATGGCGAGGGCCACACCCGTCGCTAGAAAGACGCCTGCCGCCAAGAGCCACAAAGACTTCCGAGTAAAGAACCAGAGCGTCCCCGGACCAGAGGCGGCTATAGCACCCGCCAGCACCGTGTAGGGGGGAAGGTTCGGGTGTATTTCTCCAGTCAACGGCAGATTCCACAGCCAGGCCCACAGAAAGAGGGCGCACCCCCCAAAGAAAGTGGCAACCAACCAGATCGCGCCTAGCAGCTGTTTGGCGAGCGAACGAGAGTGGGTTGAGGTACCGGTAGCGGTCATGCCTCTTTCGCCACAGCGGGATCAGCCATTCGCGGACACTACTGTCGGCGCGCGACGTGAACGTAGTCACCGGCGCGATGCGAGCGGGAAATCACGACGATCTTGTTGCCGCGCTCGGTCTCGCGGTCCTGGACGACTCTCCCGCAACGCGTTGAGCCGGATACGGCCCCAAGATCTGCGCCTAAGGTTCGCGAAGCGAGTCGCTTCCCAATGCGGCCCTTGTCAGTGCATGGCCGGAAAGTTCTTTCGCCGCTGCGCACTAAGAGGAGTCTTCGACCATTCCTCAATACTCAGCCAACACCTGAGGCGACACACAGTTCCCGGTGGTCCCTTTTTAAGAGACGAGGACCTTTATGACGGCCACGATGAGGTAGCTCCCAACAAAGCACGCGAGGAAACCTTTGAGGGAGAGGCGAGGAGAGGCCTTCAAGCTCTCCCAAAGATGGCCTCGAAACCCACGAGTTGACCGGCTCTTGTCGGGCTCCTCGACCGCCTTCTTCAATCGAGGTAGCAGGACGCCAAGTTGTTTGGTGAATACATCGGGCTGCAATCGCAACATGAATCCATAGATGCCACCGCGTTTCGCAACTTGCAATGTGCAGACCACCTTGGTTCCCTCCGCGACCTTCTCTAGAACAGACGTCTGAATCGCGGTGACCCCACCGATCTGCTCTTCAGTCACGAACTTCCAAGGGGGATTACTTTCGATCACCCTTGTGTGGGCCTTCCGTACACCTGAGCTCCAGCTCATTTTCGACACGAGAACGCTCCCGGGAGCGCACGCATCACCCTGGATCACCTGGACGGACTTGATTCCGAGACTCCATCGCTGGATCAATTCCGGACGGCAGAAATGCGGGAACACCTCATCGGGTTCTGCCGCAATGACGATCGTCAAGTTAGGCGCGTCTAGAGTAACCATTGGGTTGGGCCCTATACGGCGAGACACTCGGCTGATGTCGAGGGTTCCGGAACAGGAAGCCCGTCCTCGCGCAGGCCGCGAATGTGAAGATCGATGGCTCGGCGCATCAGATTGAGCGCTTCCTCTTGGTGTCAGCGGTCACGGCGCATTCGGGTAGGTCGGGTGAATAGGCGGCGAAATTATCGCCAGCCTTCTCAACCACCACGAGGTACTGGCTCATTGCTTCTCCTTCAGCTGCGCTTGTCTCAGGATACTTGTGAGAGTTCCTTGCGGCACATCATGGCCCGGCTTGCCAGCACCGTTACCCGGCCCCTCTTGCTGGGATGTTTGTACTGACGTGGCTCTCTACTTGCTGCACAAGCTCCAGCGCACAGTCCGCGTCGGCAGCCACATCACAGGCCACGGTCTACGAAAGGTCATGCGTCCTCGACACGAGTTCACCTACCGGCTCCACCCAGCTCCCCAGCTGTCCCAGAGATACTGGGCACTCGCTGCGCCCGATGCTTCTCCCGTCAAGGGCGTCCGGGAGTAGGCGTTAGCCACTCCGCCGCTTCGATCCGAAGGACTTGCGTCCTTTGACCGCTGCTCCTCGCTCAGCGTAAGGGTCGTTGTGGCGTCATCAGTCAGGCCTGCTGCCGCTGCCAGATGAACAGCGAATGAGATGCGGCGCTTCCTGGAGGTCGCTTCCGGTGACCGTCTCGCTACGCCCCAGTGGCTACTAGCCGCGACGACCGGAATGCGCCGTGGTGAGGTTCTCGGGCTTCGTTGGGTCGATGTGTCTCTCGATCTAGCACCGTGGACGTGTCGATCCGTCGAACACGAACTGGTTCTCGAAAGCGCTGCGTGACTCCGACTATGGTCGAGCCGAAGACACCGCGCAGTAAGCGCTCTATTCCGTTGGCACCCGAAACCGTGGCGGCGCTCAAGGCTCACAAGGTGGCCCAGGCCGAAGACAAGCTCCTGATGGGTCCGGCCTCGGACGGGGGTCCGTTCTGTTGGCCATCGATGGGTCGCTGATCCACCCGACGACGTTCTGCAGCGGCTGTCACGGCAAGCAAGGGTTCCCAGGAGACATGGTTCCAGGATTCACGGCGCCACACCTTCGCCACTGGCCCTCGAGGACTGGTATCCCTGGCTGCCACCCCGCCTCCGGCGTGTGCCAGGTCGTGAGCGAGATCCTGGGCCACAGCAGCGTCAGCATCACGTTGGATTTGTACACACACTCGATCCAAGGCTTGCAGGCTAAGAGGCGACGTCGAGGTGGCTTCGCTGGTCTTCGGAGCCGGACGTTAGAAGAATGTTAGAAGTCGGCTCCAAATACGACGTATACGTCGGGTTTGGAAGCGTTCACGAACGGACGTCCGTGCCGTTCTACCTGCGGTTTCAGCTACTCTTTTTCAGTGTCGGAGGGGGGACTTGAACCCCCACAGCCTTGCGGCCACTAGCCCCTCAAGCTAGCGCGTCTGCCAATTCCGCCACTCCGACGTGAGAAAGGCCCCCACCGCTTCGGGGGGCCCGGACGATTATATCGAGAGCCTAGGTTCCTCCTCCGTCCACCAGGTACCACTCCTGCGCGTTCCACAAGGGGCCCTCGATCGTGGGCGAAACCTCCACTCCCTCTAGACCATCTTGCGTCGCGACCAAGGTCGCGACGTGAAACAGCGGCAACCGTCGCAACGAACGCGCGGACGCCATCGCTGCCAGCCCCGGCGCTCCCGCAGCTCTCCTGATCGCCACGTCTATGGGATCTTCGAGCGACCATGCGCCGTAATAGCGCCGGTACTCGACGTTGATCAACTCGACGTCGAAACCAGCCTTATCGAGCTGAACCTGAACCAGGCGTTGTATCAACTCGAGCAACTCGTCACCCGACGGGGCTCCGAGTTGGATGGTCGTTCCCTCTCCCCTTCCCTTCGACCGAAAAGCTTCGTCGAAAGCTCCCGTGGAGCCTCCCGGCCCTGGTTCCGGAACGAGGGTGTCACTGATCCGGCCGGCCTCTCTGACGAAACCTGTCTCGATGGCCCGTCGTTTGACGGCACCGGCGAGCGCCTTCTTCCGAGCCAAGCTCAGGTCACTGCCTTCGAGATCGAGGATGACTCTCTCCCAGCCCAATGTCTCTATGTGGGCGAGGCCAAGCTCGTCCAGTCGTTGGACGAGATTGAGCGAGGACGGGACCCACGCCGCGTCCAGGTCGCCTCGCTCCAGCAGCGCGACCAGGATGTCCAGGCCCTCGGTGAACTGCACGGTGATCCGGTCGAGCAGAGGCCGCGGCTCCGCGGTGGGATTGGCTTCCAACGTCACCTGAAGGCCGGGCACACGGGAGCGCAGGACGAAGGGTCCCGAGAACACCCGCCGGCGGTTCGAAGGAAGGATGTAGGAAGCGCGGGCAAGGGTCTGGGGCCAGTCCTCGACCGCCCCCGTCACCACGAGGCTTCGTCGTCCGGTAGGGCGGACGGAGTCGATCTCGGCCAGCCCCGATGGTTGCCGCGCGCGCCCGATCGTGGCTACGACGTCTCTTGCGGTCACTTGGCTCCCGTCGCTCCACCGAGCATTGACAAGACGGATGGTGGCTGTGTCTCCGGACGGCTCGAGCGAGGCCACGAGATCGGGGACCGGGTCCCCGCCGGGCTCCAGGCGATAGAGGCTTCGATAGAGCGGCGTTGCGAGCGCGTAGGTGAGGTCGGAGGCGAGCGGCGAGTGGGGGTCAAGCGTCGCGGGCTCACCGTACACGCCGAAGGTGACCGACCCACCTCGCACGGGAGAGGCCGAAGGAGATTCCGGGGAAGCCGCCGGCGAAGCCTCTGGGGAAGCCGCCGGCCCAGGATCGTCGGGCTGACAGGCCCCGAGCGCCAGCGCGAGGGCCCCGACTACGGCGATGGTGCGGGCCGTCACACCTCGGTGTCTTCGTCCTCGAGGAACACGTCGGTCGCGTCGAAGCCACCCATGACGTCGAAGTTCAGATCCTGGACGTTCGGCTGCGTCGCCCAGTGGGTGACGAAGGAGCCGATCGGAGCGATGGGGACCTGTCGGAGGATCGCTTTCTCGGCCTCGATGTAGATCTGGTCGCGGCGTCCGTGGGATGGCTCGGCGTGAGCGCGGGCGAGGAGAGCATCCACCTTGCGGGATCTGAAGCCGGTGTGATTGTCGGGCGAGTCGCTTTCGAACAAGGGCGAGAGGAACACGTCGGGAACCGGGTACTCCCCGATCCAGCCGAGACGGTAGAGACCCTGATCTTGGTCCCGCAGCCGGCGCAGGTAGCGATCGAAGCCGAAGGAGCGGACGGTGACGTTCAGGCCCACCTGCTCGAGGTCGCTCTTGATGAGACGGGCGACGTCATCGTGGGGCTCGCCCTTGGTGAACTCGAGGGTCACCGAGCGCTCCTTCTTCTTCAAGCCGTCCACGAGGTCGGAGGCAACCTGCGGCGAGTGCTTGCACAGAACCACGCAGATGTTCTCCTGGAACCCCGGCATACCCGCGGGAACGATGCCTCGAGCCGGCGTCATCGTGCCTTTGTAGATCGAATCGGCTATCTCATCGCGGTCGATCGCGCGATTGACCGCCTTGCGCAAAGCGATGCTCTTCAATGCCTCCGAGCGCAGGTTGAAGCCGTAGTAATAGGAGGCGAGGAACGGCCTGAACCCCTGGGCTCCATAGGTCTTTTCCGCGTCCTGGATCTGCCCTGCGGGCACCTCGGCCACGTCGAGATCGCCGTCCCGGAACTGCAACCAAGACGCGGCGGCGTCGGGGTAAGGAAGGAACCGGATCCCGTCCAGGTCGGGCGTCTCGATGAAGCCGGGGAAGGCCTCCAGGATCACCGGCTGGCCCGGCGCCCACACCTCGGCCATCTTGAAGGGCCCGTTGCCGACCGGGGCCGCGAGGAACTCATCGATCTTGTTGACCCGCCTCTCCGCAAGCGGAACCAGGGCCGGATGCGTCAAGACCGCGGGAAGGTCGTAGAAGGGCTCACTCAGGGTGATCGTCAAGATCTGGTCGGTGGGCGTGGCTATGCCGGCCAGGTGCCGCGACTTACCGAGCTGGTTGACCTCGGTGAAGCCCGCCACCCGATCCAGGATGTAAGCGAGCTCGGAGGAGTTCTCTTTCAGTGCGATGCGGTCGAACGCGAAGCGGAAATCCTGGGAGGTGACCGGCGAGCCGTCGTGGAAGGTCATGCCGTCGCGGAGCTTGAAGGTGAAGACCCGGCCCCCGTTCGAGATACGCCATGACTCCGCTGCGGCCGGGCGCACCTTCTCCACGATCGGATCCCATCGGGTGAGACCCTCGTAGAGCTGGCGAGCGACCAGAACGGACCCGGGGTCCTGGATCCGCAGCGGGTCCAAGGTAGATGGATCGGAGATGGCGACGTTCAAGACCTCGTCCGAGGGATCGAAGACCGCGGAGGTGGCCTCGGGATCCGGGGGTGTGACATCGTCTTCCGCTCCGACCTGGCCCCCCTGAGTGGTGGTCTCCTGGGCTCTGGGCGTGCTCGCGCTCCCGCTGCACCCCGCCGCGACGAGGGCGATACACAGAAGAAGAGGACAGAGGGCGCGCGCGCCTGGCGACAGCATGGAGGGGTGGTCTAAGAGAGTCTCGACGCCAGGAGGATCGTGGTGCCCGCGAACACGATGGCCGTGATCACCGTGATGCGGTCCAGGTTCTTCTCCATGACGGTCGAACCCATGGCCTGGGTCTGCATACCCCCGCCGAACATCTCCGAGACCCCGCCACCGCGCCCCGCGTGCAACAGGATCAGCATGATCAACGCGCCACAAGCGGCGAGGTGGATGACGATCAAGATGTTGGTCAGCACTCCAAAGCTCCTGTCCGGTTCCGGTTGGCTCAGGCTCCAGCGTACCGGGCCTGAGGCGCTACCAGCGCCTTCCCGCGCCCCGCGGCCTCACGAACGCGCGAGCTCCACCAGGTTGGGCATGATCTGGGGGCCGAGAAGATGGCCGATCGCACCCCGGCGAGAAGCGGTCTCCCCGTAGCTGTCGACGGCGTCGGGGCTCACTCCTCCGCCCGAGACCAGCAGCGGAACGGGGCCGTCGGTATGGGCCTTGCGGGCACAGCTCGTGGAGTGGTCGGCGGTGACGGCCACGATCGAAGCTCGCAGGTCGAGGGCGTCGAGCAAGCGCGCGAAGAAGATCGAGTCGATCGCTTCGATGCTGGCGATCTTGGCATCGTGATCTCCGTCGTGGGCGGGGACATCGGGTCCTTTGATGTGGATGTAGAGACCGTCGTAGCCCTCGATGGCCTCGAGGGCGAGGTCCGCCCACTGCTCGTATTGCTCCGGCGCGGGGATCCCCGTGGGCGCCTCCACGATGCCCATGCCCATCAATCGGGCGATGCCGAGCTCCACCGGCATCTCCACGAAGCAGCCCATCTGGGGGCCGAAGCGGTCCCGGAACGACTGGAGCTTCGGGAGGTGATCGCCGCCGTCGCGGGTCAGGATGAAGTTGCCTGCGAGCTTGCCGGCCCCCTTGCGCCTTGCGTTCACCTCAGAGCGATCGAGCACCTCGAAGGCGCCACGCAGCCACGCGTTCGTGAGACCGGCGGCTCTTCGCGCCGCGGGATCATCCTCGTTCCCGGCGATCGGTTCGACGTGGACGACGCGGTTGTCGAAGCTCTCCAGCGCCACCCCCAATGCTCCCTGGCGGCCATAAGCGGGGTCCGAGTTCGCGACCTCGGCCGACAACGATCCCTCGTCGGAATGAAGGACGAGGATGCCGCGATGTCCGACCGTTGCCTTGAACTGGAAGTGGGCGTTGGGAACGGAAACCTTCTGGTTCACCTCCCCGGCGAGCTCGTGCGCCTCCGCCGAGGTCAGGTCGCGTCCCACCCGCCGATCGACGATCCTCCATCCCCCGTCCTCTTCCTCGACGGTCGCGAAGTTCACTCGGTAAGCGAGGTCGCCATCGCTCATCTCGATCCCCGCGCCTATCGATTCCAGAGGGCCGCGTCCCGTGTGGTGCTCGTGGGGGTCGTAACCCAGGATGGAAAAGACGGCGATGTCGGACTCGGGCGCGATGCCCTCTCCCACCGTGGTGACGTAGCCGTTGCGGCCGTCGCGGGCCAAACGGTCGAGGTTAGGAGTGGCGGCGGCTTCCAGGGGCGTCTCGCCTCCCAGGGCGTCCAAGGGGTCGTCGCCGAGCCCGTCCAGGATGACGTAAACGATCTTCTTGAGGGCCATTCAGGCAGTCACGGCCTTGATCATGGCCGCGAACTCGGAGGCATCGAGGGAAGCGGACGCGCCCCCCACCAGTCCGCCGTCGATGTCGCTCTGGCGTAGCAGCGAAGCCGCGTTGCCGGACTTCATGCTGCCTCCGTAGAGGATCCGGATGGCCGAGGAAACCTCGTCCGCGAACAGGTCGGTCAGCAGACCCCGGATGAACGAGATGGTGGTTTGTGCATCTTCTGGGGTCGCGGTCTTGCCGGTCCCGATCGCCCACACCGGCTCGTAGGCGACCACCAACCGCCGCGCTCGATCCTCGGTCAGGCCGGCGAGGCCCTCGCGCACCTGTGCCTCGATCCTTGCCTCGGTATGGTTGTTCTCGCGCTCGAGGTCGGTTTCTCCGCAACACATGATCGGCACCAGGTCGTGCGCGAACGCGGCCCTCACCTTGGCGTTGACGCTTTCGTTGGTGTCACCGAACATCTGCCGCCGTTCGGAATGCCCCAGGATCACGTACTTGACGCGCAGAGACTTGAGCATGAGCGGAGAGATCTCTCCCGTGAAGGCACCCTCGTTCTCGTGGTGCATGTTCTGAGCCCCCAGCCCGAGGTTCTGGTGGCGGTCGTCCAGCGTGGTCTGGACAGAACGGAGCGCGGTCGCAGGGGGGCAGAGGACGACCTCCACCTTCTTCGGGTCGTGATCCGCAAGCTCGTGGCCCAGTTGCTCCACGAAATGGATCGCCTCGAGGTGCGTCTTGTTCATCTTCCAGTTCCCCGCGATGAGCGGCGTCCTCATGGCGTCTCCCCCTTCTTCCTGAGTACCGCGACCCCGGGCAGCTCTTTACCTTCCAGGAGCTCCAACGATGCCCCGCCACCCGTCGACAGGTGTGACACCGCATCCGTCATCCCGAGCTGAGCGAGCGCAGCCGCGGAATCACCTCCACCCGCGACGGTGAAGGCGCCCTTGCCGGTGGCACGCGCAACCGCTTCGGCGACGGCCTGGGTCCCGTGCGAGTAGGGCTGGATCTCGAAGATCCCCATCGGACCGTTCCACAGAACGGCACGAGCTTGCTCGATCACGTCACCGAACAATCTCGAGGTCTCCGGACCCACGTCGACCCCCATCTGATCGCCGATGTCCGCGATCGAAGCGGTGCGGTGATCGGCGCCCTTGGTGGGAGCGTCCGCAGCGATGACGTCGACGGGAAGGTGGATCTCGACGTCCCGGGAGGCCGCGCTGGCCATCACCTCTCGCACCTCGTCGATACGGTCGCGCTCGACCAGCGAGCGTCCGACCTGATGCCCTTGCGCCACCAGCAGCGTGAAGGCCATCGCTCCCCCGACACAGAGCGCATCCACCTTGTCCACCAGATTGGCGATCACGCTCAGCTTGTCGGACACCTTCGCCCCGCCCAAGACCGCGACGAAGGGACGCTCGGGAGAGTGAAGCAACCGCTCCAACTTCTCGACCTCGTCCGCCAGCAGGTAACCGGCGGCGGAGGGCAGGAGCTCGGCTACTCCGACGATGGATGCGTGAGCACGGTGGGCTGCCCCGAACGCGTCATCGACGTAAGCCTCGGCCAACCCCGCCAAGGCGGCGCTGAAGGTGGGGTCGTTTCGCTCCTCGCCGGGCTCGAAGCGCAGGTTCTCCAGCAAGACCACCCGCGCGTCCGAGGCGCAGGCAGCCGCCGCCTTGTCCCCGACGACCTCGTCGAGAGCGTCGACTTCGATCCCCAGCAACTCCGACAGACGCTCGCCGACCGGGGCGAGGCGCAGTTCTTCGACCACCTTGCCCTTCGGGCGACCCAGATGCGAGCAAACGGCCAGATGGGCGCCGCGTTCCAGCAGCGCCTGCAGGGTCGGCACCGCGGCGCGGACGCGAAGATCGTCTCCGAGCTTGCCGTCGGGCAGCGGGACGTTCAGATCACAGCGGACGAGGACGCGTTTGTCGGCAACGTCGAGCTGATCCAGCCCGCGGAGCGCGGCGCGGTGGTCGGAGAAGATGGTTACAGGCGGGAGGCGACGAGCTCGGTGAGATCCACGAGACGGTTGGAGTATCCCCACTCGTTGTCGTACCACCCCAGAACCTTGACCATGTTGCCGTTCGCCATGGTCGACAGACCATCGAGGATGCAGGAGTAAGGATTGCCCACGATGTCCGACGACACGATCGGGTCCTCGGTGTACTGAAGGATGCCTTTCATGGCTGCGCTCTGCGCGGCCTCGCGATAAGCGTCGTTGACCTGTTCCTTCGTGACCTCGGCCCCCAGCACGGCAACTATGTCTGTGATGGAGCCATCCGGCACGGGGACGCGCAACGCGAGCCCGTCGAGGCGGCCCTTGAGCTCGGGCATGGCCAGAGAAGCGGCTTTGGCCGCGCCCGTTGACGTGGGGATGATGTTGATCGCGGCCGCCCGCGACCGCCGCAGG
The DNA here is from genome assembly GCA_030447315.1 of Actinomycetota bacterium. Lineage (GTDB taxonomy): Bacteria > Actinomycetota > CADDZG01 > CADDZG01 > WHSQ01 > MB1-2. The sequence goes on along the minus strand of JAUJPD010000005.1, from coordinate 95,221 downwards.
TCGTCGCGCGCCAGGTCCAGCGTGTTCTGGTCGTTCGTATAAGCGTGGCAGGTGGTCATGAATCCCTTGTCGATGCCCCAGTTGTCTTGAAGGACCTTGGCCAGCGGAACGACGCAGTTGGTGGTACAGGAAGCGTTCGAGATGATCGTGTGCTTGGCGGAGTCGTACTCCTCGTGGTTGACCCCCATCACGATCGTGATGTCCTCTTCCTTCGCGGGGGCCGAGATGATGACCTTCTTCGCGCCGCCCTGTTCGATGTGCTTGCCGGCGTCGGCCCGCTTGGTGAAGAAACCGGTGGATTCGATGACCACATCGACCCCCAGGTCCGCCCACGGGAGGTTCCCGGGGTCCCGCTCGGACAGGAGCTTCAGGTCCTCGCCGTCGACGGTGAAGCCACCGTTGCTGACCTTGACCTCGTGGCCCAGCCGGCCGTGGACCGAGTCGTACTTGAGGAGGTGCGCCATCGTCTCGGCGTCGCCGAGGTCGTTGACGGCCACCAGCTGCAGGTCCGAGCCCTTGGCCTTCAACGCCCGATAGAAGTTGCGGCCGATGCGGCCGAAGCCGTTGATGCCGATGCGCGTCGCCATTGAGGTTCCTCCCGAAGATCGTGTGAGTGTGGGCTCAGTGTAGCTAAAGCAGGGAGGCCAGGACCCTGGCGAGCTTGGAGGGATCGTGCGCTCCGCGCTCATCGGAGACGTCGGCCTCGACCACCTCTGTCGCCCACCTTTCCAGGGGAGCGCGGTCGAAGAGGACACCGTCCGGATCGACGACCGGAGATTGCAGCACGATGACATCCAGGCGCTCGGACCCAAGATGGGACATCAGGGCCTCCACGTGAGCGGCCGCGTTCAGCCCTTCGGTCTCGCCCTTCTGGACCCGGTTGTTGCAAACGAACACCTTCTGACCCGGCGCCGCCACGACCGCCTGTCTGATGCCCGGAACCAATAGCGTCGCGATGAGGCTCGTGAAGAGGCTCCCGGGGCCCAGGACGATCTGGTGGGCGTCACCGATCGCCGCGACGGCTGGGCCATAGGCGGCAGGCTCGGGGGGTTGGAGGTACACCTGCCGGATCGGGCGGCGACTTCGAGCCACCGCGACCTGGCCGCTGACGGTCCCACCGTCCACCCGGGCGCCCAGCTCGACCAACTCCGTGGTGGCCGGAAAAACACAGCCCTCGAGACCCAAGAGCCGTCCCGCTTCCATAACCCCGAGCGCGAAGTCACCGGTCATCTCCGTGAGGGCCGCAATGAGGAGATTCCCCACGGTGTGTCCGGTCAGGGCACCGTCGCTGAACCGATGCTGGTAGAGCGAGGCGAGAGCCGTGTCGCCGGCTAGAGCTACCAGGCAGTTACGGATATCCCCCGGCGGGGGGATGCCGAGCTCGCGCGTGAGACGACCCGAAGAGCCGCCGTCGTCGGCCACCGTGACCACCGCGCTGATGTCGGTGGCGTAGAGACGTGCAGCGCGGAGAGTGGCGGCGAGGCCGTGTCCGCCACCGATACCGACTACCTTGAGCCCGACTACCTCGAGAGCCTCAGTCACGTTGGAGGTCGCTCATGGCTGGCTCGCCGGGCGGCCGACGTCGCGATGTATGACTTTGGCGCCGAAGCCCGATCGGGCGATGAAATCCGCCACCTCTTGCGCAAGCACCACGGACCGGTGACGGCCCCCGGTGCAGCCGATCCCGATGGTCAAGTAGTGCCTTCCCTCGTCGCGATAACCGGGAAGCAGAACCGAAAGCAGGTCTTTGCTCCGCGCCAAGAACCGCTGAGTGACCTCCTTCTCCAGAACGTAGTCCTTGACCGGATCGTCGAGTCCCGTCATCTCGCGCAGACCCTCGACCCAGTGAGGGTTGGGCAGGAACCGAACGTCCAGCACGATGTCGGAGTCAAGAGGAAGACCGTGCTTGTAGCCGAACGAGACCACCGTCGTCTTGAGCCCGTCGGCGGACGAGTCAGAGTCGAAGAACGCGGCCAGCTTGACCCGGAGCGCGCGCACCGACAGGTCGGAGGTATCGACGATCAGGTCCGCTCCGTCTCGGAACGCGGCCATGAGCTCTCGCTCGCGCTGGATCCCGACCTCTACCCGGTCTTCGGTAGCGAGGGGGTGACGTCTGCGGCTGGCGTCGAATCGCCGCACCAACACTTCGTCGGACGCCTCGAAGAAGACCAACCTGAAGTTAGATACATCTCTTCTCACCTTCGCGAGCTCGGCGACCGCCTCGTTGAAAAAAATCCCGCCGCGTGCATCGATCACCAACGCCATCCGCTTGATCTCGTTCCCCGGCGCCAGTGCCAGAGTGAGCATCTTTTCGATCAGAGCCGGCGGGAGGTTGTCGACCACGAACCAACCCAGATCCTCCAGTGCTTTGGCGGCCTCGGACCGCCCCGCGCCCGACAAGCCCGTGAGCACGGTGACCTCGACGTCGCGGCGCGAAACCTCTGGCGGCGTCATGATGCCTGCTTCCCTGATCGGCCGGCGTGGAGGGCCTCGTAAACGGCGGCGGCAACACCCCTGGGGAGCCCGGGCACGGCCTCGATCTCCGCGAGGGTGGCCTCCCGCGTCCTCTTGACCGATCCGAAATGCTTCAGCACCTGTTTGCGACGGCTGTCACCCAACCCCGGGATCCCATCGAGGGCGGAACGGGTCATCTTCTTGCCGCGCTTGAGCCGGTGGTAGGTCAAGGCGAACCTGTGCGCCTCATCGCGGATCTGTTGCAGCAGATAGAGGGCCTCGGCCCCCCTCGGGATGCGGATGGGCTCCGGCTCTCCGGGCACGAACACTTCCTCCATCCTCTTGGCGAGTGAGACGACCGCGACGCCCGTCACCCCCAACTCGTCCATCACGTCCGAGGCTCGGTTCAACTGGCCCTTGCCGCCGTCGATGACGACGAGGTTCGGCGGATACGCGAAGCGACGGGATCTGTCCGGACCCGTCGACTGCTCCTCGACGAAGCGGGCGAAGCGGCGCCGGATGACCTCTCCCATCATCGCAACGTCGTCGGGCCCCGACGTCCACTTGATGGCGAAGCGCCGGTAGTCCGACCTCTTCGGCAGTCCGTCTTCGAACACCACCATCGAACCGACCGCTTCGGTGGGACCGGTGTTGGAGATGTCGTAACACTCGATGCGCAAGGGAGCTTCGTCCATCCCGAGGAACCCCTGAAGCTCGTTGAGCTGGCGGCTCCGGGCGGCGAAGTCGCTCGCACGCTTGAGGCGGTGACGAGAGAAGGCTTGCCGGGCGTTCTCCGTCACGGTGTCCAGAAGCGCCCTCTTCTCCCCCCGTCGAGGGACCCTGATGCGAACCCTCGAACCACGTTGGTCGCACAACCATCTCTCGATCAGCTCGCGTTCGTGCGGCTCGACCGGGACGAGGACCTGACGGGGTACGTCTGCATCCACGTAGGTACGTTCGAGAAACTTCGAGATGAGCTCTTCGCTCTGGAGGTCTTCGACCTTGTCCACGACGAAGCCCTTGCGCCCGGTCACGCGTCCTCGCCGAACGAAGAAGACCTGGAAAGCGGCCTCTAGCTCGTCTTCGGCCACACCGATCACATCCATGTCCTCTGGCTTGGAAGACGCCATCTGCTGGCGCTCGATCACCTTGTTGACGTTGGCCAACTGATCGCGCATCTTGGCCGCCACCTCGTACTGTTGCTCCGTAGACGCCTGCCTCATGCCCTCTTCCAGGCGTTTCATCACCGGCTTCGTCTCGCCGTCGAGGAACTGACACATCTCGAGGGCTATGGCACGGTGCTCCTCCGGTGTAACCGCCTTCACGCAAGGCCCGGCGCACCGCTCGATGTCGTAGAGGAGACAAGGCCGTCCCCTCCGCCGGCAGCGGTCGAACACACCCTGCGAGCAGGTTCGCATCGGGAAGGTCCGCAGCAGCAGGTCGAGGGTGTCCCTGATCGCATAGGCATGCGCGAAGGGTCCGTAGTAGCGGACCCCTTTCTTCTTCGGGCCTCGCATGACCCGGGCGCGCGGGTATTCCTCGTCGAGCGTGATCGCCAGATAGGGATAGCTCTTGTCGTCCCTGTATCGAACGTTGTAGCGAGGGCGGTGCTGCTTGATGAGGTTCACCTCTAGATGCAGAGCCTCCACCTCGTTGTCGGTGACGATCCAGTCGACCTCGGCCGCGGCCTCGACCATGGCTCTCGTACGAGGGTGGAGATCGGCGGCGAAGTAGTTGGAGAGGCGGCTGCGCAGAGACTTGGCCTTGCCGACGTAGATGGCGCGCCCATCTTTGTCCCGGAAGGTATAGACGCCCGGATTGGTGGGGATCGAGCCCGCCTCGGGGCGGGCTATGCGGGTGCGGCTGGCCACCACCCCATTGTCCCGCGTGCGGTGGGGGCCAGGGCCCGAGCCATGACCGCCCTCAGTCGATGAGATCGGGCCTCCGGCGGCGCGTCAGCTCCTCTGAGCGCTCCCGTCTCCACTCGTCCACCTGAGCGTGGTCTCCAGACAAGAGGACCTCGGGAACGGAGTGGCCGCGGAACTCCGCCGGACGCGTGTACTGGGGGTACTCGAGGAGACCGGCGGCGTGCGATTCGGTCTCGAGCGAGCCCGCGTTGCCCAGGACCCCGGGCAGCAGGCGCGATAGGGCCTCGATGACCACGAGCGCCCCGAGCTCGCCCCCGGCGAGGACGAAATCGCCGATCGAGATCTCTTCGTCACAGAGAGCTTCCGCCACCCGCTCGTCCACCCCCTCGTACCGACCGCAGATCAAGATGATGTGGCCGCGAGCAGCCAGCCGGGTGGCGACCGCGTGTCGGAACACCGTGCCGCGGGGCGAGAGCAAGATCACGTACGAATCCTCTGTCCGCAACGGCTCGACGGCGGCGAATATCGGCTCGGGACGCAGGACCATCCCGGCCCCCCCTCCGTAGGGCGCGTCGTCGACCGAGCGATGGTTGCCGAGGCCGTGGTCGCGAAGGTCGTGAACCTCTACCGTGAGCGTTCCGGCCGCGATCGCTTTGCCCAAGAGACTGGTCGCGAGGTACGGCCGGATGAGCTCGGGAAAGATGGTGACGACGTCGATCCGCACGGGCTAGTCCAGCAAGCCGGCGGGGGGATCGATGATCACCCGACGAGCATCACGATCCACCTCGACCACGATCGCGTCCACGAAGGGCACCAACCGGGAACCCTTCGCGGTGTCGATCTCCAACAGGTCCTGCGCGGACCTGACGATCACATCGGCCACCGAGCCCACCGGGGTGCCGTCCGAGAGGACGACGTCACACCCGACCACCTCGTGCACCCAGTACTCGGCATCCTCGAGATCCCTGGTCTCTTCCGGAGCCACGTAGAGCGTGCCTCGCAACGCCTCTGCATCCTCACGGGAGCTGGAACCTTCGAAGTGAACGAGGAAGCGATCGCGGTGCGAGCGAGCAGAGGCGACCACCAGGTGCCGCCCGTCTTCGTGCGTGAGAACCGCTCCGGCATCGAAGCGGTGGGGGTCGTCGGAGATCCGGATGACGTAGACCTCGCCGGAAGTGCCGTGGGGCTTTCCGATCTCGCCCGCTAGAAGCATCCCCGGAAGGGTCAGTCCACGACCTCTACGAGCACGGTGTTGCCGTCGGTCTGACCGGCCGCGCGCGCCAGCGAGCGGATCGAGCGGATGATGCGGCCGCGCTTCCCGATGATCTTGCCCATGTCCTCGGGGTCGACGGTCAGCTCCAGCACGGTGGCGCCGCGCTCGCCCTCGGTCTCGTGGATCTCGAGCCGGTCCGGGTGATCGAGCAGCCAGGGACCGAGGTACTCGACCACACGTCTGGTCACGCGGGGTCGTCCCCGCCGGTGGCGGCCTCGGAGCCGGGAACCTCGCCGGCGTCCGCCTCGGGAGCCGCGCCCGCTTGATCCACCGCCTCGGGAAGCTCCGCGGCCCCGGCCTCGTCATCTTCAAGGCTGTCTTGCGCGACCGAGGCGGCCGGCGTCGCCTTGACCTTCTTGGGCGCCGGGGTCGGGACGGACGACGTCGCCACCGGGCCGCCCTCGGGGGCTGCCGAGGCGATCGAGATCAGCTTGCGGACCTGGTTGGACGGCTGGGCACCGCGTGCGATCCAGTATTCGGCCCGCTCGGTGTCGATCACGACCAGCGAGGGCTCCTGGCGCGGGTGGTAGTGGCCGATCGCTTCGATGATCCGGCCGTCGCGAGGGCTGCGGGAGTCCGCCACCACCACGCGGTAGGACGGCTGCTTCCTCTTGCCGACGCGCATCAACCTGATCCGAACCATGTCTCTCCTAGGGAAAAAGAACGGGAGGAGCGATATTAGCAGCC
>JAUJPD010000005.1:82227-88839 GCA_030447315.1 Actinomycetota bacterium | reverse complement strand
CCCGGTGGGAGCTTGATCCCTCCGGGGAGCCGCATCTTGCCCGCCTTGCCCCCGCCTCCGGACATCATCTTGACCATCTTTCGGACCTGGTCGAACTGCTTCACCAGCTTGTTGACCTCCTGGATCGTCGTACCCGAGCCGGCTGCGATCCGAGCCCGGCGGCGGCCTTTGATGATGGCGGGCTGGTTCCGCTCTTGCGGGGTCATGGAGCGGATGATCGCTTCGATCTTCGGAAGCTGGTCGTCGATCTGCATGTCGCCGACGGGGAGCTTCGACATCCCCGGGATCATCCCCATCACCTGTGACAGAGGACCCATCTTCTTGAGCGCCTGCATCTGCGTCAGGAAGTCCTCGAAGGTGAAATCCGCCTTGCGCAGCTTCTCTTCCATGGCTTTCGCCTCGGCCTGGTCGAACACGGACTCGGCTTTCTCGATCAGGGTCAGGACGTCTCCCATGCCGAGGATGCGAGATGCCATGCGATCGGGATGGAAGGGTTCGAGGTCCTGGAGCTTCTCCCCCACCCCCGCGAACTTGATGGGCCGCCCGGTCACGTAGGCCATGGATAGAGCGGCTCCACCGCGCGCGTCACCGTCGAGCTTGGTCAGCACTATCCCCGTCAGCTCCACCTCTTCCAGGAACGACTGCGCGACGTTGACGGCGTCTTGTCCCGTCATCGCGTCGCACACCAGCAAGATCTCGACCGGATCCACGGCCTTGGCCACGTTGCCCAGCTCCGTCATCAGCTCGGGGTCGACGTGCATGCGTCCGGCGGTATCGACGATGAGGTCGGTGGCGCCCCGGTCTTTCGCGGCCGTGAGAGCTCGCGCCGCGACCCCGGGAGCGTCATCGGGAGACGCGTTGGGCTCCGCGTGCACGGGAACCCCGGTCTGCTGTGCCAGCAGCTGCAACTGGCGGATGGCGGCCGGGCGGCGGAGGTCGCAGGCGGTCAGGAGTGGGTCGCGGCCCTGCTTCTTGAGTAGCCGCGCCAGCTTGGCCGCCGCGGTCGTCTTACCCGAGCCTTGCAGACCCGCCAGCAAGATGACGCGTGGGGGGGCCGGCGATGGTTGCAAGCCGACGGTCTCGTGCCCGAGAACGTCGATCAGGGCCGCATGCACCAGCTTGATGACTTGCTGGGCCGGCGTGAGGCTCTTGTGGATCTCGGCCCCCTCCGCGCGCTCTTTCACATCGCGAACGAAAGCCTTGACGACCTTGAGAGCGACATCGGCCTCCAGCAGCGCCAGGCGAATCTCGCGAAGGACCTCGTCGATCTGCTTCTCGGACAAGCGGCCCTTGGACCGAAGGCGCGTGAAGATGTCGTCGAGGCGGCCGGAGAGCGAATCGAACATCGGCTAACTATCGCAGAAGCAGATACCGGGGCCGATCAGAGGACCGCGGTGCATCCTCATCGCTCGATGTAGCGGGTGAGTCCCTCTCGAAGCGACAAAGGCTCGACCCCCAGCACCTGGACCATCTTCGTGATGTCGACCAATCCGTCCTGGGTCGCGAACTCGATCCCCTGAGGGGTCATCGGCGGAGTGGGCAGCGCCTTCAAGGGGGCCGTGGCCATCTTCAGCAAGCCGGAGGGGATAGGCAGCACCGCTCGCTTCTTTCCCATCACGTCGAGCAGTGTGTGCACGACCTCGTTCATAGTCATGACCTCGCGCGAGCCCACCTCGTAGACGTCGTTCCAGGCCGCGCGCTCGAAGACCCGAGCGACAGAGCGCGCAACGTCGCCGACGTAGACCGGCTGGATGCGCTGGGGCGCCGCGCCGGGCTGGGGCAGGACGGGCGAGAACCGCGCGATCTGCACGAACCGGTTGAGAGCCCGGTCCTCCGGCCCGTAAGCCCACGAAGGCCGCACGATCGCATGGTCGATCCCACTTCCGATCAGGGCGCGCTCGGCCAGTCCCTTGGCTCGATACCAGGTCTTCTCACTGGCCGCATCGGCCCCTGCGCCGCTGATGTACACGAACCTTCCGACCCCGGACCGCTCCGCCTCCGACAGCAGGTTGATCGTGCCCTGGCGGTCGTAGCGATCGTAGGTCAGGTTCTTGCGCGGCAGCTCGATCGGGTGGTTCGGGAACTGCACGGCCTGCACCACCGCCTCCGCTCCCTCGAGACGCCCCGACAGGGTGCCGGGGTCGGTGACGTCGCCTTTGGTTGCGGTCGCGCCCCGGAGCTGTGGGATCGCCGAGACCTTGTCCGGACTGCGGCCCAGGACCGTGACGTCATGTCCCGCGTCCAGCAGTGCCCGGCTGATGTGCCGCCCCAGGAACCCGGTTCCTCCCGCGACAACGATCTTCACGACAGCAGTGCGTCTACGAAGGTCTTCGGATCGAAGGGCTCGAGGTCGTCGGCACCCTCTCCGACCCCGATCAACTTGATGGGGATGTCGAGCGTTCGCTCGATGGCCACTGCGATGCCGCCCTTGGCGGTGCCGTCGAGCTTCGTCAGCACGATGCCGGTCACACCGGCCGCCTCTGCGAACTCACGCGCCTGGACCAACCCATTCTGGCCCGCGGTCGCGTCGATCACGAGAAGAGCTTCATCGACGTGGCCCTCTTTCTCCACCACGCGGCGCACCTTGCCCAGCTCGTCCATCAAAGGGGTCTTGGTGTGAAGACGCCCGGCGGTGTCTATGAGCAAGACATCGAGCTTGCGGGCGACCGCGAATCTGTAGGCGTCGAAAGCAACCGCGCCGGGATCTGCTCCGGGCTGGTGCTTCACCAGTTGGGCGCCGGCTCGATCCGCCCACACCCCCAACTGCTCGTCGGCCGCGGCCCGGAAGGTGTCGGCGGCGGCGAGGGCAACGGTTCTCCCTCGCTCCGTCAGATCTCTGGCGAGCTTGCCGATCGTCGTGGTCTTGCCGGTCCCATTGACGCCCACGATCAACCAGACGGTGGTTCCCTCGGGATGGAGGGCGAGACCGCGGTCGCGCTCGGTATCGAACAGCTCGATGAGGTTCTCGGCCAGGAGGCCGCGTACCTCCGCGGGTGAGGTGATGCGGCGTTCCCGAGCCTTCGTCTTCAGGTCTTCGGTCACTCGAGTGGCGACGTCGACCCCTACATCGGCTTGGATCAGCGCCGCTTCGACGTCCTCCCAGGTCTCGTCGTCGGGGGTGCGGCCGAGGGCGTCGGCCAAGCGATCACCCAGGAACCTCCTGCTGCGCCCGAGCCTGTCTCTGAGGCTGGGACGGGGCGCGGCTTCTTCGACCGGCGCGGGCGCGGCTTCTTCGACCGGCATCTCCGTCGGGGGCGCCGCGAGCGGCGTGTCGAGGGGTCTCTCCTCGGTGATGGTTCCTGCCGGCGGCTTCGTCTCCGGCGTCTCGACGGGGGACGCATCCGTGGGTGGTTTGCGACGCGACAGAAACGCAACGCTGGCGACGATGGCGATGAGGACCGCGAACACAACGAGCTCCGTGGTCATCCCCTCAGGCATGCGTCTCAGGCTAAACGACCCTCCGTCGGCCCCCGAAGCCTGTGGGGACACGTTCCCGCGTGGCGAATGCAGCCGGCGAGCTCGATGCTCGGGCTGCAATCAGACGGTGACGTCCTCCATGCGTTTCGCGATCACGTGAGAGACGCCGTCTGTAGCCATCGAGACACCGTAGAGGACGTCTGCGGCCTCCATCGTCCGCTTCTGGTGCGTCACGATCAGCACCTGAGCGCGCTCTTCCAGCTCGTCGATCAGACCCAGGAAACGCAACAGGTTGATGTCATCGAGAGCGGCTTCGACCTCGTCCAGGAGATAGAAGGGGGACGGGCGTGAGCGGAAGATCGAAAACAGGAACGCGAGGGCCACTAGCGACCGCTCGCCGCCCGACAGCAGAGACAACTTCCGAACGTTCTTTCCCGGGGGCCGGGCCTCGATCTCGATCCCGGAGGACAACATGTCGTGGGGATCGATCAACTTGAGGCGGCCGGTTCCTCCGGGGAACAGACGTTGGAAGACGGCCTCGAACTCGCGGGCGACCTCCTCGAAAGCCTCGCCGAACACCTGCACGATCGTCTCGTCTACCTCGCGAACCACTCTCATGAGGTCGCGTTTCGAGGCCCTGAGGTCGACCATCTGATCTTCCAGGAACTTCTCGCGTTCGGCCAGCTCCGCGTACTCCTCGGCGGCATGGGGATTGACCGCGCCCAGACGCCGCATGGTGCGATCGAGGTTCTCCGCTTCCTCGCGCGCCTCTTGTTCGCCCACGGGGTTGAAGCCCTCCAGCACGATCAGCTCTTCGACCGAGAGCCCCCATTCCTCCATCGCTCGTTCGCCCAACGCCAGCCTGCGAGCTCTGGTCTCCGCTCGGCGGATCTCGCCTTGCGTCTTACGACGGCCCAGCTCTTCCAGGTGGTCGGCCAGCTCGCGCTCGCGCGCCCGCATCGCCGACAACCGCCGCTCCGCCGCGTGAGCTTGCCGTCTCGCATCGTCGGCCCACTGCTCCGCCTCTCGGCCCCAGGCCGACGCCCGCTGAGATGCGAGAAGGGCTGCGTCTCGTACGGCCTCGGCTCTGTAGCGCGCGGCGCGGAGACGTCCTCGCAGCTCTTCGAGACCTTCGAGAGCGGCCTGGGCATCGGCGATGCCCGCTTCGGCCTCCTCGAGACGAAGGCGAGCAGCCAGGGCACGCTCGGCGGCAGCGCGCTCTTCGAGCTCCATCTCGCTCACAGCCGCGTCGGCGGCGCGGGCGAGCAGCCTCGCCTCGGCCACGGCTGCTTCTGCCTCCACGCGCCGTCTCTCCACCTCTTGAGCGGCCGCGCGACGCGCGGGAAGAGCCGCGCGTTCCTCGGTCGCGGCGCGTTCGGCATCGGCCAGGGTGTCGCGCAGGCGAGCCAGCTCGTCATCCAGCGCGGCGAGTTCGATCTCGCGCGCCTCTCGGCGTCGCCTTCTGCCGCCCAACCGCTCGGCCGCGCCGGACATGAGCGCATCGAGCCGCCTGAGCTCTTCGTCCAAGCGCGCCACCTCTTGCCAGATCCGCTCACCTTCGGCGTCGGCGTCGGCGACGATCCGAGCCGCCTCGCCTTCCGCGGCGCGTGCGACCCGAGCTTGGTCGCGCGACGGATCCAGCAGAGACCGCAGGCGGTCGACCACGTCGGGGCGGTCGGCGAACAAAGCTTGGACCTCTTCCAGGGCCAGCACCCGCGCTTCTGCGGCTGCAAGATCGGCCTGGGAAGAGCCCAGCCCGGCGCGCAGACCCTCGGCGCGCTCTCGGGCGGCCTCCAGGCGGGTCTCGGCCTCGGCCGCGGCTTCGGCGACGGCATCCAGCTCCATCTCGAGGGCGGTGACGTCTCTCTCCGCGGCCTCGACGGCGACGCCATCCTCGATCAGAGCGTGACCCGTTACCTCCCGCCGCTCCGCGGCCGACCTGACCCGGGCCTCGATCGCGCCCACCGACGCGCGGCCCGCGGCCTCGCTGCCTTCAGCTCTCACCAATGCTTGCGCCGCCGCCGTCTCTTCGGCGCGGATGTGGGTGAGTCCTCGATCCGCGTCTTCTAGCGCCGCGTGGACGCCGCGGGCGCGCTCGCGTACGGCGCCCACGCGCGCGGCGGCAGCCTCTGATACCCGGGTCAACCGAGCCGCCTCTCCGAACCAGCGCTGCTGCTCTGACTCCAGGAGGCGGATCCGCTCGCGGTAGCCCTCTTCCGTCTCGGCCGCGAGACGTCCTGCTATACGAGCGACGCGCTCGTCGGCCAGTTTCACGAGCGACGCGAAGCGGTCCGAGCTCCGGCCGATACGGTTCGCCGTCCCTTGAGCCCGTTCAACAAGCGCGGTCGATTCCTCCCGGTGGGCGGCCGCCGGTCCCAGCTGGGCACGCACGCTGGCGAGCTCGTCCCCGAGAAGCGAGATCCTGAGCGACTCGCTTTCAAGATCGAGGGTCTCGTCCTCGCTCTGCAGGCGTTGTAGCTCCGTCGCGGTCAAGCGCTGGCGAAGCTGGCGGTACTGGCCGACGAGCTCGGAGTACTGCGCCGCCGCGTTGGCCTGTCGCTTGAGCGGCTTGATCGCGCGCCGAAGCTCGATCAACACGTCGTTCAACCGGAGCAGGTTGTCGTCGACGCGCTCGATCTTGCGAACCGCCCGGTCCTTGCGGCGGCGGAACTTGCCGATCTGAGCGGCCTCTTCGATGAAGTGACGGCGGTCCTCGGGCCGCGCTTGGAGAACGGCGTCCAGCTGACCTTGTCCCACCACGGTGTGGATGCTCTTCCCGATGCCCGTATCCGACAGCAGCTCGGAGATGTCGAGCAACCGGCAGGCGGCGCCGTTGATCCTGTACTCGGTCTCGCCCGAACGGTCGGTCGACCGGGAGATGGTGACTTCGTTGAGGTCCAGCGGCAACACGCCCGATGAGTTATCGAGCGTCAGCGCAACCTCGGCCATGCCCAGCTTGGAGCGCCCGGTCGAGCCCGCGAAGATGACGTCTTCCATCGATCCGCCCCGAAGGCTCGAGGGGGCCTGGGAGCCGAGGACCCACGACAACGCGTCGGCGATGTTGGACTTACCCGACCCGTTCGGCCCGACGATCACATTGACGCCGGGCTCGAACTCGAGAACGGTTGGGTTCGCGAACGACTTGAATCCCGACAGGCGCAGGGCTTTGACGTACATCAACCCAACCTAAGCGCG
>JAUJPD010000005.1:65843-82127 GCA_030447315.1 Actinomycetota bacterium | reverse complement strand
TCTCTATCTGACCTTGAAGGTCTTCTCGTTCTTGGGCGGCTCCCGGTCGACCTGCACCCCCGCCACCTTGGCCCCCTTGGGACCTGCCCGGCAGAGCCCGACCACCCGGTAGACCTCGTCCCGGGGTCCCTCCAAGACCGCCTCGACACGGCCGTCACGCAGGTTGCGGACCCAGCCGGTCACACCCTGCTCGTTGGCCTTGTCTGCGATCGCCTGGCGGAAGCCCAGACCCTGGACCTCACCGGACACGAACACGTGCACTCGCGTCCTATCTTCCAATTCTGTTCCTCCTGCTTGACGACGGATAGGGGGGATCGATCACGATTGACACTGGCGGCAGAAGTAGGCGTCGGTGCCGTCCATCTGCACCTTCTCGATGTCGTGGCGGCAGCGAGGACAGAACTCACCCTCTCGCTGATACACCTTGAGCTCGAGCTGGTACGTGCCCGGTTCTCCGTGCAGGTCACGGAAGGGCAGCTCGCCGACGCTGGTGCCCCGGGCTTTGATGGAGTCCTGGAAGGTCTCCATCAGGGCGCGGTACAGGCGCCGTACGTCCTGGGACGACAGCTTGTTCGAGGCCCGGTCGGGTCGTATGCCCGCAGTGAACAAGACCTCGTCCGCGTAGAGGGGGCCGAGCCCGCAGATGAAGGATTGATCGATCATCAGAGCTCGCATGGGGGTTTCCTTGTCTTGAAGCACACCAGAGAAGTGCGCCCAGGTGAACTGGTTGGTAAGGGGATCGATGGCGAATGGGGGGTGCTCTCGCAGATCCTGGACCCGGTCCTTGGACATGACCTGCAGCTCACTGCACAACTTGGGGTCGATCAGCCGCAGCTGTCCACCGATGGTGAAGGAGAGAACGACGTGGGTGTGGGTCTCGACGCCCTCGGCGCCGCCGGTCTTCAGAAGCAGGCCGCCGCCGCCTAGATCTATGACGAAGACGTTCCCCGTGTCGAGCTCGAGCAGCAAGACTTTGCCGATGCGATCGATCCGGTCGACCTTGGCGCCTTCCAGCAGATCCTGGAACTCTTTGCGCCGGCCGTGACCCTTGACGATCTTCATGGCGTTGCGATTGGGGCGCACCTCTGCGGACTTGATGCGGCGGCCGACGATCTCCTTCTCGAGGTCTCTCTTCAGCACCTCGATCTCAGGAAGCTCGAGCATCGTGACTCTCCTTAGCGGCCAGAGCAAAACGCTCCAGCGCCTCGCGCGCCGCCTTCTGCTCGGCCTCCTTCTTGCTGCGCCCGGTGCCTCTCCCGTAGCGTTCCTCCGAGACGAAGACATCCGCGATATAACGACGGTCGTGGTCCGGTCCACTCGCCGCCACGCGGTACCGCGGCAGCTCGGTGGTCTCTTTCACCACGATCTCCTGCAGAGCCGTCTTCGAATCGAAGCGGAACTCTTCGGCCAGCGCTTTGGAGATGAGCACTTCGAAGATCGGTTCGATACGGCGACGAAGCTCATCCAGGCCCAGCTCGAGGTAAACCGCGCCGACGATCGCCTCGAACGCGTCGGCCAGCAGTGAGGTCTTGGCCCGGCCACCCGAGACGTCCTCGCCCCGGCCCAGGCGGAGGTGATCCCCGACCCCGTGGTCGCGGGCCAGCCCGGCCAGGGCCTGGGTATTGACCACGGCAGCTCGAAGACGCGCCATCTCGCCCTCGGTCAGGTCGGGGTGAGAGCGATAGATCAGGTCGGTAACTACCGCTCCCAAGATCGCGTCGCCGAGGAACTCCAGGCGCTCGTTGTGCGCGACGACGTCCGTCTGCTCGAACGCGAAGGAACGGTGGGTGAGAGCGACATCGAAAACGCCCCCCAGCGCGGCGGGAACCCCCAACGCTTCGATCCTCGTCTCAGACCTACTCGGTCTCGACAGCCTGGCGTCCCGCGTAGTAACCGCAGTTGCCGCACACGCGATGTGGCATCTTGGGCTGGCGACATTGAGGACACGCCGAATAGGTCGGGGCCTCGGTCTTCCAGTGAGCGCGACGCATGCGCATCTTGGACCTGGTCTTGCGCCTCTTGGGTACCGCCATGATCTCCTCCCGGCTATCTGTCGGATCTGGCTATCGGATCTGGATCAGCTACTGGGCGAGACGATCCCGCAGGGCGTCCAGCGCCGCCCACCGTGAGTCGCCCTCTTCTTCCTGACAGGTGCAATCTTTCAAGTTGAGGTCTTTGCCGCACCGAGCACACAGTCCCTTGCAGTCGGCGGCACAGAGCGGATTCAACGGCAACGCCAGTGCCACTGCATCGCGCATCATGGGCTCTAGGTCGATCTCAACGCCGGTGATCGAGTACGCATCTTCGTCCGAAGCGGGCTCGTGGCCGGCGCCGTAGAAGAGCTCACAGACCTCCACCGAGACCTCCGACGGCAACTGCTTCAAGCAACGTGCGCATTGGAGTACGGCCGCGGCGGTCACTTCCCCCGTCACCAGGACGCCCTCCACGACGCTCTCGGCCCGAAGGTACGCGTCGAGATCGTTCTGAACCCTGGCCAACGGGGTTCTCACACCCGGCAGAGGCTTGGAGATATGAAGGTCCCGGTAGGCCCCGGGCTGGCCCAAGATCTCGGCTACCGAGATCGATAGTTCATGCACGCGCGCGTCCCCATCCTGATCGACCAAGTGGACCCTTACACGCTGGGCGCGAGGGGTAGCCGATGATAACAGACCTCTGCATTTGCCCAGCTAGATGAGGCTATTCGGCGTGGGGGCCGGACCCCTTATTGGGCCTGCCGGCTGAGCTCCGAGGCATCGAACGGACCGCCGTTCGAAGCCCCACCCTCTTGGGGGACGGTGACGGTTTGAGCGTCGCCCTGCAGTTGCTCGCGGCCACGCCCCACGACGGTCAGGGTCTTGGTGAGGAGGATCTCGAACGCGGCCAGCTTCTGATCGATGTAGTCCTCGGCCTCGACGCGCATCCTCGCGCAGCGCTCACGAGCTTCTTCTTGCATACGTTCGGCTTCACGTTGCGCCGCGTGCACGATCTCGGTCCGCGACAGCAGCCGGTCGCGTTGCTCGGCGGACTCGGTGATGATCCGCTCGGCCTCCTTGCGTGCTCGC
The DNA here is from genome assembly GCA_030447315.1 of Actinomycetota bacterium. Classification (GTDB taxonomy): domain Bacteria; phylum Actinomycetota; class CADDZG01; order CADDZG01; family WHSQ01; genus MB1-2. The sequence goes on along the minus strand of JAUJPD010000005.1, from coordinate 79,065 downwards.
CCCAGTAGCTCGTCTCGGTCTCGAGCCATCCATCGCGCCCGGCGGACCTCTTCAGGGACGGTCTCTTTGAGCTGCGCAAGCAGCTCCAGGAACTCATCCCGGTTGATGACCGCGCTGGATGAAAGGGGAACCGCCTTCGCTTCCTCCACGAGCGCCTGGAGCTCGTCGATCCTCTCGATCAGATCCATGAGTTGGTCACCTTTCGCTGAGTACGGGCTCTATGTTCGCGCTTGCGACGTGCCCGGCGGCCAATCATCCCGCGAATCGCTCTTTCAGGGCCACCGCGACGCCTGGGGGAACCAACCCGTCGACGGCGCCACCGAAACGAGCGACCTCCTTGACCAGGCTCGAGGACAGGAAGGCCCAGGCCGGTTTCGCGGTGACGAACATCGTGTCCAGCCCGGGTGCGAGGGCCGCATTCATCTCGGCCATCTGAAGCTCGTACTCGAAATCGGAGACCGCCCGAAGGCCCTTGACCACCACGCTCACGTCCTTGCGGCGAGCGAAGTCGACGAGCAAACCGTCGAACGAGTCGATCTCGATGTTGTCTAGGTGAGACAGCGCCTGGCTCAACATCTGCTTCCGGTCCTCCAGCGAGAAGAGAGAATCCTTCGACGGGTTCGCTATGACCGCGACGAGGATGCGCTGGAAGTGCCGAGACGTCCGCTCTATGACGTCGATGTGGCCGTTGGTGGGTGGATCGAACGAGCCCGGGCAGAGGGCTGCGGTCACTCCTCTTCTGCTTCGTGGCAGAACATGAGGATGCGGGATTGCCCGTACTCTCGCTCCCACATCAGGTCGAGGCCGAACGGCTTCAGCTGCGCCTCCTTGACGGTTCTGTGCACGAGGATCCTTCCCTCGTCGGCGAGCCAGCCGCCCGTCACCAGCGACTCCAGGTCGGCGCGCACCTGCGCCAGCGGCATGTTGTAGGGAGGATCGAGGAACACCAGGTCCATGCGGTCGTCCGCCGGCATCCGAAGCGTCGACTTCACGTCGGCCCACAACACGTCAGAAGAGGCCTCGAACCCGGTGGTCTCGATGTTCGATTCCAGCTTCACGATGGCCTCGCGGGCGCTTTCTACGAAGACCGCCTGCTTCGCCCCCCGCGAGAGCGACTCGAGACCCAGGGCGCCCGAGCCGGCGTAGAGATCGAGGATCTTCATCCCGCCCAGGTCGCCCAGCGCCGAGAACACCGACTCCTTCATCATGTCGGTCATCGGGCGGGTGCCCATCGTGGGGGCCTTCAACCGCCGGCCCTTGGCAGACCCCGCAATCACTCGCATCCCCCAAATTTATCCGACGCTCACGCGCCCCGGCAGGGGCGGCCGCGATAACCCCCGGCTATGCCGTCGACCGGTTCGACAGGAGACGCCTGATAGTGGCAGCTGACCCTCCCTCAGCCGCTTTGAACCACGTCCAGAGACTCCTCCGGAAACCGGTCTCGCATCTCTCTCGCTAGGGCCATGTGCTCGTAAGCCCGCAGCTCCGGGTCTGCATCGAGAACCTCTTCCGCCAGGCTGCGTGCTGCCGCGATCTCTTCTCGATGGTGCAGCACGCGAGCGAGCTTCAACTCCGGCATGCCTGACTGTCGCGCGCCGAAGAGCTGGCCCTCACCTCTCTGCTCCAGGTCGACCTCGGCCAGGCGGAAGCCGTCTGCGCTCTCGGCCACCGTGGTGAGCCTCTTGTGGGCGGCGGCGACGTTGTCCTCTTGACCCGCCAGCGCCAGATCCAGGTCGGTGGAAAGAATGCAGTAGGACGCGTGCTCTCCTCGGCCGATCCGACCCCGCAGTTGATGAAGCTGTGCGAGACCGAATCGCTCTGCGTCCTCGATCAACATCACCGTGGCGTTCGGAACGTCAACACCCACCTCGATGACCGTCGTCGCCACCAGGATGTCGGTCTTTCCATCCCGGAAAGCCGTCATCTCTTCTTCTTTGTCCACGCTTCTCATGTCACCGTGCACCAACCCCACGGCAAGATCGGGAAAGATCTCTGCCGCCAATCGGGCCGCTTCGCCCTTGGCGCTGCGCAGCTCCACCTTGTCCGACTCGTCCCGCAAGGCGTAGACGATGAACGCCTGTCGCCCCTGGCGGACCTGAGCCCTGATCAGCTCGTACGCCTGCTCGCGTTGCTCCTCGCCTGCAGCGATCGAGGTGGTGATGGGTCGTCGTCCCTTCGGCAGCTCCCTCAAGATGGACAGGTCGAGGTCGCCGTAAACAGTGACCGCCAGTGTCCGCGGGATCGCGGTGGCCGTCATGACGAGGATGTCGGGCTCCCCTGTTACCCCTTTCTCTCGCAACCGCTTCCGTTGGTGAACGCCGAAGCGGTGTTGCTCATCGACCACAGCCACACCGAGGTGCTTGAACTCCACGCCTTCCTGGATCAAGGCGTGGGTCCCCAGCAGCATGTCGACCTCCCCCGCCGCCACCTCCTCGAGGATCCGCTGCTTGTCCTGCGCCGTTGTCGAACCCGTCAGCAACCGGACGACGGGGCGACGAGACACCGACGCGAACAGATCGCGTGCTTCGTCGGGGCCGAAGGCGCGATCCAGTAGCTCCCTCACCGTGAGGTGGTGCTGCTCGGCCAGCACCTCGGTGGGAGCCATGAACGCCGCCTGGCGCCCCCCGCCGATGGCAATCAGACATGCGTACATCGCCACTACCGTTTTCCCGGACCCCACCTCGCCTTCCACGAGCCGGTGCATCGGGTACGTCATGTTCATGTCACCCGCGACCTCGTCGATCGCGCGTCGCTGATCACCGGTGAGCTCGAACGGAAGCTGCGCGACAAAGACCTCGGCCAGCGAATCCGCCTCGGGCCGGGGGTGTGCGATGCCCTGGACCGTCCGCTCCAACTTGCGCTTCCGGTACACCAGCCCCAGCTGCAGGGTGAACAGCTCGTCGAACACCAGGCGACGACGCGCCGCCAGCACGTCTTCCTTGGCTTCGGGGAAGTGGATGATCCGCACCGCTTGGTCCCTGCTCATCAGTCGGAAGCGGGCTCGGGTCCCGTCCGGCAGAGGGTCCATGATCTGCTCGACACTCGCGAGCGTCTCCCACATGACCCTGCGGAGTTGGTCGCTGCTGAGGTCTGCGGTCGCCGGGTAGATCGGGATGATGCGGCCGACGTTGAAGGGCTCGCTCCCATCTTTGATCAGCTCGAATCGGGGAGCGGTCATCTGGAGGCTCCCGCGGTAGTCGCCGAGCCGCCCGTAGAAGAAGGCCTCGACCCCCGGGCGCAGGGCTCTGGCAACCCAGTCCTGGTTGAACCAGGTCACGGCGATGGCCCCGGTCTCGTCACCGATCCGCCCCTTCAGCATCGTCCGTTTGGTGTTGCGGATCTTGAAGGGAGCGTCGATCTTCAAGACCCGCGCGTGGACCTGGACCTCTCCCACATCGCCGCCGGAGAACGCCGCTTGCTTGAGCTCTTGCACGGTTCGCAGCTGGGTGCGATCAACATGCCTTCTGGGATAGTGCTGGAGCAGGTCTTGCACGGTGGCGAGCCCCATCTTCTTCAGCGGCCCGGCTGCCCGGCCCCCGATGCGAAGCGGCTCTTTGCGACGCGAGGAAGCGAACAGCTCCAAACCTTTGGGCGGCCCGGCCACGACCTCTTGCATGGACGAACCTTAGTGGGGGGCCGGGGATCGACATCGCATTTGGTAGCCTGGCCCCCTTATGGCCTCTGTATGTGATGTCTGCGGCAAGACCCCCGGGTTCGGGAACAACATCTCCCACTCCCACCGCCGGTCGCGTCGTCGGTTCAATCCCAACATCCAAAAGATGCGCGTGGTGGTGAACGGCACGCCGCGACGGGTTGCCGTCTGCACCAAGTGCCTCAAGGCCAACAAGGTCAGCCGCGCGGGCTAGCTCCCCTCAGCGACCGCTCGTCTCACTGGATAGGTTCCTCCGGTGGCGAACCTCCAACAGCTTCGGGACCAGGCCCACGAGATCCTTGCCGCGGCCCGCCGGCGCTGGGCCTTGGTCGATATAGGTGTCGCTACGTTCCAACGTTTCTCGGCCGACGATGGCGGCTCCTACGCGGCGGCGCTCACCTACTACGCGTTCTTCTCCGTCTTCCCCTTGCTGCTGTTCGCCGCCTCCATCGTCGGCTACGTCACCGCCGATGATGCCCCCCTCGTGAAGGAGGCCCTGGACACGGTGCCGATCCTCGGCCGCGCGCTCGAGCCGTCGGCCCTCGAGACGGTCATCGAGAACCGCCAGGAGATCGCGCTTACCGGGCTGGGCCTGGCTCTCTACTCGGGCTCGGGAGCCGTGGTCGCGCTGGAACACGCCCTCAACAAGCTCCACAAGATCGAGCGAGAGCCGGGTTTCGTCGCCAAACGCGTGCGATCACTGAAGTGGCTGGCCGTGCTGGGTCTTCTTTCCTTGCTGGGTGTGGCGGCCGGTTCGGTAGCCGGATCCGCCGAAGCCTGGTTGGGCGGTGGCGCCCTGGTCACCGTGGCGGTGACCGCGGGGGCGCTCATCGTGGCGGTGCTGATCAACACGCTGGGCTTCGCGACCGCCTACAGGTTCCTGCCCGCCGTTCGCCAGACATGGAATGACGTTGTTCCCGGAGCGGTCGTGGCCGCCATCCTGTTCCAGGGCCTCAACATCGGAGGAGCCGCTTACCTGGCGCACGGCGAGACGAGCAGGAACGCCACATTCGGTACGTTCGCCGCGGCGGCTACGCTGCTGGTGGCTTCCTATCTGATCGCTCAGATCACGTTGTTGGCGGCGGAGGTCAACCTCGTGCTCAGAGATAGGAAACAGCGTGCTGCGATGGAGTGAGGGAGGAGCAAGATGAGCCAGATACCTACGACGGACGGCTTCAAATCCGGTCCCGCGGAACCGACGAAGTCGACCGGACAGCTGATGAAAGAGGTCACTGAAGATCTCTCCACCCTTATCCGCAAAGAGATCGAGTTGGCCAAGCTGGAGGTGGGTGCCTCCGTGTCCGCCAAGCTCAAGGGGGCGGCCATCATCGGGATCGCCGCGGTTCTGGGTTTCTTCGCCCTGATCTTCCTGCTGCTCGCCATCAGAGACGGTCTGGACGCTGTAGTGGCTACCTGGCTCGCCGATCTGATCACCGCAGCGATCCTGATCGGGCTGGGGGCGGTGGGGGCCATGATGGCCAGAAAGAAGCTCTCCGCTCCGCTCAAGACAGAGCTCACGAAGCAGACCATCAAGGAGGACGTGCAATGGGCCAAGACCCTCAGCAAACGGTAGACGAGATCGAGCAGACGCGCGAGGAGCTCGCTCGCAAGGTCGACGAGCTGGTCGACCGGGCCAAGGTCGAAGCCGGTGAAGCGGGAAAGAAGATGGCCATCGCGGGCGCTGCGCTGGCAGCGCTGTTGCTGATCGGGTTCATCGCAAAGCGCCGCATCCGGTAGTCCGATGAGCGCAGCTTCGAGCGACCCGGGGCCCGACGAAGCCGCCGTTCCGCCCGAAGCGCTGCAGGATGGGCCCGCGCGATACGGATTCGGGTCCTTCTTGACGGACAGCTGGGCCCTGCTGCGTGCGCACGTCCGGGCGCTAGTAGGCATCTTCGTGGGGGTCCACGTAGTAGCCGCGTTGGTTCCTTTCCTGTTCTTCTTCCGCCCGGACGCTGGGGTGGCTCTTCCGGTCGTTTTCCTGATCCGCGTGGTGATCCCCGTTGCACTGGGTAGCCTGGCCGTTGCACTGGTGTCGCCGTCGATGATCGCTCCGGCCGACCCGACACCGTCTCTCCGAGCAGAAGAGCGGCGGATCCGTGCTGCAAGAGCAGACCTGGTGGCGATGTGTCTGCTGGCCTCGATGGCGGCGGTGGTGGCGGTGATCTTCCTGGGCGCCTACGGATTCTTGATCCTTCCCCTCTTCTACGGCCCCCCGATCGCGATGCAGATCCTGTCCGCCGAGGGCGCCTCATTCGGCGAGGCCATGACCGGCGCGAGGGTCATGCTCAAGAACAACTGGCGAACGATGCTCTACCTGTTCAATGTCTCGTTGGGAACGGGCCTCGTCGCCTTCGTCCTGATCGGCGGCCTCTTCAGCTTGCTGACGGGCGGGCCCGAACCCATCACCAGCGTCATCGTGGCCATCGGACAAGGGGCGATCGTCGGCAGCCTCGCCGCCTTTTTGGCGGCCGGTCAGAACGCCATCTTTCTGCGGCTTAGAGGACCCATCCCCGCAGGGTCTGCTCCGGTCGACGCGGCCGATGAACCCGCCTCCTAGACCCCCTGCAGGTCCCATCCGGCATTGACGGGGCCGAAGCCGCGGCCCAGCCTCAACGATCGTCTGATCGCTTCCGATACGAACCGCTTGGCGGAGTGCACGGCGGAGTCAAGGTCCTCGCCCGACGCGAGACCGGCGCAGATCGCGGCAGACAATGCGCATCCGGTGCCATGGGTGTCGGCCGTTTCATAGCGAGGTCCGCCCAGCTCGATCATCGAGATTCCGTCGTAGAAGACGTCGATGGCCGTCTCGTCGCCCAGGTGGCCCCCTTTGACCAGCACGGAACGGGGGCCGAAGGCCAGCAGATCAACGGCAGCCTCCTTCATCTGGGACAACGACGTGATCTCCCGTTCGAGCAAGCCTCCCGCCTCGTACAGGTTGGGCGTGATGACCGCGGCCAAGGGGAACAACCGGGATCGGAGAGCTTCGACGGCGTCCGGGTCCAGCAGCCTGTTCTGATGCTTGGAAACGAACACGGGATCGACCACGAGGTTCGGGATCTCGTGGGTCCTCACCGCTTCAGCCACGGCATCCACGATCTCGACCGATGCCAGCATCCCGATCTTGGCGGCATCCACGCCTATATCGCCCGCGACGGCCGCCACCTGCTCGGTCACGAAGTCCGCAGGGATCTTGTGGATCCCGGTGACGCCGATGGTGTTCTGCGCGGTCACCGCCGTAAGGGCACTCATCCCGTGGCACCCGAGGGCGAAGAAGACCTTCAGGTCGCCCTGGATGCCCGCCCCGCCGCCCGAATCCGAACCTGCGATCGTCAAGGCGCGGGGAAGACCGCTTACCGGCTGCGCAGGTGATCCCATCCCGCCTCCTTCAATGAAGATAATGACCGCATACCGATCCGGCGCTCCCCCTCGGTGACAACACCAATCTGCGTCAATGCCGTTCCGCGCGCCTTCAACATCATCCCCGCCGCGGTGCAGTGCGAGGGAAGCATCGTGAAAAGGAGCTCGAGGTCTTCCCCCCCGAACAAAGCCGCCTCCACCTCGTCGAGGTCTGGAACGTCGGCGAGGTGAGGGTCGAGAGGAAGCTTTCCGAGATCGACCTCGCAGCCCGTGCCGCTGGCCTCCATCAATCGCTCGAGGTCGACCACGAGGCCATCAGATACATCCAGCATCGACGACACATCGAAGTTCCTCAGCGCGCTCGCCTCGGCCACGCGCGCCGCGGGCCTTCGATGGCGTTCGACCAGAGGGCCCCGCGCATCGTCGTCGCGGGACAACAGGTGGAGCCCTCCCGCGGCGCCTCCGAGGCATCCGGTGACGCATATCGCATCCCCGGCCCTCGCCCCCGAGCGCAGCACGGGCCTCTCTACCGATCCCAGCATCGCGACCCCCAGCGAGATGCGGTCGGACGAGCTGATATCACCGCCCACGAGCTCGGCCCCCGTAGCCGTGCAGCCCTGGCCCAGGCCCTCGGCGAGATCCTCGAGGAATCCCACGGGGGTCGTCGCGGGGACGCACAGAGTTGCCACCGCCTTTGATGGACGAGCTCCCATCGCGGCCACATCGGACGCGTTGATCGCCATCACCTTCCAGCCGAGGTCCACGGCAGGGAAATAGGAGAGCTCGAAGTCAACTCCCTCCACCATGGTGTCGGTCGTGAAGATCAGCCGGGGGCCGGGAGCGGCGAAGACCGCGGCGTCGTCGCCGATCCCCACCTCTCCCTCGGACGACGGGAAGCGCCGGCGGAGAAGGTCGACCACCGCGTCCTCACCCAGCTCGGACAGCGGGGTCCCGCGTTCCCAGGGCAGTGGGGCCAGTGGGTCGTTATTCGGGGACCGGACCGGCCTCGACCACCGCGGCCGGAACCGAATCGGCGAAACGCTCGAAATTCTTCACGAACATCCGCGCGAGCTCCCGAGCCTGCTCGTCGTAGGCGGCCGCGTCGGGCCAGGTCTGTTGGGGGTCGAGGACCTTGTTGGATACGCCCGGACAGGAGACCGGGACCTCCAGGTTGAAGATGGGATGACGCTTAGTCTCCACCCGTCGCAGCGCCCCGCTGGTGGCCGCCTCCACCATCGCCCTCGTGGAGGGCAGGTCCATCCGGCGGCCGACGCCGAAAGGCCCCCCGGTCCACCCCGTGTTCACGAGATAGACACTCACGTCATGGCGGGCTATGCGCTCCCCCAGCATCCGGGCGTAGACACCGGGCCGCAGCGGCAAGAAGGGGGCTCCGAATCCGGTCGAGAAGGTGGCTTCCGGCTCGGCCCCCAGACCGGCTTCCGTCCCGGCGAGTTTCGCGGTGAAACCAGACAGGAAGTGATACATCGCCGCGTTCTGATCGAGACGCGAGACCGGAGGCAAGACACCGAAGGCATCTGCGGTGAGGAACACGATCGTGGTGGCGTGACCCCCCCGGCCCTGTGGGATGAAGCCCTCTATGAACTCCAGGGGGTACGCGGCCCTGGTGTTCTCCGTTATGGAGGGATCGGCGTAGTCGACCTGACGAGTCGATCGATCGACCACGACGTTCTCCACGACGGCGCCGAAGCGGATGGCGTCCCAGATCTGAGGCTCGTTCTCCTTCGACAGCTTTATGCACTTGGCGTAGCAGCCGCCTTCGAAGTTGAAGACCCCGTTGTCGGACCAACCATGCTCGTCGTCTCCGATGAGACGTCGTCGTGGGTCCGCCGACAGCGTCGTCTTGCCCGTCCCCGAGAGCCCGAAGAAAAGCGCCACGTCGCCGTCTTCGCCCACGTTGGAAGAGCAGTGCATCGGGAGGACGCCCCGTTCGGGGAAAAGGTAATTGGCAGAGGTGAACAACGACTTCTTCATCTCGCCCGCGTAGTAGGTCCCACAGATGAGAACCTGCCTGCGATCGATGTCGATGCCTATGAAGGCCTCCGAGTTCGTGCCGTCGCGGTCCGGCACCGCTTCGAACCCAGGTGCCCCGACGACCACGAAGGAAGGCTCGAAGCCTGCCAGCTCATCTGGTGAGGGCCGTCGGAACAACTGCAATGCGAACAAAGCGTGCCATGCGACCTCGGTGATGACCCGCAGCCGGATCTCGTTGTCGGGGTCGGCCCCGAGGATGCCGTCCACGACGAACAACTCGCGGTCGCCGAGATAGGCGCGGACCCGGTCGAAGAGCGAATCGAATACCGCAGGCTCTACCGGTTGGTTGGTTTGGCCCCAGTCGATCTTCTCTCGGGAGTCACCATGAGAGACGAAGAACCGATCCCTGGGTGAGCGGCCGGTGCGGGCGCCGGTGGTCGTGCAGAGGGCGCCGGTGCGGGCGAGGATCCCCTCGCCCCGGGCGATGCTGAGCTCCACCAGCTCGGGTGCAGTGAGGTTCTGGTGCACCGTGCCGGATGGCTCGATGCCGGCCAAGCCCTCCGATCGCATCGTTTCTCCTTGGCTGTCTGGGAATCAGGTTCCTCTAGAGAAACGCGAGCCTACCCGGTGACCGTGAAGGGGCCTTTGCTAGACTCCGCAGTCTTTCCACTAGCTCAGGAGGCCGAGAGTGGCTGACGTGCAGGCGTACATCCTCATCCAGACCGAGGTGGGGAAAGCTGCGCAGGTTGCGAAAGAGGTGCGCGACATCGAAGGTGTCGACGCAGCCGAGGACGTGACCGGGCCCTATGACGTCATCGTCCGCGCCAGCGCCGGCAACGTGGATGATCTTGGCAAGCTCGTCGTCGCACGCATCCAGGCAGTGGAAGGGATCACGCGGACATTGACGTGCCCCGTGGTTCACCTCTAGGGAGCGGGATCGCGCAGCGACCACGAACAGCTGACCGAATAGATCCGGGACGCTCGTACGCGTGACTGAGTCCCCTCGAGGGCCCGTTGCTCGCGGGGCCGGAGGGGTCGGCACCCGCTCGGTCCACCCACCTCGCCCCCCGCACCAAGAAGGAGTGCCGGTAGCACCCGTACTGGACCCCTCATCCACGTACGGCTTCTCGGACACCGATGCCTTCGCGACCGCGTCCCAGGACAAGATCGGATCCGGCTACGTCTACGCGCGCTGGGCGAATCCCACCGTGGACGCCTTCGAGGCCGCGGTCGCGGATCTGGAGGGAGCGGCAGGCGCGGAGGCTTTCTCGTCCGGGATGGCCGCCATCGCAGGTGTCCTGTTGTCTCTGTGCGCCTCGGGTGACCAGATCGTCGCCGCGCGCCAGCTCTACGGTGGCACGTACTCGCTCCTCACCAGGACATTGCCGCGCTACGGGATCACCACGCGCTTCGAAGATGTCTCGGACCTCGACTCCATAAGGGCCGCGTGCGCAGGAGCCAAGCTTCTCTACTGCGAGACGATCGGCAATCCCGTCATCGAAGTGGCGGACCTTCCCTCCCTCGCGGACATCGCCGCCGAGGCCGGCATCCCACTGGTGGTCGACAGCACGTTCGCCAGCCCCATCCTGTGCCGGCCTCTCGAGCATGGGGCCGCCATCGTCGTTCACTCGGCGACGAAGTTCCTGGGCGGCCACCACGACCTCACCGGAGGCATCGCCTGTGCCTCGGTTCCCCTCGTGGATCAGATCAGGGCGCTCAGCCGAGAGCTCGGTCCGACGCTCGCGCCTTTCTCGGCTTGGCTCGCCCTGCGCGGAGTGGCGACCTTGCAGCTCAGAGTGGAACGTTCGTGCGCCTCTGCGATGAAGCTCGCAGAGATGCTCCAAGCTCGTTCGGACGTGGATGCCGTCAACTATCCGGGCCTATCCGATGACCGCGGTCACCGCCTCGCACAGCGGCTTCTCGGCGGGCGCGGAGGCGGGACCATCGGCCTGACGGTGTCGGGCGGAAAAGTCAGAGCGGCCCGGTTCCAGAACGCCCTGCGATTGATCCAGCCGGCGGCTTCTTTGGGGGGCACGCACTCTTTGATCGTGCATGCCGCCAGCGTCACGCACACGCAGCTCTCGGAAGACGAGCTCATCGCGGCGGGGATCTCCGAGGGATTCTGCCGCCTGTCCGTTGGATTGGAAGATCCAGAAGATCTGATCGCGGACCTTGAGCAGGCCTTGGAGGCCAGCACCTAGGGGATCTCGTTGATCTCCAGGTACTCCTCGATCCCGGCGAACTCGGACCTGATCTCGCGCGCCAACAGATCCGTCACCACCTCTTCCAGGCCCACGTCGTCGTGACAGATCTTCACCACGTTCTCCGTGATGGGCATCCAGACGCCCGCTTCGAGTCCCAGCTCCAGGATCGGTTTGCAGCTTTTGACCCCTTCGGCAACCATGTTCATCGAGCCGATGATCTCGTCGATCTTGCGGCCTTTGCCCAACTCGATGCCTACCGAGTGATTGCGTGATTGCGGACTCGCGCACGTAGCCATGAGATCCCCTACGCCTGCAAGACCCAGGAACGTGAGTGGCTGCGCACCGAACTTCACGCTGAAGCGAGCCATCTCCGCGAGCCCGCGGGTCATGACCGTCGCTTTGGCGTTGTCGCCGAACCCGAGCCCGTCGGCCATGCCTGCGGCGATCGCGATGACGTTCTTGAACGCTCCCCCCAGCTCGCAGCCCACCACGTCGGTGTTCGTGTAGCACCTGAAGGTCGGCGCGTGGAAGATCTCCTGAAGACGCGCGGCCGTGGTCGCATCCCGACAGGCGACCGTTGAAGCCGCGGGGAAGCCCTCAACGACCTCTTTGGCGAGGTTCGGACCCGTCAGGACCGCGATACAAGAATCTCCGATGCCCTCGACCTCTTCGGACAGGACCTGGGACATCCGCTTTCGCGTCGCTACCTCGAGGCCCTTCGTCAAACTCGCGTAGCACGGCCCGGGCCCCGCTATCTCGGCCACTTCCCGCAGAACGCTGCGGAACCCGTGCGACGGGACCCCCATCACGATCACGTCGGCGTCGTGCAGAGCTTTCTCCAGGTCGTTGGTGGCTTCGAGGTTCTCGGGGAGCCGCGCATCGGGAAGGTATTCGGGGTTCTCGTGATAGAGGTTGATGGTCTCCGCAAGCTCCGGTCGCCGGGCCCACAGAACGGTTTCGTAGGCGTTCTTGCGGGCCACCAAGGAAGCGGTCGCAGTCCCCCATGAGCCCGCGCCGATGAACGCGAGCTTCGTCATGCGACCTCCCCGAGATGTGTGTGTCCGGACCGGCTACGGATGTCTGCACCTATCATACGAACCTCTATGCAAGGACATCATCTGACGATCGCGCAGTTCTCCGACATCCACTGCGGCCACATCATGTTCGACGAGCAGTTGATGGAGAACGCTATCAATGAGATCGTCGAGCTCGCTCCGGATCTGGTGGTCATGGCCGGGGACCTGACTTCGGAAGGTTACGCCCCTCAGTTCCGGCAGGCGAAGAGGTACCTCGATCGCCTCGCCGGCTTGGAGATGGTGGTGATCCCGGGGAACCACGATCTGATGAACGTGGGTTTCCTCCACTTCCGTGATGCCTTCGGCAGATCGGACCGCGCTATGAGGATCCCTTTCAGCACGGGTGATGGACAACCCCAGCGGTTCGCCAGCGTGGTGGCGGTCAACTCTTCGAAACCCGACCTGGCCGACGGGGAGATAGGACACATCCGCTACGACTGGATCCGCGAGTCCTACGAATGGCCGGACGACTTCCGGGTCTTCATCCTCCATCACCACCTGGTCTCGGTCCCGGGAACGGGACGTGAACGAAACATCGTGTGGGATGCAGGAGACGTGCTGGCGTTGCTCACCGAGCTACGCGTCGACCTCGTCCTCAGTGGCCACAAGCACGTTCCGAACGTGTGGCAGTTCGGCGAGATGCTGTTGGTGAACTCGGGAACCTGCTCCAGCCATCGCGTGCGCGGCTATACACGGCCTTCCTACAACGTGATCGAGATCACGGACGAAAGGGTGCGCATCGTCCAGCGCTACCCCGGTATGGGTGAGATCGTCGCCGCCAACTACGTAACCGAAGAGCGCCGGTTGAACCTCAACCCGCAGCTCGCCGGGATGTTCAACCGAGGTGCGTGGAGCATCTGATGCGGAACCGACCTACGAGGAGGGCACCATGATCGTCCGGATCTTCGACACCGCCATGGATCCCGCCGACGTCGAAGAGG
>JAUJPD010000005.1:32480-65743 GCA_030447315.1 Actinomycetota bacterium | reverse complement strand
ACCATGATCGTCCGGATCTTCGACACCGCCATGGATCCCGCCGACGTCGAAGAGGCCAAGCGGTTGTTCCGCGAGCAGGTACGGCCCGTCTTCCTGTCCTTCGACGGATGCTCGGAGGTCGACATGATCATCGGGGTCGAGGAGCACTCAGGCGATCTGGTGGACGTGGCTTCTATCTCGCGCTGGGAGAGCCTCGCCGCGGTGGATTCCGCCACCCAGACGGCGGCCTACAAGGACTCGATGACCGAGATCCGCCGGCTCTTCGCCCAGAGCCCAATCGTGCGCCACTTCGAGCTGGCGCAGTAGGCGAGAACGACCCCACGCTGCACCTAGCTAGCCGTGCGGCAGTAGGGGCTCTACCTGGTCGTTTGCATAGCGAACGTTTGTTCGCTACCATGCCTGGGTGAGAAAACTGACCGAACCACAAGCACACCGCGGCCGCGTTGCCATCATCGAGGGAAACTTCCCCGAGGGCATGCAGGCCCGTTGCGCCTGGTGCAGCGACGTCGCCCCCGTCAACAAGGGCGAGTTCGTCGAGTCCACCAGGCCCGGCAACGGGCCCTCGCGCCTCTTTCGTTGCTCCGACTGCGTGAACAAGGAGAGCGCGGCCTAGCGCTCGCCCTCCGCTGCATCGGCCCGTGCCGCCTGCAGCAACTGTTCCGTCGGCCACGTGGCCGAAGCATGAGGATCGAAGGGGCTTATACGCGCGCGCTGTTTACGCGCCAACCGGTCCATAACCTCGAGAGCGGCCGGCTCTTGGTCCGCGTCTCGTAGCTCAACGATCCCTTCTTCCGCAGCTCGGGTCAGGTAGTCGCGTCCGGCCTCGGAACGGACCAGGACCATCGTCCAGCCCTCCATCCCGAGCCCGCCGCAGGAGAGATCGGCATGCTCGGCGGCGAAGTCGGGGCAGTGGTGACACCATTCATTGGCGTAGGGGCGGGCGTCCTTCAGCGGGATGTCGACTTCGCTGCCGTCCTTGAGAGAGACGATGACCTTTCCCTTCACGTTCACCTTCGTGACGTCGGTCAAGGGGATCTTCTTTTCCTGCTCGACCGTGCCGACCATGAAGGACTCGTAATCGAACGTCTCGCAGCACATCAGGCCGATCACCAACTTCACCGGCCGGGTCCACCGCTTGATCCCCTCGGCGGCCAGCTGACGGACCGCGGTGGACTCGCAGGACACCCCCACCAAGGCGACGCTCTTGCACTTCGCTGCGACCGCTTTCTTCAACCCGAGAGGCGTTGCGCAATAGGTGTAGCGGGACCCGGCGGTCGCCAGTAGCTCCTCAGAGGTTCGGACCAACTTCGGCTCGTCCAACCACGGCACGTTCTCGGAAGGAGCCGCGAGCACGGCTCCATCGAGCTCTCCTTGATCCAGGCCCCACGACAGCAGGGCTGTTACCACTCCCCCGTCCTGCCCGCGCTCGAGGATCCGAGGTTCGACCGCCCGAGCAAGCGTCTTCGACAGGTACGTGCCCTCTGCCTGTTCGGGATCGCGTCTCTGCCCATGGACAACACCCTCGATCAGGTCGAGCGAAGGATGAAGACGCAAGCACGCCATCGCACAGAGCGAGCAGCCCTCCTCGCCGTGGATGCAGTTGTCGAAGGGGGAACCCGCGTCGATCTGGACGGGATCGAAGTCCTGCAGCTCGAGCACCTTGTGAGGACACGCAACGATGCAGGCCGAGCATCCGCAACAGATCTCCGTCGCAACGATCTCTTCGTAAAGGTGCTTCCAATGCTTGCGAGCAGACGAGTCCACATCGCCGACCTTAACCTTGCAGCCGTGGACGCCGGCATCCTTCCCGTCAAGCACCTGGACCGCGCCAAGGGGCGCCTTTCGACGCATCTCCATGCCGTGGATCGCAGGCGACTCGCGGTGGCCATGCTGGAAGACGCGCTCGCGTTGTGCGCGTCGAGCGACTTCCTGACCTGGTGGGTGGTAAGCGACGATGCTTCGGTCCTCGAAGCTGCCGCCGAGCGCCGGTTCGGGGTCGTCCGAGACCCGGAACGGGGGTTGAACGCGGCAGTGGCTCGCGCGATCACAGAGGTCTCTGTGCAGGGGGCCGAGTCGATCACGGTGGTTCCGTGCGACACGCCGCTCGCGTTCCGAGGTGACCTGGTCGATCTATTGGATACGGGCTCGACCAGCGACGTGGTGGTCGTCCCCTCGGAAGACGGCGGCACCAACGCCCTCTACATGAGCCCCCCCGACCTCCTTACCCCCAGCTTCGGCGAAGGCAGTCTTCGCAAGCACCTTCAGCTGGCGGAGGAGCGCTCGTACCGCTGTGCTCTTCTATCGCTTCCTCGGCTGGCGCTCGACATAGACACCATCGAAGACGTTCGCAGCTTCCTTGGGCGACCGCAGCACGGATCCAGCCACACCTTCGCCATCCTGGACGAGCTGCGCCCTGTGATCGAGGACTAGACCCTGGTGGCGGACGATCCTTCCGAGGAGACCTCGGCCGCCGCTTCTTCGGCTTTCTGCACGGCCACCGACTCAGCGCGGCCTGCCAGGTCGTCCAGCCGAGCCGGCGTCGGGATCCGAACGCCGCCCGGCCCCCCGAGCAGCGAGGCCCCTCCGAGAGCGATCAGACCGACCAGCGACAGGACCGCCGCTTGGCCCACCGAGGGCTCGCGTGGCGCGTCTATCTCGTTCGCCCGCTTGCCCTGATCGAAGCCCGTGGCTCGTCCCAATGAGTAACCCGCGAAGACGAAAAGCCCGATCGCAAACAGAGCCAGCAACAGTTGGATGAACCGGATCGTTCGTCGCTGCCGGCCGGGTGCAACGGGGCCGCGGTGTGCTCCGCCTAAGGCTTGTCTCTTCACACGCCCAAGATAACCGTGTGGAAACGCAAAAGACCCCGGCGACGCCGGGGTCTTTGTTGTGGTCCTGTCGTTATCTCTTGACGCCGCCCACGGCGTCTTTGAACCCCGCACCGGGCTTGAAGGCGGGGACCTTCGTGGCTTTGATCTTGATCTCTTCTCCGGTCCGCGGGTTCCTCGCGGTGCGAGCAGAGCGCGCACGACGCTCGAAGGTGCCGAAGCCGGGGAGCTGAACCCGCTCGCCCTTCTTGACCTGGGTCGTGATGGTGTCGATGGTCGCCTCCAGCACGTTGCCGACGAGGCGCTTGTTCTCGCCGGTGGAACTAGCGATCGATTCGATGAGCTCCTTCTTGTTCAAAAGTCTCCTCCTTAGGGACGGGTCAGAACTATGACCGGATAGGCCGCGGCTACCCTATAGGTCGACGCCCGAAGCTTCCGGTTTTGCCGGACAGGGGGTTTTTCCACGCCAGAGCCTCACGTCCCGCCGTAAACCGGTGCTGCAGTTGCCTCCGCTCCGACCTCGAGCTCATGGATGCCGATCAAAGACAGGAAAGAGGTTCTGATCCGGCTCCGCACCGAGACCCCAACGCTGGAACCCCGAACCTCGATCGAGCCCTGGTGCGCCATCGGGCTGGAAGCCAGTAGCCGAAGTGCCTGCTTCTCGGCCGCGTCCGGGTCGAGCAACACCGGGCGACGGCCGTCATAGACCGACTGCTGATCGACCTCCCCCGCGGCCCCCAGAGCGGCGGCGTCGGCCACGTTCTGCAGGGTGCGCCGAGCCAGCCATGCCCGCGTGCCGTCTACGGCCAGTCCAGCGGTAGCGAAGCAGACGAGCGCGATGCCCACAACGAGGACCGCGGCCTGGCCCCGTTCGTCGGTCGGCGTCAGCCGGATCACCGTCGGCTCGCGTACGGATCGATCCGTGCCTCATGCGAAGCGCGAACCCACACCTCCGGGCCCGACAGCCGGCCCAGGAAAGGCAGAGAGAACACCGGCACGGGGACTTCGAGCAGCACGGCCACCCGTGCACCCCGGACGAAGCCACCGACGTCCACCGTCGTCACCACGTTGCCTCGCTCCACATCGTGGTCGGCCAGAGCCATCCCGATGGCCGCTCGAGCCGCTCCCTCTGCCCTGGATGCATCGGAGGCGCGAGCGGCAGCAGCTCCAGCCTCCCGTACCGCCGCCGTCGCGGCCAGAGCAACCCGATGCATGTCCGACAGAACCGCCAGCGTCCAGATCAAGGGCACGAGGAGCAGGAGGCCGAGCAGCAGAGTCTCCAACAAGGTGTGGCCCGCGTCGTCCCTGCCCATCACCGCGGCGGCCTCGCGGCCAGCACGCGTGCTCGTCCGCTTAGCGGAAACGTGAACGGCACGGGACCCATCAAAGAAACCGTTGCCCGGACATCCACCGCAACCAACGCCCCCTGCGGAGCGGGGGCGCGCTCGAGACTGACCTCGAGGTCTTCGACGAGGCCTCCCACCGACCGCCGGACGCTGTCCCGGGCGACTGTCGCGGCAGCCTGTTCATCGGCACCGATCTCGATCGCCGCACGAGCAGCCTCGTGTGCAGAGGCTTTCACCACGTTACCGGCGAACAAGAGCAGCGTTACCTGGATCGAGCCTAACGCGAGCATCATGAGGAACACGATCCCGATGACCGATTCCAGTGGGAGTGATCCTCGCTCCGAGCTCATCGGATCTAGCAACCGACACTGCCGCATACGTTAGAGAGCGCGGTGGAGACGATGTCCACCAGTCGCTCGCGCGCGAGGCCCCACACCGCGACCACCAGCGCGGAAGACAAAAGGATCAAGAGCACGTGGCCACCTACCTGAGCGTCTCGGTTCCCCAGGTCTATTCGCTGGTCCGGTCGGGCCAACTGCCGGCGATCAAGATCGGAGGCCGCGGCGTCTGGCGAGTGGACAAGCACCAGCTGGATGAGTACGTCCAGCGGCTTCATGAGGAAACCCAGAAGTGGGCGAAGGAGCATCCGCTCAACCCTCGCGAACGAGCCTGATAGAGGTAACCAGCTGTAGGGGAACCAGAAGCAGGCCCGCTACACCCCGCAGCTCGAGATGATCCGGGCTCACGCGCATCAAGAGCCCCCGCGTCTCTCCTATGGTGGCGGTCACGTCCACGAACCGCCGCTCCCGAGCCCACCGGCGTGCCACCTGCCGAAAGGTGTCCGGTAGCTCGGAGGGCGGATCCCCCTCGCCGCCCAGCAGGACGCTCACGGCCCCGATCGGGCTGATCAACCAGGCCGGGTGACCACAGGCGAGATAGTCGACACCGACCGCGGACACCTCATGCTGCTCGCCGGCGGGCAGCTGGAGGAGTCCTCCGCCGGCCTTCCTGATGGAGATGCTCAAGGGTTCATCCGCCGCGAAGCTGACGGCAAGATCGGCCGCCGCCTCGTCGTCGTCGCGCGCTAGAGCGGCTTCGAACCGAGCCTCTAGGCGAGCAACCACTTTCTCCAACTCCGCGTCCACCGGCCACCTCCTGCTCGACGGCGTGCATCGTCACCGGTCGCCTGCCAGGAGCCAAGTCAGAAATGTTTCGCGCTCTCATTGACACGCCAAAGCAGGCTACTGTATCTATAGCAGCGTAAATAGACGTTAAAGGACGTTGTAAGAGGTCAAGGAGGGCAAATGGTCAGCTTCTCACGGCAACGAGCAGTCCCTTCAAGCCCGTGGGTCGCCCGGCGGGTCGCCCGGGCCGTTTCCCTCCTTGGTTGCGCGCTGACGGTGCAGGCCACCCCCGCTGCGGCGCAGACGAGAAGCCCGGTCCCCCCCTCCCGGGCTGCCGTCCCCACAGCGCCACCTTGGTCCGAGGCGAGCGGGTCCTCCCCGCTCCCGCTCGCCCGGGCCCGGGTGACCTACCCGCCCGTGGTTCGTCATCCGGCCATCCACGGCGCCGGGAACGGTCGCGCCCAGGTGAAGGAGCGCCTGTTCCCCCGTGTGCCCGACCAGAGAGAGCAACGACGTCTGCGTGAGGATGCGATGAGACGCCATCCGGCCGGCAAGGGAGGTCGAGAGTGCTCCGACATCCATCGGGTGCAGACGGGCGAAAGCTTGTGGGCCATCGCGGAGGACCATCTTTCCTCCGGTGACGTGGGGACGATCAGTGACCTGGTGAAACGCCTCTATCGACAGAACAAGGGGACGATCGGCGGCGACCCGGACGTGATCCTGCCCGGCCAGGTCATCGACATCCCTCGGCCCTGCGGATCATGAAGCGATAGATCTCCTGTAGGTCGCCGTCCTGAGCGGTTCCGGGAGCGCGGCCCACACCCGTCTTGACGGCGACCTCACAGGACGTATCTGGATGCAGGAAGTTGGTGAAGCAACCGGCGCGACGGTCTCGCACCTGCGGGTCGGGCGGCCAGTGGCTCTTAGTCGAGACCCACAGCTGCGGGACGCGTCAGACCGGAAGAACGCCCTCTCTCTGAAGAGCTAGCTCGAAGTCGTGGGGGTTGCTCGTCGCGCTCTTGGCATCCTCCAGCGTCACCTGACCGGACTTGAAAAGCCCGATCAGTGACTGATTGAAGGTCTGCATCCCGTAGAACCCCGACTCGGCCACGATCTCGTGGATGTCGTGGGTGCGGTCAGGATCGAGGATGCAATCCCGGACGCGACCGTTGTTGACCATGATCTCCAGGGCGGGCGCCCTTCCGCCGCCGACCTTCGGAAGCAATCGTTGGGTCATCACGCCTACCAACGAACCCCCGAGCGCCGATCTCACCTGCTTCTGCTGGTGAGAGGGGAAGAAGTCGACGATCCGGTGGATAGTCTCGACGACATCGGTCGTGTGCAGGGTGGCCAGGACGAGGTGCCCGGTTTCGGCGGCTTGCAGCGCCGCGCTGATGGTTTCGATATCGCGGATCTCACCAACGAAGATGACGTCTGGGTCCTGGCGCATCGCCGCCCTGAGAGCCGCGTTGAAACCCATGGTGTCCTGGCCCACCTCACGTTGGGTCACGACCGACATGAGGTCTTGATGCAGGATCTCGATCGGATCTTCGATCGTCACGATGTGGCAGCGGCGCGTCTCGTTGATGTGTTTCAAGATCGCCCCGCAGGTCGTCGTCTTGCCCGATGACGTGGGGCCTGTCACCAGGATGAGACCGCGGTGCTCACGCGCTAGCTGCTCGACCACGGGGGGCAGCTGCAGCTCCCTGAAGCCGGGAGCGCCGGGAAGGATCCGGCGAGCGGCTATGCCGAGCGACCCCCGCTGACGATGGACGTTGACGCGGAAGCGTCCCACCCCGCCCATCGAATAGGCGAAATCCACCTCGCCGAGCTCCTCGAGCGTGTTGCGCTCCTTATCCCGCGTGAGCAACGCGGCCGCCATTGCGTTGGCGTCGGCGGGCTTCATCATCGGGTGATCGAGCGGCTGAAGGTTCCCGCTGATGCGGATCGTGGGAGGGGACCCTGTCTTCACGTGCAGGTCGGAGGCTTTCGCGTCGACGATGTAGCGAAGGAGGTCCTCGACCGTGGCGTTGCCGTCGGCCCCCGTCTTCTGGATAGGCGGGAGCTGCTGGGGAGGAGGCGCCACCTGTTCCGGGCGAACACCTTCCTGAGGTGCCTCGGATTGTTGCCCCGGACCAACGGCGTGAGCTTCGTGCCCATCCCGGCGCCTTAGATCCCCTGCCGAAGGCGCGCTCGGCGGCGGCGCGGGCGGAGGCCCGCCCGGGGTTTGATCGAGCGTGTCGAGGTTTTCCATAGGTTAGTTGTTGACTTCGGTGCCTGGAAGCCCGCCCTTGAGCAGAGGAAGCGCCAACTCCAGAGCGTAACCGCCGTCCGGGTGTCGTAGAGGCCTGACTAGACTGGCGTCCATGTCTCGGAGGGCGTGGCTCGTCCTGATCGGCGCCTTCATGGTGACCCGCCTCGCGGGCGGCTGGCTGGCCACCCATCCCGATGACTACGCCGGGATCGTGGCGGGAGACCTCGTCGGATACCAGCAAAAAGCGGTGGCGATCCTTGACGAGGGCGGCAAACCGTACGGGAACGTCCCCTTGGAGTACCCGCCCGGATCGCTCCCCCTCATCCTCGGCCCGGAGGCGATCCCCGACCAGGAGGTCTCCTATCGAACCGGATTCGTCGCGCTCCTTCTGTTGGTAGACGTCGTGGGATTCATCGGATTGGTCCGGCTGGCACGCCGATGGGGCTCGACGACGGGGCCTTGGCTGTGGGTGGCGCTGGTCCCGGCGCTCGGGCCGCTCGTATTCCTGCGCCTCGACCTTCTTCCCGCCGTCGCCACGATCTGGGTGCTCGAACGGGCTGCGGCAGGAGGGTGGTTCTCGTCCGGCGCCGCGCTGTCCTTCGGAGCCCTAACGAAGATCTATCCCGCTCTCTTCTTCCCCGTCACGCTGTGGGCCGTGCCGCCGAAGAGGCGACTGTTGTTCTGTCTCGGAGCGCTCTGGGTGGTGATCCCCCTGATCGGCTTCGGTGACAGTCTCGATGACGTGGCGCGCTCCGTGCTCGGCTATCACGCCACCCGAAGTATCCAGGTCGAGAGCACCTGGGCAACACCTCTGCTCATCGCGATGCGGAACGGATACGAGAGCACCATCGCGTTGAACTTCGGAGCTTTCCATCTCGAAGGGGGCATCAGTCCGACGCTCAAGACGGTGGCGAACGGAGCCTCCGTCCTCGTGGTCGTCGCCACGACCATCCTCGCCATCCGCCGCATCGAG
This sequence comes from Actinomycetota bacterium, assembly GCA_030447315.1. Taxonomy (GTDB): domain Bacteria; phylum Actinomycetota; class CADDZG01; order CADDZG01; family WHSQ01; genus MB1-2. The sequence goes on along the minus strand of JAUJPD010000005.1, from coordinate 57,218 downwards.
CCAGGGCGAGTCACGCAACTGGCCGGAGCGATGCTCATGATCTTGCTCTCGACGATGGCCACCGGACTCGTCTTCTCGCCCCAGTTCGTGGTGTGGTTGTTCGCGCTGGGGGCGGCGGTGCTGTGTTCGCGGCCGGCGCACCTCGTTGCTCCGATAGTGCTGTTGGTTCCGATCGCGGCCCTGACGCAGCTGGTCTACCCGTTCCTTTACCCGAGGCTTCTGGAACTCGACCCCCTGGCCATCTTCGTTGTGGCCGCGCGCAACGTCCTGCTGGCGACGGCAGCCGGGTTGGCCGTCTGGCAGACGTACCAGAGTCCCCGCCCGCAAGCCGTAGAAGCTAGCGACCCAAGAGACCGAGAGACGAGCACAGCGGTAGCCGTCTGATGCCCGGTAAAGACAAAAGCGGCCCCCGTAGGGGCCGCAGCTCTTTGAGCGCTGGACAGTGTGCCTGCCATGGAAACCAGTGGCTTCAACTAGGAATCAGTTGACTCCTTAGAAAGGAGGTGATCCAGCCGCACCTTCCGGTACGGCTACCTTGTTACGACTTCACCCCAATCGCGGACCCCACCTTCGACAGCTCCTTCCCAAAGGGTTAGGCCACTGGCTTCGGGTGTTGCCCACTTTCGTGGTGTGACGGGCGGTGTGTACAAGGCCCGGGAACGTATTCACCGCAGCGTTGCTGATCTGCGATTACTAGCGACTCCGACTTCATGGGGTCGAGTTGCAGACCCCAATCCGAACCACGCGCTTTTTTGGGATTCGCTCCACCTTGCGGTATCGCAGCCCTCTGTGGCGCGCAATGTAGCATGTGTGCAGCCCTAGACATAAGGGCCATGCTGACTTGACGTCATCCCCACCTTCCTCCGAGTTGTCCCCGGCAGTCCTTTTAGAGTCCCCGGCATTACCCGCTGGCAACTAAAAGCAGGGGTTGCGCTCGTTGCGGCACTTAAGCCAACACCTCACGGCACGAGCTGACGACAGCCATGCAGCACCTGTGCTAGCCCCTTGCGGACACGGGCTTTCACCCGCTTTAACTAGCATGTCAAGCCTAGGTAAGGTTCTTCGCGTTGCATCGAATTAAGCCACATGCTCCGCCGCTTGTGCGGGCCCCCGTCAATTCCTTTGAGTTTTAGTCTTGCGACCGTACTCCCCAGGCGGAGTGCTTAATGCGTTAGCTGCGGCACAGAGAGGGTTGAAGACCTCCCACACCTAGCACTCAACGTTTACGGCTGGGACTACCAGGGTATCTAATCCTGTTTGCTCCCCCAGCTTTCGCTCCTCAGCGTCAGGTAAGGCCCAGAGATCCGCCTTCGCCACCGGTGTTCCTCCTGATATCTGCGCATTTCACCGCTACACCAGGAATTCCGATCTCCCCTACCTACCTCTAGCTATCCCGTATCGAATGGCCTCTCAGAGTTGAGCTCTGAGCTTTCACATCCGACGCGAACAGCCGCCTACGAGCTCTTTACGCCCAATAAATCCGGACAACGCTTGGTCCCTACGTATTACCGCGGCTGCTGGCACGTAGTTGGCCGGACCTTCTTCTGCAGGTACCGTCACCCGAAGGCTTCGTCCCTGCTGAAAGAGGTTTACAACCCGAAGGCATTCATCCCTCACGCGGCGTCGCTGCGTCAGGCTTTCGCCCATTGCGCAAGATTCCCTACTGCTGCCTCCCGTAGGAGTCTGGGCCGTGTCTCAGTCCCAGTGTGGCTGGTCGCGCTCTCACGCCAGCTATGCGTCAAAGCCTTGGTAGGCCGTTACCCCACCAACAAGCTGATACACCGCGGGCCGATCCCAGACCGAAAAACTTTGCCTGCTGCACCATGCGGTGCTGCAGGGTTATCCGGTATTAGCAACGGTTTCCCGTTGTTATCCCAGAGTCCAGGGCACGTTACCCACGTGTTACTCACCCGTTCGCCGCTTTCAGGGAGAAGGGTTACCCCTTCTCCTTTCGTCGCTCGACTTGCATGTATTAAGCACGCCGCCAGCGTTCGTCCTGAGCCAGGATCAAACTCTCCGTAGAGATTTCGATGTCCCTAACAGGAGCGTCGACCGAAGTCGTCGCGCCTCGAGACACCAAAGTTTGAAGCTGTGCATCAGCGAACGATCTGACTAGTTGAAAGTCATAGAACGTTTGCCGAATTTATTTGTGGTACTTGATCGCTGAAAACCAAAGTTTCCAACGAGGGTCCACTGGTTTCCGTTCGAACACCCCATCGCTGGAGCGTTCTCTCGGCAGGCACACTGTTCAGTTCTCAAAGAGCGTGATGCAGGTTTCGGGCCAAACAAAAACGCCGGGCCAAAAGCACCGGCGAGTCACCAAGCATCCTGGTCTTGCTAGATCAGGTGCCTTATAGGCGACTCCTCCTGTCTCGTGAACATGGTCCTGGCAGGAGGGCCGGGATCCATGCGTGCCAAGGTTCTTGCCGCTCGGGCTGACGTAATCTAGCAGACCCGTAGCGGGACGTTCAACCCCCTGCGGCCGGGGCGTATTCCAGGCGGCCGCCCCTCCACCGGAGGTCGAGCTCAGGCTGTGAGACGGACGAAGCGCCGCTTGCCGACCTGGAGGAGGGCCCCCTTCACCTCGTCGAGCGGCAGCTCCTCGCCCGTCACCTGCTCACCGTTGACCCGGACCCCTCCCTGGGACAGGAGCCGCCGGGCCTCGCCTCGCGACGACGCCAGACCCAGCTCGGCCAGCACGCGCGGCAGGTACACCGCCACCCCGTCGATCGCGTCGGGAGGGATCGCCGCCGCCGGGACCTCATCGGGGGCCTGGTTGTCTTTGAACTGGCGGTCGAAGGCCGCCTCGGCCCCCAGAGCAGCGGCCCGACCGTGATAGATGGCCACCACCCGCGCCGCGACCCGGCGTTTGGCCCGGCCGGCCTCGGGCCCGCCGGTCCTGGCGGCCGCCTCGACCTCCGCGATCTCGTCGGGAGTCATGTCGGTGGCCAAGAGCGCATAACGCCCCACGAGCCCGTCGGGCATGCTCATCAGCTGGCCGAACATCACCTCGGGCTCCTCGCGGATGGCCACGTAGTTCCCAAGCGACTGCGACATCTTCTGCACGCCGTCGAGACCCTCCAGCAGCGGGAGAGTCATCAGCACCTGCGGCTCCTGGCCGTAAGCCCTCTGCAGATCTCGCCCCACGCCGAGGTTGAACAGCTGATCGGTGCCACCCAACTCGACGTCGGCCGCGACGGCCACCGAGTCGTAGCCCTGTAGGAGGGGATACATGAACTCCACCAGCGAGATCGGTCTGTTGCCCCGATAGCGCTTGGAGAAGTCGTCGCGCTCGAGCATCTGAGCCACTGTGTAGCGAGCGGTGAGGCGCAGGATGTCCCCCATGTCCATCGGCTCCAGCCACTCGGAGTTGTAGCGGACCTCGAGGTTGTCCTCGCTCAATATGTCCATGAGGGAAGCCAGGCACGAGTGGGCATAGCCCTGCACCTCTTCTTTGGTCAGCTGGGGCCGGGTCTCCGACTTGCCCGACGGATCCCCCACCCGCGCGGTGAAATCGCCGATTATCAGCACCGCGAGGTGCCCTGCGTCCTGGAAGTCGCGGAGCTTCCTCAGCGGCACGGCCCATCCCAGGGTGACGTCGGCCGCCGTCGGATCCAGCCCCAGCTTCACGCGCAAGGGCTTGCCGCGCTCCAGGCGAGTAGCCAGATCCTCGCGGGGGATCACGTGCTCGGCCCTCCTGACCAGGGTCTCGAGCTCGGGTGATGCCGCCTCAGCCGTCATGACCGCGCCGATGCTAGACGAGTAGGTAGCAAGCGGCCCACCGTAGAATCGGTCGCGATGCCCCGGACCCACAAGCTTCTGATCGCCTTGACCCTCCTCCTCACCCTGGTGGGGAGCTCATGCGCGCGTCTCGGGGACCAACTGGCCGATCTGCCGAAGCTTCAGCGCAAGGACCTGCGCTTCAAGCTGGCCCAGTCGTCGAAGATCTACGACAGCAACGGCTCCTTGGTGAACACGCTGCACCGGGACGAGAACCGCACGATCGTCCCGCTGAAGAAGATCCCGAAGCGGGTCCGCAGAGCCGTCATCGCCATCGAAGACGAACGCTTCTACGAGCACGAAGGTCTCGATGTTCGAGCGGTCTTGCGGGCGCTGTTGGCGAACGCCAAGAGCGGCACCATCTCAGAAGGTGGATCGACCATCACCCAGCAACTCGTCAAGAACCTGATCATCGCTCCCGGAGAGATCGCCGACCGAACCCTGGAGCGCAAGATCACGGAGGCGGCGCTGTCGAGGCAGCTGGAGAAGAAGATGACCAAGAAGGAGATCCTCGAGAGCTACCTCAACACGGTCTACTTCGGCAACGGCGCGTACGGTGTGCAAGAGGCGGCCAACACGTACTTCGGAAAGACCGCCCGCAAACTCTCACTGGCCCAGGCCGCTATGATCGCCGGCGTTATCCGCGCCCCGGGGGAGTACGACCCCTACGACAATCCCAAAGCCGCTCGGCAGCGAAGGAACGTGGTGCTGGCGAAGATGGCCGAGATCGGGTTCGCGCGGAGCAAGAAGGCGCGCACGGCGGCCAAGAGCAAGATGAAGCTCCAGGAGGTGCAGAAGAAGGATCGCTACGCGGCCCCCTACTTCATGGACTACGTGCAGAGACTGATCACCTACGACCCTCGTTTCAAGGCGCTGGGTGACAACGTCAAGCAGCGACAGAACCAGTTGTTCCAGGGAGGTCTTCGCATCCACACCACCGTGGACCTCGAGATGCAGGCGGCAGCCGAACAGGCGCTCAAGACGGTGCTTCCTTACGAGAGCGACCCGTCCGGGTCTCTGGTCGCGATCGACCCGAAGACGGGCCATGTCAAAGCGATGGTCGGTGGCCGTGACTACTTCGCTCCCCGAAAGGTAGACCCCTACGCGAAGCTCAACCTCGCGATCTTGAACGAGCCGAATCTAGGCCGCGTCAAGAACACCGACGGCAAGACGGAGAACCGGGCACCGGGCACCGGACGCCAAGCGGGGTCTGCGTTCAAGGTCTTCGCTCTCGCCGCGGGCATCGAGAACGGGATCCCGCTCTCGAAGACGTACAAGGCCGGTTCGGAGGTGGTCTTCCCGGGGCTCGGAGAGAACGGGACGCCTTACACGGTCCAGAACTACGAAGGCGGCAGCTTCGGTAGCAATCTCTCTCTTCTGGAAGCGACGGTGAACAGCGTGAACGTCGTCTACGCGCAGCTCGTGATCGACGACGTGGGCGAAGAGGCCGTGGTCGACGTCGCCGAACGCATGGGTATCACCAGCTACAACCCTCTGCTGGCCGTTCCTTCAGCCGTGCTCGGCACCAATGAGGTCAACCCGCTCGACATGGCCTCTGCTTATGGGACCCTCGCGGCAAACGGGACCCATCGGCCACCGGTGGCGATCACCAAGATCACCGATGCGACCGGCGAGGTCATCTATCAAGACAAGAGCGAAGCCGAAGAAGCGATCTCTCCCGCCGTGGCCGCGATCACCACCAGCGCTCTGGAGCAGGTGATCCAGCGCGGCACCGGCGCCGCTTACGGAAACATCGGGCGGCCCGCGGCGGGAAAGACGGGGACCGCTCAGGAATATCGAGATGCTTGGTTCGTCGGCTACACGCCGGATCTGGTGGCGTCGGTGTGGGTCGGTTATCCAGAGGGCCAGATCGAGATGAAGCCCTCGTGCGCCTTCTCTACGAACGCCTGCCGCCCCACTCGCACCATCACGTCCCAGGGTGTCACCGGTGGCTCGTTCCCCACACAGATCTGGTCTGCGTTCATGCTGCAGGCGTTGTCCGGCGTGCCCGCGTCATCCTTCCCGGCGTCGACCAGCGGGACCACCTCGGTGAACATCGACGTACGTACGGGTTGCCTCGCCACGAAGCTGACGCCGGATGAATTCACAGCACCGGCCAGCTTCGCGACCGGAACCGAGCCCACCGAGTCTTGCCGGGCCGACAACAAGGGTGCCGATGTCCCCGATGTCGTCGGTTTCCCCGCGGACGAAGCGCAAGAGGTCGTCGAGGGCGCCGGTTTCGCGGTCAGCCGCACAGAGGTCTCGAGCTCGACCTACCCACCGGGCACCGTCGTCGACCAGAGCCCGGACGGGGGCAGCAAAGCACCGGAAGGCACGACCGTGACGCTGTCGGTCGCGGTCTCGGGTGGCGGTAGTGAGGATGCCTCTGCTGAAGGTGACGAGGCGGCTTCGGTCCCCGACGTGCTTGGTCAGTCGGAGGGCTCGGCAGAGGGAGAGCTCCACAGCTTCGGCTATGACGTGCGGGTCGTCTACCAATCCGAATCGAGCCCGGGCCAGGCCCGCAAGCACGGAGGCCTCGTGTGGAAACAGTCTCCGGCCTCCGGAACGCAAGCCGCGTCGGGAACCACGGTCACCATCTGGGTCAACCCGTAACCGGACCCCCACAACCGCGCAAGCTTCGTGAGCTCATGACTGCCTGAGCGAGGGATGTGATTCGGACCGAAGCGCCTCCGGCGGCCTAACGGGGCCGCGACGCGTGGGGATGGCCGGGAACCACGAAGCGCCACGGGATGTCATGGCCCCGGCCCTCCGCCAGCCCGATCCGCTCGGTCTGTGAGATCTCTCCTTCCCGCATAGCAGCGGTCTCATCGTCTTCCGCGCAGAAGAACGCGCCCCCCCGCAACAGACTCGACCCATCGTGCGGCTTCGAGATCCCCATCGCCTGTGCGAGACGGGCGGGCCCCGAACAGAGAAGGCGGTCCTTGATGACCCCACCGCGATTCGCGCGCATGATCTCGATCCCCTCGACGGGCTCACCTGCGCGCAGCAACACCGCCTCGCACCGACCTTCGGGAGCACAGACGACGTTGACGCACCAATGCATCCCGTAGGTGAAATAGACGTAGAGGCGCGCAGGGGGGCCGTACATGGTCTCGGTCCTCGGGGTTACGCCGCGGAACCCGTGCGAGCCGGGATCCTCGCGTCCTCGGTAGGCCTCCGTTTCGACCAAGCGGACGGCGACGGTGCCCGCCGGATGCCGGTGCACGAACAAGCATCCGATCAGGTCGCGGGCATTCGTTAGAGCATCCCTCTCGTAGAAGCTCTTGGTTAACCGGCGCATCGCAACTAGCCGCGTCGGTGGAGCAACCACGAGAGAATCGCCTTCTGCACGTGCAATCGGTTCTCGGCTTGGTCCCACACGACCGAGCGCGGCCCGTCGAGCACATCGGCGGTGATCTCCGCACCGCGGTGGGCGGGCAGGCAGTGCATCACCACGGCGTCCGAGCCAGCCAGCTCTATCAGCCCGGGGCCTACCTGGTAATCCGCAAACGTGGTGGCGCGTCCTTCAGGTGGCTGTCCCATGCTCGCCCATACGTCGGTGTAGACCGCATCGGCGCCGGCGACCGCCTGTTCGACATCGTGGGTAACGGTCAGGCTCCCGCCACTGTCGCCCGCCAACTCGAGACAACGCTCCACCACTTGAGGGAAGGGTTCGTAACCGCTGGGGGAGGCGACGCGGACGTCCATCCCCATCTTGGTGCCGCCGAACATCAACGAATGTGCCACGTTGTTGCCATCACCGACGTAGGCCAGACGGACACCGCGGAGGTGTCCCTTCTTCTCGCGGAGAGTCTGTAGGTCGGCAAGGCCCTGGCACGGGTGCGAGAAATCGCTGAGGGCATTCACCACCGGCACATCGGCGGCCTCGGCCAGTCGCTCGAGGCGGTCTTGCCCGAACGTCCTGACCACGATCGCGGCCACGTAGCGAGACAGAGCGCGTCCCGTGTCCTCGATCGTCTCGTCCCTGCCGAGGTGGAGCTCGTCAGCCCGCAGCACCACGGGGTGGCCTCCCATGGAGCTGACCGCCACCTCGAACGAGACACGGGTCCGCGTCGAGGGTTTCTCGAAGATCATGGCGATCGACTTGCCATCCAGCCGGTCGCGCCACGACGCCGGATCCCGCTTTACTGCGTCGGCCGCGTCGAGCAGATCGTTCAGCTCCGAGGGAGAGAGATCGTCGATAGAGAGGAAGTCGCGTTCCTTCAACCGGGAATCACCCCCACCCTAGCCTCGAAGCTCCGCCCCCAGCTGCTCGGTCAAAGCCGCGACGATGCGGTCACGGACGGCGGTAGCTTCGGCGTCGGGAAGGCTTCGCTCCACCGCCCGCAGCTCGAGCGCGAAGGCGAGGCTCTTCTTGCCCGGCCCGACCTGGTCGCCTTCGTATACATCGAACAGATCCACCTCTGCCAGCTCGGGCGCTCCAGCGTCGCGAATCACACGTTCGGCGGCCCGCGCAGGAACGTCGCGCTCCACCACTATCGCCACGTCGATCAGATTGCTGGGGAATCGCGGCAGTTCCTCGACCTTCTTCTTGGCAGGTAGCGCAGCCAAGAGGGGGCCGAGCGCCAGCTCGAAGGCGATGGAGGCTCGTTCGATGTCCCAGCCGGCCAGAACCTTCGGGTGCAACTCCCCCACCGCGCCGACGGTGACGTCGAGGTGGGCCACGGCCGCCGCTCGCGTCGGATGGAAGGGGCGTCCTTGCACCGGTGAGAAGGACGGTTCGGGAAGACCCAACGCCGAGAAGACGACCTGCACCAGGCCCTTCCCGTCGAAGAAATCCCACGCCCGCTCGGATCCGATCCACGTTCCGCGACGGCGCGGGCCGGACATCACCCCGGCCACGATGAGTGCTTCGTGCGGCAACTGCTCCACCGTCGGCTCGTATACGCGGGCGAGCTCGAACAGGGCAACCCCGCGCGCCCGCTGCCGTTCGTTCAAAGCGACGGCGCGCAGGAGTCCCGGCAACAAGCTCGTCCTCATGGCCGGCTCGTCTTCAGACATGGGATTGGCCAGACGCACCATCTTCGCCGCCGGCTGGTCTGCGGTCACCCCCAGTCGCTCCAGGTCGGCCTCGGACATGAACGATCCCGTCCAGGCCTCGAACAGACCCAGGTCGGCCAGCAACCGTCGGAGAGACCGCTCGATCGCCTGGTCGCGCTCGAGCCGGCCGGTCCGCCCCGGCGGCAGCGTCGCGGGAAGGCTGTCGAAACCGGCGAGGCGGCCAACTTCTTCGATCAGATCGATCTCGCGTCTGAGGTCGTGCCTGAAGGAGGGAACCTCCACCTGGAGGACACCGTCCGCCTGCGTCACCCCCATCTCCAGGGCGCGCAGGTAAGCGGCTTGCCGCTCGGACGCCAAGGAGGTGCCCAGCACCTGGCCGGCTCTAGCGGTTCGAAGCGTGATCTCGTTCCGGGGAGTGGGCGCGGGGTAGACGTCGGTGATCTCCGCGGCCACACGCCCACCGGCGAAGCGTTGCATCAGAGCGGCCGCGCGCGCGGCGGCGGTATCGACGATCTCGGGATCCGCACCGCGCTCGAAACGGGCCGAGGCCTCGGTGCGCAATCCGTGTCGGCGACTGGTGAAGGCGATCGAAGTGGGATGGAAGTAGGCGGACTCGATGATCACGTTGCGCGTGTGGGGGCCCACTTCGGAGTCGCTTCCTCCCATGACACCTGCTATAGCAAGCGGCTTCTTCTTGCCGGAGATCAGGAGATCGTCTGGGTGAAGCAGACGCTCGTGGCCGTCGAGGGTCGTGATCCGCTCACGGGTCTTGGCTCGCCGAACCACGATCTGTTGGTCGGGCAGCGTGGCTGCATCGAAGGCATGCAGTGGATGGCCCAACTCGAACAACACATAGTTGGTGACGTCGACGACGTTGGAGATCGGGCGAACACCTACGCTCAGGAGCCGGGCCGTCATCCACGCCGGGGATGGCCGGACCTCGACCCCTTCGACATAGCGAGCGAGGTACCGCGGGCAGCCGTCGGGGGCGGTGATCTCCACCCGCACCGGCGATGACAGCTCCGGGTCCGTCTCGAGCTCGATGGGGGCTCTTTTCAGCTCGTTGCTCAACAACGCCGATACCTCGCGGGCTACGCCCAGGATGCTCATGCAGTCGGGTCGGTTGGGCGTGATCTCGAGATCGAGGATCGTGTCGTCCAGCCCCAGCAGCGACACGATGTCGACGCCGAGGCCGGAGTCGTCGGGCAGGACGAGGATGCCGGAATGGTCCGAGGACAACCCCAGCTCGGCCGACGAGCACAGCATGCCGCGGCTCACCTCGCCTCTGATCTTGCGCTCCCCGATCTCCATCTGGGGGAGACGAGCGCCCACCTGTGCCAGGGGCACGCGCTGACCCGCCGCGAAGTTCCGGGCTCCGCAGACGACCCGCTGGGGCTCGCCATCCCCCGTGGTGACATCGACCAGAGTCAGGTTGTCTGCATCCGGGTGAGGCACGATCTCGAGCACCTGGGCAACGACCACGCCCGCGATCGCGCCCGAGGGCTTGGTGACCGCTTCGACCTTCGTACCGGAGAGGTCGAGGAGCTCCACCAGCTTCTCCACCGAGACGTCCAGCGAGACGAACTCCTCCAACCACCGAAGAGGCACCTTCATGCGCTGCCTCGGAACTGAGTGAGGAAGCGGAGATCGTTGTCGTAGAAGTGGCGGATATCGCTCACTCCATGGGCGAGGGCTGCGATGCGCTCGATACCCATCCCGAAGGCGAAGCCGCTGTAACGCTCGGGGTCGTAACCCACCCACTCGAACAGGGCCGGATGCACCATGCCGCAACCGAGCACCTCGATCCATCCTTCGCCCTTGCACAAACGACAAGACACACCCGAGCCGCGGCAGACGAAGCACTCGACGTCCATCTCTGCCGAGGGCTCTGTGAACGGGAAATAGTGCGGCCTGAGCCGCACCTCGAGGTCGTTGCCGAAGACCGAGCGAGCGAAGGCAGACAACGACCCCTTCAGGTCGCCCATGGTGATGCCTTCATCCACGGCAAGTCCTTCGAGCTGCGAGAAGGAGCTCAGGTGGGTCGCGTCGAGCTCGTCGCGCCGATAGACCCGGCCGGGGACCACCACGTACACCGGTGGTGACTGCCTCTCCATGATGCGCATCTGCATCGGAGAGGTCTGGGTGCGCAAACACACGGCCTCGTCGGTGCCTTCTATGTAGAAAGTGTCCTGCGCCGAGCGAGCCGGATGGTCGGCAGGGGTGTTGATGGCGTCGAAGTTGTAAAGCGACAGCTCTACCTCCGGCCCTTCCGCCATGACGTAGCCGAGACCGATGAAGATGTCGACGATCTCCCAGATCGTCTTGGTCAAGGGGTGGATGGTGCCCAGAGGAGGGACACGGCCGGGAAGGGTCACGTCCACGCGCTCGCGCTCCCAGCGCTGCTCGAGCTCTGCGGCCTCGAACAGCTCCCGCTTCGCCCGAAGCGCCTCTTCTAGCTGCTGCTGAACGTCGTTGGCGAGCTTGCCAATCTCCTTGCGCTCGTCCTCGTCTACCTTGCCGAGGCCCGAACGCACCTGGGATAGCTGTGCCTTCCGCCCCAGGGTCCGGACCCTTGCCTCGTCGAGCGACGCCAGGTCGCCGGCGGTCTCGATCTTGGCCAGACCCTCCGCACGGGCCTCTTCCAGGCGCGTCCGGAGATCACTCATCGGGGATGGCCCGAGGAAGCGTGATGGTGAACACGGCCCCCTCACCCGGGGTGCTGTCCACGGAGATCGAACCACCGTGGGCTTCCACCAAGCGCTTGCTGAGATATAGACCGAGACCGGTTCCCGATGGGGTCGCTTTCTGTCCGGTCGGACCCGGCCCCGAAAAGACGCCATCGATGCGGCCGGGATCGATCCCGACGCCGCGGTCGGTGACATGCAGATGAACCTGCTCGCCTACCTGGTGGCCGTCGATCACTATGGCGCCCTCGTCGGAGAACTTGATCGCGTTCTCTATGAGGTTGCCCAGCACGTGGGCGAGGCGGTCCGGATCCCCATGGACCGACAGGCCTTCCTGTAGACGCACCTCCACGCGATCCGCGCCGGGCAGCGCGGCATGGTGTCCGGCAGCCTTGGCTGCTAGGGGAGCCAGCTCCACGTTTTGTCGATTGAGCTCCAGGCGACCACTCTCGATCCGAGCCAGGTCTAGGACCTCCGAGACGATGCGGCCCATCCGCTCGGCATCCGCGTGGATCGTCTCGATGAACTGGAACTTCTGTTCGTCGCTGAAGCGATCCCAGCGCCGGATCAAGGTCGAAGAGAAGCCCTTCACGGAGGTCAAGGGGCTGCGCAGCTCATGTGCGATCTTCGAGATCATCTCCGCGAACCGGGGGGCCTCATCCATCGGGCGCCGAGGATAAACGGCGTTGTCTCACCGCTTCGAAGAGGAACAGCGTTCCCGCGGACGCGACGTTCAAGGACTCGACGCCGTGGGCCATGGGGATGGAGGCCGTATCGGCCAGCAGCTCGCGGATGCCGGCTTCGAGCCCTCGAGCTTCGTTGCCGACCACGATGGCGGTGGCTTTCGTCAGGTCCAGGTCGTAGAGCGACGTCGCGGAGGTCCCCTCGGCCCCCAGAACAGAGAACCCGCGTTCCCCCAGAGCCGCCAGCGCTCCCGCCATAGGCACCGCGCGAGCGACGGGAACCCGGAACAGAGAGCCGGCCGCGCCGCGCACGGTCTTCGGCCCGAAGGGGTCGACGCAGCCCTCGGAGAACGCCACGCAATCGGCTCCGGCCGCCGCCGCGGAACGCACCAACGTGCCCGCGTTGCCCGGATCTCTCACCTGGGACAAGACCAACACGAGGTCTGCGGCCGGGGACAGCTGGTCGAGCGAGAAGCCGGGCATCCGGGCGACGGCCACGACACCCTGCGGGGTGGCCGCGTCGGCTACCGCCCTCAAGACCGCGTCTCCCACCACCACGACCGCGGCGCCCGCGCTCTCGCACTCCACCCGCAACTCGAGGGCCTCGGAGTCGTCCGCCCTAAGAAAGACATCCGAGATGGAGAGGCCCGCCCCGATGGCCTCGCGGACGATGATCGGACCCTCCAACAAGAAGCTATCGGTACGGTCCCTGAAGGAGCGTCGATGCAGCCGGCGAGCGGCTTGAACCCTGGGGTTCTGAAGGCTCGAGACCTGAGCCGTGCTAGACCTCTGCCTTCGCTTCGGCCTCGGCGTCGAGCGACCGCTTGGCGACATCGGCGAGAGCTGCGAACGCGGCGGGCTCGTTCACCGCTAGCTCAGCCAGGATCTTGCGATCGACTTCGACCTCGGCGACGCGGAGGCCCGCGATCAACCGGCTGTACGACAATCCGTTCAAGCGAGCGGCCGCGTTGATACGAGTGATCCACAGCCTGCGGAAGTCACCCTTGCGCGCCCGCCGGTCGCGGTATGCGTAGGTACCCGAGTGAAGGACCTGCTCGTTGGCGGCGCGGAAATGCTTTCCGCGCGCGGAGTAATAGCCCTTCGCCTGCTTGAGTACTTCCTTGCGTCTCTTGCGTCCTGCGACGCCTCTCTTGACCCGTGGCATTGGAAGCCCTCCTTGATTACTGGCCCAGCATCCGGCGGATGCGCTTGGCGTCGCTCTTGTCCACCACGGCCGTTCCGGTGAGTCGTCGCTTCTGCTTCGACGGCTTCTTGCCGAGGAAGTGGTTCAGCCCTTGCTGGCGCCGGCGGATCTTTCCGGTCGGACTCACCTTGAACCGGCTCTTGGCGCCCTTGTGGGTCTTCATCTTCGGCACCTCGTCAACCTCCTTCAGCTCGTGTGACTCGTGGCGGCAGCTTCTTGGCGGGTGGCGGAGCGGCCTCTTCCGGCTTCTGCTCCACCGCTTCCGGCTTGCCGCCCTTCTGTTTGGGCACGTACGCGGGCTTCGGGGTGACCGCTTCCTTGTAGGGACCCAGGACCATCGTCATGTTCCTGCCGTCGACCTTGGGAGGCGTGTCGACCTTCGCGATCTCGGCTACGTCCACCGCAAGCTGATCGAGCAACTTCCGGCCGAGCTCTTGATGCGCCATCTCCCGGCCTCGGAACATGATGGTGACCTTCACCTTCGCGCCCTGGCGCAGGAATCGGACGACGTGACCCTTCTTCGTTGCGTAGTCGTGCCGGTCGATCTTCGGCCGCATCTTCATCTCTTTGACGACGATGAGCGACTGCTTCTTGCGCGCTTCCTTCTGCCGTTGGTCTTGCTCGTACTTGTACTTGCCGTAGTCCATGATCCGGCAGACGGGCGGATCCGCCTGACCGGCGACCTCAACGAGATCGAGGTCCTGCTCGACGGCCATGTTCAGCGCTTCCTGGGTGTCGATGATCCCCACCTGCGTCCCGTCCGACGCCACCACTCGCACCTTTGGAACCCTGATGCGATCGTTCACCCTCAGCTCTGGTGCGATGCGCCTCTCCTTTGTTCGGCCTGCAGTCCTGCTCCCCCGAGCGGGGACGAAAAAGCCGGCGACGCCAAGACCTCGACGTCACCGGCCGGACCCACCCGCCGCGGCGGACGCGGTCCCTCGGGACCTCCAGAACCCCTCGGTAGCAAGACCGCCGGGAGGTGAGGGCCCTCGAGAAGCGGCCCTTCTTGGCGAAGCACGCAGCAGGCAGTATAACGAGCGGGCATGAGCGAAGAAGAAGAGAGGCGGCCGCGTAGCGAGTTCCGGGTCGTGGACAAGCGGATCTCGGCCCGACGTGACGATCCCGGGCCCACGGCGGCCAGCGCGCCTGTCTCGCCGCCTCAACCTCGGTCGCAGCCGGTGGAAGCCGATCCCAACCAGGAAGTGGAGGCCTCACGACCCCCAGATGCGACTGGCCCAGCCGCTCCCGCAGGCACGGCTCCCCCAGACGCGAGCCCCCCGGACGCAGGTGATCCGCGTGGCCCGGGGACACCGCCGGGCGCAGAGGAACAGATATGGACGCCGGAGCAAGAGGCCGAAGCACAGCGGTTCATGCAAGAGATCGCGCAGAGGCCATCGCTGGAGTGGGTCATCAGAGCCGCCGTGGAGCTTGCCAACGTCGCCGGGACGAAGCTGGACCTGGGCCAGGTCGCGGACGCGCAGCTGGCGATCGACGCGCTGGCCGGGCTGGTAGACAAGCTGGGTGCGCGCTTCGGCCAAGCCGAAGCACCCTTGCGCCAGACCCTGGCGCAGCTACAGCTCGCGTTCGCGCAACGCGCCATGGCGACGCCACCGGCTCCGGGGGCCGGAGGGAGCTGACACCTCTCCCTCGGTGCCGTTGCGCACTGGATCCCACGCCCCGCCGTAGTGCTTTTGTCCTTGTCGGACCGCCGACGAAAGCGCGGACGCAAAAGGCCCCCGGGTTCTCCCGGGGGCCTTGGTTGTTTTTGGGGTTCTAGACGGGGCGAACGTTCGAGGCCTGCTTGCCCTTCGGTCCATCGGTGACATCGAACTCGACAGCCTGGCCCTCTTGCAGAGACTTGTAACCCTCCGACTGGATCGCCGAGAAGTGAACGAACACGTCCTCGCCGTCAGACTGAGAGATGAAACCGTAGCCCTTCTCGTTGCTGAACCACTTCACCGTACCGTCAGCCACTACTCCACTTCCTTTCTCACAAACGGGAGCCGGCAGTTCTTTTCTCTGCCCGTTTGATCACCCCCGCCCGAACAACGGGGGAACCGTAGCACAGGACCTTGCGCCCGGCTTGGACCGCCGGCCGCCGGCCCAGGAGGCTTCTAGGGAACGATCTTGGTGATCGGAAGCTCGACTATGTCTTCGGCACCCGACGCCTTCAGCTTCGGGATCAAGACGTTGATGGTCTTCTTCGGGACGATCGTCTCCACCGCGAAGAAACCCTCTTCGGCAAGAGCCGACACCGTCGGCGCCCGCATCGCGGGAAGAAGCTCGACGATGTGGTCGAGGTGCGCTGCGTCGATATTGAGCTTGACCAGGACGCGCCCGCGCGCGTCGATAGCGCCGCGCAGGAGGATGGTGAGCTCCTCGATCGCCTGACGCTTCTCCGGGATCTCGAATGCTGCTGGATGGGCGATCAACTGCGTGCGCGACTCCAATAGCACGTCGATGATCTCCATCCCGTGACGCCGGAGCGTCGATCCCGTTTCGGTCAGGTCGACGATCGCATCGACGATCTCCGGAACCTTTGCTTCGGTCGCGCCGTAAGACAGGAAGATCCTCACCGGGATCCCCAAGCGCTCGAAATAGGCCTTCGTCAGGTTGGGGAACTCAGTGGATATACGCGAGTCGGGTTTGATCTGCCCGGGGTCGGTGATGCCCGCCTCGCGCGGGACGGCCAGCACTATCTTCACCGGCAGATCCGTCTGCTTGGAGTATTCGAGAGCAGTCACCGCGACGACCTTCGAGTCCGTTTCCGCTATCCAATCCTCGCCAGTCACGCCGAGATCGAAAAAGCCTTCCTCGATGTACGTAGGTATCTCTTGCGGACGGAGGATGGCGACGGAAGCTATGCGGGGGTCGTCGATGGCCCCGCGATACTCCCGATCCGAGCCGCGGACGATCTTCAGGTCCGCCGCTTCGAACAGGTCCATGGTGGCTCGCTCCAGCGAGCCCTTCGGCAAGACGAGCTTCAGCACGGCGCTCTACAGGTCCGCGGGGGGCTTCGGCAGGGCGGCGAAGAGGTTGGTCATCTCCAGTGCCGCGAGTGCGGCCTCGAACCCCTTGTTGCCCATCTTGCCGCCGGCCCGGTCGGCCGCCTGCGCGACGCTCTCGGTGGTCAGCACGCCGTTCGTGATGGGCAGCCCGGTCTCGAGCGCGACCGCGCCGATCCCGTTGCTGGCGTGGCCGGCCACGTAGTCAAAGTGAGCCGTCTCACCACGGATCACGGCTCCTAAGCACACGATCGCATCGAATTCGCCCGAGGATGCGATGCGTTTCGCCGTCACGGGGATCTCGAAGGCGCCCGGCACCCACACGACGGAGATGTCGGACGCGGCGACGGCGTGACGCGTCAGGCAATCGATGGCTCCCTCGACGAGCTGTCTCACAACTGTCTCGTTGAAGCGCCCGGCGACCAGGGCCACCCGCAGGTTGCGCCCATCGAACCCACCCTCGTATATCTGTGTCATCAGGTCCTGTCTCCTCCGTCGGGGGCTCGGGTCTCCGGCTCCGGTTCGATGTCTGTGGTGGCCACCAGCGAATCCAAGATGTGTCCGAGCTTCTCTCTCTTGGTCTGCAGGTATCTCAGGTTCTCCGGATTTGGCTCGCTTTGGATCGGCACCCGGTCGACGATCTCGAGCCCGTATCCCTCCAGCCCCGCTCGCTTCGTCGGGTTGTTCGTCAGAAGCCTCATGGTCGAGATCCCGAGATCGACCAGTATCTGCGCTCCCACTCCATAGTCGCGGGTGTCGGCGCCGAAGCCGAGCTCGAGATTGGCCTCGACCGTGTCGAGACCGCCGTCCTGGAGCGCGTAGGCCTCGAGCTTATGCCTGAGCCCTATCCCCCGGCCCTCGTGCCCCCGGATGTAGACGACGACGCCTTCGCCTTCTTGTTCGATCTTTCGCATGGCTTCATTGAGCTGGATGCCACAGTCACACCGGATGCTGCCGAGAACGTCTCCCGTGAAGCACTCCGAGTGAACCCGGACCAGAACGCCGTGTTTGCCGGCCGGGTCCCCCTTGACCAACGCCACATGGGTGCGGCCGTCATGCGACTCGTACGCGACCGCGTTGAAGCTGCCGAATGCGGTCGGGATGCGGGCCTCCGTCCGACGTTGTACGAGCTTCTCGCGGTGGCGGCGATACGCGATCAGGTCCGCGATCGAAACGATCAACAACCCATGTTCCTCGGCGAATCGCTGCAGGTCGGGCATGCGGGCCATGGTCCCGTCCTCGTTCACCACCTCGCACAGCACCCCCGCCGGGTAGAGGCCGGCCAATCGCGCCAGGTCGACCGAGGCCTCGGTGTGGCCGGCGCGCCTGAGCACTCCGCCGTCGGCGTACCGCAACGGGAACACGTGTCCCGGCCGCGCGAGGTCCCATGGTTTGGTCGCGGGGTCCAACAGGGCCCGCACGGTCGCGGCTCGGTCTGCGGCCGAGATCCCCGTGGAGGTGTTGTGGCGGGCATCCACGCTGACGGTGAACGCGGTTCCCATCGACTCGGAGTTCTGCGAGATCATGAGCGGTAGGTTCAGCTCCTCGAGGCGGCGACCCTCCATGGGTACGCAGACGATCCCCGAGCAGTAGCGGACGATGAAGCTGATGTGATCCGCGGTGAGCTTCTCGGCCGCCACGACGATGTCACCCTCGTTCTCCCGGTCCTCATCGTCGACGACGATGACCATGCGTCCCGCACCTATCTGGGCGATCGCCTCCTCGATGGTCGCCAGCGTCATCTTTGTCCTCCCACCAGCCGCTCGACGTACTTGGCAACGACGTCCACCTCGACGTTGACCTCTGAACCCGGCTCCAGGGAACCCAGTGTCGTTGCCGCCAGGGTGTGTGGGATCAACGCGACCTGGAACGACGTACGCCCGACTTCGACGACCGTCAGAGACACCCCATCGAGGGTGACGGATCCCTTGTCGACCAGGTAGCGAAGCAGGTCGGGCGTCATCGCCAGCCACACCCGGCGAGCACCCTCTTGATCCTCGATGCGCAGGACCCGGGCGACACCATCGACGTGACCTTGCACCAGATGCCCACCCAGCCGGTCGCTGAGCCGGGCGGCGAGCTCGAGGTTCACGTTGCTGCCCCGCACGAGCGATCCCAAAGTGCTGCGAGCCAGGGTCTCGTCCATCGCCTGGGTGCGGAAGGTGCGCCGGCGGGTCTCGACCGCGGTGAGGCAGACGCCGTTGAGGGCCACCGACTCGCCGGGCTTCAGATCCTTCGCGATAGAAGGAGCGGTCACCTCGAGATCGAGAAGCCCTCCGCGCTCCTTCGCTCTCTTGATCGAACCTCTCTCGACCACTATCCCCGTGAACACTCAGGCTCCTCTGACGTAGGTCGCGATGATGTCGTGGCCGGAGGGGCGGGCGTCGATCAGTTCGAAACCGATCGCGTCTGCCATCGTGGTCACGCCCAGGTCACCGATACCGGGTCCCGCCGCCCCCGTCATCTTCGCCCCGAAGTGGAGCTCCATCCGGTCGACCAGCCGGCGTCGGATCAACTCCGTAGCAAGACGGCCGCCGCCTTCACACAGGATCTCGATCATGCCTCGCCGGCCCGCCTCGACCACCACGGCGTCGAGGTCCACACCGTCGGGGGACGATCCCAGCACGAGGACCTCGGCCCCCGCCTCTTTCCACCCCACCTGTCGCTCATGAGGTGTTTCCATCGCCGTCACCATGATCACGTCCCCACGAGAGAAGATGCGAGCGCTCGGGGCGACCCGGCCCCTGCCGTCGATCACGATCGCGGTGGGTTGTCGCGGGGCCACGACGTCTCTGACGGTCAGTGCAGGATCGTCGGCGAGCACCGTCCCGCTCCCGATCAGCACGGCGTCGACCTCCAGGCGCCGTCGATGCACCCAGCGCCGGGTCTCGTCACCGGTGATCCATCGAGAAGAGCCGTCCGCCGCGCCGAGGCGGCCATCCATCGTGAGGGCGAGCTTGAGACTCAGATACGAACGCGCGGTCCTGCGATGGTGAAGAAAGGCCGCATTCAGCCACTCCGCCTCCCTTTCCAGAACACCCAGGGTCAGCTCGATTCCCTGCCGCCGGAGATGGGCGATCCCCGCGCCACTCACCCGCTCATCGGGGTCCGCGGTGGCTACCACGACCCGCTCCACACCGGCCGCGGCCACCGCGGGGGCGCAGGGCGGCGTGCGCCCGTGATGGCTGCAGGGCTCCAGGTTCACGTACAGGGTGGCCCCCGCGGCGTCGATGCCGTCCAGCGCCAGCACTTCGGCATGAGGGCTGCCCGCCCCCCGATGTGCCCCCTCGGAGAGGATCACGCCGTTCCTAACGACGACGGCGCCCACCCGGGGATTGGGCGAGGTGAAGGGAGCCGAGCGCGCCAGCTCGAGAGCCCTCGCCATGAAGGCCTCATCCGTAGCTTCGTTGACGGCCACTAGCTCCTCCGACCCGCGCCAGGACTCCACCCGACGCTCGAACCCGGCAGCCGAAATCTCCGGCCCCGGTCCGGCCGCGGTCGGCCGGACGGTCAAGTCTAGGGGCCGGGCGGCGGCGGAGCGTGGAGCACAGCGTCCTGGTGAGGACGCGGGGCCCCGTGAGAGGGGGCCGGCTCGTACGGATCGGCGGGCTCGTGAGGCAGAGGGGGGCGACTTTCCTGGGTCCGGCGGTCCATCGCGAAGCCGGACCCCCGCTCCCGTTTGGCGAACTGCTTCATCTCGCTCGCGATCTCCGACGCCTCCCAGTGGCTCGTTATGGGGCGATGCACGTTGGACGCGATCCCGATCGATACGGCCGCGATCCCGTAGCGGTGCATCTCCTTGCGGCGATCGACGACGTCGATGTAACCGTTGGCGAAGTCGGCCGGGTCGTAGAGCCGTACCACCTCGCGGTCCCAGGTCTCGATGAGCGCGGTAGCGGCTTTCTCGGCCAGGTCGGCCGAGACCACCGCGACGAAGTCGTCACCGCCGATATGCCCGAGGAAGGGATCGGATCCCCCATATTGCTCGATCGTCTCGACGGCGCAACGAGCCAGAAGCTTGAGCGCCTCGTCGCCTCGCAGGAACCCGTAGTAGTCGTTGAAGGCCTTGAAGTCATCGATGTCGATGTACATGACGGCGAACGGTTCGCCCGCGTGGACCTTCCGCGTGACTTCCTCTTGGATCTGGACGTTGCCGGGAAGCTGGGTCAGAGGGTTCACCGCCCGCATCTCTCTGGCGCGGCGCAGCGCCGACTTCACTCGCGCGACCAGCTCGATCGGATCGAACGGTTTGATCATGTAGTCGTCGGCCCCGGCCGTGAGCCCCACGACCTTGTCAGCCGACAGCGACTTCGCGGTCAGCATGATGATCGAGATGTTCTTCGTCCGACCGTCGGAGCGGAGTCGCTGGCAGACCTCGAACCCGTCGACCTTCGGCATCATCACGTCCAGCAGGATGAGATCCGGGCTCTGGTCATAGGCCTGGTGCAGGGCCTGCTCGCCATCGAAGGCGGTCAGCACCTCGAAGCCCTCGAGACGAAGGTTGACCTCGACGAACCTGACGATGTCGTCATCATCGTCGGCGATCAAGATCGTGTCCGGCATGTCGCTCATACGCGCCCCCCACGCTCCAACAGATCCAACCTTTCTCTCATGCGTTCCGCCGCGGCCGCCGGATCGACACCGTCGAACACAGCACTTCCGGCCACGACCATGTTCGCTCCTGCCCCCACGGCCTCATCGACGGTCGACAGGTTGACGCCTCCGTCAACCTCTATATCGGCAGCTCGATTGCTGTTCGTGAGTAGCTGTCGGGCTCGGCGGATCTTCGGCACCACCTCGTGGAGGAAGGCCTGTCCACCGAAACCAGGCCTTACCGTCATCATAAGGACTAGGTCCAAGACATCTAGGTGCGGCACCACCACCTCGACCTCCACATCGGGATGAACGGCCATCCCGGCCCCCGCTCCCAGTGCCCTTATGTGGTCGATCACCTCACCCGCGTCGGGCACCACCTCGGGATGGAAAGAGATGCGTCGGGCGCCGGCCTCGACGAACACCCGCGCGTACTTCATCGGGTCCTCGATCATCAGGTGGACGTGAAGAGGCACGTCACATGAGCCTGCGACCGCGGCCACGGTCGAGGGGCCGAAGGTCAGGTTCGGCACGTAGTGACCGTCCATCACGTCGAGATGGAACCAATCGACGAAGCCGGCAACCGAGCGAACCTCTTCTCCTAATCGGGCGAAGTCGGCGGTCAGGATCGACGGCGACAGCGACAGGTGGCCCACGAGCCCAGTGTCTACCCGAAGTGGGTCGCGGAGGCGAATCTGAGGCCGCGCGCCAGCTCGCGGCCACTCATCCTGCGCTTGCCCTGCATCTGGACCTCGACCAGCTCCAGCGCCCCCGCCCCGGTGCCTGCGATCAGGCTCCCGGCCGCGGTCAGCTCTCCTGGGGCAAGGTCTGACGCGACCGGCTCGACCCTCCAGACCTTGAGACGCGACCCCGTCAACGTCGTCCACGCGCCCGGCGCGGGGTCCAGCCCCCTGACGTGATCGCGCACGCGCCGTGCCGCCATCGTCCAGTCGATCCGTGCCTCGTCGGGGGTGATCTTGGGAGCGTAGGTCGCCTCCCGGTCGTCCTGCGGCTCCGGCTGCAGCGTTCCCGAGACGTACGGTTCGAGCGACTCGACGAGAAGCTCGGCCCCCTGCACCGCAAGCCTGGTCCCGACGCTTCCCGCGGTGTCGTCGTCGCCGATGACCGTCGCTCGGCGCGCCAGCACCGGGCCCTCGTCCATGCCCTCGGTGAGAACCATGATGGAGACGCCCGTCTCGGCTTGTCCTTCCATCACCGCGCGTTGCACGGGGGCCGCGCCTCGATAGCGCGGCAACAGCGAGAAATGGACGTTGACGAAGCCGCGCCGAGGCACCTCGAGCAGAGACAGCGGAAGGATGCTGCCGTACGCCACCACGACCGCTACGTCGGGGGCGAGCTCCATGAGACGCCGCTGCAGCCCCGGATCTCGCGCTTTGTCCGGCTGCAACACCTCGACACCGGCGGCGAGAGCCCGTTGCTTCACGGGCGACGGCTTGACCTGCATCCCGCGCCCTGCCGGACGGTCCGGATTGGTGACTACCGCCGCCACCTCGATGTCATCGCCGAGCAAGCGCTCCAGGCTCGGCACCGCCCACTCCGGGGTGCCGAAGAAAACCGTTCTCAGAACGTTTCCTCGGG
This sequence comes from Actinomycetota bacterium, assembly GCA_030447315.1. Taxonomy (GTDB): domain Bacteria; phylum Actinomycetota; class CADDZG01; order CADDZG01; family WHSQ01; genus MB1-2. Next base: position 34,645 of record JAUJPD010000005.1, on the reverse strand, counting down.
GGGTGGTTGCTGGGGCACCGTCGCGGGGATGCCGAGAGCTTCATCTCGCAGCCGTCCGAGCGCCTCCTTGCGAAGATCTTCGCGGAGGTGGTCGATGAACAACACCCCGTCGAGGTGATCTATCTCGTGCTGACACACCCGGGCGAGCAGATCGTGCGCCTCCAGACGCAGTGGGGCACCGTCTTGGTCCCGGCCCTCCACCACCACCCGCACCGAACGCTCCACGGGGTAGTACAGACCCGGCAAGGAGAGACAGCCCTCTTCCTCTTCGACCGTCTCCGCCGAGCGCTCCACGATCACGGGGTTCACCACCGCGCCGTGCCGTTCGTCTACCTCCCACACGAAGATCCGCTCGAGGACCCCGACCTGGGGCCCCGCCAGCCCGACGCCGGGCGCCTGACGCATCGTCTCGATCATGTCCTCGATCAGACGGCGGTGGATCTCGGTCACCTGTTCGGTTTCGGATGCGCGCTGACGAAGAGCAGGGTCACCGAACCTTCTGATCGGAAGAACCGACATCGATCTCCTCTTGTTCGCGCGCCTAGCGGGGGTCGACGTCGATCCGCAACCTGGACCCGCGGGGGACGCGGGGCAGGATATCTCGCAGGCCCTCGGCCACCGACTGCGCCGACGGACACTTGAGCAATAGCTGCATGCCAACCTCTGACGAGCGTGCGTCGCGGCCTCCCGCCGGGAAGGGAGCTTCTATCGGACCCAGCACCCGCGCCCCGCACGAGCGCGCCACTGCCGCGACCTCGTCCAGCAGTGGAGCGATCGAGCCCCCGGCGGCCGAGACCTTGACGAGCTCCGAGAAGGGGGGGTAGGCGAGCTCTTGCCGTTGCTCCAGCTCACGCTGCAAGAAGAAGTCGTAGTCACCCCGCACCACGGCTTGGATCGCATGATGGCCCGGATCCCGGGTCTGGATCACGAGCCGACCGCCGGCGGCGCCGGGCCCGGCCCACTCCGCCATCTCGACCAGGATCTGGTGGGCTTGCTCGGCCGCCCGGAAATCCGGTCGCCGGGTCAGGGCGTCGCCGTCGATCACTCCCACCAGGCCCACCTCTGGGCGTAGCTCGAGCTTGGTCCCGAACCGGGTGGTCACGTAGATCCCGGCCCCCTGCCACGACCGGTCACCGGCGGCGGCGGCCGAACGATCCATGTGGACCACAGAAACCCGCGGGAACGCCTTGGCCAGCTGCTCTGCATAGCGCTCGGAGCCTCGTCCCAGGTGCCGGAAGTCGTTCGCCCCACAAGAGGGACACGTGGCCGGGGGCGGAGTGCTCAGACCACAGCGGCGGCAGTGGAGGGCGCGCGAGGTGCGCCCCGAGGAGAGACCTGCCTCGCAGCGTGGACAGCGCAGCGAACGCCGGCACGCGGCGCACCACAGGGTTCGGGCGTAGCCCGCCACCGGAGCCAGAAGCGCGACCGAGCGGCCGGCGCGCAGGGTGTCGCGGGCGCGCGCGTGCAACTCGGGTGACAGACCCTCGTCTGGGTCTGGCTCCACCAGCTCGACCAGCGGGCGCTCGGACCGGGCCCGGGCGCGCTCCGGTGTGACCGAGCGCAGCGGCCCTCCGGGGCGCGCGGCGGCCCCCGTCTCGAGTGACGGGGTGGAGCTGATGAAGACGCAGATGGCTCCCTGCAGCCGGGCCCGCTCCAAAGCAACCCGGCGGGCGTCGTAGCGGGGAGCCCTGTCTTCCTTGTAGACCGAGTCGTGCTCCTCGTCCACCACGATCAAGCGCAGGGCCGGCGCGGGGGCGAACATCACCGCCCGCCCCCCTGCCGCCAGGCCGTGGCCTGCCGCCATGCGGGCCCACGCCGCCGATCGCTCCATGTCGTCGGTCGAGCTGTCCACCCGCACGAGCGACGGGTGTGCCGCGCTGACCTCGTCGAGCACCCGCGAGCCGTAGCTGACCTCCGGCACCGCGACCAGTGTGGCTCCCGTCGCGGCGCCCGCCGCCGCCGTCAGCTCCGCGATGAGGCCGCCCCTGGATCGGGACGCGAGCGGCCTCACACACCACGCGCCCGCGGCACCCCCCGCGATCGCGGCCACGAGCTCGGAACCGCCCTGTAACTCCCTCGTCAGAGGGGCCGCCGTCGCGCCGGCCGGACACTGTGGTGAGCCGACCTTGACGCGCACCCGCGGGGGGACCGAACGCTCGAAGGCC
>JAUJPD010000005.1:0-32380 GCA_030447315.1 Actinomycetota bacterium | reverse complement strand
AGTAGTCGAAGGTCCGGTCGACGGCCCACGCAGGCACCAACGGAACCACTGCCGCTATCAGTGGCCGGGCCTCCTCGGAAGGAGGGGGGGTGCTAACCGCTATCCGCAGAGGCGGCGGAGGTCATCGGCGCGGTCGGTCCGCTCCCACGTGAAGTCCTTGTCGGAACGCCCGAAGTGACCGTAGGCCGCGGTGTTGCGGTAGATCGGGCGGCGCAGGTCGAGCTCGCGGATGATGGCGGCGGGGCGGAGGTCGAAGACCTCTTCGATGGCGCTCGAGATCGTGGCTGGGTCGCAGACCTCGGTGCCGAAGGTCTCGATGGAGACCGATACGGGATGGGCGACGCCGATCGCGTAGGCGATCTGCATCTCGAAACGCTCGGCGAGGCCGGCCGCCACCACGTTCTTGGCGACATAGCGAGCCGCGTAGGCGGCGGAACGATCCACCTTCGTCGGGTCCTTGCCGGAGAAAGCACCCCCGCCGTGACGAGCCATCCCTCCGTAGGTGTCGATGATGATCTTGCGACCCGTCAGACCCGTATCTGCACGTGGCCCCCCGATCTCGAACATGCCGGTGGGGTTGACGAGGATCTTGACGTTCTCGGCGTCGAGGTCCGACGGGATCAAGGGATCGATCACGTGCTGGATCAGGTCCGGCTGGAGCAGGGTGTCGATGTCGACATTGGGCTGGTGCTGGCTCGAGATGACGATGGTCTCCAGCGTCGCCGGCCGCCCATCGCGGTACCCCACCGTCACCTGGACCTTGCCGTCGGGGCGAAGGTACGGGATGACTCCTGCCTTGCGGACCTCGGCGAGCCGGTGAGCGAACCGGTGGCTGAGCCAGACCGGCATCGGCATGAGGTCCTCGTTGTCCTTGCAGGCGAACCCGAACATCATGCCCTGGTCACCGGCCCCCTGAGAGTCCAGCTCGTCTGAGGCCTCGCCTCGTTGTTCCTCGTTCGACTGCGTGACGCCGCGGTCGATGTCGGGAGATTGCTCCTGGATCGAGACCGCTACCCCGCACGTCTCACCGTCGAACCCGATCTTCGAGCTCGTGTAACCGATGTCGGTGACGGTGCGACGCACCACGGCCGGGATGTCCACGTAGGTCGTCGTAGTTATCTCACCGCCCACCACCACGAGGCCGGTGGTGATCAGGGTCTCGCAGGCAACCCGTCCGAAGGGGTCGTCCGCGAGAATCTCGTCGAGCACCGCGTCGGAGATCTGATCGGCCATCTTGTCGGGATGGCCCTCAGTGACGGACTCGGATGTGAAAAGGAACGGTTGGTTGGTGGTCACGAGCGGCATCCTAATGCGACGCGCGGGCCGGCTTCCGAGCCAGGGCGCGGGGCGCGGCGCGGCACGCTAGGCGTCGAGCAAGGACACGATCTTGTCGACGACGGCGGCGGCCAACGCCTTCTTGGTGACGAGGCCCACGTCTTCGGCTCCCCCGCCGGAGACGATGACGGCCCGGTTGGTGGCCACCTCGAATCCGGAGTCGTCGCTCGATACGTCGTTGGCGACGATGGCGTCGGCGCCCTTGGTCACCCGCTTCTCCTCCGCCAGCTCGACCAGCTTCTCGGGCCGGGGCTCGGTCTCGGCGGCGAAGCCCACCAGGACGCTGCCGGGCTTGCGAGCGCCGGGCGTAGCCCCCAGCTCCGCGAGGATGTCGGGAGTGGCCACCAGCTTTATCTCTGGGGGGCCGGCCGCTTTCTTCAACTTCTCTCCCGCGTGGGAATCCGAGCGCCAATCGGCCACCGCGGCGGCTTTGACGATGACGTCGGCGGCCGCGGCGCGCTCGAACACAGCGGAGCGCATCTCTTCGGCTGTGCGCACTTTCACGACGTCGATCCCGCGCGGGATGGCGACATTGGTAGGTCCGGCCACGAGGGTCACCTTGGCCCCCCTGCGAGCTGCCTCGGCCGCGATCTCGATCCCCATCAAGCCCGACGATCGATTGCCGATGAAGCGCACGGGGTCGATCGGCTCCTGAGTGCCGCCCGCCGTCACGAGAACCTGCTTCGCGGCGAGGTCGTTCGCCGCACCGGCCACTGCAGCCGCGACGTCGGCGATCTCATCGGGCTCCGACATCCGGCCCGGTCCGGTGTCTCCCGAGGAAAGAGGACCGCTGGCGGGGCCGACCAGCCGCACCCCCCGTGCGAGCAGCGTCTCGACGTTCGCGCGCGTGGCGGGGTGCTCCCACATCTCGGTGTGCATGGCGGGAGCGACCACGATCGGACAGTGCGCCGTCAAGACGGTGGCGGAGAAAAGATCGTCGCTGATCCCAAGCGCCATCTTGGCCAGGGCGTTGGCCGTCGCCGGAGCCACGACCACGAGATCGGCCGTCCGGGCAAGCTCGACGTGCGGAACATCTCCTCCATCGCCGAACAGGGCTCTCGCGACGGGGTGGCCCGACAGGGTGGCGAGCGTCTGGGACCCGATGAAGCGCTCCGCACTCGGGGTCATCACCACCCGGACGTCGGCTCCGGACGCCGTCAAGGCACGCACGAGGAAAGCGGCCTTGTAGGCGGCGATGCCGCCGGTGACGCAGAGGATGACCCTTTTGCCCTGCAGGCTCATGTCACCTCCGAAGAGAAGACGGCGCTACTTGATCCCGTCGGTGGTGCGCTCGAAGGTCACGGCGCCCTCGGCGATCTCTTGAAGCGCGATCGACAGGGACTTCGGGGCCTGGTGTGCGCTCAGCGGAACCTGCGGCGGCGTGTATTCGCTCACGCCCTCACCGAGGCCACTGAAGTAGGAGTTGATCTGACGACTGCGCTTTGCGGCCAGGATCACCAGGGTGTACTTGGAGTCCGCGCTGCCGATCAGGGTCTCTATCTTGGGCTCGATCATCTCGTTGGGTTCCTTTCCCGTCTTTAGCGCTCCAGTATACGGAGCATCTCGGCGACGGCGTCGTCGAGGCGATCGTTGATCACTATGTGGTCGTAGAGCGCCTTGCGCTTCATCTCGGCGTAAGCGGCGTCGATCCTGGTGGACATGTCGCCCGGGGTCTCCGTTCCCCGATTACGCAGCCGCGAGTGCAGGTCTTCCATCGACGGGGGCTCGATGAACACCAAGATCGCCTCGGGTTTGGCCCTCTTGATCGACTCGGCCCCCTGGATGTCCAGTTCGCAGATGACGTCTTTGCCGGCGGCCAGGGCGGCCTCCACGGGAGGCCGGGGCGTGCCGTAGTAGTTCCCGTAGACCTCGGCCGACTCCAACAGGTCGCCCCGGTCGCGCATCCCTTTGAACTCCGGCTCGCTGATGAAGGTGTAGTGGACCCCGTTGCGCTCCGCCTGGCGAGCGGGCCGGGTGGTGACAGAGACGCTCAGCACGATCTCGGGGCGGCGCTGCAGCAGCTTCTGCACCACAGTTCCCTTGCCGGCGCCGGAGGGACCGGAGATGACGAACAAACGGCCGCGCCCGGCGCGGCTGGGGGAGGACGCCATAGGCCCGCCTACCTGCGGGCGAACTCTTCGAGAAGGTTCTTCTTCTGTTTCTCACCCAGGCCGCGCATGCGGCGGGACTCGGAGATGTCGAGGCGTTCCATCAGCTTGCGGGCCCGGACTCGGCCGACACCGGGAAGGGACTCGAGGACGGTTGAGACCTTCATCTTGCCCACGATCTCGTCCTGGGTGCGCTCGATGAGGTCCCGGAGGCTGGTGCGCCCGCTCTTCAGCTGCTCTTTCAGCTCGGCCCGCTTGCGACGCGCGATGGCTGCTTTCTCTAGAGCCTGGCGGCGCTGCTCCTCGGTGAGGGGCGGGGGCAAGGGCATACGAGCGACCTCCTTCGCTGATCCATGGATCCGGTGAGCCGAGGCCGTCGCGAAAAACGTCGTTGCCAAGCCCTCGAGCGTGCGGATTATAGGCATCCTGGTGGGTGCCCGCAATGCGCGGCGCGTGGATATCCCCTGCTTAGAGGCTGTTTTCCGCGCCGGCGTTAGCGCGCGATGCGCCTGCTGCCCGGATCCTCCAGAGGTTGCCCAGCCGCGCACAAGGGGCACTCCGACGGCTCCCACGACTTGACCTCGAGCGTGACCAGGGCTCGCAGCGGCGCCCCCAGTCCACCGTGGGGACCCGAGCGCGCGGGGTCACCTCGATCGAGCAAAGCCGCCACCCCGATCACCTCGGCCCCCATGCGCGTGACGAGGTCGACGACCTCGCGGGCGGATCCGCCCGTGGTGATGACGTCTTCTACGACGAGAACCTTTTCGTGAGGAGCGATCTCGAACCCGCGCCGGAAGGTCATCTCGCCGTCCACCCGCTCCGCGAAGACGCTGCGCGCATCGGAGGCCAGGGCCGTGGCGAAACCCAGGACCACCGCGCCCACCGCGGGCGCAGCCACCACATCGAAGTCCTGTGGGAAGAGTCCCGCGAGGGACTCGCCGAAGCGCTGGGCGAGGCGCGGCCGCTCCAAGACCCTGAACTTCTGCACGAAGAGATCGGAGTGACGTCCCGAGGAGAGCTCGAAGTGGCCGCGCATCACGGCGCCGTGGCTCGACAGAACGTCGAGAATCTCGGTCGCGTTCATCCTTCGATCTTCAGAGCTCCCACCAGCTCGGCCACGTCGGTGACGTGGTGGCGGTCCATGTAGGACGCGATCCCCTCGGCCACCGTCCGACAGGCGCTGGGATCTACGAAGTTCATCGTTCCGACCGCGACCGCCGACGCCCCCGCCAGGATCAGCTGCAGAGCGTCCTCGGCGCCGGCGATGCCTCCTTGGCCGATGATCGGAACATGAGGGAAGTTCGAGTGGATCTCGTGCACGGCTCGAACCGCGATCGGGTGGATCGCCGGTCCCGACAGTCCACCCACGACTCCGGCGAGCTTCGGCCGCCTCGTTTCGACGTCGATCGCCATGCCGAACACGGTGTTCACCAGGGACAGTCCGTCCGCTCCCCCGTTCAGTGCCGCCTCGGCGATCTTCGACAGAGAGGTCACGTTAGGAGACAGCTTGGGAAAGATCGGGACCCGCTTCAATGCGGCCTTGACCTTTCCGACCACCGCTGCGGTGGCGGCCGGCGAGTGCGAGAACATGTTGTTGCGATCCTCGAGATTGGGACACGAGATGTTCACCTCGACCGCCGCGATCCCCCGGCCCCCGGTGCGTAGCTTGTCCGCGACCCGCACGAACTCGTCGACGGTGTTTCCGGCGATGGACGCGAACACCGTGGCTCCCTGCTTGAGGAGCCACGGAAGGTCCTCGGAGATGAACCGGTCGACGCCTTTGTTCTGGATGCCGATCGCGTTGAGCATCCCCGACGGCGTCTCGCACATCCGTGGTGTGGGTTTGCCCTTCCACGGCGTGACCGTCATGGACTTGACGATGATGCCGCCGAGCTCGTCCAGGTTGACGAAGACGGAGCCCTCCCGGCCGGCGCCGAAGGTGCCGGATGCGGCGAGCACCGGGTTCTGAAGATCGAGGGGGCCGAGTCGGGACGTCAGGATCGCCATGCGGTCGCTAGTTGCCCGGCGGGGCGTGCTCGTCCGAGGGATCCTCGATCCCACCGTGTCTGGTGGGGGCGCCGGCCGGCGTCAGCTCTCCTTGGTCTACGGCCACTAGATCCGCGGCTCCGTTCCACACGATCTGAGCGCCGTTGAAGACCGGGCCCTCGGTGCAAGAGCGCGCGTAGACGACCGCGTCCTCGGGGCTCTCGTCCCGCTTCGGCGGGCGACGAAGCGGCATGACGCACGTCATGCAGACGCCGTAACCACAAGCCATCAACTCCTCGACGGCTACCTGGATGGGCACCTTCTGCTCGAGGCATATGCGCGACACCGCCGCCAGCATCGGGTGAGGCCCACAGGCGTACACGACTTCGGTCTCGCATCGCCGGATCGTGTCGCTCAACACGTCGGTAACGCGGCCGGTGTCCCCCATGCTGCCGTCTTCGGTGGTGGTCCGGCAAACGGATGCCAGTCGTCGAGCTTCGATCGCCCCCAGGAGCAGCCCGGAGTTGCGAGCGCCGAGGATGACATCGACACGGTGGCCCTCGTTCCGAAGCTCGTCTGCCAGGAAGAACAACGGGGCCGCGCCGATGCCGCCTCCGACGAGAAGGCAGTGGGCGCGGCGCTTCGGAAGCACGAAACCGCGTCCGGAGGGGCCGATCAGGTCGACTATGGAATGTCCTCGTAGCTGTGACAGGTGAGTTGTGCCGGGTCCGCGGATGTCGAAGACGATCTCGATCGTCGATGCCCAGCCGCCTCTCTTGTGGACGCGGTATACCGAGAACGGCCGTCGCAAGATGCTGGCGCGGTTCTCCCCGCACCGGATGCTCACGAACTGTCCCGGCCGCACCCGCTCGCCGATGTCGGGCGTGACTATGGTCAACGAGTGGTAGTGCTCGCCGTACTTCTTGTGGCTGAGCACCTCGCCCGAGGCAAGAAGCATCGTCACGAGCGATCCTCCCGAGACAGAGCCAGGTGCTCTTGGAGTGAGCGAACCCCGACCTCTCCGATAACGAGCTCTTCGATCGCTTGAACGGCAGCCGCCATGCCGGACATGGTCGTGATGCACGGAACGCCTGCGTTGACCGCTGCGGTTCGTATGTAGTAGCCGTCGGAGCGGGCCTTGCGCCCGAAAGGTGTGTTGAAGATCATGTCGATCTCGCCGTCGGAGATCCGCTCGATCACGTTCTTGGCTCCCCCGTCGCCGTCGCTGGAGACTTTGGGCGCCATCTCTACCTCTACCCCCGCGCGCTTCAGAAGCTGCGCGGTCCCGCTGGTGGCGACGAGGTCGAAGCCGAGGTCGTGCAGACGCTTGGCGGGAAAGATCACGCTGCGTTTGTCTCGGTTGGCGACCGAGATGAAGACGGTCCCCTTGACCGGCAACCGGACGTTGGCCGCCCGCTCCGCCTTGGCGAAAGCCAGGCCGAAGTTCGAGTCGATCCCCATGACCTCACCCGTGGAGCGCATCTCGGGGCCGAGGATCGTATCCACCCCGCGGAACCGCTCGAAGGGCAAGACCGCTTCCTTGACCGCGACGTGGCGCAGCCCCTCGTGACCCACCGAGCGGGCGGGCACGAGACCCTCTCCACGTAGCTCCTCGAGGGTGGCGCCGGCCATGACGCGAGAGGCGACCTTGGCCAGAGGAACCCCTGTGGCCTTCGAGGTGAACGGCACCGTGCGCGACGCCCGCGGGTTCGCTTCCAAGACGTAGACGTCCTCGTCTTTGACCGCGAACTGGATGTTGATGAGGCCTCTCACGCCCAGGCCTTGAGCAAGCAGGCGTGTGTGCGCGATCACCTCGGCGATCTGATCGTCGGTCAGCGTGAAGGGGGGCAAGGCGCAGGCGGAGTCACCGGAGTGGATGCCGGCCTCTTCGATGTGCTCGAGCACGCCGCCGATGTAGAGCTCGGTGCCGTCGAAGACCGCATCGCAGTCGACTTCGACCGCGCCCTCCAGGAACTTGTCCACGAGAACCGGATGCGACGGAGAGACCTGCGCGGCGGTGCGCATGTAGCCCTCTAGCGAGGACTCCTCGTACACGATCTCCATCGCTCGTCCCCCCAGCACGTAGCTTGGCCGCACCAGAACCGGGTAGCCGATGGAGGCCGCGACCGCGCGGGCTTCGGCCAGTGAACGAGCCATGCCGTTCGGTGGGTGTGGAAGGGAGAGATCCGCGAGCAAAGCACCGAAGCGTTCACGGTCCTCGGCCCTGTCGATGGCGTCGGGGGACGTTCCCAGCACGGTCACCCCCGCCTCGTGCAGTGGTTTCGCCAGCTTGAGTGGGGTCTGTCCGCCGAGCTGGACGATCACCCCGGCGGGCCGCTCGCGCTCGATGACATTCATGACGTCTTCGAACGTAAGCGGCTCGAAGTAGAGACGATCCGACGTGTCGTAGTCGGTCGATACGGTTTCGGGGTTGCAGTTCAACATGATGGTCTCGTAGCCCGCGTCGCTGAGCGCGAAGGCAGCATGGACACAGCAGTAGTCGAACTCGATCCCCTGCCCGATGCGGTTGGGCCCGGACCCGAGGATCAGCACCTTGGGGTTGGTGGAGGTGCGGATCTCGTCTTCTTCCTCGTAGGTCGAGTAGTGATACGGCGTCGCCGCCTCGAACTCGGCCGCGCACGTGTCGACGGTCTTGTAGGTGGGGAGAACCTCCAGGGCGTGGCGATGGGCGCGCACCCGTTTCTCGTCCGAGCCTAGGAAGCGAGCCAGCTGAAGGTCGGAGAAACCGAGTCTCTTGAAGTGACGCATGTCGTCGGCGGCCACCGCCTCCAGGCTCCCGAGGGAGGACAATTCCCGGCGCGCCTCGGCCAGGCGGGCGATCTGATCGACGAACCACGGATCGATGCCCGTGATGCGTGTCGCGTCTTCCGGCGCGAGACCCTGATAGAGAGCTTGCTCGAGGATCGGCAAACGGTGCTCGACCGGGCGGCTCATCGCGGCGACCAGATCGGGCAGAGGTCGGTCGGGGGAGTCGCCCGACGCGAGACCTGCTAGGTCTTGCTCCAGAGAGCGGAACGCCTTTTGAAGCGCTTCCACGAAGGTGCGTCCGATAGCCATGACCTCGCCTACGGACTTCATCTGTGTTCCCAGCGTGCGATCTGCGTGTGGGAACTTCTCGAAGGTCCAGCGCGGGATCTTGACCACCACGTAGTCGATCGTGGGCTCGAAGGAAGCCGGGGTCTTCTTGGTGATGTCGTTTGAGATCTCATCCAGCGTGTAGCCCACCGCCAACTTGGCCGCGATCTTCGCGATGGGGAACCCGGTGGCCTTGGAGGCCAGGGCGCTGGAACGGGATACCCGCGGATTCATCTCGATCACGACCCTGCGCCCGGTCTCGGGATGCACGGCGAACTGGACGTTGGATCCGCCCGTTTCCACCCCGATGGCGCGCATGACCCGCACCGCGTCGTCGCGCATCCCCTGGTACTCGACATCGGTCAACGTCATGGCCGGAGCGACGGTGATGGAGTCACCCGTATGTACGCCCATGGGGTCGAGGTTCTCGATCGGGCAGACGATGACGACGTTGTCCTTGTGGTCGCGCATGACCTCGAGCTCGAACTCCTTCCAGCCCGAGATGGCTTCTTCGACCAGGACCTCGCCGATCGTCGAAAGACGGATGCCCTCGGCCGCGACGTGAGCCAGCTCCTCGGGATCCTTCACGACGCCCGAGCCTCCGCCGCCGAGCACGTAGGAGGCTCTGATCACCACGGGGAAGCCGATCTCCAGCGCGGCGGCGTGAGCCTCTTCGACCGAATAAGCGAAGGTGGAGCGCGGTAGATCGATGCCGGCCTCCTCCATCACCTGCTTGAACAGGCGCCGGTCTTCGGCCCGTCTGATGGAGGTGGAGTCGGCGCCGATCATCTCGACGTCGTATTCCTCCAGCACGCCGGCCGCGGCCAGGTCCATGGCGACGTTGAGGCCCGTCTGCCCCCCGAGCGTGGGAAGAACGGCATCGGGGCGCTCTTTGTCGATGATCTTGGCGACGTACTCGGGCGTGATGGGTTCGACGTAGGTTGCATCGGCGAACTCGGGGTCGGTCATGATCGTCGCGGGATTGGAGTTCACGAGCACGACCTCGTAACCCTCCTCGCGCAGCACCTTGCAGGCCTGCACACCGGAATAGTCGAACTCCGACGCCTGGCCGATCACGATCGGTCCGGAACCGATCACGAGGATCTTGGTCAGGTCATCGCGTCGGGGCATCAGTCCACCTAGCCTTGTTCTTCACTGAGGATGTGCGCGCTGGGCTCTTCGATGAACGCGATCTCTATGCGATTGCCGGCCGGGTCTCGGGTGTAACAGCGGCGGCGGCCGGGGATCGACGAGGCTTGTTCGAGATGGCAGCCGGAGTCGCGCAGCCGCGCGACCACACTCTCGAAGTCGTCGACCAGAAGGCCGAGATGTGCGACCTGATGCGGATTGTGCGCGTCCACCGACACGTGCAACTCCTGAGCACCGAGCTCGAACCATGCTCCTTTGGGGCGGGTCCCGTCCGGCTTGCGGATCCGGGTCAACCCGAGGCAGGACTGGTACCACTCGACGACCTCGCTCTCGAGCTCCTCGGGAGCCGTCACGTTCACGTGATCGAGGCCCAGTACTCGGAAGTGTTCGCTCATTACCGCCGGGTGGCTCCCTTGGCCTCGGCCTTGCGTCGCTCCCGTTCCCTCTTCTTCTTCTGACGGTCTTTGGACCAGCGCGTGCGCTTGCGGTCTCCTCTTCCCATCTATACGTTCACCTCCAGATCCATATCGCTCGGTTCGAATGTCTCGATGAGGCCCCTGAACTTCGAAAAGAGGTAGCGGGAATCGTGGGGGCCGGGGCCTGATTCCGGGTGGTACTGGACACTGTAGGCGACGCCGGGCACCTCGAGGCCTTCGACCGTGTCGTCGTTGAGGTTCACGTGCGTCACGAAGGCCGCGGTGTCGTCGACGCTCTTGGGGTCGACCGCGAACCCGTGGTTCTGGCAGGTGATCTCGACCGTGTCTTTCTTGAGCCGCTTCACGGGGTGGTTGGCACCCCGGTGACCGAACGGGAGCTTGTAGGTCTGCGCTCCGAGGGCCAGGCCCAGGATCTGATGACCTAGACATATGCCGAACACGGGCCTCTTGCCCAGCAGACTTCTAACGGCATCGATGGCGTAGGTGACCGGCTCGGGATCGCCCGGACCGTTGGAGAGGAAGACGCCGTCGTAAGGGCCGGCGAGGATGGTCCCGGCGTCGGTGTCGGCGGGCACCACGGTGACCTCGGCACCGCCGGCGACGAGGAGGTCGAGGATGTTCTGCTTCATGCCGAAGTCGTACGCCGCGATGCGAAGGGTCGGTCCGGGCATGGCGTCGAGAAGCTCCGCGCTCGCCCGAGCGTCCTCAGCGCCCGCGGCGTAACCGCTGAGCCTGCGCCGGGCGACGTCGTCCGCCGTCCACCTATAGGGAGCGCGAGTGCTCACCTCCGCCGCAAGGTCGAGGCCCGTCATGCTCGGCGAGCTCCGGGCGATGTCGACCAGCTCGTCTTTGTTCGCGATCACACTGGACAGGGTTCCTCGCATGGCTCCTCGATCGCGCAGATGACGCGTCAGACGCCGCGTGTCGATCTCGGCCAGCCCGGGGACATCGTGACGCCGCAGGTAGTCGTCCAGCGAGTTGGTCGCTCGCCACGACGACGTGATGCGGGAGAGATCCCTGATGATGAAGCCCGCGGCCCACGGCCGCCGCGACTGCTCGTCGTCATCGTTCACGCCGGTGTTCCCGATCTGCGGCGACGTCATCGAGACGATCTGGCCGTGGTAGCTAGGATCCGTCAGCACCTCTTGGTAGCCCGTCATCCCCGTGTTGAAACAGATCTCGCCCGTGGCGGTGCCGTGCGCCCCGAAGGACGACCCGCTGAAGATGGTGCCGTCCTCGAGAGCAAGGATGGCGCGGCCCGGGCGGCTCACACCAACGCCCCACGTACGACCTCGCCCGCGGTCACGGTCTGCTTGCCGTTGAAGAAGGTATGCAGCACCTTCCCCTTAAGGGTGCGACCGGCGAACGGGGTGTTGCGACTCTTGGACCGGAGTTTCATGGGATCCACCATCCACTCCGCCGCGGGGTCGAACACCACGAGGTTGGCGGGACGACCGGTGGCGAGCGAGCCGTGGCCGTCCAGCCCCAAGATCCGCGCCGGTGTGGTCGAGAGGCGCTCGACGGCGACGGCGAGAGTGAGATGACCCGGATCGACCAGCTCCGTGATCGTGAGGGCCAGCGCCGTCTCGAGCCCGACCAGACCAGGCGGCGCATAGGAGAACTCCTGGTCCTTCTCTTGTTGTGCATGGGGGGCGTGGTCGGTGGCGATCGCATCTATCGTCCCGTCCTTCAATCCTTCGATCACCGCCGCCCGATCGCGGGCCGGTCGAAGAGGCGGATTCACCTTGCACATGGGGTCGTAGCCCTCGAGGGTGGCGTCGGTCAGCGTGAAGTGATGAGGGGTGGCCTCACAGGTGACGTGCAGGCCGTCGCTCTTGGCCCGTCGCACGAGCTCTACGGTTCCCGCGGTCGAGACGTGCAACAGGTGCAGACGGCATCCGGTCATCTTGGCGAGTGCGATGTCGCGCGCCGCCATCAGCTCCTCGGCCTCGGCCGGGATGCCCCGGAGCCCGAGCCTGTGGGACGTCTCGCCCTCGTGCATCTGTCCGCCTGCGGCCAAAGCCTCCACCTCACAGTGCTCGGCGTAGATCCCGTCCACAGAGACCAGGTACTCCATCACCCGGCGGGCGAACAGCGCATCTTGGACCCCATGGCCGTCATCGGTGAAGAGGCGCACCCGGGCGGCCGAACCAGCCATCTCCCCCAGGTCGGCCATCCTTTCGCCCTTCAGACCCTTGCTCAGAGCTCCCGAGACGACGACCTCCACGAGGCCTGCCTCGCGCCCGGAAGCCCACACCTGGTCCACCACGCTCGCGCTGTCTTGCACCGGATCGGTGTTGGGCATCGCGCAGATGGCCGTGTAGCCGCCTGCTGCCGCCGCGGCCGACGCGGTGGCGATGGTCTCTTCGTCCTCGCGTCCCGGCTCACGCAGATGGGTGTGCATATCGACTAACCCCGGAGCCACAACGGCACCGGTGACGTCGACGATCTCGGCCCCCGCGACGCTCAGTCCGGTCCCGATGCGAGCGATCGAACCATCGGTTAGGTGGATGTCGGCGATCTCGTCCAACGATGTGGCCGGGTCGACCACGCGACCGTTGGTGATCAAGACGTCGCTCATGCGTCGATCCCTTCGTTGCTTCCGAGCATCAGGTAGAGGAGGCTCATCCGGACCGCCAGCCCGTTGGCCACCTGGTCCAGGATGATGGAGCGAGGCGATTCGGACACCTCGGCGGCGATCTCGACGCCGCGGTTCATCGGACCGGGATGCATCACCAGGGCATCGGCTTTCATCTTGCTCATCCGGCGAGCATCGAGCCCCCATAGGTTGGCGTACTCGCGCAGGCTGGGAAAGAGCTGTTCGTTCTGCCGTTCCTTCTGGACCCGGAGCAGGTAGCAGACGTCGAGGTCTTCGAGCAGCGGATCAAGCTGATGGGTGATGGTCGCGCCCCACGACGCTGCCTCGCGTGGGATCAGGGTGGCGGGGCCCACCAGAGTCACCTCGGCACCCATAGTGATGAGCCCTTTCACGTTCGAGCGCGCCACGCGCGAGTGGATGATGTCGCCGACGATCGCCACCTTCAGGCCCTCGATCTCTTTGAAACGCTCACGGATCGAGAACAGGTCCAAGAGGGCCTGGGTCGGATGTTCGTGGGCCCCGTCTCCTGCGTTGATGACGTGCGCGTCCACCCACTGAGCGAGCTGGTGCGGAGCCCCCGACGAGCCGTGCCGCACGATGATGGCGTCCACGCCCATCGCTTCCAGCGTCCACGCGGTGTCCTTGAAGCTCTCGCCCTTGGCGACACTCGATCTTGAATCCGCCGAGAAATTGATGACGTCCGCGCTCAGGCGTTTCGCGGCGAGCTCGAACGAGATGCGGGTACGGGTAGAGGCCTCGTAGAAGAGGTTGCACACGGTGCGGCCGCGCAAGGTCGGAAGCTTCTTGATCGGACGATCGGTGACCCGGCGAAGAGACTCCGCGGTGTCCAGGATCTGAGTGATGTCGTGGGCCGTCAGCTGGTTCATGCTCAACAGGTGCTTGCCGATCATCGGTGCTCCCCGATGAGGACGGCGTCCTCCCCGTCGATCTCCTCCAGATGGACCTGCACGACCTCTTCGGCGCTCGTCGGCAGGTTCTTGCCCACGTGGTCGGCGCGGATGGGGAGCTCGCGGTGTCCGCGGTCGACCAGGACGGCGAGGCGGATCGCCCTGGGACGGCCCATATCCAGCACCGCGTCGAAAGCAGCGCGGATCGTGCGACCGGTGAACAAGACGTCGTCGACCAAGACGACGATGCGCCCGTCGATGTCTCCGGGAACCGTAGTGGCCTCGAGGCTGCGGGGGCCGCGCAGCGCCACGTCGTCCCGGTAGAGGGTCACGTCGAGGGCGCCGCTGGGCAGGTCGACGCCTTCGAATCCGGCGATCGCGGTCGCTATTCGGTCGGCCAGGGGGGCGCCCCGGGTACGGATGCCCACGATGACGAGGTCGTCGGTGCCTTTGTTCCGCTCGACGATCTCGTGCGAGACCCGGGTGAGAGCCCGCCGGACGTCGTCGGCGCCCATGACGCGGGCCTTCAGGGCGAAGTCTCGCTCGGGCGCTCGGGCCACTAAAAAACGCCTCCCACACAAGGGGAAGCGCCGGTGTTGCGATAGGGCAAAGCCGTCTCCTTCCCGGGCTCACGGGCCCGGCCTTAAAGGATGTTCCCGAGACCCTACATCGCGCCTCGGGACTAGCAATAGAATCCGTCCAATCAGGGGCCAGTCTTCCCCACTCCGCCGTGATACGCCTGTGGAAAGTTCCGGTATGCCGTTGATGTGTTCGCCGTACCCACAGCAGCGACAACGCCACTGGAGTACGCAGAATGGTTTTCACTAACCGGCACACTTTCGTACTGCATCTCGTAGACCCGCGCCAGCTACTGCTGCGAAGATGTTCCGGTTTGCCACGAGCCGGTGCAGGTCTTGTTCCGCTACGTCTTCGGCCTCGGCGCCTACCCGTGGAGATGCCGCCGCGAACGCCACCGCCGTACCGTCGACCTCTTCTCGTCCCACGACGTAGTCGTGACCGAGATCTTCTGCGGCGAGGACTACCCATTTCCACCTCGGTCGAAGGTGGTGGTGGACGTCGGATCCAACATCGGGATCAGCGCGCTGTATTTCCTCACGCGGTCGCTCGTCTATTGCTTTGAGCGAATCCCCGCAATGTCGTTGCGTGCCAACCTGCGCGGGTTCGCGGACCGCTATCAGTTCCTGGACGGGATCCCACTTCGACGAGCAAACGGGCAGATACGGCGTCGGCATCGGCGGAGAACAGACCATCGAGATGCGCCGGCACATCAACGATGTCCTCAGCGAGATCATCGAACGCATGGCCGGATAGACCTACTGAAGCTCGACATCGAAGGTCTGGAAGTGGACACCGCTCTGTCGGGCAAGGCCTTCTGCTCTCTCGAGGCACCGGCCACGGCGCCGGCACGGTTTCACCCACCGCTTCGGCTTCGACACCCATGTGTACACCCGACCCGATCAGGGCCACACTGAACCGACAGCTTCTGACCCTCGGAAGTCCGCGAGGCGCCCTGTCGACATCGACGGACAGGACGCCACCGTGACCAGGGGCAGCACGACCACGAACGCCGGCTGGAGGAACCACGGTCCTCTGATCAGAGCGGCCCCTCGGCAGCCTCGGCGATGTGCCCGAGGATCCCGTTGATGAAACGCCCAGAGTCGTCGGTCGAGTGAGACTTCGCCAATTCAACGGTCACGGCTCCCTGGCAGACGGGAGCTCGAAGACGCCCATCCGAAGGAGGCTCTTGTCGACAACAGGCATGCGCTCGATCGCCCACCTCTCCCGCGCTCTTGTCGTCCGATCTCGGCTGCATGTTCTTGGACCCCCTCAACGAGCTGGCGGCGTAGGCCACGCTCCTCAGTCGCTTTTTTGAGGTCCACTCTTGATCCGCCAGCGTGATACTCCATCCTTGCCGCCGCTGTAGAGACCTCCGCGGGGGGTGGTCGTATCTCGGCCTGATAGGTCCAGAGCGAGCTCTCTGGCCGCGGGTCGCCGGCTCCCAAGCGGCTGGTCGCGGAGATGTAGTCGCCGGTCCGGGTGTCGACCTTGATGCTCGCCCTGCTCTATGAACAAGGGCACGTGGACCGGGCTCCAGGGTCGCCGGCTCAGCGCCCGACGCGATCTCCCTTGTGGCCGGGCTCGGTCTCGGTGATCTCCAACACGATGTTCAACGGGAGGTCGACCCCAACCGGATTGCCCTCGTGCACGGGAACCATGCAGACGGTTCCGTCCTTCAAGAACTTGCGGGCGTCTCCGAAGAGATCGCAGGGAACATGGAGCTGCTCGTAGGTCTCGTTGTCCATGAAGACAAGGCCCATGTCGTCTTCGTAGAGGAATTGCATCTCTCTCTTGTCCAGCACGGCGAGGTTGACCTTCTCGTCGGCCCGAAGGTCTTCTCGGCCACCGCCCGTTCTTGAGGTTCTTGAGCTTGGTCTTCACGAAGGCCTGGCCCTTGCCCGGTTTGACGTGCTGGTAGTTGATGATGGTGAAGAGCCCGCCGTCGATCTCCAGGGTCTGGCCCGGGCGCATGTCGTTCGTCGAGATCATCTCGTTCCTTTCACAGCTCGATCAAAGCGTCTTTCGGCGCGGTCCCCAGCACCTCGGCCCCTGCGCGGTGACCAGCACACAGTCCTCTATCCGTACGCCGCCGCTCCCTTGAAGATAGACGCCCGGTTCCACCGTCACCACGTCGCCCGCCGCCAGCGTGTCTTCCGAGATCCGGGTGAAGCCGGGGAGCCTCGTGGATGTCCAGCCCGACACCGTGGCCAAGCCCGTGGCCGAAGAGAGCACCGCGACCGGCCTCGTCGATGACAGCTCGCGCTCGGGCGTCGACCGCCGGTCCCCGCGCGCCCGCGCCCACCGCCTCGACGCCGGCTCGCTGCGCCGCCAGGACAAGGTCGTACATCTCTGTCTGTTCGTCGTTCGCAGGGCCGAGCACGACGGTGCGGGTGAGTCCGAGCAATACCCCTGCCACCTGCACCCGAAGTCCAGCAGCACCAGGTCGCCCTTCTGAAGCTCCCGGTCGCCGGGGGTGTGGTGGATGTGCGCCGATAGAGGCCCCGAGCCGACGATCGGGGGAAAAGACACCTCGTCGGCCCCCCACCCCCTCATCGTTACCTCGATCTCCAGGGCGACCTGGCGCTCGCTGACGCCCGGTGTCAGCCGCTCTAGCAGCCGCAGAAAACGGTCTCCGAGCGCCACGGCCTCTTTGATCAAGGCGATCTCGGAGGCCTCTTTGACCCGGCGCGGGTCCTCGATCAACCCCGTGGTGCCGGCGAGCTCCACGTCACCCAGCCGTTCCTCGAGGTCGTCTCGGTCCGCGATCGTCATCGTCTTTGCCTCGACGCCGAGTCTCTTTATCCCGGCCTCGCGAAGCATCGGGACCAGCACATCGGTAAGGCGCGCCGGGTAGATCGCGATCTCGGCACCCCGGACCAGATCGGCCGCCCGCGCCCGGTAGCGGGGGTCGGACAAGAACGTGGCCTGGGAGCCGGTGACAAGCATCTGCCCGTTGGTGCCCGAGAAACCCGTGAGATAGCGGACGTTGGTGAGGTTCGTGACCAGCAGAGCGTCGAGACCGTGTTCGTCGAGCTTCGGTCGTAACCTGCTCACGCGTCCTTCGAAGTCCATCACCTGTCGAGTATCCCTTTCAACGCTTCGAGACCGACTACATACGAATGAGGGCCGAAGCCGGAGACGATCCCGGCGGCCGCCTCCGCCGTTACCAGAGCGCCGTCGCCACGGCATGCTCGCGCGCATGGATGTTGGAGAGATGGACCTCGACGACGGGAAAGGTCACAGCCCGGATCGCATCCGCGATGGCGCGACTGGTATGGGAGTAAGCGGCGGGATTGAGCAGCGCGCCCTCGATTGAGTCGATCCCCGAATGAAGGAGCTCGATGATCTCGCCCGCGCGCGCGGTTTGATGGACGTCGACCTCCCATCCCAGCTTGCTTGCGTGGGTGCGGATCAGGTTGTCGACCTCGGCGAGGGTGGCCGAACCGTAGACCTTCAACTCGCGCGAGCGCAGCAGGTTCAGGTTGGGGCCGTGGATCACCAGCGCTCTCATGCCGACATCCTCTCAAGCGCGGCCTGGATCCGATCACGAGGCGCCTCGATGCCCGCCTCGGGCGAACCGATCTCGTTCAACAACACGAAGCGTGTGCCGCCGAGGTGCTTCTTGTCGTGTTGCCAGGCCTCCTCCATGTCCTCGAGGGTGAGATCGGCCGTCACGCCGAGACCTACCTCCGTCAGGACACGCCTGTGTAACGCCACTCCGGCGTCGTCGAGCCGCCCCAACTCATTGGAGAGATAGGCGGCGGCCATCATCCCCAGAGCGACGGCCTCGCCGTGGCGGATGCCCTGGAACCCGCCGAGCTTCTCGATGGCGTGGGCAAAGGTGTGGCCGTAGTTCAAGTGCGCTCTGACGCCCTCGTCGCGCTCGTCGGCGGCCACGTAGGACGCCTTGATCGCCGCACACCGCGCCACCACGTCGACCAGCGTTCGGGTGTCGCCGCCATAGCGCCGAGGCCCCGTGTCCTCCACTGTCTCCAGTAGCTCCGGTGCGGCGATCAACCCGTACTTGACGACCTCGGCCATCCCGCTGCGCAACTCCTCGGGCGGAAGGCTCTCGAGCAGAGCCACGTCGCAGATCACCGCGCGCGGCTGATAGACGGCACCGATCAGGTTCTTGCCCTCCGGCGTGTTGACGCCGCACTTGCCTCCGACGGCCGCATCCACCTGCGCAAGCAGGGTGGTGGGGATGTGGACGAGAGGCATCCCGCGGGCATAAGTCGCTGCGACGAAGCCCGCCACATCTGAGATCACCCCGCCCCCCACGCCGACGACGACGTCTCTCTTGTGAGCGGTCCTCGTCGCCAGCTCCCGCCACAGAGCCTCCACCGTCGCAAGTGACTTGGACGGCTCTCCTTCGTCGATGACCAGGTGCTCGATCTCCAAACCCAACCCGCCCAGAGCGTCACCGGCCTCCTTTGCGAGACGCTCCAGTCCAGGGTGCGTGACCACGAACGCCCTCTGTGCCCCCCGAAGAGGAGGCAGGAGATCCACCAGGTTGCGCAGCAGGTCTGCACCCACCACCACCTCGTAGCCGCGCTCCGCGAGCGGCACGGCGACGCGGCGAGGCGTCTCGCTGCCCGCGGCTCGCGCGGTCACCTGTCGGGCTATGTGGGCTGCGATCTCCTCCGGAGAACGTCCCGAGGTAGCAACCGTCATGGAAGCCACTCGCTCGTAGCTCCGCCGGCGGCTCGCCAGGAGGGCTTCGGGATCGCGGCCACGAAGCAGCGGGCGGGCGGGGTCGTCTCCGATCCGGCGCCGCACGTCATCCCAGGAGACCTCGAGATAGACGACCTCGTGACCCTCTAAGGCCGTCGCGATCTGAGGGTCGGCCGCCGCTCCACCGCCCAGGGCCACGACCCCATCCGCCCCGCCCAAGGTCTCCAGCACCACCGACCGCTCCAGTGAGCGGAAGGCTTGCTCACCCCGGCTCTGGAATATCTCGGCGATGGACTCGCCCGCTCGCTCGATGATCACATCATCGGTGTCGAGGAACGGCAGGCCGGTCGCGGCGGCGACCAGGGGCCCGATGGTGCTCTTGCCGGCCCCCATGAAACCGACCAACACGATCATCGCGGCCGTCTCTCCTCCACGCGCGTCAGGTAGCGCGTGTGAGCCGCTTTGAGATCGTCCACGGTGTCACCGCCGAACATCTCGAGCACCGCGTCCGCCAGCACCAGAGCCAGCACCGCCTCACAGACCACGCCCGCGGCCGGAACCGCGCAGGCGTCGGTCCTCTCCTGGAACGCTTCTGCAGGTTGGCCACTGGAAAGGTCGACGGTGCGGAGCCTTTTCTTCAAAGTCGACAGTGGCTTCATAGCCGCCCGAACGCGGACGGTGCCGCCGATGGTCATCCCGCCTTCGGTGCCCCCCGCTCGCCCGGTCGAGCGCGTGAGGTCGGGCTCGATCTCGTCGTGGGACACCGAGCCCGGTTGTCCGGCGACCGTGAACGCGTTCCCGAACTCCACGCCTTTGATGGCCGGCACGGCCATCAAAGCGCCCGCGATCCGCCCGTCGATCTTGCGGTCCCAATGCACGTGCGAGCCCAAGCCCGGCGGCAGGCCGAAGGCCACGACCTCGATCACGCCTCCCAGTGAATCTCCTTGCGCCTGGGCCTCGTCGATGGCACGCACCATGGCCTCGCTGGTGCCGGGATCGAGACACCGGACCGGGGAGCCGTCGATCGTCTCGCCTTGCGCAGGCAGGGGGACGGCGGCCTCCTCGCTCGAGACCGCTCCGATCTGGACGACATGTGACAACACCTGGATGTCCAGCTCGCGCAGAAGCGCCTTGGCGAGAGAGCCGATCGCGACCCGGGCCGCGGTCTCACGCGCGCTGGCGCGCTCGAGGACGTTGCGGGCATCTGTGAAGTCGTACTTCAGCATGCCCACGAGGTCGGCGTGGCCGGGCCGGGGTCGGGTCAGCTCATTACCGGCGGGGGGGTCCTCTACCGGCATCACATGACGCCACTTCTCCCACTCGCTGTTGTTGATCACGATCGCGATCGGGCTTCCGAGGCTTAGTCCGGCCCGCACACCCGAGACGATCTCCAAGGCGTCCTTCTCGATCTTCATCCGCGGGCCCCGTCCATAGCCATGACGCCGTCGAACTAGCTCGTCTTCGATCGCCTTCACCGACACCGGCAGGCCGGACGGGAGCCCCTCCAGGATCGCGACGAGCGCTCGGCCGTGCGACTCGCCCGCCGTCAGGTAACGCAGATGTGCCATCTGCCTATCCTCGCATCGGTCCAGGAGGCAGGCATAGGGGGCCCTTAGGGGCAGTCGTCCGGGGTGGTTTGGGGGGCTCCGATCGCGCTCTGGTAGGTCGCCTCATACCACCGGTTGGTGCTCGGGAGATCCTGGTGAACGGTCTCGATGCAGTAAGCGCTCGAGGTCGACTTGACCGCGACCCCTCCGGCAGTCGGCGCCCAATGGGGCCAGCGGAAACCCTGTGCCTCCAGCTTCGCTCTCAGTTGCGGGTCGGCGTTCAGCGAGCCATAGCTTCCGTAGTCGGTGTAGTGGCTCTCAACCGCTATGGCGGCGTGCTTGAGGGCCGACTGCACCTGAGCCTCTCGCCCCTTCTCCCGTTGGCGGAGGAACACAGGTATCGCGATGGCCGAGAGCAGGGCGATGATCAGGATCACGACCAACAGCTCGATAAGAGTGAAGCCATCATCCCGCCGCAATAACCACTCCTTTTTGCCTAGTTCTCCGGTGATGCATCGGACTCCAGGACGGAAAACCTGAGGGCCGCACTGCGACACCGGCGCCGCCCGGACCTAGGAAAAGCTGAATCTCGCGCCGAGTCGAGCCGACAATAGATAGATGCAGGTAGAGAGCGAGCGAA
This sequence comes from Actinomycetota bacterium, assembly GCA_030447315.1. Taxonomy (GTDB): domain Bacteria; phylum Actinomycetota; class CADDZG01; order CADDZG01; family WHSQ01; genus MB1-2. The sequence goes on along the minus strand of JAUJPD010000005.1, from coordinate 11,322 downwards.
GCGGGTCGGCCGTCGACCTGACCAGGCTCCATGCACGGGCCAATGCTGGACGCCGAGCAGTGCTCGGACCGGCCCGGATCGCTGTTGATGCCGTAACGATCGCCCTGGGGACCGCAGTGGCGGTTGTCCTGAGGTTCCAGTTCAACCTCTTCGAGGTGAAGGAGAGCTCCGCCCTCACCGTCCCGTCGCACCTCCTTGCGAGTCTGATATGGCTGTCGGCGCTGCTCGTTGCCCTGGCCAGCAACCGCCTCTACGACGAAGACACACTTTTTCCGGGCGGCGGCGAGTCCGCACGACTCCTTCGTTCGGTCATCGAAGCGGCAGCCGGACTATCTCTGTTCGTCTTCCTGACCCAGAGCTTCTACGTCTCGAGATCGTGGTTCGGCCTCACCCTGCTGTTGTCACTGACCGGCCTGATCGCCGAACGCCGGCTGCTGCGGGCTCACCTCCGCCGGCGGAGGAAACAAGGTGACCTGAAGAGGGCGTCCTTCCTGGTCTCCAGCGAAGGTGGTAGCTGGGATGAGTGGCGGGATATGCGTAACGAAGAGTTCGAGGTGCTCGCCGAGCTGGACGTCGATGGTCTGGAGGCGGTCTCCGCGCAAGTCCTGGCCGACCCTGCCTTGAAACGTCGGCTGGCTGATTCGGCCTTGGTGTTGAGGGCGCGGGACTTCGACAGCGACCAGTTCTGGCAACTGGTTCTTCGCGCGGGACAGTTGGGCTGGTCGGTCTTCGTCCACTCCCCCGTTCGCTCCGTAGGCCGCGACCGCCTCTCCGTTCGTGACCTGGCCGGTCATACGATATTCAAGGTCGCCCCGCCGACGCTGCGAGGAGCCCGTGCGTTCCAGAAACGAGCTCTGGACATGGCCCTCTCGGTGACTGCACTGCTCTTGCTGTCTCCGGTGATGCTGGTCCTGGCCGCGGTGGTCGGCGCCAGCTCCGGTCGCCCCATCCTCTACAAACAGGAACGGGTCGGCCTCGCCGGGCGGACTTTCACGATGTGGAAGTTCCGGACAATGAGGATCGATGCGGAAGCGGCGAGCGGTCCAGTATGGACGGTCGAGAACGATGAGCGTCGCACACGCTTCGGCAGCTTCCTTCGGCGCACGAGTCTGGACGAGCTACCACAGCTGGTCAACGTGCTCAAAGGAGACATGAGTCTGATCGGTCCTAGGCCAGAGCGGCCCACCTTCGTAGACGAATTCTCGATTGCTTATCCGTGGTACCAGTTCAGACACAGGATTCGGCCGGGCATCACCGGGTGGGCCCAAGCCCAGGGTCTGCGCGGAAACACCGAACTCGGCTCGCGGATCCAGTCAGACAATTGGTACATTGAGAACTGGTCGATCTGGCTGGACCTCAAGATCCTTTGCAGCACCCTCGCCGAGGTCTTCCGTGGGTCGAACGCCTATTGAGCCGTCTCGGTCCGCACTTGATGCACGAACAAGCCGGCGGATGCCATCCGACAACAAAGACCGTTCTGCATGTGCGGATAGATGAACCCGGCGGCGGAGTAGCGCACGTCAAACTCCTGATGACCCACCTTGCGCCATCATGGGCCTCGAAAGAATTAGCCATACCCAAACGGTGGACCCGATCGCCACTGGGCTGGATCCGGGCGGCAGGGGCTATAGCAGTACAAGCGAGGCAGGCTGACCTCGTTCATGTGCATGGGATACGAGCTGGGTTACACACCCGGTTGGTTGGACGCCTGATCCGGAAACCGACCGTAACGACGGTCCATGGTTTTCACGCTATCCACCGCTCCCAAAGGTGGCGTAGGGCCGCGACGTCGTTGACGCGCTGGGTGCTGACCCGCTCCCGTGTCATCTTCGTCCTTTCAGCCGACGATTCGGATCTCATCGAACGAAGACACCTAGCGGACCCGCAGCGCCTGCGAGAGATACCTCCGCTTTTCGCTGCCCCAGACCTGCCGGATCGCAACTCCGCGCGAAACCGCTTCGGGATCGCGCAAGACGAGAAGGCGGTTCTGTGGATCGGCCGTCTTGAACAGGAGAAAGACCCCGCGACATTCGTCGCCGCGCTGTGTCAATCCCCCACCCGAGCTGTCGGCTTGATAGTGGGCGATGGGTCCCTAAGAGCAGAACTCGAAGCCACTTGTGAACGATGCTCGAACCGCTTCATCTTCACCGGGTGGTTAGCGGATCCCGCCCCGGCCTACGCAGCCGCCGACCTCTATGTCAACACCTCCCTCTGGGAGGTCGGGCCCCTCACGGCTTTCGAGGCCGCGTCGGCGGGGCTTCCCCTGATCCTCAGCGACTGCCCGGGAGCAGCGAGCCGTCTGCTGGTTCAGCAGCGCGTTACTTTTCCGGCCGGCGATCCCACCGGCTTGGAACGACTGGTCGTCAAGCTCCTCGCTCAGCCGCGCCCATCCACGCAGGAATCAGTAGTACCGGTCACGACCGGACTGTCAGCCGAACGCGTCGTGGCACAGATCACCAGGGGCTATACCGAGGCACTGCAGCATCTGTCTCATCGTGCGCCGACGACGAAGGCTCGACTATGAGTTCTGAGGCAGCGGGGTCGGAGGTCCCGCTCGTTTCGATAGTGACGCCTTGCCGTAACGCGGGAGCTTCATTGAAGCGGTGTCTAGAGAGCGTCGCAAACCAAGAGTACGCGCATCTGGAGCATGTCGTGATCGATGGCGCCTCATCGGATGGCACGGTTGAACTACTCGAAGAAACGCCCGGCATCCGGTGGGTCTCTGAGCCCGACTCCGGTCAGTCAGAGGCACTTGCGAAGGGGTTCGGGGTTGCACGAGGCCGCATACTGGCTTGGCTGAACGCCGATGACGAACTGTTGCCCGGAGCAGTACGCATGGTGGTCAAGGCACTCTCTGATCATCCCGAAGCCGGGTGGGTCTGCGGGAGGGCGGTCATTACTGGTGCCGGCAGAGCATCGGCCATCGAGCCGGTTACACGGGTGCGCGACCGCGACCTGCACTTTGGAAACCCGATCGTTCAGCCGAGCACATTCTTCCGCCGTACGGCCTACGACGAAGCCGGCCAGATCGACCCGACACTGAACCTCGCTATGGACCTAGATCTTTGGCTTCGCTACATCAATCGAGGGATCCCGCGGGTGTTCGTTCCCACCGTACTGGCAAGAATGACCTACGGTCACGATTCGAAGACTGCACGGATCGATCGCGCCGAATTCATGAAGGAGAACTTCCTGGCTTACCTGAAGAATGGGTGGATCGGTCCGGCCTATCTGGCACTTGGTGGAATCGCGGCGTATCGGTCCATCAGCGGATCGCGGGTTCAGAGGGAGAACCTGCGACGAGAGGCAAGTTCTGTCACGGAGTGGGCGCGTCAGTTCTATGCAGCCGTGGATCATCGGGATGTGCAGGCTGCAGCGTCGGTCGAGGCCTGCTTCGCCGAGCAGCATCTCAATGGTCGAAAAAGTCTGATCCCCCTGCGTTATCTGACGAACCCGGATGTCTGGAGATTCAAGCCCGCTCGGAAAAGGCTCGCGCACGGAGCAACGAAGAAGCTTCTCAACGAGCTGGTCTTGGCTGGACGCAGCAGAGGCACCACGGGGGACCCATGAGCTGACCGCCGCGTCGCGACGAGCTGTGCGATTGTGTGGCGAGAGTAAGGTGCGCTGATGCTGACGCTCGTGACTGGCGCCGGGGGATTCGTCGGCTCCTACCTCAGCCGCGAGTTGGCGCGGCAAGGAACTCCTGTTCTCGCATTGAGTCACCGGGACCTCGATGTGGCTCGGAGCGCTGAGGTGGAGAAAGTGATCCAAGAAAATCGGCCTGTTCAAGTCTTCCACCTCGCTGCCCAATCATCCGCGTCGCGATCCTGGACCGAACCTGATCTCACCTACCAGGTCAACGTCGTAGGAACACACAACCTCCTCGAGGCGATCCGGCGCCACTCGCCTGCGACGCGGATCCTCGTGACTGCTTCAAGTGACGTCTACGGCGCCGCTGGCCAGCTGGCCGAGCCGATCGAAGAGCGGGCATTGACGCGACCATTGTCTCCTTACGCAGCAAGCAAACTCGGTCAAGAAGCGGTCGTTGCCATGTTCCACGAAGCCTTTGGCCTCCATACGATCATCACGAGAGCGTTCATGCATATCGGCCCGGGGCAGCCGGCATCGTTCGCCACCGCCGACTGGGCTCGTCAGATCGCTCTAGCGGAAAAGGGATTGAGCGAACCGATCCTCGCGGTCGGAGACGTCGAGGTCGTTCGAGAATTCATGGACGTGAGAGATGTCGTCGGCGCCTACACCAAGCTGATGGGCTCAGCTGCGCCGGGGTCGCTCTACAACGTTGCCTGTGGAATGGCGTACCCGCTCAAGTACGCGCTCGACATACTGCTGGATCTCGCCGCGGTCGAGATAGAGGTACGGGTGGATCCGAGCCGTATGCGGGCAGCGGATCCGAGTGTGCTAGTGGGAAGCCCACGCAAGCTTCAAGACCTGACCGGATGGATGCCTGAGTACTCTCTGCAGCAGACACTGGCCGACGTTCTGCACCACTGGCGTTCCTCCGTTCCCGTGTGAAGCAAAGGGCCGGAAGTCCCGAGATCCTGATAGACGGACTGGTTTTCGAGGTCCAAAAGCTCGGAGGGATCTCTCAGATATTCAGGGAGTCCCTGCCGCGCCTCTGTGACCACGGCGCCCGCGTAGCGGTGTCCACTTCTGGTGGTCTGGAACAAGCCCTCCCCAGGCACGATCGCCTCCAACACATCAGGCTTGTGGACTACGGGAGACTTTCGCGACCAGAGGGAAGAGCTATCCCGGTCGCTGGACCCGTCCGGAGGGCTCTGTTCGGCTCGGCTCTGCGAGACCGCTCGCACTGGATCTGGCAGTCCAGCTACTTCACACTGCCGCCTCATAGGTGGAGAGGGCCCAACGTCGCCCTTATCCCCGACCTCATTTATGAGCTCTTTCCAGCGCTTCTAGATTCGAGGGGCGCCCGGCTGTTCCGAAAGCAAAGGCATCGATACATAACGGCTGCCGACGTGGTGGTGTGCATCTCGGAGGCGACGAAGACAGACCTACTGGCCAACTTCGATCTTCGGGATGTTCCCATCCACGTGGTGCACCTGGCAGCTAGCGACGCCTACTGCCATAGTTCCGGTCGCTCCCGAGACGAAAAAGAACGTCCCTTCTTCCTGTACGTCGGCGGCCGCGACTCCCACAAGAACTTCCGCATCGTGATCGACGCATGGACAACGCCGTTCCTCCGCTCCCAAGCGCAACTTGTTGTGGCCGGGCCGCCTTTCTCAGACCAAGAGATAGGGCTCATTCGCGACCAGGGCCTGGTCCACGTCGTAAGTCACGTTGGGAGACCGACCGACGCGCAGCTTTCCAGCCTCTACGGCAAGGCCGCAGGCCTCATATATCCCTCGCTGTACGAAGGGTTCGGGATCCCATTAGTGGAAGCCATGAGCTGCGGGTGTCCAATCATCGCTTCTGATATCCCATCGACTCGGGAGGTTGCAAAAGCCTGCGCTACCTACTTTGATCCCTCCAGCGGATCCGACTTGGTGACGGCCCTGGAGCAGGTCCTCACCACGGCCCCCACCGATAAGGTCAGGTGCGGGCTGGAGCGGGCAGATGACTTCTCGTGGGACCGGACGGCGGCCAGTCTGTACGACATTTACGCGACTCTGTAACCGGGTCGGTGGACCGCCTCATGGTTTGGTGGCGACGAACGAGTACAACCGACCCGGGGTTGGCCGGTTCAGGTAACGCCAAACGAGCGTCTTTGACCAACCCCATCCTGCAACGAGTCCCCCGAGCCGCCCCAAGCGACGCCTCAGCATGGTGGCTGGATATTCCCGTAGCTCTTTCGGCGTCTGGACCGCTGGAAAAGCGTTGATCACAGAATCCCAAGGCCCCCACGTCTGGTGCAGCACCAATCCGGACGACCGGATCGCCGCGAGGTATTGCTCGAGGGGGTACGCGTGCTCGCCACCCACTAACGCGTGGATCGGGTGGTTGGTTAGAAACCGATTCAGCTGGCGCTGGCTGTCCACGACATGCTCCCGCGTCGCCACTAACATGCCCCCCTGCCGCAGGACGCGATGACACTCCGCCAGAAGGCGATGCAGATTCGGGACGTGGTGCAGGACCTGCCGGATATAGACCAAGTCGCACGACGAGTCTTTCAGGGGCAGCGCTTCCCCCGTACCCGCCATCACGCACACCGGCAGATTGGAACTGATCCTTGATATCCCCCCGCGGCCAACCTCCTCACTAGGGTCGGGCTCAATCGCGTATACGCTGCGTGCGCCAGCGCGGGCAAATGAGTAAGACGCGATCCCACGTCCTGCGCCTAGGTCCACCACATCCCCCCTCGCACGCTCGCCAACGGTCCTTAGGACTTCTGCAAATTCGCCCGACCGGAAAAATCGTTCAGCGGCCTCCAGCACGTCCTTATCCAAGTAAGTGTCGGCCACGAGACCCGACTTGTCGGGATCCGAACGGAGAGTGCGGACAGCATCATCCAGAGACGTCATGATGCGCGGATATCCGTTCTTCTGGTTGCGACAGGAGCTCCCCTCTCTATTCGCCGGAGCATCCTCGTGATGTAGCCACTGTAGGGCAGCACGATACAGAAAAGCATCGACAGCACCGTTCCGTAGATCGCACCTGCGACGCCGATCCGCTGAACAAGAACGATCGACAGAAGAAGATTCACCGTCGCCATCGTGAGGCTAGCGACGACTTGAAACCTGATGATGGCCAGCCCATTGAACAACATTGCGAATGGCCCCGTGACGGCGGTGATCACTGTCCATAAGCCAAAGCCAACAAGCAGACTGAACGAGGGCTCGATTGCTCCGCCTACCCACAGTCGGAGCACCTCACCTCCGAAGACGACGAACGAAAGACCAGCTGGAATCGAGATGGCGAGAGAGAACCGGAGGGACCGTGTGAATGTCTCTTTGATCCACACGTAGTCTCCCCGAGCAGTCGCTTCCGCGTACGCCGGCCAGAGTGGAGCGAGGACCAAGCTCACAACGGTGGGAATGATGTAGAAGAGCCGAAACGGCAGCGCGTAACTGGGGACATCCTCGGCACCAAGTATCCGCGCTATCACGATGTTGTCGGTCTCATACCCGACCGCGCCCGCAACCGATAGAGCAAGGTACAGCCCTCCTAGCGACGACAAACGCTTGATGGCAGGGCGGTTCATGAGTAAAAGGCGCGGACGCAGTTCCGGCCTGTGGAACCAATACACCGCGACCGAGTTCAACAGCACCCCCACGACGGGGCCGCCGAGCACCGCGAGAGTGAGCCATGGAACACCCGCTTCAACAGAGACAGCGATCGCCCCCGCCCCCATCGCAACGGCACTTCCCACGGCAGACCAGACACCGGCGAAGAAACCTTCTTGGTAGCCAACGTGGATCTTCTGTGCGAGACCAAGTACCACCATCCCCAAGAGGCACCCGATGAACACACCAACCGTAGGACCAGCTTCGGCAGCAGCGGCGGCGGAGTGGACGTTGAAGAGAGCGGCCCAATCAATCGTCGGGTACACCGCGATGAATATGGCCGCCGCCGCCACGCATAATCCCAGCAGCGAGTAGAAAGCTGTCGAGACAAATACACGGGCTTCATGAGTACTTCCCCGACCTTGAGCATCAGCGATCGCGTTGATGAGTCCATTCCCCAGACCCAGATCGGCGAACGAGAACAGCGCCGCCAGCCCGATGACCGTCATCCAAAGCCCCAGTTGATCACTACTTAGGTATCGGGCGGCGAGGGCAACCAAGACGAAGGTGACGAGGAAAGATGCGCCGCGGGAGAACGCCGATGCGATAGCCGTCAGCCTGACTCTGCGGTACCGCTCAGCCCCACGAACTTCTTCACTCGCGAGAGACCGGCTAGCATGCCCGCGCCGATGCCATCTCATCGCTACACGTTATGACGAAGGAAGAGAGTCGCGCCCCTGCGGACGGCGAGTGCACCGATTCCCTACGTGCTGCCCTATGTCATGAATGGCTAACCACATTTGGAGGATCCGACCAGGTGGCGTCGAGGCTGTCCGAAATCCTCCGGATTTCCAGGATCTTTACCTACGTCGCCTGGGAAACATCCGTCGCCGAGTTGTTTCCGAACAAGCAGGTCACGACCGTGGGTCCTCAACATGAAGCTGCTCAGCTTAAGTGGCAGTGGCTTCTGCCACACATGCCGTTCGCCTGGCGCGGTGTCGACCTCTCGAGCTTCGACCTCGTCGTAACCAGCTCTCATGCAGCGGTAAATGCCGTTCGACCACGAGACGATGCGGTCTTGGTTTCGTACTGCCACACACCGATGCGCTACGCGTGGGAGTGGCGGGCCGAGTCCAATCGCTTCCCCGCCCTCCTGCGTCCATTGTTGCCGACAATGGCCGCCGCGCTCCGCATGGCCGACCGACGGTGGTCGCAGCGGGTCGACCTGTTTCTGGCGAACTCGCAGTTCGTCGCGGCGCGGATCGCCAGGGCCTATGGCAAGCCGTCCCTCGTCGTCCACCCGCCGATCGACACCTCCTACTGGACGCCGGGGGATGGCCGCAAAGATGACTTCTTTCTTGTAAGTGGCCGGCTGGTGGCCTACAAGCGCCCCGACCTGGTCGTGGAGGCCGCCATGCGGGCACAGGTACCGCTCGTCGTCGCTGGCTCCGGCCCTCTACTTCCGAAGCTAAGGAAGGTTGCGGGGCCTAACGTCAGATTCGTCATCGACCCCACCGACCTAGAGCTCCGCGACCTGTATCGGAGAGCCAAGGCTTACGTCTTCGCGGGTGTAGAGGATTTCGGCATGTCGATCGTGGAGGCCCAAGCGTGCGGGACGCCCGTGATAGCTCTGGCCGCCGGTGGTGCGCTCGAGACGGTGGAAGGCGGACGTACGGGAATGCTGGTGGAAGAGGACGCCACTTCTGCCTTCGCGACCGCCTTACTGGGATTCCAGGCCAATGACTACGATGCCGAAGTAGTACGTGAGGCCGCACTGCGATTCGACACGAGCCGGTTCGACAAGAGCGTGACTTGGGCGGTGGACCGCGCGTTGGAGCGCGATTGGAACGCGCTGACAGGACATCCTTCATGGGTGTCGGCTGACGACGGAGGAATCCCGGAGTGAACAACTTGAGACGGAAGCAGGAGCCGATCGCTGATCGCCCTGGCCAACTCTCCGCTGTCAGAGATGAGATGGACAGATCGAAGGCGAGCCTGAGCACCCGGCCCCGTCCCACTCGCGCCGCCGAGGTTTTGCTAGAGGTAGAGAGTTGGCTCCTCCTGGTAGCTGCGGCGATCCTGCCCGCTGTTTACACACCCGGACTCCTGAACGACCCGTACGACATGCCCAAGGTGACGCTCCTTATCATCGTCGTGTGTGTCGCCTTGGGCCTTCGCATCGCCGCCGGTCTTTTAGGCGCTCCGTGGAGCAGCTTGCGTATCCTTCTCCTTCCGGCCGCGCTTCTTTCGGTGGCTTTCGTGGCGTCCTGGTTGGCATCCGACTACAGGTCCTGGAGCCTCTTGGGGCTCTATCTGCGCTACGGCGGCCTCATCCCCTACCTCGCCGTCATCTTGTTCGGGTTCCTGGCAGCGGATGCCTTCGCTGGGCGGAGCGAACGCTTGCTTCACGCACTGCTGGCGGGCGCCGTGATCGTGGCCGGTTTCGGGATCTTCCAGATGATCTTTATGGGGGCTTGGCTCGCCAGTCGCTCCGGCACGACCTACGTGATCTCGACGTTGGGTCATTCGAACTTTCTCGGGGGTTACCTCGCGATCATGCTGCCCCTGGCGCTGGGGGTGTGGGCGCGCGGGGGCCGCGCCGCCAGGGTGGGGATGGCGGCAACGATCTTGATCACTCTCTGCTTGGTCTTCACCGTCAGCCAGGGCGCCTGGTTGGCCGGGATCGCCGGGGCCGCGGCCTTCATCGGGCTTGCCTCCGGGCGTCCCGCAAGTTGGAGGAGGCGGTTGGGGATAGGAACGGCGATAGCGGCCGGAGCAGCGTCCGTAGGGGCCGTAGTGGTCTCAATGCTGGTGGCGCATCCGATCGTCAACCTTCCGCCGGCCTTCGGCACCGCCGCCAGCCGGGGGTTGCTCTGGGAAGGTGCCCTGGCCATGGGGGTGGAAAGACCCCTGCTCGGCTGGGGGCCGAACGTGCATGCGATCGAGGGACCGCTCCACCAAGTGCTGGAGAACGCGCTGGTTCTCAACTTCGTCAAGGGTGACGATCCCCATTCAGTCCCGATCGCGATGTTTGCCAACATCGGATTGCTCGGGCTCGCCGCATGGGTCTTCGTGTTCGTGTGGACCTGGAGAGCCTGGCGACGAAGGGGCGCCGGGTCGCCGATGCACGCGGCCGCCGGCGCGGCGCTGATCGCGTACCTCGTACAGTCCCTCGCCACCGTCGACGAGCTCACCTTGAGATTCGTCCTGTGGGCGCTGATCGCGGCCGTCGCGGCCTCCGCCACGAGTCAGGCGAGGTCTAACAAGGAAGCCCGTCGACGACGACCGGCCATGACGCTGCTCGCCGTGCTCGTCGTTGCGCTCGGCCTCGTGTCGGCCTCTACCGCCGTGCTTTTCCTGTCGGTGGCCGATCACCGCGTCAGACAAGGCACTGTCGCCTTCGGACAGCAACGTGTCTCGGACGGACGGGCGAGCTTCGCCTCGGCTCTCTCCCTGCGGGCGGACAACGATTACAAGCGCCACTATGCAGCGCTTCTAAGCAAAGCGGCCCTAGAGCGCCGGAGCCAAGGTGCGCCCCTGATCGAAGAGATGAGAGAGACGATGAGGTACCTGGAGGACTTCCCGGACGCTCAGACGCTGGCCGCCTATAGCAGCTTCCTGAATGGGTGGTCCCTGGTGGAACCCGAGGCGAACCTAGAAGCGCTTGCCATAGCCCGTCGTGCGCAGGAGCTCGACCCTCACAATCCCCTGCTGGCGGTTCAGATCGCCGACATCCTTCTGCAGCTACAACGACCGCAAGAAGCGATAGCCGAACTGGCACCCTTCGAAGATCTGCTTACGCATGATTTTCCGGAGTACTCCGGCGCCTACAGCGAGTTCTGGGGAGCACTCGCAATGGTCCACGCTCAGCTAGGGAACTCCGAAGCTGCTCGAAGGGCGCTGGCACGCGGAACCACGACGGCAACCTGCCGGCCCCTGCTCACTCTCGAACTCCTTAAACCAAGTGCGGACCAGGTTGCGGATCCATCGCTGGGGTTGGTCTGTCCGCGCACCCTGACGCGGTTGCTGCCGACCGACTGATCACGACAGGACCCGCCGATCTACCCAGTGCTACTTGAGGATCTCTTCACCCTCGCAGAGCGTGAACTCGTCATCGCCGAAC
>JAUJPD010000004.1:222794-244736 GCA_030447315.1 Actinomycetota bacterium | reverse complement strand
CTCTTCCATCTTTGGATGAACGTGCTCAGGGGCTCGGTATCCCGGTCGCGTCCAGAACCCGTCAACTCGAGTAGCTCGCCCGCCGGTATCGGCCGAGGTGCGGAGGAAGACGATCCGCTCCCCGGCATCCGCCACTGGGTGCGCGGAGGGCTCACCGACCTCGACAACCTGACCCCTCTCTGCAGCGCACATCACGACCTTGTCCACGAGGGCCGCTGGAGCGTCCATCGGGATCCGGCTATGAAGCTGATCTGGTTCCGGCCGGGGGGCCCGATCTACGAGGCAGGTCCCGCGCCACCCACGCCGGACGAGGTGGACAAGCGCCCCGATAAGGTGACGGCATGAGGCTTATCGAGACCAGGGCCTACTCGCCATTGCTGGCGTTGGCGGGTTGTCTCTAGACAAAGATATCGATCAGATAACCGAGGGTCAGCGCGAGCCCGGCGAAGAGATGCAGCATGATGTTCTGCCCCATCCCGGCCATCAACTCGTAGGGGCTCTCATAGTGAGAGGTCAGTGCCCTGTGTACCTTCAGCGCGAGCGGGACCGTCGCGAGAGCCAGCAACGTCCAGATCGGCATGATCCCCGTAAGCGCACCCAGCGCGATCAACGCGAACGCGACCACTACCGAGATCGCATAGCCCTTGACGATGGCATCCTTGGGCAGACGGACGACGATGGTGCGCTTGCCCGTTTTCTCGTCCGCAGGCCGGTCCGGAACCTGATTCACGTAGAGGACGAGCATGATGAAGATGGCGACCGGAAGTGACGCGTAGAAGGCTTCGAAGGTGAGCTGCTGAGCGATCACGAAGTAGGTGCCGAGGACCATGATGGGACCGAAGCCCAGGGCGACGGCGATCTCGCCCATGCCCCGGTGCACCAACTTGAAGGGTGGCGCCGTATAGAAGATCGACAGGAAGATCCCGGCGACGCCGATCCATAAGAGCTCGATCCCTCGCGTGAACGTGAGATAGAGCCCGATCCCGATCCCGACTGCGTAACAGCCGGCGGAGACCGCCCGCATCGTCTGCAGGCTCACGAGGCCGTACTGGATCATCCTCGACCCGCCGCTGAACATCGTCGGGTTCACGTTCGCGAAGTCGGCGCCACTGGTCGCGTCCGAGACGTCGTTCGCCACGTTGAGCCCTAGATGGATGGCCGAGCCTCCGAGGAGAGCCAGGGCGAACAGCCACCAGGCCGAGGCTCCGTCGTTGCGGGCGATCATCGCGCCCAGGAGGATGGGGACGAAGGTGGCGGTCAGGAACGGGACCCGGGTGGCTAGGAAGATCAACCAGCCGAGCGACATCTGCGTCTTGACGGTCTCACCGCGTTCCTCGCTCAGCTTCTTCATGTACCGGTGAGCCGACGGAACGCTGCGTTCACAAAGCTCGAAGAACGACATCTTGTCTTCGTCCCAGCCGTGGCTGCGTTCGGGTCTTACTTCGAGGGAACCGTTGACCTTGGTGACGGTGCCCCACACGCTGACGTAGCGACGCTGGTCGTAGCCGACGCCCGGATAAGGTCGGATATGACTGAAGGTGACGTTGACCTCGGCCCCCTCGCGCGCTTCCACCGGGATCCGTGGGCGAGAGAGCTTGATCGTTCCGTTCGCTTTGTCTGCGGTGAAGTCGGCTGCGACGTTGATCGGGTACCCGTCGTCGCCCACATAGGCGATCACTGCATGTGAGAACGACGAGATGTCGTCGAAGACGTCGCCGATGGTCGAACGAGCCATCAGGCCGCCACCTCGAGAGAGAATGTCTGCGGAGGCTCCGCGGTGTTGCCGTTCGACCAGATCAATCCCCGCCTCGGCGTCACCTCGATGATGCTGCGTTCCCAGAACAGAGGCATGGCGAAGCGCTTCTTGATCAGCTCCTTCACGATCGGCTCCTTGGCGATCCAGAGGTCGCCGATGTGGCCTTCCCACCCGGAATGGAGGTCGTCCTCGATCACGCGGGCGTCGCCTTGGATCGTCACGCGCCGGAAGTTGTCCACGGCCGCGGCGATCGGATCGGTGATCGTGAGCGATACCCGAGGGTTCGCCTTTATGTGCTCGAGCTTCTTCGAGAACAACACGCTCGAGGTCATGTAGATCAGCTTGCCGTCGTACAGCGGGATGAGCGGGTAGGTCACCGGACGCCCCTGTGGGTTGACCACCGTGAACTCGGCGACCAGCGCGACGTTCAGCAGCTCCTCTACTTCTGCAGGCAGTGCTCCGGTTGCTCGCGTTGCTCCCATGGTTCGAGGATAGTGCCGTTGTCGTTCTAGCCCCTGAACGTGCGATTACGCGTTCTGAACAGCTGCTTAGGATGCGGCCACGGTGAGCGAGCTCGTGGAGATGGCGATGATGGCGGCCTCGGGTGCCAGCGACATCCTCTTGGATCTCTTCGAGGCTCCTGCCCAAGGCGTGACCTCCAAGTCGACCCCCACGGACCTGGTGAGCGACGCCGACCGGAGGGCCGAGAAGTTCCTGCTCGACTTCTTCCGTCACGAGAGACCGCACGACGGCATCCTGGCCGAGGAGGGAGGGGGCCGGGAGGCGAGATCCGGCATCACCTGGGTCATCGACCCCCTGGACGGAACCATCAACTTCCTGTTCGGCATCCCGGTCTGGTGCGTGAGCATCGGGGCCGAGGACGAGCACGGTGGGCTGGTAGGTGTGGTCTACGACCCCAACCGGGAAGAGATGTTCGCGGCCGCCAGAGGCGAGGGCGCAACGCTGAACGGGGAGCCGATCCAGGTCAGCGAACGCGAGGCCCTCGACGACGCCCTTGTCGGAACCGGATTCTCCTATGACGCGGAGGCGAGGGCCGAGCAAGCGGCACTGCTGAACCGGGTGCTTCCCAAAGTGCGAGATGTAAGAAGGGCCGGATCTGCCGCGCTGGATCTGGCCACCGTGGCGTGCGGACGGTTCGACGGTTTCTACGAGGCACCGATGGAGCCATGGGATCGCGCCGCCGGTGTCGTGATCGTGCAGGAAGCGGGCGGGGTGGTCAGCGAGCTACCGGCACCCAAGGGCCTGTCTCCCGGGGTGGTTGCCGCGGGCCCCCGGCTGCACGACGCGCTGCGCGACCTGGTGGTCGAATAGCGCCATGGACCTCGTTCACCCTGCGGTAAACGGCTATCTGCAGAACCTGGCTGCGGTTGACGACGAACCGGTGCTGCTGGAGATGGAGCAACACGCCGAAGAGAACGACTTCCCGATCGTGGGGCGACTGTGCGGCCGGGTGTTGGAGCTCCTTGCTCGCTCGATCGGCGCCCGTCGCATCTTCGAGATGGGCTCAGGTTACGGCTACTCCGCTTACTGGTTCAGCCGCGCCACGGGAGAAGAGGGCGAGATCCACCTCACCGACACCGATGCCGGCAATGAGCGCAAAGCCCGCGACTTCCTCTCACGAGCCGGACTGGACGCTCCCATCGACTACCACGTGGCTCCCGCCTTCGAAGCCTTCGAGGAGACCTCGGGAGACTTCGACATCGTCTATTGCGACATCGACAAAGACGGTTATCCCGAAGCGTGGGAAAGAGCCAAAGGACGCATCCGGGTCGGCGGCCTGTTCATCTGCGACAACATGTTGTGGTTCGGGCGAGTCACCGGTGCTCCCGATGCCCCCGCCGACATCAAAGAGGGCTACACCGAAGCCATCGCGGCCACTAACCGAGCGATCACAGACGACCCGAGCTACCGCTCGATCATCATCCCGCTGCGCGACGGCCTGATAGTCGCGCTGCGCATCTCCTAACGTCGTAACGCGGTCGCGCCGCAGCGGGGCCGGAAGCGGAATAAACGAGGTCGCCTTGCTGTCTTAGTCTTGTGGAACAGAAAGGACCACATGCCGCCGTCTCATCGCCTCGTGCCCAAGGCTATGCCCGACGTCCCGGCGCGGCCGGGCACGTTCAGGCGCATCGTCCACATCTTCAAGCCCTACCGGCGGAAGGTCACTTTCGTCGCGACCTTGATCCTCCTCACCTCCGGATTGGGCCTCATCAATCCGCTGCTGATCAAGAGCGCCTTCCAAACGTTGCTGGGAGAGGGGCCGGCCGACGAGCGGCTGACCACCTTGTTCTGGATCGTTGCCGTGATGGTGGTGGCTCCGATCGTCAGCGGCTTGCTCGGCCTCTGGCAGACCTACATCAACAACATCGTCGGCCAGAACGTGATGCAAGATCTCAGGAACTCGCTGTACGCGCACCTTCAGCACATGCCGCTGCGGTTCTTCACGTCGACCCGTACGGGCGAGATCCAGTCACGTCTGTCCAACGACGTGGGAGGTGTGCAGAAGGTGCTGACCGACACGGCGTCGAGCATCTTCTCCAACATCGCGACGGTCATCTCGACCCTCGTCGTGATGTTCATCCTGTCGTGGGAGCTCACCGTGCTGTCGCTAGCGATCCTTCCGGCCTTCTTGGTGCTTAGCCGCAAGGTCGGCAAGGTGCGACGGGATGTGTCGGGACAGACGCAAGAGTCCCTGGCCGATCTCACCGCGCACATGCAAGAGACGCTGTCGGTCTCCGGGATCCTTCTATCCAAGGCCTTCGGACGCCAGAGCTACGAGATCGACCGATTCCGCAAAGAGAACCACCGGTTGTCGCAGCTCGAGATCAAGCGGACGATGGTGGGTAGCGGCTTCTTCTCGCTCGTGGGCATCTTCTTTTCGGTCACACCTGCGTTCGTGTATCTGGTGGCGGGCTATCTGTTGCTCCGCGGCCGCCTGGAGCAGAGCCCTGCGGACCTGGTCGCCACCGTCGCGGCCTTCACGACCCTGCAATCGCGCCTCTTCTTTCCGATGGGTCAGCTCCTCAACGTCAACGTCGAGATCCAGTCCTCGCTCGCCTTGTTCGACAGGATCTTCGAGTACCTCGACCTGGAGCGCGATGTCACCGATCACGACGGTGCCATCGAGCTCGACCCCGCCCAGGTGGTCGGCGAGGTCCGGTTCGACGACGTCTGGTTCCGTTACGACCGTCCGGGCAGAGAGCGGCCCGAGGACGAGCGGCTGTGGACGATCGGCGGCGTCGACTTCTCGGTGAAGCCCGGGCAACTGGTGGCGCTGGTGGGGCCCTCGGGGGCTGGGAAGACAACGCTGACTTATCTCTTGCCGCGGCTCTACGACGTCGATCGGGGGCGGATCCAGATCGACGGCATCGACGTGCGAGACATCCGCCTGGAATCGCTGGGCGAGACCATCGGGATGGTCACCCAAGAGACCTATCTCTTCAACGCCACGGTGCGCGACAACCTTCTTTACGGTGATCCAGATGCATCGCAAGAAGACCTTGTCGCCGCCGCCCGAGCGGCCCACATCTACGACCGGATAATGGAGATGCCAGACGGGTTCGACACACGTGTCGGAGAACGCGGCTACAAGATGTCCGGGGGCGAGAAACAGCGTCTCGCGATCGCACGCGTCATCCTCAAGGATCCGAGCATCCTGATCCTCGATGAGGCGACGAGCGCCCTGGACACCCACTCCGAGAGACTGGTGCAGGAAGCGCTTATCCCTTTGATGAGCGGCCGCACAACCCTCGCGATCGCCCACCGGTTGTCGACCATCCTGGCCGCCGACACCATCCTCTATCTCGACAAGGGCCGCATCATCGAACGCGGCTCGCACGCCGAGTTGCTGGCCCGCGACGGCGCCTACGCGGCGCTTTATCACGAGCAATTCTCCGACGGCCGGGTGGAAACCAGGTGCGAGGACGGTTTGGTTCTCGCCAGTGGCGAGGTGATACCGGAAGCGCTGTGACGTTAGGTTTGGCCCCGTGGAAGCGCATGACGCCGCGGCGGCCGTCGAGCAGATGCAGATCGTAGATGTGCGCGAGTACTACGAATGGATCGCCGGGCATCTGCAAGCTTCGGCGCAGATCCCGCTTCGCCACCTGCCGGCGCGTCTCGAGGAGATCTCACCCGACCGACCGGTTCTTCTGGTGTGTCAGGTAGGCCAGCGGAGTGCGCTGGCCACAGAGTTCTTGCGCAAGCGCGGATACGACGCGCACAACCTCGAAGGAGGCGTCGAGGCCTGGGTGGCGGCGGGTTTCTCGCTCGTGGGCGAGGACGAGAGACCGGGGGGCGTCGTGGACGGCTGGGCCCAAACCATCGATTTCTAGCCGGAGGAAGGATCTAACGAGATGAGACCCGAAGGAAAGGTCGCCCTGATCACGGGCAGCGCATCGGGACTCGGCCTGGCCGCGACGAAAGGGCTACTGGAGGCGGGGGCCTCCGTCGTCATGGTGGACCTGCCGACGTCCAACGGAGAGACCGTGGCGAAGGAGCTGGGGGACAGCGCGCACTTCTCGCCCGCGGACGTAACCGTTCCAGAAGAGGTGCAGGCAGCGATCGACCTCGCGGCCGGCAAGCTTGGAGGGCTGCATATCGTTGTGAACTGCGCCGGCGTTGGGTTTCCGGGCCGGGTGCTCACCCGCGACGGTGCTGCGAACGATCTGGAACGGTTCGAGTTCGTCGTCCGCGTGAACCTGATCGGGACCTTCAATGTGCTGCGTCTCGCCGCTGCACAGATCGCATCGCAGGAGGCCGAGGACGAAGAGCGTGGCGTCATCATCAACACGGCCAGCATCGCCGCGTTCGAGGGGCAGATCGGACAGGCCGCCTACTCGGCGTCTAAAGGCGGCATCGTCGCCATGACCCTTCCTGTGGCGCGAGATCTCGCAAGCCGCCTCATACGTTGCGTCGCGATCGCACCGGGCACCTTCGATACTCCGATGCTGGCGGGTCTCCCCGAGGATGCCCGAACGAAGCTGGCCGAAGGCATCCCGCATCCTCACCGGCTCGGGCGCCCGCATGAGTTCGGCCTCCTGGTGCGACATGTAGTCGAGAACCCGATGCTGAACGGTGAGGTCATCCGTCTGGATGGTGCGCTGCGCATGCCTTCGAAGTGAGCCGTCGCGCCGCTGAGGGCCCGATCGAACCGATTCTGTGGACCGAAACCCGCGTTATATGTCGCTAGGGCCCCTCAAAACCTAGCTGGAGGCTTCGACCAGGTCTGGTTGGTCGGAGCGCTCCACGCGGGGGGCCGAGGTAGCGGATCTGTTGCTCTCGATCTCTTTCTCGAGCTCGCGCCACTCTTTCTCGGCCCAGCGCAGCTTCTCGACCGCGGAAGCGAGGTCGAGGAAGTGGACAGGAACGATCGAGGCCCTCGGACGCAGATAGGCATCTCCGATCAACGCATCGAGCTCGCGGCGCGCTTCGACCACTCGCGCTCTGATCTGAGCGAGGCGTTCGCCGTGCTCAGGGGCGTAGCCGTTCCCGGGGATGGTCAGGACGAACTCCTCTAGGTAGCGGACCGGCGAGATTGCGGGCCTCTGAGATTACATCGCCGCGGTCGGGATGCACAATGGCACGAGGCCGAGGCCCCTCTAGATGAGGGCCAGGAAGACGAAGGTGGCGATCACGCAGTAGATCGCGAACGGGTACAGGGTCCTGTTCTTGAGGTACCGGATCAGCCCCCAGATGGCGCCGTAGGACGTCACCAAGGAAGCGAGGAACCCACCTACCCCGGCGGCCAGTCCCAGCGATCCGCCCGCGAGATCCGGCAGCTTCACGAGCGTCGCGCCGATCAACGCCGGGATCGCCAGCAGAAAGGCGAAGCGAGCCGCATCATCGCGCTCGACCGAAAGGGCCAACCCGGTTCCGATGGTTGCTCCCGAGCGGGAGATACCGGGCAGGATCGATATGGCTTGCGCCACGCCGATCGCAACGGCATCAGGACCTCTTAGGTCCTCCATCGTGCGCAAGGCGACGCCGGTTCGGGCGGTCCTCTTCCGATGGAAATGGACCGCTTGCTCCGCCCCCACCAGGATCACAGCCGTGATCAGAAGCTGATAGGCGGCGGCCTCGGCATCGGCGAATTGCTCTTCGAAGAAGTCGCCGAAGGCGACACCCACAAACGCCGCGGGGACCGTCCCGATGAGCAGCAGGAACACCATTCGGCGCGCGCTCTGGTCGCGCGAGAAGAACCCGCGGGCCAGGTCCAGGAGGTCCCCGGAGAAATAGATCAGGAGCGCGATCAAGGACCCCGCATGGAGCAGAACATCGAAGGCCAGACCCGGCTCGTCCCACCCGAGTGCCTCCGGAACCAGGACAAGATGGCCCGAAGAGGAGATAGGTATGAATTCGGTCAGACCTTGTACCGCTCCGAGGACGAGAGCTTCGAAGGTGGACACGGGGCGGGAGCATAAACGTGGCTCGCTCGCGGACCGGATGAGGCACAAAGGATTCGCGCCCGCCGTGGCGAATCCTAAGTAGTTACAGATGAGTCCTGAGAAAGAGGAGGTAGTGATGAGGGCTGTCACGAAGATCGCCATCGGCGCTCTGACGACGGTACTGGCGTTCCCGACCCTTGCCGGAGCAGGAGATTTCACCCCGGAGTTCTCGTTCGCTCTGTCGGACACCCGCATCAAGGCGAACCCGCAGATGACGATCACGCTGGCTCAAGACGATGGTGAAGAAGAGTTGGCTCATGTCACCCTGAAGATCCCGGCAGGGTTCAGGTTGCCGACGGATGCAGCGGTCCCGAACAACGATCAGATCGGCTCCGGGAGCATCTCGATCGCCGCGGGTCCGGGCTGCCGTCCGGGATCAGCAATCGGGGGCGCCAAGGCACCTATCACCGCTCCCGCAACGGTCAGAGAGGTAGATCGGACCGACGAGCAAGCCGACGCTGGCGTGTTCGCGGTGTGGGTGTTGGACATCTCGGGTGTCACCAGGGTGCCCCTGGAGATCCGGGGCTCCAAGGCGGTGGGCTACACCTTCGACGGGGATATCGTTCCCAACGACAACACCTGCCCGCCGTTCAGTTTCGAGTTGAAGATCAACTCACAGACCACGTCCGGGGTCCCGGTGCTGAGGAACCCCAAGCGGGCGGGTCGTTACAAGTTCTCCGGCACGTTCTTCAGCGCCGATTCGCCGACCTCGGTGACGATCCCACAGAAGTTCAAGATCACGGCGTCGTAACGCCGACGCGCCAGGTGGCATGAAAGAGGCTCCTTCGGGGGCCTCTTTCCTTTTTGTAGACCTAGCCGCGCGCTCCTTGGAGCGCCGTGCTACAGGGGCAGCTGCGTTCGGCTGGGATCTTCGGGACCAGAGCGAACAACAGATCTTTCAACCTGTCGTTGTTCTCTGTGAAGACCTTCAGCACTTCCTCGTGACTGACCGCCGAGCTCTTGCCCGCGACGCCGACGTCGTAGTCGGTGATCAAAGAGATGTTCACGTAGCACATCTCGAGCTCCCGGCACAGGTAGGCCTCGGGATACTGCGTCATGTTGATGACCTCCCAGCCGGCGTCCTGGAACCACTTCGATTCGGCCCTCGTGGAGAAGCGCGGCCCCTGGACCGTCACGACGGTTCCCCGATCGTGCATCGTGATGCCCTGGCCCGCCCCGGTCTTCAAGGCGATCTCCCGCAACTCCGGACAATAGGGATCGGCGAACGCGACATGCGTGGTGATGGGGCCGTCATAGAAGGTGTCATTCCTGCCGGTGGTCCGATCAACGAGTTGATCGCACACGACGAATTCGCCCGGTCGAACCTCTTCTTTCAGCGAGCCCGCGGCGCAAGGGCCGATCACCCGCGTGACGCCGAGCTCCCTCAGAGCCCAGACGTTGGCGCGGAAGTTGATCTTGTGGGGGGGAAGCGTGTGGCCTTGCCCGTGGCGCGGCAGGAACGCGACCGAGCAACCGTCTATCTGACCGACCGCCACCGCTCCGGACGGGGGGCCGTAGGGAGTGTCGACCTGGATCTCTTCGACGTTGTCCAGGAAGGAATAGAAGCCGGACCCTCCGAACACGCCGATCTCAGCGTTAGGAGCCATCAGCGGATGTGCCTTTCGTCTCGGTCGTCGAGGTCTTGGTCTCGGTGCTCGTTTTGGTTTCCTTCGGCTTGGACCCACCCTCGGAGTCCGATCTGGATTCGGATTTGGAGTCGGATGACGATGACGAGGAGGAAGACTTCTTGGCGTCGGTTGAATAGAAGCCCGAGCCTTTGAAGACGATGCCCACGGGCGAGTAGAGCTTCCTCAGCTTCCCCCCACAGTGGGGGCACTCCGTGAGGGGCGGGTCGGTGAAGCTCTGGCGCGCTTCGGTGCGTTCGCCGCAGGCGGTGCAGGCGTATTCGTACGTGGGCATGCAGCGCATCTTCTCACCCCGGTAAAGTCGTGCTGGAGAAACGCCGAAACCAGGACAAAGGGTTGGGGTCGTGCCCGGGCCCGCCGCGACAGGAAGGCTGGAAGCACATGTCGCTTCAGCGGCGACTCACGCTGTTCTTCATGCTCATCGTCATCCTGCCGTTGCTGGTGGCGGGTTTCATCGTCCAGCGGGTGATCGTCGGCGAGATCTCGCGGCGCGCGGTCTTGTCTCTCCGGCCCACCCTCGATGCCACCGTCGCCATCTACAACCGTGAAGAGGAGTCTCTGGATCAGAGGGTCCGGCGCACCGTCGAGGGTGATCAGCGCTTCACAGCTTTGTTCCGGACGGGACGGGAGGTTGCCCTGGGCAACTACCTCGAGAGGCGGCTGGAGGAGTCACTCGACCTCGACTTCCTGGTTGCTCTCGGCCGGAATGATCAGGTTCTCGGATATGCGTCGAAGGCTCCCAGCTTCCTGCCGGGTTTCCGGCCGCCATCGCCCTCGGCGATCGCCCGAGCAGAGCCGGGGGCGAGCAACGGCATGTCGCGCACGCCCGCGATCCCGGTCGAGGTCGCCGGCAAAGGCACCCAGGGCCATCTCATCGGCGGGTTCTGGCTCGACGAGGACCTTCTGTTGGCCGCGTCCCGCTCCGGGGTGGATCTGTCCGTCATCTCGGCTGATCGGCTGGTGTCGTCTACCGCGGGCGTCGAGGCATCGTTCGAGGTCGAGGTCGATTACATCGATCCCTTCCAGCTCGAGCTTGGCGAGGACGCGAAGGCGGCTGCCACCAAGCTGGGTGGTGGGATGGGCATCATCGCTTCCACGCCCTCCGCGCCGATCACCGAGCTCTCGAGGCAGGTCCTCACGTCGATGCTGGTCGTCTTGCTGTTGGCCTTGGTCGGAACCGCCGGGCTGGCGTACCTGCTTGCCCGTCTGATCACGCGGCCCCTAGAGGAGCTGTCGCAGGGCGCTCGCGCTATCGCCGAGGGGCGTTTCGACCACCGGATCCCCGTACGGTCCAAAGACGAGGTCGGTCAGCTTGCCTCGGCTTTCAACGACATGTCCGGACGATTGAGTCAGACGATCACCGCTCTGTCCTCATCGCGGGATCAGATCCAGCGCGCCGTTCGAAGGGTCGGAGAGACCCTGCGCTCGACCCACGACATGAAACAGATGTTGGACTCGATATTGAACACCGCGGCCGACGCCGTCGATGCAGACATAGCGGTGCTGTGGTTGTTCTCGGTGGCGCGGGGCGAGCTCTATCCCGCGGTCGCCCGCGGCTTGGACACCGAGTCGCTCGGACGCGTGAAGGTGGGCGATGGGGTCGTGGGTTTCGTCGCCGAGCGAGCGAGACCGTTGATCGTGTCCCAGGTGTCGGGAGGCCCGGCCTTTTCCCGCCACGAACCGCAGTTCCCCCACGCGATCGCGGTTCCTATCTACAGTCAAGAACGGATCATGGGCGTCCTGGTTGTGTACGGTCGAGACGCCGCACAGTCCTTCGGCCAAGAGGAGCTGGATACGGTGTCGTTCCTCGCCGAGCAGGGCGGGGTCGCGGTCGAGAACGTACGTCTGCACGAAGAGGCCCAGCGGCTGTCTTTGACGGATGGCTTGACGGGCGTGCACAACCGCCGTTTCTTCCAGATGCAATTCCGCCAGGTCCTCGCGACGGCGACACGGTTCGAGCGTCCCTTCAGCGTCCTGATGCTGGATCTCGACTACTTCAAGGCGGTCAACGACCGCTTCGGGCATCAGCGAGGGGACGCCTTGCTGATCGAGTTCTCTCAGCGCGTGAAACACCTCCTGCGCGAGGTAGACACGTTCGCTCGCTACGGTGGAGAGGAGTTCATCTGCCTCCTGTCGGAGACCGATGTGCAAGGCGCGACCACTACTGCCGGCAAGATCCACGACGCCATCAAAGGCACCCCCTTCGGTGGGATGGACGAAGAGCTCGTGAGTCTGACGGTCTCGATCGGCCTCGCCGCGTACCCCGACCACGGCGACTCCTTCAAAGCTCTGGTCGAGGCAGCCGACCAGGCGCTCTACAAGGCCAAGCAAACCGGCCGCGACCGCGTGTGCGTGGCCTCGGCCAAGCCGGACCTCAAGCTCGCCAACTGAGGCTTCCGGCCCGCGGTCTCGCCTCTTCCATCCTTGGAAGCGGCACCTAGACTCCAACCTCACAATCGAGGGAGGCATACGTGGCGGTACGTAAGGCGGTCATCCCTGCTGCTGGACTAGGGACGCGGTTCCTGCCCGCGACCAAGTCGCAGCCGAAGGAGATGCTCCCGGTGGTGGACCGTCCCGGGATCCAGTACGTGGTCGAGGAGGCGGTCCGAGCCGGGCTCGACGACATCCTCGTCGTGACCAGCCGCGGCAAGGTGACCCTCGAGGATCATTTCGACCGCTCGCTGGAGCTCGAGCATCACCTGGAGAAAGCGGGCAAGACCGAGCTCCTAGAGCAGGTTCGCCACATCGCAACGATGGCGAACTTCCATTACGTCCGTCAGAAAGAACCGCTCGGTTTCGGGCACGCGGTGTTGATGGGTCGACCGCACGTCGGCGACCAGCCCTTCGTGGTCATGGTCGGCGATGAGATCGTTCCCGAGCCCAAAGATGACGAGCCCGCGCTCGTTGCGCGCATGATGGACATCTACGAAACCCACAACGCAAGCGTCATCGCGGTGCAGCAGGTCGCTCGGGAAGTCATCCCTGCCTACGGGATCATCGACCCTGAGGATGTCGCCGATGGATCGGTGAAGCTCAGGGGGATGGTCGAGAAGCCAGCCATCGAGGACGCGCCTTCGAACCTCGCGTCGCGCGGCCGCTATCTCTTCACCCCCGGGATCTTCGACGCGATAGAAAAGACATCCGCGGGTGTCGGCGGCGAGATCCAATTGACCGATGCGATCACATCGCTGGCGGAGCAAGAAGGCGTCTACGCGTACGTGCACGAGGGCCCGATCCTCGACGTTGGTAAGAAGCTGGATTACCTCAAGGCGACGGTCGAGCTGGCGCTGCGCCGGGAAGATCTCGCCGAACCGTTCCGATCCTGGCTCCTCCAGCGCGTTCGCAGCCTGGGGGTGGAGCGCTGAGGGAGCAACATCCCGAGACCGACGCTCGGATGGTCGACGTGACGGGCAAAGACGTCACTGCGCGGGAAGCGACGGCTTCTTGCCTGGTGAAGATGTCTCCTCGAACGAGAGACCTGGTGATGTCGCGCAGCTTGACCAAGGGGGATGCCCTCGAGGTTGCCCGCATCGCGGGCATCATGGGAGCGAAAAGAACCTCTGAGCTGATCCCCTTATGTCACCCGATCGGTCTGGGTGCGGTCGCGATCGAGCTTCGGCCCGGTGAAGACGGCATCCACGTCCACGGGACCGTGCGGACCGCGGAGCGGACCGGTGTCGAGATGGAGGCCCTGACCTCGGTCACGGTTGCCGCCCTGACCATCTATGACATGGTCAAGGGCACCGAGCGGGAGGTGGAGATCACCCGGGTCAGGCTGTTGCGGAAATCGGGCGGCAGATCCGGCGACTGGGTCGCCGCAGACGCTTAGGTCCCCGGCGTAGCTCCCGGGGCATCGGACCCAGACGGTTCGCCGCCTTTGGCCCTCTTGAGGTAGCCGGTCGTCCCGGTCGCCTGGCTCTCGACCACCTGCACCAGCTCCCAGCCTTCCTCTCCCCATTGGTTCAAGATCTCTTGAAGCGCGTGTGAGATCAACGGAACGGTTGCGTACTCCCACTTCTGCAATCCTCGTCACCCCTTAGATCCGTGTGCGTTCTCGTGGTCGATTTGCTCCCTCGCCGAAGCGGCGTCAACCTACTTCAGATGTCTCGAAGGCTCCTCTTACCCGAACGCGACGAAGTCATAGCCGACCGGTTGATCGTGACTCGGTCGAGGCGTGAGCGGATGCGCGGGCTCATCGGTTACGGGTTGAAGCCGGGCGAAGGATTGTTGTTGTCTCCTTGCAGGCAGGTTCACACCTTCGGGATGAGCTATCCGATCGACGTGGTCTTCTGCGACCGTCGCTGGCTGGTGGTGCACCTCGTGAAGGAGATGGTTCCCCGGCGCATCACTCGGCTCGTGCCGAGATCGCGTGCGGTGGTGGAGTTGCCTGCGGGCAGCGCGGCCGGCCTCGAGGTTGGGGACCGCCTCCTGGTAGAGGAGCTCCGACTATAGGGGCGTCTCGTCGAGCCCGGTTTGGAACACCTGCTGCGGCAGGAACAGCCAGATCCCTGCTGCTTCTTCGGGGTTCTGCTCGGTGAGGAAGCGGAGGGTGTCGATGCGCGGGCCCGAGGTGCTGCCGAGCATCCGAACCGCACCTCGCTGCTCGAGCTCCTCGATCATGTCTTGGGTCGGGTGGCCGTCGATCTCCATCGCCGGCTCAGTCTAGAGGGTTGCCTCGTCGCGTCGGGTAGGTGTCGCGAGCCGCGGTGAACACGGCGGCAGACGCGCATGCGAGGAAGACGAGGCCGGAGAACAAGAACAAGGCGATGACGTAGCGCCCGACCCGCTCTGGCCACCCCACCGTGATGAAGGCGAACATCGAAGCGACCCCCACCAAGGCGGATACGGCCATACCGGTGATGAAGATGCCGTGAAGGCGGCCCGGTGGTGAGACCTTCTCTTCGTCGGGTGCGGGCTCGTAGTCGCCCGGAAGCTGGACGACTTTGTCTCTGTTGTCTCCACGCCCGTCCCCGGTCGGGAGGTCGCTCACCGGCCGCGTTTCTCCAGCCAGGTGATGAGGGTCCTCGTCGCGACCCCGGTTCCGCCCTTCGGCCCGTGGTTGCTGTCGCTCTCCGAGCGGGCGGGTCCGGCGATATCGAGGTGCGCCCAGGGGATCTCGTCGGGGACGAATTCTTTGAGGAACAATGCGGCGACGATAGATCCGCCGTAGCGGGTCCCGATGTTCTTGAAGTCGGCGACCTCGGAGTCGAGCTGGCGGCGGTAGTCCGCATGAAGAGGCATACGCCACAGCAGCTCGCCTGCCTCGTCCGCGGCGGCCTCGATCTCGGCCGCGAGGGCATCGTCGCTGGAGAAGAGGCCCGCGATGTCATTGCCTAACGCGATCACGATCGATCCGGTGAGAGTGGCGACGTCGATGATCGCGGCGGGCTTGCCCTCGGCCGCGACCGCCAGGGCGTCCGCGAGGATCAACCTTCCCTCGGCATCGGTGTTCAATACCTCCGATGTCTTTCCGCCGGCATGGGTGATCACATCCCCCGGCTTGAGAGCCTTTCCGCTAGGCATGTTCTCGACCGCAGGGACGTAGGCCCTCACTTCCACCTTCACGCCTAGTCTCTTGATCACGCTCATGACGGCGATCACCGCCGCGGCCCCCGACATGTCCGTCTTCATGGTCTCCATGTTCTTTCCATCTTTCAGAGACAGGCCCCCGGAGTCGAAGGTGACGCCCTTGCCGACCAGCGCCACGGTCTCGGTGGCTCGTTCGGGTGTGTAAGCGAGCTCGATGAACCGAGGGGGGACGTCGGAGCCCTTGGCCACAGACATGACGCCGTTCAGGCCTCGCTCGACGATGGCTTGTTCGTCGAGCACGTTGCAGGTCAGACCCTCGGCGGCGGCGATCTCTTGGGCGCGTCGCGCCAGAGCGTCGGGGGTGAGTGTCGCTGCCGGCTCGTTGATCAGGTCGCGCGCCAACAGGACGGCCTGGCCTATGGCGGCACCTCGTTCGGCGGCGCTTCCGTCCTCACCGAGCAGGAGGATCTGTTCGATCTTGGCCGGCTTGGGGTCGGTCTTGTACGCGGTGTAGCGGTACGACGCCAGCACCATCCCCTCTGCAACCGCCGACGCGGCCCCGGCCCCCCGGCCCTCCTGCAAGGCGATCGCGATGACCTTCCGCTCGCCGAGTCGCCTCGCGGCCGCCCCCGCCGCCGTCCGCAGCGACGCATCCGACACCTCGTTATGGGGGCCGACGCCTACGACCACCACCACCTTGCTGCCCATGCGACGCATCGTGGGTAGCGACGCGACCTCGTTCTGCTTGGCCTTGAAGGACAGGTCCTTCAGGTGCTCGGACAGGTAGCCGTCTAAAGCCTGATCGACCTCGGCGGCGGCCGTCGAGAGCTCGAAGCCGGTCTCGGATTGGAAGGCGCTCACGACGAGCGCGTCGCAGCTCACCTCGGTCACAGCCTCTGAGGAGGGGAGGATCTGGACTGGCATCGGGGCTCCTTTGGACGGGGGGCCTCACTGTATAAACCGGCGGAGGTGGCTTCACCGACGAGTGAGGCGACTTTCTCGATCCATATCCTTGAGTGGGGCCCGATGCGGGTTTAGCGTGAGGTGGATCTGGACGTCTAGAGCTGGGAAGAGCTCTTGACCATTTGGTTCCTCGCCTTTTTGGCGTTGGTCTGGTGCGGCGTGGTTCTGCCCGGTGCGGTGCGGGCGAGACGGCGCACTCCTCTTCCGGCGGCGACCCGTTTCAAGAGGGTCATGGGATCGATCGCCCCGGCACGACCGGCTCCGCGTCACGCGGTCGCTCGTTCGACCCCTAGATCGATCCGCAACGGTCGGTGGATCATCGTCCCCCATAGCTCGGAGCGAGCGCAGCAGCGGCTTATTGCAGCGCGCAGCCGGCAGAGACGGCGGCGACTCCTGGGGGTGCTTGGGGGGGCCGCTGTGTGCTCGGCCGGGATGGCTCTGTGGCGTCGAGGAAGCTGGGTCGAGATCCATCTCATGATCGATGGGATGCTCCTCTTCTACGTGGCCCTCTTGCTCGAAGCTGCACGCCGGCAAGCGGAGCGACACAGGAAAGTTCGGACCCTGCCTCGCCCGACAGCGACCGACGCCCGGTCGCTTGATCCTGTGGCCGCCGATGGGGGGCGCAGCTCTTAGGCCCGTTCGTTGGTTAAGGTCCCGCGATGGAGCTAGGCCGGCTGGGCGAGGTCCTTCGCGCGGACTTCGACGAAAAGACGGCTGCCCGCGAGGTAGGTCTCGCCGCGAGCCGTCGCACGATCCGCTCCTGCGGCAATGCCATCCGCGCGCTCCATCGATATGACCATGACACAGCCCACCGGCTGTTGGCCGAAGCAGGCGAAGCGTTGGCAGAGGGTCGCTCTGCTCTCGGCCCGCACCCGGAGCTTCTTCACTCGGGCTTCATGCACGATGCCGAAAAGGAGTACGCGGAGGCCTTCTTCACGCGATCGCTTATCTCAGCGACGCCATTGCCCTCGTTCGACGACGTCGGCGTGGGTGCGGCGGCTTTCGTCAAGGGGATGGCCGAAGCGGTGGGCGAGGTTCGACGTCACATCCTCGATCTGATGAGGAGGGGCGACCTCAAGCGGTGCGAGGAGCTCCTGGCATCGATGGACGAGATCTATTACCTGCTGACGTCGATGGATCATCCGGACGGGATAACGATGGGCTTGAGGCGGTTGACCGACGTCGCTCGGTCCATCATCGAGCGGACCCGCGGTGACTTCACGACCTCCAGCATCCAGAGGACGTTGCGAGATGCACTCGAGCGGGCGCTGCCGGAAGAGGCATGAGCCGTAAGCAACTCGCCATCGTCGGCTCCATCGTGGGTCTCGTCCTCATCGCGATCATCGTCTTGCTGGCGACCGGTGGGTCGCCTTCGGGGCAGTTGGCGCAGTTGACGAAGGATGCTCGCGGTGACGCGGTCGTGAGCGACGGCGTCGATCCGCCCCGGGACCTATCGCTGGCCGACGTGCACGAAGCGAGGGTGGAGCTGATCGCCAGCCAGATCGTGTTCCAAGCCGAGATGGCTGCTCCGATCCCGAAGCGGCTACCAGAGGAGTCGCTGGAGTGGAGTTGGGAGATCCTCGAGGGCGGGTCGGAGACCTGGACGGTGTCGGCGGAGGCCAGCGGGGACAACCTCGTCGCCAGCGTGCTGCAGGAGCAGGGGCGTTACGGAGCTTCCACCAACGACAACACGCTTCCCGGCGGTGTCGACTACTCCGGCAACACGATCTTCGTTCGCTTGAACGCGCAGCAGATCGAGGGCTTCCCCACCGTTTTCACCTGGCGTCTCATCACCTCTCTCGATGGCGACCGGGACGACCCTGCTTCCGCCGCAGCCTCAGACACCGCTCCCGAGAGCGGGTTGGGTGAGTACCCGCCGCCGTCTTGAGCTCGCTTGCGGCTGGCGACCACTAACGCGGTTCGTTCGCCGGTGCCAACGCCTTGATGTAGAGCTCCTTCGTTTGTGCCACGACGCGCTCGAGCATCTCGTCATCGTGGAATGCGATGGCGTTGCCGAGCGCGGTGGCCGCGGCCAGGTTCAACAGATATGCGGTCATCTCAGGGTCTGAGGTGTGCACGTAGCCGAGCCGGATGCCTTCAGTGATAACCCGCGACAGCACATCGTTGAGGCCACTCTGCAACGGCAGCGGGTCGGCGATCAGAGCCGCCCACCCCACGCGTCGGCCTAAGACCTCTGATACTGCCCGGTTCTCGAGGCTGTAGGCGACCATCCCATCGATCAGCCGCTCGACGACCTCCTCGTAGCTGACGATCTCGCCGCTGGCTTCCTCCTCAGCGAGCACCGCGGTGGCGACGGCAGCGACGCGATCCAGGAGCCCGGTTTCGAAGTCCTCCCGCAGCGCGTCCAGGATCGCTTCCTTGGACGGGAAGTAGAGGTAGACCGTCCCCGCAGCGACACCGGCTCGTGTCGCTATCCCTTGGACGGTGGCTTCGTCGTAGCCACGCTGGCCGAACATCTCGATCGCCGCTCCGAGGATCTCCCGCCGCCTCTGATCCGGAGGCTTCACGACCCTGGGTCGGCGGGCCTGATCGAGGGCCTTTGCGCCCGCAGGTGAATCTGACTGAACCATGTTCATCAGGCTAGCAGGGGGGACCCTGTTCCGGTTGACGGATGAATGGTGTTCAGTATACTGAACATTATTCATTAGAGGAGGTAAACATGGTGAGCAGCTTTGAAGGCGGTGGTCGACCGCTAACCCGAAACGAAGAGTTCATCGGGATGGTCCTCGGCCTGTGGACGATCCTCGGACTCTTCCTCGACGGTTGGGCCCACTCGCATGGAAGAGCCGAATCCATCTTCAGCCCGTGGCACGCAGTCCTTTACAGCGGCTTCACAGCCGCAGCCCTGTGGGCAGGGTGGATAACGTGGCGGCGCCGCAACCGGGGACGTTCCCTCCTCGAGACCATGCCCCCGGGCCACCTCGCAACCCTGGTTGGCTTCGTCTTGTTCGGGATCGGAGGAGGTGGCGACCTCATCTGGCACGAGATCTTCGGCGTCGAAGCCAACGTCGAGGCTTTACTTAGTCCCACGCATCTGCTGCTGCTGGCGGGTGGCGCGATCGCGTTGTCGGCACCACTGCGCAGGATGCTCCGCTCGTCTTCGGTCGATGTGTCGAGAAAGGAGTTCCTGCCAGCTCTTCTGTCGCTGACTCTGTTGACCGCGGTGGGTTCTTTCTTCCTCGGTTACCTGTCTCCGTTCGGTACAACCGCAGTGGAGTTCTCGAACGCGACCACGCACACCCATGATCTGTCCCGCGTAACGCCGGCGATCGGCGAAGAGCTGCGGGAGAACTGGGCGCTTGGATCCATCTTCGTCACCAGCTTGGTGCTCGTCTTACCCGCGCTCTTCTTGCGACGTCACTGGAAGACGCCAGCAGGCACGTTCCTCTTTCTCTACACGTTCCTATTGCTGCTGCAGACCGGGCTCGGCGAGTTCAAACAGTGGCCACTGATCGGAGTCGGCATCGTGCTCGGACTGGTCGTGGACGCTGCGGTCGCGCGAGGGCTTCCGGCTTGGTTGGTGGGTTCTCTTGTTCCACTGACCGCGTGGTCGATGTACTTCCTGGTGTTCGAACTTCAGACGGGAGTGGGGTGGTCACCAGAGCTGTGGGGCGGGGTCACGTTGATGGCAACTCTGTTAGGAGGCCTGGTCGGGTTACTTGCGACCGACATAACCGAACTAGATCGAAGACACCCTCTCTCCAGCGTCTGAACGGTCCCTTCTTGCACTAAGAAACGTAGGTGTAAGAGACTGTCCCTTCCAGGCGCTGGCCTGCAGATCCCCTGAATTGATCTGCGGGATGAACCAGGCGTTCCTCGATGGTCTCGTAAAGGGCCTTGGAAGTGAAGCCGTCGAGGCAATGCTCGATCCACGACCCAACGAATGCTGTGTCCGACTCACGAAGACGAAGGTTGCATGATGACGACGGAGCTTTACTTCGGCACCATGGGAGCCTCTCACCGAGGAGTAGTAACACCATGAATCCGAGCACCCGAACCGTCCTTGTCACCGGCGGTACAGGAGCCCTCGGCACCGCGGTGACAGGGCGGCTGATCGATGACGGCCACCGCGTCGCCGCCACCTGGGTCGTCAAGCAGGAGGCTGAGGCGCTGCGCGAGGCCCTGAGGCCCAGCGAGCGCCTCCTCCTGCTCGAAACCGACGTCACCGACGAGGGCTCTATCGCTGCCGGGATCGAACAGGTCGAAGCCGCCTTCGGGTCCGTCGATGCCCTCGTCCATCTCGTGGGCGCGTGGAAGGGCAACGAAGCCGTCCACGAGGTCTCGCCCGACACCTGGGACCGGATGTCTGATCTCAATCTGCGGTCCGCGTTTCTATGCAGCCGCGCGGTGTTGCCCGGGATGCGTAAGCAAGGTTGGGGGCGCATCGTGCTGGTCTCGAGCCGAACCGCGCGCGAAGGCCGTTCCGGCCAAGCCGCCTACGCGGTCGCGAAGGCCGGCGTCGCAGTGCTCGCCGAGACCATCGCAGAAGAGAACCGGGGACTGGACGTCACCGCGAATGTGGTTGCCCCCTCTACGCTCGACACGCCTGCTAACCGGAAGGCGATGCCGGATTCCGATTTCGGTTCGTGGGTCCCGCCCGACGACGTCGCGGCGAGCATCGCTTTCCTGGCCTCGCAAGAAGCTGGGCAGCTGCGCGGCGCCTGGCTACCTGTCTACGGCTCGGCCTGAAGGGTTCATGGACAAGCGCCGCATCTCAAGAGCCCTCGCGAAGTACTTCGTAAACCCGGTCGTCAAGCTCGTTGCCGGTTACGTGCCGTGGTGGGCATTGCTCGAGACGATCGGCAGAAAGACCGGGCGGCCGTGGCGCAATCCGGTGGGTAACGGACTTGTCGGCGACACCTTTTGGATCGTCGCGGAACATGGTTATCAAGCGGGCTACGTCAAGAACATCATGGCGAACCCGCGTGTACGGCTTCGGGTGGGAGCTCGCTGGCGCGAAGGCGTTGCCCATGTGTTACCAGACGACGACGCTCGGGAGCGTCAACGCACACTTCGCCGGTTCAACGCTGCGTTGGTGAGGCTGATGGGAACCGATCTGCTGACGGTCCGAGTTGACCTCGACCCATGAGCTCGACTTCCCGCCACATGCTGCGCGAGGGATTGCGAGCAGCGGTTCCCGCCGCCTTGGTGAGCGGTCTTCCGTCAACCGTTCACGCCGTCTTAGCGGGCCGCGATCCATTGGAGCCCTCGGTTGCGGCGGGATCGATCCTGGCCCCGCGAGAACAACGGTCCCTCCCCCTCCTGGCCGCCGCGGTTCCGGTCCATCTCGCACTTTCGGCCGGATGGGCGGTCGTGCTCGCGGGCGTACTGCCCCGAAAGAGGCCGCTGCTGGAAGGGACACTGGCAGGCCTGACCATCGCCGCGATCGACCTCGGGTTGGTCGGGCGCCGCTACCCG
Organism: Actinomycetota bacterium; assembly: GCA_030447315.1. GTDB lineage: Bacteria > Actinomycetota > CADDZG01 > CADDZG01 > WHSQ01 > MB1-2. The sequence continues at coordinate 222,939 of JAUJPD010000004.1, read as the reverse complement.
CGCATCCGCGCCCTCCAAACCATGCCGCAGGTCGCAGATCACGTCGCCTTCGGAATCGTCACCGCCCTCGCCCTGACCCGGCAGGGTGGTGCTGCTCCCGGGCCCTGGATTCGGTGATGAGCCCAGAAGGAGGGCCGCGGCCGGG
>JAUJPD010000004.1:198178-222694 GCA_030447315.1 Actinomycetota bacterium | reverse complement strand
CGTTTTCGTGTTGTGGACCAGAGGAGATTCGAACTCCTGACCTCACCCGTGCGAGTGGTGTTAGCGGGCACAGCCGCCTACCAACCGGCGTTTTCGTGTTGTGGACCAGAGGAGATTCGAACTCCTGACCTCACCCGTGCGAGGGGTGCGCTCTACCAACTGAGCTACTGGCCCGCGGAGTGTCGCATCCTATCGGCCAAGGCCTCAGGGGCCTGGTTCTCGTTGGTAGATCGCTTTAACCGTGGGGCTCGGTTACGGTCGCCGGATGCCGAGATCCCGGATCGCCCCCTTTCTGATCGTCGCCCTCTTGCTGCTGGGCGCCTGCGGCAGCGAACCGAATGAGCCTGAAGAGGCCGGATCGGACCCGACGCCGGCCGCCGCCGATTGTGAGGAGGGCATCGTGGAGACGGAGTCCGGATTGAAATACGAAGAAACCAAGTGTGGCTCGGGTGAAGAGGCAGGACGTGGCGACACCGCGACCATCAGGTATCGGGGAACCCTGGAGAACGGGAAAGAGTTCGACGCCGGAGAGTTTTCGTTCCCGATCGGCGGCGGGAGGGTCATCGCCGGCTTCGACGAGGGCGTGACCGGCATGAAGGTCGGCGGCCAACGAACGGTCACCATCCCGCCCGAGCTCGGCTACGGCGCCCAGGGAAGTCCCCCCGTGATCCCGCCGAACGCAACTCTGATCTTCGAGATCGAGTTGCTGGAGATCGCCGAAAGCGCCCAGTGATCTCCCCCCTGCTCTGATCTAGATCCAGCACCACCCCTCAGGTGGTAGATCGGCGTTGGATCCCGTAGTGAACGTGGTGCGCGTGCTCGTCTTGTTCCCGTTGGTCTCGGTGACCAGCGACGTGGTCGGGTCCCCCGAAGGCTTGTCGCAGTTGTCGAAAACCCAGATGCGCTGGTCCCACTGCGGTTGAGGCAGCGGCACCTTGGCCAGCAACGGGTAATAGAAGACGAAGAACCAGAGCGCCGCGGCGCTGAACAGCGAAACCGCCGCGATGGCTTCCCACGACCGCCCTATCTGAGACGCCACGTAGCCGAGAGCCAGACACATGAACGGCACCGTCGGCAGCAGGTAGAAGAGGAACACTGCGCTCCGGTCCGAAAGCAACCCCGATAACAGCCAGGGACCATAGGTGAACAGGAATCCGGCCAGGATCAGGCCCTCCGGCCCCCTTGCGTCGCGGCGTCTCACCCACGCGACCGCAACTGCAATGAGAGCCGGCACCGACGTCCACCACACGAAGGGACTGCCGGTCGCGAACACCTCTTTGTAGTCACCGTTGGGGTCGGTCTCGAAGTAATAGGACACCGGGCGCTTGAGCGCGAGCCATGACCAAGCCGGGGACTGGTAGGAGTGAGTGCTCGTCAGCGTGCGGTGGAAGTTCAGCATGCAAGCTTGCTGGTTGACCAGGTTGTAGGCCCACTGTCCGTCCTTCCAGGGGCAGGTCTCGCTGGTTCCGTCGTAGCGCGGGATCGGAGCCTGCAGACGGCCGATGTACGTGAACGAATAGACGAGAAGCGGGACCAGGACCAACCACAGGAAGATCGGTGCGCTTTCTCTCTTCAAGGTCGCCAGTGCGGGCCGAGGTTCTTGTCGCTCGCGCCGCGCTCTTATGTCCCACACGACGGTGAGCAAGATGGACAAGATGATGAAGAAACCTCCCGACCATTTAGAGGCAACAGCCAGCCCGGTGCAGATGCCCGCCGCGATCCTCCAGGGACGTTCCAGCCAGCCCGCCACCACGGGCTGAGGTTCTCGCTGGGACAGCTGGGCGTCTCTGTCGTACACGAGGAAGAGGAGGGCCGCCACTCCGAAGGCCGGAACGAAGATGTCCAGCATGGCGGTGCGGGACTGTACGAAGTGCAAGAGGTCGATGGCCAGCAGGCCGGAGGCGAGCGACGCGCCGACGGTGGAGCGCAACAGCCTGCGGGCCAACAGGAACAGCAGCGCCACCGTGATCGTGCCCGCGATCGCTGCGGAGATCCGCCAGCCGAACGAGTCGTAGCCGAAGATGCGCACTCCGACCGCGATCAGCCATTTCGCGAGCGGCGGGTGCACGATGGTGGACTCCGCCTCTATCCCACACAATCCGGGGACCGGATTGACGTACCAGCATGCGTCCTTGGCGTAATAGGTCTCGTCGAAGACCAACACCTTCGGATCGTCGAGTCTCACGAGTCGCACCACCGCGGCGGCGGCGGTGATAGCGGTCAGAGCGAAGGTGTCGGCCCGCCCCCACGAGGAAGGCCGGGGATCCTGTTGCGGATCGGCGTCGGCCCCCTCTATCTCCTCCACGGCTGCTCAGCATAGTTAGTCTCGCCGTCCTGTAATCAACCAAGGAGGCGCCACCGGTGAGGACGCTGGCCGCGGGGGTCCGCGCTCTGAGGCGGACACCTCTAGCGATGCTGCCCTCGGCGCTCGAGAGCCTTGCGGCTGCGGCGTTGGTGCTCGCCGGCGTCTTTCCCGATTCGGCGGAGAGCGCCATCGCGGCCGGCGTCTTTCCCCTCAACATCTACTTCGACCTCAAACAGAGCCTGGCATCGAGCTTCACCTGGGCCGCCTTCGTTGCCGCCCTCGGGTTGAGTGTGCTGCTGCGCACCGCATCTGTGGCCGCCACGTTGTGGCTCGCAGACGAGCGGCCCGGAGCGGTGACGCTGGCGTGGGGGCGCGCATTGCGCCTGGGTGGCCTCGCCGTCGCGGCCCTGACGCCGGCCGCCATCCTGATGTACGTGGGCGTCGCCCTCAGGTATTCGCCGTTCATCTGGCTGGGCGCGCTGGCGGGATTCGTTCCCGCGGTCGCGCTGAATCGTCGCGCCCTGGCTATCGACGCCGGCCGCGGAAGACCCCGGGGATCCGGTGTTCCCGAGGCGACCGCGTTCCTTTCTTATGGATACGTCCTCTGCGCCCTGGGGGCCGCGGCGTCTTCTCTGAGTCAGATCTCTACGCTTCTCGTCCCGTTGTTGCTGGTGTGTGTCGGCCCCGTACACGCCCTGTTCCTGTTGGGATGGCGCGAGCACCTGAAGCAAGAGACCCATCCAGGAGGGGGCACGCTGGCCACTTTCGCCACCGCTCTCGCGATCGTCGCCCTCATCGGACTCGTCACCTATGACCGGGTGGTGCGCAACGCGGAACCGGTAGCCGTTGCGGATGCGTCGGGGGTGCTCTTGCTCCTGGGAGGAGCGGACTCGACCTCCAAGACTGGATCGCTGACCGAGTTGGACCCGCGCGACATCGGGTTCGGGCGTGAAACCGCGCGGCTGCTGTCGTACGCGGCGGCCGGAGAGGCCTATGGCGTGCGCGACACCCGGCGCGATCTCACGCAGGCCGCCCTCCGTGTCGCGCAGCAGATAGACGGCGCCCCTTCCCCCCGGCTCCTGCTGGGTCACTCGCAGGCGGCGCTGATCTTGGACCGGATCATCAGCCAGGGTCTGCCGGCGCCCGACCGCTCGGTGGTGCTGGCGCCACCGCCGCCCATGCCTCCGCCGTTGGTGATGCCGCCGCCGGGACAGGCGGGAACGGGACGTGTGGGGGGAGATGTTGCACGAGGCTTCGCCCGGCTGCTCGATCTTGCGGGTTTGCAGCCTTACGACATCGACGCCGCGGCGTCGCCGACCAACCTCAAGCCCGTGGTGGTCATCGACAAGAAGGTGTCACGGGTGGCGGTGTGGGCGCTCGGTGACTCGGTCTGGCTGGACGCCGATTGGCGCCGACCGGGCGAGGTCAATCTGGTGGCGCTGACCGATCACGTCGGTGTGACGAACAACTCCCGTGCTCTGGGCGCGGCACGCTCGTTCTTGCAGGGCCGCCGTGTTCAAGGTGACGAAGTCTCCTGGCGTGGGTTCCTCGTGTCGCTGTTGCGGTATTCGTTCGAGCCGTGGCGGCCGTCCCTGTGACGGCCGGGAAGCTGATCTTGTGCGCGACCCCCATAGGGAATCTCGAAGACGTCACGCAACGTTCCTTGCGCGTCCTGGGCGAGGCGGATGTGGTCGCGTGTGAGGACACCCGCCGCACGCGCAAGCTTCTGTCTCACCACGGCGTGCAAACGCGCCGGCTGGTCGTCTACAACGAGGGCAACGAGCGCCGACGGGCCCACGAGCTGGTCCAGAAGATCGCCGGCGGCGACACGGTCGTGCTCGTGACCGATGCAGGGATGCCGGGGCTGTCGGATCCCGGCTACCGGCTCGTGCGCGCTTGCGTCGGCGCCGGACTATCCGTGGAGGTGGTTCCCGGCCCCACTGCGGGTATCAGCGCCCTGGCAATCTCCGGACTTCCTCCCGCGCGTTTCGTCTTCGAAGGTTTCCTGCCCCGAAAGAGCGGTGACAGACGCCGGCGGCTCGAAGAGCTGCGCGATGAGGAACGCACGCTCGTCTTCTACGAGTCCCCTCATCGCGCGCTGGAGTCATTGACCGACATGTTCGAGGTCTTCGGCCCCCGTCCCGCAGCGCTGGTTCGAGAACTGACGAAGATGCATGAAGAGGTGCGCAGAGGAACCCTGGAAGAGCTCAGAGACGGCGCTCACGAGGTGCCACCGCGCGGCGAGATAGTCCTCGTGGTCGGCGGAGCGCTGCGGCGCCACCGCACCTTCGAGCCGACCGAGCTGGCCGCGGGAGCCCGTGAGCTGATGGAGCAAGGCCTCACCAGGCGCGACGCCATGCAGCAGGTAGCTCGACAAGCCGGTGTCTCGAAGCGCGTCGTGTTCGACGCGCTCGTGGATAAAGACGCCTGAGGGCTGGTTACGTCCTCGCAGGCGCCTCGGTATCCGGGATGCGCACCACGTTCTTCGTGCCGCCCAGCTCGCTGACGCAGCTCTGGCACACCTTGCGGTTCTTGAACTCCACGGCGGGCTCTTCCGCCCCGCAGAAGGTGCACAGGTCGCGTCGTTTCTGGAGGATCACGGTCTCGCCGTCGACGCTGATCTCTAGCTCGTCGCCCTCGCGGATCCCGAAGACCTTACGCAGCTCGGAGGGGAGAACGATCCTCCCCAACTCGTCGATCTTCCTTACTACGCCGGTAGACTTCATCGATTCCCCCTATCAGCTGGTAAGTCCTGGATAACCTATTCCCAGGAGCAAGACCCGTCAAGAAGACGGGACGAACGCCTCGAAGTGGTCACCGAAGCAAGCCTGGAGCTATCGACGTGAGCGACGACACCTTCTACCTAACAACTCCTATCTATTACGTCAACGACGTCCCCCATCTGGGCCACGCCTACACGACCGTGGCGGCCGACTTCATCTGCCGCTTCCGCCGGATGCAGGGCCGCAAGGTCCACTTCCTCACCGGCACCGACGAGCATGGCCAGAAGGTTCTCCGGACGGCCGAAGCCAAAGGCATGTCGCCGCGCCAGTGGACGGACCAGATCGTGCCCCGCTGGACGGAGGTCTGGAAGGCGCTCGACATCTCCAACGACGACTTCATCCGCACCACCGAGCAACGTCACGAGGGCCCGGTGCAGGAGTTCGTTCAGACGCTGTACGACAGGGGCGAGATCTATGCCGGCGTCTACAAGGGTCTCTACTGCGTCGGCTGCGAGGCCTTCAAGGTGGAAGACGAGCTGGTCGACGGGAAGTGCCCGCTGCACGGCACCGAACCAGAGATCGTCGAGGAAGAGAACTACTTCTTCCGCCTCTCCAACTACGCCGACCGTTTGGTCGACCTCTACGAGAGCGACGAGCGCTTCGTGATGCCGGAGTCCCGCCGCAACGAGGTGTTGGGGAAGGTGCGCCAAGGTCTAGACGACCTTTCGATCTCGCGCGTGAGCTTCGACTGGGGGATCCCGCTGCCCTGGGACGAGAAGCATGTCATCTACGTCTGGATCGACGCGTTGCAGAACTACATCACGGCTATCGGCTACGCGACCGACCCGGAGCGTTTTGACGAGCTGTGGCCGGCCGACATCCATCTGGTGGGCAAGGACATCTTGTGGTTCCACTCGGTGATCTGGCCCGCCATGTTGATGGCTCTCGATCTGCCGCTTCCGAAGACGGTGTTCGCGCACGGGTACCTGCAGGTCGGTGGCGAGAAGATGAGCAAGAGCAAGCTCACCGGCATCTCGCCGCATGACTTGATCGGGACCTTCGGATCCGACGGCTACCGCTACTACTTCATCCGCGAGGTGTCGTTCGGCCAAGACGGCAACTTTTCGTGGGAGTCCATGCTCGATCGTTACAACGCGGACCTCGCCAACGACTTCGGCAATCTCGCGTCCAGGGTCTTGTCGATGATCAACCGCTACTTGGAGGGACGGCTACCGGCGCCTCCGCAGGAGGCCGAGCTCACCCAGGCCGAGCGAGACCTTATCGACGCTCACGCGAAGTCTCTGTCTCACATGGAGGCGGCCATCGACAAAGTCCTGCCTCATCAGGCGGCCAAAGCGGCTTGGTTCTTCGTCCGCAAAGCCAATGCGTACGTCGAGGAGGTGGCTCCGTGGGCGCTGGCCAAGGAGCCCGCTCAGAGACGTCGACTCGAGATAGCCCTTTACATGTTGGCCGACTCGCTGCGTCTGCTGGCGCTGATGACGTCGCCGATGATCCCGCGGGCGGCCCAAGAGCTGTGGCGGCGCTTGGGCCTTGAGGGCCGGGTCGAAGACCGCACCTTCGTCGACGAGGGGGGGTGGGGTCGTCTGGGGGCCGGGACGACGGTCGAAACCGGCGAGGCCTTGTTCCCCCGCCTCGACCCCGCCTCCTAGCTTCGGGGAGATGTGGTTCGACTCGCACTGCCACATCCATCTCTGCGAGACCGCGGCTCCGTCCCAGATCATCGAAGCGGCGGCCGCCATCGATGTGACCACCATGGTGACCGTCGGCACCGATGTCGCCTCCAGTCGCACATCGGTCGATATAGCAAGCGATGCGCGGGTGTTCGCCGCGGTCGGCGTGCATCCGAACTCCGCGGACGGGTGGGATGACGAAGCCTCCGAGGCCGTGTCGGAGCTATTGCTGTCTCCGAGGGTGGTCGCGGTCGGGGAAACGGGACTGGACTTCTTCCGCGACCACGTCGCGCCCGACGTACAGCGGTGCGCCTTCGTCGATCACATCCGTCTCACGAAGCACCACGACAAGGCATTGATCATCCACACGCGCGACTCCGTTGATGCCGCGCTCGACGTCCTCGATGAGGAAGGTCCGCCAGAGCGTTACGTTTTCCACTGCTGGTCCGGCAGCCGCACGCAACTGGCCCGGGCGCTGCGCCAGGGCGCCTATGTCTCCTTCGCCGGCAACGTCTCTTTCAAGAGCGCGGAGAACCTGCGCGAGGCCGCCGCGGAGGTTCCCGACGACAGACTGTTGGTCGAGACGGATTCTCCATACCTGACGCCGGTGCCTCATCGCGGCAAGCCGAACGAGCCCGCGCGGATCGCACAGGTGGGCGAAGCCCTAGCCACGGCGCGCGGTGTCGATGCGCAAGCCCTGGCTCGCCAGACCGCGGCCACCGCGCGGAGGTTCTTTGGTCTCGACTGACGACGGGTCGCTGCTGGGAGCGCGGCGCCTGCGGGCGGCCTTCGAAGCTCATGGGGTGCGCCCGACGAAGTCGCTGGGCCAGAACTTCGTGGTGGATCCCAACACGATCCGCAAGGTGGTCGACGTGGCGCGGGTGCGAGCAGACGATCGCGTGCTCGAGATCGGCGCGGGGGCCGGATCTCTCACGTTGGGCCTTGCTGCGGCCGCGGCCCATGTCGTCGCCGTGGAGCTAGATGCCCGCCTGCTGCCGGTACTGGGTGAGATGCTCACCGCAGTCGGCAACGTGGAGGTCGTCGCGGCGGATGCCATGACCGTGTCTTTGGGGGGGATCGACGCCACCAAGCTCGTGGCGAACCTTCCGTACAACATCGCCGTTCCGGTGGTCATGAGGGTGCTGCAGGAGGCCCCACAGATCTCGGAGCTGGTGGTGATGACGCAGCGGGAGGTGGGTGAACGGCTGGCGGCCCAGCCCGGGTCCAAGGCTTACGGTCAGGTGAGCGTCATCGTGCGCTACTTCGGGACCCCGAGCGTGGCGGCCAAGATCTCCCGCCGGGCCTTCTGGCCCGTCCCCGGGGTCGACTCGGTGCTCGTGCGGATCCAGCGCGAGGACCCGCCGGACGTTGCTCCGGATGTCCTCATCCCGGTGGTCCGCGCCGCCTTCGCCCAGCGGCGCAAGACGATCCGCAACACCCTTGCGGCCGCGGGCTTCGGTGGCATAGACGCCGCTTTGGCCTCCGGCGGCATCGATCCCGGCTCCCGGGCCGAGCAGCTCTCGCTCGACGATTTCGTCGCGGTGGCCAACTCCGTGCGTGCCCCGGCCGCCCGGTCGGACTAGTCAGGCAACCGATTTTTGTTCGCGACCTACAGATTCGCCCTTCCGTAAGATCCCGACCTGACCTATCGTGGCCAGATGGCGCACCTGGAGGTTGGCGACAGGGCCGTGCGGCCCGTGGATCCGACTCAGACTTCTCGGACGGTGTTGATCGTCGACGACGACGAAGAGATCCGCCACGTCCTGCGCCTGATGTGCGAGATGGAGGGCTTCGACGTCGTGGGCGAGGCCGCCAACGGGGTTGAGGCCGTGCCGATGGCACTGTCCGCTCAGCCCTCTTTCGTGATCCTCGACTATCTGATGCCCCGGCTCAACGGAGACGTGACCGCTCGGATCTTGCGCTGCATCGCCCCCGAGACCAAGATCGTGGCGTTTTCGTCCCTGCTGGAGGCGAAGCCGGAGTGGTCGGACTCGTACCTGAACAAGCAGCGCATCACCGAGGTGGTGCCGCTGCTGGAACGGCTGATCTTCTAGCTCAGCCGGGTTCGATGTCCCTTCTCGGCATCAGGGGGCGGCGGCGGTAGCTTGGCTCGATGGAAGCCGAGCGCGGCCTGCGGGTGAGGACGGGAGCCAAGCTCAATCTGTTCCTGCGGGTCGTGGGTCGCCGACCGGACGGCTACCACGAGCTCGAATCGATCTTTCAGGCCCTGGACCTGGCCGATGATCTCGCGATCGATCCCGTTCCCAACGGGCGGATAACCGTGCACATGGAGGCCGAGGCAGGGCCGCCGGCCGACTTCCCCCCTGAGCGAGACAACCTGGTCTATCTGGCGGCCCTCCGGCTGCAGGAAGCAAGCGGCATCCGGCTGGGGGCGTCGATCCGCGTCACCAAGCGGATTCCGCTGGGCGGAGGGCTCGGCGGCGGCAGCAGCAATGCCGCGGGCGCGCTGGCGGCTCTCAACGAGGTGTGGGGACTCGGGCTCGACCGCGCGCGACTCCTGCAGCTGGCCTCTGAGATCGGAAGCGACGTCCCCTTCTGCCTTTCAGGGGGAGCCTCTTCGGTGGTCACAGGCAGAGGTGAGCGGCTGGCGCGCTTGCCGGCTGCGCCGGCGCCGCTCTGGTTCGTCCTGGGGATCTCGAACGCGCCACTGTCTACGGCTGCGGTCTATCGAGCTTTGCCCGGGGCCGTCGCCGAGGGTCCCCCCGTAGCCCCCGTGGCCGCAGCCGTCGCCGCGGGAGGGGCGGCCGCGGTCGCCCGGCTATTGCACAACGACCTCGAACCGGTGGCTCTGCGCTTGCGGCCCGAGCTTGCCGGCAAGAAAGACGCGCTCCTCGAGGCGGGCGCTCTGGGGGCGGCCCTCACCGGGTCGGGGCCGACCTTGTTCGCGGTGGCGGCGGGTGAAGCTTCCGCTCGCAGCATCGAGGCGACCGTCGAGGGCGTCTTCGATCGGGTGGCCGTCACCTGCTCGGCCCCCAGGTGCGTGCGTCCGCTCTGAGCTCTGCCCGGCCGCGGTCCTCTGGTGTCTTTAGTATGCGAGGACAGCCGGAGCCTCCGAAGGGCCCCGGACGTGCGGTGCCCCGTGGGGTAATTGGCAGCCCGAGGGATTTTGGATCCCTAAGTTCTGGTTCGAGTCCAGGCGGGGCAGCGACTTCAGGAAACGAGGAGAGCACTTGGGCCCAAGCTCGACCGAACCAGGTGGGTCGGAGTCGCTGCGACGACTTGTGGACGGCCACTCCGGCGCTGCGCCTGGCCCTGCGCGCACCGCGGTCGTCCTGGCCGCGGGCGAGGGCAAAAGGCTCAAGTCCCGGCTCCCGAAGGTCTTGCATCGGGCGGCGGGACGACCGCTGCTCGGCCACGTGCTCGAGGCCCTGCGCCCTCTCGAGGTCGACCAGGTCATCGTCGTCACTTCGGGCCGGCCCGAATTCGAAGACGCCTTCGGCGCGTCCGCGACCTTGGTCGTCCAAGATCCGCCCAAGGGAACCGGGGATGCGCTGCGGGTTGCCCTGGAGGCAGCAGACGCGCGCGACGGCCACGTCATGGTTGTCCCCGGCGACACTCCTTTGGTGACCTCTTCGACCTTGCAAGATCTGTGGACGGCGCACCTCGATTCAACCGCGGCAGCATCGGTCCTGACCGCGAGGATGGACACTCCGGCGGGTTATGGACGAATCGTTCGCGCTCCAGACGGTGGGGTCGAAAAGATAGTGGAAGACCGCGACGCAACGCCCGATGAGCTGAAGATCGACGAGGTCAACGGGGGCGTCTACATCTTCGAGCTTCATGGTCTGGCCGATCTCCTGACCAAGATCGACAGCGAGAACGCCCAGAACGAGTACTACTTGACCGACGTCATCGCGTTGCTGCGCGCCGGGGACCGCAACGTGCATGCGCTGGAAGCGGACGCGTCGGATCTCGCGGGCGTGAACTCCCGGGCACAGCTCGCAGAGGTGACCTCGCTGCTGTATGAGCGCACCTGTAGGCATTGGATGGACGAGGGCGTGACGATCGTGGACCCGACCGTCACCTACATCGACGCGAGCGTCACGATCGAGGCGGACGCCACCATCCTTCCGTTCACCTTCCTCGAGGGCTCAACCACCGTGGCGACAGGGGCGGAGATCGGCCCCCAGACGCGCATCATCGATAGTGAGGTCGGACCGGGCGCTCGGGTGAGCTTCGCCGTGGTGCGGTCCTCGGTGCTGGGGCCGGACACCTCGGTCGGTCCCTTCGCCTCTCTTCGCCCCGGTACGAGACTGGCCCAGGGGGCCGAGCTGGGGACTTTCGTGGAGACGAAGAAGGCGGTTCTGGGAGAGGGGAGCGCGGCACACCATCTCTCCTACCTCGGTGATGCCGAGATAGGAGACGGCGTCAACATCGGGGCCGGGACCATCACGTGTAACTGGGACGGCGAGACCAAGCACAAGAGCGTGATCGAAGACGATGCGTATATCGGCTCGGACACGATGTTGGTCGCTCCCGTACGGGTGGGGAAACGGGCGGCCACCGGCGCGGGCTCGGTCGTGCGGGGCGAGGTCCCAGACGAGGCCTTGGCGGTCGGGGTGCCGGCCCGAGTGATCGAGGGCAAGGGCAACAAGATGAGACGATCCGAAAGAACTGACAAAAAGTCGCCGGAACGGGCAGAATAGAGACGCATGCAGCTACCCACACACAAGCGGTTGATGATCTTCTCGGGCAACGCCAACCCGGAGCTCGCACGGGAGGTCTGCTCGCACCTCGGGATGAAGCTCAGCACCGTCGAGATCGAAGAGTTCGCCAACTCCGAGCAGTACGTGCGCTTCCACGATTCCGTCCGGGGTTGTGATGCCTTCGTGATCCAGAGCCATTGCGCGCCGGTTGACTTTCACCTGATGCAACAGATGCACATGATCGATGCGCTCAAGCGGGCGTCGGCCAAACGCATCACGGCCGTTTCTCCCTTCTATCCCTACGCTCGTCAGGACAAGAAGACGCGGTCGCGCGAGCCGATCGCAGCGAAGATGATCGCCGATTTCTACGAAGCGGCCGGCGCCGACCGGGTGCTCTCGGTGGACCTGCACACGGGCCAGATCCAGGGTTTCTTCAACGTCCCCTTCGACCATCTAACCGCTCTGCCCCTGCTGGCCGACTACTTCGCCAACATGCTCCAGGACGACTTTGTGATCGTGTCCCCGGACGCGGGCCGGGTTCGTCTCACGGAGAAGTGGGTGCAACATCTGCATGAGTTCCACGGCCTCAACGGCACCATCGCGTTCATGCACAAGAAGCGCGCCAACGACGTGCGCAACGTCAGCAAGACGCTGGCCGTGGTCGGAGATGTCGTGGGCAAGACCTGCGTGATGGTTGACGACATGGTCGGGACCGCAGGAACGTTGGTCAACGGGGCCGAGGCCTTGGTGGAGGCCGGTGCGGCCGAGGTCTATGCCGCCGCCACTCATGCCGAGCTGTCCGAACCCGCCACCGACCGCATCAAGAACTCGCCGATCCATCAACTGGTCACTACGAACACGCTTCCGCTCCCCAGTGAGAAGGCCATCGACAAGCTGGTGGTTCTCTCGATCGCGCCGACGATCGCCCAGACCATCAAGGCCGTCTTCGAAGAGGAATCGGTGTCCGAGCTATTCCACGGAGAGAACCAGCCCTAACCACCTTCTCTTCGCGTCCCCCGCCGCCCACCGACCCAGGACGCGAAAAGAGCAGGACTATGCCGTGACGGTCCCGTGCCGATCAGTCCGGGCAGCCCATCGTCAAGGAACGCGAGGCCCAGAGACGGACGCCGTCGCTGGCGCCGTGGGACCACCGGACTCTCCCTGAGATCGGGTCCAGCATCACCGCAGCCGACGGTCCTCCGTACTCGAAGCTCGTCTCTACGGAGAGGAGGAGCCCCGGGCAGGAGCTGTTGCTGAAGCGGCCCGCATCTACCGACGCGTACGGGTATTCGCCCAACCCGTTCGCAGTGATCCTTCCGACGAGCGCGTGAGGCGCATCTTTTCGCCACGGCGCCACGATCTTGATGCGCTTGTTGTCCTGGTCGACGACCATCAGGTCGTCGCGACGGGGCGAGAACCGGTCGTAGGTGGGTGTCACGTCGCGCGGCACCCTGCGGTGGTCAGCCGTCCTGCTGCTGAGCGTGAACGACTGTGCGGAGGTCTTCCTGAATCCAGAAGCCGACTGATGCGCCAGTAGATCGGGATGACCGTCCCCGTCGAGATCGCCGGGCCGGTAGAAGTTGGTGAAGAGGTCGTCGACGTTGCGTGGGACGTCTTTCAGCTTGAGGAACCGTGAATAGATGAGGGAGCCGTCGCTGCTGCGGGCTCGGATCCTCACCCCCGTCCCGGATGGTTCATGCACCGGCGTAGCCGTCATGATGTCAGAGCTTCCGTTGCCGTCGATGTCGCCGACGTCCGAGAAGAACCATCCGCTCTTGCTCCACAGGACCCGACCGCTGGATCCCTCCAGGGCATGCAACGGGGCATCGGATTCGGTCCCGGGCGTGTACCCATCGCCGAGCCCGACCTCGATGATGACGTCGGGCTTGCGATCGCCGTCCAGGTCCGGCGTCGGGTGAACCCACACATCGGGTCCCGTGAGGACAGGGTCGCTGCGCCACAGCTCTTCGCCGCTCGAGCCCGACCGCGCCACAACCGGGCCTTCGCCGCTGGAAGGCAACGAGGAGTAACGCTCCCACTGGTCTACGTAGACGTAGTCGTCCAATCGGTCTCCGTCGAGGTCCGGAGCGGGATGGGGAACCGCCTCTCTGCCGATCCGAGTCTCTACCCCTGGGTGGTGGTTCACGCTTCCGTCACGGCCGTCGACGATGAGAGCGGCCGTCGACGACGCGATCGTCTCGTAGAGCGCCGGCACGTTCACCTTTCTAACGAGGTGGCCGACCAGTAGGTCCGTGGCTCGACCCGCTACAGCATCGATCTTCGAGAGAGAGACGGACCTCGTCGGGATCGTCTGCCGCCACGCTTCCCGGCCCGAACCTCGGAGCGCGATGACGGTGACCGTCGCGGGGTAGGAGCGCTCGTCGTATCTGAAGATGAAGAACCCGTCACGGCCCTCATCCCCGACCCGCGCGAGAGACGGGTAGAAGGCCGCGTCGTAGGCCTCGTAGCGCTTCGTCCACAACGTCGTGCCGTTCGTGCCGTCGAGCGCCTCGAGCGCGAGGCTGTAGAAGTAGTCGCCGGGAGCAGACGAGTCATCGAACATCTCGTAGGCCCTGGTCTGTACGAGCACGTCCGCGTAGCCGTCACGGTTCAGATCCGGCACCCCGCTGTACCAGGTGAACGTCCGCGGCACCGTGTGACTCAACAGGTCGCGACCTACCGTCTTGGTCGGCGGGAACGACAGGCGCTCGATGTCCTCCAGCGGTGGCTCTACGCGCCGCTCCGCTTGCTCGAGGCGGGTCGGCAGCACGTGCGCCGGAGCCGCCAGGGCCGGCGGAGCGCCGACGACCAGCACCACCCCCAGGGTCACACCACGCAACGCCAGCTTCGATGCCATCCTTCGCCCTCTTTCCATCCGCCGCTTATGCCCGCTTTGGGTATGGAGACGCACGACCGATCGAGGACGTTGCACGCGACGAGGAGACAGCTCGAGCTCAAGCCCGAGGCCGCTAGTGATCAGGCGGATAGCTAGGAGATTCGCCCCTCCCAACTAGCTCCTTCTCCCACGAAAACTTCAGCGCTCGTCGCGGATACTGCCAAGGGCTTCTCGAACTACGGGTCTGCCGAACTGGTCCGTCCAAACCACCTGCCCATCCGAGTTCGTACTTGCGTACGAAAGTGGTCGGGATTGGTTTCCCCTTCATTGTCGCTTACAACGCAGGGGTCACTGGTTCGATCCCGGTACCACCCACCATCAGACGAGGTTGCCTTCCTTTTTAAATTTTCGGGCTGGGGAGGAGGGATTTCTTCTTGATGAGCCAAAGACCACTTATGCGAAATACCCCACAGAACTGGTTCGCGACCTACCCTCGCTATTGGGTCATCTTCATGCTTGTCCTGCTTATTCCGTCGCCCTCCCTTGCCGCAGTCTGTGAAGGCGTTCGTCCTGGCGCCCGAATCTACGTCGGCGACAAAGGCTGCACGATGAATTTCATGTTTCGAGACAGATCGGGTCATCGCTACGTCGGGACCGCTGGCCACTGTGTCCCTGGTGCTGAGGGAGTCAAAGCCTGGCCCGGTGCAACGGGTGCGGTCGCTAGAGACGGAGCCGGGGCAGAGCTCGGGACGGTTGCGTACGCCGCGTACCGTCCGTCCTTTCCGGGCAAGCTCGACTTCGCCCTGGTTCGACTTGATTCTAGAGTCACTGGTATCCCGACCATGTGCGGGTGGGGTGGGCCTCAGGGGATCAACGAGGAGAACCCAGATGGTTTAACTGAGCTGCGATGGTACGGACAGGGAGTCGTCCTTGGAGAGCTATCCCCACAGCGGAACGGCTACGCCTACGGGATGCCGGAGGACGACTTCGTTTTTTTCAACGGCCCCGCAACCACGGGCGATTCGGGCAGTGGGGTGATTGATGCAGAGGGCCGGGCGGTGGGTGTTCTCGTGACTGTGGGTTTCCACAGCTGGTCGAGCAATCCTCCGCACGTAGCCTCGAATGGACACATCGGCTACGCCGGCCTGATGCGCTTGACGCCCCAGCTCGAAAGGGCCGAAGTCAAGCTGCACACTAGGTTGAGGCTGATCGAGGATCGAACGTAGGCCTGGATTCCGGCTTAGTCAAGCCGCCCATCGAAAGACGGTCGAAGGCGCCGATTGGTCAGGCATTGGCGGCTACAACGCAGGACTCATGGAGGCTGGCCCACGCGAGCTCAACCATTGGATCAGCACCGCCAAGTAAATATGGGGCCGTCCTCATTACCTGGGAGCCAATTCCTCAACAACGGACCTCAGTATCGATGCTGTAGAGCATCTGTTAGCCAGCCGATACGGCTATTGGACCGACGGCATGCAGACCCGTTTCCTGGCCTTACCAGAGGGACGAAACCCCCAACGATCAGCACTCAGGAGAGATAATCGGGAAGACGGGTAGCCATCAGGAGGAGTGTCGTTGGAAGCGAAACTTGAACCAGAGGACTCAAACAACGAGGCTTTATCGTGGATCATCGCTGCGCTGGTTCTTGGCGTCTTGTTGTACTACGGGATGCGGGCGGCTGATGGACTGATCTTCCCTCAGCTCTGGTCAATCTAGACAGAGTTGTCGGGCCTGGGGCGCCTTTTGAACAACGAGTTGTCTTTGAGAGAAACGGCGCGGAGGCTCCTCGACCTGTTACGCCGGGTTGAGGTCACCCAGGCTTATGGGGACGAGGAACTTCTACAAGAGATAAAGACTCTCAATCTCCGACTGGCCCCGGCTTATGCACGGCTCTATGGCGCTACGCCCCTAATCACAACAAGCTATCCCCCTCGCGTCTGGCTGACACGAGCGAAGGAGGCAGCATCGGATGCCTTGGCTTTTCTTGAAGCGAAGCCAGCGCTTGAGCCCAGCTCTTCGGTCAGGGAGGGAAGGACCGGGGCATTTGAGGCGGCGAAGTCCGGCGAAACCCCCTTCGCGTTTCTACTGATGCCCTTTGACGAACACTTTGCCTGGCTTCGCGAGGAGATAGTGGCGGCGGGGCACGACGTCGGCGTTCGCGTAACGCGTGCGGATGACATTTTTGCGGCCGGAAGCTTCCTTGAACAGATCAAAAACTCAATCCGTGAAGCGGATGCAATTGTTGCCGTTTGCACTGGACGCAACCCGAACGTCTTCTACGAGCTTGGGATCTCAGAGCCGCTTCACGATCCAATTCTGGTGGCTGAAGATGCAAAGGATCTTCCTTCGGACATCGCTCACCTTAGGGCTCAACTATATGGAGGCTCAGCCCCGCCTAATACCCGCGACACGTTGCGTGCGCGAATCGGTCAGGCTCTAAAAGAGACCCTGGCGGCCCGGCGAGTGGCTGCGCAGCCCCCTACTGGCGGAGAATCCGATGCTCAGCCGCGCCTGAACGCGCGGGTTGAGCGGGCGGGCAACGATTATTCCCTTGTTGTTGAGAACGAAGGGGCAGCTCCCATCCAAGAGGTGCATTGGGAGAGTGGTGATGATGCGAGCAATTGGAGCATCCTGATTGACGTGCTCCCGTCTTATCCGCTGCCGTTGTTAGAGCCGGGGGATGCGATACGAGTGCCGGTGGCTACGACGATGGGAGGTCCAGCTTCCATTGAGATGACCCTGCGAGGACGGCTCCAAAATGGAACTCCGTACCAACGTTGTAGAACAATTTCGATTTGGGGCTGACGTTCAACCAGTCCGGTCTCAGATCAGGCGTTAGTCCACACCTGGTCCACATTCCGTCGCCAGATGCGGGTCATGAGCGCGAAAGAGCGACAAACGACAAACGAAAAGCTACTCTGACCTGCCGAAGAGCTCGAAATGGCAGGACTAGCGTCGGCCTCTTTCGTATTCACACGGCAGAGGTCACTGGTTCGATCCCAGTACCGCCCACCAGACGTTTCCGCAGGTAGGTCGGCGTTTTCCTCGACTTCGTAAGGGAACTCAATGACGTCCGCATCGCCATTGGTCCACGTCTGGTCCACTCCAGCCTCGAGCTTTCGCGCGCAAGATCGAGATCTTCCGACAGCTGCCGACCGAGTGAGGGCATCAGGGTGGCCATAACGGTCCAGCGTCGTCGTGATCGAGGAGTGACCGAGCCGTGCCTGGATCTCCTTCGGATGTGCCTTAACTCGATCAAAGGACGGCCAGGTGTGGCTGGAGGTCGTGGAAGCGCAGCCCTTCATCCAGCCCTGCCTTCTTCAGTGCGGGCTTTCCAGCCACGGGACCGGGAAGTTCGACCGTCGGATCAGCCCGCCGCTCAGTGACGAAACACGAACTCGCGGTCGGGATCGGTCCTCCGCCTCGGCCAGGAGGTCGACCAGGAAGGAGGGGATCGAGATGGAGCGCCGGGCTGCCGCTGGTCTTCGTCTCTTCGACGCAGCGAACGCCAGCCCCGTCTCCTCGAGCGTTCCGACGATCCGCAGCTCACACTTGTCGAGGCTCACATGACGCCATTTGAGGCCAACCAGCTCCCCCAGCGGCATCCCAAGTAGACAGCTGAGTAGATGAGGGTGCGGTAGTGCGAGTTCACCGAGTCCGCTGGGGACGCTCCACCTCGAGACTGGTCAGGAAGCGTTGCTCGGTTTTCGGGACGCGGGGAGAGTGGTCCTCCGGCAGGGCGACTCATTGATCAGGCGTGCATCGACAGCATCCTCGAGGAGGACGCTTCGTAGGATCCGGTAGCAGTGATAGATGGTCCCCGGAGTGAAGGCCCTTTTGGGTTAACGATTGAACCCACTCCTGCACGTGACGTTTGTCGATCCGCGCCAGAGGGATGTTCTGGAACTCTGATTGAACGTGGTTGCGGAGGTAGCTCTCGTCACGAGCCCACGACGGCGCGCAGGTTGATCTTGCTCTGTAGCCACTGTTCGGCCCAACCTCCGAAGAGGGTTCTGCCGAGTTGGGGTCGACGTAGGTCCTGCGCCATCTCGACTTCGACCCGGTTGGCGAACTGCTTGGCCTCGGTCTTGCGCTTGAAGGACTTCGTTCGCTGCCGGCCCGCAGGATCGCTTTCACCGGACCTGCCAGCCGCCGTGCCAGTCCCTAACCGATGCCATCGTCTCTCCTGCCTACGGTGTTAGCCGCTCGCGTCAAGGACAACTAGAGCTCCCATGGCGGAACCCAAGACTCATCCACCTCGTCGGTGGATGGCTTGTCCGGCACAGACTGAGAGTCTTTTAGTTCACGCAGCCCTCGCTTCCACTCGACCCGCCCGCTCGATCGAGCTCTTTCTGGACGAGATGTCCGAGGTAGGCGGTAACCGATCGTTTGCGCCGGATCGCCAGGGCCCGGAACTCCAGCCAGCGCTCGTCGGGCACGGTCACCCGAGCCATGTGTTGGTTCTCAGGAAGCGAGCTCACCGGCGGTTCCCCTGCGCTGGACCTGTTTCAGCGGTTGTGTGTTCTGGGACGGCGTGCCTCCCCGGACAGCGGCGACCATCGCTGCCGGCGACGGTTGCGGCTCGTTGCGGTGCGTCTCGATCCAGGACTCGTCATCCTCGAGTTTGAACCGCAGATGCCCACCGATCCGGTAGTGGGGGATCGGGTCGTCGTGTCCGCGCGCTGTCCGTCGATAGATGAAGGACTTCGGTACGCCAAGCATTTCGGCGACCTGTTCGATGTTCAGGTAACGAACGAAGGAGAGTTGGAGTTGCTCCGGCTTCGCCGGTTGAACGTCTCGTGTCACGCGCTCACCTCGACAACGGGGAAGCTGATGTGTAGCGAACGTAGCGCGCTCTAACGACGAATTTCGGTCTTTGTGAAGAATGAGTTGATTGTCAACCAACTCCAAACACCAGCAAAGAAACGCAATGTCTGACCACTTGAGGGTACGTATGGCCATACATTCGCGCGTACATCGATACGCGAATGAGACGCGTTTGTGTCGCGTAGGAAACGCGCTCTACGGCTCTGCTTGAGCGACTACGCGTATACGAGCACCCGAGGGTGCAAGTGTGTGCTTCGTCCAGCGCTCCGCGCAGCAAGAATCAGAGCTCACGCCGGACCAGCACAGACCTGCAGTCTTCAAGCCGTCGCGGGCTCGACTTGAAGACGTGTGCTTGACTCGCGGAATGTTGCTACCGAATCTTTGGAAGGTGCCGGCGTGGCTCATTCGCCGAGCAGAGAAGCAAGGCAACCGTGAACGGGCTCTCAAGATTGCCACTCGCTACGCGCAGCTTCGCCCCAGGGACCCGGAAGCGTGGTTTTCTCTGGAGCTCTTGATCGATCCGGATCAAGACGATGTTGCAGTGGCCGCTGAGAGCGAGGAACTGTTTCGTCGAGCTCTCGAGAAGAAGCCGGGTGACGAGCGCCTCGAACTAGCGCTTGCTGGCTCCCTGACCTGGCTTTCCGGCCACACAAGCGAACGCGCCGAAGAGCGAATCTCGGAGGTCCGCCAGATCTGTACTCGCTGGATGAAGCGCAACCCTCGGTCTGAGCTCGCTGAGTGGCCGTACTTGTATCTGGCGAGACTCGCTGCCAATCAGGGGGAGTGGCAGGAGGCCAGGCAGCTGCTCGACGAGGGCTCCCGCCGGATCGTTGTGACCGAAGGCGACAATGCGTTCTGGTACCTCATCAAGGTTCTCTTACGCATTCCGCAGGGCGAGGAGCGTGCTCGATCGCTGGCGGAGGAGTATCTGCGGAAATTTCCGGGCTGGGGGGTTCTTCGCGGCTTCCTGGTCTCAGCCATGATGGCGTCGGGTCAGGAGTCGGACGCGTCTGAGCACCGAGCCCTCTTGATCAAGGACTGGAAGGGCTCCGTTGACGACCTAGATGAATATCTGAGAAGAGGGGTTGATCACATCTTGGAAGCCCGGCAGGCCATAGCCAGGCTGCGAGATCCTCGCAACCCACAGGGAATGACCGCAACCGATGAGCAGCATTAGCCGCGCAGCCCATTTCCTCTCGTCGTCCACCCTTCGAGACTGCCAGTTTTCTTCCAAATGCATTCCTGATGGACGAGCACAGACTTGCACCCTCGGTGCTCCGTATACGACGGAGCGAGTAAGACGTCGTACAAGGAGACCCGTTAGGCTGATAATAGGCAATGTTCAAACACGGAAAAGTTCTCGTGTCGCTCGGGTTCTTTCTCCTTCTTGGGGCATGCAGTCCTGCACCCGATCGATTAGGCGTGTCCTCTCGGGAGACCGGGGAAGTGTCCATTCACTACATGCGCTGCGTCCAGCGAGAAGAGCAGGTCGATCGGATCGAGCTCGTAGCTCGCCAGGGCCTAGCTGACGCTGACGAGGTCTTATGGGAGGTCCGCCGGTCGGAAACCTTTACCTTCCCGGAAGGTGACGCGCTCGCCGAGGAATTCCAGCTTGTTCCGGGTGCGGTTCCTGAGGGTTTCGAAGAGGTTGTCGAGTTTCAGCGGCAGATTAAAGGTACAGAGTCATTACGCGTTGTGGTTGAGACGAGTATGGAAACAACGACTCTTGGTTTTCGTCTCCAGGAACTCCAACCAGGAAAGATTCTTCAGGCGAATGAACAAGGTCTTGATGCTCCAGTATCGCCTGAGAACTTCCGCGAGGATCCGAATGGCTGCGAACCGCCGAGCGGAATCCTCACTGGCTTTAGAACTCTCGTTGCGATCGTAGTCGGGCTTGGGGTGGTGGCCGCCGTGACCCTCGTCCTCGCCCTTGTTCGGTCTGGAAACGGCGAAGGCGACGTCGAGGCGATGACTTTGGTCCACATTTGGTCCACATGACGGCGCGAAATCGGCGAAATCAGCGCGAAACAGCGACAAGCGAACACCTAGTCTGACCTGCGGAAAAGCTCCAACTGGTCGGGACTAGCTTCGGTGTCTTTCGCATTCACGCTGCAGTGGTCGCTGGTCGATCCCAGTGGCGCCCCCGGACGGTTTTTCGCAGGGTAGGTCGTCCTTCTCCCCGTGGAGCAGGATGTGTGCTGTCGACCTCATACGTTTATGTCCGGTCAGCCTTGGTTGCCGGTACGGCTCCTGCCCGGAGACTTCAATGGATGACGAGCACCGGCTTGCACACTGTGCAGCGCCGTCTACACGCGCAGACGGGTGAGGCAATCCAGCCCTAATCACGTTCTCTTCGCGTCCGCCGCCGCTCAGCGACCGATGGCGCGAAAAGAGCAGAGGCAGGGACCGGCCCTCTATAATCCTGGCTTCCCCTCCTGCGGCAGCCTCGCAGCGCGGGGGCCCCATATAGATACCCGACACCTGCACAGAGGTAGGGAGAGGAGTCCCGATGGCTGAGGTGAAGCTAGAGGTAACGAAGCGCGAGGCGAGCGGTAAGGGCGTGGCCCGCCGGGCCCGCGCCGCCGGCAAGGTCCCCGGCGTCGTCTACGGCAGAGGCATGGACCCCGTCGCCGTCGAGGTCGACCGCCGTGAGTTCATCCAGGCCCTGCAGACCGACGCCGGCATGAACGTGCTGTTGGGCTTGAAGCTGGATGGGGAAACGATCACGACCCTGCCTCGTCAGATTCAGCGCGACCCCGTCAAGGGCACGTTGCTGCACGCCGACTTCGTCAAAGTCGACCTCACGGTAGAGGTCGAAGCGGAGGTCCCCGTCCACCTGATCGGCGGCGAGGACGCTCCGGGCGTTCGGGAGGGCGGCGTGTTGGAGCACCCCTTGTTCATGGTCACCGTTAGATGCCTCCCTGCGGATGTGCCGGAGTCGATCGATGCAGATGTCTCGCACCTCAACATCGGGGATCAGATCCGGGTCGAAGACCTCACCTCCACCGGCAAGTTCGAGTTCGTCCAGGAGCCCGACATCGTCGTAGCCGCCGTAGCCCAGCCCGTCTCGGAAGAGGAGCTGGCTGCCATGGAGGCCGACGCGGGTGCATCGGGTCTCGATGCCACGGTGGAGGGGCAAGAGGCGGCGACGGGCGCCACCGCGGAGGAATCCGATGGTTCCGGCGAGCCCAGCGTCTCGGCCGATCCGGGGGCCGAGAAGGAACCCAGCTAGCTCTTCGGCGTCGCGGTCGTGCCGTTGTTCCGTCGGTCGTCGTCCGCAGAGGGCGAGCGGTGGTCGTCGTCCGGGGAGGACGAGCGGTGGATCGTGCTCGGCCTCGGCAATCCCGGAGATCGTTACGCCCGCACCCGTCACAACGCCGGGGTAGGTGTGATCGAGGAGTTGCTCGAGCGGACCTCTTCCAAGCTCAAGGGTCACAAGAGCGGCGCATTGATCGCCGAGACCAAGCTCGCAGGCGAAAGCGTCGTCCTCGCCCGTTCCACCGGATACATGAACGAGAGTGGCCGCCCTCTGGGCCAGCTCACACGCTTCTACAAGACCCCCGTGGAGCGAGTGGTCGTCGTCCACGACGAGCTCGACATACCTTTCGGCGAGGTGCGGGTCAAGGTAGGCGGCGGGACCGCGGGCCACAACGGCTTGAAGTCGGTCGCCAACCACCTGTCGTCGAAGGACTTCGTGCGCGTCCGCGTGGGGATCTCCCGGCCCTCAGGTCACCTCGACCCGGTTGATTACGTCCTGCAGACGTTCTCGGGAGCCGAACGGAAAGAGCTGCCCGTCATCGTGAGCCGCGCCGCCGACGCGGTCGAGCGGATCGTGGCCGCGGGGGCCGAGCCAGCCATGAACGAGTTCAACACGAGGGCGTGACCGGAAACCTTGCGCTATAGCTAGTGGCGGTGCCTGGCGAACGCAAGCGCCTGGGCGCAGCGGTTCGAAAGGTCGTAAGCGCTGTCGTCCACGAACGCCACGTAAGTGCCCTTGCGATCCCGAAGCTTGGTCCGGAAGCGACCCTCGGAATCGGTGAAGAGCAGCTTGCCCACCGGGTAAAAGACGCCGTCGCGTTTCCTGCCCAATTGGACCGGAGCGGTTTGCACGCAGCCGCCGAAACCATCCGGTGCGGTCACGCGTCCCTTGGCCGTGAGGTGGTATCTCAAGAACAACGTCGTCTTTACGCGATGGGTCTGTGGGGGCTTGATCACCGGTGCCGAGGGGGTGGGCTGCGGGAACACTGCGGTTCCTCCCCGGATCGCGTCGTAGAGGGTCTTGGCGGCGTCCCCCAGATAGGGCCCGAACGCCATGTTGGGCCACACCCGCATGTTGCCGCCGCTGACATTGGAGGTAACGAACTCCTCGCGGATGACCCAGCCGCCGCCGCTGGAGCCTTGCTCCATGTCACAGCCCATCGCCACCATCCCGTCCCAGATGCGGCCGCTGCCTTGGGAGACGCAGGTCTCTAGATGGTCTCCATCGAACTTCGCGCTGGGGAGGGCCGGGTAGCCGAACGACTGAACGGTCTCCGTGGGGTGCTGATTGAAAGCGATGCCGCGGGCAGCCACCACGTCGCCCAGGAACTGCCCATTCGGATTCGGTGCGGTGCGGAGTGCTCCGAAATCGTAGAGTGGGTTCTCGTTGCTCGCCCACTCAGGCGGCACCGTCAGCTCCTCGGCGGCCCATACGCCGTAAGGAGCCGTCTCGGCCATCGCATCTTGCTCTCCGAAGGCCTGCTTC
Organism: Actinomycetota bacterium; assembly: GCA_030447315.1. Lineage (GTDB taxonomy): Bacteria > Actinomycetota > CADDZG01 > CADDZG01 > WHSQ01 > MB1-2. The sequence goes on along the minus strand of JAUJPD010000004.1, from coordinate 198,901 downwards.
TCGTAACCCGGCACGAAGACGACGTCGCGGGCCCACTGCCGTTGGAAGTAGAGGCAGTGGCCTGCAGTCCAGACGACCGACCTGTTGTCGCTCGTGATGGCCGTTCCGGAGCAGTGGAAATCCCCCGCATCCGAGCTGCCGAAGATGATGCCGTGGGCCGCCAGCGGCGCCACCGAAGGGTCTTCTATGCGGGAGCGGGTGAAGGGGATCGGTCGTCTCCTCGGTGAGGTCTGGCTGGTGGCGGTGCCCGCGGCGTAGCGGGCCGAAGACGGCTGCGCGTCCTCGATCACTACAGGGGCGCCCATGGCCGGGGTGTCGGCCTCGAGGTCGGCTCGGTGGATCTTCGGCATCGGGGCCGGGCGGGCGGCCCTCATGCGCTCGGGCGTCCACGCCGCGCGCGAGCTTCGGGGATCAGAGACGCGTTCGCTTACGGATCCCTGTCGGCGGCTGGCCCCCGCGCCGGTGGGGATCACGGCGATCGTCGACAGGATCAGACAGACGACCAGCACGAGACGTCGAGTGGTCATGGGGCTCCTTGTAGAAGATGGTGGCGGCGGGCACAGGGTACGGGTCTCGGGGCGCTAATGAAATAGGCCGTGCGGGTGGTACCTGGTTGTATTCGGCCCGCCCCGGCGGTCCTTGAGCGCCACTTAGGATGAGGGCGTAGTGGCTTCTCTGGCTCCTCTTCTCGACCTGCTGCCCGACGAGCGCCTGCAGGCGCTT
>JAUJPD010000004.1:177729-198078 GCA_030447315.1 Actinomycetota bacterium | reverse complement strand
CATGTGCTCTCTCGTTTGAACGCCGGTGACAACTTCGTCGTGGTCACGACCTCGCAGGGGGTCACCCAGCTGGTTGCTCCCCCCGGCGGGGCGATCGAACCCGTCGTCTTGTCCGAGGGGACGAGCGTGGATCTGGACGCGCTCGCAGAGCGCCTCGTCGAGATGGGTTACGAGCGCAACTACATCGTGGAGCGACGGGGGGAGTTCGCCATACGGGGAGGCATCATCGACGTCTTCCCGCCGGCGGGGGAGCGCCCCATCCGAGCCGAGCTGTGGGGCGACGAAATCAGCTCGCTGCGCCAGTTCGCTCTGGCGTCGCAACGTTCTCTCGATCCGATAGAGGTCGTCTCCATCGCTCCCTGCCGCGAGCTGCGGGCGGATGACGACACCCGGGCGCGGGCGGCCGAGCTGGCCGGAGCGGGGAACGACCCGATGCTGCATCAGCTCGCTGAGGGGGTCATCGAGGCCGGAGCGGAGCGTCTCCTGCCGCTCCTCACCGGTGGTCTCAAGGCCCTTCCGGGGTTCCTGCCGAAAGGAAGCCCGGTCGCGATCCTCGAGCCGAAGCGCGTCCGCGACCGTGCCGACGAGGTCCTGGAGCAGATCGCCGAGTGGACGCAGATCTCGGCCTTGAAGGAGACGCACTACGCCGCGCTCGACGAGGTGTTGGAGGGCGACCGCGACCGCCTGCTCATCTCGAGCTTCGTCGATCCGGACTCGGCCAGCCTGCCCGTCGACACCTGGACGGCTATGGCGGGTAAGCCGGAGCTCCTGATGGAGCGGCTGAAGTCGCTCATCAAGAACGGCTACCGGGCGGTCATCGCGGCGTCTCTTCACGAGACCGCGGAGCGATTGCAGCAGAACCTGAAGACCACCGCGGGGACCTCTTTCGCGATCAGCGACACCGCTCCCACCGAGGATGCTCCGGCCGGAGGAACGATCGTCGTGGCCGACCTCGCCCGCGGTTTCGTGCTGCCGTGGGCCGCTCTCGCACTCGTGGCCGAGTCGGACCTGACCGGCCGGCGCTCGGGGGCCGCGCGCCAGCGCATCCAAGCCAAGAGACGCGAGACCTCGGGCCCTCTCGACCTGGCCGGCGGCGACCTCGTCGTGCACGAGGTGCATGGGATCGGTCGCTACATCGAGATGGTCGAGCGCGAGCTGCTGGGGGTTCATCGCGAATACCTGGTGATCGAGTACCTCAAGGGCGACCGGCTCTACGTCCCCAGCGATCAGGTGGACCTGGTCTCAAAGTACGTCGGGGGCGAGCTTCCCAAGATGAGTCGTCTGGGCTCCAACGAGTGGGCCAAGACCAAAGCCCGAGTGGGGCGACGCGCTCGCGAGATCGCACAAGAGCTCGTCAAGCTGTATTCGGATCGGCTTCGCGCCAAGGGTTATGCCTTTGGCCCCGATACCCCGTGGCAGCGCGAGCTGGAAGATGCGTTCCCTTACGAAGAGACGCCGGATCAGCTGCGCGCTATCGACGAGGTCAAAGACGACATGGAAAAAGACCTCCCGATGGATCGATTGGTCTGCGGTGACGTCGGCTACGGCAAGACCGAGATCGCGGTGCGCGCGGCCTTCAAGGCCGTCGCCGCCGGTAAGCAGGTAGCTGTTCTGGTACCGACCACCATCCTGGCGCAACAGCATCACGCCACCTTCGTCGAGCGCTTCCGAAACTTCCCCATGCGGGTCGAGATGCTGTCTCGTTTCTTGTCGGCCGCCGAAGCGAAGAAAGTGATCGCCGACCTGAGCGAGGGCAAGGTAGACGTGGTGGTCGGCACCCACCGGCTTCTCGGCAAGGATGTCGCCTTCAAGGATCTCGGCCTGGTGATCGTCGACGAGGAGCAGCGTTTCGGCGTCGAGCAGAAGGAGCGCTTGAAGCAGCTCCGCACCAGCGTGGACATCTTGACCTTGACGGCCACGCCGATCCCGCGCACCCTCGAGATGGCGATGTCGGGCATCCGCGACATGTCGATCGTGGACACGCCTCCAGAGGATCGCCATCCCGTGATGACCTACGTCGGTGACTTCGATGAAGAGGCGTTGTCGTCCGCGATCCGTCGCGAGCTCCTGCGAGACGGACAGGTCTTCTACGTCCATCATCGGGTCGACACGATCCAGTCGATAGCTCGGCGGATCCAGGACCTCGTTCCCGATGCGCGCGTAGGCGTCGCGCACGGACAGATGGACGAGAACCAGCTCGAACAAACGATGCTCGAGTTCGGTGACGCCAAGACCAACGTGCTCGTGTGCACGACGATCATCGAGTCCGGCCTCGACATCCCCACCTGCAACACGTTGATCGTGGAACGGGCCGACCTGCTCGGTCTGTCGCAGATGTATCAGCTGCGCGGGCGGGTAGGGCGCGCTCACGAGCGTGCTTACGCGTACCTCTTCTTTCCTCCCGAACGTGCTCTGACGGAGCACGCGCACGAACGTCTCAAGACGATCGCGGAGCACACGGGTCTTGGCTCCGGCTTCCGCATCGCGATGCGAGATCTCGAGATCCGAGGGGCGGGCAACCTCCTGGGGGCCGAGCAGCACGGTCATATCTCTGAGATCGGCTTCGATCTCTACGTCAAGCTGATGTCGCAAGCGGTCGAGGAGGCCAAAGGCGCCCTGCCCCCCGGCCTGGAGGGCGAGGTTCGGATCGATCTCCCGCTCAACGCCTTCATCCCGAAGGACTACGTATCCGACGAGAACCTGCGACTCGAGTCGTATCGGCGCATCGCGTCGGCTCGCACCGACGAAGAGCTCGCCGAGGTGCGCAACGAGCTGATCGACCGGTACGGGTCGCCGGTGCCTGGAGTTGTCGAGGCCCTGTTCGAGGTGGCCAAGCTAAGGGCGCTGATGGCCAAGCTCGGGATCAACGAGGCCGCGACCGTCGCGCGCAATCTGCGGATCCGCCCCATCGAGCTGGAGGACTCGCGCCAGATTCGCCTTCAGCGGATCTTGCCGAGCGCGCAGTGGAAACCGGAGAACAGAACGCTTCTCGTTCCCGAGCGGGTGATGCCGAAGACCGGAGTGGTCGAGTGGGTGACCGATCTGTTGCAACAGTTAACCTCGGCCGGATGAGGCGACTCCTGGTTTCATGCGCGGTCGCCAGCCTGCTGGTCGCCGCCGGGTGCGGTGACCTTCTCGATCCGGCCGCAGCCGTCGTCAACGGTCAGAAGATCACGGTCGACGAGATCTCCGCGGACCTCGACCGCTTCGAAGCCTCCGCCGAATTCCAGCGGCTGGCTCAGCAGGGCGACGCGCAAGAGCTGAAGCGCCAGGTCGAGCAGCAGCTGTTGTCGCAGGAGATCCGCCGCCGGGTTCTATCCCCCGAGGCGCAGGAGCTGGGCATCGAGGTCACCACCGAGGAGGTAGCGGACCGTCTCGACCAGATCAAGCAGGACTTCGAGACGGAGGGCGCGTTCGAAGAAGCGTTGAAGGAGCAGGGTCTGACGCTCGAGCAATTGGACCAGCTGCTGAAAGACAGCATCTTGGAAGAGAAACTGCGGGCGAGAGTCGTCGAGGAGGCAGGAGCGAGCGACGAGGCAGCCGCCGAGAGAGCGTGGGACGCATACGTCGAGAAGGCCTACCAAGAGGCCGACGTGAAGGTGAACCCGCGCTACGGGGAGTTCGACGAGGAGTCACTGCAGGTCGTGGATCCGACCGCCGAGGATGTCCCGGGGGCCGAAGAGCCGCCACCGGTTGTGACCCCGGGCGCGCCGGCGAATCCGAACGAAGCACCTTCACCCGCGGGATAGTGCTGCTCGTCGTAGTGCTTGCGCCGGATGAATCCGGCTCCATCACGCTGGACGAGTGGGACGCGCTGTTAGAGCGCGATCAGGTCCTGTTCGAGCGGGGCGACCATCCCTTGATCGCACGACTGGTGGCCGCCGGTGTGCATGCCGGCGTATTCGACGACGAGCCGGACCCGCATGACGTACGCCGGGCCGTGGTCACCGACCCCGATTCGGTCCGCGTGATCGAGTTGGCGCGCAAGGGGGCCGCTATCTCTTGCGGAGTCGTAACCACTCCCGATCCACTGACCGCGGCGCACGGCGCGTCCTTCGCCCGCCGCTCGGCCGCATCGCTGGGACGCCTGGCCTCGGTGATGGGGCGTCTCCGTGGTTCCGATGGATGCCCCTGGGATCAAGAGCAGACCCATGAGTCGCTGCGCCCGCATCTCGTCGAAGAGGCTTACGAGGTCCTGGATGCGATCGATCGCGGTTCGCTCACCGACGACCTCGAGGAAGAGTTGGGTGATCTCCTTCTCCAGGTTTATTTCCACGCTCAGTTGGCCAGCGACGACGGGCGCTTCGATGTCGCCGCGGTCGCCGACCGCCTCGTCGCCAAGCTGTTACACCGCCACCCCCACGTCTTCGGCGATATCGCCGTCGAAAGCTCGGCCGACGTCTTGCGCAACTGGGAATCGATCAAGGAGGCCGAGAAGAACCGGAGCGGTCCCTTCGAGGACGTGCCGGCTGGGCTTCCTGCGCTGCTCTATTCGTACAAGATCCAAAAGCGCGCCGCCGGCGTGGGGTTCCAGCCGAGCGAGGAAGAAGCACTGGGCCGCCTGTCCCAAGCCGTCGCGGAGCTGGCTTCGGATCCTGGATCCGACAGCTTCGGCACCGTCTTGTTCTGGTTGGTAGCGGTGGCCCGTCCCCGCGGCATCGACCCCGAGGGAGCTCTGCGCGCGGCGACCGTTAGGTTCCGCGACTCTTTCGCCTGACCTCCGCCACCCCCGCCGGGGCCCCTGCTACTGTTGTTACTGATGTGACCAGGGTTAACCAGTGGGAGATGAACCAGCGATGACCGAGATCATCTTCGTAGGCGGGCGAGAGATCCTCGACTCCAGAGGCAACCCGACCGTGGAGGCGGAAGTGGTGCTGGACTCCGGCGCGCGGGGTCGGGCCGCGGTCCCGTCCGGGGCCTCGACCGGCGCACATGAAGCCATCGAGCTCCGAGACGGCGGCACACGGTTCGGCGGCAAGGGGGTCGCCACTGCCGTATCCAACGTCAACGACACGATCGGTCCCGCCCTCCTTGGATACGACGCTCTGGATCAGCGCGGTCTGGACACCTTGATGCGGGACCTCGACGGCACCGACGCCAAGGGCAAGCTGGGTGCCAACGCGATCCTGGGGGTGTCTCTCGCGGTCGCTCACGCGGTGGCTCAAGAGCTGGACCTTCCTTTGTTCCGCTACCTCGGGGGCCCCGACGCCCATGTCCTGCCCGTCCCCCTGCTGAACGTGCTCAACGGCGGTGCGCATGCCGACAACTCCGTCGACTTCCAGGAGTTCATGCTCGCCCCGGTGGGTGCTGCCAGTTTCGCGGAGGCCCTGGAGTGGGGAGCGAACACCTACCACCAGCTCAAGAAGCTGCTCGTCGACCGCAACATGTCGACCGGTGTCGGCGACGAGGGGGGGTTCGCTCCCGACCTGGGCGCGAACGAGGAAGCCGTGCAGCTCTTGCTAGACGCTATCGAGGCCGCCGGTTACACGCCCGGATCCGATCTCGCTCTGGCTCTCGACCCGGCTACCTCGGAGATCGCAGACAACGGCGAGTACGTGCTGGCGTCGGAAGACCGGCGACTATCCCCAGAAGAGATGGTGCAGTTCTGGGCCGAGTGGGTGGAGCGTTACCCCATCGTGTCCATCGAAGACGGGATGGCCGAAGACGACTGGGACGGTTGGAAGTCGTTGACCGACGCCATCGGCGGGCGCGTCCAACTGGTCGGAGACGACCTTTTCGTAACGAACCCCGAGATCCTGCAGAGAGGTATCCGGGAAGGTTGCGCCAACTCGATCCTCGTCAAGCCGAACCAGATCGGGAGCCTGACCGAAACGCTCGAATGCGTTCGCCTCGCCCAGCGCGCTGCCTACACGACGGTGATCTCGCACCGTTCCGGGGAAACCGAAGACGCGACCATCGCGGACGTAGCGGTCGCGACCAACGCCGGCCAGATCAAGACGGGGGCTCCTGCTCGCGGCGAGCGCACCGCGAAGTACAACCAGCTCTTACGGATCGAGGCCATCTTGGGGGATTCGGCTCGCTACCCTGGATCCAGAGCATTTCCGAGGTTCTGGCGATGAGATCGATAGCGGCCAGGGGTGCGGGGGGACGCGGCAGGAAGATCCGGCTGCCTCGCCTCGGCATCGGGCCTCAGATAGTGGCGCTGTTGCTGGTTCTGGGGCTGCTGGGCGCGATGGCCATCGAGCCCACCCGTCAACTGATCGCACAACGAGAGCGCATCGACGGGATGGACCGGGACCTGCGCCAGATACAGAGGTCGAATCGCAGGCTCGACGCTCGGATCGGAAGGCTGAAGGACCCGGACTTCCTCGAACAAAGAGCGCGCGACATCGGCCTCGTGCGGCCCGGCGAGACCGCTTACGTCGTCATGCCACCCAGTCGTCCCCAGCCGAAGTCCCGGGGGCCGAAGAAGCCACCTCCTCCACCGGCCTCGACACCGGGGTTCATCCAGGGCTTCCTGGACTTCGTCGGGATCCGGTAGCCGCCCCGGTCCGCCTCTATCGCTGGCGGGTTACCATGTTCGACATGGTTGAGGTAGGAGCGGTAGTCACGGGAACGGTCGAGAAGGTGACCGAGTACGGCGCTTTCGTGAAACTCGAAAGTGGCGAGAGCGGCATGGTTCACATCTCGCAGGTCGACGTGAACTACGTCAAGAACATCCGAGACTTCATCAAAGAGGGCGACTCGATCCAGGTCAAGGTCGTCGGCCAGAAAGAAGACGGCAAGATCGACCTCTCGATCAAGCAGGCGCAGGCGGGTTACACGGAGCAGGCGCCGCGTAAAGGGGGTCGCGACCCGGAGTTCGAGCGCAAGCTCAAGACCTTCATGAGCCAGTCGCAGGAGCGGCTCGTCGACCTCAAGAGGCACAAAGAGGGACGCAAGTAACCTCGCTTTCTCATTCCGCCGAGGATCGAAGCATCGTCGAGCGGCAACTGGGTCGTTCCCCTCGGGGCAAGTGGCGGGTTGCGGCACGCTGTCATCTCGGTATCCCCATGGTGATCGAGAACCATCCCCGCCTGGAAGACGGCTCTCCTTTCCCCACTCTCTACTGGTTGACCTGCCCCTTGTTGATCAAACGCGCCAGCAGGCTGGAGTCCGAAGGCTGGATGGAGGAGCTGAACCAGCGCCTTGCGCGCGACAGCGGGCTCGCGCACCGGCTCGAGCGGGCGGTGGAGGACTATCGGCGCGCCCGCGACGAGCTCGAGCCGCTCGATCCCGTACCCGCGCCTCCCGGTGGGGGGCCGAGGCGTGTCAAGTGCCTGCACTCTCACGTGGCGCATCAACTCGTGAGGCCGAACCCGGTGGGGGCTTTGGTCCTGGCCGAGGTCGGCTTCCCGGACTGCCGTGTGCCGTGCGTCGAAGTGCCATGAGGGTGGCCGCGATCGACGTGGGAACAAACTCGACCCGTCTCTTGGTGGCGGAGGGACAAGGAGAGGGTTTCCGTTCGGTGGAACGGCGGATGGTCATCACGCGATTGGGGCAGGGGGTTGACGAGCGTCGGGTCCTCGCGCCGGACGCCCTTCGGCGCACACTGGCAACCATCGCCGATTACGCGGCGACGTGTGGTGAGCTGGGCGTGAGCAAGTTGCGAGTGACGGGAACTTCGGCGGTGCGCGATGCGCACAACCGTGACGAGTTCTTCGACGGCGTGCGTCACCTGACCGGCACCGAAGCCGAGCTGTTGTCGGGTGAGGCCGAAGCAGCGGCGACCTTCCTGGGAGCGTTATCGGATCTTCCGGACTGGGGTCCGGTGCTCGTCGTCGACATCGGAGGCGGCTCGACCGAGTTCATCGTGGGAGAGAAGGAGCCGGAGCGGCTGGTCTCCCTGAACATCGGTTGCGTGCGGATGCTCGAGAAGCATCTTCATTCCGATCCACCGGCCCCCGAAGAGCTCGAGGCGATGCGGGAAGAGGTTCGAGGTGAGGTAGGGGCGGTCGCCGATCGGCTCGAGGTGCCCGCGGGGGCGCGGCTGGTAGGGGTAGCGGGAACGGTGACGCAACTCGCCGCGCTCAAGGCTGGCATCCCGGTTTACGACCCGGATGTCACCCATCACGCCGTCCTCTCTCACGGGCACGTCAGGATGCTCGCTCGCCGCTTGGGGTCGCTGACCTACGCCCAACGCAAGCGGATCAAGGGGCTGGAAGCGGGGAGAGCCGACGTGATCGTCGCGGGGGCCGAGATCCTGCTGGTGATCATGGAGGTGTTCGATATGGCCGAGGTGCTGACCTCCGAAAAGGACATCCTGGACGGATTGGTCATACAGCTGCTCGATGCCTAAGTAATTTCGGCAGGTTGGCGCAAAGCGGCGGCTCTGGCTCGGAACGCTTTCCTCCCGGTTTGTGACACCGACGGCGATTCGGGCACCGCTCCGGATATCGAGCCGAACTTCACGGATCCCAACGCTCCTCCGTGCACGCCTCCGGCGGAGCTCGAGATCGACGTCGACCAGAGGCTCCTCGACGAGGTGGGCGACAATCGGGTTACGGGCACCAACGATCTCGAGAACTCCGGTGTCAAGACTCCGATCTTCCCGGAGGACACCACCTATGACTCAACCCCTGGACGGTCAAGATGACAAGAGCTCCGACTCGAAGGGCTTCAAGTACATCTGTCTGGTCCACGGCCCGTTCATGAGTGGCCGGGTGGTCGTCAAGTAACTCTTTCAGCCGACGGGCGAGGCCTGTTGTGGTCGTGCACTTCTAGCCTCGTAGTTGTAGAGAAGGAGGCGGTCCCGAGAGGGACCGCCTCCTTCTTGCTTTAGCCTGCAACCCATGACCGACTTCGTCTGGGAGCCCACGCGCGAGTACGTCGAACGGGCGAACGTAACCCGCTTGATGCGCAAGCACGGTATCGAGGACTACCACGAGCTGGTGCGGCGCTCGCAAGACGACCCCGAGTGGTTCTGGGCCGAGGCGATCGCGGATCTGGGCCTGGAGTTCTTCGAGCCCTACGACAAGATCGTCGACGATGCGGAGGGGCCGCAGTGGCCCCGCTGGTTCGTTGGAGCGAAGGTCAACCTCACCTATAACTGCGTCGACCGCCACGCCGCGGGAGCCTTGGCGAACAGCCCAGCGATCGTGTGGGAGGGCGAAGAGGGTGCGACCCGAACCCTTACGTTCTCCGCGCTGGGGGCCGAGGTGGATCGGGCCGCGAACGGTCTGGTGGCGCTAGGCGTGAGGGAAGGCGATCCCGTCGGCGTCTACATGCCGATGATCCCCGAGGCGGCCATCGCTGCCTACGCCTGCGCCAAGATCGGCGCGATCTACCTGCCCATCTTCTCCGGCTTCGGAGCTCCTGCCATGTCGACGCGGCTGAACGACGCCGGGGCCAAGGTGTTGATCACCGCCGACGGGTTCTGGCGCCGGGGCACCAAGGTCGCCATGAAGACCGTCGCCGACGAGGCCGTTGCGGCCTCTCCGACTATCGACAAGGTCATCGTCTTCCGCCGGTTCCCAGAGGATGACTGCGCGATGACCGAGCGCGACCTGACATGGGACGAGGTCTTCGCTGACCGGTCGGATAGATGCGCCCCGGCGAAGCTGGATCCTGAAGCTCCCTACATGATCGCCTACACCTCCGGGACGACCGGCAAGCCAAAGGGCAGCGTCCACGTGCATGGAGGCTTCCTCGTGAAGATCGCCCAAGAGGTCGCCTACCAGCTGGATGCGCGACCGGGTGAGGTTCTTTACTGGGTGACCGATATGGGTTGGATCATGGGGCCCCTCGAGATCGTCGGAGGCCACGCCAACGGCTCGGCGGTCCTGATGTACGAGGGCGCGCCGAATCACCCCGCGCCGGACCGGCTGTGGGACATCTGCGCGCGTCACGGGGTCACGATCCTCGGGGTGTCTCCTACCTTGATCCGGGCTCTGATGCCGGCGGGTGAACGGATGGTGCGGAAACATGACCTCTCGAAGCTGCGCATCTTGGGTTCCACCGGCGAGCCATGGAACCCTGAGCCTTATCGGTGGTTCTCAGACGTCATCGGCGGCGGCCGGTGCCCGATCATGAACCTGTCGGGTGGCACCGAGGTCGGAGCATGCTTCCTCGGCCAAGCGCCGGTGATCCCGACGAAGAGCTGTTCACTCGGGACCCCGTCGCTGGGCATGGCGATGGAGGTATTCGACAACGAGGGGATCCCCGTCCGCGGTGAGGTCGGTGAGCTGGTGTGCACGAAGCCCTGGCCCTCTCAGACGCGGGGCTTCTGGGGCAGCAGAGAGCGCTACATCGACACCTATTGGTCCCGCTGGCCCGAGGTGTGGGTCCACGGGGATTGGGCTTCGATCGACGTCGACGGATATTGGTTCCTGCACGGCCGCTCGGACGACACGCTGAACATCGCGGGCAAGCGCATCGGTCCCGCCGAGTTCGAGTCGGCGGCGGTTGAGCATCCTGCCGTGACCGAGTGCGCCGCCGTCGGCGTTCCCGATGAGGTCAAAGGGACCGTCGTTTGGTGTTTCTGCATCCTCCGTCCCGGAACGGTCGGATCCAAAGAGCTGGAAGCCGAGGTGAAGAAGGCGATCGCGGACGACCTCGGTAAAGCCTTCGCGCCCAAAGAGGTCCGTTTCGTCGAAGAGCTCCCGAAGACCCGGTCCGCGAAGATCCTGCGCCGGGCGATCAGAGCTCAGGTGCTCGGTGAAGATCAGGGCGACCTGTCTTCATTGGAGAACCCGAGCGCCCTCGAAGCCATCCAGAAGTCGCTGTCGTGACGACGATCTATCTGGTGCGTCATGCAGTCACGTCCCATACAGGGCACAAGCTGACTGGCTGGATGGAGGGTGTCCACCTCACCCCAGAGGGAAAGCAGCAGGCCGAGGCCACGGCTCAGCAACTCGCGGGAGTCAACTTCAAAGCCATCTACTCGAGCCCCATCGACCGCACCATCGAAACCGCTCGTACCATCGCCAGCCGTCACGATCTTGACGTCAAGATCAACGAGCAGATCGGCGAGGTTCAGTACGGGGAGTGGACGGATCGATCCCTGAAGTCGTTGGCGCGCACCAAGCTATGGGGAACGATCCAGCGCTGGCCTTCAGCGGTTCGATTCCCGGAGGGAGAGACGCTGCGCGAGGTGCAGACGCGGGCCGTCGATGCGATCGAAGAGTTGCGGGGGCAGCACACGCGCGACACGATCTGTTGTGTCTCGCATGCCGACACGATCAAGCTCATCGTCGCTCACTACATGGGGATCCACATCGACCTGTTCCAACGCATCTTCATAGGTCCTGCCTCGGTCTCGGTCATCAACGTGAGTGATTACGGCCCCCAGATCTTGTCTCTGAACGCGCTGCCCATGCCCCGGCCGGTGAAGGGCTAGTCATGGATGTCAGACCCGAGGTCTTCACCGCCGACTACACCGGCCGTCCCGGCGAGAGAACGTTCTTCTTGCAGTCACGCAGCGAGACCCTCACGCTGACCTACCAACTAGAGAAGGGTCAGGTCGAAGTCTTGGCGGAAAAGCTCAAGGAGCTGCTCTTGATGATCGATCCCGATGACGTCGTCAAGACGACGAGCGCGCAACGGGATCCCGCCTACGCGCTGAGCGCGCCGATCGAGCCGGAGTGGCGGGTCGGGACGATCGGCCTGACCTTCGAGGAAGGTAGCGACTCCATAGTCGTCGCCTTAGAGCCGGTGTCCGCAGCGGCAGAGCTAGGGGAAGAGGACGACGAGGACGACGATGACGAGGGCCCCGACGTCGACGATTTCGCCGTGCGCATCCTGTTGCGGCGCGATCAAGCTCGCTCGTTCGCGGTTCACGCGCTGGCTGTGGTGGCCGAAGGCCGACCCCTCTGCCAGCTCTGCGGCCTGCCCATGGATCCGGACGGACACAGGTGCCCCGCCTCCAACGGACATCGCCTGAACTCATGAAGGAAGACGTCCTCGACCTGCTCTCGGGCGGGGACATCGAGGTCCTGGGCCTCCTGCCCTATTCGTCCAACTACACCTTCCTGACCAAAGTCACGAAAGACGGGCGCGAGCTGTTGGCCGTCTACAAGCCGCGCCGAGGCGAGCGTCCGCTGTGGGATTTCCAACACGGCAGCCTCGCAGCGCGTGAGGTGGCCGCTTACGAGGTCTCACGCGCGGCCGGGTGGCACCTCGTTCCTCCCACGGTGCTGCGAGACGATGCCCCTCTGGGGAACGGCTCGCTGCAGCTCTTCATCGAGCATGATCCCGAGCGCCACTACTTCGTCTTCGTCGAGCAAGAAGGGCGTGACCTGCGCAGCTTCGCCGCGTTCGATGCCGCCATCAACAACGCCGACCGCAAGGGTGGCCATGTGATCGAGGCACGCGACGGCAAGCTGTGGGCGGTCGACCATGGGGTCAGCTTCCACGTCGAGCCGAAGCTACGCACGGTCATCTGGGTGTACGCAGAGGACCCGTTGAGCGCAGACGCCCTCGATGCATTGCAGCGCCTCGAGGCCGAGTTGGAACCGGGCCGGCCGCTGTACGAGCGTCTGGGGGGATTGCTGGCGGCGGGTGAGGTGGACGCGACGCGCGCCCGCGTCCGTGACCTACTGAGATCGGGTTCGTTCCCGGCCCCCAGCACAGATCGTCCCCTGCCCTGGCCCCTGATCTAAAGCGCACAGACACACATCAGAGCGTGCCCCCGGTGGGACTCGAACCCACACTGTGACGGGTTTAAGCCGTCTCTCTCTTCCTGTTGGAGTACGGGGGCCTCCGAGGAAAGATTCTCATGACTACGGGTACGCGCTCGTGAACCGATCTGACGCGCCGATGCAATGTTCCCGCGTCCTCACGTGTCTCATTGCACGTGACGATATCCAGAGCCCTGATCCGGATAACCCTGCTGCTGATAGTGGTCGGCCTCGTCGCGAGCCCGCGGCCTTTGCGTCCTCGTGACATAGAGGTCACCGCCGGCAGCAGGGACCCCATCTTGTTCTTCTCCGACGTGACTCGAGAAGTGGGAGCGGCCGGTGCGTCGCGCACCTGGGGCTCCGCGTGGAACGATTTCAACGAGGACGGGCATCCCGACCTCTGGGTCGGGCGGCACTGGGGTCCTCCCCGGTTGCTCCGAGGCGGTCCCAGCCGCGCCTTTGAAGACATCACGGCCCCCGACCTGCAGCGCGCTCATGTCGACCGTCATACCTGCGTGTGGGGCGAAGCCAACGGAGATGGGCGGCCCGACATCTATTGCGTCCGCGGCGCGGACAAGGGGACGGGAGCCGGCGCCAATCAGCTGTTCCTTCGCTCGAGCGGCGTGGAGTTTCGAAATCGGGCCGGGCGTAGCGGGGTCACGAACCCGAAAGGGCGCGGCCGGACCGCGCACTGGATCGACTTCGACCAGGACGGCGATCTGGATCTCTTCGTCGGCAACCTCAATCGATCCGGCGCGCCCAACGCCACCTACCGCAACGACGGAGGGACCTTTACGGAGGTGAACATCGGTCTGACGGAGTCTCTGTGGACCCAGTCTTCGTCGTGGGCCGATTGGGACCTTGACGGCGATCCCGACCTGATCGTGACTCAAGACGATCCGTTCCCAACGGTGGCTTACGAGAACGTGGGAGGTCGTTTCGAGAAGGTGAGCCTGGCGCATGTCAGCGGCCGTCGGTGGGGATCCGCGGCTTGGGGGGACTTCGACGGCGATGGAAGGCCCGACCTACACCTGGTCTCAGAGACGCGGTCGCTGGTCGTGCGCAATGCACGGGACGGATTCCACGTCGTGGATCGCAGGAGGCTCGTGCAGGGACGGATGAGCGTGTGGTTGGACGTCGACAACGACAGTGATCTCGACTCCTTCGTGGTCCAGGGAGCCCCCGGGAAGCGACCGGATCCTCGTTCGATGAACCGGCCCGATCTCTTCCTGCTCAACACCAACGATGGGTTCCGGAGGCGCACCGGCAGGTCGTTCCGGGGGCCGCATGACGGCAACGGCGACGCCGTCTCGGCCGCCGATTACGACCGCGATGGTCGCGTCGATCTCTTCCTCACCAACGGGCTCTACCAATGGACGGGGCGGAACGCATTGTTGCGGAACCAGTCGAAGACCGGCAACTGGACCGCCCTCGACATCGTGGGGGACCGTAAGAACCCCATGGGCTTCGGGGCCAGGATCGTCATGACGATGGGAGGCCGGGTGGTGCATCGTCAGGTGACGGATGGCGCGAACTTCCACTCGCAGGACGAGACCGGCTACGTGCACCTCGGGATGGACGAGGCCGTGACCGCTCACATCAAGATCGTGTGGCCGGACGGCAGCAGTGACTGCGTTGTCGGTGCGCACGCCGTGGTCCTGCGGGTAACCAAGCACTCGGCCCCCTGCCTGCGCGGCATCTAGCAACGGGTTACCGCCGCGTCGATGTCTCTGTTCAGGCCGCGGACTGGAGGTGTGACCCGGCCGATAGCCGCAACGCTTCTTTCATCCCCTCGACGATCGGGTCCTCGGATCTAGCGACGCGCGACACCGCGTAGACGTACCGTTTCGGCTCACCGGCCTCTATACGACAGACGCGGACGCTGTCGGGGATCGAGCTGAGGGCTAGCAACGGCACCATCGCCACGCCGAGTCCCGCGTTCACGAATCCGACCGTGGTTGCGAACTCATCTGCCTCGACCGCAAAGCGCGGGGCGAAGCCCGCGCGGGCGCATGCCGTGGTAATGGTCTGCAAGCAATTGCATCGAGCAGAAGCGGTCGAGATCCACGGCTCGTCTCGCAGGTCTTCCAATGCGATCACTTGCTTCGTTGCTGCGGGGTGGTTCCGCGGCAGAACGACCCGGTAAGGGTCCTCCAATAGGGGGGTGAGCACCAGGTTGTCCCGGCCGCTTTCCATCTTGGTGCCGTCGGCGATGACCGCGACATCGATGTGTCCGCAGCGGAGCTGAGCCAGCGCTTCATCGGTCTCGACCATGGAGAGATCGAGCTCGACCCTCGGGTAGGTCTCTTTGAACCGCGCCACCGCGCGCGGCACCAGAGCGGCCCCCGCCGTGGCGAAAGCTCCCAGGCGGAGCCGTCCCGCCTCACCCGCCCGTAGCGCCTCGAGGTCTCGCTCGGCCTCCTGTAGCTGCGCCAGCAGAGAGCGCGCGTGGCGGGACAGAAGGAGCGCGGCCTGGGTGGGACGGATGCCCCTGCCGGCCTTTTCGAGCAGAGCGGTCTTGGTGTCCCGCTCCAGGGCGGCGACGCTCTGGCTGACCGCCGAAGGGGTGTAGCCGAGCGCCGCCGCGGCGGCGGTGATCGATCCCTCGTCGATCACGGCGGTGAGCGTGTGGAGGCGCCTGACGTCGAGCATGGGCGCCGACTATACAGCACGCCTTACGTGATGTGAAGAAACATTCGCTTGTGCTAAATCGTTTCGGGGTCGACCATGCAACCAGGACCGGAGGCGACGGGAGACGACGATGGCATACAGAGCACAAACCCGGACCTTGGGGCACCTCGCGGTTGCCTCTGACCCTGGTAGGGCCTTGTACCCGCGGTGGCTTCGTCTCGTGGGCGGCCTCGCGGTCTTCGCCGCCGGGCTGGCGCTGATGGTTCGGGCCGGACTCGGCCTCTCGTCCTGGGACGTGTTCCACGATGCGATCCGGGTCATCTCGCCTCTGTCGTTCGGACAGACCATCGTGGCCGTGTCGCTCGTGGTCCTCGTGGCCGCGTGGGCCCTGGGCGTTGCTCCCGGACCCGGAACGGTGGCCAACTCCGTTCTCGTGGGGGTCTTCACGGACGCGATCCTGTGGTCGCCGATCCTCCGGAGCCTCGGTTCAGGACCGCTTCCGTTCCGCCTGCTCGCGGTGGGCGCGGGGGTCGTGGGTGTTGCTCTCGGCTCGGCCTTGTACATAGGTGCCGATCTCGGGGCCGGACCGCGCGACGGGCTCATGCTCGGTCTCGCCAAGCGCTCGCGGAGCTCGGTTGGTAGCGCGCGCACCATGATCGAAGTGAGTGTCGTCGTGGCCGGAGTGGCCCTGGGTGGCTCTATCGGAGTGGGGACCGCGGTCTTCATCGTCTTGATCGGGCCCGCGATCGATGTCTCCTTCCGGCTGTTCGGCATGGAGTCGCCGCGCGACAAAAGCAGGCCACGCTTCCGGGCCCGAGTGGCGCGTCTTCTCCGGGCGTGGGGTCGGCCGGGTCGCCTGGGCACGTCGTCGTCCATCGAGACATCCCGCTACACCGGTGCCCGTATCTGATCCCGATCACAAGGAGCGAGTCATGAAGGAACCATCGTTCGGCGTCAACATCTCCACCTCTGCCGAGCACCGGCGCCACCCGGTAGCAGACGCCATGCGTGCGGAAGCACTCGGCTACGACTTTGTCTCGGCCAACGATCATCCCAGTGGCACTGAACCGACCTTCGAGACCTGGACGATGCTCACGTGGATAGCGGCGAAGACGTCGCGGATCAAGATCGCAACACGCGTGCTGGGGGTGCCGTATCGGGCTCCCGGGATGGTTGCGAAGATGGCCGAGTCGCTCGATCGCTTGTCCGGGGGCCGTCTGGTCCTCGGTATGGGGGCCGGATACTCCGATCGAGAGTTCCGCGCCTTTGGCCTGCGCGTTCCTTCGCCCGGAGAGAAGATCGAAGGTCTCGAAGAAGCAGTGACCATCATCCGAGGGCTGTGGTCGTTGTCCGAGCTCACGTTTGAGGGACGCCACCACGTCACCGAGCGAGCCGTCATCGAACCCAAGCCCGAGCATCAGATCCCGATATGGCTGGGCACGTTCGGAGCGCGTGCCCTGACGGTCACGGGGCGGGTTGCGGACGGTTGGATACCTACGCTCGAGATGGCGCCGCCCGAGGTGATCCCGGAGATGCGAGACGCCATCTACGAAGCTGCCACTCTCGCGGGACGCGATCTCGATGACATAACCCTCGTCTACAACATGGACTTCCGACTGGACGAACGGAGCGCTGACTCCGCGGGGGTGGTCACCGGGTCCCCGGAACAGATGGCCGAGCAACTGAGGGGCTTCCTCGACCTCGGCTTCAGTGCCATGAACTTCTCTCCTGCGGGACCCGATCCCGAGCGACAGGTGGAGAGGTTGGCACAAGAGGTACTGCCAGCGCTTCGCAGTTCAGTGAGCCCTTGCCTGCCTAGACCCGGTTGCGCCCCGGCCGCCTCGGTCGTGCGTGGTTCGATGCACGGATGACGATGCCTGTGATCGCGATCGCGGTTGGACTGGTGGCGGGAGTTGCCAGCGGGCTGCTCGGGATCGGGGGCGGGATCGTCATGGTTCCCCTGCTGGTGAGCATGCTGCACCTGTCACAGCATCACGCTCACGCGACGTCGCTCGCCGCGATCGTGATCATCGGCGCGGTGGGAGCCGGGGCGTTCGGCTACGCCGGTGAGGTGGACCTCCCCATCGCTTTCTTCTTGGCGGCGGGGGCGCTGGTGGGCGCGCCGCTGGGAGCGCGAGTGATGGCTCGCTCCTCCGAAGGCAAGTTGAAGATCGCATTCGGCTGCCTGATGGTGGTCGTCGGGATCGTGATGGTGCTGTCATGAACCCGCTGTTTCTCCTCCTCATCCCCGTCGGGGCCGTCGTCGGCGTCTTCTCGGCAGCTTTCGGCATCGGCGGCGGCTTGCTCATGGTTCCGGTGGTGGTGCTCGGCTACGGCCTGGACCAACATGCGGCTCAAGGAACGGCTCTGGCAGTCATCGTGCCGACCGCCATCGCCGGCGCGATCGCCCACCACCACCGCGGCCTGGTCGAGCTGCGCGTGGCCGGGTGGATGGCGCTCGGAGGAGTCGCCGGCGTCTACGCCGGTGCCAGGTGGGCGCTGTCGATCGAGGGCGACGCCCTGCGCGTGGTCTTCGGCCTGGTGGTGGTGCTGGCCGGCGTGCGGCTGGTCCTTCAGGGGATCCGGCACGAGCGCGCTCATCTCGACTAGAGGCGAACGTATGTTCGTTTAGCCACGGCCTCGATGGGTATCTCGCAGGCGCGGACCGCGACCGAGGCGAGCCCTGACCAAGGAGGCGAGCACTGAGTAAGGAGGCGAGATGGCCGATCAACCTGGTGGAGACAACGTGCAGAGGGACCCAGACGAGTGGGTGACGGGCGACGGGACATGACGGGAGCCCAAGCCTCGTACCTCAAGACCCTGGCTACCGAGGCGGGTGAAGATGTCGAAGGCGACCTGACCAAGGCCGAGGCTTCAAAGCGCATCGAGGAGCTTCAGGACAAGACCGGACGCGGCCAGTCTGGGAGCGGCCAGTCCGGGAGCGGATCGTAGATGATCGCGGCGAGGCGGTAGTGGCCTTCAGAGAAGAGCTCGGCATAGAGATCGTCGAACGCGGTGACGGCCGGGCCCGCTTGACGATGAAGGCGCAGGAACGGCATCTCAACGACGGCGGCATCGTTCATGGCGGTTCGATAGCAACGCTGGCCGATTGCGCCATGGGTTCGGCCTTGGCTTCCACCCTCGACGACGAGCAACCCGTCACCGTCGAAGCCAAGATCAACTACCTAGAGCCGGGTCAACAAGGTGTCCTGGTGGCGACGGCGGCGGTACGCCGCAAGGGCAAGCGATTCACCGTGCTGGAGGCCGAGGTCGTTCAGGAGGAGACGGGCGAGCACATCGCGTACGCGACCGCCACCTTCACGACGATCTCCTAGTTAGCTCAGATCCGGCAGGTGGACAGGCCGCGCTTCTCCAGGTATTGCTGGTGGTAGTCCTCCGCGAGGTAGAACTTAGATGCCGCCTCGACCTGCGTCACGATCGGCCGCTGGAACCGTGTCTGGGCCTTCTCCAGTGAAGCTTTCGCCGTCGATTCCTGCTCGGGGCTGTGGAAGAAGACGGCGGAGCGGTACTGGGTTCCCACGTCTGGCCCCTGCCGGTTGAGCGTCGTGGGGTCGTGGTTGGCCCAGAACACCTCGAGCAGTTGCTCGTAGGAGACGCGATCCGGGTCGAACGCCACCTCGACCACCTCGGCGTGGCCGGTCTGGCCCGTGCACACCTGCTTGTAGGTAGGGTCGGCCGCGGCGCCACCCGCGTACCCGACGGCTGTGGAAAGCACCCCGGGGATCTGTCGGTAGGCCGCCTCGACACCCCAGAAACATCCCGCTCCGAAAGTTGCCTTCTCCATCGTGACCCCTCTGTCTAGATCGATCTTTGTGCGCCCTCCAGCATAGACAGGACCCCGTTATAGATGAGGAAGACGCGGCTCATCGTTTGCTTCCCGTGGGGGCGCGTCCTCGGCGCGGACCGAGAGGGCCGCGATGACGCGTTGAACCAGCGGATGCTCCGGGATCTCCTCGAGCGTGACGGGAAGTGGGATGGACCAGTTGGGTCGCTCGTCGGTCGTCCCGGGGATGTTGGGTCTTTCGATCACCCCCAGCGCGTCTTCCAGTGTTGCCAGCACCACCGCGCTGGGGGCCGCGGCGAGAAGACGATGGCAGCCTTCGATCACCGACTCCAGCGGAGCATCGCTTTCCACCGCCAGCCATCCGCGCAGACGCTCGAGTTGTGCCTGGGTGCCCTCGCGGTTCACCTCGACGCCGGCTTCTTCCAGGGCCTCGATGTCTTTGCCCGTCCATAGCCCCGCGATGGTCGGGAGGTCGTGGTTGCTGACCGCGGCGAGCGCGAGGGACGGATAGTCGCGTGGCAGGTCGTCTTCGAACCACAACAGCCGGTACGAGAGCATCCGTCGCGTCGACATCTGATCCCGCACCAGGTCCTCCACCGTTCCCAGGTCCTCACCGATGACGTAGGCGCCGTTGCGATGGCTCTCGAGCGCGACGATGTTCAAGAGGTCCTCGTATGGATAGCGGACGTACGTGCCCCTGTCGGGGTCTGCACCCTGCGGTATCCAATACAGCCGGAACAGCCCCATGACGTGGTCGATACGCATGCCGGTGCAGTGGCGCATCGCCGACCGGATCGTTTGGATGAAGGGCTCGTAGTCCGCCGCTCTCAACCTCCACGGATCGAACGGAGGAAGACCCCAGTCCTGGCCGCTCAGGTTGAACTCGTCGGGGGGTGCTCCCACCGTGACGCCGGTGGCGAACGCGTCCCGCCACAGCCACGCGTCGGCGCCGTCGGGATCGACCCCGATCGCCAGGTCGGCGACGAGTCCGGTGTGGCCCGAGGCCTCGCGGAGCTGCTCCTCCACTAGCCATTGGACCCAGGCGTGGAAACGCACCCGATCGTCGTTGTCTCGCCGCCAGCGTTCGATCGCGGTCGGATCCCTCTCCGCCAGCGGCGCCGCCCACCGGCTCGGCCCCCCCTGGTGGGACTCGGCCAGAGCCGCGTAAGTGGCATAGCTCCACAACAGATCCCCTTGCTCGGTGACCCACGAGGCAAAGGCGTCGCCGGCTCCCTGTCTCCACAGCAGGTCCAGAGCCTCCATCTTCAACCGGTAGATCTCGTCGCGCTCGACCAG
>JAUJPD010000004.1:119477-177629 GCA_030447315.1 Actinomycetota bacterium | reverse complement strand
CGGTCAGATCGACGCCGCCCGACGGCGTGATCACCTGAATGCGCGCGGCCGGCGGTGTGCCCCCGGTGGCTCCCAGGGTCTCGAGGACGGACCGGATGGTTTCCGGTGCGACCTCCTGGCGCTCTTTGTTGAAGTTCTCGTAACTCGTCTGCACGCCCCATCTGCGCGCGGTTTGCTCCAGCGTCAGCAGCGCTCTTCTCCCACCCTGACGCTGGGGTCGGGGGGGCCGACGGGCCGGTCGAGGAAGCCCTCGAGAGCCTCGACCACCACAGGACCGGCCGGCTTGTGAGGTCCATCGAATTCGATGTAGTTCACGTCGTAGCCCTGGTCTTTGAGCCGAGGAACCAGCCTGCGACTGGTGGCGTCGATAGGCAGTATGGAATCTTCGGTTCCGTGCGAGACGAATATCGGAGGTTTCCCCTGTGGGTCGCCGGGAGCGACGAAACCGGGAGAGAAAGCGATCACATGCGTGAAGAGATCGCCGTTCGTGATGCCTAGAGAAAGCGAGTACGAGGCTCCATCGGAGAAACCCTCGATGGCAACACGCTTTCGGTCGACCGCATAGCGATCGAAGACGGTTTCGAGCGCGCGCTCTATGAAGGCCACGTCGGGACCGAAGCTCCCCAGGATGACGTCCCACGTGCGGCCGCGCGACGGTGGCGCCAGGAGCATCAGCCCCTCTGCTTCTGCGTGCGGGATCACCGGCTTCAGCGCGCGCTCCGCACAGCTATTAGCACCGTGAAGCGTCACCATCAGCGGGGGAGGGTCCTCTTCGTCGTAACTCGGAGGGACGTAAAGAAGGGCGTCGCGCTTCTCGGCCAGCCCGAGCGGATGAAGACCAATCTGTGGTTTCCCCTTGGGGGCCCGTTTGGGTCGTGCGGCGATGCGGCCGTCGGAGTGCTCCGAACCCGCGGAACCTACAGATCGGACGATGGCTTCTCTCACTCCTCCGGAAGCGCAGGCGGTCAGGGCCATGGTCGTCGCGGCCGCCACCGACGCCGTCTTCACAAGGTAGATGAAGTTGTTACGACCACCCGGCTGCTCCCTCAACACGGCTCGAATACCCGCAGATATCGCACCCCAACCGTCCGTCAGTGAGGTTGGAATGACATCTAGGGTTGTTTCATGGACTCGCCCTTCGATGTCTCTTACACCGGCACGCACTTCTTCGAGGCGGTTCCGGGCGAGCTATGGAGCGAGCTCAGCCGGGTGGATCGGTTCGAGTCCTGGTGGCCCTGGATGCGCGACGTCCGGCTCGAGGGAACGGCGCTGAGTCCCGGCTCTGTGATCTGCTTTCGCATAGATCCTCCGATCCCCTTCGACCTGAGGATCAGCGTCTCGGTCACGGGTTCTCGCGCTCCCGAGTGGATCCAGGGAGATGTAGACGGTGACCTCGTCGGCAGAGCGCGCCTGGAGCTCGTTCCGGACGGCGACGCCACGTCGGCGACCGTCTCCTGGGACGTCGAGATCGCGGACCGCAAGATCAGACGCATGATCCATGTAGCTCGGCCCTTGCTCCTGTGGGCACAGAGGTGGGCGGTGGAGATCGCGTTGCAGGGCTTTCGAAAGCACCTCCGTCACCGCTGACTTGCGCAGCGGTTTTCCACCCCCGTGCAACGTCGGGGCCTCCTCGCTCGTCATGCCATCGGACCGCATGAACGGTCGAGGATCGTGCCAAGGGGGACGCTGATGAACGTTATGTCTGGATCGAAGGCTGCGCTGGTCGCCGCCGTGGTGGCTTCGGCCCTCTTGCCCGCGTCGCCGGCAGCGGCCGCTCCGAGCTGTTTCGGCGCCTCGCCGACCATCGTCGGCAGTGACGAGTCCGATCACCTCGAGGGAACGGCCGGCCGGGATGTGATCGTGGGACTGGGAGGCAACGATCGGATCGAGGGCGCCGGGGGTGACGATCTCATCTGCGCCGACGCAGGAAAGGACGGGGTCAGCGGGGGCACCGGCGACGATCGGATCGATGGCGGCGTGGACCGGGACTCCCTACGAGGCGAAGGCGGCGCCGACCAGATCTTCGGGCGGGATGGTAACGACGAGCTCTACGGCGAGCAGGGTAACGACCACCTCGCGGGGGGCGAGGGGAACAACTACATCAGCGGGGACGACGGGCGCGACGTGCTCGAAGGTGGCGGCGGCGATGATTCGCTCGGCGGTGGAGACGGCGACGACGATCTCACCGGGGGAAGCGGTGCCGACTACCTTTCCGGCGACCGTGGCGAGGACCTTTTGACCGGCGACGATGGTGCCGACTTCCTGGTCGGGGACCTCGGCCGCGATGTGGTGGCAGGAGGAGGCGGAGACGACCGCATGTTTGCCACCTTCGTTCGCCCCAACGATGAAGATCCCGATGTCGACGATGGTGAAGATCGTTTCGACGGCGGTAGCGGGTTCGACGTCGTTTCCTACGCCTCTTCTGCCGAGCCGGTCGAAGTTTCTTTGGCGCGGGGAACCGCCCAGGGGAACGGAAGCGACCGGCTGGAAGGTGTGGAGGGACTGATCGGCAGCGAGGGTGGCGATCGGCTCGTCGGCGATGATGGGAACAACACGCTGGCGGGAGGAGAAGGCGACGACACCCTGGACGGGGGGGCCGGGGTGGATGAAGCCGATTTCAGCGAGGCGGGGCACAAGATGGTGGTCAACCTCGCGGGACGCGCGGCGACCGGCCAGGGTGAAGACGCGCTGTTGAATATAGAGAACGTCTACGGAAGCGCTCGAAACGACTTCCTGATCGGCGACGGGGAAGCCAACCGGCTCCATGGTGGTCAGGGGGGCCGCGACACACTCAGAGGTCTCGATGGGAACGACGTCCTGATCGGAGGCCTCGACGAGGTCGACCGCAAGGGGGATCCCCTCTATGTCGACGACGACGTTCTGATCGGGGGGCCGGGGGACGACCGGCTCGATGGCGTCTTCGGGGCCGACACGGCCGATTTCGCCTCGTCCGCCGGCGGGGTGAGCGCGGATCTCACTGCGGGAACCGCGACCGGCGAGGGTGACGATCGATTGCGCTCGATCGAGAACCTCTCGGGCTCCGGTTATGCAGACACGCTCGTCGGCAACGAGGATGACAACGATATAGACGGCCGCGCCGGGAGCGACACCCTTCAGGGCGCCGGTGGAGACGATGTGTTCATCGGCGGGACCGGCGACGACATCTTCGAGGGTGGTGAGGGCAGTGACGCGATCAACTTCGGCCGTTCCAGAACCGGCATCCAAGCCGATCTCGGAACGGGGCTGATCACCGGTGAGGGCGACGATGCCGCGGCGGGCGTCGAGCACATCCTGGGCTCGACCAAAGTGGACCTCTTGACGGGGGACGGATCGTCCAACTACCTCAACGGCCGTTCCGGCTTCGATCTCATCTATGGCGGCGGGGGCGAAGATGTTCTGGTTGGGTTGAAAGGCGACGACACCATCGACGGTGGCGACGGCGACGACATGATCTACGACGACGACCACAACGACACCCTCACCGGCGGAGCCGGTAACGACTACTTCCGGACCGGCATCGGAGACGATCACTTCGACGGTGGCGAGGGCATGGACACCCTCGAGTTCGTCGACTCCGACAGAGGGATCACGCTCGACCTTGTTGCCGGAACCACTTCCACCTTTGGGGATCAAGGCGCTGACACGGTCGAGAACATGGAGAACGCGCTGGGGACGATAGAGACGGACGAGTTCTTCGGAGGCGAGGAGGCCAACTACTTCATCGGCTACGGGGCCGTCGACGAGTTCTTCGGTGGACCAGGCGACGATCTTCTCGAGTCCATGGGCGGCGCCGACATCGTCGACGGCGAAGACGGCACCGACACGGCCGTCTACGCCTCGGCCCCCCGGCCGGTCATCGTGGACCTGGCGGCCGCATTCGGAACCGGCCACGGCTCTGACACCTTGCTTTCGCTCGAGAACGTCTATGGCTCTCGGTGGCCCGACATCTTCCGGGGGACCGAGGACACCAACGTGTTCCTGGGTGGGACCGGAGGCGACATCTTGGAGGCCGTTCAAGGAGACGATCACCTCGATGGCGAGGATGGTTTCGACACCCTCGATGGCGGGGACGGAGCCGACGCCTGCGTCAACGGGGAAAGCTTGCTGGACTGCGAGAGCTCTGCTCCCGCACCTGGACAGACCCAGGCCCAACACATGCGCGACCGCGTCGTTGGTTTCAGGGCGTTGATCACGAGATGGCAGGCGACCGAGACGGCGATGCAGGACTCTCCCTCCTTCGCGTACCTCCCCCGGCCGCCGCTGTGATGCCCAGATGCGGACGTTCCTCCGGGTGGTGCATGGTTAGTGGGTGCGCAGCGCGGTCGTAGGTCATGTCGAGTGGGTCACGTTCCTGTCGGTTGCCCACGTCCCCGTCGCGGGTGAGATCGTGCATGCGGACGAGTGGTGGGAGGAACCGGGCGGCGGAGGAGCGGGAGCTGCGGTCCAGCTCGCGAAGCTGTCGGGGGCCTGTGACTTCTTCACCGCCTTGGGCGACGATGACCTCGGCCGCCGCGCGCAGGCCGAGCTGGAGCGCCACGGCGTGACCGTTCACGCGGCGCTCCGACCATCTCCAACCAGACGCGCGGTCACCCACGTGGACGCGCGCGGCGAACGGACGATCACAGTGGCCGGGCAGCGGTTGGAGCCTCGGGGGACAGACGCTCTGCCCTGGCGCGAGCTGCGAGAAGTCGACGCGGTCTACTTCACGGCTGGCGACGAACAAGCCTTGCGAGCAGCCCGGGCGGCCGGAGCGGTCGTGGCCACCTCCCGGATCCTCCCGTTCCTGAAGAAGGCGGCGGTACCGCTCGACGGGGTGGTCGGCAGCGCCGAGGATGCTTCCGAGACCTACGAGGTAGGCGCGCTCGATCCCGCTCCCCGGGTGGTCGTTCGAACCGAGGGAGAGCGCGGAGGGACCTTGGCTCTGTATGACAAGGAGCGGCAGCGGTACGAGCCCGTCGATCCCCCCGGCGCGATCGTGGATCGTTACGGCGCGGGCGATAGCTTCGCCGCGGGTTTGGCCTACGGCCTAGGCGCAAAGATGCGGCCTGCAGATGCCGCCTCCTTCGCGGCCAGGTGCGGAGCACACGCGGTTACGGGTCGGGGGCCTTACCAGGGCCAGCTGCGGCTGGAGCGTGCCTAGCTACGAGATCGAGCTCGACCCCCTCGACGCGCGGGGTCAACGAAGCGATGATGCGTGGATGATTCCTGATACAGCGCGTGAGGTTCTCGAGTCGGCTGCCCTTGCACATGTTGCGACCATCGATGCGGACGGCGCACCTCAGGTGACGATGGCGTGGGTGGGTCTGGAGGGCGACGAGATCGTGATCGCGTCGTTGTTCCACCAGCGGAAGCTGCGGAACATCCAGCGCGACCCTCGCGTGACCATCTCTCTGGAGACGCCGAAGGTCAACGAGTGGGGACTCCACGAATACCTCGTCGTGAACGGGAAGGGCCGGATAACCGAAGGGGGAGCACCGGAGCTGCTGCAGAAGCTCGCTCACACCTACCTGGGACCCGGTGTCGTGTTTCCAACGATGCCCGATCCCCCCGCCGGCTTCGTCACCAGGATCACCGTCGACCGCATCGGCGGCGTAGGGCCGTGGGCGTCTCGATAGCGGCTGAAGAAGCTCCCGCATCGGGAGCCCGTGCGCGCTGACGTCAGATGAAGTAGGCTTCTTGGTAGTTAGAACGTGAGTTCGGTTGTGCCACCGCCTTCCTTGCCTCGTTCGTGAGCGTGCAGGGGAGGTGTTTTTTATGGCAACTGGAACGGTCAAATGGTTCAACGACGCTAAGGGATATGGCTTCATCACTCCCGAGGATGGGTCGAAGGATCTCTTCGTTCACCACACCAACATCCAGGCCGAGGGCTTCAAGTCTCTGGCCGAGGGTGCCAAGGTCGAGTTCGAGGCGCGTGCCGGGGCGAAGGGTCCCGAAGCGACCAACGTCAAGTCACTCTCGGAGTGATCGATCTGCTCTAGAAGACAGAGCCGTGGCGGCATCAGCCGCCACGGCTTCTTCTTTTTGGTTGCCTTCGGTGCCCGTTTCTGCGGATGGCAGACTTGACCTATGACGCAATTGCTGCAGGATCCACGGCTGGTTTCCTGGGCCCGCCAGCTCGAGGAGCTCAAGTGGTCTGCGCACATCCTGGACAGCGAGTGGCGCCTGGTGTGGGTGTCCAAGGAGCTGATGGCGTTCCTGGATGCAGGACCGGAGACCAACATCGGTCTCGGCCTCCACGCCCTCGAGGCCTACACGCAGCCGGCATGGCTCGATGTCATCGACCAGGAGAGCCAGTTGGAGATATTCGTCCAGTTGGCGCCGTTCGTGCTGCGGGATTTCCGCGACCGTGGCCGTGATCCGGCAGAGGTGTTGCCGGAGCCGTTCCTTCCGTTGTTAAAGGAGGTCGAGCCGGCGGAGCGGTCGCCGATGATGTGGTCCGGCTCCTTCCTCTATCTCGACCCCCGGACTCAGGACAAGGCTCCGAGGCACCGCGTGAACCTGCTGTACCTGCGCATGAACGACGATGACGGGTCGTTCATCGGGACGCTCATGCTCTCGTTCATGGGAGTGCGTCCGAACCTGCTGTCGCTGCTCGCCAGCGGGGACGAGCGCATGTACGAGCGGATGGCCAAGCTCACCGAACCCGGGCCCCGACAAGCTGCGATCTTGTTCTGTGATCTTCACCATTCGGGCAGCTTGTCTCGCCAGCTTCCGAGTGCGGCCTACTTCAAGCTGGTGCGCAGGTTGTGGTCCGAGATCGATGCGGTCGTTGCCGACGAGAAAGGCATCATCGGCAAACACGCGGGCGACGGCGCGTCGGCGTTCTTCCTCGTAGACGACCTCGGTTCGGATTCGGGCGCGGCCGCAGGCACGATCCGCGCCGCCCGCCGCATCCACGACATCTCCGAAAGCATCTTCGAAGAGGTCACCGGGACCGGCTGCATGATGAAGCTAGGACTGCACTGGGGCGGGAGCCTGTATATGGGTCAGCTGGTTCCAGGGGGCCGGCTGGACGTCACCGCGCTGGGGGATGAGGTGAACGAAACGGCTCGCCTCGAAGAGTCGGCCGGCCCCGGGGAGACCCTGGTATCGAAGCAGCTACTGGAGCGGTTGACGGATGCCGATGCCGCATCGGTGGGGATGGATCTGGAGAAGCTGAGCTACCGGTTGTTGTCGGATCTCGAGTCGGCCTCCGAGAAAGCGGTCCGAGACGCGGGTGGGCTGGCAGTCACCGTCATCTGACCTAAGACCTGCGCAGCCGAACTGTGCCCGCGCTACTTCCCCTTCTTGTCCTTCTTCGTGGCCCTCTTCTCTTTCAAGCTCTTCTTCGCTTCCTTCTTCTCGGACTTTCCACCCTTGTCCTTGGATGCCATCGTCTCGGCTCCTTTCCCATCACCACCGCATCGACGTGGCACATCATCGCACCGAGCGGCAGGGGGCCGTCAACGCGGGGGCGCGGTGAGCTCCAGACTCCAAGAGCCGGGTGAGCGGTGTCACGCATGGACCCTTAGGGTTGCGGCTCGCTACGACGAGGGGGGCCGGACGATGACGCTAGAGATCACACCCGAGGCCGCCGCGGTGCTGCGGCGATCGCTCGAGATGGCGAACATCGACGCGTCCTCCGAGGGCGGGGTCCGCCTGCGAGCGGCCAAATCTCTTGGAGGCGCCGCCGACGTCCAGATCGAGCTGGCGGATGGCCCACTGGAAGGAGAAGCGCTCCTTCAGGAACCCGGCCTCAACGTCTACGTGGACAGTTCCGTCACCGAGCTCTATCCGGAAGCGGTGGTCGCGCTCGAGCCGCAGCACGAAACGATAGTCGTTCGTCCCCGCGACGAGGACTGAGTCCCCCCCGGGACGAATATCTTGGCCACATGACTACGACAGAGCTGAACGATCTGACCTGGGACATCGACACGCTCGTGGACGGCCGAGGGCCCGCGGGCGTGCAGTCGTTGATGGACGAGGGGCGCACCCGGGCCGCCGCGCTGGCCCACAGCAAAGGGAAGATCTCCTCTTTCGACGCTGGAGCGCTCGGGCTTTTCATGAAAGAGCTGGGCGAGGTCGAAGAGATCGTCGGGCGCGCCGCCTCTTATGCGCACCTGTGGTTCGCGACCGACACAGCCGATCCCGAGCGGGGCGCTCTTCTGCAACGCGTGCAGGAGGCGGCAACGGAGATCGCGACGTTGCTGTTGTTCTTCGAGCTGGAGTGGACCAAGGTTCCGGACGAGAAGGCGAGAGAGCTGCTGGTCGACGAGGCTTTGACACAGTCGCGCCACCACCTCGAGGTGTTGAGGAGATACCGGGATCATCTCCTGTCCGAGCCCGAAGAGCGCATCCTGACCGAGAAAGCGATCACCGCGCGCTCGGCGTGGGGACGATTGTTCAGCGAGCTCACCTCCGCTATCGAGGTCGAGGACGAGGGCGGACACAAGACGAATCTGTCCGAGGTGCTCAGCCGGCTGAGCTCCCACGATCGTGACGTCAGACGCAACGCCGGCACCGCGGTGACCAAGGCGCTGCAGCCGGAGCTGCGAACGCGCGCCTACATCTACAACATGCTGATGCACGACAAGGCGACGGACGACCGGCTACGGGGCTACACGCACTGGCTGCAGAGCTTCAATCTGTCGCAAGAGGCACCGGACGATGCGGTGGATGCTTTGGTCACTGCGGTGCGAGGGCGCTACGACCTTCCCCAGCGGTGGTATTCGCTGAAGGCGAAGCTCCTCGGGCTCGACAAGCTGGCTTATTACGACCGGGCTGCCGCCATCACGGAAGACGATGCGGAGGTCCCGTGGGACGAGGCGCGAGAGATCGTTCTCGATTGTTACTCGTCGTTCTCCGGAGAGCTGGGGAACCTGGCGAGACGTTTCTTCGACGAGTCCTGGATCGACGTGCCCACCCGAACAGGCAAGGTGCAGGGGGCGTTCTGTGCTCCGACCGTTTCGTCGCATCATCCGTACGTGTTGTTGAACTACACGCACAAGAGACGGGACGTGCTGACCCTCGCGCACGAGCTGGGCCATGGGGTACACCAGGCATTGGGCAGTGTCCAGGGCCCCTTCCATCAGACCACTCCGCTCACCGTCGCCGAAACGGCATCTGTTTTCGGAGAGACGATCGTCTTCAACCGCCTGCTGGGGCTCGAGGACTCACCTCGGGCCCGCTTCGCGTTGCTGGCCCAGAAGGTGGAGGACTCGCTGGCCACGGTGTTCCGGCAGGTAGCGATGAACGGTTTCGAAGCGAGGGTCCACAACGCGCGTCGTGACGAAGGTGAGCTCTCGGTAGATCGTTTCGGAGACCTCTGGATCGCGACGCAGAAGGAGATGCTCGGAGACGCGGTCGAGCTGGCCGACGACTACCGCTCGTGGTGGTCCTATGTTCCGCACTTCATCCAGGTTCCGGGCTACGTGTACGCGTACGCATTCGGGTTCCTTCTGGCCGTGTCGGTCTACCGGCTCTACGAAGAGCGCGGCGAGTCCTTCGTGCCCAACTATCTCGAGATGTTGTCGGCGGGCGGCTCGAGACCGCCGGAGGAGCTCGCCGGCATCGTGGGCTGCGATCTGAGCGATCCGGCCTTCTGGGAAGGTGGCCTCGCCGTGATCGAGCGAGATATCGAGAGGGCCGAGGAAGCAGCCGGGGCGGCCGCGCTGCTCTAGCCCTGACCGGCGAAGCTCCGGGGTGGCTAGGCTGGGCCGAAGATGTCCAACTACGAGCTTTCCGAGCTACCGGAGGATCTGGTCGCGCCCGCCCTCATCGTGTCGTTCGAGGACTGGGTGGATGCCGCCGGCGCCGCTTCCACCGCGGCGCGCCACATAGCAGACGGTGGCGAGGTGGTCGCCACGTTCGACAGCGACGCGCTCTACGACTACCGCAGCCACAGGCCCGTGCTGGACATCGTGGACGGAACCCCCGAGAGCTTCCAATGGCCGGTCATGACTCTCACGCGGCGGCATCTGGCGGAACGCGATCTCTTTGTTCTGTCCGGCCCGGAGCCGGACTATCGGTGGAAGGACTTCGCCGGCGACGTGCTCGAGATGGCCATCCGAGTCGGCATCGTGGAGCACATCAGCTTGGGCGCGATCCCCGCGGCCGTTCCCCACACGGCCCCCACGCCGGTGATGATGACGGGATCGAAGGAGGAACAGGCGCGCACGGCCTCTCCTCCAGAGGGGCTGTTGCGCGTTCCCGCAGCAGCCGTGAGCCTGGTCGAGTGGACGCTGGCCGCGAACGGCATCCCCGCGGTGGGATTCTGGGCTCAGGTGCCGCACTACGCGATGCCGTTCGCGTCGGGGTCGATCGCGCTGATCCGGCGGGTCGAAGATCGTCTCGGCGTGACGATCGGAGCAGGTTCTCTAGAGGAAGAGGAGGCAACGCAGAGGAACGCGCTGCAGCAACTCATCTCGGGGAACCCCGAGGCGCGCGAGTACGTGGAGCGGCTGGAGGGACTGGTGGGCGAACAAGAGGTTCCCGCCGGCGAGAACATCGCCGAGGAGGTAGAGAGGTTCCTTCGCAATCAGCGCAGAGGCCGGGAGGGACCCACGCCTTTCAGTCCCTAGAGCGCGAACAGCGCAGGGGGCCGGGAATCATGATCCGGTCGCGGCGTTCTTACCTCAGGAAGGCGACGCTACCCAGGAGGAACCGTGAAGCTCGAGGGGATACATCACGTGACGGCCATCACCGGCGATGCTCCCGGCAACGTCGAGTTCTACGGGGGCGTCCTGGGGCTGCGGATGGTGAAGAAGACCGTCAATCAGGACGACCCCACCGTTTATCACCTGTTCTACGCGGACGAGCGGGGGAGCGCGGGATCCGACATCACCTTCTTCGAGTACCCCGGCGTCCCGCGCGGCCGCGCCGGCGACGGGATGGTCCACCGGGTCGTCTTCCGCGTCGCCGACCGGGAGGCGCTGGACTTCTGGGAGAAGCGTCTCGCGAGAGAAGGCACCCCCACCACCCGCTCGGAGACCTCGTTGCTGTTGACGGACCCGGAGGGGCTCGATCTGGAGCTGGTGATGGACCATTCGGGCGACGAACCGCTACGGGCCGAGGCGCCCGACGTCCCGATCGAGAGCGCGATCCGAGGCTTCGAGGGAGTGCGCGCCTACAGCAGCAGGCCCGAGGCCAGCGTCGAGCTGTTCGAGGGCACGCTTGGTTTCGGATCGGGCGGCGGTCATTCCTGGACCGTACGCGGCACCCAGCGCGGCGGGTTCTACCGGTTCGATGCTCCGCCCCAACGGCGGGCTCTCAGCGGCGCGGGAACCGTGCATCACGTCGCGTGGGCATCTCCGATGGACGAGCACGAGCAGTGGCAACGTAAGGTTGCCGCGGCCGGCATGGAGGTCACGCCGGTCATCGATCGTTTTTACTTCCGCTCGATCTACTTCAGAGAGCCGTCCGGCGTCCTGTTCGAGATCGCCACGCTCGGCCCCGGCTTCACCGCAGACGAAGACCCGGCAACTCTCGGGGAAGCCCTCTCGTTGCCGCCGAACTACGAGCACCTGCGAGACAAGCTGGTCGACGTTCTGACCCCTCTGCCCAACCCGAGGGCGGCTCGCTCCGCCTCCTAACGAGGCAGCGGACGACGCCTGCTCACCGGGACCAGGTGAGGGTGTCTTCCGGATCGAACGGGTCGGTCAGCGGATCCCACTGCCTGTTCAGGTCGATCACGCGCGGCTCGGGTTCGGGCTCGCTTCGTTCGACCGGCGGTTGTGGACGCCGGGCGGCCCGCGGCGGATCCGTCGTAGTCCATAGCTCGCGAGCGGCTCGATAAGCCGACTGGGCGAGGTGTCGCAAGGCCGTGGTGACCACGAGGATCTGCGCGGTCGCCCGCCGCGCCCCCTCAACCACCAGCTGGCTCGATGTGGCCATGGCGCGCTCAGTAGCCGGAGCTACGCGGGCGTACACGCCGGAGGTCGTCGCGGCGGTGACGCGACGGATCTCGGAGGTGTAGCGGGCGAGCTCCGCCACCGCGCGCGTGGTTGCTGCGACCGTCGCTTCCAGCACGCGGCGGCTCGCTTGGTGCAAACGCCCACTTGCAGCCGGCGTGGCCCGGGGCTCGGTGGTCGCGCTGCGTCGCCGGGTCTCGTGGCCCCTGAGCCTCAGCACGAGATCGAGGATCCCGAGCGTCATCCAGCGGAGCGCGGCCGCGGCGATCAAGATCGCCAGCGCGAGGGCGACCGTCAGCAGGGTCTCGATGCTCATCTAAATCCCCAGGTCATGGAGACAATCTGACATCATTTGCCCGTGAGGTGGCGCATATCGAGCGACCTTGCCATCCCCGCTAACCAGAGGACGCAGTGGACGATCTCTCCCCACCAACCGAGCACGTCCCGACCCGGCGTCGATCCGATCCCGGGATGAAAGTGCGCGTGCCTCGTAGATGGGGACCGCTGTGGTGGCTGAACGTGGTCGGCTCAGTAGTGCTGGCTCTCGTGGCCGCGGACTTCGCGGTGGAGTACAGCCTCGCCCAGATCCCCCTGCCGCCGGAGGTGAGACTGCCGTCGACGTCGGAGGTCTACGACCGGCACGGCAAGCTGATCGCGACCTACCGTGACGAGGTCACCCGCTTCATCATCGACGCCGATCGCCTGCCGGACCATGTTCGCCACGCTGTGATCGCGGCCGAGGATCGAGACTTCCTCCAGCACGAGGGGGTGTCTCCGCCGGGGATGGTGCGGGCGGCGTGGGCGAACCTCACCAGCGGCAGCGTCCAACAGGGTGGCTCCACCATCACCCAGCAATACATAAAGAACGCCGTGCTGGAGGACTCCAGTCGCACGATCAGGCGCAAGCTGGACGAGGCGATCCTCGCCATCAAGCTAGAGCGCCGCTACTCCAAAGACGAGATCCTCGACTTCTACCTGAATACCGTTTACTTCGGCCGGGGCGCCTACGGGATCGAAGCCGCCGCCGGCGTGTACTTCGCCAAGGATGCAGTGAAGCTGAAGCTGCACGAAGCGGCCTACCTGGCGGGTTTGATCCCCTCACCCTCGACTTACCAAGGTCGCGAGGCGGGGCTGCGGCGCCGCGATCATGTTCTGTCGGCGATGGAGCAAGAGGGCTACATCTCCGAACGCCGACGGGCGCGAGCGGCGAAGGCAAAGCTCCGTTTCGAGATCTCTCCTCCTTTGAAGGCGCAGCACCAACCGGCGGCTTACTTCTTGGAGTGGTTGCGCAAGGACTTCCTCTACCCGCGCTTCGGCGATTGCCTGTATAGGTGCGGGCTGAAGATCTACACGACGATCGACCTCGAGATGCAAACGGACGCGGAAACGGCGATCGCGCAACAGCTCGACCAGCCGGGGGATCCGCAGGCGGCTTTGGTGTCTCTGACGCCGCAAGGCGAGGTCCGTGCTCTTGTGGGGGGCCGCCACTTCACCAGTGTCAAGAGCGCGCGCGGGTTCAACTACGCAACCGATGGCAAGCGTCAAGCGGGCTCGGCCTTCAAGCCCTTTACGCTTCTAGAGGCGTATGAGCAGAACATCTCGCCGAGCTCGCGGTTCTCGGGCGCCAGCCCCAACGTGATCGAGGATCCTGAGTGCGCCGGGCCCGAGGGGATCTGGGAGCCGGAGAACTACGAAGGGATCTCGTACGGGATGCTCGATCTCAACCAAGCCACCGCCGCATCGGTCAATACCGCCTACGCCGAGCTCGTCACCGAGGTGGGAGCGTCGGAGGTAGCCGAGTTGGTATCGCGATTCGGGTTCACCGGCTCCGCCGGCGGCGGCGACATCCCGTCTCATTGTTCGCTCGCCCTGGGAACGCTCGACGTGTCGGTTCTCGAGATGTCGCGAGCGTTCTCGGGTTTGGCGGCCCGGGGCCGGTTGCCCCGGGTGACTCCGATCCGATGGGTCGAGGGCCGGGAGGGCAGATGCCTGCTCGGCTACTCGGCGCCGGAAGAGATGCAGTGCAAGAAGAAGATGGATGTCGAAGGCGAGCAGGTGATCGAGGAGAACACCGTGGACGTTCTCACCCAGTCACTCGAGGGAGTGGTGGAGTACGGGACGGGAACAGCAGCCCAGATCGGGCGGCCCGTGGCGGGCAAGACCGGGACAACGCAGGACAACCGCGACGCGTGGTTCGCGGGTTACACGCCACAGCTGGCGACCGTCGTGTGGATGGGCTATCCGACGGAGGCCGGCAAGGACGGCGACGCCGGTACCGGCGACGACATCTCGCCCCTGATGCAGTCGTGTGGGTCCGAGGCCCGATGCCGTCCGGTGCGCGGCATCGACGTCACCGGCGGAACGTTTCCCGCCACGATCTGGTCGTCGTTCATGGAGGCCGCTCTAGAGGGGGCCGAGGTCGCCTACTTCCGGGTGCCCCTGGACATGCCCGACATCGTCCTCAACCCTCTGCCGCCACCACCTCCACCCGAGCCGGTCCGGGAGTCGGGGCGCAAGAAGAACGATGGGGACGCGGACAAAGACTTAAACGATGGGGGCGGCAAGGCTTCGGGGGGGCCGGGCAAGGGCAAGGGTTCCGGATCCGGTTCGGGCAAAGGCAACTGAGCTGACTCAGAGGTAACGACCCATGCCTCCGGCGACGTCGAGGCTGGCTCCGGTGATGTAGGCGGCGCGATCGCCGGCAAGGAAGGCGACCGCGGCGGCAACCTCCTCCGGGCGCCCGAAACGGCCCAATGGCACCTCGGCCGCGGCCAGGTCGGCGAAGAACTCTTCTTCCGGCAGGTGCGGGGCTCGCCGCTGGTGGATGTTCTTCCACTGCGGCGTCACGACGAAGCCGACGTTGATCCCGTTGACCAGGATGTTGTCGGATGCCAACTCGAGCGACAGCGTCTTGGTGAAGGCGAGACACGCGGCGCGGTCCGTGGAGGTCGCGAAGAACTTCGGATCCGGCGACCTGGCTTGTACGGCATTGATGTTGATGATGCGGCCACCTCCCCGAGCGCGCAGGTGGGGAAGCGCCGCACGCGAGCATCGGATCATCGAGAACAGCTTGACGTCGAGGTCGGCTTTCCAATCCTCGTCGGTCAGGGTCTCGAAGGTACCTGGATGAGCTCTTCCTGCGTTGTTGACCAGGATGTCGATCCCGCCGAGCGCGGCGGCGGCCTCGTCGATGAAGCGCTGCACCTGCTCCGGGTCGGTTACGTCGGCCGTCTCGGCGAACACGGTTGTGCCTTGTTGCTCTAACTCAGCCCCCGCTTGTTGCACCTCTGCTCGGTCGCGCGCACAGATGGCCACGTCACATCCCTCCGCCGCCAACTCACCTGCGATGGCTCTGCCGAGGCCCTTGGAGCCACCGGTGACAACGGCTTTTCGCCCTTCCAGGCCGAGATCCATGGATCAGGCCTCGTTGCCGCCGGTCGCCGGTCTATCTACGCCCATGGCTTCCAGCAGGCCCCGCCGCGGCGGATGGAAGGCGTCGACCTCGAGACATGTGCCCTCCAGTGAACGGGCTCCGTGCGGGACATTGGGAGGGATGACGACCGAGTCGCCTCGCTTCAGGAGCCTCTTCTCTCCCGCAACCTCGAACTCGATCTCACCATCGATAACGAAGGTGATCTGTTCCTCTTCGTGCCAGTGCACGGGGGCGACGGTGTTGGGCTCGAATCGGACGAAGTTGACCATCAGCCGATCCCCGAGCACGGGCTGGAACCGAAGACCCTCCAGGATCTCGATGGGGGCCAGCTCGCCCCAGGCGATCCAGTTGCCTCGCCCCGGTCCCTGGGAACCAGTGTCGGTGGCGAAATAGCTAGCGCTGTCGCTCAAGGCATCCTCCTTCGAAAAGTCCGTAGGCAGGCTTGAGGACCAACCGCAAGCCGGGGGACCGACGCTACCCCGGCCTCGTTATCTCGTCAGCTGGCCTCGAACTCCAAGGCGCAGGAGTTGATGCAGTAACGCTTTCCCGAGGGCCGCGGCCCGTCGTTGAAGACGTGACCGAGATGGCCCCCGCAACTCTTGCAGGTGACCTCCGTGCGGCGCATCCCGAGCTTCCTGTCGGTGTGGAGCTCGATGTTGTCGGCGGCGGGATCGCTGAAGCTGGGCCACCCCGTGCCGGAGTCGAACTTCGTATCGGAGGTGAAGAGCACGGTGTGGCATCCGGCGCAGCGGTAACTGCCGTCGTCGTGGTTGTCGACGTACTTGCCGGTGAAGGGTCGCTCGGTCCCCTTGCGCCGAAGGATCTTGTACTGCTCCGGACTCAGCTCCTCCCGCCATTCCGCCTCGGTCTTGGTCACCCGGCCGAGGGCGGTCTCGGGCTCGTGGGTCACCTCTTGCGGCTCCGCAGCGCCTCGAAGAGCGGGGTTGCAGGTCGCCCTGCCCCCCTTCTCGTGGTACTGCTGGTGGTATTCCTCGGCTCGGTAGAACTCGGCCGCGGGCGAGATCTCGGTTGCGATCTTTCGCCTGCGATCCGCCTGCTCTGCGTCGCGCGAGCGCTCGGCAGCAGCTCGCTGCTCGTCGTTGTGGAAGAAGATCGCGCTCCGGTACTGATTACCGAAGTTCCATCCCTGCCGGTTCCGGCTCGTGGGGTTGTGCATCTTCCAGAAGTGACGAAGCAGGTCGTCGTAGGAGATGACCGCTGGGTCGAACTCGACCTCCACCGCCTCGGCGTGTCCGGTCTTGTGTCGGCACACCTGCTGGTAGCTCGGGCCCGGCACGTGACCACCGGTGTACCCGACCTGGGTGGCGGTGACGCCGTCGATGCGCCGGAAGTCAGATTCGACTCCCCAGAAACAGCCTGCCGCGAATGTGGCTTTCTCCATGGCGCTCTCCTCTTCTAGTCCTATCCGTTCCAACCGTGGCCGGTGATGCCTGCTTCCCGATCTCCATTACGGGTTGATGAACACGCGCGTGTCCAGGAGGTTCGCTCCAGGCGTGCAGATCGGGACCGACAGCAGGATCGAGCCCACGACCGAGATCACGATCAGGGCCACCGGCACTGGATGGACGCCGGTAGGGTCCGAGCATGGGAGCTCCAACATCACGTGCCATTCTGATCACAGGCTGTTCTTCCGGCATCGGTCACGCCACCGCCGTGCGTCTGGCGGAGCAAGGATGGCCGGTGTACGCCAGCGCTCGTAACCTCGATTCCATACGGGATCTTGGTGAGCGGGGCTGCAATCTGGTGGCGCTGGATGTCACGGACCAGGACTCCATGGTCGCCGCGGTCTCTGCGATCGAGGAAGCCGAGGGCGCGGTGGGAGTGCTCGTCAACAACGCCGGCTACGGCCTCCACGGTGCGATCGAAACGACTCC
This sequence comes from Actinomycetota bacterium, assembly GCA_030447315.1. Taxonomy (GTDB): domain Bacteria; phylum Actinomycetota; class CADDZG01; order CADDZG01; family WHSQ01; genus MB1-2. The sequence continues at coordinate 160,413 of JAUJPD010000004.1, read as the reverse complement.
CCTGGAAGATATCCGGGCTCAGTTCGACACCAACTTCTTCGGCCTCGTCGCACTGACGCAGCTCGTGCTCCCCGGCATGCGACGACAAGGGTGGGGCAAGATCGTGAACATCAGCTCGATGGGAGGAAAGCTCACCCTGCCGGGCGGCGGTTTCTATCACGCAAGCAAGCACGCGGTCGAGGCCTTCAGCGACGCGCTGCGCTTCGAGACCGCCTCCTTCGGGATCAACGTCATAGTGATCGAGCCGGGACTGATCAAGACTCACTTCGGAGATACCGCGATAGGAACGGTCGAGGCCACGGGGATCGAAGACGGCCCCTACGGGTTCTTCAATCAGAGCGTGATGCTGAAGATCAACGGCGCCTACAACGGCAAGCTGGCGAACAGCGCGTCCAGCCCGGCGGCCGTCGCGAGGGTCATCGAGAGGGCGATCTCTTCGAAGCGGCCCCGCACCCGCTATCCCGTAACCGTGGGAGCCCGGTTGTTGATGGGCGCGCGGCGCGTTCTTCCGGACCGGGTTTTCGATCTGCTCCTTCAGCGGCAGTACCCGTCTCCGGGCGCGGGTGGTTGAGCGATGGCTCGGTCTAGGAGACCGGAGGATTGGGATCGCGACCTCCAGGCCGCGCGCGTGGCGGAGGCTCGCCTGGCAGAGATGTTGCGGGCCGATCACCGGATCGAGGCTCTCATCGACCGCACGACCGATTTCGACAGTCTCGACTTCTCGTTCAACTACGAAGGCGGTCGCGTCGAGCTCGACCTCAAGGAGAAGATCAATCCCACTTCCGTGGGACTGGCCTCTCTGTGGCCCGATGTCCCCGTGAGCGACATCTTCGTCGTCGACGAGACGGTCTACCGTCGCATCGTGTGGAACGGAGGAGGCGGCTATCTCTTGGTCCACGATTACCCGGGGTCTCGCTGGCTGATCTTCGGGCCGTGGGAGCTGACGCTGGGACCGCGCATCCGCTACGAGCGGTGGGGCAAGCGGCGCGACAAGGCTTTCAAGAAGGGGAAGGTCATGCTGGATCTACGGACCGCCGCCAGCACGTCTCGTTCCTTCGAGGTCGATGACCTCTTCATGGTGATCGAACGGTCGCGGGCGCTCCGTGACTCGGTCGAGGCCGCGGCCTTCCCCGGGGTGGCCCTCCCCGAGATCGGCGATCCATGAGCCAGACTTTGTCGTAGGTCCTCTATAGCTTGATCTCCAGCGCGGGCCTAGGATGGGTTCAGGCGCCGGATCAGGGGGGACAAGGAGGGGACTTGGCGCACAAGAAACGGCCCACCTCGACCTCCGGGTTCGGGGTCGGCCGCAGAGAGAGTCACGATTCCAGTGCTTTCTATTCTCGTTTCGCGCTGCCCGAGTTGTCGTCCGAGGACGACGTCCGGAGGAACCCGGTACGGGTGTTGGATCAGATCTACCAGGGCGACTCCCGCAATATGACCGAGCTGATGGATTCGTCCGTCGCTCTCGTCGTGACATCGCCTCCCTACTTCGCCGGCAAGGAGTACGAACAGGCTCTCGGAGAGGGCCATGTCCCGGCGACCTACCTCGACTACCTGAACATGCTGGAAGAGGTGTTCGCCGAGTGCGTGCGAAAGCTCGAACCCGGTGGCCGCATCGCTATAAACGTCGCCAACCTCGGCCGTCGTCCGTATCGATCCTTGGCGGCAGACGTCACCACGATCCTTCAGGATCGCCTCCACCTGTTGTTGCGGGGCGAGATCATCTGGATCAAGGGACAGGGCGCCTCGGGGTCCTGCGCTTGGGGATCGTTCCAGAGCCCCTCGAACCCGGTGCTGCGCGACCTGACCGAGCGGGTGATCGTGGCTTCCAAGGGCAGGTTCGATCGCGCCCTGGCGCGGCGCGAGAGGGCGCGGCGGGATCTGCCGTCGGAGGTGTCGATCTTCAAAGACGACTTCATGGAGGCGACGACCGATGTGTGGGAGATACCCACCGAAAGCGCAACCCGGGTCAACCACCCGGCCCCCTTTCCCGTCGAGCTTCCGGAGCGGCTCATCCAGCTCTACACCTACAGGGGCGATCTGGTCGTTGATCCCTTCATGGGATCGGGGTCGACCGCGGTGGCGGCCGTTAGATCCGAGCGTCACTTCGTCGGCTACGACACCGATCCTGATTACGTTGCCGCGGCTCGCCGGCGGCTCGACGACGAGCGCGCCGCGGTCGAGCAGGTTCGCCGCGGCCCCCGGCGCCGTGTGTCGATACCCGCCGTGCCCAAGCAAGCCGCGGAGGACGAGCCGTATCAGAGCCGGGCGGTCAGAGAGGGCCAGCGGGCCAAGGAGATCGCCCTGGCCGTTCTCAAGGACTGTGGTTTCAGAGACATCGAAGAGGACCGCCGGATGCGAGGCGGGGTCGAGGTGAACTTCTCCGCCAAGGACAAGCGGGGCCGCCGCTGGTTCTTCGACGTCTCGGGCGCGTTCACGAGCACGCGTGCCGGCCTCCGCCGTACCGACACCCTGTGGAAGGCGCTGGGTAAAGCCTCGGTGATGAAGGCGTCGGGGATGAAGAACTACCGTCTCGTGTTCCTCACCACCGATCTGCCGGGTCATTCCAGCGCAGGGGGCCAGGCTCTACGCGCTGCGCACAGGTCCACCTTCGACGATGCCATCGAGATGCTGTCGCCCGTCGGGCAGGCCCGCCTCCAGAGTTACGCCGATGGTGCCGACCCGGCAGACAACCTCCTCCTGCCGAAGGCAGAAGGTTCCTGAAGGATCCTGTTTGAACCCACGCATGGGCGCGTACGCGGTCGTGCGCGAGGAGGATCCAAAGGTGTACATCGCGGAGAGCGCGGAGGTGTTGTCGCGGGTGTTGGCGTTGCAGGTCGTTGCCCAACTTCCTGCGGTCACGGTCCGCTCCCCCGCCCGCCTCGAAGAGATGCGCAGTGCGTTGCTGGAGGAACGCTGGGGCGACGCCTTGGTCGCTTGGATCGAAGAGACGGACACGCCCGTCGATGTATACGACGAGGCGTTGACCGTATGGACCAACGACGCGCTTGATGCCGACCAGGCCTCGATGGAGATCCGCGTGGCTCCCCTGTTCGCAAGCGGGGCGTGATCGGCCGAGCGGAGATGGCTCGCCCAGGAACAGGGATCTCTGCGGCCGCACGCGCTAGTCTGCGGTACTCAACGCCGAGTGAGGGAGGTGCTTCTAGATGGGTGACCCGCAGGTCCTAACCGACGAAGACATCAAGACGACTTGGACCCGCGCGGGCGCGGGAGGCGCCCCCGATCTCCACGCGGACCCGGACGCGACCGATCCCGACACCAAAGATTCCGACGGGACGGACGCCGATTCGGGTACCGACGCCGACGGAACCGACTCTGACGCCGACTCGACCGACAGCTAGACCTCGGTAGTACCCGTGCAGGTTCCGGCGCTCGAACGTTGCGTCGGCGACGTCGGGATCTTCTTCAGCACCCATTGGGGCCGGGCCCCCTTGTTGCTGACGCCGTCTAGCGAGGACGAGAGAGGCTTCAGCGACCTCGCCTCCCTCGATGACCTCGATCACATGATCGCCTCGTTGGGTCTGCACGCGTCCAGCCTCAGGATGGTGCGGGATGGGACAACCCTGCCGGTATCCGGCTACACCACCCCCGCAGCCAAGACGTCGCGGGGGATGGAGAGCTTGGTCAGTGCCGCAGCCGTGTACCAGCGCTTCATGGAGGGCGCGACGATCGTCCTCGAATCGCTGCACCGTTATTGGAAGCCCCTGGCGGGTTTCTGCAGGGAGCTCGAGATCTCTCTCGGTCATCGTTTGCAGGTGAACGCCTACATCACGCCGCCGGGTTCGCGGGGTTTCGACGTTCACCGAGACACCCATGATGTCTTCGTTCTGCAGGTGTCGGGGACCAAGCACTGGATCGTCTACGACCGCGATGACGATCAACAGGTTCTGATCGACCGGGACATCGAAGCCGGCTCCTCGCTCTACATCCCGACCGGCTTCCCCCACGCGGCCGCCACCGGAGGAACCACCTCGGCCCATCTCACCGTGGGGATCCTCACGCATGATTCGATCGAGGTGGTGCGTGGAGTGGCCGGCCTCGCGGAAGAGGAGCCCGCTTTCCGGCAACGTCTGCCTGGAGCCGCACTGCGTGATGTGGGGGCGCTGCGGGCCGAGGTGGACCGGCAGCTGGAAGAGGTGCGTTGTTGGTTGGAGAAAGTCGACGTGGACGAGTTGACCCGCCGGGTGGCGCGGCGTGTGATGTCGAGCGCGCAGCCGATCCTGGGCGGTCGATTGCGCCAGTTCGAGTTGCTCGAGGCCATCGACGCCGACACCCCGGTGACCCACGTCCCCGGTGCCACCTGCTTCCTGTGGCCGAACGATGGGGGCGTGACGGTGCTGCTCGCGGATCGAGAGCTCGAGATGCCCGTGGCTGCGGTCCCGGCCATGGAGCTGATCGCGGTTCGTAAGCGCTTCCATGTCCGAGACCTGCACGAGTTTCTGACACCCGCAAGCTCGTTGATCCTCGTACGACGCTTGATCCGGGAAGGGTTGCTCGAGGTCCTGGTTGAGGACTGACGCGTTCCGTTGCGCCGATTCGTCCGACGCGCGCGCTGAGCCGCTCTATGGCACCGCGTCGTTCGTCCGTCGATGGCTGCTCCTGGAACAACCGGGTTCGTGGGGACGGGACGCGCTGACGCAGAGCCGGCTACCCCAGGCCTTCGCCGGCGAGCTGAGAAACCGTGCCGTGGCTGCAGGGGTGCGCGTCATCCTCATCCGCCGAGGGGTTCGTTTCTCGTCCGACCGGCGTCACTGTTACCTGATCCGTACCGAAGGCTGCGACCTGTATCAGGCCCACCTGGCGCTAGACGACCTCGATGACCTCCTCGATGTGGACCTTGGTCTATTGCAGCAGGGTGCAGCGATCCCTGATGCAATGGAGCGGAGCGATCCGATCTTCTTGGTCTGCACGCACGGGCGGCACGACGCCTGTTGTTCCATACGCGGCAACCAGGTGTCCAGGATCGCTTGCGCCCTGCCGGGAGCCAACGCGTGGGAGTGCTCTCACATCGGGGGAGATCGCTTCGCCGCGAACCTCGTCTGCTTCCCCCATGGCCTGTATTACGGGCGGGTGGGTGCAGACGATGTGGCTTCACTCATGGAGGATTACTCGAACGGGACGCTGTCGCTGGATCATTACCGGGGGCGATGTTGTCACCCTTTTCCGGTGCAAGCTGCCGAATACTTCGCTCGTCGCGAGGCATCGATGACGAACATCGACGCGGTATCGCTGATGGGAGCAGCCGCGACATCTGCCGGCGTCGCCGCTGCTTTTTCGATCGGCGCCGATCGTCGTGCAGAGGTCCAGGTGCGGGTGACGGAGTCGAGTCGGCAACGCCTGACCTGCGGCGCGGCCGCGGCGACACCGATCCCGGTCTACGACCTCGTCTCCTGCACGATCAGCGATGTCTGATCGTCCGGTCCTGCGCCGCCGAGCCTCAGCGATGCTCGGGGTTGGCCTGGTCCCAGCGGCATCCCGCATCCCACTCTGAGCGTTGATTGCCGTAGGCGGGGAAGCCCCCGGCGTCCTTGAGTAAACGCGCCGCGTGCAAGAGGTTGTAGGTCATGAACGTCGTGTTGCGATTCGTGAAGTCGTTGTCCGATCCGGCGCCGTCGTCCCCGTACGAGGGGCCCGGCCCCGCCTCACCGATCCAGCCGGCATCGGCCTGGGGAGGGATCGTGTAGCCGAGGTGTTGCAGCGCGTAGAGGATGCTCATCGAGCAGTGCTTGATGCCGTCTTCGTTGCCGGTGATCAGGCAGCCCCCGGCGCGGCCGTAGTAGGCGTACTGGCCGGCCTCGTTGAGCAGGCTCGAATTGCCGTAGAGACGCTCGATCACGTGCGTGCAAACGGAAGACTTCTCCCCGAGCCAGATGGGCGAGCCGAGGACCAAGATGTCGGCCGCGAGGACGCGCTCGAACACCTGTGGCCACGCGTCGGAGGCCCAGCCGTGCTCGGTCATGTCGGGCCAGACGCCGACGGCGAGGTCGAGGTCGATGGCTCGCAGCACGTCCACTTGAACACCCTGGTTCTCCATGATCGAGATCGACCGGTCCATCAGCAGCTGGGTGTGAGATGGCTCGGGAGATCTCTTGAGGGTGCAGTTGATGAACAGCGCGGTCAGGTCCGTGAAATCGGGGGCCGGGCCAGCCTGGCTGGATGAGGCCGAACGATCCATGTCGATCTCCTTGATCATGTTTGTCTTGGGCCTCTGTATCGGGTCAGGTCAGGCTTTGGTTTGGATCCTGCTGGTCAGGAACGCGCCGGCGATGACCAGAGCGGTTCCCAGCAGCGATATGGCCGAGATCGCCTCGGCTCGAAAAGCAGCGCCGAGCACGATCGCCACCACCGGCACGAAGTAGATGGTGACCGAGCCCCGGGCGGCCCCCACTCGCCCGATCAAGGTCGTCATCCATACGAAGGCCAGCCCCGTGCCCAGGCATCCGAGTGGAACCAGCACCACGAGGCTCAGCCAGCTGAACGACGACTGGGTCGCGCCGTAGATGCCGGGCACCAGGGTCAGAGCGATCGCGAAGAGCTGGACGCGCAGCAGTACGGGAAGGGCGCCGTAGCGCCGCTGGAGCGGCACCGCGATGTTGATCGAGATGCCATAGAACATGGTGGCCAGCAACACGAGAGCCGCACCCAGAGCGGTGGCTCGCGAGCCCTGCACCGCCGGCCAGCTGACCGCGACGACGCCGGCGAAGCCAACCGCGATGCCGAGGATGGTGAGACGCGGAGGCCATCTGCGCGCAAGAAGGGCTGCCACGGCCCCCGCGAATATCGGGACGCCTCCGTTGATCATCCCGGCCAAGGACGAGTCGATCCACTGCTGAGCGATCGGGAACAGCAGCAGCGGCGCGGCCATCCACAGGAGCCCGAGCAGGGCGATCGTGGGGAGGTCGCTTCGGTCCACCTTGGCCCGAGCCTTGCGGAAGAAGGCGAGCGTAGCGGCGCCTAGCAGGATGCGTAGCAACGCGATCAGTGACGGAGAGAAGGACTCGAGGGCTATCTCGATCCATACGAAAGATGAGCCCCACGTCAGCGCCGTGCCGATCAAGAGCAACCAGTCCCTGGATGAGAACGCGGCGAGGCTCAGTGCCTCAGAGGCGGCCGGGGCCGGGGCCGGCCTTTCATCAGTTCGAACCATCGGGCGAGTGTAGAAGCCGCTCCGCGTGTCGCATTCTGGTGACCGAAACCCGCGCTATATGTCGGCTGAGTTGGTGCCGCCTCGCGCGCTCCTGCGCTCGGAGGCCTCGGTGGATCTAAACGGGAGGCCCGGCCGCCGCCCTCGACAGCGCCGTCGTCCGGTCGTGCGCGATCTCGACCCACCAGGTCGCTCCGGCTCGTTCGTAGTCGAGCGGATCGCCTTCTTGGGGCGAGGTCACGACGATATCGGCGTCGTCCCGACCGAGCTTCTCTCGGATATCGCCGATCTCGTGGGGAGTGAGGTGCTCCTGGTCGGGGTCGGCGGGGGCAGGCACGATGCCGTCCCATCTGGCGGCCCGTCGCAACGATCGACCCTTGCTCGGCCAGCGGGCCGCGACCCACACGGGGATCCGGGGCTGCTGCAGCGGACGGGGCTCGAAACGCTCGGTGTGAACGCGCAGGTGGTCGCCATCGTGATCCACCCGGTGGCCGCCCCACAGCGACGCGATCACCTCGATCGATTCGTCCAAGAGGTCGGCCCGGGCGCGCAGGTCGGCATCTTCTCCGAATGCCTCGAACTCGGAGTCGGGGGGACTGCCGATCCCGATGCCCAGAACGACCCGCCCCTTAGATGCATGGTCGAGACTGGTGAACTCCCGCGCGACCTTATGGGGACGCCGGCGGGGAAGAGGGGTGACGAGCGTGCCGAACCTGATCCTTTCGGTCGCCAGGGCGATGGCGGTAAGAGCAACGGTGACGTCCGCGAAGGGGAGACCGGGGGGAAAGGCGGTGGAGCGTGCGATGTGGTCCCACAGGAAAACGCCGTCCCAACCGGCCCCCTCGGCGCGGGCAGCCACTTCCGTGATGAGCCCGATGTCGGAGAAGTCGCCGAAGTTCGGAAGGTCCAGCCCATAGCGCATGGCCGGAGCTTAGGCCTCGCGGGGGCCGCGATAGGTTGAGCGCGTGCATCCCAATGGCGAGCTTCTCGCAGCTTTCTATTCGGCTTTCGCCGCCGGCGACCACCAGACCATGGCGAGGTGCTACGCCGACGATGCCACCTTCGGCGACCCCGTCTTCCCACGGCTTGACGCCGACGAGGCCCGCGCCATGTGGCGGATGTTCTGCACCAGCGGCAACCGGCTGGACGTCAGCTGGCGCGACGTGGAGGCAAACGATTCATCCGGTTCGGCGAGGTGGGAGGCGATCTACGCTTTCCCAAGACGGGCCGTCGGGTCCAGAACAAGATCGATGCCTCGTTCTCTTTCCGTGACGGCCTGATCGTTCATCACCGAGACTCCTTCGACTTCTATCGCTGGTCTCGGATGGCTTTGGGGCCGGTGGGCGCGGCTCTGGGTTGGAGTCCCATCGTGAAGAACCAAGTGCGCGAGCAAGCCGCGGCCCAGCTGCGGCGGTTCCAAGCCGGAGGGTCCGCGGGGGCGGGCTAGCCGGACCGGGCGGGGCGAAGCGGGACAAGGGCCGTGTCAAGGCCGTCAGTGGTAGATGTGGACCGTCGTTCCCATCTTGGCCTGGCCGTAGACCCACTGCGCCGTCCACATCGGAAGCCTCGTGCAGCCGTGGCTCGCGTTATAGGTGGGAACCTCCGGCCACCCATGGAGGGCGCGGCGTCCCTCGTAGTAGCTCGGGTAGTAGAGGCGACCTCCGCTGTAGCCGGCGATCTTGCGGTAGATCCTCCAGGTGCCGTCGGGGGTGTAGCCGGCCCTGCCCGTGGATACGTGGATCACCTTTTTCACCTTGCCGTCCCTGACGGTGAGCAGCACCTGACGGGTCTGGTCGACCTCGATGTGGAACCCCGACGTCCGATGGCGGGCGCGAGCTCGGTGAGCGGTAGCCAGAGCACGCCAGGTCGCTTCGTCGACCGCGCCCAGGCGGGGGCGGCTCTGGACCTTGTTGAACGCGCGGACCGCGTCCGCGGTGTGCTCGCTGAAGTAACGATCGGTGCCGTCGAGATACATGCCGAGGTGGTCGAGTCGCTGTTCGAGCAACTTGACGTAGACGTTGTTCGAGCCGGGACCAAGGCCGGGAAGCTTCGGGGACTTCACCCGGGTTCGGTCAGAGCCGCTAAGTCCGTGCGGATCCGTGAACGTGGCCACCACGCGATAGGCGCCCGGCTTCAAGACCCTGAACGCGGTCTTGAACCGGTTGTCGCGACTTAGCTCGACGCGGCGCTTCCAGATGCGGGCGCCTTGTCTGAACAATGTCAACCCGACGCGGCCCCCGTTCTGCGCCGGCCGAACGATCCCTTTCACCCGCGCTCGACCGAACAGTCGCACCCTCCGCAATGCCACCGACACCTTCGGGCGCACCCGCACCGTTTCGGGTTCGCTCACTGCAGCCAACCAGCGGGCGTAGAAGGTCGTGGTCTCGCGGGGGCCGAGTCTGACGCTGAAGGAACCATCGGCTCCGGTCCGAGTAGTTGCCCGCTCGCGGCCGGTGGCGTCCACCAGCGAGATCGTCTCTCCCTCGGCCGGGGGCGAGATCCGGCCGCTGAGACGCACCCGCTCGCCGAGCTCGATGGTGCGCCTTCCCGCCTCGAGGGTGACGCCGGGAGGCTCTTGAGCAGTCGCCCGTACGCCGGCATTGGTCGCCATCAAGCATGAAAGCACGAGTGGGATTATCACCCTCCGATCCAGGCGCCTAGCTGGCTTCATCGAATTCTTGTCTCAGATCTGCTTGTGGGGATACTCGGGCGAACGGTTCTGGAACGACAGGATCTTGGGGTTCTGGATCACACCGTCTCGTATCTCGATGGCTCGCTCGATGGTGTCATCGCTCGCCCACCTGTCCGCCCCCGCCATGACGACCGGCAGGTAGGGAAGGAGAGCCTCGCTGATCTCCCACGTAGCCGAGTCCCACAGGTACGAGGGGCTGTGGTCGACCGCGTAGTAGTGGACCCGGTCTCCGACCTCGAACATCGGCTGTTCGAATGAGGTTGGCTGGGCCCACTCGAACCCCATCCCGGCGTCGCACGAAACGTCGACGATGAGGCTGCCTGCCCGGAACAGCTTGAGCTCCTCGTTCGTCACGAATATGTACGGGTCCTCGGGGTCCTGCAGGACGCAGTTGACGACGATGTCGTGGTCGGCCAGCACCTCGACCATCGGCCGGGTCTCTTCTTCGACGGTCGCGATTAGATGAGATGGATCCTCGTCCGAGGATCCGAACTGTCCCATTGTGGCGGAGTGGATGGGGGAGGCCACCTGAGCGGGATGACGACCCGTGAGCACGGTGACGTCATCGACCCCGACCGCTGCCAGCGCGGTCACCGCCCCTCGCCCGGTGGCGCCGAAGCTGATCACCGCCGCGCGGAGTCTGCGCCCGTACTGGCCGGTGCGTCCGAGCAGACGGAAAGCATGCAGCACCGAGGAGTAGCCGGCGAGCTCGTTGTTCTTGTGGAAGACGTGAACGCTGAAGCTGCCGTCGCTGCGCCACTGGTTCATCCCCTCCCATGCGATCAAAGTGGCGCGGCGATCGATCGCTTGCTGCGTGAGAGCTTCATCTTGGACGCAATGGGGCCATCCCCACAGCACTTGGCCGCCACGCAGCCGTCCGACGTCTTCGGCCAGCGGCTTGGGTAACAGCACCACGTCGCACTCCTGGATCAGTTGCTCTGGCGTGCGCAGACCCGCAACCGTCCTCTCCAGCTCCTCGGTAGAGGCCCCGAACCGGCTCCCGTAGCCCTCTTCGAGGTAGATCGACTTGCGAAGCTGGGCGTCGATGCGGTCGAGGTGGCTCGGATGGATCGGCAGCCTGAACTCGTTCTCTTTGCGAGAGGTGCCGAACACTCCAAGGCTCAGTTGATCCACGGGCCCTCCCGGGCGGTTACCGATTCCGACTGGTGAGCGAGGGTGCCCGCTCCGGGCGGGACTCTAACGGTCACTGTGTGTGACTAAACAGAGGATGGTCTCGAGGCCGAGCCGGGGCCGTAGCAGTTCTATTGCGCACCGCACGAAGTGGACATGAAGGAAACGCTAGAGGTGAGATGGCTCACCAGGCGTAGTCCTCGGGAGCCGTCTTGTGACCGGGCCAGATCTGATCCAGTCGCGCGAGGGAATCCTCGTCCAGTTTCAGCTCCAACGCAGGAAGTGACCCTTCGAGCTGCTCCCTCGTTCGCGGACCTACGATAGGAGCGGTCACCGACGGTTGGTGCAGCAGCCAGCCGAGCCCGACGGCGGCGGGGTCTTCACCCAGTTCGTCGCAGAATTGCTCGTAAGCCTGGATCTGGTCGCGCCGCTCCTCGAGTGCGTCCTTGGAACGTCCAGTGTGCCGTCTCTTGCCCTCTCTCTCCTTGCGGAGCACGCCACCCAGCAGGCCTCCGTGCAGTGGGCTCCACGGGATCACGCCGAGACCGAAGTCTTCGCACGCAGGAAGCACCTCGAGCTCCACGTCCCGGGTCACCAGGTTGTAGATGGACTGCTCGGACACGAGGCCGAGGAAGTGTCGCTCGCGCGCAACCCCCTGCGCTTTAGCGATGTGCCACCCTGCGAAGTTGCTCGATCCGACGTAGAGGATCTTTCCCTGCTGGCGCAATGTCTCCATCGCCTCCCAGATCTCGTCCCACGGCGTGTTCCGGTCGATGTGGTGCATCTGGTACAGGTCGATGTGATCCGTCTGCAGACGCTTGAGGGAGGCGTCGCAAGCATGCCGGATGTTCCGAGCCGATAGGAAGGTGTCGTTGGGCCAGTCGCTCATCGAGCCGTACAGCTTGGTGGCTATCACGGTTCTCTCGCGGCGACCGCCGCCGGTGGCGAACCAGCGACCGATGATCTGCTCCGTGAGGCCCTCGCCCTTCTTCCAGCCGTAAACGTTGGCGGTGTCGAAGAAGTTGATGCCGAGCTCGAGCGAGAGATCCATGATGGCGTGCGAGTCTTCCTCGCTCGTCTCCGGCCCGAAGTTCATGGTTCCGAGACAGAGACGAGAGACGGACAGACCGCTTCGCCCTAGGTTTCTGTAGTCCATCTCGGTCCAGAAGCTCCCTTCCTACTTCGGCGGAGCGGGCCGCTCCAGTTTGGCGCCGTCGACCTCCAGATCGACCCGCTCGTTGAAGAAGCAGAGGTATCCCTGGACGTCTTCACCCTCTCTCCTCGGCTGCTCGTAGAACCACACCAGGTCCTTGCCCTCTTCCCCGGCGCCTTCGACCGAGTAGTAGGAGGCGGTCCCCTTGTAGGGACATTCGCTGGTCGTATCCGTCCGCACCAACCGGTCGGTGGCTACGTCCTCCGGAGGGATGTAATAACGCGTCGAGAGCCCGGTTTCGAACAGGAGCTTCGCCCGCGTGGTCTCGGCCAGAACCTCTCCGTCGAGCGATACCCGTATGTGACGGCTCGAAGACACCACGTCCACCCGGTTGTAGGGGTCGCGGGCATGGACGAAGATCTGATCGTTCTCTTCGTACCAGGCATCCATCTTGTTGAAGTAGAAGGTCGCGTAGCCCTTCAGTGGAGGAGCGCCCTCGACAGGCTCTGGATAGCTCCACATCACGTTGTCGACGCGGCGGTCGTTCACGATGAGGTTCCAGTAGCTGGCGTCACCTTTGAAGGGGCAGTGCGTGGTGTGATCGCTGGGCTCGAGGAAGTCCATCACGATGTCGCCCAGCGGGAAGTAATAGATCGGTGTGATTCCGGTCTCGTGCAGCAGCTTCATGTGATCGCTCTGGGCAATGGTCTCCCCGTTGAACTCTGCGCGCACCCGCCTCGGGGAATCCTCGAAGTAAAGAGAGTGCGGAGGAGATTGATACGTGAAGTTGAAGACCCCGCCCGGCCTCCTGCCGAAGGGACCGGCTCCTATGGTGAGACCCATCTTTCTCCCCTTTGGTCGACGCTTCCGAACGCCCACCCTGCCACTACGCGCGGATTAGAAGGTCCCGGCCGTGGGAGATGCGAGCCGCGGCCGCAACCGTGTCCGGCCGAGGTCGCGCCCGCTGCGCGGTCGCGGTCTCGGCGGGATGGTTACGGCTTCGGCTCCTCCGGCGTGTCGAAGAAATCGCAGCCCGGTGGGTCGCGGAACTCGGGGTCATCGCGGTCGTAGGTCGCGCAGGGCGCGAGCTGGCTCGACTTGTAGGGATTGTTCGGCACCGGCTCCGACCCGCCGCTGTCGCAGTCGGGCAGCCCGCCGGGATACAGGGTGTTCGACACGATGCCTCGGTCCTTCGGCGCCTTGTTGTTCTGCCAGCAGTTGCCCTCTCCCTGGTCGTCCCACCAGAAGTCGAGCCCGTTGAGGTCGGGTCTCCCGCGCGGGTTCAGACTCATGATGTTGCCCAAGTACTTGTTGAAGTGCGAGGTGTCGAAGCCTTTATCGGGCTCCTCACGGATCGCCGCGGGCACGCTGAACAACATGTAGCCGGCGCGCCAGTTGTCCCACACCTGGTTGTGCTCGAGCAGGTTCCAGTTGCCCCCTGCGATCACCATGCCCGCGCCCACCGGCGCCGGCACCACCGTGCACACGACGCCGGAGGTCTTGGGCTTGCCCTTGGGTGGCTTGTAGCCGCGTTCGGCGGGTGGCTTGTCACAGATGCCCGACTGCACGTATCTCTTGGTGTAGTTGGAGTTGTTGGAATAGATCTTGTTGTCGGTGAACCAGGCGTGGTCTTGAGGGAGGCCGGGGTGTCCCGCGAAGATCGAGTCGGTCACGACCCCCGATTGGTTCTTGTAGAACCGGTTGTCGTGGGCGTAGACGGAGTTGCCTGCAGTGCCGGAGTAGCCGAGCGCATTGTGATGGCTCTTGCAGTTGAAGATCTCGATCGCCCATCTCTTCTTCTGCGTGTAATCGTTGCTGCCGGAGTTCACGTCTGAGGCGGAGCCCGGGTAGATCAGCGAGTCGGCGTTGTTGTAACCGTTGCAGTTCTTGTAGACGCCGTGGTCGACCGCGAACGTGAGGAAGCCATACTCGTCGTTGTAGCGCGCCACGACCTTGTCGATCACGAAACCGTCGGTCTCCAGGATGTAGACCGCGTTGAACTCGAAGAGCTCGATCGTGAAGTTCCTGAGGTAGAGGCCGTCGGCGCGGTCTCCGCGGATGCCGTTCAGCTTCGCGAAGTTGCCGTCCTTGTTGAAGCCGCCCGTGATCAAGACGTCGCCCGGGCGCTCGCCGGTGCCTTCGATCTGAAGATCGCAAACGGCGGCATTGCACTCCCGCTTGTCGTCGCTCGGGTTGAGGTCTCCGAAGATGCCGATCAGGTTCTGGGCGTGAGGGCATGTCATCTGTTGCTCGTAACTCAGCACGGGGGCGCCTTCTCCCTCGCCCTCTTCGATCCGCTCGGCGCACGGGGGCTTGTTGCGGGAAGGGTTCTCGCGATAGACGCCCGGAAGCATGTAGATCGTCGTCGCCGGTTGGCTCACCTGGTCGACCGCGTCTTGCAGGTTGCGGAAGCGGCAGCTCTTGAGCAGCCGGAGGTTGATCCGGCGCAGCTGCGGGTCGGAGATCTTCTGTATGCGAGCCATGCTCTTGGGGGTGCAGACCACGATGTTGGGCTCCGCCACGAGGGGTCGATAGCTCGGCACCTCCCCGCTTCCATCGGGGAAGGCTGCGTCTCGCTCGGCGTGGCCCAGGGCCGCCCCAGAGCCGGCCACCAGCGACAAGACCAGAACGAGGGGTAGCAGCAGTCTGCGATGGGTGGAGCTCACTGGCTACCTCCGGAGGTCGGGGATCCGTGGGTTCGTGTGCCTACAGCCTAGTTCGGGCCCGGATCGCCGTTCCCTGCCCGGCCCCGATACAGAGCAAGCCAGGTTTATTGGGTAGACAGGGAAAGTGAACAGCCAACTTCTCCACGACGCCGTGGCCGCCTTGCGTTCCGAGCTTCATCGCGTCTCGCTGCCTCTGGTGATCCCCGGGGTGCAAGAGACCTCCGCGACATTGGTCGAGTTGACCGGGCAGATCGACGACTATCTGCTTCCCCGGTTGCTCCAGATCGAAGCTCCGCTGCTGGCCGTGGTCGGAGGCTCCACCGGCGCGGGTAAGTCGACCGTGGTGAACAGCTTGGTGGGCCGCAGCGTCTCGGCGGCCGGGGTTCTTCGTCCCACCACTACGACTCCCGTTCTGGTGAGTCACCCCGACGACATCTCCTGGTTCGAGGGAGATCGGATCCTGCCCGGTCTTGCTCGCGCTACCGGCGCCCCTCGCCCCGGGTCCGACGCGTTGCACGTGATAGCCGACGCGGACGTTCCCCGAGGGATCGCGCTCTTGGATGCACCGGACGTGGATTCGGTGGTGCAGGCGAATAGAGAGCTTGCGACGCAACTCCTTGCTGCGGCCGACCTGTGGATGTTTGTCACCACCGCGGCCCGTTATGCGGACGCGGTGCCATGGGAGTTCCTGCGAAAGGCGCGCTCTCGAAGCATCGCCGTCGGGTTGGTTCTCAATCGCGTTCCGGCCGAGGCGTTGAACGAGGTGCCGACCCATCTGAGCGAGATGCTGCGCCGCGAGGGTCTTCACGACGCACCGGTGTTAACGATCGGTGAGGTCCCGCTAGAGGCCGGTCTCATCCCGCCGCAGGCATTGGACCCGGTGACGTCGTGGCTGGACGCTCTAGCGTCGGATGCCGGAGCGCGCGCGGAGGTCGTGCGCAAGACGCTTGACGGGGCGCTCGCTTCGCTGCCGGGGCGGGTTGCCGCGGTGGTGTCTCAGCTCGAGGCTCAGATCGCGGCCGGTGAAGGCCTCGCCGGCGACGCGGAGCGGATCTACGCCGATGCTCTGGTCGAGACGGAAGCTGCTCTCAGCGGCGGGTTCTTGCTTCGGTCCGAAGTTCTGGCGCGGTGGCACGAGTTCGTCGGAACAGGAGACGTGATGCGTTCCTTGCAGACGGGGATCGGACGTTTCCGAGACCGCCTCAACCAGGTGCTCCTGGGTCAGCCGCCGGTAGAGAGAGAGGTGCGGACCGAGGTCGAGCGCAACATAGAGACGATCGTGGTCGCGGTTTCGGACAAGGCCGCGGAACGCACGCTGGCGGCGTGGCGGTCGACGGCCCACGGGAGCGCGCTTCTCGACGGTGGCTCGGTCCCACGATCTTCCTCATCGCACCTGTCCTCGGCTATCGAGACCGAGGTGCGCGCGTGGCAGGGTCGGGTTCTGGAGCTCGTGCGAGCGCAGGGGGCCGGTAAGCGCGCCGCGGGACGTGCGGTTTCGTTCGGCGTCAACGCGGTGGGGGCTGCCTTGATGATCGCGGTGTTCGCCCAGACCGGAGGCCTCACCGGGGGCGAGGTCGCTATCGCAGGTGGGACCGCGGCCCTCAGCCAGAGGCTGCTCGAGGCGCTGTTCGGAGACGAAGCGGTTCGTACCCTCACGACCGCCGCAAGGAACGATCTGCTCCAGCGCCTCGACGGCTTGCTTCGTGCGGAGGCACAGCGGTTCCAGGCGCTAGCTAGATCCGAAGCACCTTCGCTCCAGCAAACAGAGGCGCTTCGTGCGGCCGTGGCGCGCCTGCAAGAGGCCCGTTCGTGAGGTCGCTGTTGTCTCGCCCCAAGGGGCCGGGTCTCGAGGACCGCCTCGTCGCCCTGGACTCGATCGTGGAGCTCGGGCGGGAGCGACTGGACCCGGCCGAAGTCGACGCGGCGCGCTCTGTTCTCGATCGCGCCTCGGAACGCATGGGCCTGGGGGCCGAGTTCACCGTGGTGGCGCTGGCCGGCTCGACCGGCAGCGGGAAGTCGTCTCTCTTCAACGCTCTGAGCGGCACCGATCTGTCACAGGTCGGGGTTCGACGACCCACCACGGCAACGGCTCACGCGGCTGTGTGGGGAAACGGATCGTCATCCCGGTTGCTCGATTGGCTGGGAGTGCCGCGCCGGCATCATCAAGACGATCCCGAGTTGAACGGACTCGTGTTGCTCGACCTCCCCGATCATGACTCTACGCAGGTCGAGCATCGCTTGGAGGTGGACCGGCTCGCCGGTCTGGTGGACCTCTTCGTGTGGGTGGTGGATCCGCAGAAGTACGCGGACGCCGCACTCCACGACGGTTACCTGCGCCCGCTGGCCTCCCACGCGGCGGTCACCCTGATCGTGCTGAATCAGATCGACAAGCTGCAGGAGGCCGAACGTCGCCGGTGTGCCGCCGACATGGCTCGTTTGGTGAGGGCAGATGGCCTGCGCGACGTGAAGGTGATGACGACCTCGGCCCGCACCGGCGAAGGGATCGAGGGCTTGAGGGACGCGATCGTCGAGCGCGTGAGACAAGAACGCGCAGCCGTGGAGCGTCTCTCGGCCGACCTCGATCTGGTGGTCGAGCGGATCGCCCCGCTCTGTGAGGGCAAGACGGGTGGGATGTCCAAGGGCGACCAGGAGCGACTAACCGAGGCGCTGGCGGCCGCGGCTCGTATCGATGCCGTAACCGGCGCCGTGGCGAAGTCGTATCGCCGAGACGCTGCGCTCGCGATGGGATGGCCCTTCACCCGCTGGTTGCGGCGCCTGCGTCCCGATCCCTTGGCTCGGCTACATCTGAGGCGAGATGCGAGTGGGGGCCGGACCTCTCTTCCTCCAGCCTCGCCGTCACAGCGGGCCGAGGTTGAGAGCGCGATCAGGACTGTTGCCACCCGCGCCGCAGAGGGCCTCCCGCCTCCGTGGCCCGACCTAGTGAGGAATCGAGCCGCTGCCTCGACCCAAGAGATATCGGACGATCTCGATCGTGCGGTCGCGACGACGGACCTCGGGGACGCGATACGTCCGCGTTGGTGGACGGTTGGGGCCGCCTTGCAGACGCTGCTGGCCACGGCCGCCGTCGTCGGGTTCTTGTGGCTGACCATCCTCTTCGTGTTCGAGTGGTTCCAGATCCCGCGGCCCCCGACGCCGGAGATCGAGAACTTCCCGTGGCCCACCCTGCTCTTGTTCGGCGGGCTCTTGGCCGGGTTCTTGATCGCGGCCGTGTTCGGTCAACTCGCCCGCGTCGGCGCGGCGCGGAGAAGAAAGCGGGCGGCCACCAAGCTTCGACAGCAAGTGGCTGAGGTCGCCGTGGCACAGGTCCTGACACCGATCGAGGCCGAGCTATCGGCGCGCTCGCAACTGTGCGAAGCGCTACAGCGGATGCGCCGCTGACGCGCACGAACGGTGTTACGCCTCAGCTCCACCGACGACCTTGATGAGGTCGGGGCCGTAGCGTTCCAGCTTGGCGGGGCCGATCCCCGAGATCGAGCTGAGCTCGTCGAGGGTGCGGGGTCCTTCGTCCGCGATGGCCTCGAGCGTGCTGTCGTGAAAGATCACGAAGGCAGGTACGCCATCCGACTTAGCTCGTTCCAGCCGCCATCTCTTGAGTGAATCGAAGGTTGCGCTGTGCCGGTCGTCGGAGGCTGCGCGAGGGGCTCTCTGTGGCTGATCCATCAGCTCCTTGAGAAACACGCTGCCTTTGCGACGTTCCCCGTTCACCCACGAGATGTGGAGATGGGTCTTCGCCCTCGTAATGCCGACGTACAGCAGGCGGCGCTCCTCGGCCATCGCCTCGCCGGTCTTGGCTCTCTTGAACGGAAGCTCGCCCTCTTCGAGCCTGGGGAGGAACACTGCGTCGAACTCGAGACCCTTGGCGCGATGAAGGGTGAGGAGGTTGACCCCACGTCCTTGTCCGGCCCCCCCGAAGCGCGACTCGATCTCCGCCACGAAGTCCGCTGCGCTACGGGCGCCGTCATCGAACTCTTCTGCGAGCCGCACGAATCGAGCGAGGTCGTTCTGACGGGTCATCTCTTGTGTGCCCAGGTCGTCGGAGGGGTGCTCGATGTACCCGGCGCGGTCGGCGATCTTGCGTACGTCGCTGGCTACTGCGGTGGAACCGGATCGTTTGAGAGAAGCAACCATCTGTCGCGCGCTTGCACGCGACAGGAAGGCGCCGTCGGTCACCTGGAACGGGATCCGAAGAGCGGTCAATGCTTCCTCGTAGTCCTCGGAGCGGAAATTCACCCGGTACAGGATCGCCATGTCTCCGAAGGCGACACCTTCTTCGTGGAGACGCTGGATCGTCTCGACGAGGAAGCGCAACTCGGCCCGTGGGTCCGAGAAGCTGCGGAGCACGGGGGCCGGGCCCTCCTCTCGTTCGGCCTCGAGGACCTTTTCCGCCCCCTCCAGCTTCGGCACGAGCCGGTTCGCCACGGCCAGGACCTCAGGCGTCGAGCGATAGTTCTTCTCGAGGCGGACCACCGCCGTGTTGAGGAAACGCCGGGGCATGTCGAGCAGGTAGCGGGCGCTCGCCCCCGTGAACCCGTAGATGGACTGGTAGTCGTCACCCACGACACATAGATCGTCTCGTTGTCCCACCCAGGACCGCAACAACGTCTCCTGCAGCAGGTTGACGTCCTGGTACTCGTCAACGGTGAAGGCGCGGTAACGGGCGGCGAATCGCTCGCGCGCCCATTCGTCACCGGCGAACATCTGGATCGTGAGCTCCAAGAGGTCCTCGAAGTCGATGAGGTTGCGGTCGCGTTTGCCGCCCTCGTACCGCTTGTAGACGCCTGCCATGAGCTCAACGGGGATCGGTGGTTCGTGGGCCCCTAGA
Organism: Actinomycetota bacterium; assembly: GCA_030447315.1. Classification (GTDB taxonomy): domain Bacteria; phylum Actinomycetota; class CADDZG01; order CADDZG01; family WHSQ01; genus MB1-2. The sequence continues at coordinate 140,763 of JAUJPD010000004.1, read as the reverse complement.
GAATCTGCGTAGGCATCCGGCGAGACACGACGGTTCTTCGCCCACTCGATCTCGGTCGCGAGGTCGGCGGCCGGACGGAACCGGTAGGGCTTCGGAAGGGAGTTCGCGATCTGCCGCAGGGCAGCGGCTTTCGACGCCAAGATCTGTGGCGGATCATCGGCGGAGAAGTAACGGAGCTGCGCCAGAGCGGCGGCGTGAAAGGTGCGAGCGCGAACGCCCGCCACCCCGAGACGGGCGAGCCTCTCGCGCATCTCACCGGCGGCTCGGTCCGTGAAGGTCACGGCCATGATCGATCCAGGCTCGAAAGCCCCCGTGGCCACCTGGTTGGCGATCCGCCGCGTGATGGTGGTGGTCTTGCCGGAGCCGGCGCCGGCCAGGATGCACAGGGGGCCGGTCACGGTTGTTGCTGCTCGTTTCTGCTCCTCGTTCAGCCCCTCGAGTATCGGTACGACTTCCACGAACCCACTCTAAGAGGAGGCTGAGTCACGATCCGGGTCTTTGCAGCTGACGGCTGGTTCGCGAGCCGGGTCGGCCCGAGCGGGATCACGCAGGTTCCCGGACGGCCCCGTGGCGGGCGATCTCGAGACCGGGCTCATCCTGGCCCAGAACGGGCAGGCGTCTCAGCCCATAGATGCAGGCGGCGATCGTCGCCGCGCCCCCCAGCGCCAGCGCGGCCCGGGGGCTGAAGGTCGCGGCCACCCAACCCACGATCGGAGCGCCGACCGGCGTCGAGCCCACGAACAACACGAAGTAGATGGCCATGACGCGGCCGCGCATAGCGTCCGAGGCGCTCAGCTGCAGGGTGGCGTTCATGGTTGCCAAAAAGCCCATCGATGAGATCCCCAAGGGGATCATCAACAACGTCGCGACCAGAAGCGTGGGCGCCGACGACAGGAGGAGCGACATCGCTCCCAAGGCGAATCCCGCCCCCAACAACACCGGCCTCGAGGAACGTCCGAAGGTGGCGCTGGTCATCGCACCGGTGAACATCCCGATCCCGAGCGCGGCTCCCATGAGCCCGAAGGTCTTCGCGTCACCGGCGAAGGTCTGCTTCGCCAGTACGGGAAGCACGACCTGGAAGTTGTACTGAAGCGTCCCGATCACCGCCATCATGATCAACAACGGCTTCAGCACCGGGTGCCCGGCGACATAGGCCAGGCCCTCTTTGATCTGACCCTTCCGGTGCTCGACGATGCCCGTCGGGTCGAGCTCGTTCTTGTTCATCGACGTCAACGCGAGCGAGACCGGGATCACCGACAGCGCGTTCAACAAGAAGCATTGGCCGATCCCGACCCCGTCGATGAGGAAGCCGGCAAGGGCGGGACCGATCACCCTGGCCGTGGTGAAGGTGGCCGTGTTGAGGCTTACGGCGTTGGCCAGCCGCTCACGGCCCACCATCTCCATCGTGAAGGTCTGCCGCGCCGGGTTGTCGAGCGCGGTGACCAACCCCAGCAGCAAGGCGATCAGGATCACGAACCAGAGGGTGACGACGCCCGTCACGGTCGCCACCCCGAGGATCAAGGACAGGATCCCGCTGGTCGCGTTGGTGAAGATGAGCAACCGTCGTTTCTCGAACCGGTCCACGATGACGCCGGCCCACGCGCCGAACAGCAGGACCGGTAGCCACTGGAGGGCCGTGATCAACCCGAGGCCGAAGCCCGAGTCGGTGATCTGTAGGACGAGCCACGCTTGGGCCACCCACTGGACCCAGGTCCCGGTCCACGAGATCACCTGGCCGGCGAAGAACCTCCGGTAATTGGTGATGCGCAGCGACGCGAAGGTCCTATCCATGGCGAGAGACATGCCACGATTGTGAAGCCTGGTCGCGCGCCTCGCGACGAGTTGAAGCAGCTAGCCGGTGGGGCGCAAGGGCGCAGGCTGGAGCTTGGCAGATCCCACGGATGAAAGCGGCATCCACACCGCGAAGACGGAACCCTCGGGGCCGGATCGATCGAGCCAGATGCGAGCGCCGATGCCCTCGCACATGGTTCTGCAGATATAGAGACCCAGACCGGTTCCACCGACGGCCCGGGTAGAGGTCTGGTCTATCTGATAGAAGCGATCGAAGATCTTGCTTCGTTGCTCCTCGGGGATCCCGGGGCCTTCGTCTGTGACGGTCAGCAGAACGCCGTCGGCGTCCGGCTTGCCCTGGATCATGATCGGTTTGCCGGGGGCCGAGTACTTCATCGCGTTCTCGACGAGGTTTCCCAAGACCTGATGCAGCTTTCCTTCGTCGGTCTCGAGTTCCGGCAGAGAGGGATCTAGTGACAACTCAACGGGATGCTCTTGTGCCCTGTCTCGCAGTTCGTCGAGAACGTTGTTCACCAGGGTCGGGATCGAGACCCGGGACAAAGTCCCGGGGTTCACTGCCGTTTCGATCCGAGATACGGCCAGCAGATCCTCGATCAGACGGTGGAGGCGGTTCGACTGACGTTCTACGGTGGTCAGGAACGAGTGCCTCTGGTCCTCGGTGAAGGTGACATCGGGCCGGAGCAGCGTTTTGACGTAGCCCTTGATCGAGGTCAGTGGGGTACGCAGCTCGTGTGACACCGAGGCGACGAAGTCGTCCTTGAGTTGGTTCATCTGCGTGAGATGTTCGAGGGATTCCTCGAGCTTGGTAACCAGGCGAGCGTTCTCGAGAGAGACCCCCGCGTGGCTCGCGAGGGTCTGGAAGAGCTTCAGCTCTTCTTCCCGGAACGATCCCCCCTCGCGGTTGGCCACCTGCATGATCCCGATCACGGCATCGCTGCCCTTCACCGGGGCCACCAGAGCGTCCCTTACGCCCTCTCGCTCGAGGTGGTCCCGGAGCCTCTTGCTCGCTTCCTCCTGGGTTACCCGTAAGGCGGTCTCCTCCGCCATGACCCGAGCCCAGACGCCCTGGCCGGGGTCCAGCTCGACCGGACGCATGAAGCTCGAAGCGCCCTCGGTGTCGAAGTTGCTCTCCAGGGCTCTGCCTCGCCCATCCGTCGAGAGGAGGATCAAAGTAGCTTTCTGGGCGCGGAACATCTCACAGGTCTGCTCCAACAAGCTGCATATGGAGTCCTGGAGCTTCTGGCTTCCGTAGGAGAGACGGGTGGCCTCGTGGAGCGCCTCGAGGTTCCGAGCCAGCTCGAGGTTCCGCAAGGAGATCGTGGCGCTCTTGTACACCGCGACCATCGGGAGGGCCAGCAGCGGAAGGAGCCACACCGAGTAGTGGGTCACCGCGATCACGATCGGCGTGAACGCGAGCAGCAGCGTGTCGGTAGCCGTGATCAACGACACGTTGGCGCGGAGGGATCGCAAGATCTGGCCGCCCTCGGCCAGGGCGATGCCGACGCCGGTCACGAGCGAGTTCACCATGAAGAGCGTGGCGCCGGCAAGCAAGATCGCGGGAAGCTCGATGACGTCGAACAGTCCACCGGGACGCGGCAGATCGGTCAGCGAGAAGAGGACGAGGGCGCCCGCGCTCAGGGACAGCGTGTACTGAGCCGCATTGAACCCGACCTTCCAGAGAGGCTTGCGACGCCAGAGATCGTCGAGGAGGCCGGCCCCGACGAAGGCCAGGATGGCAGCGCCCAGCCCGTGCGTCAGCAGCAGCGCGAAGGTGAATGCTCCCGACGCGCTGATCGTGACGACCTCGATGCGGCGGGGGAGCTTGATCGGGAAGAACTCCGCCAGCACGATCACTACGGAGAGGACCCAGAATTCGATCGAGGTGAACTCCCGCTGGGCGGAAGAAGGTCACCATGGTGAGGGCGAGCAGGGACCATCCGATCAATGAAACCACGCGCGACGTATCGGAAGACCGGCGGTATCTGGCGGATCATCGCGTTCACCACCTAGTCTCTTCCCAAAAGAAAGTGCAGGGCACAAGCCCCGCACTTGAAGTTCTAGTTGCCGTGGTTACCGTTGGGAGACTAGCCCCTTCTGGGGCGCACCCAGGGACTCGATGAGAGCGGCGATCGAGGCACACGCCACCGCCAGGCGCATCACTCGGAGCTTGATCATGATGCTTCCCTCCCGTACTTGGTCCTCTTTCCGGACCGGCTACAGGTACTTTCGGCGAGAGGCGGAGGAAGCTGAAGTCCCCAGACGCGTCATTAACTGCGTAGCCGAACCGACTATGCCCGGAGTAGTCATCGCGCCCTCTGCTCCGCGTGGCGCTTGGTCGCCGACACTAGGCATGAGCTTGAATTCGATGGAGGTGCCCTCGATGGCCGGAAGAGGCCGGAAGAGGGTCGCCAGGTGAGGCGAAGCGCCGGCCGGCGGATCAGAAATACGGACGACGTGCCGGAAGACACGTGGTATGCGGCGGATCATGTTGCCGTTGGTTTCTTCTCAAAGAAAGTGCGGGGCGCAAGCCTGCACTTGAAGTTCTGGTTGCCGTGGTCCGTTAGGAGACTAGCCCCACTTCTGACCGGCACCCAGGCTCAGATAAAGCGCTGCCGAGGCGCATCACTCGGAGCTTGATCATGATGTTTCCCTCCTGTGCCGGTCCTCTTTCCGGACCGGCTATAAGAGTTTCGGCGCGGAGGCCGCAGAAAGCTGAAGTCCCCAGACGGGTCATAAATCGCGTAGCCGCTGCGGGCTATGCGTCGCATAGTCGCGGAGGCCCGCGGCGCATGGCAGGCTTCTCATATGAGAAGTCGGAGCGGTCATATGATCCTGTTCGCGATCCTGTTAGTCGCCATGCTGATGGTCCCCTCCTGGGGGAAGATCAGCGGTTTGATCGATATAGATCTCGGGGTGGATCTGGTTGGTTGCGGCCGCTATCAGCGTACAGATCCTGATCGTCTCGATCATCCCGATCGCGCTTCGAGGGATCCATCGCCCCCTGCATTTCCTCTCCTATGCACTGGCGGGGCATTCGTGGTGGCGAACATCAGCATCCCCGGGGTCTGGTTGATCGGCCTCGGCGGGCTCTCGAACCTGGATCGCCATCGCTTCGAACGGAGGAGTGATGCCTGCGGAAAGCGGTCGCTCTCGGTCGGCCGGGATGAGGTCTCACACGGGCGAGTTCGTGAACTCAGGCGTGGTCGAGGATCCCAAGCTGCTGTTCCTCGGCGACATCTTCTCTATCCTACACGAGGAAAGCCGGTCCTCAATACCGTCTTCAATGTCGGTGACGTGTTGATCGCGATCGGAACGGTGGTGCTGGTGCACGGTGTTAGCGGGTCACGACTGGTCTGGTGGCGAGGCCACGAGGAAGATCCGACCGAGACCACGCAGGGTTAGCCAGGCTAGACCACCACTTGCGGGTTACTTGGAGCGGAGAGTGATCGGGTTCGAAAGGGCCTCGATCGAGGTGCCTCGCTGCAACTGGAGCCGATAGTCGCCTTCTTCGGTTGCATCGAACTCGAAGACGAAGTGTCGCTCGTGACCGGCGATGGAGGTGAACAGGACGCCGTCTTTCAACACGAGCAAGGTCTGGGGCTCGGGGTGAAGGCGCGGCCCCCAGCACCCGGGCCGTGAACCGCGCATTTCCGACCGGCAGCACGTCGCCCATCGCCTCCGGACGCCCCTTGCCCCTTGCCGTTGCCCGCTCCGTCAGCCCGATCGCGCCGAAGCGGAGGTCGGGACCGTCCGGGGAGAAGAACTTGACGTAGGCGTGACCCGCCTCCACCGCCTCTGGATGCCATTCTCCGAGAGCTCCGTCGCGGTGACCACGGTCGTGGCCTCGCCGATCGGCGACTGCGTGAACCCGTTGCCCCTCCGGCGTGGTGGGAGTCGCTGGAGCCTACGGCGGTGATCCGGTGGCCCTGGTGCGCGCAGCTTTCTGTCCCACCATTGAATGGCAAGCGGTGCGAAGGTTCGGCCCGATCTCATGACCCGGTGGGCTCGAGGTTCCTGCCGGTCCCGTCTGTGGCCTCGAAGGCGTCGACCTTGTCCCACTGGGTTTCTTCGTCGGAATAGTCCCAGGAACAGCCTCGGCACAGGTTTCCGAAACCCGGCACGCTGCTGGGGAAGGTCGTCGGGTGGTTCACCTGCGTGAAGCCACCGGCCGCGGGATGTCGTCGAAGATGCGGCTGGCGGGCTGCGCCTTGCGCACCGGCACGAGTGATCCGTCGCGCAACTCATAGATGGGGCCGGTTCGATAGTCGACGTAGGTGGCGCTGGCGTGGTTGTTGACATGACCGCGATAGGTGATCACCTCTGCGCTGCGCATGACCAGCTTGCCCGGATAGTCGCTCTGGAAGCGTCCGATCTCGTCCCAATGGCGGTCGGTCACGTAGTCCGACAGCGTGATGAAATCGAGCCCTGCGCCTCCGAACGCGAAAATCGAACGTCTCTCTCATCGAGGCGTCGGTGGGGGACGAGTGCTCTGCGTGCACGTGGAAGTCTCCTTGTACCAGCGGGCTTCCTGGGACTCAGGGGCGTCGTTGTAGGAGGTAGCCGACCAGGGCTGATCGGTGTCCGTCGGATCGGACCCGGTGAAGACCTCGAGGCGCCAGGCGACGCTTCCATCGGGGTCGCCCTCGGTCTGGCCCGCGACGGCGGCCACCCCGATCTCTGCCGCCCACTCGCCCGCGAGGGATCGGCCCCGGCTTGAAGCCGAGCGTTGCCTGCTCCGGCGTGATCAGGACGCTGGGACGACTCGAGCCGCCCCACCCGCGAACTCGTCGTTGTCATAGAAGCCGTCCGGACCACGTGTTTGATAGAGGCCCAGGTCGAGCGTGTGCTTGATCTGTGAGGACGTCGGCGACGGCGGCTGGTCGTAGCAGATCCTGACCCCTACCCTCGTGGCTCCTTCCGGGACGGAGAAGGGGACCAGGACGTAGCCACCCTCTTCCTTCTCGCTGAAGGCGCCCGTGAAGGACCGCTGCTCCGCGGCCAGAGGGTTGCCGCTGCAGGCGGCCGGCGGCCCGGCCTGCGAGCTGAGCGGGAGCCGTGAGCGGCAGCAGCAGGAGCGCGACCGGGATCCGAGCCATCTTCATGGAGCAGAGGTTCTGCAACCGGTGGCGGAATCCTTGGCCTCTCGTGCGAACTTTGGCCGGAACAAACCGGACAGACCGTCAAGCTATAGGGGCCTCTGGTTGCACCTCCGGCTCCAGTTGGAGAAGACGGACCGTGCCGTCTGATCCAGCGCACCCAGGATCAGGAAGCGGCTCTTGAAGCCGGCGATCCGCCGGGTGCCGAGGTTGACGGCGCCCACCACCAGACGGCCCTGCAACTCCTCGCGTGTAGTTCGTGATCTTGGCGCTGGTGGCGAGCTCACCTATCAGGGGGCCAAAGTCGACGGTCACCTTCCAAGAGGGCTCCGGGCCTCGGGGAAATCTTCGACGGCGGTGACCCGTCCCGCCCTCAGGTCCAGGGCGAAGAAGCCGTCGGCCCCCACCTCTTCTTTGAGCGGCAGCTTCTCGACGGCGTAGAAGTGACTCGGGATCGATGTCGTGTTGTCCCATCGTCCTAACCTAAAGCTATGCCCGAGCTCCCCGAGGTCGAGTCCGTGCGACGCCAGCTCGATCCCGCCCTGCGGGGCGTGCGAGTCATCGATGCGTGGTGCGACCCCATACCGACCATGCCGCGGGAGTTCCATCAGGTGGAGCGGGCCGGGGCCGCCAGATCGAGCGCGTGGACCGGCGGGGAAAGTTCCTCATCGCCCTGGATGGGGATTCGAGCTGGTCATGCACCTGGGCATGACCGGGGTGCTCCGGTTCGGTCTCGATGATCCGTTCGTCCGAGCCCGTCTCGACCTCGACGACGGGCGCAGCCTGTGCTTCCGAGACGTGAGGCGATTCGGTCGGATGGCCGTGGTCGAAGCTGGGGTGTACGCGGCGATACCGATGCTGGCGATGATGGGGCCCGAGCCCTTGAGCGCCGACTTCGATCCGGATGTCTTCGCGTGGGAGCTTCAACGCACGACCAGTCCGGTGAAGCCGTTCTTACTGTCCCAGCGGCCAGTGGCCGGTGTGGGCAACATCTATGCAGACGAAGCCCTGTGGCTGGCTCGCATCCATCCAGCAAGCCGAAAGGTCGGGCGGGCGCGGCCCACGAGCTTCACGGGGCGATACGAACCGTGCTGGCGGGAGCCATAGAGCGAGACGGCACCACTTTCAGCGATTACCAGATGGTCGACGGAGCCAGCGGGCGCAACGCCGGGTTCCTCATCGCCTACGGTCGGCAAGGCAAGCCTTGTCCCCGTTGCCGCGGACCCATGCGGAAGATCGTTCTGGGGGGCCGGGGCACCACGTACTGTCCCCGTTGCCAGCGTCCATAGGGAGCGGGTACCTCGCGCCCGGGCCCCCTGCGCTGTCCCCGTTGCCAGCGTCCATAGGGAGCGGGTACCTCGCGCCCGGGCCGCCTGCGTTGTCCCCGTTGCCAGCGTCCCTAAGCTCATCTTTCCCTCCCTCTCGGGCAGGATTCTGCAGCCCCGATGGCCAATCATTCCTCCCGAGGGGACAAAATCGTTCGCCACATCCACTGGAGGAACCATGCGGAAGATCGTCGGTGCAGTCGCTGCTGCCGCGCTTGTGATCGGGGTCCTGGCCGGCCCCGCGGCCGGAGCTTCTAACGATCCCTACTTCGACAAGCAGTGGGGGCTTCAGAAGATCCAGGCGGAGCAGGCCTGGGCGACCGCCGACGGGACGGGAGCGATCATCGCAGTGGTGGACACCGGTGTGGATCTGGGACACCCCGACCTCTCTTCCAAGATCATCAACAATCCCGATGCGGATTTCTCTGAGCCCGACGGCACCTGCACCAAGGCCCCCGGGAAGGGCGGCGCCAAGACGTGCGTCCAAGACGGCGCTCAGGACAAGAACGGTCACGGGACCCATGTCGCCGGGATCGCGGCGGCACTGACCGGAAACGGCGTCGGTGTGGCCGGCACCGCTCCCGGGGCCCAGATCCTTCCCGTCCGCGTACTGGATGCCGAGGGCAGGGGCACGACCCAGCAGGTAGCCGGCGGCATCCGTTACGCGGCCGATCATGGAGCGGACGTGATCAACCTGTCGCTCGGTTTCCTGACGGGACTTGGCGAGACCGTGAAGCTGCTAGGTGGTCTTGCTCCGGTCTACGACGCCATCTCCTACGCCAACTCGCAGGGCGCGGTGGTTGTGATCGCGGCGGGCAACGACTCGGCCCCCGTGTGCGCCGAGCCGTCGGCCGCGCCGGCGGTTCTGTGCGTGGGCGCAACCGGACGCAACGACCTCCGCTCCTGGTACTCCAACGGCGACGCCACCCAGATGAAGAACTACCTGGTGGCGCCCGGAGGAGAAGGACTGACCTGCCAGGGCGACATCTTCTCGACCTATCTGACGAGCGAGAAGAGCTTCTGCTCTAGCGAGTCTGGTTACGAAGGTCTCTCGGGGACCTCGATGGCCACGCCCTTCGTCGCCGGAACAGCAGCGCTGCTGGCGGGCAAAGGGTTGTCGAACACTCAGATCATCAGCTGCATCCTGAACACCGCCCATGATCTCGGGCCCCCGGGGCGCGACTCGGTGTACGGCTACGGCAGGCTCGACGCGGCCAAAGCCGTCGCCGCCTGCTAGGACTCAGCCCTTAACGACCCCGACGGGTCGCATCCTGGCAACGACGCGCGAGATGCCCGCTCCCTCGCACGCCCGTACCACCTCCGATACGTCTTTGTAGGCGTAGGGAGCTTCCTCGGACAAGAGCTTCCACTGAGAGGTGGCCAGGGTGATGCCGCGGCCCTCGAGGTCTCTCTTCAGCTCCATCCCGCTCATCTGCTTCTTGGCGGCCGTGCGACTCATGGCTCGGCCTGCCCCATGGCAGGTCGAAGAGAACGAATGGCGGCGGGCGCCGTCGGTCCCGACGAGCACATAGGAAGCGGTCCCCATGCTGCCGGGGATGATGACGGGCTGTCCGATCGGCTTGTAGGCGTCCGGTAACTCGGAGTGCTGGGGGCCGAAAGCCCGTGTCGCTCCCTTGCGATGCACGCATAAGCGCCGCGTCTTCCCGTCGACCTCGTACTCCTCGATCTTCGCCAGGTTGTGCGACACGTCGTAGACGACGCTCATGCCCAGGCTGGTCGCGGGACGGTCGAACGTCACTGCGAACGCTTCTCGCGCTGCGTCGGTGAGAAGGTGCCGGTTGGCTTTCGCGTAGTTGCCCGCTGCGCTCATCGCACCCAGGTATCTGTCGGCAACGTCGTGCCCGATCGGTGCGCAGCCGAGCTGCCGGTCGGGCACCGTGATGCCCAGGTGCGGCATCACGCGATCGATCTCGCGTACGTATTCCTGACAGGTCTGATGGCCCATGCCCCGCGAGCCCGAATGGATCATCACCACGACCTGGCCGTCGAACAGCCCCATGGCCTCGGCCGCGCCGCCGTCTGAGATCTCGTCGATCACCTGGATCTCGATGAAGTGATTCCCGGCACCGAGGCTGCCGAGCTGCGGCCCTCCCCGCTCCTTGGCCCGATGAGAGACGAGCTCGGGTTCGGCCCCCTCGATGGTTCCGCCGTCCTCGACGTTCTCGAGATCTTCCTCCCAGCCCACTCCCCGAGCCAGCGGGAACTTCACGCCTTCTGCCAGAACGCGGTCCACTTCGTGTCCCGAGAGCTGCATGCGCCCTTTGCCTCCGACCCCGCGGGGTACCCGCTTGCCGAGCATGGGGACCAGTTCCTTCACGCGCGTCTTGACATCGCGCTCCCAGTCGAGATCACTGCGGAGCAAACGCACACCACAGCCGATGTCGAAGCCGACACCACCAGGCGAAACCACGCCGCCCGCGTCGACGTCGGTGGCCGCGACCCCTCCGATCGGGAAGCCGTAGCCCCAATGGATGTCCGGCATCGCCATCGCCGCGCCCACGATGCCGGGCAGCGTTGCCACGTTGGCTATCTGCAGAGCGGCCCGATCTTCAAGTGCTTTGTCGAGTAACCGTTTAGAAGCGAATATCCGCGCCGGGACCCGCATGCCTTCTACGTATCCCTTTGGGATCTCCCACTGATAAGGAGCGACTTCCCGGGGCTGCATCATCGAGGCTTACCCGAGCCAGGCACTCGCGAAGCTGAAAGCTCACAGAGCTTCATCAGATATCGAGGTAGACCGTGGCGACCCAGCGATCGGCTACCTGCTCTACCTGCAGCTGGTGATAGGTGATGGCTTTGACCGCGGTGCCCTCGATGGTCGAGGGCCGCTCGGCCAGCTCGACCCAACCGTGCGCGCGGCCCCCGGCGACCCTCGCGGTGTGAACCTCGGTGATGACCACATCGCGCACGTCTTGTAGATACAGCACCTCCCCCAGCCAGTCCACCAGCAGCGCGCCGAGATCACGACCCTCCACCGCGATGGCCTCACGCATGCCCTCTCCCGGCTGCCACACTCCGACGATGTCGAGGAGGCCGAGGGTCGACTGACGGAAGGTCTCCTCGAGAGTGGCACTCCACGCTCTCACGCCGACGTCGGCGGTGTGCTCCAGGATCTCGAAACCTGACGCTCCGTGGTCACCCATCTCCTAAAAGGTGCCACAATCGTTCGATGGATAGAGCCGCCGCTACAAGTGCCTCGCGCCTGCTGATCGACAACGTCGAGAAGGTCATCCGCGGGAAGCGCAGCGCCATAGAGGCGGCGGCGACCGCTCTGTTCGCCGGTGGACACGTCTTGGTCGAAGACGTTCCGGGGGTGGGCAAAACCATGCTCAGCCGGGCCCTGGCCCGCTCGATCAGGGGAACGTTCAAACGGATCCAGGCGACCCCGGACCTGCTGCCCACCGACGTCACCGGCACCTCGGTGTACAACCAGGCTCACCAGCGATTCGAGTTCATCCCCGGCCCGGTGTTCGCTCACGTGGTCTTGGTCGACGAGGTGAACCGCACCACGCCCCGCACTCAGTCGGCTCTTCTGGAGGCCATGGACGAAGGGGCCGTGACCGTCGACGGCGTTCGCCACGCTTTGCCGGACCCGTTGTTCGTCATCGCGACTCAGAATCCGCTCGAGCACCACGGCACCTATCCGTTGCCGGAAGGACAACTCGATCGGTTCGCCATCACGATGTCGCTCGGCTATGCGGGCGAGATGTTCGAGCGCGAGATCGTCCGGGCTCAACTGCACTCCCATCCGATCGAGGACCTGGAAGGGGTTCTCGATCCGGACGAGATCGTGGGCATCCGCAACGTCGTTCGGTCCACGCATCTCGCGGATGCCGTCCTGGACTATGCCTTGAACATCACGGCGGCCACTCGCAAGCACCCCGACCTAGAGCTGGGCGCGAGCCCGCGTGCATCGATCTCCCTCGTGCGATGCGCCCAGGCCCGGGCGTTGCTCGAGGGACGCGACTTCGTCGTTCCGGACGACGTCAAGGTGCTCGCGGTGCCCGCTCTGGCGCATCGGGTCTTGCCGGTGGCGGGCCTCCGTCTGGAACCGGGTCGAGCTACTGAGGCCGTCAAGCAGATCGTCTCTCAGACCCACGTTCCAACCACAGCGGCATCGCGATGAGGCGACGACCGAGCAAACGGGCCTTCATCGTTGCGGTGGTGTCGGGCCTGTTGTTCATCTCGGCTCCACCGCACAAGCCTCGTGGCTCTTCGTGATCGCCGCCGGAGTACTGGGACTTGTGGTCGGGTCGTTGTTCACTCGGCATCACCTCAAGCACGCTGTGGTGGAGCGATCCGGTCCTCGCCGCACCCGCGGGTGACGACGTCCGGGTGGGCGTTGTTGTGCGCAACGCCGGATCCCGCCCCCTGCCCCTGATGAGACTGGAGGATCGTTTCAAGGCTTTTCAGGAGGCCCGGGTGTTGGTCGAACGTCTGAAGCCGGGGAGCAGGCTCATGCCGAGCTGGTTGGGACAGCCGTCCGCCGTGGCGCCTTCACCTCTGGTGAGGTCGTGCTCACCTCCGGTGCTCCCTTCGGGTTCTTGAACTCCACCCGATCCATCGAGGTTGCCGGCGAGATGGTTGTCGTTCCTCGCTGGGTGGAGCTGAGGTCATTCCCGATCCTGGAACCGTCTTCGTTCCCTTCAGACGTGCTTCACGAGCGGGCCCGGACCGGCGCGGGCGAAGAGTTCATAGGGGTCCGCGAGTACCGGCCCGGAGACCCGCGGCGGTCGGTCCATTGGCGCTCCACCGCTCGCGGGGACATCTGGTCGTGCGAGAGTTCGAAGAGGAGGTCGCCAGCCGGGTGTGCTTGGTGCTGGCGGGTGTGGATACCGGAGCGCCTCCCGAGTCGGCCTTCGAGACATTGGTAAAGCGCGGCGGCATCGATCGGGATCTATGCCCTGAAGACCGGACATCCCATAGACATGGTGCGCTCTGCCCCGGCGGGAGAGGTGGAGCGCATGGCCGACCCCGATCGTTTCGTTGCTGGATTGGCTGGCCCGGGCTCGTCCGGTCGATGCACCGCTCACGTCTCTGGCGGCGACGGCGCTAGGACGCGCCGGCCGGCGGGGGACCGTCGTGCTGCTTAGCCCCACGGTTGGGCAAGCCGGCGCGTCCGTGACTGAAGCCGTTCGTCTCGTTCAGTCCCGCGGCTCTCGGGCCATCGTGATCGGTGCTCGCTCTCTTACGTGGGCTACGCCGGAGGAAGCGGGCCGCGGCCGCGAGAGCTCCTTCGGCCGGATCGGTGAGAGCCGCGCGCTGGTGCGTTTCCTGTCGAAAGACGACGATCTCGCCCGGTGCATCGGCTCATGATGGAGATGGTTCGCAAGGCGAACACAACGAGGGCGCCTGAGGACTCGATCCTCCTTCGTGCCGCGGTCCTGGGCGCCGTCATGATCGGCGCCCTCACGCTGACGGTTGAGAACGCGGTATCCGGAGTGACCGGAGCTCTGTTGCTGGTGCTCCTGCCGCTGGCTTACTGGGTGTCTTATGTAAGGCGGGCAAAGACAATTGGCACATCAAGATCGGCATCACGGTGCTGGCGATCTATGCCCTCATCAGATTCTTCGGTCAGCTGAGTGGCGTCGCCACGCTCGACGAGGTTCGGTTCCCCTGGCGGACTTCTTCCTCTGATCCAGGTGCTCCACGGTTTCGACCTTCCCGCGCGCAAGGACCTCAACTTCTCCCTGGGGTCCTCGCTGACCTTGATGGCGACCGCGGATCTTCTCGCAGAACATGACCTTCGCGGCCTTTTTGCTCGTCTACTTGCGCCTGCGATCGCCTCTCTGGCGTTGGCTCATCGCTCCGAGCTGCGCGAGGGCGTAACGGCCATCGCGCCGGCGGGGCCCGAAAAACACGCGGTCCGCCGGCTCCAAAGAGACTCCTCCCGGCCCGGGCGACGTTCTGAAGGCTCCGGTGTTACTGCTCTCGCCGCCAGCCTCCTCTTCTCGTCATCCCTCAACCCACCGGTCTGCGCACGTTCGCTCTGCCCTTCAACCTCGGCCCCGGCATCGGCGCCCTCCCGAGCGAAGGGGCGATCTCGAATCCGGGGTTCCAGGAGACTCCCCGGCGGAGCACCCGGGCTACGTTCCGACGGCGCCGCCTTTTACGGGTTCGACGACCGCCTCGACCTGCGCGCCCGCGGCGACCTCAACGACTCCTTGGTGATGCGCGCCAGGGCCTCTGCTCCCCGCGATGTGGAAGGGCATCATCTTCGATGACTACGACGGGACCTCGTGGAGGGCCACCGACAACGAAGATGCCGTGGCCTTGGAGGGTTCGGCTCCCTATCTCTACCCGATCCCGTTCAGGAGCGCGGACCCCGCGCCACCTCGCAGACCTTCTATATCGAAACGGAGCAACCCAGCGTTCTGTTCGCGGCCGGACAACCCGACACCATCTGGTACCAAGACACCGTCAACGTCGACGAGCTGGAGGCCTTCGTCTGCCGGCGACGCTGACCGAGGGGACGGTTTACAGCATCGTTTCGAGTCGCGGGCGGCGTCTCCCGACGATCTTCGATCGCTGCCTCCCCAGCCGGTCCCCCAGGCCCTACAGCGTTATCTCGAATTACCCGACAGCGTCACCTCGCGCACCGTTCGTTTGGCGCAGGAGATCACGGAGGGGGCGAACAGCGACTACGACAAGGTCAAGGCGATCGAAGCGTGGCTGGCGGACAACTACCGTTACGACATCGAGTCTCCGGTGCCGCCAGACGGGCAGGACGCGGTCGACCACTTCTTGTTCGACACCGACGTCGGCTTCTGCGAACAGTTCGCGCCGGCCACCACCGTGATGTTGCGTTCGTTGCATCCCGGCTCGTTTCGTCGCCGGTTACACCCCGGGACGACGGAATCCATTCACGGGCTACTACGAGGTTCGCAACTCAGATGCCCATACATGGGTCGAGGTGTGGTTCCGGGAGTGGGCTGGTACGAGTTCGACCCCACCTTCGACATACCGCCTGCGGAAGAAGACCTCGCGGCCACCGTGCCCCTCGCCGGTCTCGTCTCTTTCGTCGCGGGCAGGTTCAGTGGCCTGAGCGAGGCGGGAGACCTTGAAGAGTGCGTTGCTGCTCCTTATGGTGATGACCCTTGTCCTAGGTTGCCTGGTGGCTTATCGGCGTCTCCGGCCCCGACCTTCTGTCACCCCGGCGGCGCCCGTGGTCGCGGCAGGACCCGTCACTCGCGTCCATCGTTTTGAACAAGCTTTGGCGCAGCGCGGGGCGGGCCGCGCCACCGGAGACCGCGCCGAGCTGATGACGCGGGCCGGAGGGTCGGATCCGAACGTCAAGCGGCTCTACGAGCGTTCGAACGAGAGCGTTACGGGGATGCGCCGCCGGATGCCGCCGAGACCGGGGCCGCCGTAGACGAACTGGAAAGGCTGGCCGCTCGGAGCTAGATGCCCCCGAGCCCTTGCTCGTCTGGTTGGCGGGCCGACTCTCGATCCTCTTCGTGATCGAGATGCAATTCGGCCGCTTCGTCCAACATGTGTAACTGCCTGCGCAGGGGAGCGTGACGTTCTACCGGCGGAGGAGAGAAGGTCCATGATGATCGAGCGGAGCCGGCGGTGGACCTGGATCGAGGCTCTGCCGTACTGGCGGATCTCGTCGAAGGAAAGATCCACGTAACCCTCCCAGGACGTAACGGGGAAGCTCAGGCGCAGCTCGCCCGAGTCGTCGAACCTCTGCCCGGACGGGAACGCACGCACGGCGAGCCGCCTGAGCAGGTCGTGGATCTCGTCGAGACACTGGATCGCGGTGGTGGGGTCGTTCACAGCGGGAGACAATCCCCGCTCGGCGACGTCGACCAACTGGCGGAACCCAAAGGCGGGATCCTGTTGCATGGTTCGCTCCAGACCGATGCCCACAGCATCCACGAAGGCAGCCGGGTCGGCGGTGCTTCCATAGATGTTGAGCAGGGGCGCGCCCTGCGGGACGTAGTCACCGATGGCGGGCACGACCTCGACCACTGCGTCCGCGGCCTGGGCGAGGCTCACCAACCGGTCCCGGTCCAGCCCCGTGATCACGCCTCTCCTCGGCGCCGGTACGACCCGCCGGGGTAAGCCTTGCGGGAGGGGAACGGGGGCCGCGGTGTGCTCGTGGTCGTAGATGTCGCTGATGGCGGAACGCGTCTCGTCACTCACCGAATGGGTGATGGTCGGGACCCGGATCGACTGAGCGATGTGATGGATGTAATCCACGAACAGAGCGAGACTCAACATCACCAGAGCGAAAGCGAAAGTTACCGCGAGAGCCGGGACGAACTGTCCACCCGCTGCTTCTTCCGACCGGACCGAACGGAGCACTATCAAGGAATAGGTGAAGGTGGCGGTGAAGATCCCTAACGCGAGCTGGCTGTGCCGGTCGCGGAGGAACGTTCGCAGCACGCGCGGACTGAACTGCTGGCTGGCCAGTTGCAACACGACGATCGTGATTGTGAAAACCAAGCCGGTGAAGGTGATCATCGACGAGGAGACGGTCGACAAGAAGGTCTGGGCGCTATCGGGCCCCCCCTTGAATGTAAAGCTGAAGTCGTACCGGCCGTCCAATCGGATGAGCAGGACCGCCATAGCGACCGCCGACAAGACGCACATCGTCGGTATGAACCAGAGGCCTCCGCGCAATCGCTCTCGCAGGTCGAAAAACCTCATCGGCATCCTCCACGGAGGCCGTAAAGGAGTGGCCGGGCGTAGATCAGGGCCGGTTGCGCGGGAGCTAGCCGGTGCACTCTGGCGGCAGCGTCAACGACTGACCGACCGCCAGCTGAGTGGCATCCTCGATCCCGTTCTGGGCCGCGATGGCGTCGTCTAGCTGAGCGTCGCCGCAGAAGGTCTGCGCGATGCCTCGCAAGGTGTCTCCCCTTTGAACGACATAGGTCTCGCCTTCGGTCTCGCCTACGGGATCGGTGGCATCCCCGGTGGCCTCTTCGTCGGGAGCCTCGGCCTCCGTCGTCTCGGGAGCCGGCGTCTCGACCACCTCCGGCTCTTCTTCGGCGGCCGCGAGCTCGTCGCTGAGTCGTTGGTTCTCTTCCTCTGCTTGTTCGAGGTCGGCTCGAGCCTGGGTCAGTTGCTCCTCGTCCACTCCGCCACCGGCGGTGGCACGTCCCAAGAAGAAGGCGAGTAAGAGGCCGATGCCCAGGATGGCGATCCGTCCCCACAGGACATTCGGCCCCGTGCGCTCTTCGTATTCGTAGCCGTCGAGGTCATAGCTCGGATCGTCCTCGGGCTCGTAGGGTTCGAGCGTCTCTGTCATCCGATCGTCCATCCGCCTTCCTGACCCCCTGGAGGGGCCGTTTGGGCAAGCCTAGCTGGAAACTATCCCTCAGCTGAGGGGGGCGGGAGGACGGCCTCCGTCCGCTCCCCGGTGTCCGGCGGCGGCGTTCAGTGCCGGCGGAAGCGCTCGATCATGGTGCCGTTGATGTCCGCGACGAAGACGCGCAGAGCCCGCCCCGTGCGGTAGAGGTCCTCGGGCTTCATGTTCACGACGGTGTCGGAGGGGTCGTGGTAGTTCCCCTCCAGGCCGCTGTAGGCGAAAGAGGCCGGGATGCCTGCGTGTTCGAAGGGTCCGTGGTCCGAGCAATCACACAGCTCCTCGAAGCGGACCGAGATGCCCGCGTCTCTGATCTTGCGGTAGAGGGTTCGGGCGACCACGTCGTCGGCGATCCCGGAGTTGCCCACCAACAGGGGCCTGCCGTCGGCGATCATGTCGACCGAGGCCATCCCCCCCAGCCGATCCTGTCCCTCGCGCCCCAGCCGGTTCACGAAGGTCTGTGAGCCGACGTGGTGAGCCCCGTTGGACCCGTATTCCTCGGACCCGAAGGCCACGAATCGCAGCCACTTGGAGGGCTTTTTGGCGGCTACGAGCCGTGCCAGCTCGAGCATCACGGCCACCCCCGACGCATTGTCGTTGGCTCCCGGAGAGGCGGCGACGGTGTCCATGTGGCCTCCGAGCACGAAACCGTGGTTCTGGGACCCCGGCCACCACGCGACCACGTTCCTCGAGACGCCATCGTCGACGTCGAACTTCTGGATGTTGACGTTGTATCCGAGTGAGCGGAGCTCGGAGGCGATGTAGCGCGAACCGAGGAACTCGCCGCGAGTGGCCCGAACCCTGACCCCGACGTCACGGGCGAGCTTCCGGACGTGGTCCATGGCGCGTCGCTTCGAGAAGCGCCGGATCGTCGTGTCGCCGAAAGGCTCTTCGGAGACTTGAGCTGCTTCCACCCGGCGCGTCTCGATGATCGAGCTGCGGTCATCCTCGGCGATGCGGGACGGCAGTGAAGCAGGCTTGTCTGCGCACGACGCGGCCAGAAGCAGCGAGATCAGCAAAGTGGGAACCAGTCGGCGAAGAGTCACAAAGACTAGAGTAGCGGCCTCCATGGCGGACAAGAGCAAGGGACCTATCCCGACCGGCTGGGCCGAGCGCGGCGCCAGGTTGGCGGGCCAGACCGGGAAGTCGGCCTTCCGCTTCCTCGGAACCAGAGCCAGGTCCTTCGCTGCCCCCGCGCGCGCCGGTGAGTTCCTGGACGGCTTCCATCAGCAGACGGCCCAGCAACTGGTCGACATGTTGGGCGAGATGAAGGGCGCGGCGATGAAGCTCGGACAGCTCGCATCCTTCTACGAGTTCGCCGCACCCGGCGACTATCTCTCCACCTACAAGGACGCGCTGACGATGCTCCAGAACTCGGCGCCGCCGATGGACCCTGAGGCCTCCAAACAGGTGATCAAGGAGGAGTTCGGCAGGCCGGCCGAAGAGGTGTTCGCAACCTTTGACGACGAAGCGATCGCGTCTGCATCGATCGGTCAGGTCCACCGCGCGACGCTTCCCACGGGTGAAGAGGTGGCGGTCAAGGTGCAGTACCCCGGCGTAGACCAGGCTGTGCGAGCCGACATCAAGAACGTGGGCGCCATGACCAAGCTGGCGGTCGCGATCGCTCCCAACCTCGATCCCAAAGAGGTCGCCAACGAGGTGAAGGAGCGCGTGCTGGAGGAGCTCGACTACCGCCGTGAGGCCGAGAACCAGTCGACTTTCGCCGAGCTCTTCGAGGGGCACCCCTTCATCGTGGTCCCCAGGGTCTACAAGGACTATTCGAAGACGCGCGTGATCACGCAGGAGTTCATCAAGGGGAAGCCGTTCATGTCGGCCCTCGAATGGCCACAAGACAAGAAGGACGAGCTGGGAGAGATCCTGTTCCGTTTCTTCTACGGGGGCCTCAACCGTTTCCGCATCTTCTCCGCGGATCCTCATCCCGGCAACTACCTGTTGTTGCCGCGCGGGAAGGTGGCGTTCCTCGACTACGGTCTCGTACGCGCCGTGGATCCCGGGACCTTGAAGCTGCTCATCGAGCTGATGGAGGGCCTCATCAACCGCGACAAGGAACGCGGACGAGCCGCGATGGAGGGCCTTGGGATACTGAACCGCAAGACTCCCGAGATCGACGCGATCTGGGAGCATCTCTTGCACATGAACGCGGCCATGCTCGAGGACCGGCCCTTCACGATCGACCAGGAGCACGTGCAGGGCATCGCATCGGCGGGTTTCGACCCCCGCTCGCCCGCCTTCCAACAGCTGCGCAAGGTCGGGATACCCGGGGTGATGGTGACCTTCAACAGGATGTCGTTCGGGGTCGCGTCTCTGACCTCGCGCCTGGCTGCCACCGCCAACTGGCAGGCGATCGGGCGCGAGCTGTGGTCCGGCGAGCCCTCGCAGACCGCCATAGGCAAGAAAGAGCAAGCGTGGCTGGCGCAGGCGCACCCGGACTTCGTGCCGCCGTTGGCCGCGAGCTAAGCCGCGTCGAGGAAGCTCTGGTAGGAGATCCGAAGCCATGACACAAGCCAGCCACGATCCGGTCGGCACGATCTTGTCCTACGCGCGCCGCATAGCCATCGTGGGGCTGTCGGATGATCCGACCCGGGCGAGCTACGGTGTCGCCGAAGCCCTGTTGCATCGGGGCTACGACATCGTGCCGGTCAACCCCACGGCGGAAGAGATCCTCGGTCACAGGTCGTATCCGTCGCTGGGCGACGTCCCGGGAGACATCGACGTCGTCGACGTATTCCGCCGTCCGGAGCACCTCGAAGCCGTGGCCACCGAGGCGGCGGCGGTGGGAGCGAGAGCGCTGTGGCTACAGATCGGTCTGCGATCGGATGCGGCCCGCCGTATCGCGGCCGCGGCGGGGATGGATTACGTAGAAGACCTCTGTCTCAAGATCGAGGCCGCGCGCCGGGCTCCGGACGTGCGGTAGTGACTGGGCCGTCCGTCATGAACGAGCGTCTCGTTGCATATCAAGGAGAGGCCGGGGCCTATTCGGAAGAGGGCGCGCTGTCTCTGTTCCGGGGCGCCCAGCTGCGTCCGCTGGCCTCGATCCGCAAGGTCTTCGAGGCGGTCGAGGTGGGCCGCGTCGAGCTGGGCCTGGTCCCGATGGACAACAGCCAGGCGGGCAGCATCAACGAGACCTACGACCTGTTCCTCAAGCACGGTCTTCATCTCGTGGGCGAGACGGTGGTGCGGGTGGACCACTGCTTGATGGCTCTCCCCGGATCCGTGATGGACGAGCTGACAGAGGTCATCTCGCATCCCCAGGCGATCGCTCAGAGCGAGGAGTTCCTCGCTTCGCTGTCGGTGCCGACAAGGGCGGAGTACGACACGGCCGGGGCGGCTAAACGCATCGTGGAGGACAAGCTCGAGGGAACCGCGGCGATCGCGTCGAGGCGCGCGGCAGAGCTTTATGGCCTCGACGTCTTGGCGGAGAAGATCCAGACCTACCCCGACAACTACACGCGCTTCGGGGCCTTGTCGCGCAGCCCCGAGCCATTGGCCTCGCCGAACAAGTCCTCGTTCGTGTTCGGGGCAGGCCACGTCGCCGGCTCTCTATACAGATGCATAGGCGCGTTCGCGGAGCGTCATCTGAGTCTGTCGAAGCTAGAAAGCAGGCCGCGCGCAGGACGCCCCTGGGAATACGTCTTCTATGTAGACGTCGAGGCCCCGGCCACGGAGTCCGCCATGGTGGACGCTCTAGCCGAGGTCAG
>JAUJPD010000004.1:55339-119377 GCA_030447315.1 Actinomycetota bacterium | reverse complement strand
TCCATAGGCGCGGCTAGTGTCGCTGTCTGACCAGATCAGTCGTAGAGGAGGCCGAGCAGACATGCCCCAGGCGGAACTTCTTCCAGAGGTGACCAAGTTCATCGAGTCGCCGAAGATGGTGATAGGCGGCAAGAGTGTCGACGCGGTCTCGCGCGACATGTTCGACGTCATCGATCCCGCGACGGGAAGAGTCCTGTGCGAGGTGCCACGTGGTGGCGTCGCCGATATCGATGTCGCCGTGGGCGCGGCGCGGCAGGCGCACGAGGAGCGTCGCTGGGCCGGACTCCGGCCGGGGAAACGAACCGAGGTCCTCTATAAGCTCGGCGAGCTGGTCAAGCGCAACATCTCCGAGCTCGCTCAACTGGAATCCATCGATTCGGGCAAGCCGGTATCGATCGCATCGGGTGAGATGTGGGCCGTCGGCGAGGTCTTCCGCTACTACTCGGGATGGCCGACGAAGGTGTTCGGCGAGACCACGCCCACCGACGACAACATGTTCGTCTATTCGCTGCGAGAGCCGATCGGTGTCTGCGGCGGGATCATTCCGTGGAACTTCCCGATGATCATGGCGGCGTGGAAGGTCGCTCCGGCCCTCGCCTTCGGGAACACGATCGTTCTCAAGCCCGCGGAGCAGACGCCTCTGACGGCCATCCGCCTGGGCGAGCTGTGTCTGGAGGCCGGGGTGCCCGAAGGCGTCGTGAACGTCGTTACGGGCTTCGGCCAAGAGGCGGGGCAGGCGTTGGCTCAGCATCCGGACGTCGACAAGATCGCCTTCACCGGTTCGACCGAGGTGGGGCGCAAGGTTCTTCACGCCTCGGAGGGAAACCTCAAGCGGGTGACGCTCGAGCTGGGCGGCAAGTCTCCGAACATCGTCTTCTCCGACGCCAACATGAAGCGAGCCACCCGCGGCTCGATGCACGGCGTCTTTTTGAACTCGGGGCAGGTCTGCACCGCGGGGACCCGGATCCTGGTGGAGAAGTCCGTGCACGACGACTTCGTCTCGGCCTTGCTGGACGCCACCGCCTCGATGAAACTGGGGAACCCGCTCGAGGAAGAGACCCAGATGGGGCCCGTGATCTCACAGGAGCAGATGGAGCGGGTCACCGGCTACATCGAGATCGGCCGATCCGAGGGGGCCGAGGTGGCTGTCGGCGGCGAGCGAGCCAGCGAGTTGGGAGATGGATACTTCGTGCAGCCGACGGTCTTCACCGGGGTCCGCAACGACATGCGCATCGCGCAGGAAGAGATCTTCGGTCCGGTGGCCGCGGTCATCGAGGTTGCCGACGTCGATGAAGCGATCGCGGTGGCCAATGACACCATCTATGGGTTGGCCGCTGCCGTTTGGACCAGCGACGTCAGCAAGGCGCACAAGGTCGCTCGCGGGATCAAGGCGGGCACCGTGTGGGTGAATACGGCCGGCAACGTCGACCCCAGTGTCTCGTTCGGGGGCTACAAGCAATCGGGCTTCGGCCGCGAGCTCGGGAGGCACTCGCTGGAGACCTACACCCAGACGAAGTCGGTCTGGGTGAACCTGAGATAGCCGGGCCGTTTCCGTGGATGCCACCGCCGTCGAGCTGGTGGCCGCTAGCAACGAGGAGACCGAGACAATGGACGACAAGGTCCGGGAGTTCCTGGAGAGTCACCATTCCGCCGTCATGGTCACGTTGAAGAGAGACGGCCGCCCTCACGTGACACGGATCTCGGCGGGGTTGGTCGATGGCAAGCTGTGGAGCTCCGGAACGCAGGACCGGGTCCGCACGAAGCACCTCAGACGAGACCCCCGCTGCACGCTGATGGTCCTCGACAACGACAACCCCTACAGCTGGATGGGGCTCGAGACCACCGTGCGGATCCTCGACGGCGCCGAGGCCGTGGACGACAACCTGGCGCTGTACCGGGTGCTGGCGGGGGAGCCGGATGATCTCCAGGAGTACCGGGAGGCCATGGTCGCCGAGCGGCGGCTTATCTACGAGTTCCAGGTAGATCGTTCTTACGGGCAGTTCTAGCAGCGCCCCTCCGGATCTTCCTGCACCTGCCTCCCTGGCCTCTCCACCCTGACCTCAAACGTTCATAGGTCCAACCGTCGTGCGCTAGGGGGGCCTTAAAGGCTGACCCTCAGCAGGCCGATTACCCACAGGAGCAGGGAAAACGGGCAGCTATATGGAGGGCTAGTGCCGATCGTGGATCCATTGATCGGCCCCGACGGCGTCGTGGGGGCCGAGGGGCAACTCGAGTCGTACAAGCGTTTGGCGGATCTGTATAGCCACGTGTTGGCCGACCAGGACGTTGACTCCCTGCTCGACCGCATCGCCGACACCCTGAATGACTTCGTTCCCTACGACACCCTCACCATCTATGCCGCGGACGAGGCTCAGCAGTCGTTGACGCCGGTCTTTGCTCGTGACGAGTGGGCGGACGAGATCCTCAAGAGCCGCGCTCACTTCGGACGGGGACTGACGGGATGGGCGGCGCAGCATCGGAGCCCGGTGCTCGCCAACGAGGCTCACCTCGACGATCGGGTCCTTGTCGTCCCCGGGACCCCACTAGATCCGGAATCGATCATCGTGATCCCTCTTCTCGCCCGCAACCGGGTGAAGGGTTGTCTCAATCTCTACCGGATCGGCGACGACGCGACGTTCTCTCAGGAAGAGTTCGAGCTCGCTCAGCGGTTCGGAGAGGCCGCGGCTCTAGCTCTGGACAGCGCCCAGATCCGTGGCGTGCTCGAGCAGCAGGCGGTCACCGACAGCCTCACCGGCCTCTATAACCATCGCTACTTCCACGAGCGGCTTCGCTCTGAGCTCACGCGCGCCAGCAGATCACGTGACTCCATC
The DNA here is from genome assembly GCA_030447315.1 of Actinomycetota bacterium. Taxonomy (GTDB): domain Bacteria; phylum Actinomycetota; class CADDZG01; order CADDZG01; family WHSQ01; genus MB1-2. The sequence continues at coordinate 116,546 of JAUJPD010000004.1, read as the reverse complement.
GGCTTGCTCATGTTGGACATCGACGACTTCAAGAAGATCAACGACGTCCACGGTCACTCCGTAGGGGACCAGGTTCTCCTCGCCCTAGGTGAACTGATGCGAGAGACGGTCCGTGGCTCCGACCTACCCTGCAGGATCGGCGGCGAGGAGTTCGCCATCATCCTTCCCTCCTGTGATGCCGGTGACGCGCTTGGGCTGGCGAGCAGGCTTGCCACGAGGGTTCGGGGCTTCGACTTCGAGCCCGTCGAAGATGTGACGCTCTCGATCGGCATCGCACAGGGCCCCGAGCATGCAATGAACCCCCGCGAGCTCGTTGCTTGCGCCGACGCCGCGATGTTGAGCGCCAAGTCTCGGGGCAAGAACCGCATCGTTCTGTTCAACGACGAGGCCACGCAATGTATCGATACCGGCGCCGTTCGGCAGGATGTGCGGTCCATCGCGCACCTGAAGATGCTCCAGAGCTTTTCGGGCAAGCTGAACCGCCTCAACGACGTGCGCCAGATCGGCATGACGATCGCCAATGAGCTGCGCACGTTGATCGACTATCACAGTTGCCGCGTCTATCTTCGCGAGGACGACCTGCTGGTTCCCGTCGCCTTCCGGGGCGAGGTCGGCGCCTACGCCGGTGACACGCCGGAGGTCCTGACCACCAGGGTAGGCGAGGGGATCACCGGACATGCGGCCGAGACCGCTCGATCGCTGTTGATCCCCAATGCGCTCGAATGTGATTACGCGATCACGGTGCCGGGAACGGACGAGATCGAGGAATCGATCGTCGCGGTGCCCCTTAACTACGGATCACGAGTGATCGGTGTTGTGCTGATCTCCAAGCTGGGGTTGAGCCAGTTCGACGAAGACGATGTTCGGTTGCTCGAGGTTCTGTCGGGCAACGCTTCTGTCGCCCTCGAGAACGCTCGCCTCTACGAAGCTCAGCGACGGGAAGCCGAGAACGCCAAAGCGTTACTTCTTTTCTCGGATCTGATGTCCAAGGCTGCCTCGTTCCATTCGATCGGCAACGAGACGGTGCGTATGGCTTCACAGTTGCTGGACACGGCCCAAGCGTCACTGTGGTTGCAGGACCAGCGGACCGGAGATTTCACCTGCGCGGCGCATACCGGCTACGTGGGAGAAACGGCGTCGGAGCCCATCATCCGGTACCAGGTCTCCCAGGAGAGGGCCGAGCGTCTCATCACCGGCTCGAACGCGCGTTCACTCTCTCGGCCGAGGCGCAACGAGAGTTCTTCGACCCGCCCGCAGGAGTGGAGCTGAGAACCAACGCGATCGCACCGCTGCACTCGGGCCACGGGGTATGCGGTTGGATCACGGTGCGCTACAACGGCCACGAGGACTTCTTCACCGACGACAAGCTGCGCCTCCTTGCAGGACTCTCTATCAGGCGTCCGTAGCCATGCAGAAGGCGGTCCTCTACAAGGAGCAGAAAGAGAGCGCAGATCTTTCCAACTCGCTGCTCGAGTTCAGCCGCGAGCTGGCCATCGCAGAAGGCTTGGACGAGGTTCTTTCGAAGGTCGTGGAGTTGTCGGCCCGCATCTTGGGCTCTCCCCAGACCTCGGTCTGGTTGCAGGAGGTAGAGACCGGGGACGTCGTTCCGGAGGCGCAATGGGGCTACGTCGAACCAGAACGCGGCCGTATGGCCGAGCTGAGGATCGATCGTGAGATGTCGGAGCGATTCCTTGCTCGCGACGAGCCGTTCGTGTTGCGACCTAGCGACGTGGCGCATATCCCGGGCGCCTCCGACGTCGCGAAGAACACCTTGTTCGCGGTAGCGCCTCTGAAGCTCGACGGTCGTCTCGGGTGCATAGTTACCGTTGCCCCTGCACTGGGGGATTATCAGTTCTCAGATCGAAAGATCCGCTTGCTTGCCGGTGTCGCTCACCAGGCGAAGCTGGCGATAACCAACGCGGTCAGCTTCGAGAGTCTCGAACGCACCTTCTTCGAAACCGTAGAGGCTCTGGCCAATGCTTTGGAGGCCAAGGATGAGTACACCTCCAACCATGCTCGCTCTATCACCGATATGGCCCTCGACGTCGGTTCCGAGCTCGGCATTGAGGGAAGCGAGTTGAAGCGCCTCGAGCTCGGCGCCCTGTTCCACGACATCGGCAAGATCGGCATCCCGTCAAAGATCTTGGCGAAGCCGGGTCCTCTCGACGCCAACGAGTGGAAAGTGATCAAGACCCACCCCGAGCTGGGTGAGCGCATCCTCGAGCCCATCGATCGTTTGGCCGACGTGCGGCCTATCGTTCGGCACTGTCACGAGCACTTCGACGGCAGCGGTTACCCGGACGCGATCAAGGGGCCTGCCATCCCGGTCGAATCGCGCATCATCCTGGTGGTAGACGCTTTCGACGCCATGACGACAGACCGGCCTTATCGCAAGGCATTACCGGTCAAGGAGGCCTGCCGCCGATTGAAGGAGTCCGCCGGACGGCAGTTCGACCCCGAGATCGTCGACGCCTTCTTGAGAACCCTTGGTCAGAGCGACTCGTTGCACAACACCGCCGGCCAACGCGAACGCGTGGCGGCGGGGCGTATCTCCTGAGCCGCCACCTAGGCCCCCTGCGCTCCCGGCTAGATCGCCTTGAACTGTTCGAAGGGGTTGCGGCAGTCGTTGCAGTAATAGAGGGCGCGGCATGGTGTCGGACCGAACGGGTTCTCGTTATGAGTGTTCTTGCTGCTGCAGAACGGGCATATCGAGACCACAGGTAGACCGATCGACTGGATCAGAACCGCTCCCTCGCCGGTCGGAGGCGCCAGACCGAACTCCTTCAGCTTCCGGCGGCCCTCTTGCGTGATGCGCTCGGTCGTCCAGGGGGGACTGAAGGTGGTCTCGACCCGAACATCGTTGACGCCGGCGACCTTCATCACGGCGGCGCGCACGTCGGACTCGATCACCGCGATGGCGGGACAGCCGGTGAAGGTCGGCAAGACGGTGACCACCGTGGCGTCACCGTCGATCTCGACGCTCTTGATCATCCCCATGTCTACGACGGAGACGGCGGGTATCTCGGGATCCGCCACCTCGCGCAAGGCAGCCCACACCGCGTCCTCCACCGTGCCGAGTGTCGTCACCAGCGCGCTCCCGGATCCGTCCGGTACATCGATGTCATGTCTTGCCACAACGCGTCGAACTCCGCCGTCCGCCGTCCGCGGCGGCCACCGAACCCATCCTCCGCAGGCGGGTTGCCGTCGTCTACCGCGTCCCCCGCGATCAGGTCACCCGAAGACGAGGCCACGAACTCGGCCCCCTCTCCCGAGCGGCCGGCGGATCGCGTGGGAAGTCCCAGCGCATCTAGCTGCTGTGACGTCTCGGCGATGAAACGGGCGGCCAGCTCCGACGACGACACCGGAATCCACCCCTGGGCCAGCGCCGCTTCTTCTTCCTCGAACGGCTCGAAGACGGCGACGGCTTCGGGATACGCGCGGGTCATCGCGTCTGCCACCCGTTTACGCCCCTCCGCCGGGCCTTGTGTAACGCGCTTCAACCAGGTATCCGCATGGAGCAAGTGATATCGCTCTTCCCTGCGGATCTTGGTGACGAGCGCAGCCAAACCCTCGTGCGAGGAGCTCTCCAGTGCCTCGAGACGGATGGCATCGGCGTGGTCGTACAACCAGTGTCGCACCAGGGTGAAAGCCCAGTCGCCGTTGTCGCGCTCGCACAGGATGGCATTGCGGTACTCGCTCTTCTCTCTGCCCAAAGCGATCCGGTCGACGTCGTCATCTGTCTCAACGGCAGCCAGAGAGTAGTAAGCGGCGGCATGTCCGATCTCGTCTTGGGCGATCGAAGAGAACGCCACGTCTTCTTCCATGTGCGGAGCGAAGCCGGTCCACTCGGAGTGGCGGTGGCCCAGGATCAACTCGTCGTCACCGAGGGCCGTCAGCACTGAAGCAAGCACCTGGTTCATGGAGTCGCCAGCTCTTTCGCCCGCGCCCGAGCCCGCTCTCGTTTCGCGACCACGTCTCTGTAGCCGCTGTTGAACCGGTAGGACTTGTCCGCCGCGATCTCGAGGAGAGTCTCGTCTTGGAACGAGTGGATGTCACTCCTGCGCACCACCCACAGGTGCTCGCCCTCTCGCCGCCTAAGGAAGCACTCCTTCGCGGTCAGCAACGCCATCTCGTGGTCTGACGCCGTCACCGTTCCGCAGTGTTCGAAGGGCTCACGATGTCCGTGACGCCGGAACACCTCCCACGTCTCCACTAGCGCCTCCGCCTCACGCGGCGTGGATGGCCGGACCTGCGAGCGCGTCGCGGACCCAGCGATGCGTGTCGTAGACGGTCTTGCGGAGGTTGAGGCGCCGCTGGGTCTCCGGCCCCTGATTGCGTTTGATGGCGTCCAGGGGAGCCCAGTCGATGTCCTCGTCGCGGATCAGCCAGTGTCCCGACTCTTCGTCGTGGAACGGAACGGGGGCCGGGAACTCGAAGCCCAGCTCGAGCACCTTGGGGACGTAACGGTCCAAGAACTCCTGACGCAGGTCCTCGTTGGTGCGCGTCTTGACCTTCCAGCGCAACAACAGATCCTTCTCGACGTTCGTCTTCGGGCCGAAGAAGTGGATGATCGGAAGCCACCAGCGGGTCAGCGCGTCCTGGAACATGGCCCGCTGCGACTCGGTGCCCGACGCCAGCTCCAGCGAGATGTCCTCGCCGTGGCGCAGGTGGAGTTGCTCCTCCGAGCAGATGCGTTTGAGGACGCGCGTGTAGGGAGCGTAGGAGGAATCCAAGAGAGCGGCCTGCGTCACCAGGGCGGCGCCGTCGATCAACCATCCGATGATCGCTACATCGCCCCAGTGCTTGGTGGGGTAGTGGAAGACGTTGTGAAACTTGGACTTTCCGTTGACGAGATCGGAGAACATGGCCTCGCGGCTCTTGCCAAGGTCCTCTGCGACCCGGTACAGCAACTGCGCGTGGCCGACCTCATCCTGAACCTTGGCGGTCAGCGACATCTTGCGCTTGAGCGAGGGGGCCCGAGGGACCTGCTCGCGCTCGGGAATGGCCCCCATGATCTCGGAGTTCGCGTGCATCTCGATGAACTTGAGAACGCCGTTGCGGAAGTCGTCTGGCATCCAGTCCTCCGTCTCGACCTTCCCGCCCGCCTCGATGTGCGCGTTGAAGCGCGCCAGTTTCTCTTCGTAGGTCACTTACCTGCCTCCAGTCCCTTCGTCACCAACTCTGCGAAACGTTCGCCGATCTCCGTGGGTGTGAGGTCACCGCCCGGGCGGTACCAGGTGTAGGTCCAGTTACCCGCCGACAGGACGAGGGTAGCCGCGAAGCGGATGTCGGCGTCGGCCCGGAACTCGCCCGACGCGACGCCTGCCTCGATAACGGCTCGCACCATGTGCTCGTAGCGGTCGCGCTTGGCCTGGATGTGGTCGCGCAGCTCCGGAGAGAGATAGCGCCACTCGTTGAGGAAGACGGTCGAGGCCTCGAGATGTTGCGTCGCGGTCTCGACATGGCCGATCAGGAGGGCTCGCAATCGCTCGGCTGCGCTGCCCCCCGCGGACAGAGCGCGCTCGGCGCGGTCCAGGAACCGGTCCGCCCCATCGTCGACGACGTCCAGCAGCAACTCTTCCTTCGATCCGATGTGGGCGTACAGAGAGCCCCGCTGGATCCCGAGCTCGCTGCCCAGATCGTGCATCGAGGTTCCGTGGTAGCCGCGCTCGGAGAAGAGTCGGGCCGCCACCGCCACCAGCTCCGCCCGGCGGGGCGTACGGATCTTCTCGGCCACGGCCATGGGGAGCTCCTTCTACGAACAAACGGTCGTTTGGTAAGACTATACCGCCGCCCAGCCACTAATCTCCCGCCGTGGCCAGGCCGTCGGTAGACCGGAGAGCCCCCGCTGAGGAGCGGGTCGCGCCCGTCATGCGGCGGTTGAAGAGGGCTTACCCCGAGGCGCAGGTCGCGCTGCACTTCTCGAACGCGTTCGAGTGCGTGGTCGCCACGATCCTGTCGGCGCAGTCCACCGACGCCCGCGTGAACCTGGTGACGAAGGAGCTCTTCCGCAAGTACCGCGGCCCCCGGGACTTCCTCGGGGTTCCCGAGGAGGAGCTGCAGAAAGACATCCAGTCGACGGGGTTCTTCCGTCAGAAGACCCGCGCCCTGCGCGGGATGAGCCAAAGGCTCCTGGACGACTACGGCGGCCGGGTGCCTCAGACGATGGCCGAGCTGATCACCCTGCCGGGCGTGGCGCGCAAGACCGCCAACATCGTCCAGGCGAATTGCTACCCGGAGGCGACGCGCAAGGACCCGGACGCCGGGATCGCCGTCGACACCCATGTCGGTCGCGTTGCTGTGCGACTCGCCTTCGTCGACGTGAACAGCAAGGAGGCAGAGAAGATCGAGCGCCGCTTGATGGAGCTGGTTCCCAGGAAGGACTGGCGCAAGGTGACCGAGCTGTTCATCGAGCACGGCCGCCAGACCTGCGACGCCAAGAAACCACGCTGCGGTGACTGTCCGATCGAGCCCTTGTGCCCTTCGTCCCAAGAGGCGGGCCTGGGCGATCTGTACCGGGTCACGGCCAAACCTGGCGCTCGCCGGCCCCTCGCGAAGAAGTGAGGCCTCCGGCGTAGCCCCGCGGGCCCCCTACGATGGAGGCATGAAGAAAGTCATCCTGGCCGCTCCGCGTGGCTACTGCGCCGGCGTCGATCGAGCCGTGCAGATAGTCGAGCGAGCGCTTGCCACCGTGGGCCCCCCCGTCTACGTGCGCAAGGAGATCGTCCACAACCGACACGTGGTCGAAGAGCTGGAGAAGGCCGGGGCCATCTTCGTCGATCAGGAGACCGAGATCCCCGAGGGCTCCGTGTGTGTCTTCTCGGCCCACGGCGTCTCCCCCGAGGTCCGGCGCAGCGCAGAGGCCCGGAACCTCCAGGTCATCGACGCCACCTGTCCGCTGGTCACCAAGGTGCACCTCGAGGCGAAGCGGTTCGCCCGGGCGGGCCGCAAGATCGTGCTGGTCGGACACGAAGGCCACGAGGAGATCGAGGGAACGGCGGGCCAGGCCCCCGACCGCACGGTGGTCGTCGAAGGCGTCGAGCAGATCGACGACCTCGACCTAGACCCGAACGAGCCGATCTCCTATCTCACCCAAACGACGCTATCGGTCGACGACACCCTCACCGTCGTGGAGGCCCTGCGGGAGCGGTTCACCGATCTCGCCGGACCTCGCTCCGACGACATCTGTTACGCGACCCAGAACCGCCAGGTCGCGGTCAAGGCGATCGCGCCGGATGCCGACCTCGTTCTGATCGTGGGCGCCTTCAACTCCAGCAACTCCAATCGATTGGTGGAGGTCGCCCGCGACATGGGCACCCCCGCCTATCTGGTCCCCGACGAGACCCACCTCGACCCGGCCTGGCTCGAAGGCGTCGAGAGCGTAGGAGTCAGCTCGGGAGCGAGCGCCCCGGAAGTCTTGGTCGACCGCCTCTTGAAGAAGCTGGCTTCGTTCGGGTACGCCGCGGTGGAAACACGCGAGGTGACCACGGAAGACATCACCTTCTCACTGCCACCCTGGCTTCGCGAACAGCAACAGTTAGAGGCCACCCCCTGACCCACGTCCGGCCACTGGACGAGCCTGACCCGGTGGGTGCATCCTTTCGGTCCCGGCCGCGCACCGCCGGTCCGAGATCCAGGAGGGAAGCCGACCATGGACGCGGACGCCATCACGCAGCTCAAAGAGCGACATCGCGCCCTGTGGGGGATGGGCGACTACGCCCGTATCGCAGAGGTCTTTAGAGACGAGGCCATGGCGACGGCCGAAGCCGCTCGCATCTCAGCTGGAGACAAGCTTCTCGACGTGGCCGCCGGTACCGGGAACATCGCCGTCGAAGCTGCCCGGAGAGGTGCTCACGTCGTTGCGACCGACCTCTCTCCTCGGATGGTCGAGCTCGGTCGCGCTCGAACGCAAGCGGAGGGGCTCGACATCGACTGGGGCGAGGCGGACGTCGAGGACCTGCCCTTCGAAGACGGGCGGTTCGACATCGTGACCTCCTCGTTCGGAGCGATGTTCGCGCCCCGGCCCGAGCAGGCCGCGGCCGAGATGTTCCGGGTGGTGAGACGTGGCGGCCGCGTGGTCATGACGAACTGGGTTCCCGGAGGACCGATGGACCTCATCACCAATCTCATGGGCAAGTACATGCCGGGTGCCCCCCAGGGCGTACCCGACCCCACCGAGTGGGGGGAGCGAGCCACGGCCGAGCAGCGGTTCGCGCCTCACGCCGCTGAGGTGACGTTCTCCTCAGGTGCTGTGCGATGGGACTTCGACGATGCCGCCCATCAACTGTCCTTCCTCACGGAGGCGGCGCCTCCGATCGCCGCGGCGAAGGCGGTGCTTCCTGCCGAGCGGTTCGAGGAGCTCTCGCGGGAGATCCAAGATGTCTACCGAGACATCTCCATAGAGCCGCCCCGCGTCGTTTACGACGGCGACTACCTGATAGTCATAGGCACCAAGAGGTAGGGCTCTGCCACCCGAGGAACGCCAGTCTTCCTGGCTTCTGGAGCCGACCGAGGATGGGTGGGGTCGGAGGAAGCATCCGCGGGCCCCTACGATGTAATCCATGGTTGTGCTGGGCCAAGTCCTCGAGGCAATCCACAACAACGCCACTACTTTTACGCGCCTGCAAGCTGAAGGATCGTCCAGGCGCGGAGGCTGGCGCCTTTGGTGGGCCGGTCCACGCCGCGTTCGGGCTGAGTTGAACCGGGGGAAAGGCAGTTCACTCATCGTGGTGAACGGTTTCCGCTGGTGGTCACTTGAACCGAACGGGAAAGGCATCACAAACCGTGATGGGGAAACGGGAATCGGATTGGGGCCGGGGGTTGAAGTTCTCCACTCCAGGGGGCTACTCAGTGATGTTGTGCTCGGTGTGATCCGTGAAGAAAAGATCGCCGGGTGTCCAGGCGTTGTCCTCACTGCCATGCCAAGACCTGAAGTAGAGCGCTCACGTTGGTGGGGCTTTCGTGAGCCCTTTGAGGTGGCTATCGATCTGGACAGGGGCATTGTGTTGCGAACTCCACATGTCGAGGTCCACCACGTCACGTATGACGAGGATTTCGCCGCCGAACTCTTCCACGAGCCCTCCGGCGTTCGCAGGTGGAGGTCCCATTGAGCAAGCTCGGTCATCTTTTGGAGTTGATGCATACATCGCATGGTCGATGGAACACCGCCGCTGCTCAAGGAACCGAATGGCGTGCTCCCGCGCTGCTTACCGAAGCGTTCAGGCGGACGATTCCGAGGGGGGCCGTCGCACTCCGCGGTCCAGGCACCGAAGGGGAATTGCCTGGGGAGCAGGAAGAGACGTGGAAGCTTTCGGCCAGGCAGCCTGGCGACTATCGCGCCGAGTTTGACGTGGGTGACGATCGAGTGGACGTCGTGGTCAAGGGCAACTGGTGGTGGGATTGGTCGCCTACAAGTGGGGCCCGTACAAATGATGGACGAGAGAATCACGGACATGGGTTAGGTCCGGGCGCGATTCTCTTTCGCCCGGCAGAGGTCCTTGCCGCCCTACTCTTCGAAGCATCCCAGTTCGGGGAGGATGTCGCGGGCCGAGGATCGCTCCGAGTCAGATCGGCGACGACGAGCGGACCCCATATGACGATGAGGGGAGCGACGTCCATTCCCATCTGCATGGCATAGGAAGTGGAGCCGACGAATATCGCTTCAACATCGACGCCGAGGTGGGGATCATCTTGAGGTCGGAGGCGAGAATTGACGGTCGACCCTTTCGGATCCTGGAGATGACTGAACTCGAGATCGATCGTGCCCTCGAATGATGACGTCTGGACCCCCTCATCGTGCAAGAACCGTTCCATCGAATGGACAGCAGTTCATCCACCCGAGCGAACGCAGCTCTTCGTTGGCTTCTGGAGCGGCCCGAGGATGGGTGGGGTCGGAGGGAGCCTCCGCAGGAACCACTCGCTTCAGCGAGTGGTTCCGAGGACCGCGACCGGAGTGCCCCGCCGACCGGAGGGAAGCGGGGCCAAGCGAAAAGCTAAGTGAGCGTTTGTTCGATGTCGTTGGCCATGTCGAAGTCGATCGACGTGAGGCCGCCTTCCGAATGGGTGGACAGCACCAGAGTCACCTTGTTCCAGCGGATGTCGATGTCGGGGTGATGGTCGTAGCGATCGGCGAGCTTGGCGACGTCGTTGACGAACTTGATGGCGCGGCCGAAGTCCTCCCATTCGAAGACCTTGGAGATCTCATCCCCCTCGCGCTCCCAGTCTCCCAGCTCGTCGAGCCGCTGTTCGATCTCTTCTTCGTCCAACAGATCCGGCACTTGTTCGGTTCCTCCTGCTTGGCTGGAAAACGCTCTCACGACCCCGTCGCGGCGCACCATACCCCGCCGCGACGCCGAATATAGTCCGCTCGCCGGAGAAGCGGGATCGAAGGAGTGCGAGGTGGATTACGGGATCGGCGTAGGGGGTTCCATGGCCATGATCGGGCCCATGGCGAAGATGATCGAGGACGCCGGCTTCGAGTCCTGCTGGGCCGCGGAGACCACCAACACCGCCTTCATCTCTGCGGCCGCTGCCGTCCAGCAGACCTCCAAGGTCAAGGTCGGCACCGCCATCGCGCTCGCCTTTCCGCGCTCGCCGACGATCGCGGCGATGACCGCGTGGGACCTCGACGAGCTGTCCGGCGGACGCTTCATCTGCGGACTCGGCTCGCAGGTCAAACGGGTCAATGAGCAACGGTTCTCGGTGACGTTCGAACATCCGGGGCCGAAGCTCAAGGAGTACGCGCAGGTCATGCGCACGGTGTGGGCGGCGAATCGCGGCGAGGATGTCACGTTCGAGGGCCGCTTCTACAACGTCACGATGCCGACCTTCCACGGTCGTCCCCAGCCCGACCGGCGAGACGTTCCGATCTATTTCGCGGCGGTCGGCAAGGTCATGTCCCGCATCTGCGGAGAGGTCGCCGATGGGCTGCTCGGCCACCCGTTGGCGTCACCGCGGTATCTGGCGGAGGTCGTAAAGCCGGCCATCGCGACAGGCGCGGAGAGGGCCGGGCGTCGGGTATCCGATTGCAACCTCACCGGGGCGCCGATGATCTCGATCCACGACGACGCCGAAGTAGCGAGACGCGAGGTCAAGCTGCAGATCGCCTTCTACGCCACAACGCGGACCTACAGCCCGATCCTGGAGATGCACGGCCGCGCGGCGATCGTTCCGAGCCTTCGGGATGCCTTCGCGGCCAAGGACAAAGAACGGATGATCGAGTTGATCGACGACGATCTCTGTGATGCGATCGCGGCCGCCGGTACCGCCGATGAGGTGCGCGACAGGATCAAACAGTGGGATGGTCTGTGCGACCGGTTGTTGCTGTCACCGCCTTGGTACGGCCCCCGCTTCGAGCGTTTGATCGAGATCGGACAGGCGATCCTTCAGACCTTCGGCGCCTGAGCCGTCGCCTTCTGCTTGGACGCCTGGCTGTCGTAGCGGTCGTTGAGGCTCTTCGACGGCGCCGAATGTCCCTTCTTCGTCCTCACCCGTAAGTTGAGCACCTCGACCAGCAGAGAGAATCCCATGGCGAAGTAGATGTAGCCCTTAGGGATGTGCTGGCCCAAGCCGTCCAGTAGAAGAGTGAGCCCGATCAACAGAAGGAAGCTGAGGGCCAGCATCTTCACGGTCGGATGGCCATTGACGAAGTTGCTGATCGACCCGGCCGACAAGAGCATCACCCCAATGGCAACGATCACCGCCGCGACCATCACACCGAGCTCGTCGACCATGCCGACCGCGGTGATCACAGAATCCAGCGAAAACACCACGTCGAGAAGCAGGATCTGGACGATCACCGCCACGAATGAAGGACCGGCTTTGGCGATCGCGTGTCCATCCTCGCCTTCGAGCTTGTCGTGGATCTCATAGGTGCTCTTGCCCAGCAAGAAGAGTCCACCGACGATCAGGATCAGGTCCCGACCGGAGATCTCGTGGCCTAGCGCGCTGAACAGCGGGGCGGTCAACCCGATCAAGAAGGACAAGGTGAGCAGCAGCAGGATCCGCGTGATAAGCGCCAACGACAGCCCTATCTGGCGGGCTTTCGCCTGTTGTCCTTCGGGCAGCTTTCCGGCCAGGATCGAGATGAAGACCACGTTGTCGACGCCGAGCACGATCTCCAGCGCCAGAAGGGTAAAGAAGCCGATGTAGATATCGGGATCGGTAAGGAATTCCATCAGCTCTCTCTCGTGCTCAAGACCTCGAAGAGGTTCACCTTCCAACCTCCATCGGGTGTATCGATCAGGGTCAGGCGCAACACATACTCGAATGTTCTTCCCGCGGGGTTCTCGTTCGACTGGGTGGTCTGGTTGGTCGCGAGGATGGCGACGGCCTCGGATGCGGAAGCGAAGCTGACATCGGGCCCTTGAACGATCTCTCCGCGAGAAGAGGCCGCGGTGTTCTCCAGAGCGGCTCCGAGCCCCTGAGACAACAACTCCTCGTACTGCTGTCTGAACCTGCCGACCGTGAGGGGAACGATCTCGCTCCGCCGCTGATCGATGTTGGTCGAGTCGTAGTTCAACAACAGGGTGGCCACCTCGCTCGCGACCGTCGCCACGTCGGGTTTCTGGTCGGAGAGATAGCCGCCCACTTCATCCGGAGAGGTGTCCATCGCCTGCAGCCACAGGAAGACGAAGGTGCCGGCCAGCGCGAGTGATACCACCAGAGCGGCGGCGAGGGCGGGGACCAGGAAGCGCCGGTCCTTCGCGCCCTGCGGGGAGGGCTCGTGGGGGGTTACAGGCGAGACGGTCTCGGGGGTTTGAACCACGGCGACAGTCTAGGCGGAGGGCCTGAAAGAACCCTCGGGGGTATACGAGAGTGCTCGGGCCGGGTTCTCGTCGTGCCTTAGACGCCGTTCAGCAGCAGCAGGGACCAGGACCAGTCCGACATCCGGTCGGGAAGCGCGAGAGGATCAGACGCTCCCGAGAGAACATCACCCGGCCTCTCCGCCGAACCAGCGCGGCCGCTATCGCCTCCACTCTCGCCGCCGGCCGTGGCCGGGGCCGAGCGAGAGCTAGACGTGATGCTCTCACAGCGCGCCGACTTCGGCGGGAGCTTCGGCGATCGGTCGGTCGGCCGGCGCCGGTCGGTCCCGTAACTGCGCGCCGGCATCGAAGTCGTCGATGATGCCGAACCTGATCAGCCCGGTCTCGGCTTCGAACGAGCGAACGATCTTGTTGAGGCCGTCGGGGAGATGGATGAACAACTGCGTCAGATCCTCCGAGTGTTCTGCTTGCAACTCATTCAGCTCGGCGAAGCGGGGCAGGAACCGGTCGATGCTGGCGTCGTGATCCCGCAGGAGTGCAACGACCTCCTCTGAAGTGAGGTTGGTGTTCTCCGGTAGACGCTGGAGATCGGGCCGGTCCTGAGACAGCTCTTCGCTCACCTCGACCAGGTTGCGGATCGCCTGCTCGAAGTCGTCACTCGATGCAACGAACGCCTTTCCGACCTTCGTCCCGTTGTCGAGGATGCCCTGGACCTCCGGAGCCTTGTCGGCGAACAGCTCGGCCAGCTCGGCCATCGACTCGAGGATGGTCGCGATCTCGGGACCATGCCCCGTCAGGCCTGCGCCGAGTGAATCCACCGCCCCCTTCAGGGCTTCGGGAGGCACACCTCGCAGAACGGCCTCGAGGGTGGTGAGTAGCTCCTGGGTGCTGACCGGGATCGAGTTCTGTTCCTTGGGGATCTTGTCGCCATCCGCCAGGTACGGCGCTCCATCCGATGCCGGCAGAAGATCGACGAACTGCTCGCCCACCGCGCTCTTGAACATGGCGCGAGCTTCCACGTCTTCCTTGGGGATCTGGTCGTATTCCTTCTCGATCGAGAGCTCGATGCTGACACCCTGCGGAACGACCTTCATCTCGCCCACCTGGCCCACCGTGACGCCGCGGTAGGTCACTTCCTGGTTGGTGAAGACGCCGCCGGCGTCCGGCAAGATGGCATACACGGAATACCTCGGCTGCAGGACCGACAGCACCTGCGTGGCCATCGCGTACACGAGTCCCAGCGAGATCACCAGGAAGGCAACGAGGTTCACCTTGATCCTCCAGCCGATCACGAGCTTGCCCTCAACGGTTGGCGGAAGGCGAACTCGATGGCGACGTAGCGGATCACGAGCTTGCCCTCAACGGTTGACGGAGGATGAGCTCGATCCCGCTGACGGGAAAACCGTCACCGGGTTGCTGTGAGCGACTGTTCGTTGAGCCGCCGGAGGCGCGGGCGGCCGTCGGGTCATCGTTCTGGTCGGACTGCGGACAGGTGGTGCCGGTTCCCCTGAAGCCGGGCATGGCCTGACAGATGTCGAGCTGCGTGTAGTCCCCCGGGGATGTCTCGGGGAAGATCTCGGTGAAGGTAGCCAGCGTCTGCAGCGTCTTTCTGATGTTGGCGCTGTTTTCGACCGCGGTGCCCAAGACGGGGCGCAGGTCTCTGAACTGGTCGTCGAGCCCCTCCTCGGTCTGGTCGAGCAAGCGCACGCTGATGCTGGTGAAGTCATCCAGCGCGATAAGGAGCCGCTCCAGACCCTTGCTCTGGCGGTTGAGGACCGCAGACGAGTCCGCGAACGAGGCCAGGAATTGCTCGAGGACCGACGAGTCCCCCAGGATCGTCTGTGCCACCGAATCCAACGAGTCGACGGAGGCGGCGATCTGGTCTTTGCGGCCCGCCAAAACGTCCGTGAACTGTCTCAGTCTCGACAGCACCTCACGCAGTTCCCCGGCGTTCTCCCCAAGGATCTTCGCCTGAGCGGACGTGAAGCGGTTGAGCTGCTCGAGGTTGCCCGTTCCCAGGACTCCGGCCAGCTTGGCGAACACCTCTTCGAGCTCTGTTGCTTTTCCGGTTTGGTCGATCCCCACTATGGCTCCGTCTTCCAGGAAAGGAGGACCGGAGCTAAGAGCTTGCACGTCCACGAACTTCTCGCCCAACAGAGACGTCGTTCGAACCACGAGCTTGGCGTCTTCGGGGATCTTCTCCTCTTCGTCCACGCACATCGAGACCCGCGCGTTCCAGCCGTCCAGCTCGATCTTCTGCACCGTCCCGACCTCTACATCGGAGGACTGCACGTCCGCGTTCTCGACGAGGTCCCCGACCTCCTCGAACGTGGCGATGATCTCGGTGCCTTCACACGCGCTCGCGAAACCGATCGCCGCACACGACGAGGTCAGCATCATGACGGCGGCGAGCAAGGCGAGGCGGCGGATCATCGTCCGACTCCCACGTACCCGAGGAAGCCGCCGATCCACGAGCTGAGGTTCTGCCACGCAGACGGCGTCTCGGAGGGCGGGACGGGAGACGATGCCGCGCTGCCCGTCAGGGCGTCGTTGTCGATCGGAGGCTCGATCTCGGGGATCGAACCGATGTCCTCGAGCTGTTCGAGGACATCGGGGTCATCGATCGCCTCGCCCAGATCGTCACAGCGCTTCTTCAGCTGGCGGATCTTCTTCTTCAGTGGCTTCAGCAGCTCTTGGGACAGCTCCGTCGGCAGCCCCGCGTCCTCGAGGCGCCGTAGCTGCTTGGTCACCTTGCGGACGCCCTCGTCACAGTCGAGCTTCTTCAAGATCGTGACGGGCCTAGCGCCTTCGGAGACAGCCCGGCTCGCACGCGGCTCGCCGCCGCCCCCGCCCGGTTCTCCCGTCTCGGCCCTGCAGAGCTCGGTCAGAGCGTCCTTGACGGGTCCGGGGGGCAGCGGCCGCAAGATCTTGCACTGCAGCTTCGCGTTGGCGTTGTCGCGAACGTCGATCGAGTCGACCATGGGGTTGTAGGCCTGGTCGATCCCGCGTCCCAGGATCGGCAGCCATACCAGTGACTCCTCGACCGAAGCCCGGTTGTCGAGGATCGTCTTTACGATCCTCGCGGCGAGCTCCAGATCGCCACCCAGCCTGTCGCCGTGTTGCTTGACGAGGCTGGCGACCTCACCGGTGAGGTCGCCCAGGTTCACGAGGGTCCCCTCGAGATCGTTGCGGCTTTCATTCAGAGCGGCCATCACCAGAGCGAAGTTGCGGTTCAGGGTGCCCAGAGAGTTGGCGCGCGTTGCGAGGCGGCCGAAGAGGTCGTCCAGATTGGTGAGAAGGCCGGAGATGTCACCTTGAGCGTCGGCGAGCGTCGCCGTCAGCTTGGAGCCGTTGATCAGCGTGCCCTTGAGATCCTGCTCGCGGTCCTGCAACGTCTGGTCGAGTTGCACGATGAGGTCGCCGAGCACGCCGGGTTCCCCGGACTTGCCGGGTTCGATCGCGTCCAGCAGCTTCTTCAGCTGCTTGAAGACATCGTCGAGCTCGGCGGGGATGTAGGTGTTCTCCAGCGGGATCTCGGCCCCATCGGCCAGAGCTTCGCCGCCTTGATATACCGGGGACAGCTGAACGTAGCGGTCGGAGATCACCGAGATCGGCACGATCTGAGCCGTCGCACCCGCCGGCACCTTGTACTCCTCTTCGATGCTCATGACGACTTTGACCTTGCTGCCCACCGGCTCCACCGAGTCGATCGTCCCTACGGGGACGCCGAGGATGTCGACGTCGGAGTTGGGGAACAGACCGATCGCCTTGGTGAAGTACGCCGTCACCTGATAGGTGCCCGTCTCTTTCTCGAACGAGCGGTAGCCGAGGTACCCGCCTCCGGTCACGAGCAGGGCGGCGATCGCATAGGCCATCGGCTTGATGAAGCGGGACATGTCTCTCATTCGTCGTTCTCACAGGTCTGCGTCAGGATGAACGCGCACGTATAGATGTCGCCCCATCGCCCCTGCGTGAAGATCGACGCGAAGTAACGGGTCGACGGTCCGGCGTAGGCGAAGGCCACGTCTAGATGCTCGACGTTTCGTTCCAACACGACCAGGGCGCCGTGGAGGTCATCGAGGATGCCGTCGAGGTTGCTGCGGTTCTCTCTTAGCACCGCGGTGACCGTGCCCGCCATCTCGCGCGTCACGGAAAGGAGCGTTTGAAGGTCCTCTCGCTTGCGGGCCAGCGAGCCCAGGACGTCGTTGGAGGCGTCGATCAAGCGGACCAGCTCGTCGCCCTCGTCCGCCAGCAGAGCGGTCAGCTCCTTCGAGCCGCTGAGCAGTGACCGGAGCTCCTCGTCCTTTTCGTTGAGCCCGGCCCCCAGCTCGTTGAGCCCGGCCAGAGCGGCTCCTACCTCTTCTTCGGATACATCGATCAGCTTGGTGAGCTCCTTCAGAGCCGCGTTCAGAGCCGGCCCGTCCAGATCCTCCAGAACGCCCGTTCCCTGGTTCGACGCCTGATAGATCTCGTAAGGAACCGAGGTCCTGTCGACGGGGATCACGTCGCCATCCTCCAGATACGGCTCTCCGACCCCCTTGGCCTCGAGGTCGATGAACTTCGTCCCCAACAAGGTGGCGAGCTTGATCTCGGCGAAGGCGTCATCCGGGATCTCGGTTCCGTTCTCGATCTCCATCGTGATGAGGACGTGATCGTCGCGAAGCTCGACCTCGGAGACGGTGCCCACTTTGATCCCCGCCACCCTCACCTGGTTCTCGGCCGTGACGCCCGCGGCGTCTTTGAACTCGGCCTTGACCTCGTAGGCCTGCTTCAGCTGTGGGATGCGGTCGATGAAGAACGCGAAGGTGGTAGCACCGGCGATCGCGATGATCGAGATGATGCCGACGATGGCGGGGGATCGCTCGCGGAAGTTCTTGACGCTCACCGGGCGCACCCGATCTCTTCAGGCAAGGGTTGGCCGGTGAGGCTGCCCGTCTCCGGGCAGAAGTTCACCACGTAGAGGTTGTACCAACGGCCATAGTGGTGCGATCTCGCCGTCGACAACAGAAGCTCTTTAAGGTTCTTCGCGATCCGATCCAGGGGGCCGAGGTTGTCGTTGACGATGTCCAGGAGGATCGCGAGGTCGGAGAGATCCCGTTCGATATTGGCCCGGTTGCGCTCGATCAGGTTTCCGAATTTGCCCGAGGCCGTCGTCAGGTTGTCGACCGTTCGCTCGAGCTGGGGCGTCAGGTCCGCCAGCGTCTCCATGAAGCGGGTGAACTCGTCGAGGCTGTCGCTGATGTTGCTCTTCTGGTCGTTCAGGATCGCGGTGACGCCGTCGAGGTCCTCGACCAGGCGCGCGAGACGTTGATCGCGCCCCGCTAGCGTCTCGGTCAGCTCGCCCACGTTGCCGAGGATCCCGGCGAGGTCTCCTTCGCGGCCCTTGAAGACCTTCAGGATGGCGCGAGAGACGGTGTTGATCTCCTCGGGATTGGTCGACTGGATCAGCGGTCTCAGGTTGTTGAAGACCACGGAGAGGTCAAGCGCCGGTCGTGTGTTGGTGATGTCGATCTCTCCGCCGTCGGCCAGCTTCTCGTCGGAGGGCTCGTCGGGTTCGAGGAGGTTGACCACGCGCTGTCCGAGCAGGTTCAGGAACTTGATCTCGACCAACACGTTGGAGGGAAGGTCGACTGCTTCCTCGATCTCCATCTGGACGATCGCCTCACCTCGCTCGACCTCGAATCCGATCACCTTTCCGACCTCGACGCCCGCGATCTTGACCGGGTCCCCGTTCAAGATCCCGGTGGCGTCGGTGAAGCGAGCGCTCACCTGATAGGTGTCGGAGAAAGGCGACAGCTTCCCGATCACCGATGCGAGCCAGAAGGTGATGACGATCGTCACGAGGGTGAACGCGCCCAGCTTGAGCCCGGTAGCTCTCATGGCCGTCCTCCGGCGGGAGCGAACAGCATGCCCCCGAGGCCGTCTTCGCGCGAGGGGGCCGGGGACAGCCGCTCGGATCTCGGAGGATCTTCTTCGTCGTAAGCGCCTCGGCTGGTGCTGATGACGTTGTGGACCCTCCAGCAGCGGCCCGGAACCCGATCGCCGACGCTCTTTCCGGGTTCGTCGGTCGCTTGCCGGTAGCGGCACACGTGGTTGAGGTTCCTGATCCAGCGCGAGTTGAACTTCGGAAGGACGTTCAAAAGCTTGTCGAGGTCGTCGTTCCGGGCCGCGAGGACCCCGATGACCGTTGCGCCCCGGTCCACGATCCGGGTGAAGTCGCCGAAGTGACTGTCGAAGAGGCCGGACAGCTCGTCTAGCAAGACCGGAGCTTTCTCGAAGTTCTCTTCGATCAGAGCTTCGTTCGCGATGGTGAAGCGGTTCAGGTCATCCAGGTTGTCGAGAGCCGTCAGAAGCTCGTCGTCGACGTCCGCCAGGACGGCAGAGGACCCGGCGAGTTGGTCGATCCCCGACTTGAGAGACCCTTCGTTCTCGTTGAGGGGTTTCAGCGCGGCGATGCCCTCCTTGATCCCCTTGATCGCGGCATCTTCGTGACCTACGAATCCCCCCGCCAGCGCCTCCAGCGCCCCCGCCAGGTTCTCCGGGTCGATCGCGTCGAGGAGCGGCAGCGCCACGTTCAAGATGGTTTCGACCTCGAGCGGGTCGAGCGTCCTGTTCTTGGGGATGTTGTCGCCCGACGCGATGCGCGCGTCGGCGGGGACATCGGGGAACACCAACTCGACCCACTTCTCGCCGAAGACCGTCTTGGCCCGGATCTCGGCCCCCACGTTCTCGGGGATCTGATCCACGCCTTCGGGAAACAGGTCCAGGGTGATCCGGCACGCCCCCGCGTCGAGGTCGATCGCAGAGATCCTGCCGACCAGGACCCCGCGCAGCTTGACGTCGCCGCCCTCGCGGATCCCCTGACCACAGGTGTCGAACTCCGCGGTCGCCGCCACGACGTCGCCTTTGATCGCCCCGGTGAGGACCATGCCGGTGAGCGCGACCAGGCCCAGCCCCACCGCGAGGGCGACAACTCCTACAAGCACGTGGCGCAGTTTCTTGATGCTCAACCTCCGACAGGCCTAGCCGGCGATACGGACGGTGTCGGTGACTCCCCACATGAACGCCGACATCATGAGATTCAGAAGGTTCACGACGACGATGGATGCCCTGATCGCCTTGCCGACGGCGATGCCGACTCCGGCGGGGCCCCCGTCGCGTTGAACCCGTAGTAGCAGTGGATCAAAGCGACCGCGATAGCGAAGACGACGGCTTTGATGAGCGAGTAGAAGACGTCGATCGGAGGAAGGAACAACGAGAAGTAGTGGGCGTAGGTTCCCCCGACAGTCCAAGAAGCTTGGTGACCACCAATTCGGTGGCGATGTACGAGGCGAACAGCGAGATCAGATACAGCGGCGTGATCGCTACCAGAGCGGCGATGGCGCGGGTGGAGATGAGATAAGGCACGGGACGCACCGCCATCGTCTCGAGCGCGTCGATCTCCTCGTTGACCCTCATCGCCCCAGCTCTGCTGTGCGAAACCCGCTCCGACCTGCGCGGCCAGGGTGACTCCGGCGATCAGAGGCGTGATCTCTCGCGTGTTGGCGAAGGCGGAGACGAACCCGGTAAAGGCCTCGGCTCCGATCAGTTGCAGACCCTTGAACCCCTCCAGGCCCACCTGGGTGCCGGTGAAGAAGGCCATGAAGAAGATGACGCCCGCGGTGCCGGCCCCCACGATCAAGGCGCCCGAACCGAGTGTGATCTCCGAGATGAGCCGCGCCACCTCACCGCCGTGGCGCACCGCAGGGACCACGTCGACGAGCGACTTAGCCATGAAGCTGAGCTGCTCGCCGAGATTGGCCAGCGAGTCGACCCCGCGCGTAACGAAGCGACCAGGTGCTCCGAAGTTCCTCCGAAGGGCTGCCTGCGCCATCAGCCGAACTTCTGGGGGACGATGGCGAAATACAGGGCGGTGAGGACGAAGTTGACGAAGAAGATGAGCATGAAGGTGACGACCACCGCCCGGTTCACGGCGTCGCCCACGCCCTTGGGCCCCCCTTCGCGTAGAAGCCGAAGTAGCAGGCGACCATCGCCGCTATCAGGCCGAAGATGCCGGCCTTTCCGATCGCCACGATGAGATCCGCGGTTTGGGCCAATAAGGAGAACGGCGCGAGATACGCACCCGGCGTGCCTCCTTGGATCACGACGTTGAAGAAGTAACCACCGGCGATGCCGGCGACCGATACGAATCCGTCGAGCAGCATCGCTACGAAGATGGCCGCCCAGATGCGCGGGACCACCAAGGTCTTGATCGGGTTGACCGCGAGGACCTCCATGGCAGAGATCTCGTCGCGGATCTTGCGGCTGCCGATGTCGGCGCACATCGCCGAGCCTCCGGCCCCCGAGATCAACAGAGCGGCCACGATAGGAGCGGCCTCGCGCACGACGGCCAGGACCATGGCGGCGCCGGTCTGCGATTCGGCCCCCAGTTGACGGGCGACGTTTCCGACCTGGAGAGCGATCGTGGCGCCGAACGCGCGATGGAGACCAGAACCGCGGGGAACATCGAGACGCTCGCGATGAACCACGACTGGCGGATGAAGTCGCGCCACGGGACCGGGCGCTGCGGCATGAGCCGGAAAGCCTCCAGCGTGATCGCGAACATGTTGCCGGTCTCTACGACCATGGTTCGTCCGGCTTTGATCACAAGGTCTTCCTTCTGGGGCCGGGACCGGCCTGGGCCGCGAAGGAAGGGTCTTCCCTCTCGTCGTCCCGGGTCTCGTTTTCGTCGGGAGCGCCGGCGTCGCGCTCCATCTCGTCGGTCTCTTGGGCAGTCAACCCGCTGGTGCTCTGAGCGGTCTCCGACGGACTGCGGGTCGCCTCCGCGCTCTTGGTCGAGTCCTTCTCTTCCGACATCCCGATGGGTCCTTCGGTGTCACCGGCGAGGAACTGACGGACGACCGGGATGTCCGACGTGAACATCTCCCGGGCGGGGCCGAACTTCACCAGGTTGCGGCGATAGAGCATCCCGATGTAGTCCGCCACCTGCTTCGCGGTCGCGATGTCGTGGGTGACGACGATGAAAGTGGCTCCCAGTTGCTTGTTCAGGTCCATCGTCAGCACGTTCAAGAACGCCGTTCGCACGGGATCGAGCCCGGAGTCTGGTTCGTCGAAGAGGACGATCTGAGGGTCCAGGACCAAGGCCCGGGCGAGCCCGGCCCTCTTCTTCATCCCGCCCGAGATCTCTCCGGGCAGCTTCTTCTCCGCCCCGGTGAGGCCCACCATCGAGAGCTTCTCCTCCACGATGGAGCGGACCTCGCTCTCCTTCTTCTTGGTGTGCTGGCGCAGCGGGAAGGCGACGTTGTCGTAGATGTTCATGGAGCCGAACAGCGCACCGTCTTGGAACAGGACGCCGAACTTGCGCCTGACCTCGTAGAGCTCCTTCTCGTTCAGGGCCGGCACGTTCTTGCCGTCGATCCAGATCTCGCCGCGGTCGGGCTTCAAGAGTCCGACCAGGTGCTTGAGGAATACGCTCTTGCCGGTCCCGGAAGGGCCGAGCATCAGCGTGATCTTGCCTTGGGGGATATCGCAGGTGATGTCCTCGAGGACGGTCTGAGGACCAAAGGACTTGGTCAGACCTTTGATGCTGATCTCTACTTCAGGCATCCATCCCCCACCCACGGTCAGTTGGACGAGACCTCACCCCCGGACCGAGGTCTGTGACGGGAAAGGCTACTCCTCTGGCTGGGGCTACAGGTTCACCGGGAAGGCCCTTCTTCCTGCTGACAGCGGTTCGGGCCCGCAGCTATAGTGCCGCCGGATGGACTTCAGAGACACTCCCGAAGAGGCCGCGTTCCGTTCGGAGCTCCGTTCGTGGTTCCAGGCCAACCTTCCGGATGGCTGGAAGGACAAAGGCCCCGCGCGCGGCCGCACCGAGGAAGAGATCTCGCGCGAGTGGTCCAAACGGCTCTACGACGCCGGCTACGCCGGGCTCACGTGGCCGAAGGAGTTCGGCGGCGCCGGGGCCCCTTATACGCACCAGGCGATCTTCTTGGAAGAAAGCGCCCGAGCGGAGACGCCCGAGCACATCGGGGTGATCGGCCTCGGGATGGCCGGCCCGACGATCATCGCCCACGGGAGCGATGAGCAGAAGACCGCTCACCTCGGCAAGATCCTGTCGGGCGAAGAGGTGTGGTGTCAGGGGTTCTCGGAACCCGGGTCTGGTTCCGACCTGGCGTCCCTGCGCACGAGGGCCGAGGTCGACGGCGAGGACTACGTCATCAACGGCCAGAAGGTCTGGTCTTCGTTCGCCCACATCGCCGACTACTGCATCCTTCTGGTCCGGACGGACCCGCAGGCGCCGAAACACGCGGGGATCACCTATCTCCTTGCCGATATGCACGCTCCGGGCGTCGACGTGCGGCCCCTGAGGCAGATCACGGGGGATCCGGAGTTCAACGAGATCTTTTTCTCGGATGTCCGGGTGCCTCGTAAGAACATCCTCGGCAACGAGAACGAGGGTTGGAAGGTCGCCATGACCACGCTGCTCCACGAGCGCGGCACCCTGGGCTTCGCCTTGACCGCTCGTCTGGAGGTCTTGATGCGCAAGGTGATCGCGCTGGCGAAGGAGACCAGGAGCAACGGATCCACCGCGGCGGACGATCCGTTGCTTCGGGATCGGATCGCGCGTCAGTGGGTCGAGCTACAGGCTTTGAAGTTCACCAACTACCGGGCCCTCACTTCGCTGGTCAAGACCGGGATCCCCGGCCCCGAGGGATCGATCGCCAAGCTTCACTGGTCCGAGTCCAATCAGCGATTGACGAAGCTCGCCCTCGAGATCCTCGGCCCCGCCGCGCAGCTCGACGGCGATGAAGGGGTGTGGGGAGGTTTCTGGCAGTACCAGCAGCTGAGAAGCCGCGGCAACACGATCGAGGCCGGCACGTCGGAGGTCCTGCGCAACATCATCTCGGAACGGGTCCTCGGTCTGCCGAGGTCGCGATGAGCCAAGGGGGCCGCTGATGGATTTCGCTTTCTCCGAGGAGCAGCAGATGTTGGGGGACTCGGCGCGTGGCTTCTTGTCGGCGCGGTTTCCGTCGGAGCGGGTCGCGGAGCTCGCCGGATCGGACGCGGGATGGGATGCCTCGTCATGGCGTGAGATGGCGGAGCTCGGCTGGATCGGGCTGTCGGTACCGGAGGAGCAGGGTGGCGCCGGCTTCGGGTTCATCGAGGAAGCCGTCCTCTTCGAAGAGCTCGGTCGCTCGCTCTATCCCGGCCCCTTTCTCGCCACGGTCGGCCTGGCGCTGCCTGCCCTCGCGGGAACCGATGCCATCGAGAGCGTCATCTCGGGAGACAAGACCGCCACGTTCGCGTGGGCCGAGCCGACGGGGCCCCAGCGTCTGGATGACCTCGAGAGCGTGACGACCAAAGCCACCGGCTCGAACGGCGATCGGAGCATCTCCGGTGACAAGGCCCTGGTGGTGGATGCCGCCTCGGCCGACATGGCCGTGGTCGCTGCAGGGACCGCGGAAGGAACGGCACTTTTCGTCGCCGACCTCGCCGGCGTTCACGTCGAGTCCGTCTCGACCATGGATGCCACCAGGAGACTCGGCACCATCAGGTTCGACGAGGCGCCCGCCACCCTCGCGGTAGAGGCCGCGCAGACGCCGAACGTTCTGGAGCGGATACGTCTTCGAGCCCTAGCGGCCCTGGCGCTGGAGGCCGTGGGCGTGGCCCAGAGCGCTCTCGACCTCGCCATGGGATTCGTGAAAGAGCGCAAGCAGTTCGACAAGCCGATCGGCGCCTACCAGGCAGTGTCGCACCAGGTCGCGGATACCTACATGGAGACCGAGCTGGCGCGCTCGCTCGCGTACTGGGCGGCGTGGTGTGTGGCCGAGAACGACGAGCGCGCGCCGGTCGCCGTTGCAGCCGCCAAATCTGCAGCCGCCGAAGCTGCCGTCTCTGCATGCGAGCGCTCGATCCAGGTGCACGGAGGCATCGGGTTCACGTGGGAGCACATCCTTCATCGTCTCTACAAGCGAGCGCAGTGGATCGATGCCTTCGAGGGCTTCGGTGCAGAGCATCGGAGACAGATCGCGACGAGCATCCTCGGCTGAGCCGATCGGCGGCTGAGATGCGGGCGAATGAGGCCGAGCACACCTATCCTGAACCGGTGAGCAACGGCGTTCGCAGATCGATCGAAGCTCTTCCCGGTCGCTTCCTGGGCTCGGCCATCGCCGCTCGTTATCGCCTCGACATCGGAGACGAGTGTTGCGACGTGGTCGTGTCGCCAGACGCTTGCCACATCGAACCCGCAGGCTGGGGGAAGCCGGACGTCGAGATCTGCACGGACGCGACCACCTGGACGGCGATGGACCAGGGGCGACTGTCCGGCATCGAGGCCTTCGCGGACAGACGCTTGGTCATCCGGGGGAGCATCGACAGATCTCTCCACTTCGAACCTTCGTTCCGGCGAGCCCACAACGGCGGTCTGCGGTATTCCCTCAGCCGGGTGCCCCTGGGCAGGTGTCAGATCTCGTCGCTGGTTGCGGGCGAGCCGGATGCGTCCCCTCTGCTGTTGCTGCACGGTCTCGGAGCGACCAAGGCCTCGTGGCTCACGATCGTCCCGGAGCTTGCGCGGACTCACCGCGTGATCGTTGTCGACCTTCCGGGATTCGGCGCGTCGTCGAAGCCGAACGCCCGCTACAGCGCAGCCTGGTTCGCGGAGCGCATGTTCGGATTCCTCGATGAGGTCGGCTGCTCCAGGACCTTGCTCGCGGGAAACTCCATGGGCGGGCGCATCGCGATGGAGATGGCGATGCAACGCCCGGAACGTGTCCAAGGCGTCGTCTGCCTGTGCCCGGCGACGGCTTACTCGAGACGCCCGGCCCTCCAGCTCGTTCGTCTCCTTCGTCCCGAGTTGAGCGTCGCGGCGAGCCGGCTCCCGCGCTCCTACGTGATGGGTGGGCTGAAACAACTCTTCGCTCAGCCCGGACGGCTGCACCACTCCTGGTACGAGGCCGCGGTCGATGACTTCTTGACGGTATGGAAGAGCCCGTGGGCACGGATCGCGTTCTTCCGGTCGCTACGCAACATCTATCTGGACGAGCCGTTGGGTGACACCGGTTTCTGGACCCGCCTGGCTCGCATGCAGACGCCCGCGCTCTATATCTACGGCCGCCGGGACGTGCTGATCTCGCACCATTTCGCTCGCCGGATCAGCCGCACCCTGCCCCGGGCCGAGGTCGAGGTATGGGCCGACTGCGGGCACGTCCCCCAGATCGAGTTCCCCACACGAACGGTCGAGGCGATGACGGGGTTCTTCGGACGGGCGACGGCAACCGGCGTCTCCGGTATCAGGGCTGCTTCGGGTTGAAGCTAGCCGAGACCTAGTTGGCGCGAGATGACTCGCAGATGTATCTCCTGCGTTCCCTCGACGATGGCGAAGTAGCGGGCGTCCCGGTAGTGCCGTTCGATCGGGTACTCGCGCATGTAGCCATAGCCGCCGAAAACGCGCATCGCTCTGTCGGTGACATCGATGGCCGCTTCACCCGCCAGGTATTTGGCGACCGAGGTCTCTTGAACCGGGTTGTGGCCCTCGTCGAACAGCGTGGCTGCTCGGTACACGGCGAGGCGGGCCGAGTCGATCTGCGCATGCGACCGGGCCAGCGGAAAGGCCACACCCTGGTAACTGCCGATCGCGTTGCCGAACGCGGTGCGATCCTTCGCGTACTCGACCGCCGAATCGAGCGCCGCGCGCGCCACACCTAGAGCGCCTCCCGACACCACGACCCGCCCGATGTTCAAGGTGGTCATGACGCGCTTGAACGCGCCCCGATCTCCGCCCAAACAGGCCTCGTCGGCGACGAAGACGTCTTGCAAGACCACCTCGGCGATCTCCGACGACAGGTTGCCCATCTTCTTGATGCGGTTGATGCCCACGCCCGGAGCAGAGGTCTCGACGACGAACAGCGCCATCCCCTCGATCCCCGCCGTGGGGTCCGTGTAGGCAACGACGATGACGTAGTCCGCGATCGGCGCGTTGGTGATGAAGGTCTTGGTCCCGTTCAAGACCCAGCCCCCGTCGCGAGCGACGGCCTTGGTTTGGATCCCGCGGACGTCCGAGCCGGCATTGGGCTCCGTCAACCCGAAGGCGCTGACCTTCTCGCCCTTCAGGACGGGGACCAGATACGTCTTCTTCTGCTCCTCGGTGCCGAAGGCGTGGATCGGATAGGTCCCGAGGTGCGACGACACCGACAGAGCGGCGGCCAGACCGGAGCAGACCGCCCCCATCTCCTCTCGCAAGATGACCTCGGCCAAACAGCTCGCACCCGAACCTCCGAGTTCCTCGGGATAACGGATCCCGAGGAAGCCGGCCTCGCCCGCCGCCTTGAAGAGATCCAGAGGCGTTCTCTCGGTCCGTTCGGCCTCTTCTACCCTCGGCCCCAACTCGCGCTGAGCGAACTCGCGCGCGGCGGCCTGGAACTGTTGAAGATCGTCCGACAGCCTGAAGTCCACGGCCGAAGGCTAATGCCCGCTCCGGCGAGCCGGCCCGACCCCTCCGTCGCGGTCCTCACAACTACTCGCTGAAGCGAGTAGTTGCTGCGGAGGCTCCTCCGGGATCGAACACGTCTCGCCTCCGCTCGTTGCGCATCGAGCGGAGCCGGGCGAGCCGACGGCGCCGGAGCGGTGCCCCGCGGTGCCCCGCTTGACCCTGGGCGGATGACCATCTTGTTCGCCGATCGCTCGGAGCGGGGGAAGCTTCGATTCACCGGTGAGCAGCGAGCTTGGTTCCTGCACCAGGTCCTGACCCAGGCCTTCGAGGACGCCGCGCCGGGTGAAGCCCGGGATGCCGCGCTGATAACGGTTCACGGGCGGATGCGGGCCTTCATGGAGACGATCGCCACCGACGACTCGATCTTGATGCACTTCGAGCCGGAGCTGTTGCGTACGCTGCCTGCAGAGCTAGAGCGCTACGTGTTCGCGACCCGAGTAGGGATCTCCGATGTCACCGACGAGCTCGGCCTCGTGCTCGTTGTGGGTGACCGATGGCAGGACCTGGTCGCCTCGTCCGGCTCGATCGTCGCCGCGCACCCAACGTCGTCGCTCGGGGTCGACGCCGGATACGTGTGGGTCGAGCGTGGGGGCGTGGCAGGCATCCTCGACCTCTTGAGCGGGTCGGGTGCCGAAACCACTTCGGAGGACGAGCTCGAGGCACTTCGGATCTCTCACGGTGTTCCCCGCTGGGGGCGCGAGATGGACGACAAGACCTTCCCGCAAGAGGCAGGCGTGGATTCCACCGCGGTTCGTTACGACAAGGGCTGCTACCTCGGACAGGAGGCGATGGCGAAGATCCACTTCCGCGGCAAGGTGAATCGGCGACTGGCGGTTCTGGAGTCATCTTCTCCACTCGAGCCGGGGGCCGAGGTGCGAGCCGAGGATCTGAAGGTGGGAAACGTTACGAGCGCGGCGGCGGACAAAGCCCTTGCACTGGTCCGGTACACGCTCCAAGCCGGTGCGCGCGTCGACGCAGGCGGGGTTCCCGCCACCGTCGCTTCATAGGGAGGAGATCGATGGCTCATCACTACGAAGGCGACGACCTGATCATCCGCAAGATCCAGGTCGGCAACATGGAGAACAACGTCTACGTGCTGGAGTGTCCAGAGACCCACCAGGCCTTGCTGGTCGACGGTTCCTTCGAAGCCGGGACGATCCTGGATCGGGCGGAGGGGGCGAGCATCGTGGGCATCGTCCAGACCCACGGTCACATGGATCATGTGCAGGCGTTACCCGAGCTGAAAGAGAAGTTGGGGGTGCCGGTTTACGCCCATCCGGCAGAGGATTATCCGGTCGCGATCGACCGTCCTCTAGCGGACGGAGATCAACTGTCCTTCGGGAATCGTTCGGTCCGGGTCTTGTTCACGCCCGGTCACACCCCCGGGGGGGTCTGCCTCTACACCGAAGGGCACCTGATCTCCGGAGACACCCTCTTTCCGGGGGGGCCGGGAAACACCTGGGGAGATGCCGCCGCCTTCCGTCAGATCATCGCCGGGATCGAGAACAAGCTCTTCGTTCTTCCGGACGAGACCGTGGTCTATCCGGGTCATGGGAACGACACCAGCATCGGAGCGGAGAAGCCTCAGCTCCAGGAGTGGAAAGACCGAGGCTGGTAGCGGCGCGAAGTGCCAACAAGGCAAGGTAACGTTCCGGCATGGCTGACAGCGGCGCGGGCGTCGGCGATCCTGAAACACGTCCCAAGAAGATCTTGGTGGTGGACGATGAAGAAGGGGTCCGCTCGCTACTCAAAGTGATGTTCTCGTCGGACCCCGAGTTCGACATCGTGGCCGAGGCGGAAGACGGGGTCGAAGCCCTCTCGCTGGCCATGCAGCATCATCCCGACTACGTGATCCTGGACTACTCCATGCCTCGCATGAATGGTGAAGAGGCCGCCCGGGTCTTGCGCGGGATACAGCGGCATCTCTGCATCGTGGCGTTCTCTTCGGTGGTCACCAACAAGCCAGAGTGGGCGGACGCGCACCTCAGCAAGGAGGAGTTCAACGAGCTTCTTCCCTTGCTCAAGAGCCTCGAGGCGAACGACTGCAACGTCTGATCACCGCGTCGGCTTTTTCTTAAGGTCCCGCACGGCGCATGATGGGGGTCATTCTCTTCTAAGCGCCTGAAGGAGCCCAGTGGAAAGAGGCCGGACGCGCCGTGTGGGGGCTCTCGCGGCCGTCATCGCATTGGCCTTTCTCTGGGTGGTGGCCGGGATCAGCAACGCGGTGGTGTTCCCACCGACGTCACTGGCAGGCGCCCTGGTCCGCGAGACGCCCGGAGACGTGGCCACCTTCTTCATCGAGCTTCTGGGCCACTGGGCTCTTCGGCTTGCGACCCTAGGCGCGCTGGCCGGGGCGGTGGCCGCGGGGGCCGAAGCTCTCGTGCGAACGGCAGCGCCGGAAAGACCGAGGCCTTTTGTTGCCGGGGCGGTGCTTGCCGTTCTCTCGGGCCTCGCGGCCGCGGTCGAGCCGTCGGAGGAGATCTCGCCCGTTCCTATGGCGCTGACTCTGGTGGTGGCCGTGGCGATCTACGGGGTCGCGGCGAAGGCTCTGGCAGCCTCCGACGATAGCCACGAGACGACCGACCTGGGGCGGCGCCGGGTTCTGAAGTTGGGCACGGGTGGAGTGATGGCCATCGCGGTGGGTGGAGGAGTGATCGGCTGGTTCGTCCGCAGATTGGGAGGTCCCGATCGGAATGTCGCCATCGCGGACGCGCTGGTGCCTGCGCGGGTGCCGGCCCGGCCCCCATTCCCGGAGATCGCCGGGTTGACGGAGGAGATCACCACGCCGGAGGCCCACTACGTCATCGATATCAACCTCGTGCAGCCCACGGTGGAGGCGGACTCGTGGTCCCTCCCGATCATGGGAGAGGTAGCGAAGCCCTTCGAGCTTGACTTCTCGTCCTTGCAGAGCGAGTTCGAAGTCGTCGAGCACTACTCCGTGCTCAGTTGCATCTCGAACGAGGTCGGGGGGCCCTTGGTTGGTCACTCCGCATGGCGCGGGGTGCGACTGCGCGACGTGGTGGAGCAGGCCGGTCCGAACGAGGGCGTGGTCGATGTCGTCTTCACGGGGGCCGACGGCTACAAGGACTCGATCCCCTTAGAGGTAGCTCGCGATCCGGCGGTCCTGCTGACGTTTGCTCAGAACGGCGAACCATTGAGCCGTGAGCACGGGTTCCCGTGCCGCGTGCGTGTCCCCGCCATCTACGGCATGAAGAACGTGAAGTGGTTGCAGTCGATCGAGTTGGTGACGATCGACTACCAGGGCTACTGGATGGACCGTGGGTGGTCCGATCGCGCCATCGTCAAGACCCAGTCGCGCATCGACGTAGCCGGTGATGACGGAGGGGCGAAGGTGGGGGCCGAGACCTGGATAGCGGGTGTGGCGTGGGCCGGCGACCGAGGGGTCTCGGCCGTCGAGGTGTCGACCGATGGAGGTGGCACCTGGGAACCCGCCGAGGTGAAGGAACCCATCAGCGACAACTCGTGGCGGCTGTGGGCGTTCCGCTGGACGCCGCAGGAAGCCGGCAGCGCGACCGTGCTCTGTCGAGCGATCGACGGTGAAGGTGCCGTTCAGAGCGCCGAAGAGACGCCTCCCCATCCCGCCGGATCTAGCGGCTACCACTCCGTAGAGGTAGATGTCGGCTAGGCATCTTCATCGGTACGCCAGGATCTTCACGCCTGGATCGTGAGGGTGCCGAAGGCGCTGCGAATGCCTCGGGTTCAGGCGGGCTCGAAGTGGAGAACCACCGCGGCGACGTCGGAACGCTCCTCGTGGATGCGCTTCTCGATGCGGTCAGAGGCCTCGTGCAGGCGGCTCAGTGGAAGATCGCCGCGCCCGGTCACGTGCGCGACCACCACCAAGCCCTCATCGCTGGAGGTGATGAGCACCTCATGACAATCAACGACGTCCGTCTCTTCCAGAGCGGCCTTTTCCACCGCCGCACAAAGCTCTGCCTGGTCGGCCGTCACGTCTCGCCCCGCCGCCGTCTTCTTCAGGGGCTCGATGTGGGTGTCCACGCGTACGCCGGGGCCCAGCTCGCGAACGACTGAATCTTCCACCGCGTCCGAGAGAGCGTGAGCGTCGCCTAGAGAGGTGTCGTTGAAGACCTTGGCGTGCAGCGTGACGTGCAGTCTTCTGTGCCCGTCTTCCTGGAAGGCGTGGACCAACACGTTGTGGACCTCGCGGACGCCGTCCACCCTGCTCGCCGCCGCCTGCGCCCGCTCGATGAGCTCAGACGTCTCCGACACCGGCTCGACGTGCACGACGACGTCGGTGCCGGGAGCCACCGCGCGGATCTCTTGCTCCACCGCTTCTGCGATGTCGTGTGCTCGTTCCAAGGAAGCCGTGCGGCCCGCGGCGACGGTGATGTCCGCGAACAAATGGTCCGATGTGCCGCGTACCCGCACGCGACGTGTCTCTGTCACTCCGCCGGCGCGAGCGGCCGCCTCTCCGATGGCTTTCGCCGGAAGGTCCGGAGCGCGGTCCATCAAGACGTCGACCGAGCGCCGGCCGAGGCGGTATGCGGCCACCGCCACCGCGACAGCGATCACGAGACCGCCGAAGGGGTCGGCGCGCTCGACCCCCATTCTGGTGAGGGCCAAGCTCACCAGGACGACGATCACGGTTCCGACGTCGGTGGCGATATTGAGCGCTCCCGCCCCAAGAGCTTCGGAGCGTTCCCGGCGGGCGGCCCGCGTCAGCACGACCGCCCGAATGGCGTCCGTGATCCCCGACAGCGCCAGCAACGCGAAGGCGTACGCGGGGGTTTCGACCGCGGACGCTTCAGAGCCGAGACGCCGGATGGCTTCGATCGCGACCCCGGCAACGATGATGCCCAAGAAGATCGTTTGCGCGAACGCCGCCAGGTTCTCTGCCTTCCCGTGACCATAGTGATGACTTTGATCCGCGGGGCGAGACGCGATCCGCACGGCCAGGTAGACCAACGCCAGTGCCACCATGTCCAGCAGGGAGTCCAACGCCTGGGATAGCACCGCCAGGCTCGCGGTCGCGAGCCAAACCGCTATCTTCGCGGCGGCAAGGGTGGCGGTGATGAACAAGGCGGCGCGAGCCGCGCGCTCGGCGGCTCGGGTCGGGCTCGGCTTCACCTCTCAGAGCGTAGTCCCAGGTTGCCAGGAGGTTTCGGATGTCCGTAAAGACGTTGGTCGCCCGCGCTCTGGGCCGAAGGTGCCCTCGCTGCGGCGAGCGCGACATATGGACCTCCTGGTTCAACACACGTGAGAGCTGCCCCCGGTGCGGCCTGCTGTTCGCACGGGAAGAGGGTTACTGGGTGATGGCGATCGTCCTCAACACCGCCTTCGTCGAAGCGATCTTCGCGTTGTTGTTCGTGGGGGGCTTGATAACCACATGGCCCGACATCGACTGGCAGTTCCTGCTCGCCGCGGGGCTCCTCACCAACGGGATCCTGCCGTTCCTCTTCTTCCCCTACTCCAAGACCCTGTGGGTCGCGCTGGACCTCTACACCCACCGGGCGAGCAAGGGTTGACGTAGTTTTAGTCTCGGCTAATATAGGGATATGCCACGTCACAGCCCGGCCGTCCAGGACTACCTGAAGGCGATCTACATGCTGCCGGTGGAGGCGGGCGACGACAGCCGCCCCGTGTCCACGCAGTCGCTTTCGCTCCGTCTGGGGGTGAGCCCGGCATCCACGACGAACATGCTCAAGAAGCTCGCGTCGCTGGGCCTGGTCGACCACGCCAGCTATCACGGTGCGGTTCTGACCGAGCCCGGCCGGAAGATCGCCCTCGAGGTGATCCGCCACCACCGCCTGCTCGAGACCTACCTGGCCGAGGCCCTGGGGGTTCCGTGGGATGAGGTGCATGCCGAGGCCGAGGTCCTCGAGCACGTCTTGTCCGAAGAGCTCGAGGACAGGATCGCGGCCCGCCTGGGCAATCCGACCGTGGATCCTCACGGTCACCCGATCCCGGCCAAGGACGGCTCGATGCCGCCGCTGTCGGCGCGGCTCCTGTGGGAGGCGAGCGAGGGCGAATCGGTAGCGGTGGATCGTGTCTCCGATGCCCAGGGCGAGGCTCTGCGCTACCTCGCGCGGTTGGGGATCAGGCCGGGCAGCCGGCTGCAGGTCGTGGGGCGCGGTCCGGTGGGAGGGCCGCTGTTCGTGTCCATCGAGGGAGATGAAGAGCACGTGAACGCGTTGTCCAAGGAGATATCGGAGGTCGTATGGGTGGCATAGACAGGAGAAGCATAGACAGGAGAAGCTTTCTGAGGCGGGCGGGCGCGGCCGGCGCACTAGGAGGAGCTGCGGTCCTCGGAGGCAAAGAGCTTCTCGTGGCGCAGGAGAGCTCCAACGGGCACGACGCGCAGCATTCGACCACGGGTGCGCCCACGCGCGGTCACGGCCACGGCGCGGTCGGACGCGTGGATCACGCCCGCAACGGTTTCACGCCACAAGAGCTGCTAACCGAGTTCGACACCGGCGTGGTGTCCACAGACGCCTCCGGTCGCACGGTGCGCGAGTTCGAGATCGTGGCGGTGGACAAAGAGATCGAGGTCGCTCCGGGAGTTTTCTTCCCGGCGTGGACCTATAACGGCCGGGTTCCGGGGCCGAGCATGAGGGTCACCGAAGGGGACCGTGTCCGGGTCAGGTTCACCAACGGAAGCGCTCACCCTCACACGATGCACTTCCACGGGATACATCCATCTGAGATGGACGGGATCCCGGGAGCAGGCGAGGCCGCCCCGGGCGAGACCTTCACCTATGACTTCATCGCGGAGCCGTTCGGCACGCACCTCTACCACTGCCATTCGCTACCGCTGATCCAACACATCCACCGGGGCCTCTACGGCGCGTTCATCGTCGACCCGAAGAAGGGACGGCCCGAGGCGAACGAGATGGTCATGATCATGAACGCCTTCGACACCAACTTCGACGGTGGCAACGAGGTCTACGCGATAAACACGATCGCGTTCGGCTACCTGAACGAGCCGATCCAGATCGAGCGCAACCAGCTCCAGCGGGTCCACCTGATCAACGTGACCGAGTTCGACCCGATCAACTCGCTGCACCTGCACGCGAACTTCTTCAACCTTTATCGCACCGGGACCAAGCTGGTGCCGGACGAGTTCACCGACATCATCTCGATGGGACAAGCGGAGCGTCACATGCTCGAGTTCAGCTACAAGTTCCCGGGCAACTTCATCTTCCATGCCCACTTCACCGAGTTCGTCGACCTGGGCTGGGTCAGCTCGTTCGAGGTGAGCTAGATGGTGACCGCAACCACCACCGCGAACCGGCTGCCGACGTGGGTGGCCGCAGGGATACCTCTGGCCGCGATCGCGCTGCTCGTCATCGTCTTCTTGGCTCTGAACCCGATCGGCTCGCTGCGAGAGGTTCCGCCGGTCGAGGCGATGGCAGTGGAACGGACGGTGTTGAACGAGGACGAGATCGTCCTCAGCCTCAGGAACGACGGTCCCGATCCCGTCACGATCGCTCAGGTCCTGGTGAACGAGGCCTACAACGACTTCGCCATCACCGACTCCACAGTGGGACGGCTCGAAAGCGCCACGGTTCGGATCCCCTATCCGTGGGAGGAGGGTCTCCCGATCGGGATCGCGCTGATCACCTCGACCGGGGGACTGGTGGAGCACGAGATCGAGGTGGCGTCTCTCACGCCGGAGCCCGACGCCAACACCTTCGTTGTGTACGGCCTTCTGGGCGTCTACATCGGCGTGATCCCGGTCGCCATCGGGCTTCTGTTCTTCCCCATGCTCAAGAGGGCCTCGGCGCGCTGGATCGGTTTCTTCCTTGCTCTCACCGTGGGCCTGCTGGCCTTCTTGTTGATCGACACGGTGGCTGAGGGTGTGGAGCTAGCCGGGGAGACCGCGGCCTCCCTCGACGGACTTGCTCTCTTCGGAGTGGGTGTCCTCGGGGTCGTGCTTGGGTTGACGGTCCTGGGGAGCTCCCTCGACAAACGCAAGTCCGACGCCGGTGGCGCAACCTCCACCGGGGCCGGCGTGCGCGGTCTCGCTCTGGCTTATCTGATCGCGGCCGGCATCGGGCTCCACAACCTCGGCGAAGGCCTGGCGGTGGGCGCCGCCCTGGCGGCAGGTGAGGTGGCGCTGGGCACCGGGTTGGTTCTGGGCTTTGCGCTCCACAACACCACCGAGGGGCTCGCGATCGTTTCGCCTCTCGGCGGAAACGCCAAGCGCCCCTCGCTGTGGCATTTCGTGGGGCTGGGGGCGGTTGCCGGAGCACCGACGATCGCGGGCGCCTTGGTGGGGGGCTTCGCCTTCTCACCGGCATGGGCCGCGGTCGCCTTCGGTGTGGCCGCGGGAGCCATCGGCCAGGTCATCTGGCAGATCTCGAAGGGCATGAGCAAGAACACGGGACTGGCCTCGGGCTTGGGCGCGGTCGGATTCATGGTGGGGCTGGGGATCATGTACGTCACCGGGCTGTTCACCGCCTGACCTCGAGCGATCGATCATGCTGCGGGCGAGCCGACCACTAACCCCTTTGTGGTCGGCTCGCTCGCGCTAACCTCGGATCGGGAGGAGTTCGCTCGCAGGGGGCGAACCACCAGTCAGATGCGCAAGATCCCCGTCCTCATCCTGCTTCTGGCGTCGCTCCTTGCTCCCGCCGCGCCTTTGGTCGCCGCGCCGGCGTCGCGGCAGCGCGTGAAGGGGACCTTTTCCGCCCGCGCTCTTCCGCTGCCCCTGGTCGATCCGGACATCTACTACCTGGGTAAGGGCAGTTGCCTCGGTGGCGTCGAGGGGCTCAACTACGACACCGAGCCTTTCGACGCGCCCGCTGCAGGCCAGCTTCGGCTATCGGCCGCTGGGTTTACCGGCGACTGGGACATCTACGTGTTGGACCCGGAGGGGCGGAAGCTGGCGCAGTCCGAGCGGGACCAGGCGATCCGCGGAAACGAGGCCAAAGAGAACCTGTCGATTCGGCTGTTGGCGGGATCCCGCGTCCAGATGGCGGCCTGCAACTGGCTCGGACAACCCGAGCTAGAGGTCTCGTACGACTTCGCTCTCTCCGAGCAGCTCCCAGCGGCGAAGGTCGTGCAGGAAAGCGCCTCGACCGTCACCGCCGGGGGAGGCCCCGCGCTGCTGTGGCGATGGGAGCCCACATCGGTGGAGATCGAGCCTGGCCAGACGGTGCGCTGGGAAAACCCAACGACCACGACTCACCACGTCACCGCTTATGCGGGCCGTTGGAGCACCGTCGGCCACGTGGCGACGGAGGGTAAGTTCGAAAAGAGGTTCACGAAGCCCGGCACGTATAGCTATCGGTGCGACGTGAGCTCTCATTCGGAGCTCGTCAACGGCGAGTGCATCGGGATGTGCGGTGAGATCGTCGTGGCCGGACGGGGCCGCAGCTAAAGCTCACCGACCGGATCGATCTCCTCCGCCAGCAGCCCTACGTCGTTGGTGTAGCCGATGAGTTTCTCGAACAACCCACGCGCTTGTTCCGACCTCACCCGCCATGGCGAGGTTTCCGACCAAGCCGATGAGCTGCAGATCACGAAGTCGCCTCGTCGCCGGCACCCGCCATGCACTCAGGTAGCGGTAGACGAGACCCTCGGGAGCGAGCTCCGCCGTGGTTGCCGGCCCCTCACCCGTGCGTCATCGGGCAGGAAGGAAGCGGACCAATGGGATGAGCAGGTTGGCGGCCTCCGAGCGAACGGGCCCTCGAAGGGACTGGACGAAGGCTCCGCTGGAGGGATCGGCCCCCTCGGTCTCTCGACTCGCCGCCGGATCGCCGTTCGTAGAGAGCGCCACTGTCGAGGACCGCCGGAAGCTGCAGCGCCCGCCAGACGGATCGCTCTGTCGACCGCCACCACGTCACCTTGGAGAACACGAAGCGAAGTGGTGGTCGACCGAGCTGATTAAGCAGATCCGTGACGTCTACGAGGCTCAGGTTGAAGCGGAGTGAGCAGCCTCCGCCAGTCTCAGGCGTTAAGGCTTGCTTCAACTCTTGGGTGATCGCGGGACCCCCTACCTCGGCCGGGTCAGTCTTTTGATCCCACGGCCCAAACTCTCCAGTCGTCGTCTGAGATGCGGTGGCCGTAGATATCGGTGGCGTCGGTGATAACGAAGTCAAGCTTGTCGTCGGAACAGCGCGGCTCGAGGTCGTTGTCACAAGGTGGATCCTCAGAGTGCAGTGCTCGGTCCAGGGTCACTGCGCTGTCTTCCCTTCGTTGATCAACACCACGCTCGAAGCCTCATGGGAGTGCGGGGTGTCATGGTCGAAATGCGGGGCGTGGAAAACCCGAAGGGCGGTATCGGTCATCGTTGAAGAAAGGGGTTGTTGAACGTGACATCGACCACCTTCGAATCCTGCACCCGCACCGATTCCAGCTGAAATCCTGGCTCCGTCGAGGAAGGAGTGTCCTTGAGCGATGGCACCACCGGTTGGACGGATGCAACTGTCGCTGACGCTAACAGGGCCTTGCTAAAGGTCTTCAACATCTCTCTTCTTACCTCCTATGCGATCGGGATCTATGCGACGTGCTTTGAATCATTTCGACCACGGCGGCCTTCACTCCTCAGGGAGGTGCGTTGATCACGTGCGAGTGCGCGGGTCTGCGTGTTCCACCGGCGGCTCGTAGATCACAGGCCCAACGGGCCTCGGGGCGATCAGCCGGGGGGACGGCGAGGAAGACAGGGTGATGACGACGGCCGGAGAGGTCGGGAACATCAGCCAGCTCAGAGCGAGCCCCATCAGGCTGGCCGTGACGACTGTGCCCATCCACAGCTCCAAGGGCCAGACCGCCCCGTACAACGTAGCCAACAGCCAGAAGTAGGCGCTCCACGTCCCCAGCGGAACAACTGCACAAAGCAAGCGAACCGCTTCCCGGGAAGGTCTTCGATGCGCCACAAGAGCAGATCGGCGAGCAAGCCTCCGAGGCCGGCAGCGATGACCAGACCGCCCAGAGCGAAACCGTTCAGAGCGCTCATCAGAGTGGCGACGACGGTGAACAGCATGGTTGCGCTTCCCTGCGGCGGGATCCACCGACGCATAAGGACCAAGAGGGGAGCGAGCAGCAAGAGAGTGGTTAGGAGGATTCCGCCAACGCGAGTCATGAGCAGCACCTCGTTCCCGCCCGACAGCGTCGCAGGGAATTCCTGCACGAGGTTTGCTTCCGACCAACTGACGAACGGAGATAGATACTGCAGGTAGTAGGCAACGAACGCCGTCGTGAACGATAGGGAAAAGAAGCGCCGGCAGCAGCCTGCTGAACGAAACCTCGCGCCCGATGCTGCTATCCAGCCACGTCGCCCGAAGCGGAGTCGTCAGCACCAGAACCGTCCCAGCGAACGGCAGTACGTGAAAAGTGCTGAGTACTCGAGCAAGCCCGGTCTCGACGCCGAACACCACGTGCCATAGGGCATCGCCCACAACGCCAAGACCCGCGATGGCCATACCTGCCACCGCTAACCCATATCCCTGTGGGAGCCGAGAGGAACCGAAATCTGAAAGGTCGCTGGTTACACGTCAGGATCGAGATGCCGAGCCCGAGGAACCCGGCGTACATCATCGTGTGCCACGGCTCCAAGAAGGGAACCAGCTTGGTATCCAGATTCAAGTGCGCCCAGCCGTCCAGGAACAGCCCCCTACCGTGATAACGGCGAAAACCGCTAGGACCAGATGGTCACCCCAACCCGCCTGGCCGCCACTATTAGTCATCCAAAATCACCTCAGCCATCTCTCGAAATAATAATTTTAGGTGAGATTAAACATGGGATGAGTCTATGTCAATACCGAGGTGGAGGCGGAAATGGTCGCAGGGCGCGTGTGCGCCCTGCGTGAAGCGACTCGCCGATGAGGTCGCATCTCTTGATCCGGTATCGCTTGAGGGGAGGGTCAGCCACAGGTGGAACGGTTCGGTGGCTCCGATGTGGGCCTTCCAGGGCCGTTGGCCGTCTGGGGATGCCGCCGGCTAACAGCCGCACGGGGCTCGGTGGTGGCGGTGCCAGCCCGGGGTCAGCCCCCCGTCATCTGGCTCTTGGTCTCGGGTGGAGGTTCGTCATGTGGATGGACGATGTCGTGCTCGCTCACGTGATAGACGTGGTTGTCGGTGGAGGTCTCGACGTTGAAGCCGAAGTCATAGGTCATCGTGCCTCCGATCGTTCCCCCGAAGGTCACCAGCGCCACGATCACGAGGTCGAGCAGCAGCACCACCGCGTCGGGTGAATCGTTGCGGTCCCCCAGGAAGCGCACCGCCAGCGCAACCAGCACGACCCCGGTCAGCGCCAGCATCGTCCACATGTGCGCGTTCGCCAGCCGCCGGATCTGAGTGCCCTTCTTGGTGTTCAACCAGTCCGCGAACCCGGTGATGGAGGTGGCGACCGAAGCGACCGCCCCGACCAGCATCGTGTAGCCCGCGGCGCTCCATACCTTGTCGGTCCACGATGCGTCTTGGAAGAGGAAAGCCGCGACGCTGAGCACCGGCGCGATCGTGTAAGCCCCGACGGGTATATCGGTCAACGGTGGGTGGAACGGCTTGCCTGCGAAACCACGGAGTCCCTTGAACTTGCGGCCTCGTAGCTCGATGGCAGGCCGGAAAGAGAACGCCTTCATGTTGTCTCCCCTCGGATGGCGGTGATGGCAACTCGAACTCTAGGGGAAGAGATGAGGATTTAGCCTGCTGCCGCAGAGAAAAGTCACAGCTGCCCAGTTGTTAGCGGCGAAGAGGAGCGAAAGTTGCAGCGGGAGGACCTGGCGGTCTCTTGTGATGGCATCGACCTGGCTTGTTCCTATCTAGCGGGCGAGGGCTCGCGGGGGGTCGTCGTCCTGTTGCACGGGATCCCGTCGGTCTCGCCCCCCGAGCCGGGAGACACCGGCTATCCGGGCTGGGCCGAGGACCTCGCCACCAACGGCTGGACCGCGGTGTGGGCGGACCTGCGGGCGGTGCGGACATCGCCGGGCTTCTTCTCGATCGAGGGCTGGGTGCGCGACGCTCTTGCGGTCGTCGCATCGATCCGCAGGCTCGAGGGGGCCGAGGATCTCCCCCTGGTCCTGGTCGGCTCATCTGCGGGAGGCTGTGTGTCGGCGGAGGTGGTCCGCCGCGGCGCCGCAGTAGATGCTCTCGCTCTCATGGGGGCTCCGGCCGAGTGGCTCTTCTTTGCCCTCGACGGGTCGGCCGGGGTCAAACGGATCACCGAGGAAGCAGGCATGGCTCTTGCTCCGGATGTTCTCGAAGACCCGACCTCGTGGGCCGCCGAGTTCGAGACCATCACTACGGAAGAGTCCATCGCGGACGTGACGATCCCCACGCTCATCGTGCATGGAACGGCCGACGATGTGGTTCCCGTGGATCACGCGCACCGCATCGCGGCGCGGGCGCAACAGGCCGAGCTGGTCATCCTGGAAGGAGCCCAGCACATCCTTCGCAAGGAGCCACGTGCACGCGAGGTCCTCAACGACTGGCTGAACAGGACGCTGGGTTGAGGGCTGCAACGATCGCTGTGGTTGCCGTTGGGCTCGCCCTGGCGCTGGCCCTCGGGATCGATCAGGGCTTCGATCCGACCAGCGTCGCGATCCTGATCTTGATCGCGCTCGTGGGAGCGCTCGCCATCGCCGCGGTCAACCGTTCCTCGGCGGGCGTGACCGCTCCCGCCGTCTGCGCCGGTTGTGCCGGTGTCATATCTGCCAACGCTCCTTACTGCAAGCACTGCGGAGCCCCTGCACCTCCCGCGTGAGTGCCGAAGCTCCTAGAGGAGCGATGGCTGGTTGCCGGGCCTCTTGGGTCGGTCGGCGCGTTCGTCTTCGGCGGGATGTTCGATCACGGCCACCACCCGCGCGGCCATGAACCGGCCGCTGCGAACGGCCACGCCGGTGCGAGTGACCTCAGAGACCTCGATGGTGCCGCGGGCGTTCGATATCTCGACGCGACGACCTGCTCTGGAGGCCACGATGTCGTAGGTCTTGGTTCCGCCGCCGCCGACGTCGACGACAACCTCGACCCGGTCGCCCTTCATGTGGGCGAGTGTATCTTCGAGACCTGCTCCCAAAGCGGGCCCACCAGCTTCGCTTCTCGCGCCTATCCATAGGAGGTTCGTCGTGGCGGACGGCTCGGACAGCTTCGATCTCGTCATCCTGGGCGGCGGGAACGGGGGATATTCGGCCGCCTTCCGCGCGGTCAAGCTCGGTCTGTCGGTCGCCATGGTCGAAAGAGACAAGGTCGGCGGCACCTGCCTCCACCGCGGTTGTATCCCCACCAAAGCTCTGCTTCACGCAGCCGACCTCGTGGACGAGATCAAGTCGGCCGGAGAGTTCGGGATCATCGCGCAAGAACCCCAGGTCGACTGGGGCAAGGTGCTCGACTTCAAGGAATCTGTGGTCGGCCGCATGTACAAGGGGCTGTCGGGATTGGTCAAACGAGCCAAGGTCGAATTGGTCGAGGGCGAGGGGCGGCTCACCGATGCCCGCACCGTGACCGTCGCCACCAGCGACGGAGAAAGAGCACTCACCGCCACCAAGGCGATCGTGGTCGCCACGGCTCGTATCCGCGCGATCTTCCGTTCATCCCTGCCGACGGCGACAGGGTTCACAACTCGAACCACGCCTTGAGCGCCACCGACATCCCCTCGTCGGTCGTGATCGTCGGCGGCAACTACATCGGACTCGAGTTCGCCAGCGTCTATCGATCGCTGGGGGCCGAGGTGGAGGTCGTGGAGATGTTGCCGAAGATCGCCCCGCTCGAAGATGACGACATCTCCGAAGCCCTTCTCAAGTTGCTGCAACGTAGAGGCATCAAGTTCCACTTAGGGGTAACGGTTGCCGGTGCAGAGACGACCGATTCCGGAGTCGACGTCCGGATAGAGAGAGACGGCAAGACCGAGCAGTTGTCCGCGGAGCGCATGTTCGTCGCGATCGGACGGGCGGCCCGCACCGACGGCATAGGTCTCGAGGAGCTCGGCGTCCAGATCGACCGCGGCTACATCACCGTGGACTCGTCGTTCCGCACCAGCGTCGAAGGCGTGTTCGCGATCGGCGACGCCGTTCATGTCACCGATTCAGACACGCCGCATCCGCAGCTCGCCCACACTGCCTTCGCGGAGGGTCAGAAGGTGGCGGAGCGCATCGCCGGTCAGGATCCGACGCCGGTGGACTATCGCAACATCCCTCACGTGATCTATTGCCAACCCGAGGTTGCAGCCGTAGGGCTCACCGAGCAGAAGGCGAAGGATCTGGGCATGGACGTGGTCGCCAAGCGTTATCCGTTCGCCGCCAACGCCCGGGCCCTCATGCTCGGGGGCGGTCAGGGTTTCGTGAAGACGGTTGCGGAGAAAGACGGCGCGGTCGTCGGCGTCCATATCGTCGGACCACGGGCCTCGGACCTGATCACCGAGGCGCAACTGGTCACCTCGTGGGAGGCGTATCCCTCGGAGTTGGCCGGAACTCATGCATCCTCACCCGACGCTGTCGGAAGCCATCGGCGAAACGTTCCTAGAGCTGGCCGGCAAACCGCTCCACGGCTAGCACCGGCATCACGGAACGTCGTGTAGTGCGGGTGCCGAGGCCCCGCTCAACCGGCGTCGGCTCCTAGCCGGTCACGCAGTCGGGGGCGGGTACTCTGGACGCCTTCCTTACACACACCCAGGTTCGTCGCACAAGGGGTCCTGTCGCATGGGAACCGAGATCAAGATGCCGCAGCTCGGCGAGACCGTCGTAGAAGGCACGATCACGAAGTGGCTCAAGCAAGAGGGCGACCAGGTCGCCGCGGACGACCTCCTGGTAGAGATCTCGACGGACAAGGTCGACTCCGAGGTGCCTTCGTCTGCCTCGGGGACGCTGCAGAAGATCCTCGTGCAAGAAGGTGACACCGTGAAGGTGGGGACCGCGCTGGCGATCATCGGCGAGGGCAGCGCGGCGGCGACGACGGACGAGGCCCCGGAGGACCGGCGAGGACCCCCGACGCCGGAGAGGACCAGGCCCCGCCCCCGCCGAGCCCACAGGCCGAGTCCCAGGGCGAGCAGGACGCCGACGCTTCCCCTGCAACAGCTCGACTCACAGGCCTCTGAGGGCAGCGAGACGGAAGCCCCGAGCGCGGACCAGAAGGTCGCCTCCGGCTCCAACGGCCGCTCCCAGGCCCCCGATGTCCCCACCGAGGAACCGGCTCACGCCGGCGCGTCGGCTCCGGCTGCGAGCGGCAGGCCGGGGGACATCTCCAAGAGAGGCATCATCTCGCCCCTCGTGCGTCGCCTCGCCGACGAACACGGTATCGACCTCGCCGAGCTCGAGGGACCGGTACCGGGGGGCGCATCCGCAAGCAAGACGTTCTTAGATCCGTCGAGGAAAGAAAGGCGCGGCCGGCCGCGCTCTGCTTCTTCCGCCGAGCCGGCCCCGGCCCCCGAGCCCCAGAGACAGCCCGAGCAGGCGCCTGCCCCGGCCGCCGCGGCGCGGGTGCGGGGGAGCGCGAGGAGCTCGTCCC
Source organism: Actinomycetota bacterium (assembly GCA_030447315.1). Taxonomy (GTDB): domain Bacteria; phylum Actinomycetota; class CADDZG01; order CADDZG01; family WHSQ01; genus MB1-2. Next base: position 72,872 of record JAUJPD010000004.1, on the reverse strand, counting down.
ATGGACGAACATCCGGCGGCGCACGGCCGAGCACATGGTTGCTGCCTCGCTCGAGAGCGCCCGTGCATGGAACGCGGTGGAGGCGGACTGGTCCCACGTCGCGTCGCTGCGGGCGAGGGTGAAAGACAACTTCAAGAAGCGCGAGGGCTTCTCGCTCACCTACATGCCGTTCTTGTGCAAGGTCGTGTGCGACACCTTGATGGAGATGCCGGAGGTGAACTCGTCCTTCGACGAGGGCAACCAGGCGAACCTCGTCAAGCATTACGTCAATCTCGGGATCGCTGTGGCTTTGGAGGGAGGGGGACTCATCGTCCCCGTCATCAAGGGCGCCGACGAGAAGAACCTGGTCGGGTTGGCTCGTGCGGTGAACGACGTCGCCACGCGCTCGGACCAAGAAGCTGTCTCCGGATGACCTCGCCGGCGGGACGTTCACGATCACCAACCCCGGCCCTTCGGCTCGATCATCTCGGTCCCGATCATCCCCAGAGGCCAAACGGGGATCCTCGGATTCGAAGCGATCCAGAAGCGGGTCGTCGTGACGGACGAGGACGCGATCGCGGTCCGCAGCATGGGGTTCTTGTCGATGTCGTGGGACCATCGCACGATCGACGGTGCAGAAGCAGCGAAGTTCCTGGCTCGTCTCCGCGAGCGCATCGAGACCACCGACTTCACCTCCGACCTCTCTCAGTTCGAGTGATGATCTCTACGGCAGATCCTTCTGTTACGGCCTCGTGGCTGGGCCGGGTCGACTACCCGGCCGCGTGGGCGTGGCAGAAGGAGCTCTATCTCTCGGTCCTGGACGGCGAGCGCGGGGACGCCTTGATGCTGCTCGAGCACCCTGACACCTACACGTTGGGCCGGCGCGCCGATGGATCCGATCTCGTGTACGGCGAAGCCGAGATGGCGGGGCGGGGGATCGGCCTCTACAACGTCGACCGCGGGGGCCGCGCCACCTATCACGGCCCCGGTCAGCTGGTGGGCTACCCGATAATGAAGTTGGGCGAGCGTTACGACGTGTTGAGTTACCTCCGCAACCTCGAAGACGTAGTGATAGCGATGGCCGCAGACCTTGGGGTTGAGGCCGCTCGCGATCCCGAACACACCGGCGTATGGGTCGGGCAGAACAAGATCGGCGCGATCGGCGTCAAGATCACCCGAGGTATCACCATGCATGGGTTCGCGTTCAACGTCACCACCGACCTGTCGATGTTCCGAGGCATCGTTCCGTGCGGGATCCAGGACCGCTGGGTGACCTCGGTCGCCAACGAGACCGGCGTCGAGCACGGCGTGGAAGCCGTGGCGTCCCTGGCGGCGAAGCACGTGGCGCGCGTGTTTCAGCGCGAGCTCGTATGGGCTCCACCGGCATCCTTGGTCGCACCGGGCCCGTCCGTCGGCGGAGTCTTGTCCACCAACTAAGAAGAAGAGACAGGCGTCTCGAGGAGGAGAACCTGAAATGGCAAAGGGCACAGACAGACACACCGAGTTGGGCCTCAAAGAAGAGGACCTGATCGAGATGTACCGCTTCATGCTCACTGCTCGTTACTGCGACGAGCGCCAGTGGGGTCTCAACCGCCAGGGCAAGGCGCCGTTCGTTGTACCCGTGTCCGGTCACGAGGCGGCGCAGGTGGGTTCGGCGTGGGCGTTCGAGCGGGGTAAAGACGTCTTCTGCCCTTACTACCGGGACCTGGCTCTTGCTCTGGTGGCCGGCTTCACCCCCAAGGACGTCTTCTTGGGTCTCTTCGGCAAGAAGGACGATCCTTCTTCGGGGGGACGGCAGATGCCCGCGCACTGGGGCGCGAAGGACCGCAACATCATCACGGGCTCGTCTCCGATCGCGACCCAGTGCCTGCATGCGGCCGGGATCGCGCTGTCCAAGAAGCTCAAGCGCAGCGACGCGGTCGTGGGCACCTGGTGCGGCGAGGGCGGCACATCCGAGGGCGACTGGCACGGCGCGATGAACTTCGCCGGGATACACAAGCTTCCGTTGGTGTTGGTCGTGGAGAACAACCAGTACGCGATCAGCGTTCACGTGAGCAAGCAGGTCGCCGGCTCCGTGCACGGCCGGGCTCAGGGCTACGGCATGCCGGGGGCGGTCGGAGACGGTAACGACGTCCTGGAGGCCTACAAGCTGACGAAAGAAGCGGTCGACCGTGCGCGTGCCGGTGAGGGTGCTTCCCTGGTCGAGCTCTTGACCTACCGGCACTATTCACACACCTCCGATGACGACGATCGGACCTATCGCAAGAAGGAAGAGGTCGAGGAGTGGAAGGCCAAGGATCCGATCCCTCGCTTCGAGGCATACCTGAGATCGGTCGAGATGATCGACGACGCTCGGATCCAAGAGATGCGTGACGAGACGAAGACCACCGTCGACGAGCAGGCGGCGCAGGCCGAGGAGGCCGACTTCCCGGACCCGACCACGGCCTACGACAACGTCTACGCCGAGCGTGTGGAGGTGAGATAACGATGCCCGAGACAAACGGCCCCACGACCGAGAAGAACATGGTCCAAGCGATCCACGACACGCTGTTCGAAGAGATGAAACGGGACGATCGTGTGATCGTCCTGGGCGAAGACGTCGGCGCCCGCGGCGGCGTCTTCCGGGTGACGATGGGCTTCCTGGACGAGTTCGGCGAGGACCGGGTCATCGACACGCCGCTCGACGAGGCCTTGATCGCCGGCGTCGGTATCGGCCTCGCGATCGACGGGATGATCCCGGTGGCGGAGATGCAGTTCGCGGACTTCAGCTTCCCGGCCTTCAACCAGATCACCCAAGAAGCAGCTCGTATCCGGTACCGCTCCAACGGCGACTTCACCGTCCCGATGGTGATCCGCGCGCCGTACGGAGGTGGCGTTCATGGCGCGCTGTATCACTCGCAGTCGGTAGAGGCTCTGTACGCCCACGTTCCCGGACTGAAGGTTGTGGTGCCATCGACCCCGTACGACGCCAAGGGGATGCTGATCCAGGCCCTCGAAGATCCCGATCCGGTGATCTACCTCGAGCACAAGAAGACCTATCGCCTCGTCAAAGGCGAGGTGCCCGATGAGCGCTACACAGTGCCGTTCGGCAAGGCGGAGATCCGCCGGCCGGGCCGCGATCTGACGGTCGTCTCATACGGTCTGATGCACCACTTCTGCCTCGAGGCCGCCGAGAGGTTGGCCGGCGACGGCATCGAGGTCGAGGTCATCGATCTACGAAGCATCTTTCCGCTGGACACCGAGACCGTGCTCGAATCGGTGGCCCGAACGAGCAAGGCGATGATCGTGTACGAGGACAACAAGTTCCTCGGAGTGGGGGCCGAGGTGGCTGCTCAGATAGCCGAGCACGCCATGTTCGAGCTGGATGCCCCCATCAAGCGGATCGCCGGCCCCCACGTTCCGGCCATGCCCTACGCGCCGACCCTCGAGCACTGGTTCATGCCCAACGTGGACACGCTAGAGCAAGAGATGCGCAAGCTAGCGGACTACTAGATGCCCCCTTCTCTGCTAACTGAGCCACCGCCGGCGATGGCTCTAGGACGTCAGAACGGTCGGTCGGCCTGATGGCACAGGTCCTGCAGCCGACGATCAAGACGCGCGCCGAGATCGACAGGGACCTGCGGCGGGGGGTTCCCATGCACGCGGCCCCCGGCGAAGCCGGCGGCCGCCCCACCCGCAAGCCCGAGTGGCTCAAGGTGCGGGTTCAGCAGGGAGATAACTTCACCGAGCTTCGCAACATCATGCGCGATCGTGGCCTCGCGACCGTTTGCGAACAAGCCGCCTGCCCCAATATCTATGAGTGTTGGGAAGCGCGCGAAGCGACCTTCCTCCTGTGCGGGGACCTCTGCACCAGGCGATGCGGCTTCTGCGACGTCATGACGGCCAAGCCCCAGGCACTGGACGTCGACGAGCCGAACAAGGTGGCCGAGGCGGTCAGGCTCATGGGCCTGAGGTTCGCCGTCATCACCGGTGTCGCGAGAGACGACCGAGACGATGCCGCGTCGGCGCATTGGGCCGCCACGATCGAAGCCGTGCGGCGAGAGATGCCCGCTTGCGGGATCGAGGTGCTGATCCCGGACTTCAAAGGCCGTAAGGAGGAGCCGCGCCGCTCGCTGGAGCGCGTCATCCAAGCTCGCCCCGACGTCCTCGCTCACAATCTGGAGACCGTGGTACGGCTCCATTCCTCGATCCGGCCCGGCTTCGGTTACCGAGCCAGCCTCGATCTGCTCGTGTGGGCCAAGGAGCTGCGACCGGATCAGGTGACGAAATCCAACCTCATCGTGGGGATGGGCGAGACCGAACAAGAGGTCTACGAGGCGCTTCGGGACCTTCGCGCGACCGGGTGCGACATCGTCACGATCGGCCAATACCTGCAGCCCACCGTCTCCTGGCACCTGCCGGTCGACCGCTGGGTGCATCCGGACGAGTTCCGGCGCTACAAGACCTACGGTGAAGAGGAGCTGGGATTCGCCTGGGTCGAGTCCGGCCCCCTCGTGCGGTCGAGCTATCACGCGGGCAAGCAATACGAAGCTGCGGCCAAACGGCTCGCCCTTCGCTAGAAGTCCTTCACGAACCTCCGCGCCGTGTGCCACCGCTGATCCGAACAGCGTGCTTTCAAGACATGGGTGGAGGCGCCGGCGAAGTGGTCGGCCTTGGTGAAGCGGACCGGCGGCAAGATGCCGGTGCGCATCCTCTTGCCGCTCTGCGCGAGGCGGATGAAGCGGCGCGAGTCAGGCGTCGCCCGGGCAGCTCCAGCATGTCCTTCAGGGCCTTGGAGGTCGCCCACCCCAGCCACGTCACCGCGTCGCCGCCGCCCGCGTTCGGATAGACCCTCTCCATGGCGCGGTCGTGGACGCGATCGAAGGCGTTGCGGTCTCCGAAGGCGGGAAGGAACGACAGGAACCGGGCTCCGTCGATCGTCCCGTTGCGACAACCGAAGCGGACGATCTCGTCGCTGACCGTCATCGTGAGACCCACGCCGTTCCATAGCGGCGAGTAATCCTGGGTCTTGGCCGCCTGCAGGACCTGCAGGAAGAAGATCGGAGACACCAGCATCGTGACGTTCTCGACCCCCGCCGCTTTCATCTCTTGCACCACGAGCTGGGCCTCGGTGGTGCCGGCCGCCTTGGGGACGGCCCGGTCGTAGGTGACCGGAGCCTTCCTCTTCGTCATGGCGGCCACGAAGCGGTCGTGCACCCTCTCGTACGAAGGCGTGTTGACCCGAACGATGCCGTTCTTCTCGCGTCTCGCCCCCAGGTCCGAGACCAGGTGATCGGCCAGCCGAGGAGCTTGCTCCTCCATCGGCTGGGTGACCGAGAAGTAGTTGCGCAACTTGTCCACGCCGAGCTTGTAGGCGCCGATCGTCACGTAAGGAACGCCCACGCTTGCCGCGTAGCGCGCGCAGCTCATGCTCTGGTCTCCGCCGTAAGAGCCCGAGACCAGGCTGCTCAACAGGAACACGCCGTCTTGTTCGACCATCTCCTTACAGACGGCCACGGCCTGGGAGGGGTTGTAGTTGTCGTTCTTGATGACCACGTCGACGTGGCGGCGGTTGATCGGCCGGTCGACCGCCTCGAGCCACTCCCACAACAGACGCGTGCCTTCTTCGGCCGAGCTCGCCGGCAGCGGCGCGGCGCCGGTCAAGGATGCGTGAACGCCGATCTTGATGCGGCGCCGGGTCACTCCGGGAACGGCGCCGGCAGGGGGCGCGAGCGCGGCCACCAGACAGACCGCGAGGGAGGCCGCCGCCACGCGCGCCGGGGCGCGTCGAGATGCCCGTCCATCACCCATCGCCACTACCACCTCCCCAGCATTTAGCTTACCTGGAGCCCTTCCATCCGACGAGACAGGAGATCCGTGAGGCGAGTCGCCTTGGTCGCCGCCCTGCTCGGCCCCCTGGCCGCCTGCGGCGGCTCGGGGGCCTCGGCTCCCCGGGTCTGCGCACTACCCGAGCCGGTGGAAGATCTCTCTCTCTTGCCGCGCGACATCCCTCTCGACGAGTGGGGGGTCGTGGACCAGATCGAGGTAGAGGGAGGCTTCCTCGGCGCTCGCGCCGTGACCGAGACCTCCATCGTGGAGCTGTATCCCGTTCTCGCTCGCGCCACCGTGGAGGCGGGCTACGTCATCTTGAGTGGGGACAACGAAGGCTTCGAGGCGGAAATATTCTTCGAAGGAGACGGGGCCACGACGGGCACCTACCGTCTGCGGGAAGGTCCCTGCCAAGACCAGGTCACGATCAAGCTGCTCTACGAGGCGCAACGCTACCGGAGGCTGTCATGAGATCTTCTGCTCGGCGGTCCCTGCGCGGGTTCCTGATCGTGGCTCTGGCGACGGTGTTCGTCACTCCACTGCTGTTCATGGTGCTCGGATCGCTGCGGGCGCCCGGTCTTCCGCCGCCGGATGGGTTCGAGCTCGTTCCCCAGGGATTCACCTGGTCCAACTACAGAAACGTATTCGCGTTCGTCCCCTTGGGGACCTACCTGACGAACTCATTGATCGTCGTGGCGATAGCGGTTCCCGTCACGGTGCTGGTGGCGTCGTGGGCGGGCTTCGCGATCGCGGTGGCAAGCCCACGCGCCCGGCGTCGCCTAATCGCGCTGAGTGTCGTCGCATTGATGATCCCGCTGAGCGCCCTGTGGGTTCCGCGCTTCGTCCTGTTCAAGTGGCTGGGCCTGGTCGACACCTTGTGGCCACTGATCGCTCCTGCCCTGATGGCGACGACGCCCTTCTACGTGCTGTTGTTCGCACTGTCCTACTCGCGCCTCCCCAGCACGCTCTTCGAGGCCGCCAGGCTCGAGAACCTGTCGCCTTTCGGCATCTGGCGCAAGGTCGCGTGGCCGCTGTCGGCTCCCGTCGCCCTGGCGGTAGCCGTCCTGGCCTTCGGATGGCACTGGGCCAACTTCATCGACCCTCTGCTCTACCTGACGTCGGGCGACAAGCAGACGGTGTCTGTGGGCCTGCGCGCTCTGCAGACCCTCGAGCCCACCAATCACCCGATCTTGTTGGCCGCCTCGGTGATGGTCACGGCTCCACCGGTGATCGCTTTCCTCGCCGCGCAACGGTCTTTCTTCGTGAAGACGCTGGGGGTGCGATGAGGGCCGCGCGCTGTCTCGCCGCCCTCGCGTTGGTAGGGGCCGCGGCCTGCAGCGGCACCGGTGCGTCCCCAACCGAGGGCCCGCTGCGCCTTCAGGTCGCGGGCGAGCCCGAGGAGACCAAGGTCTACGGCGCGATCGTCGAAGCCTTCCGGCGCTCGCCTGACGGGTTCGAGATCGATCTGGTCGAGGTGCCCGAGAAAGACGAGCACCTGGCGAAGCTGACCACCTCCTTCGCCGGCGGAGATGCACCCGAGATCTTCTTGATCAACTATCGGGAGTACGCGCAGTTCGTGGTGCGGGGCGCGATCGAGCCGTACGAGGGCTTCCTGGAGACGAACGGCGTCGAACTGGATGCGTATTTCCCGCAGCCCCTCGAGGCCTTCACCTTCGACGGCCGGTTGCAGTGCATGCCACAGAACATCTCGTCGCTGGTCGTGTACTTCAACGAGAAGCTGTTCCGCCAGGCCGGTCTCGACCCGCCGCAGCCCGGCTGGACGTGGGAGGACCTCAGGCAGACCGCTCGCACCCTCACGAAGGGAGAGGTCGACGGCTTGGGTATAGAGCCCAGCATCATCAGGTTGGCGCCCTTCGTGTGGTCGAACGGAGGCGAGATCGTCGACGATCCCGACACACCGAGCCGTTTCACGCTGGACGATCCCGCCGCCCGGGAGGCGCTCGAGTACATCGTCTCGCTCGTGCGCGACGACAAGGTGGTGCCGTCGGAGCAAGAGATCACCGCGCAGGACCTCGAGACTCGCTTCGTCACCGGCAAGCTTGGGATGTTCCTGTCCTCGCGCCGCGACACTCCCGTGCTGCGCGAGGTGCTGGGTCTCGAGTGGGACGTGGCGGCCCTCCCCGTGGCCGAGGAACCGGCCGGCATCCTCCATTCAGACGCCTACTGCCTGGCGGCCGGCGGCGACGCCGAACGGACCGCACAGGCCGCCCGCTTCATCGCGTTCGCCACCGGGCGCCAGGGCCAGACGATCGCCGCGCTCGGAGGCCGCACCGTGCCTTCCTTGAGGGAGGTGGCGCGCTCCGGCGCGTTCCTCGATCCGACGCAGTCACCTGCTCATCCGGAGGTCTTCCTGCAAGGGATCCCCGCGATCCGGCGTACACCGGTCATCGCCACGTGGCCGGAGATCGAGGATCTCGCCGAGGAGATCCTCACCCGGGCGTTCTACGAAGAGGGCTACACGATCGACGATGCGATCGCGGCCCTGGAGGCCGAGACCCAGCCTTTGTTCGAGGAGGCGGCGGAGCGGTGACGCTTCGTCTGCGCGATGTCTCGAAGAGGTTCCAGACCCGCGCCGGCGAGGTCAAGGTGCTCGACGGTGTCTCGCTGGAGGTTCCGCAAGGTCGCATGACGGTGGTGGTGGGGCCGTCGGGGTCCGGCAAGACCACGTTGCTCCGCTGCGTGGCCGGCCTCGAGGAGCTCGACGGGGGCAGCGTGGAGGTGGCGGGTCGCGACGTCACGTCATTGGACCCGGGCGAGCGAGATGTCGCGATGGTCTTCCAGGACTACGCCCTCTACCCGCACCTGAGCGTTCGAGCCAACATCGCCTTCGGTCTGCGGGCGCGCAAGGTAGCGCGCGATCAGATCGATGCAAAGGTCGAACAAGCTGCGTCCATGGTGGGCTTGGATGCTCAGCTCGACCGCTCTCCCGATCGTCTCTCGGGCGGAGAGAGACAGCGGGTCGCTCTAGCTCGTGCGCTCGTAAGGCGGCCCGCTGCGTTCCTGTTGGACGAGCCCTTGTCCAATCTGGATGCGGAGCTGCGGACCCAGACGAGAAGCCAGATACGGTCGCTGCAGCGGTCTCTGGACACCACGACGATCTACGTAACGCACGATCAGGTGGAAGCGATGACGATGGGTGACAGCGTCGCGGTTCTGCGCGCCGGCCGCGTCGAGCAGGTGGGGCCGCCCATGGAGCTCTACGAACGGCCGTCCACCGCGTTCGTCGCAGGCTTCCTCGGCAGTCCGCCGATGAACCTCTTTCCGTCGCGGCTGCTCGGTCGGGACGGGGACCAGCTGTGCGGGGTGCGCCCGGAGCGCGTGGATCTCGTTGCGACGGACGACGCCCGGCTGCATGGCGAGATCGCGGCCGTGGAACCTATCGGCGGCGAGGTGATCGTCCACGTCCGTGTCGGAGACTGCACCCTTCTGGTCCGCCGCGACCTCCGTGGCGTCGGACACCTGGACGGAACCGTGGGACTCGGGTTCGGCGACGATGATCTGCACCGCTTCTCGGCCTCCTCCGGGCAGCGCCTTCCATGAAGAAGACGGGCCTCCTCGCGCTCCCGTTCGTGGTTGGCCTGGCCGCGCTGGTCGGGCTTCCGGCGGTTGCCGCTCTGGGTCTGGCCTTCACGGAGTTCTCCGGGGTGGAGGGTCCGCGCTTCACCGGGAGCGCCAACGTCTCCCGTCTGGTGGCCGACACCGCGTTCTGGCGGTCGCTCGGTAACACGCTCATCTACATCGTGCTCGCGGTGCCTCTTCGGATGGTGGCGGCGCTGGGGGCCGCGCTGTTGCTGAACCGCCGCTCCCGGACCGCGAGCGCGGGGCGGCCACTGGCCTACCTGCCGACGGTCGTGCCCGACGTTGCCTACGCGCTGTTATGGCTGTGGCTGCTCAACCCGCTCTACGGCCCCCTCGCGGCGATCTTCGGGACCGCCGATCTCCTCGTCGACCCCTGGGGCGCGCGCGTATCCCTCGCTCTCTTGAGCGTCTTTCAGATCGGTGAGGCCTTCGTCGTTGCTCTCGCAGTGCGCCGGAGCATCCCGCCTCACCTCTACGAGGCCGCGGCGGTCGACGGCGCGGGGCCGTGGTTCGCGTTGTCCCGGCTGACCCTTCCTTTGATGACACCGGTGCTGGGATTGCTGACCTTGAGGGATGTGATCCTGTCGCTGCAAGTGAACTTCGTGCCCGCCTTCCTCCTGACCGACGGGGGCCCTCGTTACGCGACGACCTATCTGCCGCTGTACGTCTACAGGACCGCGTTCCGTTACTTCCGGCTCGGCTACGCGTCCACGATCGCGCTCACCATGTTCATCATCACGGCGGTGATCGTGCTGGTGCAGTACCGGTTGGCGAGGCGCTGGAGACTGACGCCGTAGAACCTGCGAGACGGGAGGAAGGGTGAAACTCCACAACAGGATAGGGATCGTCACGGGTGCCTCGAGAGGTATCGGCGTGCATCTGGCCGAGGCCCTGGCGGCGAAGGGGGTTCACCTCGCTGTGGCCGCTCGTTCCACGGACGATCTGGCCGAGACGGTGGCGCGCGTGCAACGCCGGGGCGTCCGCGCTATAGCCGTAGGAACCGATGTGACCAAGCGCGGCGATCTCGAACGACTGGTGGAACGGACGGAACAGGAGCTGGGGCCGCCGGATCTCCTCGTTAACAACGCAGGGGTGCAGAAGGTCGAACGATTCGAGCGCTACGAGCCGGACGACATCTCGTGGATCATCGGCACCAATGTCATCGCGCTCGAGACCCTCACCCGGTTGGTGCTTCCTGGCATGGTGGCCAGGAGACGGGGCCACGTGTGCAACATGGCGTCTCTTTCGGGCCGGACCGCCTATCCGTACAACACCGTCTATGCGTCCTCCAAACACGCCGTTGTCGGCTTCTCCTGGTCCCTGCGCGAGGAGATGCGGCCCTACGGCGTGGAGGTCTCCGTGGTCTGTCCGGGATTCGTGTCTGACGAAGGCATGTTCGCGCGGCGCCATCCCAACGATCCGCCCCCGGCGATAGCGCGCACGGTGACTCCGGCGCAGGTTGCCACCAAGACGATCGAAGCGATCGAGAACAACCGGGCCGAGGTCATCGTCACTCGCGGTCTCGGCAACGTCGTGGATGTCTTCCACGCGTTGTCTCCGGACACCACCGCGAGGATCCAACGCCGCGCCGGGTTGTTCGGGTACGTGGAGCGAGAAGCGGACCGAGGTCCCGAGGCTTGAGACGCGTGCTCGCGGTCGCCGTCGCGGTGGCCGTGGCGGGCGCTTGCGGCTCCGATGAGCCGACCGTGCAGGCGGCTCCCGACTTCGCCGCCTGCGGATTCCCGACCCCCGATCCGGCCGCGGATCCCGGGGAGGTGCCCACGCCGCTGCTCCTCGGAGGCGAGGCGACGGTGGCGCAGACCGAGGTGAAAGACGGCCGTCTCATAGCGGCCCTTCACGTGCCCCATTCCGTCAACGAGGCCTTCGGCCTCTACAAATCGGCCCTTGCCGACGCCGAGCTAGACGTGCTTCAGGAGGACAACGAGGGTTTCGAAGCCGAGCTCTACCTGAAGACCGGCAAGGAGCTGGGGTCGCTTCAGATCAGGAGCAGCAAGTGCGACGACGCGGTGATCGTTTACCTGAATCTGCCCGCGGGATGAACAAGGTCACGATGTCGGGCTGCAACCTGCAGGCTGGGTATCATCAGCCCACATCATCAAAACAACCAGGAGGGATCCCAGATGACGTACGTCATCGCTGAGCCGTGCATCGGCGTGAAAGACCGTGCCTGTGTCGACGAGTGCCCGGTCGACTGCATCTACGAGGGCGAAGAGCAGCTCTATATCCACCCTGAGGAGTGCGTGGACTGTGACGCCTGTCTGCCGGCATGCCCGGTCGATGCCATCTTCCCCGCCGACAACATCCCCTCCGAGTGGGCGAACTTCACACAGACCCAGGCGCAGTGGTTCGTAGAGCACCCGGATGCGTCGGGTGGAGCCATGGAGAGCCCCTACGCCCCGTCCGAAGAGCGAACCGAGTAAGGAACCGCTCGTGGCTTCCTCTCGGATCGAGGATTGGAAGCCTCATCTCGGACGAAAGGTCTCGTTGCGGTACAAGCTCCACGACGGCGACCACCCCTATACGGAGGCGATCGGCGTCGTCTCTTCGGTAGCCGTCGACGCGACCGCTGCTCAAACGATCTCGATCCTCACCCGCTCGGGCGATACCAAGATCGTCGCTAGCGGCGACATCCTCGCGAGCAAGCTCTTCCCGGTCTAGACCCAAGCAACCAAAGGCGTTGCCGCGTCGTTGATAGTCCCGGAAGCAGCAGGGCCGGCGCTATCATGAGCCGTCGCCGGGAGTTCTCTAGCCAGAAGGGATGTCGATGGTCGCGCAAGCCGCTCCGCCTACGGGCGAGCGGAAAGAGCTCGACAGGGTGGTGATCCGCTTCGCGGGCGACTCCGGCGACGGGATGCAGCTCACCGGTGAGCGTTTCACCAGCGCCAGCGCCCTTTTCGGCAACGACCTGGCCACGATGCCGGACTATCCGGCCGAGATCCGAGCACCGGCGGGGACCCTGGCGGGCGTATCCGCGTTCCAACTTCATTTCTCGGACCACAACATCCTCACGGCGGGCGATCAGCCGAGTGTGCTGGTGGCGATGAACCCGGCCGCGCTGAAAGCGAATCTGAAGGATCTCACCCAGGGCGGTCTCCTGATCGTGAACAGCGATGCCTTCGAGGAACGGAACCTGGACAAGGCGGGATATGCGACCAACCCGTTGGAGGACGGGTCGCTGAGCGGTTACCAGGTCTACGAGATCCCGATGACGAAGCTCACCGGCGAAGCCGTGAAGGAGACCGGCGTCAACAAGAAGGAGGCCGAGCGCTCCAAGAACATGCTGGCTCTGGGGGTCGTGTCGTGGATGTACTCACGGCCACTCGAGCCCACCATCGGATGGCTCGAGAAGAAGTTCGCGAAGAAGCCGGCCATCGCCCAAGCCAACATCGCCGCCCTCAAGGCCGGGCACGCCTTCGGTGAGACCGCCGAGCTCAGCGCCTTCGAAGTCAAGCCGGCGACCCTCGCCCCCGGTAGATACCGGCGGATCACGGGCAACCAGGCGATGGCGTTCGGGCTGATCGCCGCGGCCGTGCAGGCCAAGTTGCCGTTGTTCCTCGGCTCTTACCCCATCACCCCGGCCTCGGACATCCTCCACGAGCTCTCTCGCCACAAGAACTTCGGCGTGCGTACGGTGCAGGCCGAAGACGAGATCGCGGCCATCAGCATGGCCATCGGCGCCTCCTTCTCCGGGCACCTGGGCGTCACGACGACCTCCGGACCCGGCCTCGACCTGAAATCGGAGGCACTCGGTCTCGCTCTGTCGATGGAGCTGCCTCTGCTCGTCGTCGACATCCAAAGAGGTGGACCATCCACGGGGCTTCCCACGAAGACCGAGCAGTCGGATCTCCTGCACGCGATGTACGGCCGGCACGGAGAGGCCCCGCTGCCGATCGTGGCGGCGTGGACGCCGTCGTCTTGCTTCTGGGCGCCCATCGAGGCCGCGCGGCTGGCGATCAAGTACATGACGCCGGTCATCATCTTGTCTGACGGCTATCTCGCCAACGGGGCGGAGCCGTGGCGCATCCCTTCGGTGTCGAAGCTGCCGGACATCCAGGTGCGCTTCGCCTCCCAACCCAACGCCGGTGACGACTTCTGGCCGTTCCTGCGAGACGACGAGAGCCTCGCTCGTCCGTGGGCCATCCCGGGGACCCCCGGCCTCCAGCACCGCGTCGGCGGCCTCGAGAAGGCGGACGGCACCGGCAACATCTCCTACGACCCGGACAACCACGAGCTGATGACTCTTCTCCGTCAGGCCAAGATCAAGGCGATCGAGGAAGACATCGATCCCCTCGAGTTCGATTCGGACGAGGGGGCGACCGTCCTCGTGCTCGGTTGGGGTTCCACCTACGGCGCGATCGGCGCGGCGGTGCGAAAGCTGAGGGTGCGAGGCAAGAAGATCGCGCGCGCTCACTTGAAGCACCTCAATCCGATGCCCAAGAACACCGGCGAGGTGCTGGCGCGTTTCGACAAGGTGGTGATCCCTGAGATGAACATGGGACAGCTCTCGAAGTTGATCCGAGCCGACTTCCTGATCGACGTGATCCCCATCAACAAGATGAAGGGCCTGCCTTTCCGGGCGGGCGACCTAGAAGAGGAGCTGATCAAACACCTATGACGCTCAACGCGAATCCCGGCGACCAGCGCGGCATCACCGAGGCCTCGAACGTCGGCACCCTGACCCGCGACGACTTCGTCTCCGACCAAGAGGTTCGGTGGTGTCCGGGATGTGGCGACTACGCGATCCTCGCCGCCGTCCAAAGCGCCATGCCGTCGCTCGGGGTCCCTCCCGAGAAGATGGTGTGGGTGTCGGGCATCGGCTGCTCCAGTCGCTTCCCGTACTACATGAACACCTATGGGATCCACGGCATCCATGGACGAGCCCCTGCGATCGCGACCGGCGTCGCGACCGCGCGGCCGGACCTGCAGGTGTGGGTGGTCACCGGCGACGGCGACGGGTTGTCCATCGGCGGCAACCACTTCATCCACGCGTTGCGGCGCAACGTCAACCTCAAGATCCTGCTCTTCAACAACCAGATCTACGGGCTGACCAAGGGCCAGTACTCGCCCACGTCGGAGAAGGGCAAGGTGACGAAGTCGACCCCCTTCGGCTCCTTGGAGCATCCCTTCAACCCGGTGGCCCTCGCGCTGGGGGCCGAGGCCACTTTCGTCGCGCGCACCCTGGACGTCGAGCGCAAGCATCTGCCGCAGATCATCCAGAGGGCGGCCGAGCACCGCGGGTCGGCCTTCATCGAGATCTACCAGAACTGCAACATCTTCAATGACGGCGCCTTCGTAGCTCTTACCGGCAAAGAGGGACGTTCTCAGAACCGCATCTACCTCGAGCACGGCAAGCCGATCAGGTTCGGCGCCGGCAACGAGAAAGGGGTTCGCATGACGAGTGAGGGCCGCGCCGAGGTTGTGGACGTGGCCGAGGTCGGAGAGGGCGATCTGCTCGTTCACGACGAGCATCGCGACGATCCCAGCCTCGCCTTCGCCCTCTCTCGCATCGCATCCGGCCCGAGCGAACCGACGCCCATCGGTGTCTTCCGGGACGTGCAGCGTCCCGTCTACGGAGATGGAATGGAGCAGCAGTTACGGGTGGCGGCCGAACAGCAGGGCCCCGGCGACCTCTCCCGCTTGCTCGGGTCAGGCGACACCTGGTCAGTGGACTAGACGGGAGACTCTGGAGCGATGGCCGACAACGCCGAGCCGGAATACTACGTCGCCGACGCCAAGAGCGATCCGGGACTGGACGAGCGCGTCGAGAGTCTCGCTCAGAAGCTTCTGCGGGAGACCGACGACAACGGTCGGGCCACCGACGGGTCGCTCGAGGCCGCTCGCCGCACCGCCCGCAGGATGTTGGAAGAGTCCGCGCGCACCGCCGAGGCCTACGACCTCGAGCCCGATGACGACCACGTGATCAGGCGTTCCTCCAGCGAGACGGCCGCCAGCGGAGACACCGGCGGCACCCGCTGGGTCAGCGACGGCGAATAACCTCGCTCGGATGGCCGGACCCTCCGGTCGCGGTCCTCGGAACGGCTCGCTGAAGCGAGCAGTTCCTGCGGAGGCTCCCTCCGGGCCCGTCCGTCCTCGCTCGGGAGTGTGAAGGCCAAGTTTCCGGAGGCTCTCTCTGCCTCCTCCAGCTCGATCTCGCCTGCTGCAGGCCTCCCCGTTCTGGGATGAACCCACAGTAGGCGTGGGCGGGCCACCTCGAGTCGGTAGGCTCCGGCGATGGTCGAGCGTGGGTGGGTCCCGGAGGTTGCCGAGCTGCGCCGCGCCGGGGCTGCTCTCGAGGGTCAGGGTCATGGGGGCCTGATCGCCGCTAAGGCCCTGAAGGCGCTGGGGGTCTCGCACGTCTTCACGCTGAGTGGAGGGCACATCTTTCCCTTCCTCGATGGCTGTCACCAAGAAGGGATCCGGCTCGTCGACACGCGCCACGAGGCCAACGCGGCGTTCGGGGCCGAGGGCTGGGCCAGGCTCACCCGCACGGTCGGTGTCGCGGCCGTGACCGCCGGTCCGGGAGTGACCAACGTCATCAGCCCGCTCGCACAGGCCGGTGCCAACCGCGCTCCCGTGGTGGTTCTCGGAGGCCGGGCGCCGGCGTTCAGATGGGGGCAGGGATCGCTGCAGGAGATGGACCACGTTCCCTTCGTCGATCCCGTTGCGCCCGCCCGTACCGTGACCGACACCTCCATGGTGGGAAGCGACATCGTGGCCACCGTGCTCGATGCGGTGACCGCGCCGCGCGGCCCCCGGTTCCTCGACTTCCCTCTAGACGTCGTGTTCAACCAGGCGGGACTCGGCTTCGAGGCCCCCGATCTTGCCGAGGCACCCGCCATCGATCACATCGCGATCGAGAAGATCGCGGAACTCATCCGTAGGGCCGAGCGCCCGATCTTGATCGCCGGATCGAACGTCTTCATGGACCGGGCCGAGGGGCCGTTGCGCAGCTTGGTCGAGGCCGCCGAGGTCCCCGTGTTCGCCAACGGCCAGGGGCGCGGGTGCGTGCCGGCCGATCACAGGCTCGCTTTCTCGCGCGCCCGCTCCCGCGGCTTGAAAGAAGCCGACCTGGTGATCGTGGCGGGGACGCCGCTGGACTTCCGGCTGGGTTTTGGTCAAGGTCTCGCCAACCTCGTGCACCTCGACTCGCATCCCGACCTGGTCGCTCGCCACGTCGAGCTCGCGGCCTCGATGGGAGCTCCTTTGGCGGGCACGTTCGCGGCACTGGCCGACGCCATCGACGGCCCCGCGGACACCAAGGCCTGGATCGAAGCCCTGTCGGAGACCGAGGAGCAGAAACGAGCGCCGGCTCAGGCCGAGTTGCTATCGGACTCGAACCCGATCCACCCCATGCGCATCTACGGTGAGCTGGTTCCCCTGTTGGAGCGCGATGCGATCGTGATCGGCGACGGTGGTGACTTCGTGTCCTATGCAGGGCGAGAGGTTCCCTCCTACGAGCCCGGCTGCTGGCTCGACCCGGGACCCTTCGGCTGTCTCGGGGTCGGCCCGGGATATGCGATGGCGGCGCGCCTCGCGCATCCGGACCGGCAGATCGCATTGTTGTACGGGGACGGCGCGATCGGGTTCGCGGGAACCGAGCTCGAGTCCTTCGTTCGCCACAAGCTTCCGGTCGTGTGCATCGTCGGCAACAACGGGATCTGGGGTTTGGAGAAGCACCCGATGCGAGGACTCTATGGCTACGACGTGGCGGCGGACCTTCGTCCCGGCATCCGTTACGACCTGATGATGGAGGCGTTCGGGGGGCGGGGCGAGCTCGTGACCGAGCCGGATGCCATCGCTCCCGCCCTGAAGCGAGCTTTCGAGTCGGGCGAGCCGACGGTCGTGAACGTCCTGACCGACCCCGAGGTCGCGTACCCGCGTTCCTCGAACCTCGCTTGAGAGATCTCCTCCGCGCGGCCCTCGATGCGGCCATGGACGGGGGCGCTAGTTACGCCGACGTGCGCGGCGCCGAGATCGAAACCGAGGCTCTTTCGGTCCGCGGCCCGCTCGTCGAGGGGCTCGACCGCGCTACTTCGATTGGCTATGGCGTCCGTGTCCTCGTCGACGGCGCCTGGGGCTTCGCCTCTACCGCAGATCTAGAGGGGCCGGAGGCGTCACGGATCGC
>JAUJPD010000004.1:52548-55239 GCA_030447315.1 Actinomycetota bacterium | reverse complement strand
AGGCCCCGGAATGCCCCACCACGGAAACCACGTTGGTCTTGGACGGCCATCAGATGATGCTCCAGGTTCACGAGTCGGTCGGGCATCCGACCGAGCTAGACCGCGTGCTCGGCATGGAGGCCGCGTTCGCCGGAACCTCTTTCGTCGGCGTAGCCGACCTGGGGAGGCTGCGTTACGGCTCGGAGCTCGTCACGATCGTCTCCGACGCCTGCACCCCCGGGGGTCTCGGTTCCTACGCATACGACGACGAGGGCGTCGCGGGACAGACCGTCGATCTGGTCCGGGACGGCGTGCTCGTGGGGTTCCAGAGCTCGCGCGAGACCGCGGCCGCCGCCGGTGCCGACCGGTCGAACGGGACGATGCGCGCGGAGGGGTGGGAGAACTTCCCGTTGATCCGCATGACCAACGTGAACCTTCTTCCAGGAGAGGGTTCGTTGGAGGATCTGCTCGCCGATGTGGAACGCGGCATCTTCATGGCGACCAACAAGTCGTGGTCCATCGACGACAAGCGCAAGAACTTCCAGTTCGGATGCGAGATCGCCTGGGAGATCAGCAAGGGCCGCCTCGGCAAGATGCTGAAGAACCCGCGCTACACCGGCATCACCCCGGCTTTCTGGGCTTCATGCGACGCGATCGCGGGTCCCGAGGAGTGGAAGGTGCGGGGCACCCCGAACTGCGGAAAGGGACAGCCCGGTCAGACCATGCGCGTCGGTCACGGGACCTCTCCCGCGCGCTTCCGAGAGGTCAGCATCGGCGTATCGCAGTGAGGATCCACTCGAGCAAGCCCTTGGATCCCGAGACCGCACGGGCGGCTGCTGGCGCGGTCCTCGATCTTCCAGGAGCGGACGAGGTCGAGGTGCTGATGACTGCGTCCCGAACCGGGCTCACCCGCTACGCCCACTCCGAGATCATCCAGAACACCGTCCGCAGCGAGCTACGAGCCTACGTGCGCGCGGTCGTCGGGGATCGAGTGGCGACCGCGTCCACCAATCAGTTGGATCCGACCAGCATGAGGCTCGCCGGCGGCCGGGCTCTGGAGGCCGCGGTGGCCTCGCGTCCCGATCCCGGCTGGCCGGGCCTTCCGGCGCCGGAGAAGGTCGGGCGAGCCGAAGCCGTCGGTAGGTGGGACGAAGACACCGCCGCGGCAACACCCGCGCAGCGCGCCCGGGCTGTCTCAGACATCTTGAAGGCGAGCTCCGCGCCGAACGCGGCCGGCATCTACGAGACCAGCACCCACTCCTACACGGTCATCAACTCGGCCGGCATCGACTGCTCCGACGCTTTCACCCGTTGCATCACCACCTGTCTCGTCGACGACGACGGCGGTACGGGATGGGGGGAAGCATCCTCACATTCCGCCGCCGAGGTCGACGTCGAGCGCGCCGCGGCCACCGCGGCCGCCAAGGCACGCCACAGCCGCGCTCCCCGGTCCGCCGAGGCAGGTGTCTACGAGGTCGTCCTGGAGCCTTCGGCCTCCGCGATGCTGTTGGAGTTCCTCTCTTATGTGGGCTTCGGCGCCAAGCAGGTGATCGACGGCGAGAGTTTCCTCGCGACCCGCACCGGCGAGCAGGTCACCGCCGGCAACGTGACGATCGCCGACGACGTATTCCACCCGCGCTCGGTCGGCATCGGGTTCGACCTCGAAGGCGTGCCCAAGAAGCCGGTGACGGTCATCGACCGGGGTCACGCGATTGCTCCGGTCACGGACCTACGAACGGCGGCCGCGCTAGACGTGCCGCCCAGTGGGCACTCGTCGGGCTCTACGGAGTACGGTCCGATCGCGTCCAACGTCGTGCTCTACGGGGGTGACGAGTCACCCGAAGACCTGATCGGCGCGGTCGAAGACGGGATCTTGGTGACGCGCTTCCATTACGTCAACGTGCTGGACCGGCCGAGCACGCTCCTCACCGGGATGACCCGCGACGGCACCTTTCGCATCCGACGTGGAGAGATCGCAGAGCCGGTCACCAACTTCCGCTTCTCACAGAGCGTTCTCGCCGCGCTGGCCTCCACCCTCGGCATCGGATCGGACGTCAGGGCGGTGGCGCCGGACTTCGGCTCCTTCGGCTCGAGCGCAGCACCTTCACTCCGGCTGGGCGAGTTCCACTTCGCCTCCACGACCAGTCACTAGGGCCGCGCTCAGATGCACGAGGTCCTCCACATCGCGGTCCTCACCTCGGTGCTCCTGGGAGCCGGAGGGCTGGTCCTGGCGGTCCTGTGGCCACTGGTCGCCGATGCCCCTCTGCCCCCCAAGACCAGGGGTGTTCTGGCCGGGCTGATCGCGACCGCGGTGCTGCTTCTCGTGGCCGAGTGGCGGCTGATCCACTAGAGGAATGACGGGGCGTTGCCCGGCGTTACCTATAATCCAGGGACATCTCTTATCCGGGTGCCATATGAAGGAGGCCCGAGCGTGTCGATGACCGAGACCAACCAGACCGAGACCGAGATCTTTTCGATCACTCCCCATGCCGCGTCCAAGGTCACCGAGTTGCTGGATCGCGAGACCTCTGCGTCACCTGAGGAGCACGAAGGCAAGTCCTACGCTCTGAGGGTCGCGGTGCAGCCCGGCGGCTGCGCGGGGCTGCGTTACGCCCTGTATTTCGACGACCGCAAGCTCGACGATGATCACGTCGAGCAGCTGCACGGGGTCGAGATCCGGGTCGACAAGATGAGCGCTCCCTATCTGCGCGG
>JAUJPD010000004.1:36922-52448 GCA_030447315.1 Actinomycetota bacterium | reverse complement strand
CTAGCTCGTCGCGGCCTTGATGTCGGTGGCGTGGGCGAGCGGGTCTTCTGACAGCAGCTGGTGCTTGGCCACTTTTTCCGATGGTGTGTGCGGCAGCGAGGCGCGGAACTCCCAGTAGCGGGGGACCTTGAAGATGGCGATCTTCGAACGGAGGTAGTCGCCCAGGACGGTGGCTTCGACCGGTGAGCTCGCGACCACATACGCCTTGATCTCTTCGCCGAGGTCCGGATCCGGGACCGGCACCACCGCGCACTCGATCACATCATGATGTGAGGCCAGGGCGGCTTCGATCTCGATGGGTGCGATGTTCTCTCCGGCCCGTCTGATCATCTCCTTGCGCCGGCCCCGGTAGTAGATGTAGCCGTCCTCGTCGCTCTCGACGAGGTCACCGGTGTGGGCCCAGCCCCCGCGGAAGAACGCGGTGGTGGCTTCGCGATCGTTGTGATAGCCGTCCATCATCCCGAGACCTCGCAGCACCATCTCCCCGATGGCTCCGGGCGGCACGGGGCGGTCCTGTTCGTCGACCACCGCGACCTCATTGTGGGGCAGAGCGCGCCCGATGCAACCCGTTCCCACGAAGCGGTCGTGGTCGCCCGCAGCCACGCCGACGTTGACGCCCGTCTCGGTCATGCCGAAGATCTCGAACCACGGAGCGCCCCAGCGCTGTTCGATGACGGCATGTTGCTCGGCGGGGATGGCGGAGCAGAACACCCGCGTGAGCGAGTTGTTGCGGTCGTGAGCGGTCGCCGGTTGCTTGAGCAGGAGCGTCGGCATGACCCCGAGGCAGTAGAAGAGGGTGACCTCGAACCGGGCGACGTCGCGCATGAACGTGGTCGGGTGGAAGGAGTCGAGTAGCACCAGGTGCGCTCCTCGCTGCAGCGCGGCGACGGCGTTCCACTGCGGGTCGACGTAGCTGTGAGGCTGCGAGGTGATGAGGGTGTCGTTCTCGGTGATGCCCATGGCCGCCGACGCGGCCGTCCCCATCCTCTGCCAGTAGAGGTGTCGCAGCAGACAGCCTTTCGGGAAGCCCGTGGTGCCGGAGGTGTATTGGATGTTGGCGAGCGAGTCCCCCCGCAGCAACGGCGCGGCCACGTCCTCGTCGGTCGCGAGCTCCTGCATGGGCTCGCCCGAGCGCGCTACCACCACCGCCCGGACGTCCGCGGGGGCGGCGGCTCGCGCTACATCCTGGGTTCGGTCGTCGACCACCAGGCCCACCGCTCCGCTGTGTTGCAGCACGAACCGGGCGTCGAGCTCGCCCAGCCTGCTGTTCATGGGCACCGCCACGGCACCCGCGCTCAGGATGCCGAGCCACGCCACCGGGTAGAAGAGTGAGTTCTTCAGCATCAGCGCGACCCGGTCTCCGGGAGCTATCCCGAGATCGAGCAGGTGACGCCGGAAGCCGGCGATGCGCCTCTCGAGGTCGGAGAACGACATCGACTCGCCGTCGCCGAAGGTCATGAACGTCCGGTCGCCCCAGCGATCCGACTGACGCCTGACCAACGAGAGCAGGTCCTCGTAGCGGGGATCGGGCGCGCTCATGCCCGCGTGCGCTTCTCCTCTTGCTCGCGCATGAATCTCTTGATGCCCTCCAGGGCGGTGCCGGCATCCCACGCCTCGCGCCCGATGGCGCTCTCGCGAGCGATCGCGGCCTCGACCTCTTCCAGCGGAGGTCGCAGCATGCGTAGATGGAACCGGGTGGCGAGTCCTCGCTCCACCCAGTGGCGCACCACCTCGACGGCCTTCGGCAGCACGGCTTCCTGGCTGTCGACCATGTGATCGATCAGGCCGAGCGCGTGCGCCTCGGTTCCCGAGATTCGCCGGGTGTCCAGGACGAGTGGCAGCGCCCGGCCCCCCAGAAGACGGGGCAACAGGTAGGTCGAGGCATTGGAGATGGTGAGGCCTACGTCGTTCTCGGGGAAGAGATAGTCGGAGCCGTGATAGCCGATCCGCGCGTCGCAGCACAGCGTGAACTCGGCGGCGCCGCCCACGACTATCCCGTTGAGCGCGACGACCACCGGGACCGTGGCCCCCAGCACGGCCCGGGTGAGGGCCTGGAAGTTGGTGAGGAGCTCCTCGAAGTCCTCCACGGTGAGCGACTCGGTTGCCGGAAGGTCGTCGCCCGCGGAGAAGGCGCGGCCCCTTCCCGTCATGACGATCGCCCGGGCCTCGCCCGAGGTCCCGAAGCGGCGCAGCGCGTCGCCGACGTCTGCGAGCATCGGAACGCTCAGAGCGTTCAGCTTGTCGGGCCGCGTCAGTCGAAGGATCGCGATCCCGTCGTCTCCCGCGACCTCGACGTAGCCGCTGGTTCCCCGCCACTCCATGCTGCTATGTATAGCCGCTCCGGGGGGCGCCGCCGGCGGCACCTCATCGGATAGAGTCGAAGCGCTCATCAAGAGCGGGGGAGGGCCCGGCCCGATGATCCCGCCGCAACCACCGCCAGGTCCCCACGACCCGGCGGCAGGTGCGAATCCCGGACGGATGAGCGGGCGTTGGTGACTCAGAGCCTTCCCTTCCGTCCGGCAGGGAAGGTTTTTTGCTGTTCGAGAGAGGAGAACGATGCCGATCACGACCACCGTCGTCGGGTCCTACCCGAAGCCTCCCAACGAGGGGGACACCTTCAGGGTGCGAAAGACCCTGCACGCTCTGGAGAAGGGCACGGTCTCGGTTGACGACCTTCATCAAGCTCAAGACGAGCTCGCCCGTCAGGTCATCTCCGAGCAAGAGGAGG
This sequence comes from Actinomycetota bacterium, assembly GCA_030447315.1. Taxonomy (GTDB): domain Bacteria; phylum Actinomycetota; class CADDZG01; order CADDZG01; family WHSQ01; genus MB1-2. The sequence continues at coordinate 49,720 of JAUJPD010000004.1, read as the reverse complement.
CCGGCATCGACCTGGTGACCGACGGCCACGTTCGGTGGGACGACATCTTGACGCCGTTCGCTCGCAATATCGCCGGGTTCGAGATCGGTGGCCTCTTGAGGTGGTTCGACAACAACGTCTACTACCGCAGGCCCGTGTGTGTTGGAGACCTCGACTGGCGAGGCCCCTCTTCAACGGATGCCTTCAGGTTCGCGACATCGGTGGCCTCCAAGGACGTCAAGGCGGTGATCCCGGGCCCCGTCACCTTCGCGCGTCTTTCGGTCGACGAGCACTACGGCGATCATGATGCTTTCGTCCGGGCGATCGCGCGAGTGCTGGCCCAAGAGGCGTTCGAGCTCGAGGCGGCGGGAGCTCGTTACATCCAGATAGATGAGCCCGCTCTTCTCAACGCACCCGAAGACCTCGCCTTGGCCCGCGAGGCCCTCGGCATGGTGACCTCGGAGCTCACCTCTGCAGAGGTCACGTTGGGGACGTACTTCGCCGACGCCAAGAGGCTGGGGACCGAGATCTTCCACCTGCCGGTGCACACGATCGCTCTGGACCTCGTGTCCGGACCCGAGAACCGCGAGCTCATCAAGTCGTTCCCCGGCGACCTCAAGCTGCAGGCGGGCATCGTCGACGCCCGTAACACCAAGCTGGAAGACACCGGCGAGCTGCAGGCGACGATAGAGGAGCTCGCGGGCAACGTCGGTCCCGAGCGGCTGCGGGTAGCCCCGTCGGCGGGGCTCGAGTTCCTGCCGAGAGAGAAGGCCAGAGCGAAGCTGCATCGCCTAGGCGAGGCGGCACGGAAAGTGGGTGCATGAGATGGCAGAGGTGAACCTTCCCGGTCCGGGCCTGTGGACGACGTCGGTCGGCAGCTTCCCCAAGCCCGATTACCTGATCGCGGCACGCGGTCGCTTCGCGCGCAAGGAGATCGATCGCGAGGAGCTGACGGAGCTGGAGAAGCAGGCCACGCGCGAATGGATCGAGTTCCAGGACTCCATCGGGACCGACCTCGTCGTGGACGGCGAGATGTATCGCGGCGACATGGTGGCCTACTTCGCCGAGGAGCTTCCGGGCCTCGAGATCGGTGGACTGGTGCGCTCCTACGGCAATCGCTACTACCGCAAGCCAATCGCCACCGGACCGATCGGGCGCGAGCAGCCGATCACCGTCGACTGGTGGAGGTACGCGCAGTCGCTGACCGACGCACCCGTCAAAGGCATGCTTACCGGCCCCTACACGATCTGTGACTGGTCCTTCAACGAGCACTACGCGTCGCGGCGTGATTTCGTGTTGGACCTCGCCAAGGTGATCCGGGACGAGGCGCTTGATCTAGAGAGGGCCGGCGCTCGGTACATCCAGATCGATGAGCCCGCCGCGTCCACCCGCATGGACGAGCTGGATCTCGTGAGCGAGGCCATGGCTATCGTGACCGAGCCTCTGACCGCTCACACGATCACGCACATCTGCTACGGCGACTTCCACAACGCCTATCCGAAGATGCTCGAGATCCCGGTCGACCAGATAGACCTCGAGTTCGCGAACTCCGAGTACTCCCTGTTGGATGAGTTCTCGGATGACCCCTTCACGAAGCACATCGGCCTCGGCATCTCCGACGTCCACACGCACGAGCTAGAGCCTGTCGAAGACATGGTCGAAGGCGTGCGGCGGGCCCTGAAGCACATCCCGCCGGAGAGGATCTTCGTGGACCCCGACTGCGGTCTGAAGACACGCACGGTGGACGAGGCCAAAGAGAAGCTCTCGAACATAAAGAAGGCCGTAGACGTCGTGAGGGCCGAGCTGTAGTCGTGTAGCGTCGCGCCACAAGAACAGGGGAGCTCGGTGAGACCGGGCTGAGAGGGCGGCTGTGAGCCGCCGACCCTTGGAACCTGATCCGGATAACACCGGCGAAGGGAGACATCTATGAGCACCATCGTCGAAGAGAGACGCTCCGCGGGCGAGAGCATCCACCCCGTTCCCGTCGAAGAGAGACGCCTGTCCGCTCTCGATATGGCGGTGCTGTGGGGCGATCTCGGCATCGGCTTGTTGGTCTTGGTCACGGGCGGGCTGCTGGTGCCCGGCCTGGGCTTCGCGACCGCCTTTGCTGCGATCGTGGTGGGCTCGGTCATCGGCGTGACGATGCTGTCGGTGGGGGCCGTGGCGGGCGCGCAGCACGGTGTTCCCACCATGGTGCTGCTCCGGCCCGTGTTGGGCATCCGGGGATCGTGGCTGGCGAGCTCGCTCAACCTGATCCAGTTGGTCGGATGGACCGCGGTGGAGCTGTGGGCGATGAGCTTCGTTGCCGATCTCGTGTCGACGAGGGTGTTCGGTTTCTCGGCGCGTCTGTTGTGGCTGGGTGTGGCTGCCGTTCTGTGCGGCGCGCTTGCTCTGTGGGGACCGGTCGGCGTGACGCGGGTATGGATGGAGAAGTTCGGGGCCTGGGTGATCGGCGGCATCTCGGTGATGGTCACGATCGCCGTGCTGACGAGCGACGGGATCGGAACGGCGCTGTCGGCGGAGGGCATCGGCGGCTTTCCCACCTTCGGCTCGGCTCTCGACCTGGTGATCGCGATCCCGGTGTCGTGGTTCCCTCTGGTCGCGGACTACTCCCGCTTCGGCTCGCGCCCGCGCGGAGCCTTTCTCGGCACCTTCTGGGGCTATCTCGTGGCCAACATCTGGTTGTACGCGCTCGGCGCTTTACTCGTGCTCGGAGCAGGAGCCGCGCCCGATCCCGCGGGCATCGCCCTCGGCATCCTCACCATCGGGGGTGGGTCGGTCGTAGGCGTTCTGTTCTTGGTGGGACTCCTGGCCGGAGAGACCGACGAGGCCTTCGCCAACATCTATTCGGGTGCGGTGACGATCCAGAACGTCTTCCCGCGCGTCTCCCAGAAGGTCCTCGTCGTAGGTGTGACCGCCATCGGGACCGCTCTAGCGGCGGTCCTCACCATGGAGCTGTACGAGTCTTTCTTGTTCCTCATCGGCTCGATCTTCGTCCCTTTGTTGGGGGTCCTCGCCGCCGACCACTTCGTCGTGCGAAAGGGTCACATCGACACCTCCGATCTCTACCAACCACGGGGACGCTATTGGTTCCGTGGAGGTGTCCGTCTGGCGGCTCTGATCCCGTGGGCGGCCGGGTTCGTCGTCTACCACTGGATCAACCCCAGTCCGCTGGCATGGTGGTTGGAGCTGAACGCAGCGGTCTTTGGGGATCCGGTGGTCACTCGGCTTCCGTGGCTCAGTGCCTCCGTGCCATCCTTCGTGACCGCCTTCTTGCTGGGAGTGGTCGTGCTGCGAGACGTATCATCACGATCACACCGATCAGAGAGGTGACCATGAAGATCGAAGCCAACTGCCAGAGGTGCGCCAGAACGTTCTTGCTATCGCAGATCGGCCCCGAGTCGGATGCGCCCGGTCGCTGTCCTTTCTGCGGGGCTCGTTTCGCCCGCCACTATTCAACGGTGCTGGTGGACGCGGTGGAGGATGCGGAGGATTCCGCGACCAGGTTCGTGAACACCATCGCCCGCCTTCAGTCGATGGAGACCGGCTTCGATGTCGATGTGGAAGGACTGCTGAAGGCCATCACGGAGCAGGTGCGCGACCAGGAACGGGCCGCGCGAGCAGTTTGATCTAGATTTTTTTTCAGAAATGTCTCCGGCGCAAGAGAGCGGCGTCATCGGTCATGTGCTGGTGGTTTCCGATGACGAACGCATACGTGACGAAGCACGCTTCGGATTCTCGCCAACGCTGGAGGTCGCGCTGGCGCGAGAGGCTCGTGACGCTCTCCAACAGATGCGCGCCGACGTGCCGGTGGTGGTGATCATGGACCTTCATTCCGGTACTGCCGGCGGCTACGCGTTGTGCAAGGAGATGGATCAGGTTCCGTTCCTGCGAGACGTACCGGTGCTCATGTTGTTGGATCGCGATCAGGACGCGTGGCTGGCGAGGCAAGCCGGAGCGGAGCTGGTCAGGACCAAACCGATCGATACATCCGACCTCGTGGCGGACGCTCTTTCACTGATCGCTTGAAGCGGTCTTCCCGCTGGTTTCGCGCTCTTCAGTCGTAAAGACGCAGGTCAGCGCTATTGCGCGACCGGAATCCCATGCCTAGAATTACAAGAATGTGATTCAGCGTTCGGCGCGACGAGAGGCCGGACGCGGTTGGTCGGGGAACGCATCTAGAGGAAGGCCGGGGGAATGCAGCGCATCACGAACAAGCTCTTGCAGCCCGTCGAGTGGCAAACGGATGCTCGTTGCACAGAGGTGGATCCGGAGATCTTCTTTCCCGAACGCGGCGGATCGTCGAAGGCCGCGCGCCAGGTGTGCGCCAACTGTCAGGTCCGCGATCAATGCCTCGAGTACGCGCTCAATAACAAGGAGCAGTTCGGTATCTGGGGCGGTACGTCGGAGCGAGAACGACGACGTCTTCGTAAGGAGCGAGCGCGTCGCCAACTGCGCGCCGTCTCCTAAACCAGCGTTGCATCGAAGCAGCTCTGGCGCCATCCGCCGCTGCGACATGCGCATCGAATGCTTGCAATCTCTCTCGATTCGTGTCTATCTAATTTGTGAATGCGTGTGGTTAACGCGCGTGTTCGTTGTTGCTAGTCCCGCTACGCACGGATCGCGTACCCGGGAAGGGGAGATGGGGGATCGCCGACGATCCCGTTAGGCACGAAGGAGGTGCGAGGAGTGGCAGCAAAGAAGACGACGGGTCGCAAGACCTCGGCGCGCAAGTCGACCGGCACGCGCAAGTCAACGGCGAGCCGATCCGGCGGCACGCGCAAGTCAACGGGGTCGAAGTCGACAGGCACCCGGAAGAAGAGCACCGCGCGGAAGTCCACCGGCGGCCGCAAGAAGTCGACGGCACGCAAGTCAACGGGGTCCAAGTCGACGGGCACCCGCAAGAAGTCGACCGCCCCGCAAGTCCACCGGCGGCCGCAAGAAGTCGACCGCACGCAAGTCCACGGGCGCCGCAAGTCGACGGCACCCCGCAAGAAGTCGACGGCACGCAAGTCGACGGGCGGCCGCAAGAAGTCGACGGCACGCAAGTCGACGGGGTCGCAAGAAGTCCACTGCACGGGGCACCCGCAAGAAGTCGACGGGCCGTAAGTCGACGGGCACCCGCAAGAAGACGCAAGTCCACCGGCGGGCGCAAGTCCACGGCCCGCAAGTCCACCGGCCGCAAGTCCACGGCCCGCAAGTCCAGCGGCGGTCGCAAGTCCACCAGCCGGGGGTCGAGCGGGACCGGTAGATCCTCTAGCTAGCTAGAGGCCTTCAACGCAGCTTCGACGGAGTGGCCCGGCTCGATCAGGAGCCGGGTCACTTGCGCGTTCACCGGCGGCAGGAACCGTTCTTCGACCAGACCCACTATCTCGGTGTGAACCACGGCCGCCCCGAGTCGCGCCGCAACGGTGACGACTCGCGCGAAGGCTTCTTGGATGCCCGTGTCCTCGGGATCGATCAGGTTCATCGACACCTGCGACGCTGCGTCATCCATCTCCAAACCCAGCGCTCGCAAGGCGGGGCCTCTGACCTCTCCTGCGACCCGGCGGGCGACGGTGACCGGAGCGCGCAGCCACACGTTGAATGCGATCAAGGGGCCCCGCGCTCCCACACAGACCACGCCACGGTTCATGTCGATCTCCCCGGACCCCTCGTCCGGGAGGTAGCCGGCGCGTGCTCGTTCGGCGAGTCCCCGAAGACCGCCTCTTCGCAGGTCCGGCAGCTCGCGAGTGGCCGCACGTCGTGCCGCATCTCCATACAGATAGACCGTCCTCCCAAGCTCGGTCGCCATCCTTCGTCCCGCTTCACGCGCCGCGTGAACGGCGTCTTGCATGGGCGCGTGGTGAGGCACGAAGGGACATACGTCGAGGGCACCCAAGCGAGGATGCACACCCTCGTGTACCTCGAGATCTATGGCGTCGGTGAGCTCCGCGAGGCGCACGCACGCGTCGATCAGTGTCGGCAAGGGAGCGGTCAAGGTCAGCACGCTGCGGTTGTGGCGGGGATCGACATGGAGGTCCAAGACACGCGCCCCCTGCTCGGTCACGCCCTCGACGCATGCATCAATCAGCGTCCGGTCACGTCCTTCAGAGACGTTCGGTACGGCCAGGAGCGTCATGCAGTTACCGTAGCCTCAGAGCCTCGTAGCACGGAGGAGGATCTGTGGACGAGTACGGCTACACCGTTGAAGTGCCGGAAGGCTACGACGAGGCGGTGCTGCGCGCTCGGTTGGCGATGAAAGGCGAGGGGTTCTCGATCATCTCCGAGATGCACGTAGGGGGCATGCTCGGCCCCGAAGCGGGTGACACCCGCCAGTACCTGATCATGGGGATGTGGAACTCTGCTCTGTCGCAGCGCCAGATCGATCCACAGCTCAAAGCCGCCGTACACCTGCCGTGCAACGTCGTGGTGCAGGAGGTCGACGCCGGCGCCATCGTCGCCGCTCTCGATCCTCTCGATGTGGTTGCCGGAGCCGACGACCAGTCCGTAGCTGCGGCGTCTATCGCTCGCGACGCGCTCGAGCGGATGCTCCGTACGGTGGCGGCGGGACCGGTCTGAGCGATGTCTGATCCGGCTCGTCTTGCCATCGTCGATGCGTTCTTGGGACGTCTTGACGAGGTGGTCGACCGCTGCTCGGCCGCCATATGGGACACGGTTCCGTCCTACGGCCGGGCGGGTGATCCACTGCGGGAGGACGTGCGCGACGCGGTGAGGGCGAACGTCGCGGCCCTCGCTCAGGTTCTAAGCGAGGGGCGCGAGCTTCGACGTGAAGAGTTGGCCCGGATCGAGGCGGTGGGAGCGCGCCGGGCCGAAGCCGGTATCCCCCTCGACGATGTGTTGCACGCTTATCGAACCGTGTCCAGGGTGTGCTGGGATCTTCTGTCCGAGGAGTGCCGACGCTCGCGGCATGATGCTTTGGAAGCCACGATAGTGCTTGCCGAATCCGTCCTGCGATACACCGACCAGATATCGACGTCGGTCGCAGAGGCTTACGCGCAGGCGCAACGAGCCATCGTGCGAGAGCAAGAGGCCGCGCGCCGCGAGTTCCTCGCGGACCTGCTCTACGGGACCGATGCATCGCCGTCGGACGTCTTGGAGAAGGCGCACACCTTCGGCTACGACCTCGCGCTCAGCTATATCGCCCTCGTGGGGTGCGGTCCGGGACCCGATGGTGGCAAGGAGACGGTCTTGGCCGCGGCCGCCTCGCGGGTCTCGACGCTGGCGAACGCGGATCCCATCGTGATCCAGAAGGGGGACCAGACGATCGCGTTGCTTCCGTCCGAGCCCTTCGCCGAGATCGGTGTGGTTCCCGAAAAGATCGTCGTCGAGCTTGGGGGAGGCTGGCTCTTTGGGATGGCGGGGCCGGAGCCGGGCCTGGAGGGCATCCGGCGCGCCTACCTCGAGGCGCGAGAGGCGCTCGAGATCGGCATGGCTCTAGAGCTGGACGGTCCCGTGTTCCGCTTCGACGACCTGTTGCTCTATCACTTCTTGAAGCTCGAGCAGGTGTTGGTGAAGCGTTTCATCGACCAGATGCTCGGCCCCCTGATCGCGTACGACGATCGCCGTAATGGCGATCTGTTGAAGACGCTCGAGTCTTACTTCGCCGCCGACGGCAGCGTGAAGTTGGCCGGCGAGATGTTGTTCGCGCATCCGCACACGGTCACCTACCGTCTTAAACAGGTCGAGAGGCTGACCGGGTGGTCGCTGCGCAACCCCGAGGACAAACTGCGACTCCAACTGGCGCTGCGTGCGCATCGTCTGACGGGGGCGCGACGGGAGCAGTAGCGCGGGAGTGGCCGGGTCCTCCCGTGTACCCTCGCTTGCTATGCCTGAGCGAGTTCTGATCATCGGCTGGGACGGCGCCGACTGGAAGGTCCTGAAGCCGATGCTGGATGCTGGCGAGTTGCCGAACCTGGCACGGTTGATCGAACGCGGCGCGCACGGCGACTGCTTGTCGAGCGTGCCGTCGCACTCCTGGTGTGCGTGGCCTTCTTTCATGACGGGGCTGAATCCGGCGGGACATGGGGTCTTCGACATCCTCGAGCACAAGCCGGGTGCAACCCGCCGCCTTCCCGTCACCTATCGCTCGATCAAGGCCCGCACGATCTTCGATGACCTGACCGCGGCGGACAAGACCTCGCTGGCGGTCAACATCCCGCTCACGTTTCCGACGCCCGCGATCAAGGGAAAGGTGATCGGCGGCGGCGTGCTGCCTGCGAGCCGCTCCTACACGCACCCGGTCGAGCTGCAGCAAGAGCTCGATGCCAACGCTCCCTTCCCGGTCAACGGCATGAGTTGGACGACCTTCCGCAACCGGCCCGAGGCCTTTCTGAACGAGGCGGCCGCGATCACGGCCAAGCGTCAGAAGAGCTTCGAGTACCTGCTCGACACGACCGAATGGGACTTCGGGGTTCTCGTATACGTCTCGACCGATCGCATCCAGCACTGCTTGATGGAGTACATCTCGCCGGATCACCCGAAGTATGCCGAGGTAAAGGATTCGCCGGTCGCGAAGCAGACGCGTGCGGTCTATCAGCAACTCGATGCAGGTCTCGAAGAGCTGCTCAAGCGCACGACCGACAACGACCTCGTCATCTTCATGTCCGACCACGGGCACCAGGCTTGCTGGCGCTGTTGCACGATGGACCGCATCTTGCAGCAGATGGGTTATCTCGAGTTCGGAAAGGGATCGTTCGCATTCAACCTGATCCGCTGGGGGCCGGGGCGGCGGATCGCGCGGCGCGTCTACGACCTCTTGAAGCTGCACGGCAAGGTCTCCATCCCCGCGTCCCCGATCGAGTGGACCAAGACTCGCGCCTACACGAGTGTCGTCTCTACCGGCGAAGGGGTCTCGGTGAACCTGAAGGGCAGGGAGCCGGGAGGCATCGTCGACGAGAAGGACTTCGAGAAGGTGCGAGACGAGGTCCGCGCCTCGATCGAGGCGTTCCGCGACCCGGTGACGGGTAAGTGCCCGGTCGGCAAGACCTATCTCAAGGAAGAGGTGCTGTCGGGGGCGTTCCTCGACACCGCACCGGATCTCTTGCTGGTGCCGGCGGAGGGTTATTCCTTGACGCATGCCAAGGGCGCGGTCGAAGAGGCCGACTGGCTGTCCGGCGACCACCGGCTGGAAGGTGTGATCGTCGCCACCGGACCCGAGGTGACGCCCGGCGCCCTTACAGAGACGGCACGATTGATCGATCTGGGCCCCACTTCGCTGGCGGCGCTCGGCGTACCCACTGCGGTGCCGCGCGACGGCGCGGTGCTGGCTTCTCTGGTGGGTCAGGGTGTCGAGCTGACGATCGACGCCGGCTCGATCCAGGAGCAGGCGGGGGCTCGGTCGCCACCGGCTCTGGCGGTTTAACCTCAGATGAAGAAGGCGAGATCGAAGACCACCTGCGTGGTCTCGGCTACGTCGAGTAACCGACCATCCCGTTAAGGAGGCACCAAGGTGCGCGCTCGTAGGTCGTGTCTTTCCGTCCCCGGCTCCAGCCCCAAGATGCTGGGCAAGGCCCCGGGTCTGCCGGCCGACCAGGTCTTCATGGACCTCGAGGACTCCGTCGCCCCGCTGGCGAAAGAAGAGGCCCGCGGCAACGTCATCGACGCCCTGAAGAACAACGACTGGGGTGACAAGACGGTGGTCGTGCGTATCAACTCGATCGATACGCAGTGGGCCGCAGACGACCTGAAGACAGTCGTTGAAGCGGCCGGGCAGTACCTGGATTGCATCATGGTCCCCAAGGTCCAGCACGCGCATGAGGTCATGTTCGTCGACCACATGCTGCGGATGATCGAGACCAACACGGACTCCGACAAGCGGGTCGGGCTCGAGCTGCAGATCGAAACGGCCACGGGTCTTCGCAACGTCCACGAGATCGCGCACGCGTCCGACCGGGCCGAAGCGATCATCCTCGGGCCCGCCGACATGAGCGCTTCGCTTGGCCTTCCCACCGTTACGGCCGGACTGCCGATGCCCGGCTACCCCGGCGACCACTGGCATTACGTGCTCGAGCGCATCCTGATCGCGGGCCGGGACGCCGGGCTTCAGGTCATCGACGGGCCCTACCTGTTGATCAAAGACCTCGACGGCTTCCGGGAGATGGCGATGCGTGCCCGCGCCCTTGGATACGACGGGAAGTGGGCGCTTCATCCCGGCCAGATCGACGTCTTGAACGAGGTCTTCACCCCGACCCAGGACGAGTACGACAAGGCCGAAGCTCTCCTAGATGCCTACAAGCACGCCACGGAGATCGACCGCCGCGGCGCGGTGATGTTCGGCAACGAGATGATCGACGAAGCCTCGCGCAAGATGGCCGTGCAGTTCGCAGAACGGGGCCGGGCCGCCGGCATGAACAGGGTCAAGAAGCTAGAGGACTTCCAAGCCGAATGGTCCTAACCCTTCTCTGTTAACTCAGTCACCGCCCAGGGTTGTTTCTCGACGTCAGAACGGAGAAGAACGCAGATGCTGCAACTGAATGACACGCAGAAGGCCATGATCGAGATGGTTCGCGAGTTCGTCGAGAAAGAGGTCATCCCGGTCGCCGACGAGTTGGAGCACGCCGACGAGTATCCCGAGGCGATCGTCGAGCAGATGAAAGAGATGGGTCTGTTCGGCATCACGGTCCCCGAGGAGTTCGGCGGGATCGGCGAGACCCTCACGACGTACGCGTTGACGGTCGTCGAGCTTGCTCGCGGGTGGATGAGTCTCTCGGGCGTGCTCAACACCCACTTCATGGGCTGCTATCTCATCAACCGGTTCGGCACCGACGAGCAGAAGCAGAGCCTGCTGCCGCGCATGTCGACCGGCGAGATCCGGGCCGCGCTCGCGATGAGCGAGCCGGAGGCGGGATCCGACGTCCAGGCGATCCGGACCAAGGCCATCGCAGACGGCGACGACTACGTGGTGAACGGTCAGAAGATGTGGTTGACCAACGGTCTGCGGTCGGGTGTGGTCATGACCCTGGTCAAGACCGACCCTGAGGCCTCGCCTGCTCATAAGGGCATGAGCATGCTGATCGTCGAGAAAGAACCCGGGAACCCTCAGCCGGCGCCGGGACTCGATGTCGGCAAGAACATCGGGAAGCTGGGTTACAAGGGCGTCGAGACGACCGAGATGAACTTCGCCGACTACCGGATCCCTCGGACGTCGTTGCTTGGGGAGCAAGAGGGCCAAGGCTTCCGCCAGGTCCTCGACGGGATCGAGCTGGGTCGCGTCAACGTGGCGGCCCGAGCCGTGGGCGTCTCGACCCGCGCGTTCGAAGAGGCCATCAAGTACGCGCAAGAGCGAAAGGCGTTCGGCAAGACGATCAGCGAGCACCAGGCGATCCAGATCCACCTCGCCGAGATGGGAACAACTTTGGAAGCGGCCAAGCTCATGCTGTACTCGGCCGCAGAGAAGAAGTCGCAAGGTGAGCGCAGCGATCTGGAGGCCGGGATGGCGAAGCTGTTCGCGTCCGAGGCCTGCAACGAGATCGTGCTCAAGTCACTGCGAGTGCATGGTGGCTACGGCTACTCGAAGGAGTTCACGATCGAGCGCCTCTACCGCGACGCTCCCTTCCTGCTGATCGGCGAGGGCACGAGTGAGATCCAGAAAACGGTGATCGCGCGCAGACTGCTCGAGCGCCACAAGCTCTAGAGCCTCGCATGGCTGGCATCAGCCAGTGATTAGAGACCCTCTCGCGATCGCCCCGGCCGCCCTCCCCGCCGACCTCGATGGCCGTGGCCGTGCGGTTCTCGAGGCTTAGTTCCCAAAGAAGGTAATTTCCCGCCATGTCTGACGCGGTTGAAGATCTCTCCGCCGAGCGACTCCGACTCTTCCGGGAAGCCCGCTCCGGGATCATGCGCGCCATCCTGTCCGGGGCGGAGCTTGCCGACGTTCTGGAGCTGGCGGCGACCGCGGCCGAGAGCTTGTTCGACGACTGCTCGGTCGCGGTCTGTCTCATCGACACCGACGGATCCACGCTGCTGGATGGTGCATCTCCATCCCTGCCCCCGGAGTTGTCGAAGTCCCTTCACCACCTCGAGCTCCCGGTGAACGTTCGGACCGAGCGACAACAGGACCTGAGAGCTCATCCGGACTGGGCGCCGTATAGGAACCAGCTAGAGGCTCATGGGTATCGGGTCTATTGGTCCTACGTGGTCCGCGACCTCGAGGACAAGGCGATGGGCTATCTCATCGGGATATCGACCGGCGCTCCCCACGTCCTCGTCGATAAGGCCGAGGAGCGTCTGATCATGCTGACGGACCTCACCGCGATCCTTCTTCACCAGTCCGCTACGCGGTGGGACCTCGAGACCACGAAGGGCCGCCTCGCCGCCCTGGTGGAGAACACTCCGGCGATCGTTGCCATCAAGGACGCAGATGGGCGGTATGTGCTGGTCAGCAAAGCCTTCGAGGAGATGTTCGGTGTCGCGGCTGAGGAGATGATCGGTCGCGATGCCTCCCAGGTCTTCGGCGAGCCGGTGGCAGGCGCGGCGGATGCTCTACGGCTGGAAGCTCTCGAGAAGAAGGCCCCGGCTCGGGGCGAGCTCGAGGTGCGTGGCCGCTGCGTGGACGCCGTCTACTTCCCGTTGACAACGCCCCGGGGCACCCTCCACGGAGCCGCAGTGATCGGCCTCGACGTGACCGAGCGCAAGCGCAGCGAGAAGCGCTTGAAGCAAGCGGCCCAGATGGAGCTGGCGAGCCAGCTGGCGAGCGGCGTCGCGCATGATTTCAACAACATCCTGCACGGGATCGGCATGGCGGCTCACGCGGGAGACGATGAGGATGCCACCGCGGCCGAGATGCGATCCGCTCTGGAGGCGATCAAGTCCATGGTG
>JAUJPD010000004.1:17535-36822 GCA_030447315.1 Actinomycetota bacterium | reverse complement strand
ACCTCACCGGCTTCGGTGACCACGGGCAGATGACGGAACCATTTGTCGAACATCACCTGAGCGGCGTCGGTCAGGGCCGTATCGGGTCTGATCGTCACGACCTCGGTGGTCATGGCGTCGCGCAACGCCACGGCCTTGGGGTCCTTTCCCTCGGCGACAGTTCGCATGATGTCGCGCTCGGTGACGATCCCGTCGAGGCGCGGACCGTCCATGATCAGGAGCGATCCCGTCTGTTGTTGCCACATCTTCGCGGAAGCTTCTGCGAGCGTGTCGTCGGGCGAATCGCACAGCGCGGCGGCCGTCATGATGTCCGAGACGTTCATATGCTCGTGATTGTAGTGGACGCCTACACTGCCCCGGATGAGGTTCGGACTCGCATTGCCCCACTACGACACCAGCCTCCGGGGTGACCCTGCGACGTGGGACGCGGTGAAGCGCGTAGCGAAGCGAGCAGAGCATGCCGGCTTCGACTCTGTGTGGGTCTCGGATCACCTCTTCCTCGACTGGGGCAAGTACGGCGGGCCCCCCGAGCCTCACGGGGCCCTCGAGTGCCTCACGACCCTCAGTGCTCTCGCGGCCGCGACCGAAAGGGTTCGCCTCGGCTCCCTTGCGCTGTGCAACGACCTGCGCAATCCGGCCCTGGTGGCGAAGATGATCGCGACCCTCGATCTCCTGTCGGAAGGCCGGGTAGACGCCGGGATCGGGGCCGGTTGGTACGAGCCCGAGTACTCGGCCGCCGCTATCGCGTTCGATCCTCCCGGGACCAGGATCGCGCGGCTTGGGGAAGCGGTCGAGATCATCGGCCGCCTGCTCGAAGGCGAAGAGCTGGTCTATCAAGGCAAGCACTACTTCCTGGACGGCGCGATCTGCCGGCCCGGCCCCCTGCAGAAGCCCCGGCCCCCTCTATGGATGGCCGGCAAGGGCGACTACCTGCTGAAGACCGCCGCTCGGGTTGCCGACGGCTGGAACTTCTCGTGGATCGGTTCGCTCGAGACCTACTCCGAGCGCAAGGGGGCCGCGGATGAGGCGTGCGAGCGGATCGGGCGCGATCCCGCGACCCTGCGGCGGTCGGTCGGGGCTTATGTCGTTGCGGGACGAGATGACCACGACCTTGCTCGCCGTTACGAGAGACTGGTGGAGCGAACCCCGCTCGGCGTCCTGCGGCCCGCTAAGGACGCACCCGCAGTATCCTGGGACGAGTTCCGACAAGGCCGCGTCGCCGGAACCACGAACGAGGTCGTCGAGCAACTTGGTCGACTCGCCGAGCTCGAGGTTGAGGAAGTGATCGTTGGACTCGGGGCGCTGCCGTTCCAGGTAGCCGACGAGGAAGACGTCGACTTCATCGGATCGGAGATCATCCGGTCACTGCGCTAAGGAGGTAAAGAGATGTCACTCCCAGGTGGACCCGAGCTACTGATCGTGCTCGTCGTGGTGATGTTGCTGTTCGGCGCCAAGAGGCTTCCGCAATTGGCCCGCAGCATGGGCCAGGCCGGCAAGGAGTTCAAGACCGGTCTCAAAGAAGGTCACGTGGATCAGCCCGTCGAGGGCCCCTGTCCCTTCTGCAAGATCGAGGTGCCCGCGGACTCGAAGTTCTGCCCCGGTTGCGCGCGGAGCGCAGACGACATCGTGGCCGAGAAGGAAAGGCTTGTGGCCGAACAGAAGTCGCAGAAGTCTGCTTGATCGCGACCCCAGCCGATGGGCGACACCACCGGGAACGGGTCTCCTGAGCTAGATGTCTCCGGCGCCCCGATCGATGAGGCGACCGCCTACCGGCTGATCTCTCAGCTGACGTCCGACTACGCCTACTCACTCGCTCCCACGGACGAGGGCGTGTTCGAGCTCGAATGGGCGAGCCCGGGTTTCGAGCGCGTCACCGGCTACACCGTCGAGGAGCTCAGGGAGCTCGGCGGCTGGAGCGTCCTTGTGGGTCCCATCGAAGAGGAGAAGAAAGACCACGTAGTCGCCACCCTTTCTTCTGGTGCCGATCACACCGAGGATGAGCTCAAGCTCGTTACCAAGAGTGGCGGCAGCGTATGGGTGCGAGGTTTCCTGAAACCCATCAGAAACGGCGACGGCGGCGTCGTGCGCGTGGTGGGTGCTGTTCAGGACATCACCGAAGAGAAGCGAGCGAGGGAGGCGTTAGAGGCTGAGGTCGCTCGCTCCCGGTTGTTGTCATCGGTCGCAAGGGCCTCGAACACGGCGACTTCCGTCGAGGTAGCCCTGGAGGTCGCCCTGGAGCAGGTCTGTCTCTTCACCGGGTGGCAGGTGGGCCACTGTTTACTCGTGGACGAGAGCGAGGACCAGGCTCTGGTCTCGACCGGTTTCTGGTTCCAGTCGGACGACGCGGATATCGAGCCGTTTCGTGCCGCCACCAGGTCCATCAGGTTCGTTGACCACGTGGGCCTTCCCGGGCGGGTGCGGCAAGCCGGGGCTTTCGTTTCCGTTCCCGATCTGGTGCCCGGCCCGAGCCTGCCGCGAGCGGAGGCTGCGATCAGGTGCGGCTTTCGTTCCGCTCATGGCTTCCCGGTGTTGTCGGGGAACGAGGTACTCGGCGTCATGGAGTTCTTCACCTTCGACGTCACGCAGGTCGATGCCGAGCTGGAAGGCCTGATGAACACCGTTGGAGCCCAGGTCGGGCGGGTGCTCGAGCGGCAGCGGGCCGCGGCGGCTCTAGAAGAGAGCGAGGAGAGGTTCCGCTCGGTGGCCGAGACCGCGCTTGACTCGATCATCTCCGCGGATGAGCGCGGGATCATCTGGTACGCCAACCCCGTCACCGAGGACATCTTCGGTTACCAACCTGGTGAGCTTCTGGGCAGACCATGGACCGTCATCATGCCGGAGCGCTTCCGCGGCCCTCATGCCGCCGGCCTGGAGGCGTTGGTCCGGGTTGGTTCGGACCGGGCTGTGGGGAGCATCTTTCACCAGGTCGGCCTGAAAAAGGACGGAACGGAGTTCCCGGCTGAGATCGCTCTGGCCTATCAACGGACCTCGAGCGGGATCGTCTTCACCTCGATGATCCGGGACGTCGGAGAGCGTCAACGGATGGAGGAGGAGCTGGCGAAACAGCGGACCCGGCTCGAGGAGGCGCAGTTCATGGCCGCGATGGGCTCGTGGGAGTGGGAGCCCGCAACCGGCACCTTGCTTTACTCGAAGGGCCTGTTGAACATGCTGGGCTTCCCTCTGGACATGGAGCTCTCCTTCGCCGACCTCCAGAGGATGGTCCATCCCGACGATCTAGAAGAGCTTCTCGCCATCAGCGCTCGCGTGGCCTCGGGCGGGGGCGGGCGGATGCTGCACACCTTCAGGTTTACTTCCCCGGACGGCTCCACCAGGTTGATCGAGACCCGGGCCCAGGTCGAGGCCGATGCCCAGGGCGGCGTAAGCCGGATCATCGCGGTGGACCAAGACGTCACCGACCGCAAACGCGCCGAGAGGTTGCTCGAATGTCAAGCAGAGATCCTTCACCTGGTGGCGGTCAAGGAGCCCCTGCACGGGATCTTGGAGCGCATCGCCTGTGGCATCGAACGCGAAGGGCAGGGCGTTGTTTGCTCGATCCTCCTCGCGGAAGATGGTGTCCTGCGGCACGGAGCGGCCCCGAGCCTGCCGGACGCTTACAACGAGGCGATCGAAGGGATCGCTATCCGTGATGGGGTCGGTTCCTGTGGCACCGCGGCGTCGCTGGCCCAAGAGGTGGTCGTCTCCGACATCGAGAACGACTCGCTGTGGGGAGACTTCGCCGCCCTGGCGGCCACCCATGGGCTCGCTGCTTGTTGGTCTACGCCCCTCTTCTCCAAGGGCGATGAGGTTATCGGGACCTTCACCCTCTACTACCGAAGTCGCCGGGAACCGTCCGAGCTGGATCGCAAGCTCGTCGAGGTGTTCTCCACCCTGGCTTCGGTCGCGATCGAGAGAGACAGGGCGGACAAGACCGCGGCCGAGTTGGAAGCCCACTACCGTCACGCCCAGAAGATGCAGGCGGTAGGTCAGCTGGCGGGGGGTGTGGCCCACGATTTCAACAACCTGCTCCAAGCGATGTCGACCTCAGCTCACCTGGTGGCGGAGTCGCTGGACCCGGGAGATCCTCGTCGTGGTGACGTCGACACCGTCCTTGCCGCCTCGGAGAAGGGAACGAACCTGGTTCGACAGCTGCTGTCGTTCGCTCGCCGCGAGCCGCTGGCCCCCACCGCGGTGGACCTCAACGCGTCTATCGAGAACCTGGGGCCGCTCCTTCGTTCTACCGTGGGAGAAAGCATCGAGCTCGAACTGATCCTGGCGCCGGGCAGGGTCTACGCCGAGATCGATCCCTCCAGCTTCGAGCACGTGCTGTTGAACCTCGTCACCAACGCTCGGGATGCCACCGGACGGGGGGGCAGGATCTCGATCGAGACGATGACCGACGTCTCCGATCCGGGATCGGCCGCCGACAACCAGGTGGCGGTGGTGGTGCGAGACGATGGGCCTGGGATCGACCCACAGATGCAGGCACGGGTTTTCGAGCCGTTCTTCACCACGAAGCCCCCGGGCGAAGGCAGCGGGTTGGGACTGGCGAGCGTCTACGGAGCGGCGAAGGCCGCCGGCGGCAGCGTCCATCTGTCGTCGGTGCCCGGCCAGGGAAGCGAGTTCTGGGTCTATCTCCCCGCCTCTCGCTCGCGGGCACAGCAGCCCGAGGTCCCGCCAGCCCCGCGCCCTGCTCGCCCAGCCCGCGGTCGACCCGCCACCATCCTGCTGGCGGAGGACGAGGGCATGGTCGCGGAGAGCCTCCGCAGGGTTTTGACGAAGCGGGGCTACCGGGTCCTCACCGCCTGCGACGGGATCGAAGCTCTGGAGGCCGGGCTGTCCGATTCGATCGGCATCGACCTCCTGGTCACCGACGTGGTGATGCCGGGCCTGTCCGGCCCCGAGCTCGTGCGGCGCCTGCGCGCTGCGGGCCGCAGCGTCCGGGTCCTCTACATGTCCGGCTACAGCGAGGAAACACTGGATAGACGCGACCTTTCACTAGAGGCCGACCGGTACATCGGCAAGCCGTTCGGCCCCGATGATCTTGCAGCGGCGGTCGAGGGCATGCTGGCTTCCGTCACCGGTGACCGCGACGAGCTTCCCGGGTCACACCCGTACGGGTGAGCGCATGGCCCGTTCGGGCCATCTTGGTGACCAGTCGGGCTCGATCGGTCACTGCCGCACCTGTCCCGGGTCTAGAATCCCGCCCCTACGCGTCGAGCCGCCGGCGTCGATCGAGGGGAAGTCGTTGATGTCGTCACGCTCCAGGCTCCTGATCGTCGAGGACGACGTTCTGACCGGAGACACCATGGTCGCGTCCCTCCGCAAGGAGGGCTACGAAGCGATCATCGAGAGTGACGGCGGGCGGGCTCTCGAGCTGTGGCGCAACGACCCCCATTTCGACCTCGTGATCCTCGACATCGTCCTGCCGGGCCTGAACGGGCTCGAGATCTGCCGGGCCATACGAGAGAAAAGCGTGGTTCCGATACTGATGCTCACCGGGAAGATCGACGCCACCAGCGCCGTAGTGGGTCTCGAGGTGGGCGCCGACGATTACGTGCGCAAGCCCTTCGACCTGATCGAGCTCAAGGCGCGTATCCGCGCGCTATTGAGGCGGACCCATGTTCCCGAGGGGGCCGAGATCATCGAGGTCGGCTCCCTGGTCGTCGACGTGGGCGCCGGGCGCGTCACCAAGGAGGGTAACGACGTCGCTCTGTCGGCCACCGAGCTCAAGCTGCTGCTGGAGTTTGTCACCAGCCCGGGCAAGGTGCTCGATCGCCAAGTGCTGCTCCGCCGGGTGTGGGACTACGACTATCTGGGCGACTCCCGTCTGGTGGACATGGCCATCAAGAGGCTGCGGGACAAGATCGAGGACGATCCCGCCAACCCGGTTCTGATCGCCACCGTTAGAGGCCTCGGCTACCGCTTCGAAGCGGCATAGACAGCGGGCTCCGGGCGATCGCCGGGCCCGCCCACCGAAACACCTCGGTGAACCACCTTTTCTCGATCATCCGGCTGGTTCGGATGCACACGGTCGACGCTCTTCGTACGCGAGTGCCCAATTCATCCCTACAGGCTAGGACGAAAGGGACAATCCGGCCACGTAGCGTTACCGAAGGGTTACAACCAGGCACCGAACTGCCTCGAACACAGGGTACAGATCCGAAAGACAAAGCGAGGTCGAACAGACGGCCGAGCGGGACCGCGATCCGGCAATGGACGTGCGCGCTGGACGCAGCGCCCCCTCGCCAACTGGAGGTCTTCTGTGAGCGCGATCCGTTCCGTTCCCACCGAGCTGGCCGAGCTGCAGGAGAGCTCCACCGGTCATCTCGTGGGCAAGGTCCAGCCCGAGCACGAGGCCTTCCTGCCGAGCATCGACGCGACGACGCTCGCGACCTGGATGGGCATCGGACGGACCGCCGTCTTGGAACTGGCGCATTCCGGTGCGCTTCCCTGTCGGGTGGGATCCAAGGGCCTCACCTTCGACGTTGTCGAGGTGCAGCGACACCTCATCGCTACGCGCCAGAACGCGCCCTATGTACTCCCAGGCCACCGGATGAGAGAGATCGTCTGCTCCCTGAGCAACGCGCCCACCGTCATCGATGCGTGGGAGGCGGCTGCCTCGCATCTCATGGTGATCTCGGGTGCCCACACGGCCGCGGTGTTCGTCGCCGACCCCGAAGCGTGGCTGCGACCGCTCCGTTGGATAGGCGCCGACCCCGGGCCGCGGCGAACGGCGCTGGAGAGTGTGGCCGCCTGGGTCGCTATCACCAAGAGAGAGGTCTCTCTGGGGGCTCCGATCGGTGAGTTGCAAACGGCAGAAGACCTTTCCGGTCACGTCGCGGGGTTACCGGTCGAGTTCGGCGACGGTCTGGCCGGCGTGGTGGCGCTCGACGGCCGGGGTCACGGTCACTCGATGGGTCCCGGACGCATGGCGGCCGCCCAGGCGGTGGTGGCTCAACTAGCTCTCGTCTTGCAGGCCTCCGAGGCACGACACGAGCTCCTCACCAACCGCATCACGACCGATCTGAACCAGCGCCAGATGGAGGCGTTCGCGCTCGACGTGCGCAGCTCCTTCTCGGCGGAGAAAGAGCGGGCCGAGGAGCTGGCGGGTGCCCTGGACGAGCTGGAGAGGACCTATCTCGCCACGGTCCGAGGGTTGGCGGTCGCAGTCGAGGCCAAGGACGAGTACACCGGCGGCCACCTCCAGCGGTCACCCTCTACGGGATGGCGATGATGCGGATCCTGGCCCCCGAAGAGGCGCTCGATCCCCAGTACGAGTACGGCTTCCTCCTCCACGACGTGGGCAAGATGGCGATTCCCGATGCGGTCCTGAAGAAGCCGGGCAAACTGACCGACGAAGAGTGGGTGATCATGCGCAGCCACTCGGAGATGGGTCGCCGCATCCTTCAAGACATCCCCTTCCTCGCCGGTGCGCGAGATCGTCTACGCGCATCACGAGAGGTGGGACGGCACCGGATACCCACGCAAGCTCACGGGCGAGGCCATCCTCTGGGAGCCCGCGTGTTCTCGATCGCCGACAGCTTCGACGCCATGCGCTCGGATCGCCCTTATCGCAAAGCGTTGCCGTTGGAGGTCGCCCTGAGCGAGATCCGAAGGGGGCAGGACCCAGTTCTGGGCGCCTGCCGTGGGCGCGTTCCTGCAGGTCCCTCGCGACGAGTTGGACGCCGTGGCGACGCAGGTCTTTCCTCACTTCGGGACGGAAGGATGAGTCAAGTCCCTTCACCTGTTGGAGCACCGATCCCGAGTGACGAAGAGCGCAGGCTGGAGGTCTTGCGCGCGCTACCGGGTGCTCGACACCGCTCCGGAAGAGGCGTTCGATCGGATCGCGCGTGGCTGCGGATCTGTTTGACGTACCCATCGCGCTGGTCTCGCTGGTCGACAAAGACAGGCAGTGGTTCAAGTCGTGCATCGGCCTGGGCGTCGCCGAAACCGGGCGGGACGTGTCCTTCTGCGCCCACGCGATCCTGTCCGACGACGTGTTGGTGGTTCCCGATGCTGCTGTGGATGAGCGGTTCGCAACCAATCCTGTGGTGACCGGAGAGCCGCACATCCGCTTCTACGCGGGAGCCCCCTTATGACGCCCCAGGAGCGAGCCTCGGCAGCCTGTGCGTCGTCGATTTCGAACCCCGGCCCGGGTTCTCTGATCGAGACCAAGAGCGCCTCGAGATCTTCGCTGCCCTCGTGGTCGACCTGCTCCAGCTCCGGATCGGCGCTCTGGATCTGCGCGCCGAGGTGTGGCAGCGCGAGGAGGCCGAACGGGAGATCGCGCTTCAGCGCACCCTGACCGAGCTATTGCAGGCGGTCTCGTCCGCCGCCAACAACTCGGACACGATCGAAGAAGCCGCTTACATCGCGATCCGGGAGGTGTGCGGGCGTCTGGGATGGCCGGTCGGGCACCTGTTCCTGCGTGATCGTGGGCGCATCGTTCCCGGCGGCGTGTGGTACGCCGCCGAGCGCGGAGCGCTTCGAGTCCTTCCGTGAAGCCACCGAGGCGAACCCGCTCACCGAGGGAGAGGGACTCGCCGGACTGGTGCTGAGAGAAGGCGCCTACGTGTTCACGACCGTCCCTCCCGCCAAGGGGGTGTCTGGGCGCGCGGAGGCCGGCCGTGCCTCCGGCCTCGAGGCCGCAGCCGGTTTCCCGATCCTGGTCGGGGGAGAGATCGCCGGGGTGCTCGAGTTCTTCCTCACCGATCCCTCCCGGCCGGACGAGGAGACGCTTCAGACCATGACGCAGATCGGCACGCAGCTCGGCCGTGTGGTGGAACGGACGAGAGCCCGCGACGAGCTCCTCGCCGGTCGGCAACTTGCAGCGGCGCAGGCCGAGGCGGCCTCCCGCTTGGCCGCGATCGTTCGCTCATCCCAGGACGCCATCATCGCCAAGGACCTGCGCGGCGTGGTGACGAGTTGGAACGCCGGCGCCGAGCGCATCTACGGCTACCAAGAGTCCGAGATGGTGGGGCGGCCCCTGCAAGAGATCTTCCCCCCAGAGCGACGCGACGAGGAGCCCAAGATCCTCGCAGAGATCATGGCCGGCCGCCCGGTGGAAAATCTCGAAACCGAACGTGTCACCAAGGGCGGCCGAACGATCCAGGTGTCGGTGTCGGTGTCACCCGTCTACGGTCCCTCGGGCGAGGTCGTCGGGGCCGCGACGATCAATCGGGATATCTCCGACCGCAAGAGGGCCGAGGCCGAGGTGCGGGAGAGCGAGGCCTTCAAGGGAGCGATCCTGTCCAGCATCGCCGAAGGGGTGATCGTGACCGATGCCCAGGGGCGCATAGTGCTGATCAACCCCGGGATGGAGCGTCTCGGCGGCTGGAGCTTCGCGGAGGTCCAAGGACAGTTGCTCACCGAGGTTTACCGGGCGCTGGACCAGCGCGGGGAGCCTGTTACGGCCGAACATCCTCGTATCGCCGAGCTATTCGAAGAGCATGATGGGACCTTCACCAGCCGCGGCTTCGCCATCTCTTTGCTGACTGCCTCCGGCGACCGGGTACCGGTGTCATGGACGCTTGCCCCCATCAAGGACGGTTCGGACGAGATCAAGGGCCAGGTGGCGGTGCTTCGTGACGTCAGCAAGGAGCGAGAGGTCGATCAGCTCAAGTCCTCGCTCGTCTCGACGGTGTCTCACGAGTTGCGCACGCCGTTGACCATGATCCAGGGGTTCTCGGAGCTGATGCTGGCTCGTGACATGGACAGAGACAAGGAGCTGCAGGCTCTGGGGCAGATCCACTCCGCGGCCGAGCGTCTGGCCCGCTTGATCGACGACCTGCTGTCGGTGTCGCGGATCGAGTCGGGCAGCATCAGGATGGAGCTGGAATCGGCAGACCTCGCAGTCCTTCTCGACCAGGTGGTGGCGGCTTTCGGCGCGGCGGGCCGGCACGTGCAGGTGCACGCGGAGCCGGGTCTCCCCGCGGTATGGGTGGACCCCGACAAGACCATCCAGATCCTCACGAACCTCATCTCGAACGCGATCAAGTACTCGCCTGAGGGCGCCCCGGTCCACGTGGACGTGCGTCGTGACGCGGGCGAGGTCAGCGTGGCGGTCACCGACCGCGGCATCGGTCTGACCGAAGAGGAGCTGGACAAGCTCTTCCAGAAGTTCTTCAGAGCCGACAGCACCGACGTTCGCAAGACGCCCGGGACCGGCCTTGGCCTCTTCATCACCAAGAACCTGGTCGATCTGCATGGAGGCCGCATCTGGGTGACGAGCGAGCCCGGGGAGGGAAGCACCTTCACCTTCACTCTGCCAACCGTGGCCGAGGGACACGACGCTGAGCTCGAGGTGACTGCTGGATGAGGAAGCTGTTGATTGCCGATGACGAACCGGGCATCCGCAGGTTGGTGCGGATGACTCTCGAGAGCGAGGACTATGACATCGTCGAGGCGGCGGACGGCGCGGAGGCGCTGGCCCGAGCGCGGGAGCACAAGCCGGCGCTGATGTTCCTCGACGTGATGATGCCCGAGATGTCGGGGGTCGAGGTTTGCTCCGCGCTCAAGTCCGACCCCGAGACCGCACACATCACCATCATCATGTTGTCGGCCAAAGCCCAAGACGGGGATCGAGCCGTGGGTCGCGAGGCCGGGGCCGACGACTACTTCACCAAGCCCTTCTCCCCGATCGCGCTGCTCACGAAGGTGGATGAAGTTCTGGAGCAGGTGAAACCCTCATGAGGACCATCCTGTTGATCGATGACGAGCCCGACATGGGGAGCCTGATCTCCATGTTCATCGAGGAGCTCGGCGCGCGGGTGGTACAGGCGACCTCGGCCGCAGACGCTCCCCGGCTGGCGCGGCGGGAGCATCCCGACCTGGTGATGTTGGACCTGAATCTGGGGGCCGAGGGCGATGGGCTCGACCGCCTCCCGGAGCTTCGTCGGGAACCAAAGCTGGCCCGGCTGCCGGTGGTCGTCTTCAGCGTCCACGCAAGCAGAGAGCGCGAGGCGCGGGCGCGCGGGGCCGCGGGGTTCGTTCCGAAACCTTTCAAGGCGGATGCACTGCGCTCGCAGCTCCTCGAGCATCTCGGCAACGGCCCTACTTCGACGGGATCCAAAGCGTGACAGGGGGGATCGGCAGGTGACAGACGAGGGGCCCGAACCCGGAAGCATGATCACGGTGAGCGTCGGCGTGGCTGCCTACCAGGGCAGCCGCGACGCAGAGGAGGTCGTGCGTGACGCGGACCGGGCGCTGTATCGCGCCAAGGCGCTGGGACGTAACAGGACCGCCCTGGATGACGGGAGTGCCGCTTCCGCGGCATCGTGAGAGGCGGCCGTAACAGCCGGGTGGACAACGTGACGGCTCTGTAGCGGTGTCCCTGGCATGCGGGCGCGAGGACTGGGAAGAACTGGGCGCATGAACCGCTCATCCCGAGGCCACCTCGCGTCCATCAGCCCCGGCCGCGTTCTGGCGGGCGTGCTGGCGATGGTGATCGCTGTGGCCGCGGTCGTCGCGGTGAGGCGTGACCCGCAGCCGGCGCCGGTGGCGGCGCCCCGGCCCTTCACCGCGTCGGTCAGCGACCGGATATCCGGGGACCTGTCGCGAAGCCGCGGCCGCCCCGCGCCTCAACCCAAGGACCTTGTCACCGAACCCGCGCCGGAGCGGGCGCAGGCCTCGGCGGCACTGGCGCAAGAAGAGTCGTTCGTGCCGGGCCGCCTGGTCGTCCGGTTCGACCCCGACGCCTCCGGCGTCGCCCGGGGTGGGATCCGGGACGAGCTGGGGCTTCGTCTTGTCCGGAGGCTCCCGATCCCGGGGGCCGAGCTGGTCTCCCTGCCGAAGGGAACCACCGTGGATGAAGCGACCGACGCTCTGGCCGCTTTCGAGGAGGTCGCTTACTCCGAGCCCGACGTCGTCTACAGCGCGACCTCGACGATCCCGAACGACTCGCGGTTCACGAGCCTGTGGGGATTGCAGAACGCAGGTGATACGGACATCGATGCCCCCGAGGCATGGGCGGTGACCACCGGATCCAAGTCGATCCGCGTGGGTGTCGTCGACACCGGCGTCGCTTACGACCATCCGGAGCTGTCCTCCAATATCGCGACCAACCCGGGAGAGACCGGTGGGGGCAAAGAGACGAACGGCCAGGACGATGACGGCAACGGCTACGTGGACGATGTGCGCGGCTGGGACTGGGTGGGACGCGACAACGACGCTCGGGATCTACACGGCCACGGCTCCCACGTAGCGGGAACGATCGGCGCCAAGGGCAACAACGGCACCGCGATCACCGGCGTGAACTGGGACGTGGGCCTTGTTCCTCTGCGGGTCCTCGACGCAGATGGGTCGGGCACCAGTTCCAGCATCGCTTCGGCCTTCTCGTATGCCGGCGCGATGGGCATAGATGTGGTCAACGCCAGTCTCGGAGGCCCCTCTTTCTCGCAAGCGGTGCTCGATGCCATCGACCGGTCGCCCAATACGCTGTTCGTGGTGGCCGCGGGCAATGAGGCCGCCGACAACGAGCGGGTCGCCTCGTACCCGTGCAACCTTCAGGCACCTAACCTGGTGTGCGTGGCGGCTCTGACCCAGAGCGATGGGTTGGCCTCGTTCTCGAACTTCGGCGCCACTACCGTCGACCTGGGGGCGCCGGGCTCCGGCATCGTGAGCACGGTTCCGGCCGCGGTGGTGCCCTTCACCGAGAGGTTCGAATCCGGCTTCGAGGAGCGCTGGAGCGTGAGCGGAACGGGGGCCGGCTGGGGGCTGTCGTTGGACGGATCCGGCAGCTATCTGGCAGATAGCCCCGGCGGCAACTACATACCCTCCAGGGACTCCACCGCGAGCTTGATCCAACCGGTCGATCTGTCGCAAGCGACGGGATGTCGCTTGCGACAGGCGCTGCGTGTCGATACCGAGCAAGGCCAGGACCTCTTGATCGCCGAGGCCTCCCGGGACGCGACCTCCTGGACGAGGATCGGCTCCTGGTCCGGGTCGACCACCGCCCGCTGGGCCGAGGTGGGCGCGGACCTCGCCGCCTTCGAGGGTGCAAGCAGCATCTTTATCCGTTACCGGATGACCAGCGACGGCAACGACGTGGTTGGAGCCGGCGCCGACATCGACGATGTGGAGCTGCGTTGTGTGGGCACCAGTTACACGGGAGGCGAAGTCGCGAGCTTCTCGGGCACCTCCATGGCCGCGCCGCATGTCGCCGGGGCGGCCGCCTGGGTTGAAGGCGGCGGTGCCCGGCCTCGGCGTGCCGAAGCTGAGAGGCGCCCTGTTGGATGCAGGCCAGCCCATCCCGGCTCTCACGGGCAAGACCGTCACCGGTGGCCGCCTGAACCTGTTCGCCTCTTTGCAGAGAGTCGTATCGGTTGCGCCCGTGGCCTCACCGGCCGCGACCCCGACCGTCGCTGCTAGCCCGGCCCCCGCTCCTTCGCTTACGCAAAGTCAGCAGCTTGCCCCCGAGGGGGGCGGAGTCACCCCCACCCCGGTGGCGACGGCGACCGCGGCGCCTCCCCCTGCCGCAGCCCCCCCTCCGGCAAGCCCGTCGCCGTCGCCCTCGGGCTCCACCTCCAGTCCGCCACCCGCTCCGAGCCCGAGCCCGAGCGGCGGAGACCCGATCCAGACCCGCACGCTGGACCTGTCCTTCCGGAAGCACCTGGTCGCGAGGGCGGTCGTCTCCTCGGATGCGGCTGCCTGCCGAAGCGGCGTGCCGGTCATCTTCAAACGCGCCGGGAGCCCCATCGCGAGGGCGAGGACCGATGCGGGCGGGATCGCCAGGGTGCGCCTGGCCGACCGGACCGGCCGGTACGTGGCGGCGGCGGCCGCCACGTCGCAGTGTGCTCGCGCCGCCGACTCGCGAGCTCACAGTCACGGCTCGAGCTCGACCGCGTCAACGGCCGATGAAAGTGGCGTGGCAGCGACCGCCACGGAGTCCTCGTGCTACCGCTTCAAGCCGGCCGACGCCGAGTTCGCCGATCTGATCAACGCCGAACGAAGCGGCCGCGGGGCCGCGGCTCTCGAGCTGGATCCGGAGCTATCCAAGGTCGCTCGCGTGCATACGCGAGAGATGGTCAGGCTCGACTCACTCGAGCATCAGACGGGTGACGTCCTGGCGGCTCGCGTCACGCGCTGGTCGGCACTGGGCGAGAACATCGGGGTTGGCCAAAGCGGCGTTCAGGATCTGCACGCGTTGTTCATGTCCTCGGTCCCGCACAGGGCCAACGTCTTGTCGCGGAGCTTCGCCCATCTCGGAGTGGGAGCCGTCATGAGCGGTGAGCGGCTGTGGGTGACGGTGATCTTCGAAGGGAAGAGCGATCCCGGGACGACCCTCCGCATGCCGACTTGCTGAGAGCGGCCGCCGGGAGTGGCAGTGGCGCCTAGGGAGTGAGCACGACCTTCATCGCCTCGCGCGCTCTGAATAGCTCGTAGCCCTGAACGGCGTCGTCCAGCGGGAGCCGGTGGGTGATCGCTGCGGTCGGGTCTACCTCGCCTTTGGCCACGCTTAGGAGAGCATCGTCCCAGTGAGCCTGGACGTTGGCCATCCCCGCGAACCGAAGGCCGATCCCGCGGACCCAAGCGACCCCGACGGGGAGCTCGTAGCGCTCGGCTCCGTAGACGCCCACGACGGTGATCCGGCCCCCGTCGCGCACGCACTTCATCGCGCTCTTGATCGCATCGACGTGGCCGACCGCCTCCATCGCGATATCGGCCATGCGTCCTGCGGTCGCGTCGGCGACCGCGGCCTGAGGCTCGATAGCGGAGACATCGATCGCATCGAGACCCATGTTGTCGCGGGCGAACGCGACCCGGGCCGGGTCTTGGTCCAAGAGGATCACTTGGGACGGGTTGTAGCGGCGCGCCGCGAGCGCACAGAACAAGCCCACGGGACCGGCCCCCACCACCACCACGGTCTCGTCGCGCTTGATATCGCTGAGCTGGGCGCCGTAGAAACCGGTGGCCAGGATGTCGCCGCCGAAGAGGGCCTCTTCGTCGCTTAGCCCCGAGAGACCTCCGGCGAGAGGGCGCAGATTGAGATCGGCGTTCGGCACCCGCACGAGCTCGGCCTGCGCCCCATCCAGGTCACCGGTCAGGGTGCCGAGCCCCAGGGCGCGCCGGTTGGTGCAGAAGTTGAAACGCCGAGCCGCGCAGTGCGCGCACTCTCCACACGCGATCAAGAACGAGCCGAGGACACGGGTGTCCTCGTAGTGCTTGATGACCCGGTCGCCCATCTGGGTCACCTTGCCGATGAACTCGTGTCCGATCACACCGCCCTCCCGCATGCCGGGCGTCTTGCCGTCGAGCAGGTGAAGGTCCGAGCCACAGATGGCCGTCTTGCGAACGGCCACGATCGCATCCCTATCGTCCTGGAGGGTGGGCTCGGCGACGTCGTCGACTCGGACGGTGCCATCGCCGGCGTAGACCACCGCCCTCATCGGTTCTGTCCCGCGCGGTTGCTCGTCGTCTGCGGGGCGTGGAGGAGATCGGTCATGGCGGGCTTATCTTGCCTGCATAGTGGGCAAAAGGGAAACCGTATGACTTCAGCAGCGACGGTCATCATGTACTCGACCACCTGGTGCGGTTATTGCCGCCGCCTCAAGCGGCAGATGGAGGAGGCCGGGATCCCGTTCCGGGAGATCGACCTGGACCAGGACGGCTCGCATGACCATCGAATCATGGAGAAGACCGGTGGCTTCCGCACTGTGCCCACCCTGGAGGTCAACGGCCACCTGCTGGTGAATCCCACCCTGTCGGAGGTCCAGGCCGCTCTCTAGGCCCGAGATTTAGCACTATAATCACGTGCATATATGACTAACTTTCGAGATCTTCTGGGCCAGGCCAAGGCCGAGGTCGGCGAGGTCACTCCCGAACAGGTGAGGCAGCGGCTGGACGACCGGGAGCGGTTCAGGTTGTTGGACGTCCGGGAGCAGGACGAGGTCGCCGCCGGGATGATCCCCGGGGCCTCGCACCTTTCCCGGGCTCACTTCGAAAGCCGTATCGAAGATGTCCTCCCCGACAAAGACGCCGAGGTCATCGTGTACTGCGCGGGAGGCGTCCGCAGCGCGTTCTCCGCCAAGATGATGAAAGAGCTCGGCTACACGAAGGTCACGAGCATGGCGGGCGGCTTCGGTCGCTGGAAAGACCTCGGCTTCGACTTCATCGTCCCTAAGGTGCTGGACGCGGCTCAACGCGACCGCTACTCACGCCACCTGATCCTTCCCGAGGTGGGGGAGAGGGGTCAGCTCGATCTATTGAACTCGAAGGTTCTGGCCATCGGTGCTGGGGGCCTGGGCTCGCCGGCCCTCTTGTATCTCGCGGCCGCAGGGGTCGGAACGATCGGGATCGTGGACTCCGACGTGGTCGAGGTGAGCAACCTCCAGCGCCAGGTCATCCACAACACCGACCGGGTCGGCATGCTGAAGGCCGACTCCGCCAAGGAAGAGATCAACAAGCTCAACCCAGATATCGACGTCGTCGTGCACCCGTTCCGCATCGATTCTTCCAATGCCACCGAGCTGTTGTCCCAGTACGACGTCATCGTCGACGGCTGCGACAACTTCGCCACCCGCTACGCCGTGAACGATGCGGCCGTGGCGCTCCGCAAGCCGGTGATCCACGGCTCCATCTTCCGTTTCGAGGGCATGGCGTCGACCTTCGTCCCCTTCGAGGGCCCCTGCTACCGCTGTCTCTATCCCGAGGCCCCCCCGCCCGAGCTGGCCCCTACCTGAAGCGAGGCAGGTGTCCTGGGCGTGCTCCCGGGGATCGTCGGTTGCCTCCAAGCGAACGAGGCCTTGAAGCTGATAGTCGGATACGGCCAGCCGTTGGTGGGGCGATTGTTGACCTTCGACGCACAGGCGACCAGGTTCGCCGAGGTCAAGGTGCGCCGAGACCCGAGCTGTCCGACGTGTGGCGAGGGCTCGGCCCCCCCGGACGCGGAGCTCTTGGAGGCAGGAACGGCTGGCTAGTGAGCGAACCCTCCCTCTAGATCGTTCTTTCGGACCGTGAGGGGACCCAAGTTGCGACGTTTCTCTATCTGTTTGGTGGCGGCCGCGGTGATGCTGGCGGGAACCGCCGTTGCCGACGCGCAGGTCGCGACGTCGGTCGAGTCCGCGGCGCAGTCCTCGCTCCCTCGGCCGAGCCGGCCGGTCCCGGGGGCCGACGACGCCACCGTGATCGCGGTGATCGACAACGCCTTCACTCCCTATCACTGGGATTACCTGGCCTCGAAGATGCCCCAGGCCCAAGACAACGATCCCCGCAACGATCTTTCACTCGACCAAGCTCCCCATAACTGGCTGCCCGGCTTCCCGGCCCCCTCGTCGTTCGACACCTACAAGCCGCTCGAGCTGAGCCTGGAGGAAAAGAACCCGCTTGCTCCGATCGAGCCCCTGGACGCGCAAGATGCCAAGGTGTGGGAAGGGGTCAAGCGGAGCGACGCCGACAAGCAGCATCTTTATTGGATGCCCGGCACCAAGGTCGTCGGCGCCCTCGATTTCGGCGGCAAGCAGTTGCACGGCCCGTCCGATTCTCATGGAACCGGTACGTCGAGCGTCTCGGTCGGCAACATCCACGGCACCTGCCCGGAGTGTCTGTTGGTGTTCCTCTCCTATAGCGACAAGGTCAGTGGCGAAGCCGCCATCGAGTGGGCGATGCGTCAGCCATGGATCGATGCGATCAGCAACTCCTACGGGTTCAGTGCCACTCCGGTGACGCGCGATCGTCTCTACAGCGGATCGAACACGAAGCTTCAGAAGAAGGCCAGCGAACGCGGCCAGACGATCTTCTTCTCCGCGGGCAACGGCCAGGCGAATGCTTTCTTGATCCCCAACACCACGTATTTCTCGTCGCAGGAGGGCCCGGACTGGATCGTGACGGTCGGCGCCGTGAGTCCGGGGACGCACGCGTCGTACACGGGCCACGGCAAACCCGCCGACATCGCCGGTATCGGAAGCCGCTATCCCGCGGCCTACGACTCTCCCTTCGTCGGCGGCACCGGTTCGGGCGGCTTCGGAGGGACCTCCAACGCAACGCCCCAGATCGCCGGCACGTATGCCCGCGCTCTTTTCCTTGCACGCCAAGCGATGCGGGGCAACAACCGCGTTCAGTCCGACGGCGTCATCGCGAGGGGCCGCGGCGCCCGCTGCGGCAGCGTCCGGCCCGATTGCGAGCTGCGCGACGGCAAGCTCACTGCCTCTGAGCTCCGGACCCGGCTCTTCCACGGGGCGGTTCGCACCGAGGCCGGTCTCACTCCCGCCGGGATCGGCAGCGTTCCGGCCCAGGGCGAAGAGGAGTACCTCAGCGAGGGCCACGGCAGCTACTTCTCGCGTGAGGTCAAAGGAGACGACAAGGCCTGGCTCACCGAGTTCGAGCGCATCCTCGGCCCCCTCTTCGGGCGGGCCAAGACGTTGAAGAGATCGCAAGAGGAACGGAACTGGATGATCGTCGACTCGTTCTGCCGCCAGCATCTGTGGGGCAACTGGAGCGGCGGTTACTACAAAGAGGGCAAGACCGAGCTCCCGGGCCGAGACTCCGATCACCCGCTCCGGAGCCTGATAGAGACGACCTGCCCGGCCCTGCAACCCCCGCCCTAACCCGTTCGCCCCCCTCGCGTTTTGAGGGGCTCAGCCGACAATTAACGCGGGATCCGGTCCCCACAACGAACACGCTGGTCCGACCCGCGCCCCCCGTAGGGTTTGGGGCGTGAAGGTGGCGGTGTTGGCGGATACGCATACCCGGGGCATGACTCGCACGGTTCCTATGGGGGCCTGGCCCTATCTGGAGAGCGCGGATCACATCCTCCATGCCGGAGACGTTGTCGATCCGGCCCTCTTGTACGAGCTCAGCGCACTTGCACCCGTCACCGTGGTGATGGGCAATTGCGACGGTGCCGACGTGCGCGACTGGGGGGCCGCCGACGTCGCCGAGGTGACGCTCGGCGGCATCAAGATCGGCATGATCCACGATTCGGGCCAGAAGGCCGGGCGTCACGAGCGCATGCGCAAGCTGTTTCCCGCCGCCCGCGTCGTCGTGTTCGGCCACTCGCACATCCCCTGGAACGAGGACCGCGACGGGCTGCTGGTCTTCAACCCCGGCAGCCCCACCTGGAAACGCCAGGCCCCGTTCACCTCGATGGGCTTGCTCTGGATCGATGACGGCAACGTAGAGGGAGAGATCTTCCCCGTCTAAGAGGCCGAGTCGCATCAAGTCAACGGGAGGGATCAGAGGGAGAGATCTTCCCCGTCTAAGAGCGGGAGGCGCGACGAGGGTCAACGGGAGGGATCAGAGGGAGAGATCTTCCCCGTCTAAGAGGCCGAGTCGCATCAAGTCAACGGGAGG
>JAUJPD010000004.1:17254-17435 GCA_030447315.1 Actinomycetota bacterium | reverse complement strand
GATCAGAGGGACAGATCTTCCCCGTCTAAGAGGCCTAGTCGCATCAAGTCCACGGGAGGGATCAGAGGGAGAGATCTTCCCCGTCTGAGACGGCGGGAGGCGCGTTGGGCCGCGGCTAGTCGTCGGCCTCTGGGACAACGCGTTCCATCCAGGCGAAGGGGTCCTTGATCTCGTCGAGGTT
>JAUJPD010000004.1:8846-17154 GCA_030447315.1 Actinomycetota bacterium | reverse complement strand
CCTCTGGGACAACGCGTTCCATCCAGGCGAAGGGGTCCTTGATCTCGTCGAGGTTGGGAAGGTTGTCGCCGGCGGCCCAGACCTCGTTCAAGGTCGCCATACCTTTGAGCTGTGCGACCGCGGCACAGAATGTCCGGCCCGCCGCCTCGAGGCCCCGATCCCGTTCCACCCCCAGGACGCTCGCGAGCATGGCTTGGCCCTGGCTCACGGCCGATCGATGCCGAGACATGCCCTCGTCGATCCGTGCGGTGTCACCCAGCAAAGAATCCTTGACGGCGCCGGCCGCATGTTCGGAATAGCCCTCGAGGATCGCCAGGAAGCTGCGCAGTGCACCCAGCGCGTGGCTGTATCTCTCCGTCTGAACCACCGGAAGCATCTGATCCAGCCGCGCCCCCGACTGCAACGCCTCCATGCCTCCGGTCTGTAGATCCGCCAGTCGACGCTCGATGTCGCCCGTGTCTATCTCGATCGCTTCGATCAGGCTCAACAAGAGGCCGCGCAGGTAGCGCGGGACCCACGGCCTCGACAGCACGACCAGCTGCCGCGCTGCTTCGTGGAGACCCAGCCACCGCAACAACAGATCCAGGTCGAAGTCGTACTCGTCGGCGACGCGCTCTATGTTCGGAGTCACGAAGAAGATCGTCCCGTCGTCTTCGAGCGGGATCGGCGGGTCGTGACGCCCCAGCGCGTCGTTGGCGAGATGACCGATCACGGTGCCGGTCTGTATGCCCAGCAGCAGCGGCGCGATCTGGCCCATCATCTGACCCAGGGGATCTTGCGTCGCGGAAGATCCCGCCGCCAGGTTCGAAAGCTCCCCGGTGAAGCGGCGCGCCAGCGCCTCGAGCAACCACCGCCAGCCCTCCAGCGCGGCCAGCACCCAGGTTGCCCGGCCCATCGTCGTCGAGCGAAGGGGCTCATCGAGGCCGAGGCGCGTGTAACCGCCGAGCAGAAGCTCTGCATCCCTGATGCCTTCCGCGAGGATCGTGGCCGTCTCCTGCGCTGGTTTGGGATCGGGAGTTTGGGTCGCGATCGTTCCCGCGATCTGCCGAGCGATCTCGAAGTTCACCGGTCCTTGTCCCGACGATGCCAGGATCCGCTGCAGCTCACGGAACAACGGGATGTCTCCGAAGGGCTGGCTCACCTTCCTATCGTCGCGCCTCGATGCGCCTGCCGATACTCTCCGGGCATGTCACCTCGAGAGGGTTCGACCCTGTCGGTCGCGGTCACGGGTGCAGGAGGCTTCATCGGAACCCGGCTCCTCGAGGAGCTGTGCGCCGACGAGCGGGTGGGACGGGTCTTGGGGTTCGATGTGAGGGAGCCGGAGTTCCATCACGGCAAACTGATCTTCGACCGGCTGGACGTCCGGGACCCGGCCCTCCAGAAACGTCTGAACCAAGTGGACGTGTTGATCCATCTCGCTTTCGTGATGGATCCGATCAAGGATGAGGCGGCCATGCGCGACGTGAACGTGAATGGCAGTCAGAACGTTTTCAAGGCAGCGGGCCGGGCGGGCGTGGCCAAGTTGATCTACACGTCGTCGGCCGTCGTCTACGGAGCGCACCGGGACAACAGGATCCCACTGTCGGAGGACGCGCCGCTGCGCGCCAACCTGGACTTCTCGTATGCCGCGCACAAGCTCGAGGTCGAATACGTCTTGCGCGAGATCGAAGAAGAGTTCCCCGACCTACAGATGACCGTGTTTCGGCCTGCCATCGTCTTCGGCGCCCGCGTCGACAACGCGTGGTCGCACGCTCTCGAGCTGCCGGTGTTGTTCGGGGTCCAGGGATATGCCCCTCCTCTTCAGTTCGTCCACGAGGAGGATGTGGCGTCCGCGATCTCGCATGCGGTCTTCAACGAGGTGCCTGGCGTGTACAACCTGGCCGCGGCCGGCTGGTTGGAAGCGGATGACATGTTGTCGATCGTGGGCCGGCCGAAGGTGGATCTTCCCGAGCCGGTCGCGTTCGGGCTGGCGCAGCGACTGTGGTCGCTGGGACTAGCGGAGGCGCCGGCAGGGATGCTCCACTACGTCATGCACCCTTGGATCGTGTCGACCGAGAAGCTAACCGCGGCGGGCTTCACCTGCGTTCATCCGAACCTGGATACCTTCATAGAGGGGGCCGAGGGAGCGAAGGGACGGTTGCGCTTGGGCCGTACAAGGATCAGCCGCAATCACGTGCGCGGCACGGTCGCCGGTCTCGGGCTCGCGGGGGCAGTGGCGGGGCTGCGGCTTCTGCGGAGGCGCTCCTCCCAGGCTGCGTGAGGCGCGCCGGGGTCGCCGCCGGGCCCCCAAGCCTCTATGTCGGCGGCCCATCCGGGTCCTCTGCTACGCTCGAGCCCCGTGGTCAGGCGCCATCGCGGAGGTTCAGGCGCTCGCCGCTCAATGAGTTGATCGACAAAGTCTGGGAGTGTCGCGCGTGATCTATCTCTTCATCATGTTCCTGGTGGCGGCCGTCGCCATCGCTACGTTGTGGGTCCAACAGACACGGGAGCGCGCTCATCTGGCCAGCTCCCAGAAGTTCTTGTCCAGCTTGGAGAAGATCTCCCCCGAGTCCAGACCTCTACAGCGACCTCGCGGTGGGGCCCCCAGGTCCCAGGATCGCCGCCGGGCCACCCCACGAAGTGCCCCTCGACAGGCCAGCACGATGGATCCCGCTCGCCGCGAGGCGGCTCGCCGCCGCGTCGAGGCCCGGCGCAAGGCACAGCGCCGCGGCTCGTCTTCTCGTGCGTCCTTCTAAGCAACCGGCGGAGCGCTGATGGCGCGGGATCTCGCCATCGATCTGGGGACCGCGAACACGCTGGTCTATCAGCGACAGAAGGGGATCCTCTTCTCGGAGCCGACGGTGTTGGCTCTCAACAAAGAGACGGGCTCGGTTCTGGCCATGGGCGAACAGGCGTGGCACATGATCGGGCGAACCCCCGGTTACATCGTCGCCGTCCGCCCGCTGCGCTCCGGAGCGATCTCGGATTTTGATGTCACCGAGAAGCTGATCCGGCTCATCCTGCAGCGATCCGGTGTGACGAGGTTCTCGCGTCCCAAGGCACTCGTCTGTGTTCCCAGTGCTCTCACCGAGGTAGAGCGCCGCGCGGTCGAGGAAGCAACCCTTTCCGCCGGAGCGCGCTTCTGCCACCTGATCGAGGAGCCTCTGGCAGCGGCCATCGGCGCCGGATTGCCCGTTCACGAACCGGTGGGCAACCTCGTCGTCGACGTCGGCGGCGGAACCAGTGAGGTCGCTCTCATCTCTCTAGGTGGCATCGTGACCAACACCGCGGTCCGGGTCGGCGGGTTCGACCTCGATGCCGCGATCCAGAACTACGTGCGCCGCGAGTACACCGTCGCGATCGGAGAACGGACCGCGGAGCGGATCAAGATCTCGGTCGGTTCGGCCTTTCCGCTGGCTCACGAGCTGAAGGCCGAGCTGCGCGGCCGGGACCTTGCGACGGGGTTGCCCAAGCACGTGATGATCACCTCGGAAGAGATCCGGGAAGCGATCACTGAGCCCGTCCGAGCCATCGTCACCGCCGTGGTCGAGTGCATCGGTTCCTCCCCTCCCGATCTGGTCCAAGACGTGTTGAATCACGGCATCACCCTCACGGGAGGCGGAGGCATGCTCTCCGGGCTCGACATGTTGCTGTCGCAGCAGGCGGAGGTGCCAGTCCACGTCACTCCTCAGCCTCTGGAGGCGGTTGTCAACGGTGCAGGCAAATGTCTGGAGGCGTTCGACGACCTGAAGTCGGTGTTCGTCGGCGTTGACCGTTAGCGTTCCTTCACCTCTACCCTAGTCCGATGCTCGAACCTCAGTGGGGACAGACCGAACCTCCCGGCGTGGCGCCGGTGAAGGGCGGTTCCGGGGTCAAGCTGATCGTCCTCGGGGTCATCGCCATAGGCCTCGTGATCGCCTCGTTCTTCGCCCCCATCCCGATCTTCTATGCGTATCTGCCGGGCCCGGTCCGCGACGTGGAGAGGCTTATCGATGTCGGCTCCGCGCGCACCTACTCGTCCGAGGGGACCCTGCTCCTGACCACGGTGAGCGTAGATCCGCAGGTCACCTTCTCCGAGATGGTGCGAAGCGCCTTCGACGACAGCAGCGCGATCGTCATGAAGGAAGCCGTGACCGGAGGTGGATCCCTCGACGAGCTGATCGATGCGCAGAAGCGAGAGATCCAGCAGAGCAAACAAGACGCGCAGGAAGTTGCGCTGGCTGCGCTGGGCTATGCCGAACCCACCGGGGACGGGGCCCGCATCATCGCGACGCAGCAGGGGGCGCCGGCGGAGGACCTATTGAAGAAGGGCGACGTCATCGTCTCGGTCGACGGCGAATCCGTCGACACGACCTGCGACGTCGGGCGCGCCATCGACAGCTTCGAGGTCGGTGACCGTATCG
Source organism: Actinomycetota bacterium (assembly GCA_030447315.1). Taxonomy (GTDB): domain Bacteria; phylum Actinomycetota; class CADDZG01; order CADDZG01; family WHSQ01; genus MB1-2. Next base: position 12,772 of record JAUJPD010000004.1, on the reverse strand, counting down.
GCATCCAGATCGAACGGGGTGGCAAGAGACAGAGCTTCCAGGTGGGCACGGTGGAGAACCCGCAGGATCCCGGCTCGCCGATCATCGGGGTGCTGATGGAAGACGTGAACCGACGCTTCAACCCGGGGCTGGAGGTGACGTTCGACACCGGCAAGATCGGTGGCCCCTCGGCCGGGCTCATGATGTCGCTGGCCCTCTACGACCAGCTCACCCCCGACGACCTGACGGGCGGTCGCAAGGTGGCCGGGACCGGAACGATCTCTTGTGACGGCGGAGTCGGGCCCATCGGCGGCATCGAGCAGAAGATCGCCGGGGCGGAAGAGGAGGGGGCCGAGATCTTTCTGGCCCCTGCGGGAAACGCGGCCGCGGCCGAGCAGGTCGCCAGTGAGATCGAGGTGGTGACCGTCTCCAGCTTCGACGACGCCCTCAGGTATCTAGAGGATCTGCCCGGCTAAGAGATCGAGCCGAACGAACGCGCTCCGTAACGGAGCGTGGGACACTTGTTCACGATGATCGAGAGCTTTGCGTCGGTCCCGCTCCATTTCACGATCGAGTTCCTCGGCTTCCTGGTGGCGGCCGGAGGTGCGATCTTGGCCCTCACGCGGCGTTCGTTGGTTCCGGGGGAACCATCGAACCGCATCATCGTCGCCTTTGGCTTCCTGATCCTGGCTCTCGTCCAGGTCCTCCATGGCGGTTCGTTCACGATCGCGGGGGAGTCTTTCGACGTAGACGGAGGCCAGCTCTTGATCGCGGCCAGGGCCGCAGGGCTCGCCTTCGTGTTCGTGGGGATCTCGGGTGCTCTCCGCTCGGGGCCCGCTCTGGGAGCAGCCGTCGCGATCAAGCAGCCTCTGGCGTTCGCCCCGGCGGGGGCCGCATTGTTGCTGGCGGCGAGCGCGCTATCCGGATCGTTCAAGAACGGGCCGCGGGCCTACCGGCGTCTTGCTTTCGGGGCTCTGCTTCTCGGGATCTCCGAGGTCTTGACGGCCTTCGACCCCAATGCGAGCTTCGGAAGCCAAAGCGTCTCTAGCTTTGCCTACGGTGCTCACGCGCTCAAGCTCGGCGGCTATCTGGGCCTGTCGGCCTGGCTGTGGTCGGCCGTTCGCTCCAGCATCAGGACGCGCTTCGTGGCGTCGTTCGCGGCTCTGTTGGTGATGGTGGTGCTGGCACTGTCTTCGACGCTCACGGGAGTGCTTTCGAACAACGTCGAGGAAGAAAAATTGACCCTGCTCGATCAGCAGCTGGGCAACGTGGTCGAGGAGATCGAGAGGTCGAACAGCAGCGAGCTTGCCGGTGATCTGTTGATCGTCAGCACCCTCGAGGACACCGTCCAGGCGCCGGTTGCGGCCGGAGGGGACCTCAACGGGCTGGCGCGAACGATCCTTCAGGAGCTTCCATTCTTCGAGTTCGACTTCGTGTTGATCACCGACCCCAAGGGATTGATCCTGGGGTTCCGCGAGCAAACGGGCGCGGGGAAAGCGCGTCAGATAGAGCGCATCGATCAACTAAGCATCGCGGGTAGTGGCGTGGTTGGCACGGTCAAGAGCGGCAGGGAGGTGGCGGCCAGTCCCACGAAGATCAACAAGCGGTTGATCGCGAACGTCGCCGCTCGCCGGGTATTCGATCCGGAGCAGCCCAATCGAACCGCAGGGATCATCATCGCCGGCCGCTTCATAGATCAGCTCGACATGGACCGGATCACAGAACAGCTGGCCGCGCAGGCGTCCCTGGTGGTCGACGGGCGCACCGTTGCTTCCGCGCTGCCGGCGGCTGCCGGCACCGCCCGGCTGGTTCCGGGGGGAGTGAAGACAGAGGTCAACGCGCTAGACAGTCCGGTTACCGCCCGCCACACGGTCAAGGGCCGTTCGTTCTTTTCTGCATTCGCCACCATCGATGCCGCCGATGGCACTAACGTCGGCATCCTTGCGCTTTCGTCTCCCGCGAAGAGCATCGTCGCCACCCGAGACGCGCTGACGCGGATCCTGTTCCTCGTCGCGCTTGGGGTAGGTGCGATCGCACTCCTGCTTGCCTACTTCTCGGGACGCCGCATCACCAGCCCGATCCAGTCACTCACGCGCACGGCAGGCGCGGTGCGGGAAGGTGATCTGAGCGCTCAAGCGATCGTCTCAGGCGACGACGAGGTCGGCCGCCTCGGCGAGACCTTCAACGAGATGACGTCGTCGTTGCTCAAGATGACGAACGATCTCCGCGGCGCGGCGCGAGAAGAGCAGCAACTGCGAGCGAGGATCGAGACCATCATCCAGTCGATGGCGGACGGACTGGTAGCTACCGATGCCGACCACAACGTGCTCGCCTTCAACCGCGAGGCCGAGCTGTTGACCGGGCTCAAGGCACGACACGCGATGGGGAAACCCATCGAGAAGGTGCTGCGAGCCAACGACGCCAACGGCGAGCGTGTGCCGTTGCCGATCTTCGAGCTTGCCCCTGGCTCGGTCGACAACATCTTCCTCGAGAAGAAGAACGGACAAAGAACGCCCGTGACGGTGGTGAGCGCGGTGCTCTTCGCTGAAGAGGGCGACGTCGCAGGTGGTGTCGCGGTTCTGCGAGACGTCTCCCGAGAGCGTGAGGTGGAGCGCATGAAGTCGGAGTTCCTCGCGAACATCTCTCACGAGCTTCGGACGCCGCTGACGCCGATCAAGGGTTATGCGGAGATCCTGGGACGCAAAGAGGTCCCACCCGACAAAGTCAAGAAATTCGTCGGGGGCATCCTCGAGGGCACGTCGCGACTGGAAAGGATCATCCAGCTGCTGGTGGACTTCTCTGCGATGGAGGCCGGACGCCTCGCTCCGCGGAGCAAGCCGATCGACATGGGCGAGCTGATCGAGACGCTGGCGCTCAGCTGGGAGGCCAAGACCAAGAGCCACTCGGTGACCGCCGATATCGAGGAGGCCCTGCCTCGGGTGTCTGGAGACGAGCGCTTGCTCAGGCGGTCGCTGGAAGAGGTCTTGGACAACGCGGTGAAGTTCTCGCCCCAGGGTGGAGCGATCCGTCTCGAGGCCAGGGGAGCGGGCGCCTCGAACGGAGACCGGCGCCATCACCACGTCGAGGTGTCGATCATCGACGAGGGGATCGGGATCCCGCCCGAGGACCTCCCCAAGATCTTCTCCGACTTCCACCAGCTGGACGGGTCCGAAACCCGCTCCTACGGCGGCCTGGGCCTCGGCCTGGCCTTCGTGCAGCGCATAGTCGAGGCACATGACGGCTCCGTCCGGGTCGAGAGCGAGCTTGACCAGGGCACGAGGTTGACCATCAGCATCCCCGCCGCCACCCGCCCTCTCAAAGAGGACGGCGTGGGAGCCGACGGGCCTCCGGCAGAGGCGGCCGCAGCGGGCGGCCGCAAGAAGTAGTCCATATGGACTATTCCCCTGCCGGGGAATGTTGTTCAAAGTAGTCAGATACCGGACTCAAGGTGCAGAAGGGACGTGACGAAGCTTTAACGAGCTTATGAAGAGGATCGCTCTGGGACTCGCAGCAGTCCTTCTCGCCGGCGTCGCTTGTTCTCCGGAACAGGCTCTTGCGGATATGGAGCTTCGCGTCGAATCCGGCGACGTCCAGGTTCTGCGGGATGGCGAAACCATCGATGTCGAGAATCGCCTCGAGCTGAAGCCCGGCGACGTCATCATCACCAAAGAGGACTCCCTTGCGAGATTCGCCCTCGAGGGTGGGGCAGGTGCCCGGCAGGGACAGATCCAGGGCGACAGCCGTGTTCTCGTCTCCTCGACCACGTCGGTAGAAGCAGAAGAGGGCCAGGTCTTGTTGCAGGTCGCGGAGCCGACGCGTGTTGTCGTAGACGGAGTCACCGCCAAGGCGTCTGACTCCTCGTTCCGCGTCGATCGCGGCTTCGGCTCCGTTCGTGCCGGCGTCTATCGCGGCTCGTTGCAGCTCTCCGCTCCGGGGCAGAGCGACAT
>JAUJPD010000004.1:0-8746 GCA_030447315.1 Actinomycetota bacterium | reverse complement strand
GCTTCATGAGCAGCTACCTGCGGCGCAAGCCCTCGGATCTGCTGATCGGTTTCACCATCGCCCGGAACTCAGACGGGTCCTTGCAGCGCTCCTTCACGGAAGCCTTCGATCTGTTCGACGCTGGCGCACGCTGGGGCGTGGCCGCGAAGATCCTGGACGTGGAGCCGCGGCCGGTCGTCGCCCAGCTAGAGCGACTCATCCTCGGATCGGGGGCCGCCGGGGGTGGGGGCAGCAAAGCGCAGTTCACGGTCGCGGCTGCAACCGCGTCCGAGACCGGAGGCTCCGTCGTTGCTCCCAGTGAGCCGACGTCATCGGTTCCGGATGACGATGGAGGCACCGCACCCACGGAGCAAACGGAGCCCACAGATCCTGAGGAGCCTGAGGACCCTGAGGAGCCGACCGAGAAGCCGCCGCAGGAACCCAAAGAGGAGCCCGACGAGTGCACCAGCACCACCGAGTGCGCGGTCGAAGACGTCGAGGACCAGCTCCCCGGGCCTCAGCCGTCGCCCTCTCCGACGGAGGAACAGAAGGACTTGCTTGACGGCGGCCTGGGTGGCCCCTGAGCCGAAGGTTCTAGTTGCCGAGGATGACCCAAGCGTCCGGTTGACGATCGAATTCGTCCTACAGGACGAAGGCTTCGAGGTCCTGCTCGCCGAGGATGGCGAACAAGCTCTGAAGATCGCACTCAACGAGCTGCCTGATCTGATCTTGCTCGACCAGATAATGCCGAAGCTGGACGGCAAGCAGGTGTTGAGCGCGCTTAGAGAGGACGACAGGACGTCTCACATCCCGGTCTTCGTCCTGACCGGCATGCCGCGAGGGGCCCCCGAGGAATGGCCGGGCGCGCAGTTCGTCGGCAAGCCGTTCGAGCCGGATGAGCTGGTGAGGTTGCTCCGGCAGCGACTGGGCAGGAAAACCTAGAACACTGCACGGGCTACTCTGCGCTTATGGCTCGTCGTCCCGCTAACCCACCGAACAGAGCACCGAAAAGGGCCGTGATAGCGGCCGTCCTCGTGCTGCTTTTCCTGTTGTCGAACTTCTTCGCCTACTTCTACACCGACGTTCTGTGGTTCCAGGAGCTCGGCATCGAGTCCGTCTTGTGGACCGGCTTGCAGGTTCAGCTCGCGCTCGGCGTCGCGACGGCGGCGTTCGTCGGACTCTTCCTGTGGCTCAACCTGTGGATCGCGACACGTTCTGGACCCGTCTACTCGCTGGTGGCCGCGGGCAACGACCCCATCGACCAATACCGCGAGCTGATCGCGCCGTACGCCCGGTGGATCCGCATCGGAATCGCGCTCGTCATCGGTCTCTTCACCGGACTGCTGGCCAGCGCCGGATGGCAGACGTTCCTGTTGTGGGCGAACCGTCAGAGCTTCGGGATCCAAGACCCTCAGTTCAACCGCGATGTCTCCTTCTATGTGTTCGAGCTGCCGTTCTACGACCAGATCCTCGACCAGCTCTGGTCCACCGTCATCTTGACCCTTCTGTTGTCGCTGGCGACCTACTACCTCTTCGGTGCGATACGTCCTCAACGCGGTCTCCGGGGGATGGGTGCGGGGGCCGTCGCCCACCTTTCCGTGTTGCTGGGAGCCCTCGCGCTGGTCAAGGCGGGCCGTTACTACCTGGGCCAGTACCACCTGAACTTCTCGCCGAGAGGAGTCGTGACGGGGGCCAGCTATACCGATGTCACCGCGCAGCTGCCGGCGTTGCGCCTGCTGGCGATCATCTCGGTGGTCTCCGCGCTCCTGTTCTTGGTCAACATCCGCTTCCGCAAGCTTTCTCTGCCGCTGGCAGCGGTGGGCATCTGGATAGCGGTTGCATTCCTCGCCGGCGGCGTGTGGCCGGCGGTCGTGCAGCGGTTCTCGGTTGAGCCGCAAGAGCCTCAACGCGAAGAGCCGTACATCAAGCGCAACATCGCGGCCACCAGTGCGGCGTTCAAGCTCACCGAAGACGATGTGGACACGAGGACCTATCCCGCGACGACCGACCTCAACACCGACGAGGTGAACGCGAACGAGGCGTTGCTGGCGAACGTGCGTCTGTGGGATCCCGCCATCCTGCAACAGGCTTACTCACAGCTTCAGGCGATCCGTACCTACTACAGCTTCCCGGACGTCGACGTCGACCGTTACGAGGTGGCGGGGGAGCCGAGGCAGGTGCTGCTGTCAGCGCGAGAGCTCGCGTTAGAAGACCTACCCGAGGCGTCGCAGAAATGGTCGAACATCCATCTGCAGTTCACCCATGGATTCGGCCTGGTGGCGAGTCTCGCCAACGAACGAACCACCGCTGGACAACCTGACTTCCTCGTCAAAGACATCCCCGGCACGACCGATCCCGAGGCTTCCTCTCTGGAACCGCAACAGCCGCGCATCTATTACGGCGAGACGTTCGACGACAGCGAGTACTCGATCGTGGACTCGAAACAAGACGAGCTGGATTTCGAGACCGACGAGGGATCTCAGAGAAGCAACTACGACGGCGAGGGCGGCATCGGAGTGGGTGGTCTCCTCCGCAAGGTGGCGTTCGCCATACGCGAGAACGATCCGAACTTCGTGCTGTCCAACTTGATCACCGACGAATCCAGGGTCTTGATCTATCGCAACGTCCGAGATCGAGTGCTGAGGGCCGCTCCGTTCCTGGAGATCGACAAGGATCCGTATCCGGCGGTCGTGGATGGGCGCTTGCTCTGGATCTTGGACGGCTATACGTCGACCCAGTGGTATCCCTACTCGCAGCGCTTCGACTCGGGACTCATCACGGGCGAGGAGACCGGGACCCTGAGCGACGAGATCAACTACGTGCGGAACTCGGTGAAGATCACCGTCGACGCATACGACGGGAACATGACCTTCTATCAGATCGACCAAGAAGATCCCCTTATCAACGCGTGGCGCCAGATCTTTCCCGCTCTGTTCACCGACGAGGAGCCTTCGACGGATCTGGCCGAGCACTTCCGCTACCCAGAGGACCTCTTCAAGCTCCAGTCGGAGGTCTATCGCACCTATCACATCAAAGACGCGATGGACTTCTATTCCAAGGGAGACGAGTGGGAGGTCCCGCGCGCTCCGCAGATCGTCGGGGACGCGGTGACCAGCGAGGGTTTGCTCGAACCCACCTATCTGTTGTTCCAGCTGCCGGGCGAGACCGAGCAAGAGTTCGTTCTGACTCGGCCCTTTTCTCCGAAGGCCAGGCCGAACATGATCGCGTTCATGGCGGGCAGGTCGGATCCCGGGCACTACGGCGAGCTCGTGAACCTGCAGTTCCCGCGCCAGGTGACGGTTCCCGGCCCCGTGCAGGTCGACAACCTCATCAACCAGGATGTGGAGATCTCGAGAGAGCTCACCCTTCTGGGCCAGCAGGGCTCCAACGTCTCCTTCGGCTCTCTCGTGATCCTTCCTATCGAGGGCTCCATCCTCTATGTCCAACCGCTGTTCGTGACCGCGTCCGACGGTGGGATCCCCGAGCTCAAGAAGATCGTCATGGTGCTGGGCGAAGACGTCGTCATAGAAGACACTTTCGAGGACGCCCTCGCGTCGTTGTTCGATCTCGAAGAGCCGGCTACGCCGACCGAGCCGGACGAGCCCGCCGTGGCGTCACCGGACGATCCTGAGCCCACCGATCCGGGGGCCGGGCCGTCCCAGGACAAGAACGTGGATGGGACGCTCGCCCGTGCCTCGCGTCTCTACGAGAGGGCCCAGGACGCGCTCGCCGACGGCGACTTCGAGACCTATGGGCGCCTTATCGATCAACTCGGTGTCTTGCTCGAGCGGGCCCAGAGCTAGAGGAGGAGGCCGGGATGCAAGAACGCGAGCAGAGCTACGAGGAAAAGGCCGAAGAGGTCAAAGAAGCGGCCGACGAAGGTGCAGGCCGGCAAGGCGACGCCGAGGACACCGAAACAGAGAGGGCCGAGAAGTAGGTCGAAACGGCCGAAAGTCAGTGAGAGCCCGGTGGCAGGCTCCGTCGCCTCCAGACCGATTTCAGATAGGTCACCGGGGAAGATCCAAGGCGCAGCGCCGCGATGACGTACACCACATACGTGAGTATCACCGGGACGACTATCAGTGCTGGTTGGACTGTCTCGCCTGCTGCGGCGTTCAAGATGAGGCCACCGGTAGTAGACGCGACCCCCACGAGACAAAGATCAAGAAATGCATTCCCCAGATGCATCTTCTTCTTCATACCTTCAGCATAGCGAGGACTGCCAGGTCGCCCACTCATTCAGTAGTCCGCTTCGCTAGGTTGCTGCCAGCGACTTCTACGGACTGCCTGTCTCAGTAGGCGTCGACCCAACGCTACGCCCAAGGCACCATCGCGCCGCTCTCGAAGAGCTGTGAGCGCCGGAGAACAGTCTGTGCCTAGATCGTGGCCCGAGGCCGGGTTCTTGAATGCTCGGACGATCAACCAGGCGATCATGCTGGCGGGGAAGGTAAAGAGCAGAAGGAGCCCGAACCCAGATCCAGCGGCCATTCTCAAAGGCGTCGTCCATCCACGCCCCGAACGCCGCGGTGCAGAACCAAACCACCGCAACGGCTGCGAGCCCACCCACGATCGCGAGGAATGCAGCCTCGATGACGGGATGCAACTCCATAGCAAGAAGTCTATTTCGGGCGGAGAAGCGCTTACTGCTGTGGCCCTTGGGCGGTCAACGGTTAGCAGATCGCCGGTTCGCCCGGTACCAGAAAGGTAAAACCCAGGCCACGCTCGCCGTGGCCGCTGGCATCTGTCCGAAGGTCGTGAGCGAAGGCCGGGCCACTCGACCTCGCCTTCACGATGGACGTCTACAGCCACGCGCGATTCCATCGATGCAAGCCGAAGCTCCGAAAAGATCACGAACACTCGTGCGAGGCAAGAGCCATGACGCAGCGCCAGCCCCGTCACACGGAGCACGCCTTGCAAAATCGGGTGGATCGATGGGAGATCGACGCCCGCATGATTCCCCAGATCGCGAAAGCAGTTAGCTGGACCATCCACCGCTGATCGGCGCGCCGTCAGCGATCGGGACCAGGACTAGGGGTAGATTCCCCCTGCGACCCAGAAAGGACCGCGACAATGACCCACCTGCTGTCTGAGTTCCCCCGAGAGAGGGTGGGACGCCATCCCGCCGGCCATCGAAATCTCTTCGCCTACGCGAGCCACGACTTGCCCCGCATCATCTACGACGGCGATACCGCCGTCGCGCTCGAAAGTCAGCCATGGCGCCAGATCGGAAGGATGGTTCGACGCGAACTCCGACGGGACGTACAAGCACCAGTCCTCGTGAATCAGGACGCCCTCAAGAAGAGCGTCCATCTGAAAGTTGGACGGCTCCTGCGCTGGGAAGACGATGTCGTGGCCCGGCTGACGGCTCCAGCCTGCTGGATCTGCAACTCCGCACCTTGGATGGTCACCCTGCCCCCCGCGGCGGGTGCCTTCCTCCGGCCGGAAAGAGCAGCACGAATGTTCGCGGAACGAAGTCGGCGGTGCATGGGCCATCCGTATTTGCGGTGCTAATGGTGACGTTGGGTCCTATCACCTCGACGTCCTCTATCTCGATGGGACAGCTTCCGGACTCCCCGGTTCCAACGAAGAGAGCAACCTCACGAGCCTTCTGAAAGCCCGCCAGGTTCCCCGCCTAGCTGGTAGTGGTCCCACATCGCCGTCATCTGACGGGGGTCGTCGACCAGCACGGCTTGCGTCTCAAGTTGCCCAGGCAGGAACGGCTGATCGGCAATTATCTCGTAGCCCTCACCGAAGCGTGGAGGACTAGTGAACGGGCGCTCGGCGTCGTCCTCGGTGCATGATGACGCAGCGAGAACCACTCCGACGGCAACTATGCGATTCCCAAACGCATGTGTGTATGACGGTACGACGGCGGCCGGGGTTCCAGCCCTGGTTCCCGCCATTAGCAGATCGTTAGCAGAATCGGCTCGGTCCGTGAGTGAGTTGGTCATCCGGCCCGGAAATAGAAAAGCCCTGTGACCAGGGCTTTCCGTTGCTTCCTTGGTTGCAGGGGCAGGATTTGAACCTGCGACCTCCGGGTTATGAGCCGCCCTCAGGCCGGTTCTGAGTGCTCCGGGTTGTTCCTGGTCTGTGCGTTTCCCCTGGTCACAGCGTTGTGGATGAATCGTCCATCCGGCTTCATCCCGGTCGATCCGACTCCGCCGTTAGCAAATCGTTAGCAAGGCCTGGGGCTACGTCCCCCAACGGACTGACCGGCCTTGCCATGCTTGTTCGATGAGAACGTGTGTCTTCTGCGGCGGAGAAGGAGTAGCCGGGCAGCACCTCTTGCCCAAATGGCTGAACAACGTCATTCGCGACGACCTCGGTTTCACGGTTAGCCAACGCGACGACAGCCATGAGGTCGTTCAAAGCTGGCAAGAAGGTACGCCTCGACGAGGTCGGCCGCTTCGTTTGCAGAGTGCAACATGAAGCTGGCTGAGCGAACTAGAGAGCGGGTCGATGTTCCTAATCCGCGCCTCCTTCGGGGCCAAAGAACACTGCTGCCCAGGAATCTCGTCAGCACCTGGTGGCAACCTGGGCTTACAAGACTCTCCTGCTGATGTTATTGGCTCGTTAGCTGAAGTCCACCCAGAGCACTTCCGATCGTTCTACGAGGAACGTCATCCGGGCATAGGCAGCAACCTTCGGATTGCCCTCCACGGTGGGCACCGATGGACCCGGCTTTTTGAGGGTCGGCACCTTGGAATATCGGTTCCCACATATTCGAATGATCTCGTTCCCGCATACCTCCTCACTCTCAGCTTGGGAAGACTGATCATGCAGGCGGTTGCGCCGAAATCCGCGGGTCAGATGATGTTCCCTGGTGAGGATCGGCGCATCTTCCTCAACGTGTGGCCATCGACCAAGAGACTGCGGCTTTGGCCACCGAAATGGACAATTGGCGACGAGGGGATAGCCCTTCTGAGAAAACTTGAACTCCCCAACCTCGACAGGTAAAGCCATCCATCCGTCAGCTTTGATGGCCCTTCCGAAAGCGCCTCACCAAAGATTCCAGACGGCCCCTACGCGCTCTCCTCGTGCGTCCTCCTCTCTGAACAGCAGCTCTCTCTTCCAGGAGAGTGTGTCGCCACACGTTGAACGCGTGAATCCAGTTGGGTTCTTCATCAGCGTGTTCCGCGAACGCGCGTATCTTTCCGCTCCATACTCCATAGCGCTTCAGACCCGGCGACCCAAGCGTCATAAGCGTCGAGCGCGGGTAGCGGGTGCGCCTTTCAATCAAACGGTCGCGAACGAAATCATCCAGTTCGGCAAGAATCGCCATCGCCTCAAGAGCTTCGTCCCTCGTGGGACGGTAGCCAGTGTGAACGACTCGGTGTCGCAGTGGCGCCACCTGCTGGGCCCAACGCGCCACGACTCCTCGTCCCTTGCTATTCCCATCTCCGCCGAGTCTCGGAGGGAAATGACTTCGAACCCGTTTTTCCAGACCCTCGCGATAGAGCACGTTTGCGGCGTCCCGCGGCGCGACACCTTCTTCCCATTGGAGAAGTTGCAACAAGGTATCGAAGAGCACTTCGATAGCAATCTGACACTGCACGATGCAGTTCTGATAGTCGCCACTATTTTCGAGCGCGAGGCGTGCATCGAGTGAACGTTCACTGTAGGGAAGCAAGGGGCCGCCTCGAATCCAGACGTCCCAATAGAGAGTGAGCTTCTTCAGACGCTCCTCGTCAAGTTCCGGGTGCTCCGCTCGACCAGGTAGCCGATCGGGGAACAGCAACAGCTCAAGACCATCATCCCATCCACCCGGCGACGTGAAGGGATCGCGCGTGGCCCAATAGACACCACTTGCGGGCAACAGTTCATACGAAAGCGGCACCATGTAAATCTTGTTAGCGAGGCGGTAAACCCGACTGAATTCGTTCAGTGAGCTCATCACTCGCTGCAGCGCCTCAAGAACATCACTTTGGCGTTCCGACGGGAGAAGAGGGGTGACTGCTTCTATGACAGTGATGCTCTCCGTCAAGAAGGATTGCTCGTCAGGATCGTAAGCATCCTCGTCATCCTCGTCTGTGTTTTCTTCAAGGCGGGCGCCCTCAAGATCGTCATCTGTTTCGTCCAGTAGTGCTTCTCCCTCATCTCCCCAGCCCGCTATCCCGATGCGGGAGGCAGCCACGTCGTCGAAGGGAAGAATTTCTTTCATCACCTCTTGCAAACCAGGCGAGGGAAAAGGATCTCCTCTTTCCTTAGAGGTCTGCCAGAACCTGAAGGAGACGAAGTTTCGTCCATCCAATTGATCTCGCGGAAAAGTCTCTGAGCCTGGTGTGGGGGCCTGAGCGACTCCGCGAAGCCACTCGACTTCCTCGTCGAGAGCGAACATCCACGTAGTTCCGCTCGGCAGCATGAGTGGCTCGGGAGACTCGAAGAAGAAAACAACGACGCGCGGGCCCGGAGTGGAAGGGTCTCTGCGAGATCATCGCTTCAACATGTACGGGCAGGAGTTGCACGCCTAACGAGGTAACCCGGCGCCTTGTACCAATTTTGTTTCCAGGTGTCCGTAAACAGCACGCCGGTGAGTCGTGTCATTTCGGCGAAAGCCGGCTCGCGAGAGAAAGGGACCTCAATTTCATCCTGCACGGTTTGCCCAGGCATGATGCTTCCAATCACAACCTCGAGTGCCGTGCCAGTTTGGTCTTGGGGGTCACCATCTCTTCCCGGATCAGAGACGACTACAACGACATCGTCGATGGGAAATTGACCTCCGTTGTGGACTGTGTACTTGAGAGTCCACCGCTTCTTGATCTTGTCG
>JAUJPD010000003.1:252262-253954 GCA_030447315.1 Actinomycetota bacterium | reverse complement strand
AACCAGATGACGGAAGGGAATGGATCAGTGGCGACATCGACGGAAGACTTGCAGCAAGAGGTTCAGACTCTCCGGAAGGACCTAGAGGTCCAGGCGGCGACGCAGGCCGGAGCCCAGGCTACCCAAGCGGCCACCATGGCAGGGGCAGAAGCCACTCAGGCCGCCCTGCAGGCAGGTAACGCCGCGACCACGGCCGCTGCTACCGCCGGCGTGTGGTCCACCATGGCTTCAGGGTGGGTAGGCATGGTCGTGGGCATCTTCCTGGGACTTGCCATCGCCAATACCCGGCGCTAGGCAGCCAGCGAGTTGAAAAGGGCCCCACTACGTGGGGCCCTTTTCGCGTGTCCGTGATTGCCTCGCGGAGCATCTCCCTGGATGCCATGGAGGAGCTGGACAGCAACCGTCGGGCGCTTAGCCCACGCGACTCTGGTGGTCAGCTCCTAGGCAGTCTTATTCTTTGGGAGCTCCTTCAGAGGATGGATGAGATCCCTGTTCCCAACGCCCGAGCTCTTGTCGCGCTAGCACCATCTTGTGAACCTCGTCTGCGCCGTCGACGATGTGGAGGGTGCGGGCATGGGCGTACATCATGGCCAACGGGACATCGTCCGAGACTCCGGCCCCCCCGTGAACCTGGATAGCCCGATCTATCACCCAGGTGGCCACCTCGGCTGCGGCCACCTTTATCGCCGAGATCTCGATGCGCGCGTTCTCCTTGCCGACGGTGTCCATCATCCAAGCCGCTTTGAGGGTGAGCAGTCGCGCTTGCTCGATGCGCACCCGCGCGTCCGCGATCCAGTCGCGGATCAGCCCCTGCTTCGAAAGTGGGATGCCGAACGCGACCCTCGAAAGCGCCCTCTTGCACATCAGCTCCAGCGCGCGTTCCGCCATACCGATCGCCCTCATGCAGTGGTGGATCCTGCCGGGGCCCAAGCGAGCTTGACCGATCATGAATCCGCCGCCTTCGGCCCCCAGAAGATTGGCTCGCGGGATACGTACGTCTTGGAACTCGATCTCGCAGTGACCGTGTCCGGCGTCGTAGCCGAAGACCGGGAGTGTCCTCACGATGTGAACGCCGGGGGCGTCCATCGGGATCAACACCAGGCTGTGCTGCATGTATCTGTCGGCCTCGGGATCGCTCTTGCCCAGGAACAGGCACAGTTTGCAGCGGGGATCAGCGGCGCCGCTGGTCCACCATTTCCGCCCCGTGACCACGTAGTCGTCGCCGTCTCGGACGATGCTGCTGGTGAGGTTCGTGGGATCGGAGCTCGCGACGCCGGGTTCGGTCATCCCGAAGCAGGAGCGGATCTCCGCCCTCAGGAGCGGTTCGAGCCAGCGTCGCTTCTGTTCATCGGTGCCGAACTCGACCAGGATCTCCATGTTGCCGGTATCGGGGGCCGCGCAGTTCGTCGCCTCCGGAGCGATGGGGCTGCGCCCCATGATCTCGGCGAGCGGGGCGTAGTCGAGGTTGCTGAGACCCGAGCCGTAGCCCTCGTGGGGGAGGAACAGGTTCCATAGATCGCGGCGGCGGGCTTCGGCCTTCAACTCCTCCATCACCGGAGGGGAAACGTGGACATCCTCTTGACCCAGCAGTTGTTCCGCGTACAGGTTCTCGTTCGGATAGATGTGCTCGTCCATGAAGCCGAGGAGCCTTTCTTGGAGCTCCTTGGACCTAGCGCTGTGTTCGAAGTCCAC
>JAUJPD010000003.1:241369-252162 GCA_030447315.1 Actinomycetota bacterium | reverse complement strand
GTGCGTTCAGCACCCACCGGAAGGAGCTCTGGATGCGCGTATGGATAGTGGCAGCGATGCTGGTGATGGTTCCCGCTTCGGCCCTGGCGGCCGCCGCGCCCGGCTGTAGTCCTGGCACCGAAGGAGCAGATGAGATCGTCTGCTCCCGCTTGGACGACGTCCACCCCGGTGATGCCGGGAACGATCTCGTGCTCGGCCGCGAGGGCAACGACAGGATCGCCGGCGGAGCAGGTGGCGACAGGGTCTTCGGTGGCAACGGCGCGGACTCGCTGTCGGGTGACGACGGCAACGACGTCCTCGAGGGCGAGGCCGGCGCAGATGCGCTGTTCGGCGACGGCGGCGCGGACGGGCTTCGAGGCGCGACCGGAGCGGACTCCTTGATCGGGGGCCCGGCCGACGATTCCCTGGACGGTGGACCGCACGACGATCATCTCCGAGGCCAAGGCGGACACGATGGGTTGTTCGGAGGAGATGGTGACGATGATCTGTCCGGCGGTTTCGGAAGAGATCTTATCAACGGCCAGTGGGGCGATGACCGCATCCTCGGCGCTGCAGGTTCCGACGAGCTGTACGGCGGAAGCGGCGACGACGAGCTCTATCCAGGATGGGGTGACGATGTCGTCATCGCAGGCTCGGGTGACGACTACATCCGTTCCGTGGCCGACGGAAGGGACCGGATCCGGTGCGGACCCGGGGTCGACTCCGTCGAGGCTGGCAAGAGAGACCGGGTAGCGGCGAGCTGCGAGCACGTGCGCAGGCTCTAGAAGGAGCCGTATCCCCAGCTTCTCGAACGAATCACCACCGGCCTTAAAGCCTCGCGACGGTGCTGCCGATAGCTCCTGTAGCTGACTAGTCATATCGAGCTAGTCCCAGTGCAGGAGAAGCTATGGATGCGCCTGTGACACCAGCTCGCCAGACCTCTTCAGACCCTGAGGGCCCCGATCCCGTTGTGCGGGATGCGCCCGTGAGGGAACCGGTGGTTCGTTCGTCTCGGGCGCGACGACAGCAGGGACGCGCGGTCGCCTGTTATTGCCACGCGTGTGAGCGGGTGCTTTACGTCGCCGACCCCACGGCTCTCTTCTGCCCCGTCTGCTCGTCGTCGGTCATCAGCACCGATCCCCAAGAGGCCGTGGAACATCCGGTAGAGGGCGTTTCGGTCCCTTAGAGCCCGAATCGAGCTGCTTGTAGCATCCCGCTCATGACAGGTCACTCGGGTGCAGCAGCCTACGAGGACACCCTGATGGGGACGCTCGGCATCCGCGAGGTCGAGGTCTCTCCTGAACAGGTGATCTTGGAGATGGAGGTCGGCCCCCGGGTCCACCAGCCGATGGGCCTGCTGCATGGAGGAGCAACCGCGGCTCTTGCGGAAACCGCCGCCTCTTTGGGCGCCTACGTCAGCAGTGACACCGACCATGAGTTCGCGGTCGGCACCGATCTGAACATCAGTCACCTGACGGCCCGGCGCTCGGGCACGATCCGGGCGACCGCTACGCCGGTCCGTAAGGGGCGCACGATCCACGTCTGGAACATCGACGTCGTGGACCAAGACGGAGTTGCGGTAGCGGCGGCTCGCTGCACCCTGGCGATCCGGCCGTGGCCGACGGGCTAGGAGGCTCTTATGTATAAGCGGATACTGGTCGGTACGGACCTTTCGAAGACGGCGAAGATCGCCACCGACCGGGCCGCCTATCTGACGAAGATGCTGAACGCGGAGCTGCTCATCGTTCACGCAGGCGCTTCATCGGACGGGTTGGAGACGCTTGCACAGTCCTACGGCGGCAAAGCGATAGCGGCGAGCGGGCCGCCGGCAGAGGTTCTTGTCGCGCAGGCCGAAGCCAACGATGCCGATCTCGTAGTGGTTGGAAGCGTGGGCATGTCGGGAGCGAAGCGATTCATGCTGGGCAGCGTCCCGAACAAGGTCTCCCACCACGCTCCGACCGATCTGCTGATCGTCAAGACCAACCCGCCGCGCAAGGGGCCCGACCTGCGCAAGATCCTGGTGGGAACCGATGGGTCCGCCACGGCCATGAGAGCGGTCGATATGGCGGCCGCGTTGTCCAAAGCGCTGGGGGCCGAGCTAAGCATCGTGTGCGTCTACGAACCCCCTTCCGATCACCAGCTCCAGCAGCTACGAGCCGATCCCGGCGATCCGGTAGCCCAATGGAGCGTGGGCAAGGAGATGCGGGGCATCCCCGAGGAGTTCAAGTGGCAGATACCGGGAGCGGCACAAGCGGAAGATGTCTTGGACCGGGCGGCGGAGCGAGCCGCGCGGGCAGGGCTGCAGGCTGAGGTGGAAGCGATCCGGGGGAACCCGGCAGAAGAGCTGATCCGTCACGCCGCAAGTGGTGATTTCGATCTGATCGCGGTGGGAAGCGTGGGTATGAGCGGCGCCAAGAGGTTCATGTTGGGCAACGTCCCTCACCGCATCTCCCACCATGCCCCCACCGATGTGCTGATCCTTCATACCTCGTGAGCAGGCGACGGTGGCGGGCTCTTGTCGTCACAGCGCACCCCGACGACATGGAGTTCGGATCTGCCGGAACGCTTGCGAGATGGGCGGACGCGGGAGCCGAGGTCACGCTGTGCATCACCACCGACGGATCGACGGGGACGCAGGAGCGCGGCCTGATGGGACAGAAGCTCCATTCGATCCGTGTGGACGAAGCGCAGAAGGCAGCCGCCGTGCTGGGGCTACGCGAGGTCGTGTGGCTCGACTATCAAGACGGCTACGTCCAGTACACGCTCGATCTGCGCCGCGACATAGCGCGCGTCTTCAGGAGGTACAAGCCACACCGTTTCATTGTCATGGACCCGACGCCCACGATCGAGGGCTTCATCAATCACCCGGATCATCGTGCGGTGGGGCAGGCTTCCCTGGACGTCTCGATGACGGCCGGCACAACCCCCGGCCATTTCCCCGAGCTTCTCGAGGAGGGCCTGGACCCGTGGCGAGGTTTGCGCGAGCTGTGGATCGCGGGCCCTGGTTCGAAGGAGCGTGTGGTCGACATCTCGACGACCATCGATCGCAAGATCGAAGCCCTCATGTGTCATCGCAGCCAGGTCGGACACGACGGCGAGCGGATCGCCGGCTTCGTGCGTGAGTTCACCGCACGAGCCGGGGCCTCCGCCGGTTTCTCTTACGCCGAGTCCTTCGACGTCCTTTCGCAAGGGCCCGGGTTCCACTCGGGTGAGCAGGAAGACGATGTGGATCTAGGGGACCTCGCCGCGGCCCCCACGGATCTGCGCTCGGCGAAAGGCTAGAGAGCGGGCGCCACGTAGAAGGCCCCCAGGGTCGCGGCCAGCGCGCCGAGGAGGCTCCGCAGCCCCCGTTCGGGTAGGCGGAGGTTCAAGCGGGCCCCGAGCTGTCCCCCCATCGCTCCTCCCACTCCGAAAAGGGCCGCCAGCAACCAATCGGGCCTCACCGAGGGATCGTTGCCGGCGCTGAGGGCGTCCAGTATCAGGAACGAGGCCACTCCGGCCAGAGATGTGATGAGCGTGGCGATCAATGCGGCCGGCGCGACCCGCCGCACCGAGAGGTGGAAGGCACCCGCCAGCACCGGAGCGATGATCGATCCTCCGCTGATCCCGTAGATGCCTCCGATAAGTCCCGCCCCGGCCCCCAGCAGACTGACCCGTCCGCGTGAAAACGTGCCCCTGGTCGGCGGCTCCTGGGGCCGGTGGGCCGAGCGCTCGAGGGCCACGTTCCTCACAGCCAGGTTCTGCACGATGAGGTTCACTCCCAGCGCGAGCAGAACAACGCCCGCAAAGACCTTGAACGGTCCGGGCTCGGCCAGGACGGTGATCCGCAGGATCGAGCCTCCGATGATGCCGGGGATCGCTCCGGTCACGATCGCGCCTACGAGGTTCCGATCGAGAGAGCCTTGCTGTCGGTAGCGGGTGATGCCTCCCGGGGTGGAGATGACGTTATAGAGGAGGTTCGTTGGGGTGACCCCCGGTGCTACGAAGCCCAGGACGCTTACCTGGAAGGGCAGCAGCAGAAAGGCGCCCGAGACGCCGGCCGGCGTGGTGAGGGTGGCGACGGCGAGTCCCACCAGGACGGGAACCAGAGGCGACACCTCGACGCCCGAGATAGGGAAGTGCATCGGCCGATTGTTCCACTGAAAACAGCCCATCTAGCTGCCCGGATAGGGATTAGGTCGCCCTAACTAGGGGTTGTAGACTCTGAGACCACTTACCGGTTCCTTAAACGACAGGAAGGCTCGCCGTGGCCACCGAAGCCGACGACCTAAAGATCCAGCAAGAGAACGAGCAGGTCCGCCAGCTCAAGGGCGACTACAAGTACGGCTGGCACGACGCCACCTCTTACGACGAGGCTCCATCCAAGGGCATCAACCACGACGTCTTGGACATGATGAGCGACCGCAAGGGCGAGCCCGACTGGATGCGCAAGTTCCGTCACAAGAGCTTGGAGATCTTCCACCGCAAGCCGATGCCGACGTGGGGGGCCGACCTCTCCGGCATCGACTTCGACGACATCTACTACTACATCAAGCCGATGAACCAGGTGAAGTCGTGGGATGACATGCCCGAGGACATCAAGGCGACCTGGGACAAGCTGGGCATCCCCGAGGCCGAAAAGAAGTACCTCGGTGGTGTCACGGCCCAGTACGAGTCAGAGGTGGTTTACCACAAGACCCAAGAGGAGCTCGAGCGCCAGGGCATCATCTTCACCGACATGGATACGGCTCTGCGTGAGCACCCCGACGTAGTCAAGCAGTACTTCGGAACGATCATCCCGCCCGCAGACAACAAGTTCGCGGCCCTCAACTCGGCGGTCTGGTCCGGGGGCTCGTTCATCTACGTGCCCCCCAACGTCGAGGTCGAGATCCCGCTGCAGGCCTACTTCCGCATCAATCAGGAGAACATGGGTCAGTTCGAGCGGACCTTGATCATCGTCGACGAGGGGGCGAAGGTTCACTACGTCGAAGGTTGCTCGGCCCCCATCTACTCCAGCGACTCCTTGCACTCTGCGGTCGTCGAGATCATCGTCAAAGACCACGGTCGCTGCCGCTACACGACGATCCAGAACTGGTCCAATAACGTCTACAACCTCGTCACCAAGCGCGCCGCGGCTCACAAGGGCGCGGTGATGGAATGGGTAGATGGCAACTTAGGGTCGAAGGTCACGATGAAGTACCCGGCCGTGTGGCTGCTCGGCGAGCACGCCAAAGGCGAGGTCCTCTCGATCGCGTACGCCGGTGAGGGCCAGCACCAAGACGCGGGGCAAGATCATCCACGCCGCTCCGCACACCCAGAGCTCGATCACTTCCAAGAGCATCAGCAAGACGGGGGCCGGGGCGGTTACCGCGGCCTGGTCAGGATCGAGGACGGGGCTACCCACGCAAAGAGCCACGTCATCTGCGATGCCCTCATCTTGGACGACTTCTCCCGTTCGGACACCTATCCGTACATCGAGATCGAAGAGGAGTCGGCTGCCGTTAGCCACGAGGCCAGTGTGTCGAAGGTCTCGGACGAGCAGCTCTTCTACCTGATGAGCCGCGGTCTCGACGAGACCCAGGCGATGCAGATGATCGTGCGAGGCTTCATCGAGCCGATCACCAAGGAGCTGCCGATGGAGTACGCGGTCGAGCTCCAGCGTCTGGTCGAGCTTCAGATGGAAGGCTCGGTCGGCTAGACCACCTAGGAGGTCCGGCACCGAGGCAGGGTCCCGTCCCCTCGGTTCAGAGAGTGCGCGGGCTCGACTGCGGCGTTGGCCTCGTTGGGAACCCACGCCGGCGGCGTCGATCGCAACTGGAGCCAGCTGACAGCACCGAGGATCAATGCGCCTCCCGCTATCTGCAGCAGCGAAAGGATCTGTCCGAGCCAGAGCCATCCCACGACGCTGGCGAATAGCGGCTCGAGGGTCGCGGCGATCACCGCGCCCGCGCGCAGCCGGGCCACCCCCACACGTAGAGCAGGAACGGCATCAGCGTCCCCACCACACCCACGATCAAGACCGCCGGGATGTTTTGGGCCTGGAAGAGCGTCTGTGGCCATCCTTGGGGCGCTTGGAACAGGATCCAGACGACGCTGGCCGCGGCGAAGCCGCGGAATACGGCTCCGATGGTTCCGAAGGCGTGAGCCGCTCGTTCGCTCTGGATCGTGTAGGCCGCGAAGAAGACCGCGCTTGCGAGACCCGCGACCAGGCCGATGACGTCGACCGCACCGACACCCTTCGCGGGTAGCTCCGATACGAGCACCACCCCGCAGAAAGCGATCACGACCGCCACGGCCACGTCGCTGGAGGGACGGCGGCGCGCCCCCACCGCCGTCCACGCGACGACCAGCCCCGGCCCCAGGTATTGCAGAACTATGGCGACCGCCACCGCGAGCCGGGAGATCGCCGTGTAGTAGGTGGCGTTCACCAGCGCGATCGAGAGCCCCAGCGGGACCACCAACCGCATCATCTCCGCCGTGCCTAGAGACCCCCGGCGCCGAGCAGACGGCAGCAATGCGAGCCCGGCGGCCGTGATCACGGCGCGGGCTTGCACCAGGTGGATCGGCGACACACCCCCATCGAACAACCCGCGGGCCACTCCCGCGCCGATCGCCCACAGCAGCGCGGCTAAGGCGATGGAGCCGAGGGGGAGGAGGGCGGCGGAATGAACATCCTCGCGCGCTGGTTGACCCACTTGAGCAGGCTAAACGCCTCGCTTCGGGTTCTTACGACCCGCAGGTTAGGGCACCCTAACTGATAGAGTCTGGGAACACCTTCACAAGCGGGAGCCGCTTTTTCTGATGCCTGGACACCTGACCAAAGAAGCAGTAGGAGCAGTGGCCGACGCCACCGGCGAGCCCGGATGGCTGGCGGATCGACGTGCCCACGCGTTCGACCTCTTCGAAAAGCTGGAAGACCCAGATCCGAAGGGCGAGGAGTGGCGCTACGTAGACGTGCGCGGCTTCGACTTCTCTCGTTTCCAGCCTCCTCGGGTGTCGCCCGAGGCGCCGAAGCTCGACCCGGCGCTCCAGGCCAAGGGCGTCATCTACGTTGACTTCGCCACTGCGGCTCGCGAGCATCCGGATCTTCTGCGTGAGCACTTCTTCACCGAGGTCCCCGTGGACGAGCACCGCTTCACCGCTCTGCACGGCGCGTTCCACTCCGATGGGCTCCTCATCTACGTGCCCAGGCAGGTCGAGGTCGAGCTTCCGCTAGAGGCTCTGCGACGCGTGAGCAGCGGGGGTTCGGTTTTTCCGCACACCACCATCGTGGTCGAGGAGCAGGCATCGCTCACCTTCGTGGACCGCTTCGCTTCCGACGAATCCCCGCAGCCCGCCCTGTGTGCCAGCGTGGTCGAGGTGACCGCCGGCCGTGGGGCCACCGTCAACTACATCTCTCTTCAGGAGTGGGGACGTTCGGTTCATCACTTCCAGACCCAGCGCTTCACCGGACATCGCGACGCGACCGTCCGCAGCCTCGCAGTCAATCTGGGTTCGGCTTTCGCCCGCACCCAGGTCGAGTCGGTTCTCAGTGGTGAGGGGTCGTTCTCCGAGATGTTGGGCCTCTACTTCGCCGACACCAACCAGCATTTCGCCCAGAGAACGCTGCAGTCGCACAACGCGCCGCACGCGACGTCGGACCTTCTCTACAAGGGGGCCTTGAAAGAGCGTTCGCGTTCGGAATACTCGGGTCTCATCAAGGTGCTCAAGGGCGCCCAGGGAACCGACGCCTACCAAGCGAACCGTAACCTCGTGCTGTCGGAGGAAGCCCTTGCTCGTTCGATCCCACAGCTCGAGATCGAAGCCAACGAGGTCCGCTGCACCCACGGCGCCACCGTCTCCCCGGTCGAAGACGAGCATCTCTTTTATCTGATGAGCCGTGGCATCGACCGCGTGACGGCGCAGAAGCTGGTCGTGTTCGGGTTCTTTCGTGACGTGCTGGACCGCATCCGCGTAGAGCGGGTGCGCGACGAGCTGTCCGCGGCGATCTCCGCCAAGGTAGAGGGCGCGCAGCGGCTCGAGGTCGCGGTCTGATGTCATTCACCACGGTGGCGGCTCTAGACGAGATCCCCGACGGCGGCATGAAGCAGGTGTCGGTGTGGGGCGACGTCGTGGGCCTGTACAGAGTGGGTCGTGACGTTTACGCGATCAACGACTATTGCAGTCACGAAGAGACCTTTCTCACCGAGGGCGACTTCGAGGTTGAAGATCTCGAGGTGGAGTGTCCGTTGCACGGCTCTCGCTTCAACGTGGTCGATGGAAGCGTGCGCATACTTCCAGCGACCAAGCCTGTCGCGACATACCCGGTCAAGGTGGAGGGCGACATGGTTCTGGTCGGCCCCCGGAACGACAGATAAAGGAGTAGGGATGGCCGAGAAGCTTCTTCACATAGAGGATCTGCATGTCGAGGTCGAGGGCAAGGAGATCCTCAAGGGTCTGAACCTGTCTCTCGACAAGGGTGAGATCCACGCCATCATGGGCCCGAACGGCTCGGGCAAGTCCACGCTCGCTTACGTCCTCACCGGCCGTCCGGGCTATGAGGTCACCGCCGGCAAGGTCCTCTACAACGGCGAGGACATCTTGGATCTCGAGCCCAACGAGCGGGCTCAACGGGGGATCTTCCTCGCCTTCCAGTACCCGACGGAGGTACCGGGCGTGTCTGTCGTGAACTTCTTGCGGACCGCCTACAACTCGATCCATCCCGACGAGCCGAAGTCGGCCATGGCCTTCCGGATGTACCTGCAAGAAAAGGTGGACCTGCTCGAGATCCCGACAGAGCTGGTCGATCGTTACGTGAACCAGGGCTTCTCAGGTGGCGAGAAGAAGCGTAACGAGATCCTCCAGATGGCCGTGCTTCGACCGGAGCTCGCCATCCTCGACGAGACCGACTCCGGCCTCGATATCGACGCGCTCAAGCACGTCTCCAGCGGGGTCAACAAGCTGGCGAGCCCCGAAGTCGGCATCTTGATGATCACTCACTACCAACGACTGCTGAACTACATCCGGCCCTCGACGGTGCACGTTCTCATGGGAGGCCGCGTCGTTCGCTCCGGTGGGTTCGAGCTCGCCGAGAAGCTGGAGGCCGAGGGATATGCCGGCATCGCCAAGGAGATCGGTCTATCAGAGGAAGAGGTCGCCGAGGTCGAGGGGCAGAGGGTTTGACGTTCGACGCAGCGGTGGTCCGCAAGGACTTCCCCATCTTCGAGACCGAGACGCGCGGCAAGCGACTCGTGTACCTCGACTCGGCAAATACATCGCAGAAGCCGCGCCAGGTCCTGGATCGGATCACACAGTTCTACGAGACCGAGAACGCCAACGTGCATCGCGCTGTGTACGAGCTGAGCGAGAAGGCGACCGCTGCATACGAGGGAGCGCGTGCCGCGTGCGCGCGCTTCATCGGCGCCCCCGCGCCGCGCTCGGTCGTCTTCACGCGTGGTACGACCGAATCGATCAACCTGATCCGCTTCACGTGGGCTCGCCAGAACGTCCGCGAGGGTGACGAGATCCTGATCACCGAAATGGAGCACCACTCGAACCTGATCCCGTGGCAGCTTTTCGTTCAGGAGACCGGCTCCATCCTTCGTCATCTTCCGATCGACGACGACGGGCGTCTCCGGACCGACCTGCTCGAGGAATACGTGACCGAGAAGACCAAGCTGGTGTCGCTGAGTCTTATGTCGAACGTGCTCGGGACGATCAATCCGGTGCGTACGATCGCCGACGCCGCTCATGCGGTGGGGGCGAAGGTGCTCGTGGACGCGGCTCAGGCTGCTCCACACCTGCGCTTCGACGTGAACGATCTCGACGCTGACTTCCTCGCCTACTCCTCGCACAAGATGTGCGGCCCGACCGGTGCCGGTGTCCTGTGGGGGCGCGAGGAGCTTCTCGAAGAGATGCCTCCTTTCCACGGCGGTGGCGAGATGATCCGCGAGGTCTGGGCGGACCGCGCCACGTGGAACGAGATCCCCTACAAGTTCGAAGCCGGGACTCCGAACCTGGCCCAGGCGGTGGGTATGGGGGCCGCGGTTGACTACCTCGAGGGGCTCGGGATGGAGGCGGTTCGGGAGCACGAGCTCGAGCTGACGAGATATGCCCTCGAGCGCCTGGAATCGATCGGAGCCACCATCTACGGCCCCCGCGAGCTGCACGATCGTGGTGGTGTCGTGTCCTTCAACGTGGAAGGTGTCCATCCCCACGACATGTCCACCATCGTCGATCAAGAAGGCGTTTGCATCCGCGCCGGTCACCACTGCGCTCAACCACTGATGCGACGGTTGGGGGTGCCGGCGACGGCGCGGGCCAGCTTCTACATCTACAACACGCCTGAGGATGTCGACGTACTGATCGAGGCGGTCGAGAAGTCGAAAGGATGGTTCGCGTGAGCCTCGAAGACCTCTACAAGGAAGTCATCCTGGACCACTACCGCACCCCGCGAAACAAGGGCCGCTTGGATCCGCACGACGTCTTGCTGGAGCGCAACAATCCACTGTGCGGAGACGAGATCGAGCTGTTCTTGAAGTTCGAAGGAGACGATCTCCAGGGGATCTCCTTCGACGGCAAGGGCTGCTCCATATCCCTCGCCAGCACGTCGATGATGACCGAGAAGGTTCAGGGGCTCAGCCTGGAGGACGCGCGCCAAGTGACCGAATCGATCAAGCGCATGATGGCCGGTGAAGAAGAGGGCGACATGAACGAGCTCGGCGACCTCGTGTCGTTGAAGGGTGTCGTG
Organism: Actinomycetota bacterium; assembly: GCA_030447315.1. GTDB lineage: Bacteria > Actinomycetota > CADDZG01 > CADDZG01 > WHSQ01 > MB1-2. Next base: position 241,475 of record JAUJPD010000003.1, on the reverse strand, counting down.
AAGTATCCGGTCCGCATCAAGTGCGCGTTGCTGGGCTGGAACACGCTGCTGGAGGGTCTGGAAGAAGGAAAGCCCGCCTCCACCTAGGGAACCTCAGCGCCTGCTC
>JAUJPD010000003.1:229744-241269 GCA_030447315.1 Actinomycetota bacterium | reverse complement strand
GAGGGTCTGGAAGAAGGAAAGCCCGCCTCCACCTAGGGAACCTCAGCGCCTGCTCGCACGTCGTACATGCATCTGGCAAGGAGGTTCGCCGTGAAGACATGGTTGGGTGTGGTCGTGGTCTCTCTTTTGCTTGCGGCTTGTGGCAACGCGCCCGACGAGGCCGCCCCCCAGCCGGGTGGCGCGGGCGTCACCGGGGATGCCCGGGGGGACGAGCCCGTTTCGATCACGCCGGAACCAGGCGGCCGGGTCCACGACGTCAAGGGCGGGCGTGCGCAGCGCGTACAGCCTCGCGGTGGGATGCGTGGTCTGCGAACGGTGGCGTGGAAGTCCTTCGTCCCCCGGGGACGGTCGGCCATCGATGTGAGGTTCTGGAGCGGGGTCGAGCCGTGCAACGTGTTGGATCATGTGGATGTCGAAGAGAACGGCGACCGAGTGGTGGTCACCTTGTTCGAAGGGAGCGACCCCGCGGCCGAGGATGTCGCCTGTATCGAGTTGGCGCTCTTGAAGGTCGTCCGGGTCGAGCTCGACCAACCGCTGGGCTCGCGCAAGGTCGTCGACGGCACCCGGTCCTGAGGATCGGCCGCTGGTTCAGCCGTACCCCAACCACCTGACCGAGGCGCCGTGATAGCTGCAGGTGGCGACCAGGCGCTCACCACCCTCCGGCCACATCGTCAAGCGGACGTGTGCTTCTTCGCCGCCCGGTTCCATCCGAAGCCATGCGATAGGCGCGTTTCCGGTGGCCGCGCTCCCGGCATCGGTTATCGCCGAACCGACGCGCTCGAAGTCGGCGTCACTGAGATATTGCAGAACGATCGAGTGGTAGACGACCGTTGCGAGGCCCGGAACGGCCTGTTGCACTCGCTCTTCTAACCAGTCGGCTGCATTAGCCCGCTCGATCGCGACGGGATCTCGCCGAGCGACGGCGAGGGCCGAGCGCAGATTTCGGATGCGAGCGAGCTGATCGGGCCACACGTAGCTCAAGAGCGTCAGCGCGCCCTCGTCCGTGGCGGCGTCTACCGGATCGGTGTCACAACCGGCCCGTTCGGCTACCTCGGCCCCCACTTCGAATGGCAACGGATCCTCCGAGTTGAAGCTACAGAGTCGAACCGGTGAATCGGCCGGCCCCCACGTTGCCCCTCGCGCTTCATAGCGGTACCGGTCCCAGCGCAACAGCAGCCCCGCGCTGGCGCCGATCTCCAGGATGCGCAGAGGCAACCCCGTGCGCTGCGCGACCGTAAGGAACCCCCCGACCAGCCCTGCCGCCCGCCCCACCTCATTCGTCTGCACGGGCCTATCGAGGGATCCCCGGATCTTGTCGGCTAGACGCTCCACCGTTTCCAAGAACACACGTGGCGCCTCCTGGGCCGGTCGCCCGCCGGCGCTGGGGTAGTGCTCCGCCAGCTCCGGCGCTTTGCCCTCGAGAACCAAGCGGTGGACGCCTCCCATGAACCGGAGTGCGAGAGCCGACCCCGCGTCGTCCATGTCCCGCCCCTGAAGCACGTCCCACGCGGGCCCACCACCCAGCACATCAACGGCGGCGGCCTCGAGCAACTGGGCATAGAGGGGGGAACCGAGTATCGAGCAGGCATCGGCCTGCCGCCGCAACCGCCGAGCGATCCGCCCCCTACGTTCCCCTGAGTCGTCCATGAACTCATTTTGGGGCCTTTCGGTTTTCACCCTCGGAGCGAGGTGGCCCACCTTGTTCGCGTAGCAGGAGGGGTCGCCGACCGTGCCCCCCGTCCCGAGTGACTCAAAACGCTCTGGAGGGAGGGGCGGGGGGTCGGCGGCGACGCCGGGGCCGAGCGTACGCGTGAGGGAGGGAGTGACTTAGTCCTATTCACACTTGCTTTAAGTGACAAACTCTGGTATCAAGTGTGGGTGCCGGAGCTAGGAGACGACGCCGCAACCAGGACCGCCAAGGTTCTGTCCCTGCCGACCAGGGCGGCCATCCTCTCGCTGCTGCTCCGCAGTGGGGCCAAGACCGTAAAGGAGATAGCGGACGTGTTCGCGATCCACCCGAACGTGGCCCGGGCGCATCTCGACCTGATGGTGGAGGCTGGGTTCCTGGCCACCGAAACCCGGCGACGGACGAAGGGGCGGCCCGCCAAGGTCTATTTCACCTGGGAGGGAGAGGCCGGCTCCCTGGCCGAGACCGGGGTCGTTCAACCCGATCCCAAGCAGGCGAACGAGCTCGAGGTCGAGATGAGGATGCTCGAGCGGATGCTCACCGACTCGATGGCACAGCTGAACCGGATCCGTGGATTGATGGAAGAAGCGAAGGAGGAACGCAGATGACTGAGTACGCGCACAAAGACGCCCTGGTCGAGACCGAGTGGCTGGAGCAGAACGCCGATTCTGTCGTGGTCGTGGAGGTCGACGAGGACATCGAGGCCTACGAGAAGGGCCACATCCCCAACGCGATCGCGATCAACTGGGAGAGCGAGCTGCACGACCTGCCGCGCCGGGAGTTCATCAGCTCGGAGCAACTCGCCACGCTGCTCGGTCAGAAGGGGATCTCCAACGAAGACACGATCGTGCTCTACAGCGGCAACAACAACTGGTTCGCTGCGTACGCGTACTGGCTCTTCAAGTATCGCGGCGTCGACAACGTCAAGCTCTTGAACGGCGGACGCAAGAAGTGGGAGCTGGAGAGCCGTCTGCTCACTCAAGATGAGCCCAACCGAAGCGCCACCACCTACTCGATCGGGCCGGAGCAGACTCAGTTCCGCATCTTCCGCGAAGAAGTCATCGAGCGTGCGAAGACCGGAGGGGGAGCCTGGGTGGACGTTCGTTCGCCCGAGGAATTCCGAGGAGAGCTGCTGGCGCCGCCGCACCTCCCCCAGGAGCAGGCGCAGGTTCCCGGCCACATCCCGGGTTCGTCCAACATCACGTGGTCCAAGACGGTGAACGAGGACGGCACGTTCAAGACGGCGGATGAGTTGAAGGCGCTGTACGAGGCAGAGGGGATAACCGCCGACAAGGACGTCATCACCTACTGTCGCATCGGGGAGCGTTCGTCACATTCCTGGTTCGTCCTGCGCGAGTTGCTGGGCTTCGAGAACGTCCGCAACTACGACGGCTCGTGGACGGAGTACGGAAGCCTGGTAGGCGTACCGATCGAGAAGTAACAGGGTTCCACCGGCACTCGGCGGGCGGTCGCTCTTCGCGGAGCGGCGGCCTGTTCGCGTCCCACGTAGGGTCAGAGCCGATGAAGGTCACCGTCATCTGCTTCGGCCCCCTGCGCGACTACCTCCCAGATGCCGCCGAGGACGGTCGCGCCTCGATCGAGCTACCTTCCGGGGCCGATGTCGAGGCCCTGGTCGTGGCCTTGCAGATGCCTTATCGGCGGGTCTACGCACTCCTGGTGAACGGACAGCAGGCGGCAGGCTCCACCGCGTTGCATGATGGCGACCAGATAACTTTGATGCCCCCCTTCTCCGGCGGCGCCGGTCGATCAAGGAGTCAGTGATGGCGATTACCGAGACCTCCAGCAACGCGACCCGAACCGACACACTCAAGTCGTTCAACCCTCGTACCGGCGTCGTTCGGGGCGAGGTCTCCGTCACCCCGATCGGCGAGGTCAAGCAAGCGGTCGACCGCGCTCGCAAGATGGCGCCGGAGTGGGCCGCGATCGACCCCCAGGGCAGAGCGCGCATGATGAAACAGGTACGCCACCGCATCTATGACCGGCTCGACGACATCGTGGAAACGGTGTCGGCGGAATGCGGCAAACCACGGCCCGAGGCTCTGGCTCACGACGTGGTGCCCGTCCTCATGATGCTGATCTACTTCGAGAAGATCGCGGCCAAAGCACTTCGGCCCCAAGCCGTGGGACGGCTGATGGGGCCGCTGGCGGGGGTGAAGTCGAGGATCGAATGGCGACCCTTCGGCGTCGTCGGCGCCATCACCCCGTGGAACTACCCCATGACGAACAGCTTCCTGGCTTTCGCTCCCGCGCTCTTCGCCGGCAACACCGTGGTCATCAAGCCGTCCGAGGTCACGCCCGCATCCGGGGAGTTGTTGCGTGAGTTGCTCGAGCCTCTGCCCCCCGGCGTCGCGGCCGTCATCCAGGGGGGAGGCGAGGTCGGTGCGGCGCTGGTAGATGCGCCGTGCGACAAGATCTCGTTCATCGGCTCTCCCGCTACTGGGCGCAAGATCTGTGAGGCGGCAGCGAAGCATCTGACGCCGGTGGTGATGGAGCTCGGCGGCAAGGACGCTGCTCTGGTGCTTTCGGATGCGGATCTCGATCGCGCGGCCGCCGGGATCGCCTGGGGTGCGTTCTTCAACGCGGGCCAGACCTGCTGCTCGATCGAGCGCACCTACGTTGTCGACGAGGTGGCCGACCGCTTCCAAGAGAAGCTTCTCGCCAAAGTGAGCCAGGTGAGACAGGGCGAGGACGTCGGTTCGGTGACGTTCCGGCGACAGTTCGAGATCGTGGAGCGTCATGTGCAAGACGCGGTCGCCAAGGGCGCCCGTATCCTGGCGGGCGGTGCGGGCGCAGGCATCGAGAACGAGAACGGCTCGTTGTGGTTCGCTCCCACCGTCCTGGACCACGTCACCCCCGAGATGGACGTCTTGAAGGAGGAGACGTTCGGTCCTGTCCTGTCGATCACAAGGGTGCGCGACGACGAGGAAGCCGTGAGAAGAGCCAACGAAGATGGCGTGAATCTCACCGCCTCGGTGTGGACGAAGGACGGCAAGAAAGCGCAGAGGATAGGCGAACGCCTGCGAGCCGGGACGGTCACCATGAACCTGCACGGCGAGACCGCCGCTGCACCCTGGGGGCCCTGGGGAGGCGTGGGCGAGTCCGGCTTCGGCCGCCTGAACGGCGAGCTTGGGATCCGTGAGTTCACCGTGCCCACCCATGTCGCCAGCACGCCGATGCTGTCGCTCGGCCGGATGTGGTGGTACCCATACGACGACGCGACCCAGACATCACTGCGCGCCATCGCCGACATCATCGGGGGCCCCGAGGCCCGGACCAAGATCAAGGGGCTTCGGAACGTGCTCGCGAACGGCCTCACGGCCATGAAGGGCAAGTTCTAGGGAGGCGGGAGCTCCAGGATCCTGGTCTCGATCTCCGCGAGGGCCTTGCCCACCAGCGCGTCAACGTCGAGAGAGGCCTCCGCCTTGGTTGCCTGTGCGGGGTAGGCCCGGGTGGTGGGGGAGCGCGGCTCGAACAACACGCAGCAATCCTGGTGCTTGCGGGTCGATATCTCGTAGGTGCCGATCCTCTTCGCGTCGTCCACGATCTCTTGTTTGTCCATCCCCACCAGCGGGCGCAAGATCTGGATGCCGTCGTCTAGGGCCGCGTCCACCGTGCCGATGTTCTCGATCGTTTGCGAGGCGACCTGACCCAAGGAGTCCCCGGTTATGAGCGCTTTGGCCTCGCGCTCGCGCGCCAACCGAGCCGCGATCCGCATCATCATCCGCCGGTACAGGATCACCCGCAGGCTCGAGGGCGCGTTGGTTACGACCTCGCGTTGGATGTCGCCCAGCGGGACGAGATGCAGCACGGTCTGCAACTGGTAGCGGGTCAATGCCTCGGCCAGCTCCGAAGCCTGGCGGATCGAAGACGGATCCGTAAAGGGCCGGCCGTGGAAGTGCAGCATCTCGACCTCGGCCCCCCTGCGCGCCATGCGCCAGGCCGCGACCGGTGAATCGATGCCGCCCGAGAGGAGCGCCAGCATCTTTCCGGACACGCCGGCCGGAAGACCACCGGGACCGAGCAACCGTTTGCGGTAGATGAGGGCCGCTCCGCCGAAGAGGTCTATCCAGATCGTCGCCTGCGGATCCGTCAGATCCACCCGCGCCCCTGTTGCCTCTTTGTACCGGCGGCCGATCTCCGCGTTGATCTCTTGCGACTTCATCTCGAAGCTGGAGTAGGTGCGACGGGATCTGACCGCGAACGACTCGAACGGCTCGCCGGCGAGAAGCTCGAGCCCCGCCCGTTCCATCTCATCGAGGTTGGGCTCGATCCGTCTGCCACACCCGATATAGGCGACGCCGAACACCCGGGCGGCCCGTTCCGCAGCCTGATCCACCGGAGCGCCCTCGTCGAAGTCGACCACGATGCGGCCGAACCCGCGCCGCACGCGTGAATAAGCCAGGCCGCGTAGCGACCGTTTCAGGTTCCGGGCCAGCTGTTGCTCGAAGAAGTCGCGGTTGCGCCCCTTGAGTCCAACCTCGTGATAGTGCGCGACCAGCGCATCCACGGAAGGGCTCCTAGGAGGCTTCGTCTTCGAAGCCGACCGAGAACATCGCTTCGACGTCGTGACGGGAATAGACCTTGAACGCCACGAGGGTCTGGGTCCGGGTGATGCCCGGAACCTTCGCGATCTGCTCGGAAACCACCTGGGCTAAGTCGTCGTGGTTGCGGACCCGCACCATGATCACCAGGTCGTAGTCGCCGGCCACCGAGTAGACCTCGGTGACGTTGGCGAGATCGGCGATCTGCTGGGCGGTCTCGGGTATCTGGTGGATGTCGCAGACGGCGAGAACGACTGTGGTGACCATGCCTCCGAGGCTACGCCACCGGCGTGCCCCGCACGAGAAACGGGCGCTCCTTTGAAGAAGGAGCGCCCGTTTCGAGGTCGTAGAACCACCGCGGGCGGCGGTTCAGTTAGCGAGAAGGGTTAGATCGTCACCATGTCTCTTAGCTTGCCCGGGGTGCTGGGGTGACGTAGCTTCGACAGCGCCTTGGCCTCGATCTGACGGATCCGCTCGCGGGTGAGGTTGAACTCCTTGCCCACCTCTTCGAGGGTGCGGGGCTCTCCGGTGACGAGGCCGAAGCGCAGGGCGAGGACCTTGCGCTCGCGGTCCGACAACGACCCCAGCATGTTCCAGAGGTCCTCTTGGCGAAGAGCGACCGCGGCCGCCTGGAAGGGTCCTTCGACGTCTTCGTCTTCGATGAAGTCGCCCAGCTCGGCGTCCTCGTCGCCCACCGGCTCGTGCAAGGAGACGGGCTCGGGAAGAACCCGGAACGCCTCACGCACCTTGTCGGGGGTGAGGTCGGACGCCTCCGCGATCTCGTCGATCGTCGGCTCGCGGCCGTGCTTCTCGAGCAGCTCGCTTTGCACCTTGCGAACCCGGTACAGCGTCTCGACCATGTGGACCGGGATGCGGATCGTGCGGGCCTTGTCGGCGATCGCGCGGGTGATCGCCTGGCGGATCCACCACGTCGCATAGGTCGAGAACTTGAAGCCGCGCTGGTAGTCGAACTTCTCGACCGCACGCATGAGCCCGAGGTTGCCCTCCTGGATCAGGTCCAGCAAAGGGAGCCCGGCGGCGGAGTACTTCTTGGCGATCGAGACCACGAGGCGCAGGTTCGAGCGGATGAAGCGCTTCTTGGCCACCTGGCCCTCACGCGCCTTGACCTCGAGGGCTACACGCTGCTTGTCCGATACCTTCCTGCCGTTGTCCAGGCGCTGCTGGGCCTTCTCGCCCTCTTCGATGGCGCGGGCGAGCTCGACCTCTTCCACGTCGGTGAGCAGCGGGTACTGGCCGATCTCTCGCAGGTACTGCCTGACGAGATCCTCATGTGCCGCTTCTTCGCGCGAGGACTCGTAGGAGCGTGTTGCGGTAGCCAAGATGCATCAACCTTTCTTCGTTGAAGGACTCTTCTGCCCGGGCTGGGGGACCCCACGGGTCCTCCTGCGCCCCTTGTTCTCGTGGTCGTCGGCCGGCGTAATGCCCCTGAGGGGTGCCGCACTGCGGCTGGGCCGGGCGCCGATGCGAACCAAGAGCGTGAAAGGCATCAGAGCTTTTTTGTTCTGGGTGTAACTATTCTCCTATGGTAAGGGAAACCCTTCCGCAGAGGAAGCCCCATTCCATTGTCTTTCATACACAAAAACCGCCGACTGCACTTCGCTATTCCCCCTCTGGCCACCCCTGGCCGGCGGTAACCTCTCCTTTCCGATGAAGAAAAAGGCCCCATCGCCCGCCGACGGCCCCGTTCTTGTCTCTGCCTGCCTCGCCGGCCGAGCCTGCCGTTTCGACGGCTCCGCCGATCCGGACGACCGAGTGGCCAGATTGGTTGCCGAGGGCCGCGCCGTGTTGGTCTGCCCCGAGGAGGACGGCGGCCTAGGCACTCCCAGACCCCCCGCCGAGATAGTCGGCGGTGACGGCCACGACGTGCTGGCCGGAGAGGCGCGGGTGGTCACGGCGGCGGGAGTGGATGTCACCGATGAATACCTCCGGGGGGCCCGCGTAGCGCTCGAGCGGGCTCGGCGCCGGGGGGTGACCGGCGCGATCCTGAAGGCCAGAAGCCCGTCCTGCGGCAAGGGCCGCATCTACGACGGCAGCTTCAGCCGCAAGCAGAGCGAGGGCGACGGGGTGACCGCCGCGCTGCTGTCGCAAGAGGGTATCGACATCGTCACAGACGAAGACCAGGGCTAGCCCGAGCCGCTCGGGGGTCCCCTTCGCTCTCTCTAGTCGGCCGGGGCAGGACTCAGGGGCTGCGGGGCGAAACCTCTTTCAACGGCCGTTTACTTATGAGGGGGAACCCATGAAGAGAGCTATCGCGGTTGCATTGACGCTAGGCCTCCTTGCTGGGGCCATGGTTGCACCGGCTGAAGCAGGCAAGAAGAAGAAGCCGAAGAGGGTCGAACGGCAGGCCCAGGGCACCTACGCTGCCCCGGCCACCCTGGTGGGGAGCTGCACCCAGACGGACGGGATCGGCTGCATGGGTATCGTGTCCGGCCCGGGAGAGAACTTCGTCTCGGCTGAGGTCACCGATTCCCTCGGACAACCGGTAGCCATCTCCGTCGAGGCGGACCTGGATGGCAACAACACGACCGAGACCGACTTCGGAATGTTCTGTGGCAAGACCGACAAGCCGATCGCGATCGAGCCGGGCGTGGAGCTGATCTTCTGGGTGGGGCGGGCGGATGTGATCGCTGCCACTGCCTGCGCGCCGGGGATCGCTACTCAGGGCACTCTGGACGTCACCTTCTCGAACCTGCCGTAACTAGCCGAGTTTCCAAGGGGCCGGACCTACAAGGTCCGGCCCCTTTTTTCTCGGACCCACCAGGCCAGCTTGCAGGAACCGCTCCGAGGCGGGCGAATCGTTCCGGCAACGGACAAACCACTTCTAGCTTGGGAGATGACATGAGAAAAGCGATCGCTGTTGCTCTGGCCCTGGGCCTGCTGGCCGGTGCCATGGTTGGTCCCGCTGAGGCAGGAAAGAAAAAGAAGAAGAAGCCTGTGAAGGTCGAGCGAGTGGTCGAGGCTCACCAAGAACGTGGCGTGAAGGTTCTGCCACCGGACCGGGAACTGCACCCAAACCGACGGTATCGGCTGCATGACCATCGCCGACCCAGGGACCGAGGAGTTCCTCAAGGCCAAGGTGACGGACTCGCACGGACATGCCGGTCGCTATCTCGGTGCAAGCCGACCTCGATGGAGACAGGATCAGCGAGACGGTCTACGGAAAGTTCTGCGGAGAGACCAAGGAGCCGATCAAGGTCGACCCCGGCGTCAGCCTCATCTTCTGGGTGGGCAGAGCTGCCGACGCCGCCACGCAGGCCTGCGCCCCCGCCATCGGTACCTCAGGAACCCTCAATGTCACCTTCTCGAACCTGCCGTAAGTAGCCGAGTTCCAAGGGGGCCGGACCTACGGGTTCGGCCCCTTTCTTTATCTGGAGCCCAGCCGAGCATCTTTTCTTGTCCGGTTCGGTTCCCTTCGTGCAGGACCCGACCCCAAAGGGGCGAATAAGCCTCGTAACGGACTCCACTTCAACGGGGGATGAATATGAGAAAAGCGATTGCAGTTGCTCTAGCACTTGGCCTCCTGGGCGGCGCCTTGGTGGGTCCCGCTGAAGCCGGCAAGAAGAAGAAGAAGCCCAAGAAGGTAGAGCGCGTCGCCGAGATCACCTACGAGGCCCCCGCCCTCGGGTCCCCCAGCACCATCGGGGTTTGCTTCCGTCCGACCAACAGCTGTGGGGACATCGCCACCGGCGCAACCGAGAACTTCGTCAAGATGGAGATCGACGACGCATCGGGAACTGCCGTGGCTTTCACGCTTGCCCAGGACACTGACCCCGCCACGTTTGGAACCGAGACCCAATATGGAGACTTCTGTGGCACGACGGGCGACGAGCCGATCGAGATCCAGCCCGGGATCGCACTCATCGTGTTCCCGTGGGCCTTCGGCGACGTCGTTTGCCCTGGAGCCTTCGGTACCACCGGCACCATCAAGGCGACCCTGTCGAACCTTCCGTAAGTAAGCGAGTTTGCAAGGGGGCCGGACCTACGGGTCCGGCCCCTGTCGCGTCCGACCACCGAAGATCCGTTGCGTGATCGATGCAGGAACCAGCCTCTCCTGCGAGAACCCACTCCCCAACGAATCCACATGGGAGGGATGAAATGCGTAAGACACTTGCAGTTGCACTGGTCGTCGGCCTGATGACGGGAGCCATGGTTGGTCCCGCCGAAGCGGGCAAGAAGAAGAAGGCGAAGCCGGTCGCTACCACCCTTTTCCTGCATGGGACTGAGAAATTCGGCGAGATGGAGAGCTTCTCGTTCCTCGCCGACGCCTACCTCAAGATGGACCCCACGGCTCCGACCGGCACCGATACGAAGTCCAAAGGAATCACCAACTACGGGATCGGTCCGAATACGCGGTGTGCGGGTAACAGCCTCTTTCCTACCTACGTGGGCGAGCTGCAGGGGACGGTGAAGGGGGATGTGAAGGTCTCGCTTAACACGGTCGCTTCGCCTGGTGCCGCGGTTGAGGTCCGCATCTGGCCCGACCTGGCATCTCTTGCATGTGACTCGGCTGCCGGTAACGAGTACATCGAGCCCGCCGGATCCGCTGTGGTTGCGCTGCCCGCGGGTCAGGGAACTGTCGAGGCCGTGATCGAGGGCGTCGACTTCAAGGCCACCGCCGGGCTGATGCTCCAGGTGAGCCCGGCCACTATGGACGTAGCCGGGACCCCGCGTCCGCTGCCGCCGTTCTTCGGTCGCTTGCTATACGACTCCGAGGCTGCTCCTTCTTCGATCTCCTTCAGCTGTCTTCCCAGCTCCGGAAAGACCTGCACACCGTAGCTCCACTATGAGACGTGAAAAGAGGCCGGGCGGAACGCCCGGCCTCTTTCCTTTTGCAGCGCTCGTTACTGGGCTGCCGACAGCCTGTTGTTGACCTGGTCCCAGTTGACGACGTTCCACCACGCCTGGATGTAGTCGCTTCTATGAGTGGCGACGGATCTTCCGCGGCCCCCGGGGCAGGATTGCCTCCCTACCTGAAGAACCTTCTCTTTAACTGAGCATCCATTGAGAGGAACGAAAATGAAGAAGGTCTTGATCGCTGGACTGGCCGCCGGTCTCGTGGCGTCATCGTTCGTGTCCCCCGCCATCGCCGGCAAGAAAGCCAAGCCCGTCAAGACCACTCTCTTCATGCACGGCCAGGCCCCCTTCGGCGAGGTCGACGGCGCGCAGTGGTTCGCCGACGGCTTCGGCCCCCAGTCGACCATGACGCTCGATGCCTCCGAGCCGACCGGTCCGTTGCCGAAGTCGATGAACTACTT
>JAUJPD010000003.1:212835-229644 GCA_030447315.1 Actinomycetota bacterium | reverse complement strand
GTCGTCTTCCCCAAACTGAAGCAGAAGGCCGTGGGGAGCATCATGATCGAGGTGCTGGCCAACAGCGGGTCCGACTACAAGGGCCAGGTCGGAAGATTGCTCTACGACTCTCCCACCACACCGAGCAGCATCAGCTTCAAGTGCATCCCCGCCAAGGGAAAGAGCTGCTGATCCTGGTTCAGCCAAGCGAAAGATCAAAGAGGCCGGGCAGCCGCCCGGCCTCTTTTTCGTGCAGCGCTGGTTTAGCGGGCTGCCGACAGCCTGTTGTTGACCTCGTCCCAGTTGACGACGTTCCACCACGCCTGGATGTAGTCCGGGCGCTTGTTCTGATATTTGAGGTAGTAGGCGTGCTCCCACACGTCCAGGCCGAGGATCGGCGTCTTGCCTGTGATCAAGGGAGAGTCCTGGTTCGGCAAGCTGATGACGTCGAGCTTGCCGGCGTCGAGGACCAACCACGCCCAGCCGCTGCCGAAGTGCGCAGTGGCGGTCGCGTTGAACTTCTCCTGGAACTCCTTGAAGGAGCCGAAGGCATCGTCGATGCCGGATGCGGCTTCCCCCGCGGGGTCACCGCCCGCGTCGGAAGCCATGATCGACCAGAACAGGCTGTGGTTGGAATGCCCGCCCCCGTGGTTGCGGACCGGCCCCTTCACGTCTTCCGGAACGCCGTCAAAGTTCTTCATCAGGTCGTCGACGTGGTCGTACTGAAGATCGTCCTTGCCCTCGATGGCCGCGTTGAGCTTGTCGACGTAGGTCTGGTGGTGCTTGGTGTGGTGGATCTCCATCGTCTTGGCGTCGATGTGGGGCTCGAGCGCCGCATAGTCGTACGGGAGATCCGGCAGGGAATAAGCCATTTCCTCTCCTTCCGGTTGAGTGAGGGGTCCTTCCTAACCTATCGAGGTGAACCCACCGATGCTCGTGGGGGTCGCGCGCTCAAGCCGCGACGATGCGAACAAAATCGGTGCTTCCGGAACGAGGCGCCGGCCCCCCGGCCACCACCGCCACCAGATCGCCGGCGCGGACGACGCCGAAGGCCCGTGCGGCTTCCAGGGCTTGCGGGATGACTTCTGCGTCGATCTGCTCCTCGGGAAGGAACGGCACTGTGATCGGGATCACGCCCCATGCGAGCGCCAACGCGCGCACGGTCTCGCGGTCGTAGCCGAGGCCGAGGATCGGCATACGAGGTCTGAATGCTGCGATCCGGCGGGCGGTGGCGCCGCTGCGGGTGGGGCAAAGGATCGCGGCGACCTTCAGGTCCTCGGCCGCGTGCACGGCCGCGCGCGCGATGGCCCAGGACACCGGATCGTCGGAATCCTCTCGGTGCACCGAAGCCAGTTGAGCTTGTCCCTCGCGCTCCGCGGCCAGGGCGATCGACACCATCGTCTGTACGGTTCCGACCGGATAGTTGCCGACCGCGGTCTCCTCCGACAGCATCAGTGCGTCGGTCCCGTCCAGCACCGCGTTGGCCACGTCGTTCACCTCGGCCCGGCTGGGCAGGGGGCCGTGCGTCATCGACTCGAGCATCTGGGTCGCCGTGATGACGGGGATCCCCGTCTTGTTGCACGTGCGGATGATCTCCTTTTGCAGGAGCGGGACCTCTTCGAACGGCATCTGGATCCCGAGGTCCCCCCGCGCGACCATCACGGCATCGGCGGCGGCGACGATCTCGTCTATGTGCTCGACCGCAGAACGCGTTTCGATCTTCGCCACCAGCAGCGGCCGTTTGCGCTCGTCGCCCTCCTTCGCGCGCAGCGCGCTGCGCACCGCTTCGATGTCCGCCGCGTTGCGGATGAACGAGAGGCCGACCAGGTCGGCGCCACATCGCAGGGCGACGTCGAGGGACGCGTCGTCATCACGGGTGAAGGAGCGGATCTTGGGTTCGGCGCTGGGAACGTGCATGCCCTTGCGGGAACGCAGGAGACCTCGTCGCACCACCTCGGTACGGACGTCTCCGTTGTCGCGGCCCGTGACCTTGAGGATGATGGCGCCGTCGGCCAGGAAGACCTCGTCGCCGACCTCGACGAGTCCTGCCAACCCCTCGACGGTCGTACAGACCCCCGTGACATCACCTGCCCGGTGTGGCGAGGCGAAGAGGGTGAAGCTCTGCTCGGGCTCGAGAGCGACCTCGTCTCCGATGATGGGGCCGGTGCGCATCTTGGGGCCGGGCAGGTCCGCGAGGATCCCTATCTCTCGGCCTAGCAAGCCTGCTTGCTCCCGGATCGCTCCGGCGGCCTCGATATGCGTCGTGGCCTCGGCGTGAGCGAGGTTGAGCCTTACGACGTCGACCCCGGCCTCGAGCAGGGACGCCAGAACGGCGGTCTCCCGGGTGGCGGGGCCCAGGGTCGCCACGATCTTGGTCCTCCGCATGAGGGTCCTTTCCTAACCTTATGTACATCTTGTTGCAGGGATGGGAACGAATACGGCAAACCAGACGTTATTAGGTCTGACTAGTGACGGCCTGTACCCCCTCAGGAAAGGGATCTCATGAAGCGACTCATCGTTGGATTGTTGGCGTTGGCGGTCTCGGTGTCGGGACTCACCGCGTCCGGCTCGGACAACATCGCCACCGCGGGCCCCACAGCCGGGGGTTTCGCCTCCGACGGCATCCAGTACGTCGGCTTCGTGCCCTTTGACCAGTCCACCTCGACCGGGGCGACCATCCGTGACAAGTTCATGTACCTGACGAGCTGGAAGAACATCTCCACCTACGACATCTCCAATCCGGAGAGCCCGGTGCTGCTGGACCAGCTTCAGATCGGCTTCAAGTTCGAGAACGAAGACGTAGCGGTCTCACCGGACCAGACCTTCATCCTCTTCTCCGAGTCGCTTCCCGGGGACTTCCTACGGGTCTACGACGTCGAGGACAAGAGCAACATCCAAGAGATCGCTGCGCTTCCGGGGGCCGGAGACCACACCACCTCCTGCATCTTGAAATGCGAGTACGCCTACGGCTCCGACGGCAGCATCACCGACCTGCGTGACCCGGCCAACCCGAAAGCGATCGCGCTCGACAGTGAGCCGGACAACTGGCACGCCAAGATCGGGCTCACCGGTGGCGGCCACGACGTGACCGAGGTCAAGGACGGCTTCATCCTGGTCTCCCCGCTCGACGGACCGCCGCTCTACGTAGACGTTCGTGATCCCGCCAACCCCAAAGTCGTCGCTCGCGGGAACGACAACCTTCCTCGCGGCGAGCGCGGCTACCTCTGGCACTCGGGCGAGTGGCCCCGCAACGGGCAGGACCGCTGGCTGCTCATGCAGGGCGAGGACAACTTCAACCCGCGGTGCAACGAGAAGAACGGGCCGTTCGCCACATACGACACGAAGGGGTGGCAGACGAGCAAGACCTTCAAGCTGGTCGACACGTTCAAGGTCAAGAACGGACGCCTCGATGAGGGCGATCCGCCCGCCAACGTGTTGGGTTGCTCGGCTCACTGGTTCGAAGAGCAGCCCGGCTTCAACGACGGGGGCAACGTGGTGATCGCCTTCTACGAGCACGGCACCCGCATCTTGGGCGTCGACAGCAACACCGGCAAGATCAGCATGAAGGAGTTCTTCGCTCCTTACGGGGGCTCGACCTCGGCCAGCTACTGGGTGAACGAAGAGCTCATCTACGCCGTCGACTACACCCGTGGCATCGACATCCTGCGTTACGCCCCGCTACCCGGCCCCCGCGTGCGCTTGGGTGTCAACGACACAACCCCCAAGAAGGGCCAGACGATCAAGCTCCGCACGAGCCTTCGCCGCTGCAAGGGCCACGGTGGAACGAACATCAACCTCTTCCGGAAGCTGCCGAACGCCGACAAGTTCGAGGAGATCGGCAGCAAGAAGTTGAGCAACGCCTGCAGCACGGTCTTCAGGGAGAAGGTCACCTACCGCGGCAAGGCGTCCTACAAGACGATCTGGCCGAAGCAAGACGACGATCACACGGACGGTAAGTCCCGCCCGAAGACGGTGACCGCTCGCTAGATCTGTAACTCACCAAGGTGCAAGAAGAGCCCGCTTCGGCGGGCTCTTCTCTTTGGCGGGCACTGTCTTGGAGCAGCGGTACTCTCGGTTGTTCCCAGACAGCCAGGAGGCGAGATGATCTTCCAGAGTCCGCACGACCACGCTTCGATCGAAGAGCTATCGCTTACGGACGTTGTTCTGGGACGCGCCGCCGACCTGGGAGACAAGCCTGCTCTGATCGACGGGCCCAGCGGCCGGACGCTGACCCTACGCGCAGCTTCTGGGCGCCGTCACGAAGGTCGCGGCCGGGCTTCACGAGCGGGGATTCGGCAAAGGTGACGTCTTCGCCATCTATTGCCCCAACGTCCCGGAGTACGTGGTGGCGTATCACGCGGTCGCAAGCGTGGGTGGGATCAACACGACCGCGAGCCCCTTGTACACCGCCGAGGAGCTGGCTTTCCAGCTCAACGATGCCAACGCCGTGTATCTCCTGACGATCCCACAACTTCTAGAGACGGCTCTCGAGGCCGCGGGGCGATCGAACGTGAAAGAGGTCTTCGTGTTGGGCGAGGCCGAAGGTGCGACGCCTTTCGCTGCGTTGATGTCCGACGCTGCGGCGCCCGACGTCGAGATCGACCCCGCCGATGACCTGGTCGCGCTCCCTTACTCGAGTGGCACCACCGGCTTGCCCAAAGGGGTGATGCTCACGCATCGGAACCTCGTCGCGAACATCTACCAGACCGTAGCCATCCATCGAACGACCCAAGATGACCGCCTCATGGGAGTGTTGCCGTTCTTCCATATCTACGGCCAGCAAGTGATCATGAACGCGGGGCTGTTCCGGGGGCCACGATCGTCACGATGCCCCGCTTCGACCTCGAGCAGTTCCTGCAGATCATGCAGGATCACAAGATCACCCGGGCCTACCTCGTTCCGCCGATCGTCTTGGCGCTGGCGAAGCATCCACTCGTCGACAAGTTCGATCTCTCGAGTCTCGAGCTGATCCTGTCGGGCGCGGCTCCACTGGGTCAGGAGCTGCAACAGACCGTAGAGAAACGCCTTGGTTGCCGTGCCTTGCAGGGCTACGGACTGACCGAGACCTCGCCGGTCACTCACGTGATCCCAGACGATGACACCTCCGAGAAAGCCGGTTCGATCGGGCCGCTCGTCCCGAGCACCGAAGCGAAGGTCGTCGATGTCGACAACGGCACCGAGCTGGAGGCCAACCAGCGGGGAGAGATCTGGGTGCGCGGCCCTCAGATCATGAAGGGCTACCTCAACAACGAGGAAGCGACGAGCCACACGATCGATGCCGACGGTTTCCTGCATACCGGTGACATCGGTTACGCCGATGACGATGGCTACTTCTACATCGTCGACCGGCTCAAGGAGCTCATCAAGTACAAGGGCTTCCAGGTTCCTCCCGCCGAGCTCGAGGCACTGTTGCTGGGACACGAGTCGATCGGCGACGCTGCGGTGATCCCGGTCCCCGACGAGGAGGCCGGCGAGATCCCCAAGGCCTACATCGTCAAGAGCGGGGACGTCGGCGAAGAAGACGTCATCTCGTGGGTGGCAGAGCGAGTGGCCGCTCACAAGAAGATCCGTCGAGTCGAGTTCGTGGACGAGATCCCCAAGTCCGCGCCGGGCAAGATCCTGCGCCGCGTCCTGGTCGAGCGAGCGCGCGGCGAGCAAGTAACCCGGCGACGGGGTTGCACCAGGGGAGTAGCTTGCAGACAGGGGCGGTTAGCTCAGCGGGAGAGCACTCGGTTTACACCCGAGGGGTCGGCGGTTCGATCCCGTCACCGCCCACCAGCGGGCCTCGCCACACCCGAGCCGTCACCCTGCCGTGGGTGCGCCACCCCTGGTCCGGGGTTCCCGCAATCGCAGTGGTCATGTGATGTGGCTAGTGCTATTCTGTGACCATGAAGGAGATTCCCGCGGCGAAGTTCAAGGAACAATGTCTAGCCATCCTCGATGAGGTGAATGAGGAGGGCATCGTCATCACCAAGCGGGGAAGCCCGTGGCGAAGCTGATTCCAATCCGCGCAGAGTCCGCGGAGCTGATCGGTGCTCTGAAGGACAGGGTGACCATCAAGGGCGACATTCTTTCGACGGGCATTCGGTGGCATGCTGAATCTTGATACGCACATCCTTCTCTTCGCGGTGACAGGAGATCTGTCGCCGGCGGAGAGCAAGTTGCTTCGTACCCACCCTTGGTCTATTTCGGCGATCGTTCTGTGGGAGATCGCTAAGCTCGCGCAGCTCGGGCGAATCGAGGTTGATCTCGAGGATCGGAAGGTCGAAAGAACTTTGAGGTCGGTGTACCTGTGGCCGATTACCACCGATATCGCCAGGATGAGCACACGGCTGGACGTTCAAGGCGACCCCGCGACGAATTGATCGGGGCGACGAGCATGGTCCACAAGGTGCCGCTAATCACGAGAGATCGCGGCCTACGGCGGTCACGGGAGATCCCCTTGGCTCAGGATCCGTGAGTTAAGGGAAGCGCGGAGAAAGGGTGGCGGTCCCGTGAGCCATCTCTCCGGCCGTCCCAGGGCCCGGATCAGCGCCCGTGAGGCGACTTGATATCGATCTGCGGAGGCTGGTAGGCGGGTAGCTCTGCTAGCCCGGTGACGAAGTAGGTGCCGTCCGCAACGTCGGGGATCTCGATGGTCGTGGTGAACTCGCCGCCGGCGTCGGCATCGACCGTCCCCAGCGGCAGGTCGATCGCGGTCTCTCCGATCGCTCCGATGTTCAGTTGCTGTTGGGTCTGGTCGGTTCTGGGCCCCTTGAGCCGGAGCTCGATGTCGGTCACGGGCTCACTGGGCGGATCCGAGGAGCCGCAGCCCATGGCAGATCCACCGGTGTCGTCGCAACCGGAGAACCATCCCTGACCCGCCACCTGGACCCGATCCCCCGGTTCCGTCTGGAAGGTGTCGATCGAGATCATGGGTGGAGCACAGGACGCCCGGCTGGGGAGCGCCACGCCCAGGAAGACGGCCATGGCGGAAACGGCGATGAGCAGGTTGGTCCTTGGTCGCATGGTGACTTGGACGCCACGTGCAAGCTGAAGGTTCCCCCCACGACCTCAGCAGCCGAAACGCGGGTCTCGGTAACCCCCGGCCCCTGCGCACCTACCCTTGTGTTCATGGTTCTCCGCAGGTCTCTCAGCTGGCTGGTCGTGGCGCTGGTAGCGGCCCCTGGCTGCACGGGGGCCGCCGGGACATCTGCCCGCCCGTCGCCCCCAGCGCCTCCGAAGCTGGTCTTGTCTCCGTCGCCACCTCCCGCAAGCCCGGTGGGGGACGCCGCCGCGCGTCTTGCGGAGGCCGTCTCCGAGAGACCGGCGTGGCTGGGGGAACGTGTCCTTCCGCCGTGGACCCGACGGATTCGGCATCGCTCATCGAACCCCGAAGGTGTTGCGCGACCGGCGTCTTCGTTCGATCGATGTCCTCGCTCCTCCCGACACCGAACGGTTCACCTCTTCCATCACCAGGGTCCCTTCTCGGGTCCTGAAGAGATCCACCTGGAGCCGCGAGTGTCCGGTGGCGCGGGACGATCTGGCCTACCTCACGATGAGCTTCTGGGGCTTCGACGGCGCGCACCACTCCGGCGAGATGATCGTGAACCGATCCGTCGCGCATGACATCGTCTCGGTCTTCAGAACGTTGCACCGCAACCGCTTCCCGCTGGAAGAGATGAGGGTGACGACGAGGTCGGAGCTGGATGCACCTCCAACCGGAGATGGAAACAACACTTCTGCGTTCGTCTGTCGAGCGGCCCGTCTCAGCGACGAGTGGTCCGAGCACGCCTACGGTCTCGCTGTCGACGTCAATCCGTTCCACAACCCCTACGTCAGGGATGCCCTGGTAGTGCCCGAGCTGGCCATCGCCTATCGGGACAGGGCGTGGGCGCGTCCCGGGATGATCCGTCCGGGCGACGTGGTCACACGTGCCTTCGCGGAGATCGGTTGGCACTGGGGAGGGGCGTGGAGCTCGGTCCAGGACTGGATGCACTTCTCGCGCTCGGGCTCCTAGCGCCCCCTCGAGGCGACACCCCCAGTTCCGGACGAATACCAGGATGGGGCAGGAGACTGCCCTCGGACGTGGAAAACCTCTGACGACCGATAAAGAGCTCAAGGGGGATTTCTGATGAAGAGGTTGGCTGCGATCGGGATGGCCGCTGTTATCGCACTGCCTGCCGTCGGCGCTTCTGCCGCGGCCGGTCCTCAGGAGGAGTCGGGCAAGGTCATGTTCGCCACGCCTCATCCCCAGGACCCCACCATCTGCTTCCAGGGCATCGGACGCCGCATCAACATGGTTTCTCAAGGCGTCGTCAGCGGCCCGTTCGGCGCGATCTTCGACATCGACAAGGCCACGTGGGGCGGCAAGTTCAAGATGGACGCCACGGGCATGACGGGTTCCGACGACATGGACATCTACTTCTTCTCCGACTTCGGCGACATCGTGGAAGACCCGTCCATGAACTCCCCGACGATCCTGACGCAGTACCAGGAGCGAGAGGCAGGCGGCGAGGTCGGCATCGTTCCGCCCCAGGCAACCAAGGCGATCGCGTGTCTCTACAGCGGTCTGGGCGCCGACTTCACCTACAAGGCATCTCCGCCCAAGAAGAAGAAGCGCTAAGCCCTCCGCGCACGACCTGTTCCAACCCCGGTCCGCGGATCCGCGGACCGGTCGGGCTAGCCCCAGCCCAGTTCGTGGAGACGATCCTCTTCGATGCCGAAGTGGTGCCCGATCTCGTGGATGACGGTGGTTCTTACCTGCTCGCGGATCGCCTCGGCTGATCGGTGCGCCCTGGTGATCGGTCCTTCGTAGATGGTGATCCGATCCGGCAGGGCGCGGTCGTAAACACCGCGCTCGGTGAGAGGCACACCTTGGTAGAGACCGAACAAGCTATGGCCGCGAGGGAGTTCCTGAAGGAACGCGGCAGGAGGCTCGTCTTCGACCACGATCTGGACGTTGTCGATCATCTGGGCGATCTCGGCGGGCAGGGATGCGATCGCATCCGTTACGAGATCTTCGAACGATAGGTCGGTCATGGTCGGGTCAACCGCCTGCAGGCCTGTCTGCTTCCCGGGGCTCGGCTGCTGGGCCCCTACCGCTCCTTTAGACTTCTAGTGACCCCCAAAGGAGTGCTCTTAATGCCCACGCGCCCCGACATCCGCAACGTTGCGATCGTCGCCCACGTAGACCACGGAAAGACCACGCTCGTCGATGCCATGTTGTGGCAGTCGGGCGTGTTCGGCGCGCACCAAGATGTCAACGAACGGGTCATGGACTCGATGGACCTCGAGCGCGAGAAGGGCATCACCATCCTCGCCAAGAACACCGCGGTTCGCTACGGCGACGTGAAGATCAACATCATCGATACCCCCGGCCACGCCGACTTCGGCGGAGAGGTGGAACGAGGTCTCACGATGGTCGATGGGGTTGTGCTGCTGGTCGACGCGAGCGAGGGGCCCCTTCCTCAGACCCGCTTCGTCCTGCGCAAAGCCCTCGAGAGCCACCTTCCGGTCATCCTGGTCGTCAACAAGGTCGACCGTCCCGACGCGCGCATCAAAGACGTCGTGAACGAGGTCTACGAGTTGTTCCTCGATCTGGATGCGGCCGAGCACCACATCGAGTTCCCGATCGTCTACTGCAACGCGAAGGCGGGGTGGGCGGCGATGGAGGAAGGCGTCGAGGGGAGTGACCTCAAACCTCTGTTCGAGGTCCTGCTGGAGACGATCCCGGCCCCCACTTACGAAGAGGATCATCCGTTGCAGGCGCTGGTAACCAACCTCGATGCCTCGCCCTATGTGGGCCGCCTCGCGTTGTGCCGCATGTTCCACGGTCGTTTGAAACGAGGCGAGCCCGTGGCGTGGTGCCGGGCCGACGAGACCATCGAGAACATCAAGATCACCGAGCTCTACGTGACCGAGGCGTTGGATCGTGTCGACGCCGACGAGGTAGGCCCGGGCGACATCTTCGCGATCGCCGGGCTCGCCGACGTCACGATCGGAGAGACGCTGTCTGATCCCAACGACCCCCGGCCCTTGCCGGTCAGCCATTTCGACGACCCCAGCCTGTCGATGACGATCGGGATCAACACCTCTCCTCTGTCTGGTCAGGACGGCAACAAGATGACCGCCCGTCTGGTCAAGAACCGCCTCGATCAAGAGCTGGTGGGCAACGTCTCCATCCGGGTCCTAGAGACCGAACGACCCGATGCCTGGGAGGTGCAGGGCCGAGGCGAGCTGCAGCTGGCCGTGCTGGTCGAGATGATGCGCCGGGAGGGCTTCGAGCTGACCGTCGGCAAGCCGCAGGTCGTCACGAGAGTGGTCAACGGGAAGCTGTGCGAACCGGTCGAGCGGTTGACGATCGATGCGCCCGAAGACTTCATGGGTGTGATCACCCAGCTGCTGGCGCTGCGCAAAGGCCGGCTCGAGAACATGGTCAACCACGGCACGGGGTGGGTCCGTATGGAATACCTGGTTCCGGCCCGCGGCTTGATCGGCTTCCGGACCGAGTTCATGACCGAGACCCGCGGCACGGGTCTGTTGCATCACGTGTTCGACCGGTACGAGCCGTGGCACGGTGAGCTCAGAACCCGGCCCACCGGAAGCCTCGTGGCGGACCGACGCGGCCCCACCACCTCATACGCGCTGCTCAATCTGCAGGAACGCGGGAACATGTTCGTCGCTCCCGGCACAGACGTCTACGAGGGGATGATCGTCGGGGAGAACGCCCGCTCCGACGACATGGACGTGAACCCGACCAAAGAGAAGAAGCTCACCAACATGCGCTCGTCCACGAGCGAGGAGCTGGTGCGGCTCATCCCACATAGAGAGATGTCACTCGAGCAAGCGCTGGAGTTCATCCGCGAGGACGAGTGTGTGGAGGTCACCCCGCACCGGGTCCGCCTCCGCAAGGTGATCCTCGACCCGCACGAGCGGGCGAGGGCCACCAAGCGAGGAACGAAGGCGTCGGCCGCGGTCTCTTAGACCGCGTCGCCGACTGAGAGGCGGTGCCGACTAGGAGGCGGTGCCTCGCCACCGGATCAAGATCCGATCTTTGATCGTCTCGTCGGAGCAGCCGTGCCCCTCGGGCTGATCCGCAGCGTCCCCAGCTGCATCCTGGTCGGGATCGTGGCAGAAGATGACCCTCTGACGGCCGGGAGATGAGTCGTTGTTCAGGCGGGCGTGGTATTCGGCGTCGCCTTCCATGTCTTTTTCCTGAAAGCCACTCTGGTGGCAATGCTCGACCCGGCCGTTGCCATCGTGGTCGTGGATCGTTGCCGTCTTCGGTCCGTTGGTCACAGGCGTGGCCACGGCGGTAGTGAGGTCCGGGTCCGGACAGGCACTGATCGCACCGACTCCCTTGACGACCCAGGTCACGGTTCCATCGAACGCCTCTCCCTGCGCGTCGAAGAGGCAGGCATCGTTGTGCACGTTCTTGTTGCTCGCGCCCTCGTCGCTGAGCCTCTGACGGTCCCTGCGGTCGGGGGTCTCGCAGCTGGAGTCTTCGTCGACGTTGGCGTTCTCGGTCGCTGCTCCGGTGTCGGGATTGATGTAGGACGCGGCCGAGACGGGCGGGCCTTCTTGGGCGGACGCGCTGAGAGCTGCGCCGAGGATCGGGATCGTCATGAGGACGACGAGGGCTCTGCGGATATTCATGGGGCCACCTTTCGGAGTGCTTTCGCTACTGCGGGGATCAGGGAGAACTCGTCGACTTGTCCGGCAGTACGAGGCCCGGGGCGGCTTCGGTTCTGTCTCGACCCAAGGAGGGCGTTTAAGGGTCGTGCCGGAATAAGGTGGGAGAGTGATAGATCGTTTCCGAAAGAAGGACACCCAGCCGCCGAAAGGCGAGAAGGCCAGCCCCAAAGGTCCGCCGCCGCCCGACCCGGCCCGCCAGCGCTGGACGACGATCGCTTGGATCGTCGCAAGCATCGCCCTGTTCTCGTTCCTGCAGGGCGGTTTCGGCTCTTCGTCGGCCGAAGAGCTCTCGTTGTCCACGCTCCTGGAGCGGGTCGAGGCGGGAGAGGTCCAAGAAGCATCCATATCGGAGACCTCGGTGGAGGGCGTGTTGAAGCCGGGTGGCGACGGCGAAAGTGAGGACGAGGCGCGCTTCGTCACGACGCTGCCGCCGAACTACGAATCCGATCAGCTCTTCCAGCAGCTCGACGAGGCGGGGGTCGATGTCAGCGGCAGGCAGCCCAGCGCCTTCAGCGGCTTGTTGTTCTCGCTGCTCCCGTTCGTTCTGATCGGTCTTCTCTATTACTTCTTCATATTCAAGAGATTGCGGAACCTCGGGGGAGGGGCCGGAGGGCCCATGTCGCTGGGCAAGAACAAAGCGAAGCTGTACGACCGCACCGATATGAAGACCACCTTCGAAGACGTTGCAGGTGTGGACGAGGTCGAGACCGAGCTGGCCGAGCTGGTCGATTACCTCAGCAACTCCGACAAGTTCAAGAAGGTCGGCGCGCGCATACCCAAAGGCGTCTTGCTCGTTGGTCCTCCCGGGACGGGTAAGACATTGTTGGCGCGTGCAGTAGCAGGCGAAGCGCAGGTTCCCTTCTTTTACATCTCGGCTTCCGAGTTCATCGAGCTGTTCGTCGGACTCGGCGCCGCTCGCATGCGCGACCTGTTCCAGCAAGCTCGCGATCGGGCTCCGGCCATCGTGTTCATCGACGAGATCGACGCCATCGGCCAGTCGAGGTCGGGAGCGGCCGGCTATCAGATGGGTTCGAACCAAGAGCAAGAGCAGACGCTGCAGCAGCTCCTCACCGAGATGGACGGATTCGAGGCAAACACCGGGGTCATCATCGTCGCGGCCTCCAACCGCCCCGAGGTGTTGGATCCTGCGTTGCTGCGACCCGGCAGGTTCGATCGCCAGATCCAGGTGAACCTGCCCGAGGTGAAGGGCCGTGAGCAGATCCTGCAGATCCACGCACGAGACGTGCCGCTCGAGCCCAACGCCGACCTCAAGGTGCTGGCGCGCCGGACCCCGGGTTTCTCCGGTGCGCAGTTGGCGAATGTGATCAACGAGGGGGCGCTACTGGCGGCCCGTCGAGGCAAGTCGACCGTGGACATGGCGGATCTGGAAGAGGCGATCGATCGGGTCTTCGCGGGGCTCGAGCGTCGCTCGCAGGTGCTGACCGACAAGGAACGCAGGCTGGTGGCCTTCCACGAGCTCGGACATGCGCTGGTCGCGTATTTCGTCGACCACTCCGACCCCGTCCACCGGATCTCGATCATCCCCAGAGGCATAGGGGCCCTGGGCTATACCCAGCAGCTGCCAGAAGAAGAGCGCTATCTGATGTCGGAGCCGGAGCTTCACGATCGGATCGCCGTGCTTCTGGGGGGCCGGGCCGCCGAGGAGACGGTGTTCGGGTTCGCCACGACGGGCGCGCAGGACGACCTGAAGAAGGCCACGGAGATCTCTCGACGTATGGTCATGGAGTTCGGGATGTCTCCGCGGGTGGGCCCGATCAACATCGCCGACGACGGTCCCCGTTTCCTCTCGCCTTCGTTCCGGCGCACCGAGGACGTATCGGACGAGACCGAGGTGGCGATCGACAGAGAGGTCAAGAGCATCTTGATGCAAGGTCAAGAGCGCGCGCGGGCGATCCTGACGCAACATCGGAGTGACATGGACGAGCTGGCGGAGCTGTTGTTGGAGAAAGAGAATCTCTCGGGCCGAGATCTAGCCGATCATTTCGCCACGAAGGTCCCCACCCGGGAGTTACAACCAGAACCGAGCCGCCCGTGAGGAACCGGCCCCCGTTGATCGACGGATGGGGCCGCACGGTGGACGATCTCAGGGTCTCGGTCACCGACAAGTGCAATTTCCGGTGCACCTACTGCATGCCCCCGCAGGGATTGCCGTGGCTGCCGAAGGACGCGATCTTGACGTTCGAGGAGATCACCCGGGTGGCCGCCGTGTTCGTCTCGTGCGGGATCCGCTCGATCAAGCTCACCGGCGGCGAACCGTTGGTGCGGCGGGATCTTCACGTGCTCATCCGGATGCTGCGCGACCTGGATGCGGGGTTGGACATCTCGTTGACCACGAACGGCTATCTCCTCGCGGAGCAAGCGCCGGCTCTGGCCGACGCGGGATTGGATCGGGTGAGCGTGTCGTGTGACTCCTTGCTGCGGCACCGGTTCACCGAGCTAACGCTGCGCGACGCGCTCGCGCAGGTGCGCCGGGGCATCCGGGTAGCCGCGGCCGCCGGTCTCACGCCGCTCAAGGTGAACGTGGTCGTCATGCGTAACCGCAACGATGACGAGTTGATCGAGTTCGCGCGCCTTGCCCGCGATACCGGTTACGACGTTCGCTTCATCGAATACATGCCGCTGGACGCGCAGGGGGCCTGGAGCTCCGACCAGGTGGTTCCCGGGGTCGAGATCGTGGAACGGATCGATGCCGTCTTTCCGCTTCGGGCAGCCGGACGCCGGGACGGTGACCCCGCCACCAGGTTCGTCTTCGCCGATGGCGCCGGTGGTTCGATCGGCGTCATCCCGTCGGTGACCGAGCCGTTCTGCTCGAGTTGCAACCGTGTGCGGGTAACCGCCGACGGCAACGTGAGAGCGTGTCTCTTCTCGGTCGATGAGTCCGATGTCAAACGGCCCATGCGGGCGGGGGCAGACGACGACGAGCTAGAGGAACTCATACGGGACTGCGTGGCGCGCAAGTGGGCCGGGCACCGGATCGGTCAGGCGGACTTCGTGCGGCCGTCGCGGTCGATGTCGATGATCGGTGGCTGAGGAGACCGCAGCGAGGTTGCGTCACCGTCGAACAGGCGCGGGCGCGGGTCTTGGATCTGCTCGCTCCTCTAGAAACAGAACGCATCCCGGTTTCCGAGGCCCTCGGGTCGCTGTCTCGCGGCCGATGCGGTTGCGCCGGAGCATCTACCGCGCTCGACAACTCGTCGATGGACAGGTATGCGATCCACCGGTCCGATCTGGAGGTGTTGCCGAGGCGCGTCTGAAGGTCGTGGGAGAGACGAGGGCCGGAGGAGCCACCGACGTGCATCTCGAGAAAGGGGTGTGCGATCCGCATAATGACGGGGCTCCACTGCCTCGCGGCGCAGGCGGGTGGCTCCCATCGAGATCGCCTCCGAGGACGACGGTGTCGTCGAGATCTCGTCGCTGCCGCCCAGCACCTATATCCGGCCTGCGGGCGACGATGTCCGCCGAGGCGAGACCATCGTTCCCGCCGGCGTGGAGCTTGCCGCGGGTGAGCTGGCCTTGCTCGCATCGATGGGGCTGTCGCCCATCACCGTTCACCGGCGCCCCCAGGTGGCGTGCGTGACGACCGGCGACGAGCTGGTCGCCTCGAAGACGATCCCGGCCCCGGTCAGGTCCGAGACTCCAATGCGGTGGCGCTTCGCGCACTGGTCGAGGCCGCCGGCTGCGAGGTCGCAAGGTACGTGCGCATCCCGGATGACTTCGAGGCCGTCGATTCGGCTCTGACTGCTGCCGCCGCCAACTCTGATGTCATCGTCAGCGCCGGCGGTGTCTCGGTCGGACGCTACGACTACGTCCGAGACGTCTTGCACTCCCGAGGCCAGGTCGACCTGTGGCGGGTGGCCATGCAGCCGGGCAAGCCACTGTTGGCAGGGATGATCCATGACACCCCTTTCATCGGCCTTCCGGGCAATCCCGTGTCCGTCCACGTCGGATTCGAACAGTTCGTCCGGCCCGCGCTTCGCAAGATGCTGGGTTGCCTTCACCTGGCGCGCCCAGTCGTGAAGGCGCGGCTTTCCGATGGGATCGCGAAACCGCCCGGACGCCTCCACTTCGTGCGGGTTCGGCTCGAGTGGGACGAGGAAACACTGCTGGCGACTCCGACGGGGCCTCAGGGCTCTCACATCCAATCCAGCCTCGTCGGCTGCGATGGCCTCCTGCGGTTCGAGCAGGACGAGACCGCTCTGAAGGCCGGGGAACTGGTGACGGTCGAGGTGTGGCGGTTACCGCAGCCCCTCTAGAGGCACCTGCTGGAGCGTGGCGGGATGGGCGCCGTGCCGAGCCGCGACGAGGCCCCGGCGCGCGCGCCGGGGCCTCGTGGTCGTTCCGTGCGAAGAGGGGCTATCAGCCTCCGGTCGAGATGACCTCGACGAGACGGCCGATGTCGTCGTCCTCTGCGTGCTTCGCGACATCGGCTTGGCTGACGATGCCGACCAGGTCGTGGCCGTCGATCACCGGAAGTCGGCGAACCTTGTGGTCTGCCATCGTCTGGATCGCGAGTTGAACCGAGTCGTCGGCTCCGATCGTCACGGGCTTGCCCTCGCCCAGCTCGCCTGCTTTGCAGCTCGCCGGGTCCTTGCCTTCAGCCAACACCTTCACCACGATGTCGCGGTCGGTAAGCATGCCCTTGAGCCGGTTGTCCTCGCCGCAGATCGGCATGGAACCGACGTTCAGCTTCGCAAGCAGCTTGGCTGCGTCCAGGACGGTGTCGTTCTCGCCGATGCATTCCACCGACGGAGTCATGATGTCGCGGGCGGTCTTGGCCATGTGCTCCTCCTTGTCCGGGTCCGGTCTTGTCCTAGAGGCTATCCCCGCTCGGCGGGGCTTTACCCGTCGCGGTTCGTGCGCAGCCGACGGAGGGGCTCGAAGCCGAATCCCCGGAAGATGATAGGGCCGGGCCCCGCAGGGTAAGGAGTGGCCGATGATCAGACTGGTGGCCCGGGCCCTCACGCTCAAGTTCGTCGTCGACGCTGTTCGAGCGCGGCGTAGCGACCCACCGCGTCCGGCCACGCCTGCGCCTCCCACCCCCAGCGGGCCCGCGGCTCGATCGCGCGCCGGGGTCGCTCCTCGGGATGGAGGAGGCATCCCGGTCCAGACCGGGGACGGACCCGGCCCCGACTC
>JAUJPD010000003.1:210376-212735 GCA_030447315.1 Actinomycetota bacterium | reverse complement strand
CGGTTGGGTCATGACCGTGGTGGCCGTGATGGTGCTGTTCAGCTTGTTCTACTACCTCGGCCCCAATCGCGACTCTCCAAGATGGGCCTGGGTGACCACGGGCGGCGTCGTGGGGGCACTTCTGTGGCTGAGCGTCTCGGCCGGGTTCGCCTATTACGTGAAGGCCTTCGACTCCTACGGCAAGACCTACGGAAGCATGACCGGCGTGGTCGTGTTGATCCTGTGGTTGTTCCTGACCTCGCTCGCCGTGTTGATCGGAGGCGAGCTGAATGCCGAGCTCGAGCGCCAGGCCTCGAAGAAGACCTCGACCGCTTAGCTGTTCCTCTTCCACTCGGCGAACGCGGCCGCGAGGTCGTCGGCCGAGCGGGGCGGAGCCTTCTTCTCCAGCCAACCCGCACGCTTCTTGTCGTCGAGCAACACCCACTCGTAGCCATAGGTGCGCGGTCCGGCCCAGAACGGCTCGACCCAGGCCTCGTGTTGGAGGGATGCCACGGCCGCGTATCCGTAGCGGGGACGCCCCGACCAGAACCCCAGGAGGTCGTGGAGGGCGGACCCCCTCGTCCGGCCGCGGATCTCGTTGATGTGCGAGTACTCCCCGATCCAGCAGAGTTGGATGCGTGCCTTCGCCACCATCAGCCCACCGTGCAGCTGCACCCACACGGTGTCGTTGGGAAAGGCGCCGTTCTTGTGGGCGGGTCCCGGCCGATCACGCGTCTCGACCGCGAAGCCCAAGGCGGGCGACGCGGCGCTCTTGGTCAGATGCTCCAGCTTCCTGATGACTACGTGATCCATTCCACCTCCCGATCGAAGGCTACAGTCGTTGACCATGATCATCACCATCTCCAACGTCTGGAAGTCGTTCGGCGCGCGCGACCTCTTCAGCGGCGCCGACATGCAGGTGCGCGCCCGCGACCGCGTCGCCCTCGTCGGCCCCAACGGCTCCGGGAAGACCACGCTGGTGGAGATGCTCATCGGCTTGCAGGCGCCCGACAGGGGCGAGATCTCCGTGGCTTCCGACGTGGTGTTGGGCTATCTACCCCAAGAGACCGATGATCTGCGCGGCCGCGCGGTGCTCGAAGAGGTGCTGTCCGTCGGCGCCCAGGTGACGGACGCGGGTCATCGAATGAAGGTTTTAGAGCACGAGATGGCCGAAGCCCCGCCCGGCGAAGAAAGAGATCGCTTGGTGCGCGAGTACGGAGCGATGCAGGACCGTTTCACCACACTGGGCGGCTACAGCCTCGAGGCCGAAGCCAAGAAGATCCTCGGGGGACTCGCTTTCTCGGAGGCGGATCTCGAACGCAGGACCGAGACCTTCTCGGGGGGCTGGCTGATGAGGATCGCCCTGGCGAAGCTTCTGCTGTCGAAGCCGGACCTGCTCATGCTCGACGAGCCCACCAACCACCTGGACGTCGAGTCGGTCGAGTGGCTGGAGCGTTTCTTGACGGCGTACGAGGGAGCGATCCTGCTGATCTCGCACGACCGAGACTTCATGAACTCAATCGCCACCAAGGTGGTCGAGATCGACAGGGGAAAGCTCGTCTCCTACACGGGCGACTACGCGGCGTTCGTCGAGCAGCGCCAGCAGGTCGCTCTCCAGCGAGAGGCGGCGGCCAAGCACCAGATGCGGGAACGGGCGCAGACCGAGCAGTTCATCAACCGCTTCCGGTACAAGGCGTCCAAAGCTCGTCAGGTGCAGAGCCGTATCAAGGCTCTCGAACGCGTCGAGAAGGTCGAACCCCTCGCCCGGTCGCGCCGCAACATGAAGCTTTCTTTCCCCACCCCACCGCCGGCCTCTCGTGTGGTGTTAGAGATGGACGGCGTCGGTTTCTCGTACGGCGACAAACCCGTCTACAAAGATCTCGACCTGACGATCGAGCGTCACCACAAGATCGCCATCGTCGGACCGAATGGAGCGGGCAAGTCAACGCTCCTGAAGCTCCTAGCCGGCGTGCTGACGCCGGGGACGGGCGAGCGCAAGATCAGTCCCAAGACCCGGCTGGGTTATTTCGCACAACATCAGATCGAGGCGTTGGATCCCGCCAAGCGCATGATCGAGGAGCTGCAGGCGGCCATCCCGCGCGACTCCAACGTCAAACCCCGCGATCTCCTCGGTCGCTTCCTGTTCTCCGGTGACGACGTGGACAAGCCGATCAGCGTGCTGTCCGGCGGCGAGCGGACCCGTGTCGCCCTCGCGAAGATGCTGGTGTCGCCGCTGAACCTGCTCTGCCTCGACGAGCCGACGAACCATCTCGATATCGCCAGCCGTGACGTGCTCGAAGACGCTCTCGAAGAATATGAAGGTGCTCTGGTGTTGATCACGCACGACCGGCACTTGATCCGCAACGTGGCGGACCGCATC
>JAUJPD010000003.1:200371-210276 GCA_030447315.1 Actinomycetota bacterium | reverse complement strand
CGAGCGGGCTGAACGCTCATTACCAACCGGAGGCGCTTGCCGAGGAGTTCGCTCGCCTGGCAGCAGCCGCCCGCGTGGGGTGGCGCCGCCAGGCGCCCAGCAGGCGTGCCGGAAGGTAGCCTCTAAAGCACAACTTCTCTTTGAGTGGAGGACGGAGCTGATGGCTGAGGGATCGACCAAGAGCGCCGGCGCGGCCCTGTCCACCGTCCGGAAGAGATACGAGGACTACCGGCTGAGGCGCCGGCGCAAGGGCAAGGCGAAGGGGAGGTCGACCGGGCGGCGGACCACCATCGCTCTCATCGTCCTCGTCTTGCTCCTGTTCGGGGCCTTCGCCGCGTCCCTCAACTACCTGACGCCGACCTCGGTGGGCGAGGAGATCTCGATCGACGAGCTCAGCGCCCTCGCGGACGAGAAGCGGATCGAGGTCGCCGAGTTCCGTGATGAGGACAACCGCCTGGTGGGCACCTACGCGGCTACGTCGATCGCCCCCGCCGAGGAAGAACCGGAGGGCGACGACGAGACGAAGGGGACGGGTGGCGGCAAGGACGATAACGGGGGAGCCGCGAGTGCCGGCGGCGAAGCCGGCAAGAATGAAGGCGACGAAGCCGCGGAAGAGGAACCATCCAAGGCGCCGGTCGGCTCGGGCCAGTACTGGCTCACCTACCCGTCCAGTGATGCCGCTTTCGGGGTCCTCGCGGAGCTCGTCACCGCGGCTGGGGCCCGGGTAACCGTCGACCCCCAGACCTCCAAGTCCATAGTTCGAGCCGTCTCGACCTATCTGCTTCCGCTGCTGATCCTGGCCAGTTTCTTCGGCCTCCTCTTCACCGCGGGCAAAGGTGGAGGCGGTGCCATCGGTGAGGTCATGACCTTCGGCACCATCGGAAAGGGCAAGAAGGGCAAGACCGCGAGCGCCACCACCTTCAAGGACGTCGGCGGCGCCGAGGAAGCCGTGATAGAGCTGAAAGAGGTGGTCGACTACCTCACCAATCCCAAGAGGTACGACGAGATCGGGGCGGTCCCGCCGAAAGGCGTTCTCTTGTTCGGCCCTCCTGGATGTGGAAAGACCCTGTTGGCGAAAGCGGTTGCCGGCGAGGCCGGGGTGCCCTTCTTCTCGGTGGCGGGGGCCGAGTTCGTCGAGTCGCTGGTCGGCATCGGCGCCGCGCGCGTGCGCGACCTGTTCGCTCGGGTGCGCGCGGTCGCCCCAGCGATCGTTTTCATCGACGAGCTGGATGCCGCGGGACGCAAACGTGGGCACGGCGAAGGTGGCGGTTCGGACGAGCGGGAGCAGACCCTCAACCAGATGCTGGTCGAGATGGATGGTTTCGAGGTCTCCTCCGGGATCGTGGTGATCGGCGCCACCAACCGGCCCGACATCTTGGATCCGGCCTTGCTGCGTCCGGGTCGTTTCGACCGCCACATCACCGTCGACCAACCCGATGGGGCCGGCCGGTGCTCGATCCTGGAGCTTCACGCTAAGGGCAAGCCGATGGCGAAAACCGTCGACCTCCGATACATCGCCAAGCGCACCCCAGGTTTCTCCGGCGCCGACCTCGCCAACGTGATCAACGAGGCCGCCCTGTTGACGCTGCGCGAGAAGAAGCCCGAGATCGAGACGCCCGAGCTCGAAGAGGCCATCCAACGGGTGCTGCACGGACCCAAGCGGCGGGGGCGTGTACTGACGCCGGAAGAAGAGCGACGCGCGGCTTTCCACGAGAGCGGACACGCGGTGGTCGCAGCAGCTCTGGGCCGGGCCGACGACCTGCACCGCGTCAGCATCCTGTCTCGCTCGAGGGGGATCGGCGGTACCGGGCTCGATCGCCAGGACGACACGCTGCTACTGACCCGCAACCAGATCTTCGCTCGCGTGGTCGTAGCGATGTCGGGCATGGCCGCGGAAGAGATGGTCTTGGGCGAACCTTCCACGGGGGCCGAGCACGACCTGGAGCAGGCGACCGACCTCGCTCGCGACATAGTCGGGCGCTACGGCATGAGTCCGGCCCTCGGACGCGCCCGGCTCCTGGCTTCGGATGTGGATCAGTATCTGGGAGGCGACTCGGGCTTCTCCAACCTCTCCAGCCAGACGCACGTCGAGTTCGACAACGAGGTGAGGAGGCTGCTCGCCGAAGCAGAGTCTCAGGCGCGCCGGCTGCTGGAGGCGAACCGCGACGTGCTGGACGAGATGTCGGAGCGGCTCGAGGTCGAAGAGACGCTCGAGGGGGCCGCTCTGGCCGAGCTCCTGCGTGACGTGCCTCGTGACGACGCCGTCTTGGCAGGCGCCTTCAGCGCCCGGGACGGTAATGGGGCAGTGACCCCGCGTCGTGCCCCCCAGCGGACGGGGAAGAAGTAGCGGAGCCCCAGCGTTGTCTTAAGCGTCGGGCGAAGTGGTGGTGATCTTGTCCAGGGACTCCGCACTGCCATCGGCCGCCGCTTTGATCGCCAGCTCGTCCCCCGCACGCAAGGTGAGGAAACGACCATGCTCTCCGCGAACCTTCTTGACGTAGTCGACGAACCGGTTCAGATAGAGCGCGTCCGCATGAGCCTGGAGCCGCTCGAGGTCGATGACGACCCCTTCTTGGCGCTGGTCCCTCGGGTCGTCTCGACCTTCGGTGGATGTCACGATGGCCACCTCCTTCACGCTGGGGGAATGGCCCCCGACCCGGAGAACCTTACCCAAAGCAGCACCCGACGGACCATCACCCGACAAGGTTGAGCATGCCGAGAACACGGACCGAGCGAACGACGAGACGCGTGATAGTGGGGTTCCTGGCGAGCCTCGTCTTCGCCGCGCCTTTCGCCGCCGGCCTCGCGACGGCCCAGCCGAGCTGTGTGGACGAAGCCGGCGGGAACTGGGTGACGCTGAAGGCCCCCCGGTTCCCTTCGGGGTCGCCGAGCCTGGCCGGCTACGCCGTGAACCCGACGCTGCCCAACCGGCTCTTCGCCACCAATGGGTCCGTGGTGATGGGCAGCACCGACGGTGGTTGCTCCTGGAAGACGGCCTATGACCCGGCAACCGATGGAGGACCGGCGGTGGTGGCCACCGAGCAAAGGATCGAAGCGATAGTCATACCGGAGACCGGTCCCGAGCGGGCCTACCTGATGATCGAGGAGAAGGCCGGGCCCGTGGTGCGTCCGAGGGTGATGCGAAGCGACGACGCGGGCCGCTCCTGGGCCCCCGCGGAGACCGGTCTTCCTCCCACCGGGGAGCCGACATTCCTGCGGGTCGCGCCGAGCCAGCCGGACACGCTCTACCTGGGTGTTGGGGTCGGCGGCGTCTCCGAGCTTCTCTTCGGAAGCGATGACGGCGGCAGGACGTTCACCTTGCGCAACAACTTCGCCCGCCGGATGGAGGGGGGCATCAACGACCTCAAGGTCGATCCGCGCGCCGCCGGCGACCTGTGGGTGGGGGCGAGCGATGGGCTCTTTCACTCCACCGACGGCGGACGCAGCTTCATGGCGATCGACGCGTTCGCGGGCGTTCCGACGGGGCCGGTCGACGTCTTCCACGGTGCAGGCCCCGCCAGCATCCTCGCGTTCAAGCGGGGAACCGGAAGCGGATCGGTGTCCGATGACGGGGGCGAGACCTGGCTGGAGATCGACTCTCCCGGGACGCCCTCGTCGATCGACCACGGCCTAGTGCCGCAGAGCCGCCTCATCAGCTCGAAGGGCAAGGTATGGCTGTACGCGCCCACCCTGTTCACCTGGGTCGACGCCCAGGCCCCGCTCAGCGACGTGGTCGGGATCACGGCCGACCGGACCGCCAACCCGCGCTTCTACGGCTTCACGGCCTCGAGCATCGCGATCTACTCGGGACCCACCGGCGTGAGGGTCCAGATCCCACCGGAGATCGAGATCCGGCCCGACCCGTCACTGTTGCCGACCGGGCGCCCGGCGCCGCCCCCCAGGCCGGCCGAGCTGTCTCCCGATGACCGGGTGGTCAAGATCGATGCCGGCGAGACCAAGACCGTGCCCTACGACCTGCTGGTCCCCAAGACGAAGACGCCGCTCGACGTCTACTTCCTCATCGACACGTCCGACAGCCAGCAGAAGTTCATCGCCGGTCTCGGCGGGGCGCTCGAAGCGATCGTGAACGGACTGATCCGGTCGGGTACCGACGTGCGTTTCGGGCTCGCCGAATATCGGAACTATCCGGACAGCGAGCCGCCGCGAGTGGGTCCGCTGGGGCCCGAGCCCAACTTCATCTATCAGCAGCGCGTGGATCTCGGCTACGACACCACTACTCTTCAGACAGCGATCGAGGACATCGACGCCGACGGCGGCGGGTATTACAACGCGCAGCTGGCGGCGCTGTTCCACGCCGCCTCGCCCCAAGGAGAAGACGTCGACCCGGTGGGTCCCGCCGGCAACGACGTCCCGGTCAGCACCCACGCCGAGTTCAGGAAGAACGCTCTGCGGGTCGCGCTGCTGGTCTCGGACGAAGAGTTCGTGGTCGACCCTTATCCGCTCGACCGGACGCCTCCCAGTCACCTTCGGCAGTTCGATGAGACCGCTGCTGCTCTGAACGCCAAGGGCATCAAGCAGATCGGCTTGTCGCTCGCGTTGGACGGGATCGGCAAGGCGACCGAGGACATGCAGGCGATGGCCGCGGCGACCGATGCTCTGGCGCCGGCGGGCGGGGTGGACTGCGACGGCGACGGGCTCTCGGACATCGCCGGGGGTGCTCCGCTGGTGTGCGAGGTCAGCAGGGGCGCCCTCGGCGAGGGGATAGGCCTGGCCTCCTCGATCGTGAACCTGGTGGAGTCGATCCGCACCCGCAGCTCGGTGGAGCTCGAGGTGGACGGGCCGGCTCGGGTCACCGAGAAGGTGGCGCCTCAGCGCTACGAGAGCCTCGTCTTGCAGACCAACAACCGGCTCGACTTCGGGGTCACCTTCCGCTGTCCTCGATCTCTCGCCGGTGACAGGATCCCCGTGAAGCTCACCGCCACGGGCCTCCAGTCGCCCGTGTCGGTGGGAGCCACGGTCGTATGCGGCCCGCTCGCCGCGGCCACGAAGGAACAAGAGGAGGCCGAGGACGAAGAGGAAGAGGAGCTGGTGCCTCCGTTCCCCTTCGACCGCGTCTTGGGGCTGATCCCACTGGTTCCACTGTCGCCTCCGCCCCCGCTGACCGAGCTGGCGTCGAGCACCCAGGCCCAAGCGCAGTCGCAGGCCCAAGCGCAGGCCCAGGCGTCGGTCGCCGCTCAAAGGCAGGAGCAGCCGCAGCTGGCCTTCGTCCATGCCGTTCACGCCATGCGCCAGCGCACGCAAGAGGAATATGCGATGTCCAGCTTCACGCCCCGCCACGAGATGCCCACCCCTGCTCTCGCGTTGGGCGGTGCGGCGGTCCTCATGTCGCTGGCCTTCGGGCTGGTCATGAGCCGTCAGAGGGCGGGTGTCCGGGTGCGCAGGGCCCGCTGAGCAAGGCGGCTAGAGCGGCACGCAGGAGTTGGGGGGGCCGGGGAGAACCAACCCTCATGCGTCGTTTACTGGCCGCTGCCGCGGCTCTCTCGTTCGCCCTCGTAGGGTCCGCGTCCGCCGGTCCCGCCGCAGCTCCCACCGCGGGCGGTTTCGCCACCGACAACTTCGAGTACGTGAGGCACGTCCCGTTGGCGAACGACACGGCGGGCGCCCGGATCGTCGGCCGCTACATGTATCTGACCACCTCGCGCGGCCTCAACATCTACGACATCTCCACCCCGGACAGCCCGCTTCTGGTGGGCACGGGCCTCTTTCCGCAGGAGCCTTACTTCGGTGAGGAGGACCCCGACACCAACGGAAAGATCCTTCTCTTGAACCAGCACGTGATCGACGTGAGGGACAAGACCAAACCGGTCCTTCTGGGCGAGCACGACGCCGACCAGCACACGATGACGTGCGTCCTCGACTGTTCCTACGCCTACGGCTCGGAGGGTGCGATCCTGGATCTGCGGAACCCGAGCAAGCCGAAGGTGGTCGGGGACTGGACCAAGTTCGCGCCGCCGCTGGGCAACTCGCATGACGTCACCGAGGTGAAGCCGGGGCTGATCATGACGTCGTCGCAGCCGCTGGTGTACCTGGACGCCCGCAAGAACCCGGCCAAGCCGAAGGCGCTTGCGTTCGGCTCCAACTCCGACGACCGCTTCATCCACAGCAACCTGTGGCCGAACGGCGGCACGGATCGTTACATGCTGGTCGGAGGCGAGACCGTCGGCCCCCGCTGCGACGAGGACGCCGGGGCCCTCATGACGTGGGACACGAAGAACTGGCAGAAGACGCGCACCTTCAAGATGGTCGATGAGTACCGGGTCAAGAACGGTCTGTACACCGACGGCGAGGCCCCTGCAGACCTCTTCTGCACGCACTGGTTCGACCCGCACCCGGACTATGACGACGGTGGACTTCTGGCCATGGGTTGGTACGAGCACGGAACCCGGCTCTTCCGGATCACCGGGACCGGTCAGATCAAAGAAGAGGGTTACTTCATCCCGTACGCCGGCTCGACCTCGGCCGCCTACTGGGCCAACGACGAGATCCTCTACTCGGTGGACTACAACCGGGGCCTAGACGTCCTGCGCTACACCGGCAAGCCTTAACCCCTCTCTGCTAACTGGGCCACCGCCGGCGGTGGGCGGGCGACCTCAGAACGACCCCCGACCACCGATCCGCAAGAAGATGTCGGCGCCCGTTCCTATCCCCGGGTCGTTGCTTTTCGCTTGCTCCAGGATCGCGATGAAGTCCCGCTCGGGCACCGCCTGCTGCAGGTCCTTGAGGAGATCCATGACCGCGGCTGCGTAGACCAGAACCTGAACCGTCTCGATGCCACCGATGTCGTTGAAGAACCATCCGCAGCTCGTGTACATGGCGAGTGCGTGTTTCTGAAGCTCTAGCAACGTGGCCGCCGTAGCGCGTTGCCCGTCGCCAAGTGGACCCAGCTGGTGCGTCGCCACCAGTTGGGACAACGTCGTTGCCCCGATCACCACTCGCACGTAATCGTCTCGGGCCGCCCACGGGTCGATCAACAGCTCGGTCCCGAGACGCTCGAAGCTCTCGTCGGCGGCATCCCGCAGGACGTCGAGCGCCTCGCGCAGAGGCCGGCGCCACTCCTGGTCCCATCCTTCCTCCCCTCCGGTCGAACACCCACAGTCTCGGCACCACCGCCCGACCCCGTGGGCGCAGGACCAGGAGCTGCCCTCGCCCCCCACGACACCTGCCTCTCTTATGGGGGGGAACGCGGCCAGGTGAGCCGCCAGGTTGGTGGGGTGGATATCTCGCCGCTCCGCTTCCACGAACAGCGCGTAAGCCAGGCCCAGGTCGGAGAACACCTGATGGTGCCCGTAGGTCTCACCGTCCGTGGCGGCGTGGACCAGGAGGTCGTCTCGTTCCTGCTCCATCCGCGCCTCGAAGAGGTCGAGGAAGGTGGCTGCGTCCTTTCCGGCCCCCTCGAAAGCGATCGACTTCGCGATGTCTCCGTCGTAGAAGAACAGCGTGAGCTCCCGACCCGACCCGTCCGGGTGGAGGTAGCGGTGGGGGAGCCTGGTGTCGACGGGAGGTGTCTGCCACGGACCCCCCGGCTCCCTCCAGCGCGCCGCTTGACCGGGTGCGAGGATCGTGAAGCCGACGCCTTCGTCGATCAGAACCGACAACACGTCGTCGTTGGCGGCCGTTTCGGGGAGCCACATGCCTTTTGCCTCGCGTCCGAAGCGGTGACGGAAGTCCGCTAGGCCCCAGCGGACCTGCGTACGCACGTCTCGCAGAGGCGACAGCGGCAAGATGGTGTGGTGGAACGCCTGCGCGATCGCGTTTCCGTGCCCAAGCCTCTCGAGGCTTACGATCGGCCTCGAGGATGCGCTCGTAGGTCTCCGGGTGGGCCTGCTCCATCCACGAGAGCAGGGTCGGACCGACGTTGAAGGAAAGGCGCTCGAAGTTGTTGACGATCCGTTCCCCGTCGCCTTGGGGGATGCGGGCGAAGGCGTTGGGCCGGTAAGCCTCGTCGTGGACGCGTTCGTTCCAGTCGTGGAAGGGGGCCGCCCCCGGCTGCTCCGGTATGGAACCGGTGGCAGGATCCTCGCGGGGTGGCTGGTAGAAGTGCGCATGGACGGCTATACGCCTCATGCCGAGAGGCTATCGGTAGCCGGCTAGAGCTCCAGCCAGATCGTGCCCAGCGGCGGCAGGGTGATGATCGCGGAATGATCCAGGCCGTGCCATGGGGTCTTTTCCGCAACGACGGTTCCCATGTTTCCCACGTTCGTGCCGCCGTAGCTCTCGGAATCGGTGTTGATGACCTCGGCGTAGGTCCCCGCCTTCGGCAGACCCACCCGGAAGCCGGAGCGGGGCACGGGTGACAGATTCGAGATGCACACAAGGTGTCTCCGTTCGGCCCGGTCGGTTCGATAGAACGAGATGACGTTGTTGTCCGCGTCGTTGGCGTCGATCCACCGGAAGCCCTCTGGTTCGTGATCGAGCTCCCATAGCGCGCTGTTGTTCTTGTAGACGTTGTTCATGTCGCTCATGAACCGCGTGAGTCCTTGATGCATCGGGTCCTCGAGCAGGTGCCAGTCGAGGCCGCGGTCGTGGTTCCATTCGCGCTCGTGGCCGAACTCGCCACCCATGAACATGAGCTTCTTGCCGGGGTGAGCCCACATATAGCTGAGCATGCAGCGCAGGTTGGCGAACCGCTGCCAGTGGTCGCCCGGCATCTTGCCCAACAGCGAGCCCTTGCCGTGCACGACCTCGTCGTGGGATAGCGGCAGCATGAAATTCTCGCTCCAGGCGTACATCAAACTGAATGTCAGCTGGTGGTGGTGGAAGCGCCGATAGATCGGTTCCTTGGAGAAATAGGACAAGGAGTCGTGCATCCACCCCATGTTCCATTTGAAGCCGAAGCCCAGGCCCCCGAGGTGAACGGGCCGGCTTACGCCCGGAAAGGCCGTCGATTCCTCCGCGATCATCAACACCCCCGGGTGCTCCGCGTGGATGATGGTGTTCAACTGCTTGAAGAACTCGATCGCCTCGAGGTTCTCGCGGCCCCCGTGCTCGTTCGGGACCCATTCGCCCTCCTTGCGGCTGTAATCGAGATAGAGCATCGACGCGACCGCGTCGACCCGAAGTCCGTCGATGTGGAACTCCTCTATCCAGAAGAGGGCGTTG
The DNA here is from genome assembly GCA_030447315.1 of Actinomycetota bacterium. Lineage (GTDB taxonomy): Bacteria > Actinomycetota > CADDZG01 > CADDZG01 > WHSQ01 > MB1-2. The sequence goes on along the minus strand of JAUJPD010000003.1, from coordinate 201,156 downwards.
GAGATGAGGAAGTTGCGCACCTCGTTCCGGCCCAGGTTGAAGACCAGCGTTCCCCAGTCGGGATGCTCGCCTTTCTTGGGATCGACATGCTCGTACAGAGCGGTTCCGTCGAAGCGAGCGAGAGCCCACTCGTCTTTCGGGAAGTGCGCGGGGACCCAGTCCACGATGACGCCGATGCCGGCGGCGTGCAGCGTGTCCACGAAGAAGCGGAAGTCGTCGGGACTGCCGTAGCGAGAGGTCGGCGCGAAGTAGTTGCTGACCTGGTAACCCCACGAACCCGTGAAGGGATGCTCCGCGACCGGCATGAGCTCGACGTGAGTGAAACCCATCTCACCGCAGTACTCCGCGAGCTGGGGGCCGAGGTCGCGGTAACCGAGCATGCCGTCGTCTCCGCGGCGCCGCCACGAACCAAGGTGGACCTCGTACACGCTCATCGGCGAGGCATGAGGATCCGCCGAGGCTCTCGACCTCATCCAGGCCGAGTCCGAGAACTCGTAGCCGGGGGTGTGGACGATGGCGGCATTCGTGGGGGCCCCTTCGCTGGCGAAGGCGAAGGGGTCGGTTTTCTCGCGCAGAGCGCCCTGAGCCGTCAGCACCTCGAACTTGTAGAGACAGCGATCTCCGACGTCGGGGATGAAGAGCTCCCAGATGCCGGACGAGCCCAAGGTGCGCATGGGATGCAGGCGGCCGTCCCAGGAGTTGAAGTCGCCGATCACGCGCACGCCGCGCGCGTTCGGAGCCCATACCGCGAACGAAACCCCCGCGATCCCGTCGATCGTGCGGCG
>JAUJPD010000003.1:176075-200271 GCA_030447315.1 Actinomycetota bacterium | reverse complement strand
GATGGTCTCCACGGCGAGAGCCGGGTCGGGTTGTTTGCGCGTCAGCGTGACGTGCAGCGACGCGGTCACCTCGCCCAACTCCTCGACGGCTTTCAACAGAGGAGCGGCGCGTTCCTCGGTCAGAACCGCGATGTCCTCGTTGACATCGGCCGGATCGACCTCGTCGTAGAGCTGTTCGAGCTTCTCCAGCGCGTAGGTCCAGCCCTCGATCGCTTCGGGAACGAATCGCTGAGCGAGCCCGAGATCGATCTGAGAGACGGTCCGGTCGGCCTCGGCCTCGTAGCTGATCTCGCCCATATGCGCGGGGATGTTCATGTAACCCTCGGTGGTGAGCAGCCGGGTCAGCTCCAGATCGGGATTGGGACCGACCGCGACGCGGCGGAAGGTCTTCAGGATGATCTGTTCGTCGAGAACGAGAGAGGTGTTGCTCTGCTCGGCCCCCAGCGCGCGTACCGAGGTGGCGCCGGGGGGGTGAGAGGGATCCAGACTGGGTCCTCCGAACTGGAAGACGCCGTGGTCTCCCTTGATCGAAGATCCGTGGGCCATCAGATCGCCCACGACCCGCAATCGCTCCACATCCTCGAACGCATCGCGGCTCAGGCCGTCCTCGTCCACCAGAAGAGGAAGGTGATAGAGGTCATCGCCACCGTCGGAATAGCTCACGGTGAGGATGGCAAGCACCAGGGCGGGTGGCCCGTCTTCGATGACCCCGGCATCCAGCAGGGCCACGTCGGAGATGTGGCGGCCCTTGCCACCGAACCACCTCTGGGCCGGCAGTCGCTCGCGGATCTGATCGAGGTCGATGTTCAAGAGCCTTCCTCCGCCACCAATTGGAACCAGTAGAAGTCGTGGGGGCCGAGAGTGAGCAGGTACGGGAGCTCCCCGATGCGGGGGAAGCGCTCGCGCCCGAGCATCTCGATCGGGTACTTGCCTTCATACCCACTGAGGTCCAACTCCACCGCCTGCGCGCGCGGCGAGAGATTGTTGACGCAGACGATGATGTCCTCGCCCTGTTCGCGGATGTAGGCGAAGATCGCCGGATTGTCCGGGTGAAGTACCTCGAAGGAGCCCGTTCCGAACAGCGGGTGCTGCTTGCGGATCGCCAGCATCCGCCGGAACCACTGCAAGAAAGAATGCTGGCTGCGCAACTGCGCTTCGACGTTGATCGACTGGTACCCATAGACCGGATCCAGCAACACTGGCAGGTAGAGCTGGGCGAAGTCGGCACGAGAGAACCCGGCGTTGCGATCGCTCGTCCACTGCATCGGGGTGCGCACGCCGTCGCGGTCACCCAGGTAGATGTTGTCGCCCATCCGCAGCTCGTCGCCGTAGTAGACGATCGGCGTCCCGGGAAGTGAGAACAGCATCGCGTGGAAGAGCTCGATCTGGTCCCGGTTGTTCTCGAGCAGGGGAGCGAGGCGCCGGCGGATCCCCAGGTTGAGCTTCATGCGGGGATCCTTCGCGTACTCGTTGTACATGTAGTCGCGCTCCTCGTCGGTCACCATCTCGAGGGTGAGCTCGTCGTGGTTGCGAAGGAAGATCCCCCACTGCGCCAACTCGGGGATCTCGGGGATCTGCTCGAGGATCTCGACCACCGGGTATCGGACCTGGCGCCGGGCCGCCATGAACATCCGTGGCATCAGCGGGAAATGGAACGCCATGTGGCACTCGTCGCCGTCGCCGAAGTACGGCACCACGTCCTGCGGCCATTGGTTGGCCTCGGCCAAGATGACTTTGTCTTCGTAGCCTTTGTCGACCTCGGCCCGGATCCGTTTCAGGAACCGGTGGGTCTCGGGGAGGTTCTCGCAGTTGGTTCCTTCGCGCTCGTAGAGATACGGGACCCGCATCCAGGCGGAAACCATCGAGTCCGAGGTCGAGCCAGAAGCGCAGGGCGGCCAGCACGTTTTCTTGAACCTCTTCGTTGTCGTAGTTGAGGTCCGGCTGATGGCTGAAGAAACGGTGCCAGTAATAAGCGTTCCCTCGTCGTCCCAGGTCCAGTTCGACTGCTCGGTGTCTATGAAGATGATGCGCGCTTCTTCGTACTTCTTGAGCGTGTCGGACCAGACGTACCAGTCGCGCTTGGCCGAGCCGGGTTTACGGGACTCCTGGAACCATGGATGCTCGTTGGAGGTGTGGTTGACGACGAAGTCCGCGACCACGCGCATCCCTTTGCTGTGCGCGGTGTCCATGAACTCCATGAAGTCGTTGAGGTTGCCGTACTCCGGAAGGATCGAATAGAAGTCGGAGATGTCGTAGCCACCGTCTCTCAGTGGGGACTGGTAGAAGGGCAGCAACCAGATGCAGTCGATGCCCAGCCACTCGAGGTAGTCGAGCTTCTCGGTCATGCCCCGGAAGTCGCCATAGCCGTCCCCGTTGGAGTCGTAGAAGCTCCGCACGTAGAGCTCGTAGAGAACGGCCTTCTTGTACCACTGGGGATCCGGCTCCAGCACTAGCCTCTCACCTGGAAGATGTGAGCCGGCTGGTCGAAGGGGTCCAGTCGTACGTAGTTACTCGCCCCGTTCCAGCGGTAGGCGGTGTCGGTCAGAAGGTCGTGCACCTCGAGGCTCTGCCACGGGTCCAGTCGCAGCGCCCTCATGTCCAGGTCCACCATCCCCTCCTCCCAATGGAAGGGGTTGAGGTTCACGACCACCAGGATCGAGTCCTGACCGGGTGAGGTCTTGGAGAAGGCAATGAGGTTCTCTTTGTCGGTCTGGTGGAAGCTCAGGTTGGTGAGCTCCGAAAGCGCCGGGTTCTTGCGCCGGATCTCGTTGATGCGGGTCATGAAGGGAACCAGCGTGTCCGGGCCGTCGAACCGGCGGGGGCGGAGCTCGTATTTCTCCGAATCCAGGTACTCCTCGCTGCCCTCTTTCACCGGGACGTTTTCGAACAGCTCGTATCCCGAATACACACCGTAGGTCGGAGACAACAACGCGGCCAGCACGAGTCTGATCTGGAAGGCCGGAGGACCACCGGTCTGCAGGTACTCGTGGAGGATGTCGGGGGTATTCACGAAGAAGTTCGGCCGGAAGTAATGGGCCATCTCGGTCTGGCTGAGCTCGGTCGCGTACTCCATCAGCTCTGCTTCGTGTTGCGCCAGGTGAAGTACGTGTAGGACTGGGTGAATCCCGCTTTGGCGAGCGAGCGCATCACCTTCGGCCGGGTGAAGGCCTCCGCCAAGAAGATCACCTCGGGGTGCTCTTCATGGACGGCATCGATGATCCATTCCCAGAACGGCAGCGCCTTCGTGTGCGGGTTGTCGACGCGGAAGATCTTCACGCCGTGGTCGATCCAGTAGTCGAGCACGCTCTTCAGCTCGGTCCACAGGCCCTCTCGATCGACGGTATCGAAGTTGATCGGGTAGATGTCTTGGTACTTCTTCGGCGGGTTCTCGGCGTAGCGGATCGATCCGTCCGGGAGGTGGTTGAACCACTCCGGATGCTCGGTCACCCACGGATGATCGGGAGAGCACTGGATCGCGAAGTCCAGCGCCACCTCGAGGTCCAGCCGTTCTGCCGCAGCGACGAACGCGTCGAAATCTGCCAGCGTCCCCAGCTCAGGATGGACGTCTTTGTGCCCCCCTCGGGCGACCCGATCGCCCAGGGGCTGCCGACGTCCTGGGAGCCGGGCGTCAAGGAGTTGTTCTTGCCCTTCCGGTGGGCGGTGCCGATCGGATGGATCGGGGGAGATACAGGACGTCGAAGCCCATGTCGGCTACCCGCCCGAGGGCCTTGGCCGCGGTCTTGAAGGTGCCGTGCTTGGACTTCGTACCGGTAGAGCGAGGGAAGAGCTCGTACCAGGCGCCGAAGCGGGCCCGCTCGTGCTCCACGAGCATCTCGAGAGCCGGCTTGTAGGTGGTCGATCCACTTCGTCGCTGTGACGCCGCATGATCGTGGCCAACGGCTCGCCGAGCGCGGCGACGATGCGGGGGTCATCCGCGTCACGAGCCGCCCCCGAAGATCCGCGGATCTGGCGGAGCAAACCTTCGAGGATGGCCCGTTCGGCCGCAGGGACGGCTTGCACTCGCGCTTCGATGAGGAGCGCGCCTTCTTCGAGCTCCAGCGAGACCTCCTGCTTGGCGTCCACGCGCTTCACCAGGTCGCGCCTCCAGGTAGCGAAGTGATCGGTCCAGGCTTCGATCGTGTAGACCAGCCGCCCCACCGAGGAGGGGCGGACCACGCCCGCCCAGCGGTCGTTGTCGATGTGACTCATAGGAGCTTCTTGCCAGCGCCCTCCGGCGCTCCGATAACGTACGACCGCTCCCAGTAGAGAAGGACCGTCGCGGAATATGTCGGCAGACACCTCGACCTCGTCGCCCGTGATCGCCTTGACCGGATAGCGCCCGCAATCGATCTGAGGCGTCACGTGCTCGATGATCACGTGCCCCCGCTTGAGGTCGTTCTTCAGAAAGGACCACTCCTTCTCTCGTCTCTTCGCAGCGGCCGGTCTGGCGGCTCGGGCCTGTGGAGGCGAAACGCCGGAGCGACGCGACCTTCCCGGCCATCCGGTGCTTCCGGTGCCTGAGTTACCTACCCAACCTTACGTCCGCCGAGAGCGGGGGGCGGCGGGGGCGAGCGGTCTTCATGGATGCGATCGCGGCCATGTGGGCCGGTTGTTATGAGACGCTTGTGACTATGAAAGCGCTTCGAAGCTTCGCCGTCCGCGGGCGCTGCCGTCGGCTCTCGAGGTCCTCTCTCCCATCGCCATGAACCTGCGGTGGAGCTGGGACCCTCGCGCGGTCGAGCTGTTCCGCTGGGTCGATAGCGACGCCTGGGAGCGCTCCGGCCACGATCCGGTTCAGATGTTGGGGCTGATCACACGTCAGCGTTTCGAGGAGCTGGCGGAAGACCGTCCCTTCATGTCATTCCTCGCCGCCGTGGACGAAGACCTCAAGCGCTATCTCAACGAGCCTCGTTGGTTCCAAACCCGCAAGGGCGACAGCGGAGTCACCCGGGTCGCCTACTTCTCACCCGAGTTCGGCGTCAGCGAGGCTTTGCCCATCTACTCTGGTGGACTAGGGTGCTCGCGGGCGACCACCTCAAAGCGGCGAGCGATCTGGGGATCCCCTCGTCGGGGTGGGCCTTCTATCGCCAGGGTTACTTCCGTCAACAGCTGAATGCGGATGGATGGCAACAGGAGCGGTACCCCGAGCTGGACCCTCATGCCATGCCGCTGACGTTGTTGGTGGGCGACGAGGGTGTTCCCATCAAGATCGAGGTGGATCTCGCAGGTGCCCGGTGCGTGGCCCAGCTCTGGTCGGCTCAGGTGGGGCGCGTCCTGTTGCTGCTGATGGACTGCGACGTCGAAGAGAACGAGGAAGAAGAACGTGAGGTGACCGACCGTCTCTACGGCGGCGGCACGGAGCACAGGCTCAAGCAAGAGATAGTGCTGGGGATCGGCGGTGTCCGGGCTCTAGAGGCCGCCGGTTATGGATGCGACGTGTTCCATTCCAACGAGGGCCACGCCGGGTTCCTGGGCTTGGAGCGGATCCGCAAGCTCGTGGTTTCGGGACAGCTGTCCTTCGAACAAGCGCTCGAGGCCGTTCGGGCCGCGACGGTCTTCACTACCCACACCCCCGTGCCGGCCGGGATAGACGTCTACGACCCGACGTTGATGGAGCGCTACTTCAGCTCTTTCGTCAAAGAGTGCGAGATCGATCTCGAGACATTGCTGTCGCTGGGCAGCTCGACGCGACTGACCGCCGACACGGCGATGCAGTCTCGTTTCAACATGGCGGTGATGGGTCTGCGATTGGCCGGGCGGGCCAACGCCGTCAGCAAGCTGCATGGCGAGGTCTCTCGGTCCATCTTCACTTCGCTGTGGGCCGACGTTCCGGATGACGAGTCTCCCATCGGCGCCATCACGAACGGTGTCCACACCTCGACCTGGCTGGGTCCCGAGATACGAGAGGTGCTCGACAGGCGCTTGTCTCCGGGGTGGACCGAGACCGCGGGTGGGTGGACCAAGATCAAGGATGTTCCCGACGGCGAGCTGTGGAGGGCGCGCGAGCGGGCGCGCGAGCGGCTCGTCTACATGGTGCGTGAGCGACTTCGCAAGCAACTTCTGGAACGCGGATGTCCGAGGGGGAATTGGCCTGGACCGGCGAGGTCTTCGACCCCTCGGTGCTGACGATCGGGTTCGCCCGCCGTTTCGCCCAGTACAAACGCGGCACGCTGCTGCTGTGGGATGAAGATCGGTTCAAGAGACTGTTGACGTCGGGGGATCGCCCGGTGCAGATCGTGGTCGCCGGCAAGGCACACCCGCTGGACGATGGTGGAAAAGAGATGATCCAGCGTCTCGTCCATTTCTCCGCCGATCCCGATGTCCGTGCACGCTTCGCATTCATCGAGGATTACGACATCGAGATCGGCCGCATCCTGTGTCAGGGGGCAGATGTCTGGTTGAACAACCCGCGGCGGCCATTGAAGCGTGTGGAACCAGTGGGATGAAAGCCGCCCTGAACGGCGCGGTCAATTGCTCGGTGCTCGATGGTTGGTGGGATGAGTGCTACGACGGAGACAACGGATGGGCGATCGGGACCCTGGAGGTGTACGTCGATGCCGACGTTCAGGACCGTATCGAAGCGAGTGCGTTGTACGACCTATTGGAGCGCGACATCGTTCCTCGCTTCTACGAGCGTCCTGAGGGCCCCGTCCCGAGACGCTGGGTCGAGCGGATGAAGGCGTCCGTCTCGTCTTTGGGACACTTCGTGACAGCAGACCGCATGGTCCGTGATTACGTGATCGAGCTCTACGAACCGGCTGCGGCGCAAGCCGCCGCCATGGCGAGCGACCACTTCGCCGGGCGAAACATCTGGCCGAGTGGAAGGAGCGCATCAGGACGACGTGGGAGGACGTACGCGCTCGACGTCGAGGGCGACGTCACGGCTGCCGACGTGGGCGAGGTCCGCCAGGTGAGCGCGACCATCCGGCTCGGAAGATTGGGGACCGAAGACATAGCCGTGCAATTGGCACACGGCCGTGTCGGCGCCAACGGCGAGCTGATCGATCCCGGCCTCCTGGAGATGCAGCCCGAGCATTGCGACAACGGGACCTGCTCCTACCGTGGTTCGTTCACCAGCGAGTCTCCCGGGCTCTACGGATTCTCCGTGCGCGCCGTACCCAGTCACGACGACCTCACCAACGAGATGGATCTCGGCCTGGTCGTCTGGGCGTAAAACGCGGTTACACCTTTGGGCTCTTGACCTTGCGCATGGCCTTGTGCTGGATCTTCCATCTCCTCGTCTCGTTCTGGGCGATGCGCTGGTCGCGCTTTCCTCTAGATAGAACAGCTCTCGCTGCAGCTTGTGGAACCCAGCCAGGCGCTCGGGCCGAAGCTCGCCTTTGTCGAGGGCGTCCCGGACCGCGCATCCCGGCTCCCTGTCGTGCGAGCAGTCGCGGAATCGGCAACCGTCCGCCAGGGCGTCGATGTCCTGGAAGCTGTTCTCGATGCCCTCAGACGCGTCCCACAGCTGAAGCTCGCGCATCCCAGGAGTGTCGATGACGATCCCTCCGCCGGGAAGAAGCACCATCTCTCGATGCGTGGTGGTGTGGCGTCCCTTGTCATCATCTTCTCGGGTCTCTTGCACGGCAAGGAGATCCGCGCCGGCCAGCTCGTTCACGAGGGTGGACTTGCCCACACCGGATGATCCGAGGAGAGCAACGGTGTGACCCTCGCTGATGTAGGGCTTCAGCTCTTCCAGACCCTCGCCTGTCGGCGCGCTGATGACGTGGACCGGGGTGCCGATCGCGACGCTCGCGACGGTATCCAGCGCGGCGGGGATGTCGTCGCAGAGATCGGCTTTGGTCAGGAGCACGACGGGCGAGGCGCCGTTCTCGTAGGCCATCGTCAGGTAGCGCTCCAGTCGACGTGGATTCAGGTCCTCGTTGAGGGATGTGACGAGGAACACGGTGTCGATGTTGGCGGCCAAGATCTGCTCATCCGATCCGTCACCCGCGACCTTGCGCGAGAACTTGGTCCGGCGTGGTAACAGCGCACGCACCGTTGCCGCCTTCTCTTCCGGCCTGATGTCAAGCGCTACCCAGTCGCCCACCACCGGGAGGTCGGCGGTCGCGGACGCCTCGTAACGCATCCGTCCGGTGATCATCGCCGTCACCGGGCCGAGCTCGGTCAGGGCTACGTAAGACCCTTTGTGTTGTGTGGATATGCGTCCGGGGCGAAGCCGCTGGTTCTCGAACGCTGCGAACGATGCTGCTAGATCGGCCTCCCAGCCAAGGGAGGCCAACGAGGTGCTCGAGGTCAAGGTGATCTCCATCCATGAGTTGTTGATGGCGCGTGCCTAGGGCGCGCCGAAAGAGGCTGCGTCTTGCTGGAGTGTCCGGCGCTAAGGAGTTAGCGCACCGATACCCAACGGGAAGCGAGAGAGATCGTGGTCATCTTCATCGCCTCCTCTCGTTGGTCGCCATCGCGGTCGACGGCTTGGCTAGCTAAGCGCGAAAGGGGCCGCAAGTCAAGGTCAGCCGGCGAAGATCGAGACGCTGGTGGGCGCCAGCGTGAGCGTCTCTTGCGACCAGTGCGGCTGGTCGCCCGATGTCATGAGCAGCTGGGTCGAGTCGCTGCGCTCGGCGGGTACGTCGACCTCGCCGTCCGAGAAGTTGCATGCCACCGTGATGGCGCCTCGCTGCATGATGAGCGCCCGCTGGTCCTCATCGAAGAAGGTCGTAACCCCGTCGAGGTCGCAGTCACTGAGCTCCGGGAACCTCTTGCGCAACCGGATCAGCTCTCGATGCCACTCGAGGAGCTCGGCGTGGGGAGACACCTCGGCCTCCTGCCAGTCGAGCTTCGAACGCTCGTAGGTGTTCGGATCCTGAGGATCCGGGATGGACGCGGGGTCCCAGCCGAACGACTCGAACTCCGTCTTGCGCCCCTCGCTGACAGCTCGGCCCAGCTCGGGGTCCGGGTGATCGGTGAAGTAGAGGAACGGCGTGGTCGCTCCCCACTCCTCTCCCTGGAACAGCATCGGGACGAAAGGCGAAGTGAAGACGAGGGCCGACGCCACCTTGAGGAGCTCGGGTGGTACCAGCGCGCTGAGACGGTCGCCCCTGGCGCGGTTGCCGATCTGGTCGTGATTCTGGATGTAGGCGAGGAAGCGCTTCCCGGGGATGCCGACCGGCGGGCGTCCGTGAACCCGGTCCCGGAAGGCCGAGTACTGGCCCCCGTACACGAAGGCCTGTTCGAGAGCCACGGCCAGATGCTCTACGTCACCGAAGTCGGAGTAATAGCCGTTGGTCTCGCCCGTCACCAGCGCGTGCAAGGCATGGTGGAAGTCGTCGCTCCACTGGGCGTCCATCCCGTAGCCGCCGGCCTCCCGTCGCTGCACGATGCGTGGATCGTTCAAGTCGCTCTCCGCGACCAAGAACAGCTGCCGTCCCAGATGATTCGAGAGCTTCTCGACGGCGATCGCGATCTCTTCGAGGATGTGCAGCGCCGACGAGTCCAAGATCGCGTGCACCGCGTCGAGCCGCAGTCCGTCGCAGTGATAGTCGTCGAGCCACATCAATGCGTTCTCGATGAAGAAAGCTCGGACCGCGGAGCTGCCGGCGCCGTCGAAGTTCACCGCCTCGCCCCACGGCGTCGCGTATCGATCCGTGAAGTACGGGCCGAACTGCCCGAGGTAGTTACCCGACGGGCCCAGATGGTTGTAGACGACATCCATGATCACGCCCAGGCCCTGCGCGTGACACGCATCGACGAATCGTTTGAGACCGTCGGGTCCGCCATAGGCGTGATGCGGCGCGAACAGATCGACCCCGTCGTAGCCCCATCCATGGCGGCCCGAGAACTCCGCTACCGGCAGCAGCTCGATCGCCGTCACCCCTAGCTCCAGCAGGTGCGGGAGACGGTCGATCGCGGCGTCGAAGGTGCCATCGGGCGTGAAGGTGCCGACGTGCAGCTCATAGATCACCGCGCCGGGCAGCTGCAGCCCCTTCCAGTGTTCGTCTTGCCAGAGAAAGGAGTCGTGGTCGACCACACGCGAAGCCCCCTGTGGGCCCTCAGGCTGCCACGGCGAGCGCGGGTCGGGCAACGGGTCCCCGCCGTCGAGCGCGAAGCGGTAGTCGTCCCCCGGCTGCGCGTCCGCCTCGATGGCGAACCAGCCACCGCCCTCGGGCGCCATCTCGATGCGCCGGTCGGCGAGCACCAGGTCGACCCGTTGCGCTCTCGGAGCCCATACCTCGAAACGTTCAGTCACCGGATGCTTCCTCCGTTCCAGATGTGCGGACGAGCAAAGCTAGCGGCCACGCCCTCCACAGGTCTTCGAGACCTACGGTTCCCTGCCAAGATCCTTGCGTGAAGGCGTCGCGCCAAGTTCCGCGCGGAAGGGTCAAAGAAGTGTCCTCCCACGTCCCGGGGCTCATCTGCAACCGCGCGACGACGGTGACGACCTCGCCGCCGCGGGCGAACGCGACCACTCGATCTGCTTCCGGCCCCCTTGCGTGCAGAGCCTTATAGGACGACTCGGGGCCGAACGCGTGAGGGAGCCGGGATCGAAGATCCAAAGCCCGCTTCGTGACGAAGAGCTTCGGAGCCCCTTCTTCCCATCGATCCATGGCTTCGGCCGCCCCCCCCGACTCCAGTCTCCCAAGCATCTCTTCGAGGCCGCGATGGTCCACCGGGCGCCGGTTATCCGGGTCGACCAGCGACAGATCCCAGCTCTCGGTTCCTTGATAGATGTCCGGGACGCCGGGGGCCGTCAGCTTGATCAGCAACTGGGCGAGTGAGTTGAGCGCCCCCGGTCTCACCAGCGGCTGCGCGAACGCGCTGAGGGCGGTGGTGAACCTGTCGTCGGCGAGGATTCCCTCCACAAAAGCGCGTAAGGCCGATTCGTAGGCAGGGTGGGGGTCTGTCCAGGAGGTGTGCTGCTTGGCTTCACGCACCGCCTTCTCCATGTATGCACAGGCCCGCTCCACGTCTAGAGGCCACGCGCCGACCAGGGTTTGATAGAGCAGGTATTCGGTGTTGCGATCGGGACGATCGTCCGATCGATAGCGCTCGTTCATCTGGCACCAACCTGTCACCGCGGCGCCCCACTGGTCGGGGATCTCCGTCAGCAGCACGAGACGAGCCCGGACGTCCTCGCTCCGCTTGGTGTCGTGGGTGGAGGTCGCGAGCATCCCGAGAGGCCACTGCCGTTGTGACTTCTCCGCCAGGGCGTGGAAGCGCTCCGGAGCCAGACCGAAAGTGGTGGGATCACCTCCGACCTCGTTCAGTGCGACCAAGCGGTTGTGGACATAGAGGACCGTGTCCTCGACGCCCTTGGCCATCACGGGTCCCGTCGTCTGCTGGAAGCGCAGCGCGAGCTCCGTGGAGACGGCATCTCCCTTATCCAGCAAGAGGATGTCGCGCAGAGAGCTGAGGAGCTGGTGGTCGAGGTCGGGGCGGTGCTTCGCGACCAGGTCGATCGCGGCGTCTACGTAAGCGATGTCTTGCTCGGTCTTGCGTTGCCCGGCCGCGCTGAGGTAGGTCCGGTAGACCGGGAAGTAGGCGATCGTCTCGCGCAAGGCGTCGCGTAGCTCTCTCCGGGTGAAGTCCCGGAGGTGGCGATCGCTCTCGCAGATCGTCGCGAAGAGCTCGGTGAGCCGCTCGATGTCGGCCGCAAGCTCGGTCTCCATGAGAAGGAGCTTCTTGTCGTGCTTGAGGACCTCGGGGTCGCAGGTCTCGCCGACGAAGCCTTCGTAGATGCCCGTCAGTGGCTCCTCTGCCGCCGGATCTATGAAGAGGCCCGTGACTTGATTCAAGAAGTCATAGCCGGTGGTGCCTTCGACGGGCCAGGTGGTGGGCAGCTCTTCCCCGGGCTCGAGGATCTTCTCGACGACGATGTAAGCGCCCGGCGCCCACGCGCGCAGTTGCTCGAGGTATCCCTGCGGGTCCCGCAGCCCGTCGATGTGGTCGATGCGGAGACCGTGGAGGCGTCCGTCGCGCACCATCTCCAACACGAGCTCGTGCACGCGGTCAAAGACGTCCGGGTTGTCCATCCGCAACGCAGCGAGATCGTTGATCGAGAAGAAGCGACGGTAGTTCAGCTCCTCGCCGGCCGCTCGCCAATACGCCAGGCGGTAATGCTGTTGCTCGAGGACCTCGTGTAGGAGGTTCGGATCGCCGTTCACCGCGTCGAGATCTCGGTCCTCGACAGAAGACGGCGTGACCGGCAGCACGTGCTCGTAGTAGCGGACCATGACCTCGTCCCCGTCGCGCTCGAGGCGCAGATCCCCGGCCTCCAGGACCTTCCCGTAGTGGTCGCCCAGGACCGGGATGAGAACCACCCTTCGGTGCTTGCTTTCGGGCGGGTCCCAATCGATGTCGAAGTAGTCGGCATAGTGGCTCTTGGGGCCGTTCCTCAAGACGTCCCACCACCATCGGTTGGCGCGGTGGGTTACGGCCATGTGGTTGGGGACGACGTCGAGGATGTGTCCCATGCCGTGGTCGGCCAGAGCCGTGACCAAGCGTTCGTGGGCCGCGCCGCCCCCCAGCTCGTCGTTCACCCGCCGTTGATCTACGACGTCGTAACCGTGCGTGCTGCCGGGTCGTGCCTCCAGGTAGGGCGAGCAGTAGAGATGGCTGATCCCGAGTCGAGCGAGGTAAGGCACGATCGCGGCGGCGTCATCGAAGTCGAATCCCCGGTGGAGCTGGACCCGGTAGGTAGCCCTGACCTCAGGAGTCACGGCGCAGCACCACGACCGAGCGGCCTTCTACCAGGATGTCCTGTCCCGCCTTGTAGGAACGGGAGCCTTCCGACAGCGGCTCGTTCGTGTCGATCTCCACCGTCCATTCATCTCCCCACCGGTCGGCCGGCAACGTGAACGGCATCAGGTCGTGATGCGCGTTGAAGAGCAGCAAGAGGCTGTCGTCCGTCACCCGTTGCCCGCGCTCATCGGGGCTTGGTATCTCCTCGCCGTTCAGAAAGATCCCGATCGACTTGGCGAAGCCCTCCTTCCACTGCGTCTCGGTCATCTCACCGCCGTCTGGGTTGAACCAGCCGATGTCGGTCACCCCCGACCCGTGCAGGGCGCGGCCCTGGAACCAGTTCCGGCGACGGAGCACGGGGTGGTTCTTGCGGAACTCCATCACGCGCCGGGTGAAGCCGAGGAGGGCGAGGTTCTCGTCTCGCAGCCCCCAGTCGAACCACGAGAGCTCGTTGTCCTGACAGTAGGCGTTGTTGTTCCCGCTCTGGGTCCGACCCATCTCGTCACCGCCGAGGAACATGGGCACGCCCTGAGACAGGGCAAGCGTGGTGAGGAAGTTGCGCTTCTGGCGCTCGCGCAAGGCGTGGATCTCGGCGTCGTCGGTGTCGCCTTCCTCCCCGCAGTTCCACGAGCGATTGTGGCTCTCGCCATCCGCATTGTTCTCGCCGTTGGCCTCGTTGTGCTTCTCGTTGTAAGAGACGAGGTCACTGAGGGTGAACCCGTCGTGAGCTGTGATGAAGTTGATGCTCGCGAGCGGCCGTCGTCCGTCCCACTGATAGAGGTCCGAGCTTCCCGTGAAGCGGTAGGCGAACTCGTCGAGGGTCTCGTCTTCGCCGCGCCAGAAGTCGCGGATCGTGTCGCGGTACTTCCCGTTCCACTCGGTCCACAGCCACGGGAAGTTCCCCACCTGATAGCCCCCGTCGCCGACATCCCACGGCTCGGCGATCAGCTTCATCTCCGACAGGGTCGGGTCCTGATGGATGATGTCGAAGAAGGCCGAAAGCCGGTCGACGTCGAACAGGCCGCGAGCGAGTGCGGAAGCCAGATCGAAGCGGAAGCCGTCGACGTGCATCTCGTTGGCCCAGTAGCGAAGACTGTCCATGATGAGCTTCAGAGTCTGGGGGTGCCTGACGTTGAGGGTGTTGCCGGTGCCGGTGAAGTCCATGTAGTAACGCTCGTTGCCGGGCACCAGCCGGTAGTAAGTCTCGTTGTCGATGCCACGCAGCGAAAGAGTGGGCCCCATCTGGTTGCCTTCACCCGTGTGGTTGTAAACGACGTCGATGATGACCTCGATGCCGACCTCGTGCAGCGCCTTCACCATCTCTTTGAACTCGGTCACCTGTTGGCCGTGCGCACCTGTCGAGCTGTAGCCGGAGTAGGGCGCGAAGTAACCGATCGAGTCGTAACCCCAGTAGTTGCGAAGTCCCTTTTCCAACAGGTGTTGGGGGTGGATGAAATGGTGCACCGGAAGCAGCTCCACGGCGGTGATACCCAGCAGTTGCAGGTGCTCGATCGACGCGGGGTGTGCCAAACCCGCGTAGGTGCCTCTCATCTCGGGGGGGATGCCCGGGTTGGTCATGGAAAAGCCCCGGACGTGGGTCTCGTAGATGACCGTCTCGTGCCAGGGCACCCCCGGTGGGCGGTCCTCGCCCCAATAGAAGGACCCGTCTACGACGATCGCCTTCGGGACCTGGCCTGCGTCGTCGGCGTCGGAGAAGGCGAGGTCCTGGTCGTCGTCCAAGAACGGGTACGAGAAGACCTCCGGCCCCCACGACACGTCGCCTTCGATCGCTTGGGCGTAGGGGTCTATCAGGAGCTTCGACGGGTTGAACCGCTTGCCCGAGGCCGGATCGAAGGGGCCGTGGACGCGGTACCCGTAACGCTGACCCGGCACGACGCCGGGGACGTACCCATGCCAGACGAAGGCCGTCACCTCGGGCAGCCGCAGTCGTTGCTCGTTCCCGTCGAGGTCGAAGAGGCATAGCTCTACCCCCTCGGCGTTCTCGGAGAAGACGGCGAAGTTCGTTCCGTCACCGTCCCACGTGGCGCCCAGCGGATAGGCCCGCCCGGGCCAGATATCCATGGACGAAACACCTTATTCGGCCCGCTCCCGCGCACGGCTCTCGGCGGGGTTACCCTCCTCGGGATGCCGAGTTACGACGACCAGACGCTTCGTCAGCTCCTCGATCTGCAGCGCGAAGACACGGCGATCATCCGCCTCCACGAGCGCCGGGCGTCGCTTCCGGAGGCCAGGCGCCTGCAAGAGGTGCAAGATCTCGTAGCCGAGCTCGAGGCGGACCTGGACATCGCTCGCAAGCAGAACGACGAGATCGCACGGGAGCAGAGCCGCCTCGAGGGCGAGATCGAGCTGATCGACCAAAAGGCCGCTCGCGAGGACCAGCGCATGATGTCCGGCAAGGTGGCGAACCCGAAAGAGCTGGCCGCGCTACAAGCCGAGATCGAGAGTCTGAAGCGCAGGAGGGCCGGGATCGAGGATCAGCTTCTCGATGTCATGGTGGCGCGCGACGCGGCGACCGAGACGGTCGAGCGGCTCGACTCCGAAAGGAGCGAGGCGCAGAGGCAGAAGGACGAGCTCAGTGCAGCCGTAACCAGGTTGACCGGTGACATCGAAGCCGAACTCGGTGGACATTCGGGCGCGCGCGATGAGGCGGCCGCGGCCGTGCCGGAAGAGCTCTTGTCGATGTACGAGCAGATCCGTGCCTCGAAGCACGGCGTGGGGGCCGCCGCACTGATGGGGGGGACCTGCCAGGGATGTCACACGAAGCTGCCGGCGGTGGAGGCCGAGCGGATCCGCAAGGAGAAGGGTCTGCAACGCTGCGACAACTGCCGCCGCATCCTGATCGTCGTCTGAGCGCGACCTCGTGAAAGGGATCCTGTTCACCGACGGCGGAGCGCGGGGTAACCCGGGCCCTGCCGGCATCGGAGTGGTCCTGCGAGCCGAAGACGGCGAGGTGATCGCCGAGCTCGCCGAGGGCATCGGCGAGGCCACCAATAACGTCGCGGAGTACTCCGCTCTGATCGCCGGACTCGAGCTGGCACTCGATCGAGGCGTCACCGACCTCGCCATCTTCATGGACTCCGAGCTGGTCGTATCGCAGCTCATGGGCAAATGGAAGATCAAGAACGACACCCTGCGGACGCTGGCGGTAAGGGCCCGTTCTTTGATGGGCCGCTTCGACAGCTCTGAGATCTCTCACGTGCGCAGAGAGATGAACGAGGATGCGGACAAGCTCGCGAACCAGGGCATGGACGCGGCCGCGCTCGACGAGGCCCTCGATCGGGAAGGCGCGGAGCAAAGCTCCTTCTTCGAGTGATCCTCTGGCACCTCGGTCTTGCCACGCTGATCGTCTACGTGACGCTCGGACGTCGTCGCATCGACTATCGGTTCATCCTCGCCGGGTCGATAGCTCCCGACGTCGTCGACGGGATCTTGGGGCTGGTCCTCTTCGAAGGACCGGCGGCTCGCTGGGCGGCCCATTCCATCGTGGCCGTCGTTGTGGTGTCGGTGGTGATCATCGTCGGGTTGCGAGGCGAGACGCGACTCGCGTGGTTCGGCCTCGGTGTCGGCTGGTTGCTCCATCTCGTCGGCGACGGGATGTGGGCGGCGCCGGAGACCTTCTTCTGGCCCGCGTTCGGAAACACGTTCTCCGAGTTCCCCCGTGAGCCCTACAGCTGGGATCTGTTCCTTCATCCGTGGCGACACCTGGCGACGTGGGCCGGCGAGGCGGTGGGGTTCGCCATCCTCGCCTGGTTCTGGGCCGCGTTCGAGTTGGGGAAAGACGGCCGGGCCCGGCTCTTCTTGCGGGACGGCTACCTCCGCCCGTGACCTGCAGATAGGCGCATAATCAGAGGTGGAGCCGGCCGGGCGGCCGCGGCCCTCCTCGCGGGGGTCGAGGAAAGTCCGGACTCCACAGGGCAGGACGCTGGTGAAAGTGCCAGGCGGGGCGACCCGCGGAAAGTGCAACAGAGAGCAGACAGCCCCGGAGCTCGCTCCGAGGTGATGGTGAAACGGTGAGGTAAGAGCTCACCAGCGCATCGGGTGATCGGTGCGGCTAGGCAAACCCCGTCCGGAGCAAGACCAAGCAGGAGGCACGGGTGGCCCGCCCCCTCGGCCGTAGGGCCGGGACCGCCTCCGGGTAGGTCGCACGAGGCGAGCGGCAACGCTCGTCCCAGATGGATGGTCGCCCCCGGGGCTTTTTTGGCTCCGGGACAGAATCCGGCTTATAGGCCGGCTCCACGACCTGGGCCCCCGCTACGGCGGGGCCCTCCTTCGTTGGCTCTCAGCTTTCCGGTGTTCCCGCAAGGGGAGGGACGCTGGACGGTGCCAGGCCTTCCTGATGCAGATCTTCGGTGGATAATGGGCTGATTCGACAACGGCTGATGGCGAGCGAGCTGACGGCCGGAAGGCGGTGCCGTCATGCTGAATCGGTCTTTCCTCCCGACAACATGTCTCCTAGCGCTCGCGATTTCTTGCTCTGCGGCACCCTTCCAGTTCCGTAAGCGAGATGCCCGCGCGACCAACCGCAGCGCGGCCATCAGGACTCGCTCTCCCATCGTGCTTCGGGCAAGAGGCGACCCTGATCGGGACCCTCTGATGACAAGTTGGTCGGCACCCCGGAGATGATGTAATCGTTGCCCTAGGGGGAAGAGACGAAATCGACTCGGGCGCGGGGGACGACTTCGTCTGCGCGGGTACCGGTGATGACGACGTGGTTTCAAGTTCTGGACACGACAAGATCAAGACCGGGCCAGGATCCGACGCGATCAGCGCGGGTGGCGATGACGACCAAGCATTCGCAGGTGCGGGTGCTGATTCGATAGATCTCGGGCCTGGCGACGACAAGGCATCGGGAGGATCAGAGGGAGATTCTCTAGCTGGTGGCGCTGGAGACGACTCGATGGTCGGGGGTAAAGGCAAAGACCGCGTCAGCTACGCCACGGCAGATCGAGCGGTGCGAGCCGATCTTGACGATGGAACGGCGTTTGGACAAGGTCATGACAGCGTCCGTCAGATCGAATCGCTTTCCGGCTCCAAGTTCCCGGACCACCTTGTTGGATCCAGAAATCGCGAGGACCTTGTAGGGGGTGGTGGAAACGACCTACTGGTCGGAAGGGCAGGGGGAGACGGGCTCTATGGGCAACGAGGTCGGGACAGGGGCAGAGCAGGGCGGGGCCGCGACACGTGCTTCGACATCGAGACCACGGAGGGATGCGAACGAGTCTTTAACGACCCGGAGGAGCCTTCCGACTGACCGGCTGAACGCTCACACAGCGGCAACGCTCGTCCCAGATGGATGGTCGCCCCCGGGGCCTTTTGGCTCCGGGACAGAATCCGGCTTACAGGCCGGCTCCACGACCTGGGCCCCCGCTGCGGCGGCGGCCCTCCTTCGTTGGCTCTCAGGTACCACGTTTCCCGGTCGCAAAGGTGCCAAAGGTACTTATGCCGAAACTCTCTCGACCACGGATAAGTCTGGACGAGGGGGTCACGTGAGAACAGGGTTGACACGTTGGATGTCAGTGATCGCGCTCGGAGGGCTAATCGCGGGAGCGATGGCCACGTCGGGCTCGGCCGCCGAGCCGGGTCGTTACATCGTCGTGCTGAGAGACGGCGTAAACGCTTCTGCGGTGGCAGACGATCATGCCCGCGCGACCGGGGCCCGGGTGTCCCATGTGTACGAGCACGCGCTGCAGGGATACGCCGCGACCTTCAGCGACCAGGCTGCCGCCCACATCGCTAACGACCCCCGCGTCGATTGGGTGCAGCCCGACACCGAGGTGCACGCGTTCGGTCAGACCTTGCCCACGGGCATCAACCGGGCGGACGCAGAGCTCAACGCCACTGCAAAGATCGACGGCGTGGACGAGCGCGTGAACGTCGACGTTGCCGTCATCGACACGGGCATCGACCTGACCCACCCCGACCTCAACGTCTACCGCTCCACCAACTGCTCCGGTGGCTCGCCCTTCAAGAAGAGCTGCGGCACCGGCGGTGACGACGACAACGGCCACGGCTCCCACGTCGCTGGAACGATCGCGGCGCTCGACAACTCCACCGGACCGGTCGGTGTCGCTCCCGGTGCGCGCCTGTGGGCCGTGAAGGTCCTTAACTCCAACGGCAGCGGCTACCAGTCCTGGATCGTCGCCGGCATCGACTACGTCGCGGCCAACGCAGCGGAGATCGAGGTCGCGAACATGAGCCTCGGTGGCGGCGGGTCCGACGACGGCAATTGCGGCAACAGCAACAACGACGCCGAGCACAAAGCCATCTGCAACGCGGTCGGCAAAGGCGTGACCTTCGCGGTGGCGGCGGGCAACTCAGACGCCGATTCTGCGAAATCCGTCCCCGCGGCCTACGACGAGGTCATCACGGTGTCTGCGCTGGCCGACTTCGACGGCGTAGCCGGTGGCTTGGGTACGCCCACCTGCCGCACCGATGAGGACGACACATTCGCGAACTTCTCGAACTGGGGCTCTGACGTCGACATCATCGCTCCGGGCGTCTGCATCTACTCAGCCTGGAAGGATGGCGGGTACAACACCATCTCGGGCACGTCGATGGCGTCTCCACATGTTGCGGGCGCCGCCGCCCTCTACAAGGCCAACAATCCGTTGGCCGCTCCCGCTGTGGTCCGCGACGCTCTGATCGGGCTCGGGACGACGGATTGGAGCAACGTCGACGACGGCGACCTCATCAAAGAGCCCCTCTTGAACGCGAAGGCCCTCTAGCGAGAGACAGGAAAAGGCCCCCGCCGCGGCGGGGGCCTTTTGTAATCAGGGTTCAGTCGGCGCGTTTCTTCCACTTCTGGATCCCACCGCTCGCGAAGAGGGTGAGACGACACTCCTCGCACTGCCAGCGGGAGCCGTAGTCCGGCATGACGACCTCCCACATGGGCTGGTTGCACTCGGGGCAGCCCTTGCGCGACAGCTTCTTCTGTTCGTTGTAGGTCTGTTTCTGTCGGGGACCCGCGGGGCGGTGCCAGAGATGAAGCCTCCCGTGCGGGTCTTCGAGCGCCAGCACGCAGTGGGTGCACTGCCACACTCGGCCGAACGACGGCAACTCCGCGTAGGACATGACCTCCCCGCACTTCTTGCACGTTCTGGCGGGTCCGGTCGCGTCCATCTCCGTATCGTTTCACGCCCAACCGCGGGCGGTTCACCGTCGCCTGGCCGAGCCGCAGGCGGCAGAGAAACCCGCGCCGCCTAGGATTGCGGCATGAACTCCGGCCTCAAAAGTGTCTTGGCGCTCGCCTTCGTCGGCGTCATGGGATTCGTCCTAGTCCAACCGATCCTTGCCTCGGTGGACGGCGGAGACCGCGAGGCGGCGGCACCCCCGCGCCGGGGCCGGGCCTCACCCTCCAAGGTACAAGCCACCCCGGAGCCCACCCGGGCTCCGGAGGAGACCCCCACGCCGGAGCCGGAGCCCACCCCCACTCCCGAGCCCACGCCCGAGCCCACGCCCACACCCAGCCCCGAGCCGAGCCCGAGCGAGGCCGCTTCGGAAGATGGCGTGCTGGCAGGTCCCTTCCGCCGGCAGGATCTGGTCGAGCCCTACCCGAAGGCCTGCCTGAGACGCGCCTCTGCGGCGACCTCGCCTGGAACCATTGCTGTAGGGCGCAAGGGGCGCCTCACGGTGGGCTCTCCCTCGGGTCGGGTGGCCACCACCGGAAGGGCCGATACTCCGGTCGGCTTCGATGTGACGGGTCGCCGGCTGGCCGCGCTGAGAGGGTCGCAGACGCTGGTGGTGGGCACGCGCACCGGAACCCGCTTCCAGCGCGCCGGCGGGGCTCGGGCGTGGGCGTGGTCACCCACCAGCCGCTGCGCTGTCAGCATCGGGCGCGGCGGCGCCCTCGAGGCGCGCACGGCGGGGGGCCGGGCCGTCGCGACGCTCGTAGAAGGAAACGTCAAGAGCTTCGCGCTGTCTTCCGACGGGCGGCGTCTCGCTCTCGTCTTGGTGGAGGGAGAGACCACCTCGGTGTGGACGGCAAAGCTTTCCGGGACACGCATGCGCGAGATCCAGCGGCTTCGTTCCGGACCACGCGTGTCCCTGAGGGCGTGGAGTCCCAACGGGCGCGTCCTTTATCTCAGCTTGGGGCGCGACTCCGGGTTGAGCTTCGTGACGACGAGCGATCCCCCACAAGAAGGAGGCATCGTCAAGGCTGGGGTAGACGCCTTCGAACCATGTGGGGATCGGCTCCTCGGCATCGTGCAGGGCAGGATCGCAGAGCTCAGCAAGCGGGGCCCGGAGTACCTGACCGCGCGCGGGAGTCGTCACAACGCGTTGTCGTGCTCGCCCCGCGCTGATTTCATCGCCGCGGTCCGAGCGGGAAGGTTGGTCTTGCTCGACCGCGAGGGAGGCTTCCTGCGGGAGCTGGCGACCGACCGCGGTTACCGCGACCTGTTCGTCGACTGGGGCCGACGTGGCGCCGGCCTGATCTTCGGACGTCGGCGCAACGGCTCCAAGAACCCGGAGGTCTGGTACATACCGGAGGGCGGAACCGCGCGTTCCACCGGGCTTACTTACAACGCCCGCCGGGGCGTGGACTGGAGCGGGTCGCGACCCACCGGGATCCCGATCGTGTGGGGCGGCTAGGTCGCAGCGCGTCGGGTCACGGGACCGGCCCTTCGAAAAAGGAGAGAGCGCATGTCCAGGAAGGTCATCACCACCGCCTCGGCCCCCGAGGCCATCGGCCCCTACTCCCAGGCGATAGCCACCGACGGGCTGGTCTTCTGTTCCGGCCAGATCCCTTTAGACCCAGAGACGATGGAGCTCGTATCGGGTTCGATCGGCGAGGAGACCAGGCGCTGCATGCGCAACCTGGAAGCGGTGCTCCAAGAGGCCGGCTCCGGTCTCGCCAAGATCGTGAAGACGACGATCTTCGTCACCGACATGGGTGACTTCGCCGAGGTGAACGAGGCTTACGGCTCCTTCTTCCCCAGCGACCCGCCGGCACGGGCCACCGTCGGGGTGGCGTCGCTGCCCAAAGGGGTCCGGGTCGAGGTCGATTGCATAGCCGCCATCTGATGCCGCGCCGCCGGCATGCGTCGATGAAGCTACTTGGGCTCGCCCACCACCTGATCGCCGACGAAGATCTTTACCTCTCGCTCTCCGCTGCTGCCGGCGACGGGCTCGAGCCCTGCCTCCTCCGGGCTCTGGGCGTCGATCCGCTTGACGTAGGTCTCCAGTCTGCTCATGAGAAAGAGCAAGCCCAGGATGGCGAAGGGCCACACGGCCAGCACGATCAGAAGGATGATCTGGTAGCGGGTCACGTCGAACAGTGTCTCAGAGCATGACCCTCCTAAAGGCGGATATCGAGCCATTCATCGACCGAGAGCGCCTGGTGGAACGCCTGCGAGCTCTCGTTCAGGCGCCGTCGGAGAACCCACCCGGCAACGAGGCGCCCGCCGCGACGGTGGCCGAAGCTCAGTGCCGGGAGATCGGCCTCGAGGTCTCTTCGCACGAGGCCGAGCCGGAACGACCCAGCGTCGTTGCTCGCTGGGCGGCGGGGCCGGGGCGCGTCGTTGGGTTCTGCTCCCACATCGATGTCGTTCCGGCCGGGGATCGTTCGTTGTGGGAACGGGACCCTTACGGCGCGGACGTGATGGATGGGCGACTGCACGGGCGAGGCTCGGGCGACGCCAAAGGTCCCTGTGCGGCCGCCTTGGAAGCGGCCGCGGCCCTCAAACAGGCAGGCTTCGAGTTCCGAGGCACCCTCGAGATGTCCTTCGTGGCGGATGAAGAGGCCGCCGGATTCAAAGGGGCCGGATATCTCGTAGATCAAGGCATCGTCAAGCCCGACATCGCGATCGTCGGAGAGCCCACGTCGTTGCGGGTGGTACGTGCGCAGCGGGGCGTCTGTTGGTTCCGCATCACCACGCGCGGGAAGGCCGGGCACGGTTCGGCCCCCGAGCGCGGCGTCAACGCGGTCAAGCACATGGCCCAGATCGTTCTCCATCTGGAAGAGACGTTGCCCGACATCGTCCATCCGGTGGTGGGGGGGCCGAGCATCGGCGTCGGCACGATCCGAGGTGGCGAGAAGGTCAACATAGTTCCTGCCTCGTGCATCGCAGAGATCGACAGACGTTCGGTCCCGCCCGAGACGAAAGACGACGTGATCGCGTCGATCCACCGGGCCGTCGGTCTGGCCACGGAGAGGTTCCCCGACATCGACGCGCGGGTCGAGCTTCCGTTCTACGGAGATCCGTTCGAGGTCGACATGGGTTCGGAGGTCGTGACCTCGGCCCTGGCTTCGGTCGAAGAGGCGTTGGAAAGACCGGGAGAGATCATGGGCTTCAGAGGTGCCTCGGACGCCCGCTTCCTGGCGGCCGCGGGGGCCGAGGTCGTCGTCTGTGGTCCCGGCGACATCACCCTGGCTCACACCGCGCACGAGTCGATAGATCTGGACGAGCTCGAGCGAGGGGCACTCGCCTACGCGCTCGCGTTCGCGCGGATGCTGGCTCCCGAAGGATCCTGAGATGACGGGATCCTTCGCCTGGGGCCACACCATCACCTCGTTGCTGGCCGGCAACGATCTGTCCGAGGCCGAGGCCTCTGCGGCCATGACGGAGATCATGGAGGGCGCGGCAACGCCTGCTCAGATCGCGGGGTTCGTGGTGGCGCTGCGGGCCAAGGGCGAGACCACGGAGGAGGTCGCCGGGTTGGTCAGGACGATGCGCGGCTACTCGCAGCGCGTCCGGGTCGAGGGCGACGTGTTGGACACCTGCGGCACGGGGGGTGACCGCAGCGGCACCTTCAACGTCTCGACCGCAGCCGCGCTGGTGTGCGCGGGGGCCGGGGTCAAAGTAGCCAAGCACGGCAACCGGGCCGCATCTTCTCGCTGTGGCTCCGCAGACGTGCTGGAGACCCTGGGGGTGAAGATCGACCTTCCTCCCGCCGGCGTCGAGCGGTGCATAGAACAGGCCGGCATCGGGTTCTGTTTCGCACCGGTGTTCCATCCGGCGATGCGACATGCGGCCGGGCCGCGGCGAGAGCTCGGGGTCGCCACGATCTTCAACTTCCTCGGCCCCTTGACTAACCCCGCGGGAGCCCGTTATCAGGCTCTGGGTGTGTCGGATCCCAAGATGTTGCCGAAGATGGTGAGCGCGCTGGAGCGCCTCGGCAGCCGCCACGTCGTTGCATTCCAGGGCGACCGCGGTCTGGACGAGCTGTCGACGTCGGGTCCCTCGCGCGTGCTCGAGCTGGTCGACGACGAGACCCGCGAGTGGACCCTGGATCCATCGGAGCTGGGCTTCGCCCCCTCGCAGCCCTCGGACATCGCCGGTGGCTCCGCGGAGGACAACGCCGCGCTGATCCGAGAGGTCCTCGAAGGCGCGCCCGGCCCCCGAAGAGACATCGTGGTCCTTAACGCGGCCGCAGGCCTCCTTGCCGGGGGCCGGGCGGCCGACCTCGAAGAGGGTGTCGCCCAAGCGGCTGAAGCCATCGACTCCGGCGGCGCCCAGCGAGCCCTAGAGCTACTGGT
>JAUJPD010000003.1:169454-175975 GCA_030447315.1 Actinomycetota bacterium | reverse complement strand
GGCCTGCTCCTTCCGGCGCACGACGGAATCGCCGCTATCAGTCCGACGTCGTGCGCCTCCAGAGCCCCCCTCGCCGGCCGACCGGTCACCGGCTCCGCTCCTGAGTGAGAAGAGCGGAGACGACGACGCCAGCCGTGGAAGCAGGGGCTCTGAGGCGCACATCCCTCCATAGCCGAACCAACCTTGGGGATGTGCGTCTCAGGAGCAGGCGGGCGCCGTTCAGGCGCCCCCCGTCAGCGCCCCCTGCGTACGGCTGCGCGGCGGCGGAGCGCGGTCAGTCGTGCGCCAGATGGTCTATGGCCTCGACCAGAGCGGCTCCTTGCTCGCACGGAAGCATGCCTTCGAAGTAGAGGCGCTGATCGTCGGTCCGCCAATTAGATGCAGGTCAAAGCCACTTTTCTTCGACCTTCTTGCCCAGGTTATTGCCCGCGGGCTTGAGGGCCGGAGGAGTCCTTCTTGGCGGTGAAGCGGCCGCCTATGCGCCCTGCGGATAGAGGCATCGCCCAAGTCTCCGATACGAACAAGAGAGAGCAGTCGTCCGCGTGCCGGCGGAGCCACGACCAGATCACCCTCGCTTCCCGTTGCACCTCTGAAGTCACGAAGGTCTCGACCGACTGGCAGTTCGCCGCGGCCTCGAGCCGTTCTCGCAGGCTCGCCAGGGCCTCCTCGTCGACGTAGTCCACGACCGCCGCCAACTGGGCCGCGCGGATCAGCACCACCCGGCCCCCGAGACGAAGAACGATGTCCCCGGCGTCGAGCAATGATCTGATCTGAGCTGCCGTCATGAGCGCCCGTTCGACCGAGAGAGCGCGCTCGCGAGCTTCCGCTGCTTCTTCGAAGCGCTCGAGTGCAGCCAACCGACGCATCTTGTCTTCGAGAGGTCCGAAGACCGCGTCGGGATCCGATCGCAGCGCCGAGGCGAGTCGCTCCATCTCGGCACGATGGTCTTCTGGTGCGGCGCCGGCACACCGGCGCATCTCGGAGAACGCGCAGCCGCCGCAACGAGCTGGTTCGGTGCAGCGGTGGATCGCGAAAGCGTCTTGCAGGCCTTCCATCAATGTCTTCACCACACGGATGCTCGCGAAGGGTCCGAGGTACAGGTGGCCGTCCTCCCGTGGTGTTCGGGCGGGGCTCAACTTCGGCACCTTGGCACCGAGGTGGATCTTCAGGTACCACTTGGCGCTGCGCTTTCCGGCCCGGTTGTGAGGAGGCATCTCGCGCGCGATCGCCCGGGTCTCTGCCACCTCGGCCTCCAGCATCGTGTCGAAGACCTCGACCTCGATCCGGTCGACCTGGCGGAGCAGATCGCGGATCTTCCTGCGCGGGTCTCCGTAGAAGTAAGAGCGCACCCGGGCACGAAGGTCGGCCGCTTTGCCCACGTAGAGCGTGTCGCCCCCGGCCCCGATGAAACGGTAGATGCCCTTGTCCCGCGGCACGCCCTCGGTGAGACGGATCTTCGAGAAGGTCCCGTCGATCCGGCTCGACGACATCGAGACGAGGTCCTCTAGCGTGGTGACCCCGAAGCCGGCCACCCGCTCGATGAGGTGATGAAGCACGTCCACCGTGGCGAGGACGTCGGTGTAGGCGCGGTGGTTCGGCCGATGGCAGCAGCGGAGGTGGCGAGCCAGGGTGGAGAGCTTGTGGTTGGGCACCTCGTCCGAGACGATCTTGCGAGCCAGGATCGCCGTGTCGACCACCCCGTTGCTCAGCGGGGGATACGAGAACCGTTGC
This sequence comes from Actinomycetota bacterium, assembly GCA_030447315.1. Taxonomy (GTDB): domain Bacteria; phylum Actinomycetota; class CADDZG01; order CADDZG01; family WHSQ01; genus MB1-2. The sequence continues at coordinate 174,244 of JAUJPD010000003.1, read as the reverse complement.
AGGTTGGCGTTGATGAAGCCCACGTCGAAGCGGGCGTTGTGCGCCACCACGACCGCGCCCCAGGAACTCCAGGAGCGAGGGCAGCACGGCCTCGATCGGAGGCGCCTCCACAAGAAGCTGATCGGTGATGCCGGTCAAGAGGCGAACGAAGGCGGGAACCGGTTGCCCCGGGTCGACCAGCGTCTGGAAAGTACCCACGATCTCGCCCATGCGGACCTTGCATGCACCGATCTCGGTCACGGCGTCGGCGGTGGGGGAGCCGCCCGTGGTCTCGATGTCGAGCACGCAGAAAGTCACGTCCGCCAGGGGCGTGCCAAGCTCGTCGAAGGTGCGCTGACCGGTCATCTGGGGCACCATAGCGAACATACGTTCGATATGGCAACAACCCGTAAGGTGGGTGGTTCTATGGTGCAAGAGATGACCAGCGGCGCCCATGAGGCGGCGGCGGAGCAGCGGGTCCAAGACCTCGAACAAACGCTCGTGTCGCTGCGCGAGGACTCCGAGATCGCCCACGTCCTCTTGGGGCTGGCCGGGTTGCTGGCCGAGGTGCGAACGGTCGAAGAGACCCTGGAGACCGCGGTGCGGGTGGTTCCCGAGCTGATGGGCGCCGACCGCTGCTTCGCGGCCACGCGGCTGGGGGCGGGGCGTCAGTTCTCGATCCTGGCCTATGACGGCTATGACGAAGAAGGGCTTCGAGTGCTTCGGGCTACCACCGACGAGGACGGCTTCCCGCTGTTGTCGGGCGCGTTGGCCGAACGAATCCCGTTGATGATCCCCGATGCCGTCGCCGACCCACGGGTCCCGGCCGCCACGGCCCAGGTGCGCAACCTGGGGGCCTACATAGGGATCCCCTTGGTGCGCTGGGGTGAGGAGTTCGGGGGCATCGCACTCGAATACACAGAGGCGCGCGAGTTCAAGCCCAAAGATCTCGCTCTTGCCCGGGGGATCGCCCGCCAGGTAGGCGTCGCATTGGTGAACGCCCGCCGCTTCAACCTGTTGGGCGACCTGCGCTCGTTCGGCCTCCGCGCCGCGCCCAAGCTGCGGCTGTCCCAGGTTATAGAAGAGGTGTCCAGGCGCCGCCGAGCTGTTGTCGGGAGATGCTGCCGCCGTCTACTTCTTCGATTCGAACCGGCGCGCGCTGGTGGGCCCGCCCGGCAACGGCGGGCCCGTTCCGGCGGGCAAACCGCTGCGGATCGATCTGAAAGAAGAACCCTGGAGCGGTCTCGACCAGGAACGAGCCGTCGTGGTACCCGAGGTCCGGCTCGACGGACCGGACGGGCAACCGTGGACCATCGTCGCCGCCCCGTGCCGGGCGATCGGGGCAGCGTGGTGGGAGCGGTCCTCGTGTTCTTCAAACGGGCGGTGACGCTCGCCCCGGACGAGGCCGAGGCCTTGAGCGTGCTGGCGGGGCAAGCCTCGATGTCGATCGACAATGCGAAGCGATACGAACGACAGCGGCGAGTCGCGCACAGCCTGCAGGAGGGTCTGCTCCTGAGCGAGCTCTCCGACCTCGAATGTTGTGACCTGGCCGCCGTCTACGATCCGGCCAGCGGCCAGGCCGATATCGGCGGTGACTTCTACGACGTGTTCGATCTCCCCGACGGCCGCTACGCCATCGTGGTCGGGGATGTCTCCGGAAAGGGGGCCGAGTCGGCCGCTTTGACCGCGATGGCGAAGTACATGTTGCGGGCCTTCGCGATCCGCAACCCGGCCCCCTCGTCGGTTCTGTTCCATCTGAACAATGCGCTCCTGCACGACTTCGAAGACGAGCGGTTCGTCACGCTTCTCTACGGCCTGCTCGATCCCACCGATCACAGCTGCAGCTTCGGGCTGGCCGGCCATCCGCCCCCGCTGATCTACAGGCAAGGCGGCAAGAACGTGGAGACCGTCGAGTTGCAGGGCAGCATCTTGGGCGTGTTCCCCGACGAGCAGTTCCAGCAAGAGACGTACGGATTCGAGCGAGATGACGTATTCGTGGCCTTCACCGACGGCTTGCTGGAAGCGCGCTCCGGCAAGGAGTTCTATGGGCGTAGGCGGATAGAGCAAGGGTTGTCGAAGCACGCCCCGGGGTCCGTCGCGAGCGCTCTCACCCAACGTCTGCTCCAGGACGCCAAGGACTTCGGCTCGATCAGCGACGACACGGTGGTGTTCGCCCTCAGGTTCCGGGCCGCATGAGCTTTCTCTGCAGCGCCTGTGGGAACAAGACGAGGTTCGACGTCTTCGAGACCAAGCGCGTACGGGCCTTCCAGCATTTCGACCTCGGCGGGGGCATGAACGTCGAAGAGGAAGAGGTTTTGCAGCACAGCATCGAACGCGTCGTATGCAGATGGTGCGGCTCCTCGGAGGTTTCTCCCGCGGAAGCCGTCGCTTCGGCCGGGGACGAGGCTTGACCGCGGGCCCATTGGAAGGGCTTCGAGTACTGGACCTGACGAGGTTGCTCCCCGGAGGCTATGCGACGTTGTTGCTCGCGGACATGGGCGCCGACGTCTTGAAGATCGAAGAGCCGGGCAAGGGCGACTACATCCGTTGGACGCCTCCGCTCGTAGGCGAGTTCTCCGCCTCGCACATCGCGTTGAACCGCAACAAGCGCTCGATGACGCTGAATCTCAAGTCGCATGAGGGCCGCGGGTTGTTCCTGGACCTCGCCGAGACCTGCGACGTCGTGATCGAGTCGTTCCGGCCGGGGGTGTTGGAGCGGTTGGGTGTGGGGTGGAGCACGCTGCGAGAACGGAACGGGCGACTCATCTACTGCGCGATCAGTGGCTACGGCCAAGACGGCCCGCGGGCGAAGGCCGCGGGGCATGACGCCAATTACATCGGCTACGCGGGTGTGGCCGCGATCACCGGCTCGGAGGACGGACCGCCGGTTCTTCCAGGCGTCCAGATCGGTGACCTTGCCGGAGGCGGTATGGGCGCGGTGATAGCGATCCTGGCGGCGCTCCACAGGCGCGAGCGAACCGGCACGGGCGACCTCTGCGATGTGTCGATGATGGACGGAGCCATGTCGTGGCTGACGATCCACGCGGCCTCGTTCGTGGCCGCCGGCATCGAACCGCAGCGCGAGCAGATGCACCTGTCGGGCGCCTATCCCTGCTATCGGATCTATCCCGCAGCCGACGGCTACCTGACGGTGGGGGCTCTCGAGCCCCAGTTCTGGAGCGCTCTGTGCGCGGCGATCGACCGGGAGGACCTGGCCGGTGACGCCTTCGCAGCGGGAGATCGGCGGGACGCGGTGATCGCCGATCTGAGCGAGTTGTTCTCGACCCGCACGCGGGCGGAATGGATGGACACCTTTCAAGGGCTCGATGTCTGCGTGGGGCCGGTGAACGGCTTCCAAGAGGCTTTGTCGGACCCGCAGGCGAGAGCGCGGGAGATGGCGTTCGAGGCCGATGTCCCGGGGGCCGGGACCTGGACCCACATCGGAGATCCGATGAAGTTCGCCAGCTCCGACCGATCGACGTCTTTGCGCCTGCCCCCGCCGAAGATGGGGGAGCACACGGTGGAGGTGCTGGAGGCGCTGGGCCGGTCCGGTCCCGACATCGCCGCCCTGCAGGCGTCGGGAGCGGTCTGATGCCGAAGCTCCCCGACGGCGTCGAACGGACGATCGCCAAAGGTGTTGCCGCCTACATCCGCGCTACCGCGCCCACGGAGTTGCCCGCTTCCCTGACGCCGCTGAAGAAGACCGTGCAGACGCCGAAGGGATTGGGACGACACCGGGCTCAGTTGCTCGCCGTGCTCGAGGACGAGGCACTGCGCGCCCTGGTTCTGGAATGGGTCGAACAGGGCAAGCCCGCTTTGACCAAAGACGAGGTGGCGGCCCTCAAGCTGGCGGCCGAGCGCCCGGAGGGCTGGGCCGACCGCCTGGCGGAGACCTCCGGCGCCAAAGAGAATCCTGTTGCGAAGCCGGGACCCGAGGTCGCCGAGCTCGAACGCAAGCTCGAGCGAGAGAAGGAGGCTCATCGGAAAGCAAGAGAGGAGGCCAAGCGGGCCAAGGAGGCCGAACGCGCTGCGATCAAGATCGAACGGTCGCGCTCGTTGCGTCTCGATGAAGAGCTGTCGGAGCTCAAGCTGCGGTTGCGGGAGGCGGAAGACGATGCGCGCGACGCGCGCGCCGCGGCGGACAGGGCCTCCAAGGAGCTCGAGAGGCTCAAGCGCAAGAGCAGAGGCGATGTCGATAGCGCGCGCGAGCAGCTGAAACAGGCCCGGGACCAGAACCGGGAGCTGAAGAAGAAGATCTCCGACGCGGAGCGCGATGCGAACGCGGCCCGTCGAGCAAGAGAGAAGAACGACAAGGCTCGAGAACCGATCCCCGTCCCCGAGGCGCCGACCGGACCGCGCCCGGTTCTCCCGGTCCCGAAGGGCCGCCTCCAAGACGCACCGGAAAGCCTCGATGCCTGGCTTCAGAGCAGCGGGGTCACCCTCGTGGTCGACGGCTACAACGTCACCCGCAGCGAGACCGGCTTCGGGCATCTGGGGCTGGAGCAACAGCGGGACCGGCTCCGGGACCTGTTGAAGAAGTTCTCCAACCGACTGAAGGTGCCAGTCGTGCTGGTGTGGGACGGGGCCGAGGTGGCGCCCGGCACGAAACGGCTGAACGCCGGCTACCTGGTCGAGGAGTACTCGGAGCCCGACCGCAGCGGCGCGGGAACCGACAAGGACAGGGCCGATCGTCACATCGTCGCTCTCCTGAGGAAGATGCCGCCGCACCCGGTTGTGGTCGTGACCAACGACAAGGGCCTCCAAGAGGAGGCGCGGGCCCTCCGGGCCACGATCGCTACCTCCGGGCAGCT
>JAUJPD010000003.1:140646-169354 GCA_030447315.1 Actinomycetota bacterium | reverse complement strand
GACATGCAGATCGAATGTTCTCGGTGCGAGATGTACCGGTCGGCGCATTGTGACGATTGTCTGGTGACCTCGTTGTTGCACCCGCCCGACGGCGTTGTCGATCTCGACGAGGAGCTGGGCCCCGGCCTCCAGACCCTTTCGGGGGCAGGTTTGATCCCGGTTCTCAAGTTCCGGCCGCGCCCCGCCCCCCCAGCTGAGGTCCACGACGACCAGGCGGACGCCGGATAAGACGGCGGCGTGCATATCCTGCGCCGGTGACCACGGCGCGTGCCTTGCTGTTCGTCTCGTTGCTGTCGCTGGCCTCTGCCGGCGTGGTCGCTCTCGTGTCACGAGCCCCGGCGGATCTGCGCAACGACCGGCCCGGTCCAACCGCCAGCGACCCCGCTCGCGGCGCCGAGTTCTCCGACCGCGAGGTGCAACGTCACGGGGCCTACCGGGAGCCCGCCTACGCGGGGCTCGCGATCGGCATCGTGCTCGAGGTCGCGGTGCTGTTGCTCGTGGCGAAGGGGCCGCTGCGCTCGGTCCTGGCCGGCACCGACGGCTGGCCGGGCGGGTGGGTCATGAAGTCTGTGGTGGCAGCGGTGTTCGTAGGAGCTGTGACCTGGCTGGCTTCCCTCCCGCTCGCTTACGTGCGCGGCTTCGAGATCCAGCAAGCGTGGGGGCTCTCGACCCAGTCGGCCCCGGCCTGGCTGGGCGACTCACTGCGCTCTCTGGTGGTGAGCATCATCATCGCCGCGGTCGCTGCCACCACCTTCTTCGGGCTGGTTCGGTGGCAACCTCGAACGTGGTGGATCTGGGCATGGGCGGGCTTCACCGCGTTGACGGCGCTTCTCTTCTTCCTCTATCCCGTTGCGATCGCGCCCTTGTTCAACAGGTTCACCCCGCTCGACGATCCTTCCCTCGAAAGGGACATCCGCTCGTTGGCGAGTGAGGCGGGTGTGGAGGTGGACCAGGTGCTGGTGGCCGATGCCAGCCGCCGCTCCACACTCGAGAACGCCTACGTGGCCGGTCTGGGCCGGACCAGGCAGGTCGTCCTCTACGACACGCTGCTAACGGCCGGCGGTCCGGCCGAGACCCGCTTCGTCGTCGCACACGAGCTTGCCCACGACAGGGAGAACCACGTTCTGAAGAACCTCGCCCTCTCGTCGGCGGGGCTCTTGACGGGCTTCGCGGTTCTGGCGCTGTTGGCGCACAGGACGCGGTTGTGGTCCTGGGCCGGAGCAGAGGGGGTCGCCGACCAAGCGGCATTGCCGTTGCTCATGGTCTTCGCCACGGCCGCGACCCTGGTGTTGCTGCCGGCTCAGAACGCGGTTTCGAGGCGTTTCGAAGCGCACGCGGATCGGATCGCCCTCGAGTTGACGCAGGATCCCGACACGGCGATCCGGGTGCAGCGAAGACTCGCGTTCGCGAACCTGGCAGACCTCCGGCCCCCTCGCGTCGCGGTCTGGTTGCTCTATTCGCATCCCCCCGTGGCCGAGCGCATCGCGGCCGCCGTAGCCGAGAAGCGTTCCGAGCCCTAGACTCTCTCGTGACTCATCGTCGAGGCACTCGGCGACCAATCGATCTGGACAAGGGGGACGTTAGATGGCCCAGACGATCATCGAGAAGTTCCACGAGCGCGTTAGCTCTCACCCCGCCAAAGTGGCGTTCCGCTACAAGGCGAACGGTGACTGGCGAGACATCACGTGGCGTACCTACGGCGACACCGTCAAGCGGGTCGCCAAAGCGCTGATGTCACTGGGATTCACTCACGGAGACAAGATCTCGCTTCTCTCCAACAACCGCGCCGAGTGGCATATCACCGACGTCGCGGCGATGTCGATCGGCGGCGCCACTGCGGCCATCTACGCCACCAACTCGCCCGAGCAGGTTGCATACATCGTGTCTCACTCGGAGTCCAAGGTCGCTTTCGTAGACGTGCCCGAGCAGCTCGAGAAGATCTTGAAGATGCGGGCCGAGCTACCGGCGCTGCAGAAGGTCGTCGTGTTCGAGGGATACCAAGGAGATGCAGATTCCGACTTCGTGATGACCTGGGACGACTTCTTGAGGTCCGGCGACGGCATCGACGATGCGAAGTTCGATGAAGCGACCGCGAAGGTCAAGCCGGAGGACCTCGCGACATTCGTCTACACCTCGGGCACGACGGGTCCGCCCAAGGGCGTGATGCTTACGCACGGCAACATCTGGTTCACCTGCAACTCGTCCAACGCGCACATCCCGATCCCAGAGGGGGAGGAAGCGCGCGCTCTGTCATACCTCCCGCTTTCGCACATCGCCGAGCGCATGCTCTCGCACATCTATCAGATCTACTACGGCGGAACGACCTGGTTCGCCGAGTCCATCGACACTCTCCAGGCGGACCTCCAAGCCTGCAAGCCGACCTACTTCTTCGGCGTCCCCCGGGTATGGGAGAAGTTCTACGCGGGCGTCACCGCGAAGATGGCCGCGGCCGATCCCAACGACAAGAAGACGAAGTTGGCGAAGAAAGCGGTCGAGCTCGGCAAGCAAGTGACGCAGGCCGAGCAAGAGGCGGTCGCGCGGGGGGGCAAGGCGAGCGACGCGAAGATCCCTCTGGCGGTCAAGGTGCAGCATGCTGCTCTCGACAAGCTCGTGCTGCACAAGATCCGGGCCGCGTTCGGGTTGGAGGAGTGCAACCTTCCGCTGTCGGCGGCGGCCCCGTTGGCGCCGGAGCTGATCTGGTTCTTCCACTCTGTCGGGATCAAGATCACCGAGGGCTACGGGCAATCCGAGGACAACGGTCCGACCACGTGGAACCCGCCGGACGCGGTCAAGATCGGGACCGTCGGGACGCCGTTCCCCGGCCTCGAGGTGAAGATCGCCGAGGACGGCGAGATCCTCGTTCGGGGCGACAACGTGATGAAGGGCTACTACAAGGACGAGAAGGCGACGCAGGAGACCATCGATGCGGACGGGTGGCTGCACTCGGGGGACGTGGGCGAGCTCGACGAGCACAACTACCTCAAGATCACCGATCGCAAGAAGGATCTCATCATCACCGCGGGCGGCAAGAACATCGCTCCGCAGGAGCTGGAGAACCGCCTCAAGTCCTCGCACCCTCTGATCTCGCAGGTGGTCGTGATCGGCGACAAGCGTCCGTTCCTCACCGCGTTGGTCACGCTGGACGAAGAAAAGGCGCCGGGGTGGGGGCAGGAGCAGGGGATCGAGGGCGGCATCTCTGAGATCGCGAACCACGAGCGCACGATCAAAGAGATCGAGGGTGCCATCAACCAGCTGAACCAGGGCCTGGCCAAGGTCGAGGGCGTCAAGAAGTTCCGGGTCCTAGAGCGCGACTTCCTCCAGGAAGAGGACGAGATCACGCCCACCATGAAGGTCAAGCGCAAGAAGATCAACGAGATCTACGCGGACACGATCGAAGACATGTACGACAAGGCCTCTGCGCAGGGGGCCGGGGCCAAGGCGCCCCTTCGCAAGTAGCCGGAGCTAGAAGCTCGTCCCCGACAGCCCGCCCCTTTCGGGGCGGGCTGTCTCATGACTACCGGGGGTCACCAGTCGTCCCCCTTTCGCTCCTCGCAGGAGATGGAAGCGGCGAGATCGATGCTCGCGCTGGCTCCAAACCTTAGAACCATGATGCCCTCGTCGTCGTCTGCCGTTCGCGTCGGACCGACTGCGCTGCGAACAAAGGTCGGGCCTCGCCATCGCTCCCACCCGAGGCGTTCGTAAAACTCGGGAGTTCCGGTGGAGAGCGCCCCCAGTTCAAAGTCGCGCCGGATGATCTTCGCAATCTCGATCATGGCCCGGGTCCCGTGGCCTTCGCCTCGTGCGGCCGACTCGGTCCCGACGGCTTCGACGTACCCCGCTGCCAGCGTCCGGTCGCCGACCTCCAGCTCCCTCAGGATCACCGAGGCGTGCGCTACGACGCGCTGCACGTCGATCGCCACGGCGTGCCAGCCGCCCAGCGCGTGATCCCAGTCGTCCGCAGTGAAATTGCCGTCGAAAGCGCCGACCACAACGGCGCGCGCGCCTTCGAGCAGCCCTTGGGGTGCGTCTTCCGTCCGGAACACCAGCACCTCACCCACGCTCCCAGGTTGCCAGAAAGGCGAGCGAAGAAGACGGAGTCAAGTTTGCGAGCCTGGGCAACCGGGACCGCCTCGGGTTCCTGGCCGGCAATGTCGCTCGTTCTGCCGGCTCCTCGGTGGGCGATCTTGTCAGGGTCTGGATCACCAACGATGCCGACAGCGTTTCGTGCTTCGGGACCGAGAAGCCGGGGCCCGCAACGACTTCGATCGCCTAGGCGTTTACCAACGCGGGCGAAGGCCGCAAGGGATCCAGCGCGTCGGGATGTCTCCGGTGGTCCCGGCCTGATGCCGGGCATCTGTTCCGGAAGCAACGGGCTCCCGGAGGGGGGCTCTTTCCCTCTCCTTCTCGGGCGTATCATCGGGCGCACTGCGGCTACCTACGAAGGAGGCGACAGTGCCTGTAACGGTGCGCGACATCCGCGCTTACAAAGAGCGCGGCGAGCGATTCGCCATGCTCACGGCGTACGACGCCCTCTCGGCCAGGCTTCTCGATGAAGCCGGCATCCCCTTGATCCTTGTTGGTGACACGCTGGGGGAAGTGATGCTGGGCCACCCCTCGACGGTGCCGGTCACGATGGACGACATGCTGCATCACACCGCAGCCGTCCGGCGAGGGACCTCGAACTGCTTCGTCGTAGGTGACATGCCTTTCATGAGCTATCAGACCTCGATCGAGGACGGGATGCGCAATGCCGGTCGGTTCCTGAAGGAGGCGGGCGCCAATTGCGTGAAGCTCGAGGGCGGTGGCCGGATGATCGAGCTCGTGGGGCGGCTGACGGAATCGGGGATCCCGGTGATGGGCCACCTCGGGCTCACTCCTCAATCGATCAACCAGCTGGGCGGACACCGGGTGCAGGGCAGAGATGCGGCCGATGCTTTGCGGATCGTGCAGGACGCGAAGGCGCTGGAGTCCGCCGGTGCATTTGCTGTGGTGTTAGAGGCCGTTCCCTCCGCTCTGGCCGCGGAGATCACTCAGAGCCTCGAGATCCCGACGATCGGGATCGGTGCGGGGCCTGATTGCGACGGGCAGGTGCTCGTGTGGCACGACTTCCTCGGCATCACCCCGGGCAAGGCCCCGAGGTTCGTCAAGCGGTACGCGTCGTTGGCAGACGAGATCAAGACGGCCGCGGCCGAGTTCGCCTCCGACGTCGCCGCCGGCACCTACCCGGCCCCCGAACACACCTACGACTGAGGTCCACCCGTACCAACCCGTACCGATGCGAAGGCTGCGCTCGGTAGCATCCCAGCGATGGCCGACACCAAGCGTTGCCCGCATTGCAGCGGCCTGAACCCGGTCACCGCTGATTGGTGCGGGCAGTGTCTCGAACGCTTCACCCCCAAGCCGGCCCCCGCCGCGGCACAGGCGCCTCCCGCCGTGCAGGCGCCACCCTCCTCGCAGGCGCCGGTGCAGGAGCCCGCGGTCGACGTCGAAGCTCTGCTCGCGGGGATCGCCAAAGGTTCACCGACGCCGGCCGCCGCCTCGCCTCCTCCTCCGTCGCCTACGCCCGCTCCTCCTGAGGCCGCGGTCGGCACCACGCGAGGGGCGTTCACGGTGCGCGAGCACGGCGTCGTCTGGACCTGCTCGAGCTGCGAGACGGAGAACCCTCTCGATCAGCAGATGTGCGCGGTGTGCGGAACCACCTTCGCCGAGGTCGTTTCACCTCCCGCGGAGCGTCCCCAGCGCGATCCCGGTACCGCGACCCTGATCTCTTTGTTCTTCCCGGGTGCGGGCCACGGTTACCTCGGGTTGTGGGGCCAGGCCGTGGCTCGCGCCGTGCTGCACCTGTGGGTTCTCTTCGTCGTCTTCACCTCGGTGCGTCAGAGGGGGCCGGGCTCGGCACCGCTCGGCGTCCTGTTCGGGTTGGCGGCCACCGGGCTCTGGGTCACCAGCGCCCATGACTCATACCGCGAGGCGCGCCGTGAGCCCCAGCAGGTTCTCTTGAAGGGCCGGCGGTTCCTGTTCCTGGTTCTGGGCCTGCTCCTGCTGTTCATGGTGCTGGTGGTCTCTTCGGTCCTGCGGGCGCGGGGTTAGCCTATGCGGGGCGCCTGGTGCGCTCCGTCGGGTCCGGCCACAGCCCACGAGCCACCTCGATAAGCAGCCCCCACCTCGCCACGGTGGTTCAGAGCGAGGAGCCCCGCGGTCGCGTGGGATCTGTGACCCAGTAGCTCGAGCACCTTCTCGCATGCTTCTTGAGGAGAGACGCCTTGCTCGATCAGCGCCCCCGCCCGTCCGGCGGCGAGGCTTCCGAGGAAGACCTCTCCTACCCCCGTGCCCAATACCGCTGCGCTCGCCGATGCATAGATCCCGGCCCCGAAGATCGGAGCGTCTCCCACCCGGCCCGGGAGCTTGCCGAACACCCCACCGGTGGACGAACCCGCCGCCAAACGACCATGGCGGTCGAGGGCGATCGCACCCACCGTGTCGACGTGCTCCGGAGACCCGTAGGACCCCGGGTCCAACGAACCAGCCGCCGTGGCATCGTCCCAGCGGCGTCTCTCTTCCACCGAGGTGTCGTTCAGGTGCTCTAGATCGTGTCCCAACGCTTGCGCACCGGCTCCGGTAACCAGCGCGTGCGGCGTACCTTCCATGACCCTTCTTGCCAGCGTGATCGGGTGGCGAACCGTCACGTTGGCGACCCCGCCAAGGGCTCCCGTGGCCCCGCTCGCGATCCCCGCGTCCATCTCCAGGGCGCCGTCGATGTTCAGGACCGAGCCGTAACCCGCATTGAACCGAGGGTCGTCCTCCAGGGCCACGATGGCTCGTTCGACCGCGTCGAGGTGGCCGTCTTCCGCGGCGCCGGCGGCGACGAAGGCGTCCAGGGAGACAACGTCGGGTTTCGATAGCCCCGACACGCCCCCGTGGACGTAGATGATGGTCATCCCGAGCATTCAAGCATCCCCCCCTGTTCGGGGAGAACTTACGATGCGGCCGTGGCCATCTACGTGGTGTCGGATCTACACGGGGCGGCCGACGCCCTTCGCAAGGCCGTGCCGGAGGGATCGACGCTGTTGTTGCTGGGCGACCTCGTGAACTTCCTGGATTACATCTCGATGACCGGGATCCTCACGGAGGTGTTTCCCATGGAGGACGTGCAGCGGGTGGTGGATCTGCGCACGGCCGGTGAGGTCGAGGAGGCTCGTGAAGTCATGCGGGAGAGGTCCGCGGGTCGTGAGGAGGAGGTTCGAGCCGAGATCGGGCGGAGGGTCACCCAGCAGTACCAAGCCGTGTTCGATGCTTTGATCGACCCCACCTACCTGATCCTCGGGAACGTCGATAACCCTCCTCTCGCTCGCGAGCTGGCGGCGGGGTCGCCCGGGGTGCATCTGTGCGACGGCCGCGCGATCTCTTTGGAAGGCGAGCGCTTCGGTTTCGTCGGCGGAGCGCTTCCGACTCCGCTAAAGGTCGCGGGGGAGGTCTCTAACGAGGACATGGCAGCGCGGGTCGAGGCGCTCGGCGAGGTAGACGTTCTCTGCTCGCACATCCCACCGGCCGTACCGGAGCTGTGTTTCGACACGGTCGCCGGCAAGCACGAGCGCGGCAGCGAGGCGCTTCTCCGTTACATCGAAGATGTGCAGCCGAAGCGGGCCTACTTCGGCCACGTTCATCAACCTCTCGTATCGTCATTGCACGTCGGGCGTACCCGCTGCATCAACGTCGGTTACTTCCGCTCCACGCAACGGGCCTGGCGCCATTCCTGCGACTAGACCACCGACCGAGGAGGAACGATGGCCGAGAGTGTGAAGGACTCGATCGACATCCACGGGACCGCCGAGGACATCTTCGAGGTCGCCACCGATTTCGAGGCCTATCCCGACTGGAACCCCAATATCAAGAAGGTCGAGATCCGCAAGAGCGATGCGAAGGGACGCCCCACCGAGGTTTGGTTCGAGGTCGACGCGAAGGTAAAGAGGCTCCGGTACACCTTGAAGTACAGCTATGCGGGCGCTCCCGAGAGGTTCTCCTGGGAGCTTCTCGAAGGCGACGTGAAGGAGCTGAATGGCTCCTACGCCTTCGACGAGTTCGACGACGTGACCGATGTCACCTATGAGACCTCGATCGATCCCGGATTCAAGGTCCCCGGTCCGCTGAAGCGCCAGGGCGAGAGACAGATAGTCAAAGGTGCATTGCAGGACCTGAAGAAGCGCGTTGAGTCGCGTTGACACGATGAGCCACTGATGCGGATCGTTCTGTTCACCGGGAAAGGTGGAGTCGGCAAGACAACCGTGGCCTGCGCCACCGCACTGGGGATCGCCTCGAGGGGCAGCAAGGCCCTTCTGATGTCGACCGACCCTGCCCATTCTCTCGGGGACGCCTTCGGCATCGAGATCGGGCCAGAGCCACAGGAGGTGGCGACGAATCTATGGGCCGAGCAGATCGATCCCCAGCAACGGCTCGAAGAGAGCTGGCGGGAGATACAGCAGCATCTGATCAGCGTGCTCCAATGGGCCGGTATCGCCGACATAGAGGCCGAGGAGCTCTCGGTCATCCCCGGCCTGGACGAGCTCTTCTCATTGGCCGACGTGAAAAGACATCACGACGACGACCCTTACGACGCGTTGATAGTCGATTGTGCGCCGACCGGAGAAACCCTGCGACTGCTGTCTCTGCCCGACATCATCCAGTGGTACATGGAGCGCGTGTTCCCGGTCGAGCGCAAGATCATGGGGGCGTTGCGACCCGTCGCCAAGCGCATGACCTCGCTGCCCGTCCCCGACGACAACGTCTACGCCGCCGTGCGCCGCTTCTACGACAAGCTCGAGGGCGTTCGCCAGGTCCTTACCGATCCGGCCACCACCAGCGTTCGCTTGGTCCTTAATCCAGAACGCATGGTGATCGCAGAGGCGCTGCGGACGTTCACCTACCTCAACCTGTTCGGGTACCGGGTGGACGCCGTGGTGGCGAACCGTCTGTTGCCCGAAGAGGTTTCCGACCCTTACTTCCGGCGGTGGAAGGCCGTTCAAGCGGAGCATCTGGACACCATCGATCGTTCGTTCGCGCCCGTGCCCGTCTTGAAGGCACGGCTGCGTGACCGAGAGCTCACCAGCGCCCGGTTGCTGCTCGAGCTCGGGCAAGAGATCTACGAGGACCTCGATCCAGCGGCGGTGTTGTTCAGCGACGACCCCCTCACGATCGCCAAGCAAGGTGACGTCTACGTCATGAACCTCAAACTCCCGTTCACATCTCGCGAGGCACTGGAGCTGTCGGTGAAGAACGACGAGCTATTCCTCAAGGTGGGCCCGTATCGCCGCACTATCATGCTGCCGAGGTCGCTCGCCGGCCGGCAGGTGGACCGCGCGCAACTCGACGGCGACCTGCTGCGGATCACATTCATGAGAGGTGCCCAGCCATGATCGAAGAAGAAAGGGCGGGCCGCTACAGCGATCTCTTCGCTGCCAAGCACGACCACGCCGAGTCGAACTGCGCTCTGTGCCCGTTGTGCGCCACCATCGGCGTCCTGCGCACCAGCAAGCCGGAGGTGCTGGAGCACCTTGCCGCTGCCGCTCGCGAGTTGATCGCGGTCGCCGGTCTCCTGCTGGACGAGGCGAGCGAGGCGGTGAGCGCTGCGGAGGCCATCGCCAAGACACCCTCTCGCTCAGGTCCCGATGGCAAGGTCAGGCGTATAGACATCTCGTAGAGCCCTATCCTCACCGTCATGGCGATCGTGGTGGGCATCGACGTGGGGGGCACTACGACGAAGGGGGCCCTGGTCGAAGGCGACGGCACGGTGGTGGAACGAACCGAGGTACCCACCCAACGGGATGCCGCCACCAAGACCATCATCGGGGTGGCCGAATCTCTGCTGATCGCGGCGCGCGAAGGCGGCCACACGCCTCGGGCTGTGGGGATCGGCGCCGCCGGGTTCGTCGAACACTCGACCGGCAGCGTCACGTTCTCGCCGAACCTGGTCTACGACGACCCTCACATCAGCGCGGCGGTCTCGTCCGCGACCGACCTTCCGGTCACGGTCGACAACGACGCCAACGCGGCGGCCTGGGGCGAGCGAACCTTCGGAGTCTCCCGAGGATGCGACGACGTCGCGATGCTCACGATCGGAACCGGCATAGGAAGTGGGTTCATCGTCGCCGGCAAGCTGGTGCGGGGTCATTCGGGCGCGGCGGCCGAGTTCGGTCATACCGTGCTGGATCCCTCCGGGCCGCCGTGCCCCTGCGGTTTGAAGGGGTGCCTCGAGCAGTTGGCCTCCGGCGGCGCTATGGGTCGCCTGGGACGTGCTGCCGCGGAGCAAGATCCGAGCACCAAGATGCTCGAGATGGCGGGTGGCGTCACCGCGATCGATGGCGAACATGTCGCCGCGGCGGCGGCACAGCATGACGAGGCGGCCACCCGAGTGTTACGAAGCGCGGGGCGGTGGCTGGGCATCGGGCTGTCCAATCTGGTGAACGTCTTCGACCCCGAGATCATCGTCTTAGGAGGCGGCGCAGTCGAGGCCGGCGAGGCCTACCTGGGGGTCGCCCGGGACCAGTTGGCGGCGATGACCGCGGCTCAGCGACGCCGTCCCATGCGGGTAGACGTGGCGGCGCTGGGTAACGACGCGGGCATCATGGGTGCGGCCGCGCTGGCTCTCGAGATCTGAAGAGAGGAGGAGTTGCGATGAACGACGAGGAGACGGGAAGCGAGATCGTGCCTGCGCAGGTTCCGCCGGAGGCAACCTCACTGACGGACCTCAAGGAATACCTGTTGTTGCTGCCTCGGTTGCTGAAGCTCCTGTGGCGGTTGTCTCGCGACCCACGGGTCCCGTCGCGCAGCAAAGCCACCCTGTTCCTGCTCGCCGGGTATCTCGTCTCACCGTACGACCTCATCCCGGACTTCATCCCGGGGGTGGGCCAGCTGGACGACATCGCGGTCATCGCGTTCGCTCTCGACCACATGCTGAATCGGATCCCCGACGACATCGTGCGCGAGCACTGGGAGGGAGACGAAGACATCCTTCAGGTCGTCAAAGAGATCCTCGACATCTCGACTGCCTTCGTGCCGGGCTGGATGCGCAACCGCTTCGGGGCCTAGTGCTCCATCCATGAGGGGGGCCGGGGGGGTCCTGGCCCTGGTGCTCATCGAATGGTCCGCCGGGTGGGCGGTCATAGCCGCGTGGAGCCAGTCCTGGAAGGTGGTCCGCCGGGGACACTTCCGTATAACCGCGTGGATCGTTGGCGGCCTCGCCGTGCTCGCACTCCTCGCGAACCGCGATGCCCTGGCCGAGATAGGCGCTGCCGGGGTGCAACCTCTGTTGGTGGGTCTGATGGTGGCGAGCGCGGCCTCTTTCACGGCGGCCCAGTACCTGAGAGGCGAGGCGGCCGGGGTTGTGACCGGGACGATCTCGGGCGTGGCGGGTCTGGGGGCACTGGTTGTATCCGCTCGCTTCATCACAGGATGGAACGATGTCGTGGCCGCGCTGGGGCTCATCTCGGGGGCGCTTCTGCTGGGCGCGGTGACCAACGGGATGATGCTGGGTCACTGGTACCTGAACCAGCCGGGGTTGAAGACGTGGGCGCTGGGGCGCCTGACCGATCTTTCGGTCGCGGCGGTTGCGCTGTCCGCGGTCGCGGGTGTCGCGGCTTACGGCGAGCTCACCACGGCTTCGACCGAAGGAGCCGTTCTGGGCATACCCGGCTTCGGCGCATCGTTCTCTTTCGTTTTCTTCTTCGTGTGGATCTCTACCCTGGCGCTGACGGGCGCGGTGGCGTGGGGAGCAAGACGCTGCGTGAAGATCCGTTCCATCCAGTCGGCTACAGGGCTCTTTTATGTGGCGATCCTGGCAGCCGGCGTCTCGGAGTTCCTCGTCCGTTATCTGATGGTCAACGGCGCGTGAAAGAGATCCTCTTCGGCGTCACGTTGCCGCAGTTCACCGCGGATCGGAACCGTTTCATCGACGGCGTGCGGCGGGCCGAGTCCTGTCACTTCGACTCCATCTGGCTGTTCGATCATCTATGGCCTCTGTCTGGAAGCAAACAGCGACCGATCCTCGAGTGCTGGACGGCTCTGGCGTGGGTCGCGGAGCAGACGCGTGAGATCAGCATTGGGACCCTCGTCACGCGCTCGTCGTTGCGCAACCCCATGGTGCTCGCTCACATGGCACGGACGGTCGCCGACATCGCGCCCGGACGTCTGATCCTCGGGATCGGAAGTGGAGACAACAAGAGCCGCTCCGAGAACGAAGCGTTCGGTATCCCGTATTGGTCGGGAGCGGATCGGATAACCCAGTTCGAAGAAACCGTCTGCCTGTTGCGCCGCGAGCTCGAAGGTAGCGGCATACGGATCTGGGTCGCGGGGCGCTCCGACGACGCGCTGTCGCTGGCGGCGCGCCATGCCGACGCCTGGAACGGGTGGGCTGGAACGGCGGCCGGCTTCGCTCGCGACGCGTCCACCGTGTCCGACTACGCCCGCGACCGGGCAGTCGAGCTCACCTGGGGGGGAGTGCTGCCGACCCAGGAGCCTGCGGCCGCGGCCGCCACCCTCCAGAGCTTCGTCGCCGCGGGCGCCAGGCACCTCGTCTGCACCTATCCGGAGCCGTGGCGCCCCGGCGTCTACGAGGAGCTGGCCGAGGACGTCCGGCCGTGGGTCCACTTGACCTAGATACCCCTGGGGGGTATATTGCCCGTATGACACAGACCACGAAGACCTCGCAGCCGAAGTCCCCGGAGGCGCCGGGACGGATGGTGGAGCACAGCTTCGACATCACCGGCATGACCTGCGCCTCCTGTGCCCGTCGGGTCGAGAAGACGCTCGCGTCACACCCGGGCGTGGCCGAAGCCGGTGTGAACTTCGCCATGGAGAAGGCGACCGTGAAGGTCGCTCCCGACGTCGATCCCCACCGGTTGGTGGAAGCGGTCGAGGACGCGGGCTATGGGCTGCTCCCCAAGGATGCGGCGGCTTCCCACGGGGGCCACGGCGAGCACGACCACGGCATAGCGATCGGCGGGGAGGAGGACATGACCCGCGTGGCCTGGCGCCGCTTCTTGGTTGCAGCGCTCCTCACGACTCCGGTCTTGGTGCTGGCCATGAGTGGGCTCATGCATGGCTGGGCCGCGTGGCTTCAGCTCGCTTTGATCACGCCGGTCCAGTTCTGGGCCGGACGGGCGTTCCTCGTCAGCGCGTGGAAACAGGCGAGACACCGGGCCACCAACATGGACACGCTCATCGCCATCGGCACGCTCGCCGCGTACTTCTACTCGCTTTATTCACTGACGCTGGGACATGGCGACATCTATTTCGAAACCGCCGGCGTGATCATCAGCTTCTTGCTGCTCGGCAAGTACTTCGAGCACCGTTCCAAGAGCCGTGCGTCGCACGCCATCAGGTCATTGCTCGAGTTGGGGGCCAAGGAGGCGCTCGTGCTCAGGGACGGCACCGGCATCTCGGTGCCGATCGAGGAGGTCCGCATCGGAGACGTCGTGCTCGTGAAGCCGGGCGAGAAGGTCCCCGCCGATGGTGTCGTCCGGGTGGGCGAGACCAGCATCGACGAGTCGATGCTCACCGGCGAGCCGGTGCCGGTGGACAAGGCCGCTGGTGACGAGGTTTACGCGGCTACGGTCAACGCGGCCGGCTCTATCGAGGTAGAGGTGACGCGCACTGGAAGTGACACCGCGCTCGCTCAGATAGCGAAGCTGGTCGAGGATGCGCAGGGCCGAAAGGCCCCCATCGAGCATCTGGCGGATCGCGTCGCCGGTGTCTTCGTACCGGTGGTGATCGGGATCGCGCTGGCGAGCTTCGCCGGATGGTTACTTACGGGTCACGACTTCGAGTCGTCGCTGATCGCTGCGGTCGCCGTGCTGATCATCGCCTGTCCCTGTGCGATGGGCTTGGCGACCCCGGCCGCGATCATGGTCGGCACCGGGCGCGGCGCGTCGCTCGGCATCGTCATCAAGGGCGGAGAGGTGTTGGAACGCTCGGGCGCTATCGACACCGTGGTTGTCGACAAGACCGGAACCATCACCCAGGGCAAGATGAAGCTGACCGACGTGATCACCGATCCGGGCCCCGGCGCCGTATCGGACCAGGAGCTCTTGCGTCTCGCGGCCTCATTGGAGTCTCTGTCGGAGCATCCGATAGCGGCCGCGATCGTTGCGGGCGCGAGCGACCGGGGGATATCTCCGTCACCCGTCACCGGGTTCCTTTCGACCTCCGGCAGAGGAGTCACCGCCGAGCTAGACGGGCGCAGGATCACCGTAGGCAGACGATCGATGCTTCGAGGAGAGCCGTCACAAGAGGTGACCGCGGCCGTTGATCGTCTGCAGAGCGAGGGGAAGACCGTCATCTGGTTGGGTGACGACGAAGGCGTTCTGGGTGCCATCGCGGTGGCCGATACCTTGAAGCCCTCGGCCCCCAGAGCGATGGCCCGCCTGCACGAGCTCGGCCTGCGAACGGTGTTGATCACCGGCGACAACAAAGCGGCCGCGGCCGCGGTCGCGGCTCAGGTCGGCATCGACGAGGTGTACGCGGAGGTCCTTCCCGAAGACAAGGTCGAGCACGTGAAGCGTCTGCAAGGCCAGCAGCGGCGGGTTGCGATGGTGGGTGACGGCATCAACGATGCTCCTGCCCTCGCCCAGGCGGACCTGGGCATAGCGATCGGAACCGGGGCCGACGTTGCCATCGAAGCCGCGGACCTGACCCTGGTGGGAGGAGACCCCTTGCTGGCGGCCGCGGCGATCGACCTGTCGCGTCGAACGCTCGGAAACATCAAGCAGAACCTGTTCTGGGCGTTCTTCTACAACGTCGTCGCCATCCCGGCAGCTGCCCTGGGCTTGTTGAACCCGATGATCGCCGCGGCGGCGATGGCTTTCTCCTCGGTGAGCGTGGTCTTGAACTCGCTGCGACTGAAGAGGTTCCGGCCGCAGGGCTAGCTCGGGGAGGAGCGCGCATCATCTGCTGTAGTTGAATCGACGGCCATGGCTACTAGCGTCTACCTGGTCCGCCACGGCGCCACCGAATGGAACGTCTACAAACGCGCCCAGGGACAGGCAGATATCCCGCTCACCGACAAGGGGCGGCTCCAGGCCCTCGATGTCGCGAAGCAACTGTCCAACTTCGACATCCGAGCCGTCTACTCCAGCGACCTGCAACGGGCCGCCGCCACCGCGGCGCCCATAGCCCAGGTGTTCGGCCTGCAGGTGGTGACCGACCCGCTGTTTAGAGAGATCGACCAAGGTGAGTGGACGGGTCTTCCGGTCGAGGAGATCGAGCGGCGCTGGCCGGACCTGTGGGGCGCGGCTCGCCACTACAACGCGCGCCCCGGCGGCGAGTCTCCCCAGCAGGTGCGGGCGCGCTCTCTCGACGGGCTGAGGGCGGCAGTCGCGGCCCATCCCGACGGCGGCATCGTCGTGGTGAGCCACGGCGGCACCATCCGGTGGATGTGCGCCGAGGCGTTGGGCTACGACGATCGCGCCTCGGCCCGGCTGCGCGGCCTGGGCAACGGGGGGATCGTGTCGATCAAGGCCGAGATCGACCACGACAAGCTCACCCTGTGGGGCCTGGAGCGCCTCGACGGTGCGACCCCGGACCTGGACGACCCCAACGACTGAGGGCCGAGCGGCAACCTGGGCGGCGTCTCTCCGCAGGTGGAGAGGGTGAGGGCGCAGGCCGCCGCCTAACCGCGCCCGACCGGCGGGCGTCGGCCTGTAGGTTCCAGGGATGGACTTCAGGCGCATCGACCGGTTCCCGCCGTATGTGTTCTCGATCGTCAACGACCTCAAGATGCGAGCCCGCCGCAACGGTGAGGACATCGTCGACCTCGGCATGGGGAACCCAGACATCCCGACGCCCGAGGCGGTCGTAGAGAAGCTCAAAGAAGCCGCCGACAATCCTCGTAACCACCGCTACTCGGCGTCCAAAGGGATCCCGAAGCTGCGAGCGGCCATCTGCGACCACTACGAGCGGTCGTGGGGGATCGAGCTCGATCCCGAGACCGAAGCCGTCGCCACGATCGGGGCCAAAGAGGGGCTCTCCCATCTGGCCTGGGTGCTGTTGGAGCCGGGCGACTCCGTGATGGTCCCCGAGCCCACCTATCCGATCCATACCTATTCGATGATCCTGTCGGGCGCGAACGTCACCAGCGTCCCGCTGTCGTTCCAATCGGATTTCTTCTCCGAAATGGTCTCGGCCTACGAGCGCTCACAGCCCAAACCCCGTGTGTTGTTGTGCTCCTTCCCGCACAACCCGACCTCGGCCGTGGTCGACCTCGATTTCTTCGCACAGTTGGTGGAGTTCGCCAAGAGGAGAGACATGGTGATCGTGCACGATCTGGCGTACGCCGACCTTGTCTACGACGAGGAGCGCGCTCCGTCGTTGCTCCAGGTGCCGGGGGCCAAGGACGTGGGGATCGAGTTCTTTTCGATGTCGAAGTCCTACTCGATGGCGGGTTGGCGACTGGCGTTCGCGGTGGGGAACTCCGAGTTGGTGGGGGCTCTGACCAAGCTCAAGTCGTACCTCGACTACGGAGTCTTCCAGCCCATACAGATCGCCGGCATCATCGCTCTCAACGAGTGCACCGAGGTCCCCAAGCAGATTCGGGAGATCTACCGGGCTCGGCGTGACACTCTGTGCGACGGCCTCGATCGCATCGGCTGGCCCATCACCCGGCCCCCTGCCACGATGTTCGCGTGGGCCGAGATACCGCAGGATTTCCAGGCGATGGGTTCGTTGGAGTTCGCCAAGTACCTGGTGCGCGAGGCCAAGGTGGCGGTGTCGCCGGGCGTCGGGTTCGGCAAACTGGGCGACAACCACGTCCGCTTCGCGCTGGTAGAGAACGAGCAGCGGACGCGCCAGGCGATCCGGGGGATCCGCAGGGCGTTGGAGAAGGGTCCTCCGCGCTAGGAGGCCGCTAGGAGCCCGGTTCGGGGGCCCGGCGTTCGCGCAACCCCGCGAGGCAGAACTGTGCCGCTTCCTCGGCCAGCTCCGGCCGCCCCGCGGAGGTCTCGGGGTAGGTCCCGAAATACACCTCGACGAAGTGGAAGATCGCGCCGAGGATCCCGTGCGCCATCAGCTCGGGATCGCCCTGCCTGATCGATCCCGTGGCCATCCCTTCTTTGATGTGGGCCGAGGTATCGGCCGCGATGATCTCCTGGCCTTTCTCCACGAAGCCCGAGAACTCGTCGTAGCGAGCCGCGGTCCGGATCAAGCTCAAGAAGCCAGGTTTACTGCGGAAGAACTCGATCGAGGTCTTGATGCCCGTCTCGATCCGATCGACGGGATCTTCGATCCCCTCGATCGCGGCTTGTTGCTCGCGGCGCAGCTGCAGCAACGAGCTCTGTAGCAGCTCCGAGAACAGGGCTTCCTTGGACGGGAAGTACCAGTAGAAGACCCCCTTGCCGACCCCTAGCTCGTCACATATGTCTCCGACGGCGGTGCCGTGATAGCTCTGCTCGGCGAAGAGGCGAGCGGCCGTGTCGAGGATCTGCTCGCGTCGCTGTGATCCTCTCTTGGTGAGTTTCCTGGGGGTCATGCGGCCTCGCTCACAGAACCGTGTTGGATCCTGCGATCCGCTCTTGGGCATCTTCACGTACAGGCCGGAGCTCCTCGGGTGCGAGCTTCTCCGCCAGCTCTCGGATGAAGAGCCCGACGTCGGTGATGATGCCGATCGATTGGAACGAGCCGCGGTCCATCAGCTTCGTGACGGTCGCCTGGTTGATGTCCACGCACACGAGTGGAACGTGTGCCGGTAGGCAGTTGCCGGTGGCGATGCCGTGCAGCATCGTTCCAACCACGATGCAGAAACCCACAGGGGCCTGGCCGTCTCGCCCCCAGATGATGTCCCGCAGCTGCCGCTGTACCTCTGTCATGTCCGTGACGACCTCCGGCAGAGGGCCGTCGTCGCGCACGCTGCCGCCGAAGATGTAGTCGGCGCCGCGTGTCACCAGCTCGTAGACGATCCCCGCGTTGAAGACGCCGGCCTCGATGGCCGCTGCGAAAGAGCCGTGGCGGCGGATCTCGTTGATGGCGCGGATGTGGTGTTCGTGGCCGTGGTCGGCGGCCACGCCGAGGGTCAAAGAGACGCCTAGTGAGGTTCCGAACATGTTCGATTCGATGTCGTGGGCGGCCACTCCGTTACCGGCGAAGAGTGCATCGACGTAACCGGCCCGTATCAGCGCACCGAGGTCGGGGGCCGAGCCGGTGTGCACTACGGCAGGACCCGCCACCCACAGGATCCGCTGTGCCGACTTCTTGACCGCGCGCATCTGAGCCGCGACCTGCTCGACCAACAGCGCCTTCGGCTTCTCGCTCGACACGTCGGACGACATGAACGAGAAGGACCCATCGACGCCATCCGGCCGTTGAGGCGGGGTCACTCGGATGCCGAACCCGCTCATGACCACCTGCATCCCGCTGCGCACGTCGGCCATGGGTACGGTGCGGGCGCCATCGTCTTCCACGACCACGCCGCAGTCCATCTCCGGTCGCCGGACCTCGATCCAGCGACCATCGACCCGCACTTGCGTATCGAGGTTGGTGGTCGAATAGAACCCGGGTGGGAAGGCACCGTCCAGATCGGCGATAGCCAGTGTGGCGTCGACGATCGTCTCCGTGTTGACGCCGTGTTGGCCCAGACGCTCGATCAACGCGACCAGGTCGGACTCGGACCCGGAGCTGATCTTGATGCGGGCCACAGAAGCGTTGTCGGCGCGCATCCCGATCTTCAGGTCGAGCATCTCGAAGTCCGCTCCGGCCGCGACGATCTCATCGAGAACCCTGACGAGCGTTCCGCTGTCCATGATGTGGCCCTCGAGGCTGATCGTCTCAGAGGGCATGGTTCTTGGATCTCTCCTTGATGAAGTTGAAGGTGCGCTCGAAGACCTCGTGGCGGTCGTAGTCCATCGTGATCACGTGGTACGAGCGATCGAACCAGACCACCTCTTTGTCCGCGGAGCCGGCCTTCTCCATGATCAGCTCGGATGCATCCGGCGGAGCGGTGTGGTCGTTGCGGCTGTGCATCGTGAGGATCGGCACGCGCAAGCTCGGAAGGAGCCCGCGCACGCGGGCGGCGAAGCGGAGGACGTGGGGGACCGCGCGCACCGGCAGCTTGTCGTAGCAAAGCTCGTCTTGACCCGGCTCGCAGATGTCGTTGCCGACGCCCGGGAACGACTTCAGGACCTTCGCGACAACGGGCGCCGCGAACCGCATCGGATCCTTGCTGAGCAGGAAGGGAGCGAGCGTCACCACGCCTCGGACCTGATCGGGACGCCGCACCGCGCAATCGATGGCGAGCGCTCCGCCGAAAGAGAGCCCCACCAGGAAGACCTCTTCATGGCCGGAGGCGAAGTCGTCGAGCTCGGCGTCGAGAGCCTGAACCCAGTCGTCGGATCTCTTGAGGTTGAGCTCCTCCCAGGTCGTGCCGTGTCCGGGAAGCCGCAGCCCTCGCACCGACAGACCTTTGCCGGCCAGGTACTCGCCGAGGCCTCGCATCGAGCGGGGGCTCCCGGTGAAGCCGTGGATCAACAGCACCCCGGTGGGGCCGCTGCCGAGAGAGAACTCCTCGGCCCCCTCGCGTATCTGCGCCTCTTGCATGTGCAAACCCCCTGGATGTCTGCGTTGTTCGCGTCACGCTGTTGCAACCGATGCTGCCGCGCCTTGACGATTCTCCAACATCGTGGTGACCTAGAGGCAAGGGGGCAAGGCGCTCGGCAGAGCGAGGAGAGGTCGTTTCCATTGGGTTACTGGTTATTCAAGGCCATCTTGAAGCCGGTCTTGCGACTGCTGTACGGGATCAAAGTCGAGGGGATGGAGAACGTCCCGAGGAAGGGTCCCGCGATCATCGCGGCCAACCACCTGTCGTTCCTGGACTCGTTCTTCATCCCGGTGGTGGTGGATCGCCGCAAGGTCACCTACCTGGCCAAAGCCGATTACTTCAAGAACTGGAAGACCGCCTGGTTCTTCCGGATGGCGGGTCAGATCCCGACCGAACGCGAGGGGGGCAAGAAGTCGGAGCACGCCCTTAACACCGCGCTCCGGGTCCTGAGCGAAGGAAAGCTCCTCGGCATCTATCCCGAGGGCACCCGCTCGCCCAACGAGAAGCTCCACCGCGGCCGCACCGGCGTTGCCCGCCTCGCTTTGGCCGCACGGGTCCCGATCATCCCGTGCGGGCTGCAGGGAACTCTCGACGTGATGCCGAAGAACGCGCGGTTTCCTCGCCTGCTGGGACGCCCCAAGGTGCTGGTGAGATTCGGCCAGCCACTGGAGCTGTCCCGCTTCGAGGGCAGGGAACGTGATCGCTTCGTGCTCCGGTCCATCACCGACGAGCTGATGTACGAGATCATGCAGCTGTCGGGCCAGGAGTACGTCGACGAGTACGCATCCCGGACCGCTACAGAGCCCTTGCCCGAGTCGGCGCGCCCGAGCGACGACATCGTCTTGTCCGAAGAGGTCCTTGCGGGATAGGGCGCCTAGCCCGCCCAGCCCTTCGTTCGTTCCACCGCTTTGGTCCATCCGTCGTAGAGGGAGTCGGCCTGGTCGCGCGAAGCCGATGGCTCGAACTCGGCGGCCGCCGTCCACCCCGCTCCGATCTCCTGCGGTGACGACCACACCCCCTCGGCGAGGCCCGCGAGATAGGCGGAGCCGAGCGCGGTGGTCTCGAGGTTGGCCGGACGCCTGACGGGCACGCCGAGTTGGTCGGCCTGGAACTGGCACAGCAGGTCCATGACGCTGGCGCCGCCGTCGACGCGCAACTCCGACAAGCCCACTCCGGAGTCGGCGCTCATGGCGTCGACGACGTCTCTCGTCTGGTACGCCATAGCTTCGACGGCCGCTCGAGCGAGATGGGCTTTCGTGGTCCCGCGGGTGATGCCCAGGTAGGCGCCGCGGGCGTAAGGATCCCAGTGCGGGGCGCCCAGCCCGGTGAAGGCCGGAACGAGATAGGTCCCTCCTGTGTCGGCCACCGACTGTGCAAGGGGGCCGGTCTCTGCCGCGGCGCCAATCACGCCAAGGCCGTCGCGCATCCACTGGACCGCCGCCCCCGTAACGAAGATGGCGCCCTCGGAGGCGTAGCTCGTGACGCCGCCGAGGTTCCAGGCGGTGGTCGCCAGCAGCCCGTGCTGGGAATGGGGCACCCGCTCACCGGTGTTCATGAGCAGGAACGACCCCGTTCCGTAGGTGTTTTTGGCCATGCCTTCCGAGAAGCAAGCCTGTCCGAACAATGCAGCTTGCTGGTCTCCCGCAACCCCGGAGATCGGAACCGAAGCCCCGCCCAGGACCCCCGGCGTGGTCACGCCGAAGCGCCCGCTGGTGGGCACCACCTCGGGCAGCAGAGCCGCAGGGATGTCCAGCTCTTCCAGGATCCACGGGTCCCACGCCTGGTCCTCTAACGAGAAGAGCATGGTGCGCGACGCGTTCCCCGGCTCGGTGGTGTGGACGTCGCCGCCGGTGAGCTTCCAGATCAACCAGGTGTCGATCGTTCCGAAAGCGAGGTCACCGGCCTCGGCCCCCTTGCGCGCCCCGTCGATGTTCTCGAAGTACCAGATGATCTTGCTCGAAGAGAAGTAGGGGTCGAGCACCAGGCCCGTGCGCGCCTGCAGCTCCGACTCCAGACCTTCGTTCTTGAGCCGCTCGCAGATGTCCGCGGAGCGCCGGCACTGCCACACGATCGCAGGGGCGATCGGCGTGCCGGTCGAGCGATTCCACAGCACGGTGGTCTCGCGCTGGTTGGTGATGCCGATGCCGGCCAGGTCCGAGGGGCCGATGTCGGCATCCGTGAGGGCCGCGTCCAACACCGAGGTGGCCGTCGAGAAGATCTCGTCGGCATCGTGCTCCACCCAGCCGGGTCGGGGATAGCTCTGGGTGAACTCCGAGTAGGCGCGCCCTCGCACCTCGGCGTCGGGATCCAGGACCAAGACGGTGATGCCCGTCGTGCCTGCGTCGATGGAAGCGATGAGCTCTGGCATCCGGTGGCCTCCCGCGGTTAAGAATGGTCGTCGTGCAGACGAGAGCGGTGGTCGACAAAGCTAGCCTGTCCGGCCTCAGAAGAGCGATCCGCGGCGATCTCTCCCGGGCGGGGGTAGAGCCCGCGGCGGTCTTCGACTGTCTCGTGGCGGTCACCGAAGCCTGGAACCATGTTCTCGAGGACGCGCCCTCGGACGACGCGACGCCGGCTCTGGCCTGGTCGGTCGAGCCGGGCTCGATCCGGTTCCAGGTTCAAGAGAGAGTTGCCGCGGGCCTCGGCCAGGGCGTCGCATCCCTCCGGTCGTGGCCGCCCGGCCAGCCCCTCCGAGACGGTGGCCGACGATCTGCCGCTCGCTCTGATGCGTACGGTGATGGACGAGGTCGACGTCGAAGAGGGTCCGCGCGCCGCATGATCTCTCTCACGAAGCACTTGTAGAGGTGGTGGCGTGCGGCGGGCTTGACACCAGCATCACAGCTTGACCCAAGTCACGCTAGTCTCTCTCTCCTAGAAGGAACCAGAGGGGATTCCTGGAAACCTTCTGGCATGCGATCTCGTGGGGAGGGAACGATGTCTGACGGTAACGGCCACGCACCAGATCTGATCCGCAAGGTTCACGACACCAAGCTGGCCGAGGGCGGTGACCCGACGGTCCTCCGGCTCCGCCCGCGATCGAGCCGACCGCGAACGCGTGAGTTTGCTCCCCAGGACGACCTTCCCTCGTGGGTCTCGGAGCTGGCGGGTGCCTGGAACCGGGCGGCCAGGGCCGAGTCCGAGGTGGCGATGTTCAAAGAGGACCTGGTCGAGATCGCGAAAGACCTCCAAGCACAGGAGAAGTCCGCCCGCGCCGCGCAGCAAGCCGCGTTGTCCGAGGCACGTGAGGCGACGGTGCAGGCATCGAGAGCCGAAGTGGCCGCCGCGCGTGCGGCCGAACAGGTCGATCGACATGCGGCGAACATGGCGGCCGAGCAGGAAGCCGCGGGGCCGCTAGAGATGCCGTGGAGCTTGCTCAGCAAGCCGCAGCCCGCGCCGGAGAGCAGTTGAGCTCCCAGAGGACGGAAGAGCAGCGGGCGCGCCGAGGCGCGAGGCGTCGGTTCGAGGCGCCATGGAGGCCGTGGTCGCGGCCCAAGAAGCCAAGAAGGCCACCCTGAAGGCGAGCGACGAAGCACAAGATGTCGTCGGCCAAGTGGTGCGCGCCGCGATCGTGTCGCTTCAAGATGCGGTTGCGCGCTCTAGGGAAGAGGCCATCGGGGTCGCACGCGGGAGGCCGCGGGCGGTGGCGGAGGCGAAGGCCACGACCCAGCAGGCATTGCAGCAGACCATCGACGCCCTGGAGCAAACGCGCGCCGCGGCATCTCGCTCGGCGGAAGAGGCGATCCGGGCTTCCGAGGAAGGCATCGAGCGGGCGCGAGCAGCAGCATCTTCGGCAGCGCAGCGTGAAGCGGCCCTGATGACCCAGCGGACGCGCGCAGTCCAGCGAGCTGCTGGCTCAAGAGGCGATCCGCTCCATCAAGGAAGCTCGCGCCGCGCATCGGAGATCGGCATGCACGAGTCGGTGGCGGCGGTGAACACCGCGGCCGCTTCTGCACGCGCCGAGGCGAGCCGGGCGATCCAGCAACTGCACGAGACCGCGGCCGCCCTCTCACAAGAGACCTCCACCTCCTCCCACCAGAGCCGCGCCGCCATCGAGCAAGCCGTCGAGGAGGTCGTCATGGCCGCTCGGGAAGCCGTTCAGAGCGCCCGTGAAGCCGCCGCTCGAGTGGCTCGCGAGGAAACCGGGCGGGCGGTCGCGGAGGCGACCGAAACGACGGGCGCGGCGAGCCGCGAGGCGATCCAGGCCATGAAGCTCGCTCAGGCGGCCGCGGAGGCCGCGGCCGAGGGCGCTCGCAGCTCGTTCCAGGAGGCGGCACGAGTAGCCGCGAGGAGGCGGCGAGGGCGGCAGCCGAGGAGGCGGGCAGGGCCTCCGGCGCGGCCGTGGCCCGGATCGAGGAGGTCGAACAGGCATCCAGCCTCGTCTTGGAGGAGGCCACTCGGGTCGCCCGGGAGTCGACCGAAGCGACGGCGGCCGCGCAGCCGCGACGCCATCCAGTCGATGTCTCTGTCACAGGCAGCCGTGGAGGCCGCGATCGAACGTGGACGCAGCTCTTTCGAGGAAGCCGCCCGTGCGGCGCGAGACGAGGCGGCCAGAGCGGCTGCTCAGGCCGCATCGGAGGTGGCAGAGGCCGCGGTCGCGAGGTTGCAGGAAACCGAGCGCTCCGTCGCCGCCGCTCTCGAGGATGCGGCGGCTCGGGCCTTGGCAACAACCCGCGAGGCGGCTGCCGCGGCGGCGGAGAGATCGCAGCCGCGGCCGACCGGCACCGCGTCGACCTGGCCTCGGCGGGCTCCGAGGTGCTTCGTTCGGCTTCCACCGCGGCCGAGGTGGCGCAGCAGGCGACCAAGGAGATGCAGGGGCGGCTCACCCGCTTCGAGGCACAGATGCACGAGGCCGTGCAGACCACCGAAGAGACCGCGGGCCGCGTCCAAGATGTCGCCGCCGCCGCCGAGGGCGCGCGCGACGAGACCAGGGCGCTGGTCCAGGGCACCCGCGCCGAGACCAAAGCCCTGGTCGACGGTGCCCTCGCAGCCGTCGGCGAAGCGCAGAACAGCGTTTCCGAGTCGGCCCGCCGGAGCATCGCGTCGGCCGAGGCCGCTGTGCTGGAGGCCGAGGCGGCCGCCGCCGGCGGCGGCGACGCAGCTGCGGCTGCGGTAGAGCGGGAGGTGGCCTCGGTGCGGGGGGAGGCGCGTCGTGTGCAAGAAGACCTCGCCGCCTCGCAAGCGGCCGCTCTCGAGTCGATAGCCGTGTCGGCCGAGGCCACCGGAACCGGTGCCGTGCAGGCGATCGAGGACGCGATCACCGCGGCTCAGGAAGGCCTGGATATGACGGCGGTCCGCGCCACGGAGGCAGCCGAAGAGGCTCTTCGCCACGCTCAGGCGGCCAGCGACGCCGGTGAAGCCCAGGGCCGCGGCTCTGGAACTGACCGAACAAGCCGCCAGGGCAGCCCTGGAGGCCGCGGAGCAGGCGAGCCAGGAAACCGCGGCTCGTTCGGCCCAGGAGCTCGCCGCCCGCTCGGCGCATGAGGCCGCGCAAGCGAGTCAGCAGGCGGCCGACACCGCGCAACAGGCACTTGCCCGCGCCATCGAACAACAAGCCAGTCACATCGCCGAGCAGGAGCGAGCCCGCGCTGCGGTGGCCGAGGCCACGGCCGCGGCGCGCGCGGCGGCCGGCGGCTCCGAAGAGGCGCTCGAGCGCATCAAGGAGCTGACTGCCCGCTTCGAGCGCGAACAGCAAGACGCTCGCCTGAGTCACGAAGAGGCGCTGCGGGCCGCGTCGGACGCGGTGACCGCGGCTCAAGGTGCCGCGAAGGCAGCTCAAGCCTCTTCGTGGGCTGCCCAGAAAGACGCCACCCGTGCGGCCAAGTACTCGATGCGTCTGGTTCGCACCAAGGACCAATACGACGAGGTTGCAAAGGACCTGGAGGCGAACGGATCTTCGATAACGATCGATGAGAACGCGCAAGCAGTGGGCGAGGCGAAGCAAGAGGGGGACTTCTGGTCCTTCGTGCCAGAGCATGCCGGCGAGGAGTTCTTGGACTCGGGCTCCGACGACGACGAATGGCTCGGCCGCCTGAAGAAGAGGCTCCCCTTCGGGGCCCGGGACCAGGAACCAACCGAACCCTAACCATTCTCTGCTAACTGAGCCACCCTCCAGGGTGGTTCGACGACGTCAGATGGAGAGCCCTGCCGCCCGTCCGGTCGCGCGCGCTGATATGCATGGTGGGTGAGCAGCTTGGTTCCCCAACTGTCCCGCAAGACATGGACGATCCTCGGGGCAGACGCCATCTCGGCGCTGGGCAACGGGATGATCATCCCCTTCCTGGTCATCTACCTGCGGGACGCTCGTGGTTTTCCGATCGAGCAAGCCGGCCTCATGCTGTCCACCGTTGCGATCGCAGGGCTGGCCGTCGCCCCCACAACGGGCTGGCTGATCGACAAGGTGGGGGCCCGCCGGGTGTTGATGGTCTCACTGATGGGAGGCGCCACCGCGGCGACCTTCCTCACCTTCGTCGACGACTTGTGGGAGGGCTACCTCTGGGCCTTGCTCTTCGGTTCTTCGATCAGCTCGATGTGGCCGTCGGCGCACTCACTCATGGCATCCGTGGTCGAGCCGGAGCAGAGGGCGTCGGTGTACTCGGTCCACTTCGCGCTCTTGAACGCTGGGATCGGGTTGGGTGCCGTGGTGGGAGGTCTGTTGGTCGACGCGTCCGATCCCGGCAGCTTCGTGACCGTCTTCGTTCTAGACGCCCTCACCTTCGTGATCTACGCGGCGGTTCTGCGGTTCGTGGTCGGCGAGGACCTCGGCCCCCCGCGGGCGGAACGGCTCCAGGGCCAAGCGGGGGCGTGGCGGCGGATGGCCGGCGACGGGGCCTTCATGCGCGTCCTCGGATTGAGCGTCGTTCTGATCACCGTGGGCTACGCGCAGCTGGCGTCCAGCTTTCCCGCGTTCGCGACCACCGAGGGCAACGTGAGCACCCGTGCGCTCGGGGCCGTGTTCGCGGTCAACACCGTCACGATCGTCGGCTTGCAGCTGGTGGTTCTGCGGTGGCTGGCCGGGCGCAGGCGCGCGGGCGCGATGGCCGTCGTCGGGATGTTGTGGGCAGTCGCATGGCTGGTCACGGTGGTGGCGGGGGAGGTGAGGGCGGGCCTCGCCGCGGTCGCGTTGTTCATGGGGGCTTCGCTGGTGTTCGGGATCGGAGAGACCTTCATGCAGGCCGCCCTTCCCGCTCTGGTCAACGACCTTGCTCCCGATGACATCCGCGGTCGCTACAACGCGGGCTACAGCTTGACCTGGTCTATAGGCAACATCGGCGGCCCTGCCCTGGCCGGCTTCATGTTGGGAGCCGGTCGCGCAAGCGAGCTCTTCATCCTGTCGGCAGCCGTCTGTGGAGCGGCTGGTCTCTACTCGTTGCGCCTAGCCAGGTTCATCCCGGCGCGGGCCCAGGCCTTCGCAACCGCCTCCGCCGGCGCTAGCTCTTCAGGATGATCTCGGCCTCCACCCAGCCCACCCCCGGCCCGGTCAGACCGATCACCTCAGCGGCAGCCCGGCTGAGGTCCAGGATGCGCTCGCCGACGTAGGGGCCGCGATCGTTGACCAGAACCACGACGCCGCTGCCGTTCCTCTGCACGAACAGCCACGTTCCCAGAGGCAGCTCTTTGCTCGCCGCGGTGTAGAGGCTGGAGTCGAAGATGTCACCGTTCGCGGTGTGATTGCCCTCGAACCCGGGCCCGTACCAGGATGCAAGTCCCTCGAAGCTGACTCCGGTTCCGACGTAGCCGCGCGGGATCCCCGCCGCCGGTCCGCTGCCGCCCAGCAGCCGCAAGAGTTCGTCATCCGGTTCGGGCGCGACCGCGGCCGCCGCGCGCGCTTGTCGTTCGAGCTCTTGGATCTCCGCGGTCAGATGTCGCAGCAGTTGGCGACGCGCCGCGAGCGCGTTGGAGATCGACGCTTCGACGGCTTCCACGCGAGCCTCGGCCGCCAGCAGTCTCTGCTTGCGTTGGTCGAGCTCGACCTGGCGCGCTTCTGCGGTGGCTCGGGTCTCGAGCGCTTCGTCCACCGAGGAGGCGTCTTGTTCGGCCGAGGCGACGGTCGCTTGGGCGAGAGTGAAGAGCTGGTTCATGTCCTTGGACGACAACAACAACGCCAGATGCGTCGTGGAGCCGTCCATGTAGGCCTCGACCGCGCGATCTATGTAGTTCTGCAGGGCCTTGTCGTGAGCGGCCTGCGCCTCGTGAAGCTCCAGCTCTAGGACGCCGATCTCGCTGCTGGCCTCGACGATCTCGTCGCTCAGGAAGCCGGCGCGGCTTTCGAGCCGCTCGAGGTCATGTTCCCGGGCGCTGACCTGATCGGCGATCAACTGCGCCCTTGCCCTCAGTGAGTCCAGGTCGGCCGCAGACGCCCCACCCCCGCTCATGCCTGCGACGATCGCCGCCACGCCCACGGCCGCGACCCAACCCGCGGCGGGGGGTGTCCGTCTAGAGCTGTTCCGTTCCGTGTGCATGCTGTCCATTTCGTCGGCGTCCATCATGGCCGGATTGAGCGTTTACCGCCGGGGCAGAATGGAGCCTTCGGCGGCTGTGCAGGGGAGGGATCTTGGCGCGGATCGGCATCCTTACCGGGGGAGGAGACTGTCCCGGCCTCAACGCGGTCATCCGGGCCGTGGTCAGAAAGGGCGTCAACGAGTACGGGCACGCCATCGTCGGCTTCAAAGACGGCTGGCGCGGCCCCCTCACGAATAACGTCCTTCACCTCACTCCGGACAACACCGCCGGGATCCTCCATCGAGGCGGGACGATCCTCGGGTCGTCCCGGACGAACCCCTTCAAAGAGGAACGGGGGGTCGAGCGGGTCAGGGACAACCTGGTCTCGGAGAGGATCGAGGCCCTGATCGCGGTCGGCGGCGAAGACACCCTGGGCGTCGCCGCAAAGCTCGCCTCCGAGGGCGTGAACGTGGTCGGGGTCCCCAAGACCATCGACAACGATCTGAACGCCACCGACTTCACGTTCGGGTTCAATACGGCCGTCCAGACCTGCACCGACGCCTTGGACCGTTTGCACACCACGGCCGAATCGCACAACCGCGTGATCGTGCTCGAGGTCATGGGCCGCCATGCAGGATGGATCGCCACCTACGCGGGCATCGCCGGAGGGGCCGACGTGATCCTCGTGCCGGAACG
>JAUJPD010000003.1:95046-140546 GCA_030447315.1 Actinomycetota bacterium | reverse complement strand
CTGATGATGCGCCCGCTGTCGGGGGATCGAGGGGTCATCACCGCCGACCAGGTCGCGCACGTGCTACGACCGGGCAACATGCACAATCCCCGGAGCGCCGTCGTCGCCATCGAGAACACACACAACGCCGCCGGCGGAAAGATCTTTCCGATCGACGAGGCCAAGGCGGTGTCCAAGGTCGCTCACGAAGCAGGCGCGGCGGTCCATCTCGACGGAGCGCGTCTGTTCAATGCGCAGGCCGCCACCGGGGTTCCGGCGGCCGAGTGGGCGGCGTGCGCCGACACCGTGAGCTTCTGTTTCTCCAAAGGCCTGGGAGCACCGATCGGGTCGATGGTGTGCTCGACCCAGGCGATCATCGACGAGGCCAGGGTTCTGCGGAAACGGCTCGGCGGCGGGATGCGCCAAGTGGGAGTCATCGCGGCGGCTGCTCGGGTGGCTCTGGAGACCGGGCCCGCCCGCCTCAGCGAGGACCACGCCAACGCGCGGCGGTTGGCGGAGGGTCTCGCCGACATCCATGAGGAGGCTGTGGATCTCGAGACCGTAGAGACCAACATGGTCTATCTGAACCTCGAGCCGTTCTCGCTGCAAGCTCCCGAGGTCAGCGCGTCGCTGAAAGAGCGCGGGGTGATCACGTTGGGGATGCCGGGAGCGGCGATGCGGCTGGTGACGCATCGAGATGTCTCCGACGACGACATCGACACCGCCCTGGTCGCGTTCCGCTCGATCCTCGCCTAGCCAGGCCGACGCCGAGAGCCCACGACCTAGCCCGAGATCACGGCCCCCAACCCCGTTTTGAGGGGCTCAGCCGACATATAGCGCGGGTTTCGGTCCCTAGAACGAGAGCTCGGCCCGGCTACCTGTTTACCTGCGCCCGCGGCGGGGAAGTCTCATGCCGTGAACATCACCTTCTCGCTCAACCTGCCGCGTGACGAAGCCAGCGTGCCCGTCGTCCGTCAGATCTCGCGCGAGGCGCTCACGAGTCTCGGCATCTCGGAGGAGTGCGTCGGCGATATCGAGATCGCGGTATCCGAAGCTTGCACGAACGTGTTGAAGCACGTTGACGGCACCGAAGAGGCCTACGAGGTGCAGGTCGAGGTCAACGAGAACCTGTGCGAGATCAGGGTGATCGATACCGGGACCGGTTTCGATCACGACAGAGAGGGCCGCTTTCATGCGGAGCCGTCCGCCGAGGGGGGCCGCGGGATCTTCCTCATGCGGGCGATGGTCGACAACATCGAGTTCAGCTCCGACCCGGAGTCCGGGACGGTGGTGCGTCTCACCAAGAAGCTCGACCTCGGGCCCGAATCGGTCCTCTGCAAGCTCGTGGCTGGGGCGCCAACCACTTAGTGGAGCATCTCTCCGGCGGTAATCGCTCCTACTGGATCGCGTCCACGCCGGAAACGACGTATCCATCGCTGTCGGGCCACCACACGGTCGACGTGGCCATCATCGGCGGCGGGATGCTGGGCATAACCGCGGCCCTCTTGCTCGCACGAGAGGGCCGCTCGGTTGCGGTTATCGAAGGCGACCGCATAGTGCGAGGCGTCACGGGTTATACGACCGCGAAGGTCACCTCCAGTCAGCACCTCATCTACACGAAGCTCGTGAAGAAGTTCGGCGAGGACGGCGCCCGGGTGTACGGCGAGTCCAACGAAGCCGCGCTGGCGACCGTGGCGGGATTGGTGGACGAGCTCGCCATCGACTGCGACTTCGAGCGCCAGGACAACTACGTCTACACCGAGAGCGACGACGAGCTCTCTTCGGTGCAAGAGGAGGCCGAGGTGGCGGCGTCGCTCGGCCTCCCGGCCTCGTTCGTCACCGACTCGCCGCTGCCTTACCCGATCAAGGGGGCCGTGCGCTTCACGAATCAGGCTCAGTTCCATCCTCGCAAGTACCTGCTCGCGCTGGCCCGTCGGGTAGAGGAGAGCGGCGGACGCATCTTCGAGAACACCAAGGCCCTAGACGTCCACGAGGGCGATCTATGCCGGGTCGAGACCGACAAGGGCGCCCTGATCGCCAGCGATGTCATCGTGGCGACCAACCTTCCGTTCTTGGATCGGGGGCTGTTCTTCACCAAGGTCCACCCGATGCGGTCGTACGTCGTGGCCGGCTACGTGCAAGATGGCGTCGCGGCCCCTCCCGGTATGTACATCAGCGCTGAGAGCCCCACCAGATCGATCCGGTTGATCCGCGCCGAGGGCCGCGATCTGTTGATGGTCGGCGGCGAAGGGCACAAGACCGGTCAGGAACCGGACACCGAAGCGTGCTACCAGAGGCTGGAGGCCGACGCTCGAAGCCGGTTCGGCCTCGATCGCATCGACTACCGCTGGTCCACCCAGGACACCGTCTCGGTCGACAGCGTCCCCTACATAGGCCGCTACACGAGGACCTCCGAGCACCTGTTCACGGGGACCGGGTTCCGCAAGTGGGGGATGACCAACGGAACGCTGGCGGCGATGTTGTTGACCGACCAGATCATCGGACGTGGCAACCCGTGGGCGGAGCTCTACGACTCCAAACGTCTCGATGTTCCCCAGTCGGCGAAAGAGTTTGTCAAAGAGAACGTCAACGTCGCGCAGCGCTGGGTGGGAGACCGCATCCAAACACCCGGCGATTCCATCGAAGACGTACCGCCCGGTGAGGGAACCGTGATCCGACGCGACGGCAAACCGGTCGCCGTCTACAAAGACGACGGCGGCGAGCTCCGCGCCCTGTCCGCCGTCTGCACGCACCTCGCGTGCATCGTGCACTTCAATAACGCCGAGAAGAGTTGGGACTGCCCCTGCCACGGCTCCCGCTTCGACCTGGACGGCAGCGTTATCCAAGGCCCTGCGACGAAACCGCTGGAGTCCAGAGAGCTTTAAGATTCTGGCTCTAGAACAGAAGACAGCAGGGGAGCTCGGAGCACCGGGCTGAGAGGCGAGATCTGCGGCTCGCGACCCTGGAACCCGATCGGGGTAACGCCCGCGTGGGGAGGCCGTCATCTTCAGCTCGTCCGGTCCGCGTGATCAGGTGATCGTCGTCGGCGGCGGCGTCATCGGCCTCGGCATCGCGTGGCGAGCGGCGGGGGCGGGTGTCCACGTGGTCGTGGTGGACCCGCAGCCGGGACGGGGCTCGTCATGGGCGGCTGCCGGGATGCTTGCTCCGGTGACGGAGGTGCACTACGGCGAAGTGCCGCTCCTGCGCCTCAACATCGCTTCGCTCCAGCGCTACGGAGCCTTCGTCGGGGACCTCGAGGCCGCGTCGGACGTGGCAGTGGGCTACCGACGCTGTGGGACGCTCCTCGTTGCTCGTGATCGCGATGATGACGCCGCGCTCGCGGAGACCCTCGCTTTCCAGCAGCGTCTGGGGCTTTCGGTGACCCGCTTACGAGCACGCGAGGTGCAGGAGCTGGAACCTGCCCTCGTTCCCTCTGTCCGCTCCGGCATCTTGATCGAGGGCGATCATCAGGTCGACAACCGCTCTGTTGTAGCTGCACTTACCGCGGCGTGCCTGAAGGGCGGCGTGGTCTTCGAAAAGCACAGCGCCGTTCGCGTGGAGGCCGATCAAGGCGCGGTCTCAGGTGTTCGTCTGAGCGACGGGCGCGTTGTTCCCGCCGGGCAGGTGGTGATCGCGGCCGGCGCCCGAAGCTCCGAGATAGCGGGAGCTGCGGATCTCCCGGTGCGTCCGGTGAAAGGACAGCTACTTCACCTGAGAACGCGAGACGGTCGTGCTCCGGTGACGCGCAACGTAAGGGGGCTCGACGTCTACATGGTGCCTCGCCCTGACGGGCGTCTGGTGGTCGGGGCGACGGTCGAAGAGCAAGGCTTCGATGCCACGGTGACGGCGGGAGCGGTCCATGACCTGCTTCGGGCGGCGTACGAGCTCGTGCCCGGGATCAGCGAGATGGAGCTGGTGGAGATCGCCGTCGGTCACCGCCCCGGCACCCCCGACAACGCCCCGCTGCTGGGGCCGACGTCTATCCAGGGCCTGATCGCGGCCACCGGTCACTATCGCAACGGCATATCGCTCCTGCCCGTCACCGTGGATGCGATCGTCGGTCTTCTCACGACCGGTGAGGTGGTGGATGAGATCATCCCGTTTTCTCCCCTTAGGTTCTCACCGGTGGAGCAGCCCCTATGAACGTCACCCTCAACGGCCACAGCCGTTCGCTGGAAGAGGACGCCACCGTCGTCGACGCGGTGCGCTTGTTGGACCCCGAGTTCTCTCCCAAGGGGGTGGCGGTGGCGTTGAACGGTGAGGTCGTAGCGCGCAGCCAGTGGAACGACCGCCGGCTTCATGAAGACGACCGGATCGAGGTTCTGCGCGCGGTCGGAGGCGGGTGATGGGAGACCCTCTCGTGATCGCGGACCACGTTTTCTCCTCTCGCCTGATCATCGGCACCGGCGGCGCCCCGAGCCTCGGCTCCCTGGAAGAAGCGGTGGCGGCGTCGGGAGCCGAGATGGCAACGGTCGCCTTGCGCCGGGTCGATCCTTCGGCCCGCGGGTCGATCCTCGGGGTTCTCGAGCGCACGGGTTGCAAGATCCTTCCCAACACCGCCGGCTGCTTCACCGCCAAAGACGCGGTGACCACCGCAGGACTCGCTCGTCAGGCGCTGGGGACCGATTGGATCAAGCTCGAAGTGATCGGCGACGACAAGACCCTGCTGCCCGATCCCGTCGGGCTCTTGGATGCTGCCGAGACGCTGATCGACGACGGCTTCATCGTGCTCGCCTATACGAACGACGATCCGATCCTGGCGCGGCGCTTGGAGAGCCTCGGCTGCGCTGCTGTTATGCCATTGGGGTCGCCGATCGGAAGCGGCATGGGCATCCGCAACCCCT
Organism: Actinomycetota bacterium; assembly: GCA_030447315.1. Lineage (GTDB taxonomy): Bacteria > Actinomycetota > CADDZG01 > CADDZG01 > WHSQ01 > MB1-2. The sequence goes on along the minus strand of JAUJPD010000003.1, from coordinate 135,723 downwards.
ACAACATCCGCTTGATCACCGAAGCGGCCCGGGTGCCGATAATCCTCGACGCCGGGATCGGCACGGCATCCGATGCAGCACTCGCGATGGAGCTGGGATGTGACGCGGTGCTGGTTGCAAGCGCTATCACGCGAGCCGAACGTCCCGCGGTCATGGCCGAGGCCATCCGCAAAGGCGTCGAGGGCGGCCGGGCCGCCTGGGGGGCCGGTCGCATACCGCGGCGGCTCTACGCGGAGCCTTCGAGCACCTTCGAGGGTCTTCCAGATCTAGAGTGATCGCCGCTACCAGCCGAGCGTGCCCCCCTCACCTTTGAACGGACCCACCACGTCATCGGTGATCCAACCGCCGTAGAAGTCACCGGCTTGGGGCCGAACCGGCTCATCGTCCAAGAACGCGGCATCAACGCGACCCGGATAGAACGCGATGTGACCGGTGAGCTCGGTATAGGAGGCCGCGGGTCGCTCGTATGTCCACGCCGCTCGGGGGGCCGTGTGGCCATTCACCGTGAGGTCGAAGTAGGAGGCGCGGCCCTTCCATTCACAGAACGAAGAGTGGTCGACCGAGGTCAACAGCTCCATGCATACGTCCCGGCGAGGCACGTAGTAGACCGGCGGACTTGCCGTTTCGCAGACGCGCACCGCGGAATCCGACTCCGCTATCACCACGGCGTTGAAGACCACCTTCACCCGACGCTGGGAGCGCTCTATGCGTGGGGGCCGGGGATAGTCCCACACCGACTCCTGGCCGCGGCCCGGCTCGATGCGCTCAGATCTCATCGGCTCATGGTGCCAGGCTCATCGAGATACGGGACGTGATGGCAAAGCTGGGTAAGGAGATGAGACCGTCTAACCGGAGGAGATGGCCATGCCGAAGGAGTGGACCGGCAAGCAGGAGCGCAAGTACGAGCACATCAAGGACTCTGCCAAAGACCAAGGCAAGTCGACGAAGACCGCGAAGCGGATCGCGGCTGCCACCGTGAACAAGGAACGGGCCCGGAAGGGCCAGTCGAAGACCGCAAGCAAGTCCTCGATCGACGACATGTCCTCGTCCAAGCGCGGCGGTCTGCGCTCCGGCACCAACCGACCCAAAGGCCGCACCAAGGCGCAGCTTTACAGCGAGGCGAAGAGACGAGGGATCGAGGGTCGCTCCAGCATGAACAAAGCTCAGCTGGAGAAGGCCCTAAAGCGCAAGGGGGCCTAGCTGCCGGTCTATCTAGGCACCTCGGGCTGGCAGTACCGTCACTGGCGCGACACCTTCTATCCCAAAGGTGTCGCGCAGACCCGCTGGCTCGAGTTCTTCATGGAGCGCTTCCAAACGGTCGAGTTGAACAACAGCTTCTATCACCTGCCCAAAGAAGAGACCTTCGCCAAGTGGCGTGCTCGCACGCCGGACGACTTCGTCATCGCGGCCAAGATGAGCCGCTATCTGACTCACATCAAGAAGCTCAAAGAGCCTCAAGAGCCGGTTGCGCGCTTCATGAAGCATGCCGGACACCTCGGCCACAAGCTCGGCCCTGTGCTGGTGCAGTTGCCGCCGACGCTCAAGATCGATCTCGCCGCTCTGGAGGAGACGCTGGACGAGTTCCCGGCCGGGGTGCGGGTCGCGGTGGAGTTCCGACATGAGACCTGGTGGGTGGACGAGGTGCGGGACGCGTTGGCGAAACGGAACGTCGCGCTGTGTTTGGCGGATCGGTATGCCCGTCCCTTCACAGCTCTATGGAAGACGGCCGATTGGACCTTCCTGCGGTTCCACGAGGGCGACGGGCGCCCCCACCCCTGTTACACGAAGAAGTCGATGGTGCCGTGGGCCGAGCGACTGGCGAGCGAATGGGGGCCGGACGCGGACATCTACGTCTATTTCAACAACGACCCCCGCGCATGTGCTCTCCGGGATGCCATCGTGTTCTCCGAGCTCTGCAGAGAGGCAGGTCTATCTCCCACCCGGGTGCCGAAGAGATCCGAGGTACACCTGGAGCAAGCATCCGGCCGTGCGTGGTGAACATCCTGGTGGGCACCGCCTCGTGGACCGACAAGAGCCTGCTGCAGTCGGGGTGGTACCCCAAGGGGGCCGACAGCGCGGAGGAACGTCTCCGTTTCTACGCGGAACAGTTCCCGTTGGTCGAGGTTGACTCCACTTACTACTTCCCTCCGAGCGAGAAGAACTCCGAGCTCTGGGTGGAGCGCACCCCGAAGGACTTCACCTTCAACATCAAGGCTTTCTCTCTCCTGACGCAACATCCCACCAAGGTTCAAGCCCTTTACGAAGATCTGCGTCCCCAGACCGACAAGAAGAACGTCTATCTGTCAGACCTAGACGAGCGCACCATCGACCAGGTCTGGGAGCGGTTCCTGTCGGCGGTGGAGCCGTTGCATGCCGCCGGGAAACTAGGGGCTTTGTTGTTCCAGTTCCCGCACTGGTTCCCGATCAGCAAGCGCAACAAGCAGTACATCCTGGCGTGTGCGAAGCGGGCGGCCCCGATGAAGATCTGCGTCGAGTTCCGCCAGCCAACCTGGATGAGCGAAGACAACCGAGAAGAAACGCTGCACTTCCTGGAGGGCCACGATCTTTCCTACGTCTGTGTCGACATGCCTCAGGGGTTCAAGAGCTCGGTGCCGCCCGTGGTCGCGGCGACCTCGGATCTCGCAGTGGTCCGCTTCCACGGACACAATCACGACGAATGGGAGAGCGGGTCGGTGCAGCGACGTTTTGCCTATCTCTATTCTCCCAAGGAGCTGAAAGAGTGGGCGCCGCGGGTCCGGAAGCTAGCGGATGAGGCCACAGAGACGCACGTCCTGATGAACAACTGCCACAGAGATTACGCCCAGAAAAACGCAAAGGAGCTTGCGGACCTCTTAAGGAGTAAGGCTGATCGAAGAGCCGAACTAGGGCGGCCAGTCCGGAACCTCGGTTCGCCCCTCAACCCGCTGAGTTCGCTCACCGATACAGGCCCCATTGCTCCACCTCTATCGACGGCAATCTCCACGCACCCCGATCAGCGGGGCTGCTGGTGCTTGACCTTTGCCTATTTCATCGTATGATTAAATCAGACGGTGAAATAGGAGGAAACGTGGGTGAGCAGGGCAAGAGGGGGCCACGCCCGGGAGCGAGCGACGTAAAGACCCAGATCCTCCAGACGACGCTGGAGTGTCTCAAGGAGCGGGGGTACGGGGGGACGACGACCCGCGAGATCGCCCGGCGCGGAGGGTTCAACTCGTCACTGGTCTTTTATTACTTCGGAAGCCTTAATGGACTCCTTCTGGCAGCGTTGGACTGGAACAGTGCGCGCCGCCGCGACCGCTACGCACAACTCCTGGATGGGGCAGCCGATCCAGCTGGCTTCGCTGCTGCTGCTCTCCAGATCTACCGAGAGGATCTGGAAGGAGGACACATCACGGTCTTCACCGAGCTCGCGGCCGCCGCGTTAGTGCATCCTGATCTGGCTGAGGCACTCGCCGATCGGACGAACCCATGGGTCGATCTCCTCGAGGGCGCCTTCAGTCGGTTCCTCAAGGATTCCCCTTTCGCAGAGGTGGTCGCGTCAGAGGAACTTGCTTCAGCGGCGGTCGCCCTTTACATGGGGGTCAACCTCCTCACGCGTCTCGACCCGCAGGGGGTGCACGCGACTCGCGTCTTCGACATGGCGGAACGCCTCACGCCGCTGCTCATGGCCATGTCGGGGGGTGACTGACAGATGCTGTTGGCGCTTGCGGTTGCCGCGCTCGTGACAGCGTTTCTCTTCGGCGCTTCGAGTGCACGCCCGGCCGGTGGAACGCGTGCAGAAGGGACAGCAGTGGGCGTTATCAAGATCGTCTGCGGCTTGGTATTCGCGCTCGCGCTCCCCTGGAGCTTCATCGCCGTCTACGCGGGTAGTACTGGGTTCTTCTTTGTCCACTGGGCCGCAGCTCTGGTTGGCCTAGCGGCATTGGCAGCACGGACCTGGCTCAGGGCCGCAGCTGCACTGTTCGTTCTTGCCTTGGCTCAATTCCTACTAGGGATGCCAGTTGTGGTTGGTGCCGGATGCCTGGTGTTAACGGCCTTACTAACCGCTGCCGAGTTTGCTGACGACATCCGCTCGGGAGTCGTCGGGAAGACGCATCGCCTCACCCCCTTTGGCCAGGTCTCGGTCAGGGAGGCGGTTGCCGCAGCTATCGCCGTTCTGTTCGTTCTAGAGCTCCTGCTGGAAGCACATTTCTTCCCAGGCGGCTGGGGCGGATCCGGACCGAGATCGTCTCCTCTAACCGCCGTACCCGTTATCGCAGCTTTGGTGTTGATTGTGGGCGTCGCAGATCGTCTCGTCGGATGGATACGAGCATCTGTTCTCGAGATCGTCGTACTGGTGTGCGTGGCCATGGCCGCCCTGAGCGTGCCACTTAGCCCAAACCTCCTTGATCGGATTCGTGAGGCACGAGAGGCTGGCGACCTTGAGTCCAACCTGGCTCGGGCTCAGGAGCTCGCTCGGAGCTGTTCGCAGAAAGCCGCGGAGGAGGTTCCCTATGAGCCGACTTCTGCTCGGCCACTATTCATCTCCCGGGTTCACGACTGCATGGACTCTCCGGGCATCGAGTGCAGCGACCACATCGTGGAGGTTTGCACGGTCAGCACCGGGCTCGAAACGATCCCTCGTGCCGAGAACGAGACCATCGATATCTCCCCGTACTTCGACGAGCCACTCCAGAGGAGGTCGGGCCTGTCGTATGAGAGCTACCCAACTCCGTTCGGGGGACCGCGCGTGGACCTTCCAGGGTTTCAGCCCAGTGACGTTGCAGTTTCGATCGCTGAGGCCGTCGCTAATCGAGGCGAGGCCGTCTGGATCGAGGGTGGTCTCTTTTTCGCTGCCGATCAGGGGACGCTGGAGTTCTGTGACTGGGTATCTGAGCCGCTCTACTACGAGGATCCAGTTCCAGGATGCATCCGAGGGGAGATTGAGTTCCTAGAGCTCGCTGACGGGGTGTTGTGGACAGACTTCGAAGGCAGCTTCCTCGGCGAGGTAGTGGACGGCGGACCATCCATCCGGTGGGTCAAGAGTGCAGATCCCGCCATCCCAACATGTGTCGTGGATGATGTCGTTAGTGACTGCTCGAACCTGGATGAGCAGATCGGGAATGCGCAGTATTTCCGGACTCTCTATTCGGTGGTCCACGCCCAAGTCGTGGGACCTGTTGGCTTCAAGCCCTATGGGGTCAGGAACGTGAGACGACCGGTCTACAAACTGGTGCCAGTGTCGAGCCCCGATTTGAGCATGTTCGAGACGTAGTCTGCCTGCAGTCGGTTGGCTTGTTCCCGAGCCGTATCACCCTGTCGTCGCAGCCGTCCATTCAAGGGACCTGGCGGGTGAATCCAGGCCGGGTGTACCGTTTGTACCTGTCTACCACCAAGCAGTAGGGGGTTGATCTGAACGGTGGGGCTAATCGCTGTGAACCTAAGTTCGACGAGGCGTATTGGCGTCATCGGCCTGACCTTGGTTCTCTCCGCGCCACTCCTGGAGGAGGCAGCGGTCGGACGAGCCCGCAACTGCTTGGGGGAACGTCCGACGATCGTGGGCACTGGAGGCAACGATCTGATCAGCGGGACAAAGGGCAATGACGTGGTCATGAGCCTCGGCGGCAACGACACGATTAACACAGGTTCTGGCTTCGACATCATTTGCAGCGGCACCGGCGCGGACACGGTCCGTGCGGGCCGAGATTCCGACCGTGTTCGAGGTGGGCCGGGACGCGACGCGATCAATGTCGGCGAGACGCTTATCTGTATTCCTTGTTTTGGGGGACCGGATCTCGCCTATGGCGGGAAAGGGAACGACACTCTCTCTGCCATGCAGTCGGCACGCCTCGTCGGAGGCGGCGGAAGTGACACCTTGCTCGGGGGTCGCGGGGGTGACTACATGAGTGGCGGTCGTGGTGACGACCACATGGATGGCCGCCGCGGATCTGACCGCGTGACGTTCAAGGGAGCGACTCAGGGCGTAATCGTTGACCTACGACGGCGACGCGCTGCGGGAGTAGGAATCGACGCGATCATCGACATCGAAGACGTAGATGGATCCCGCTTTGACGATTCAATCGTAGGAACCAAAGAGCGCAACAGCGTGTTCTCGGCTCAGGGTGATGACGAGATCGCGGGGCGCGGAGGTCAGGATTACCTCGACGGCGGCATAGGTGCCGATTCGATTCGCGGAGGAGGTGGCGACGATCGTCTTTATGGGGAAGGAGGGATGGACGGGATCTTTGGCGGTCTGGGCCGCGATCACACCGCTCTCGTGTCCTCAGGAGTTGGCGTTGAAGTCGATCTTCAGCAGGGAATCTCAATTGGTTCCGAGACCGAGGTAGTCCGGGACATCGAGGATCTGACGACTACCCGGTACAACGACGCCATCAGAGGAACGGACGGTGCCAATCGCATCGATGCTCGTGGCGGTGACGACAGGATCGACGGACGCGCAGGTGATGATGAACTTCACGTTGGGTACGGGAACAACCTCGTAGAGGGAGGACCCGGAGTTGACCTCGCTGCCTACGACGACGGCGTGGTGGGAGACCTCTCCCGAGGTCGAGCCGAACATGCCGAGACCTACACAGATTCGCTGTCGAGTATCGAATCCCTGAAAGGGACATCGTATTTCGACGACACCTTGATCGGCGACGAAGGAGATAACTACCTCGAAGGCGGAAATGGCTCTGACACGATCGACGGACGCGGCGGCAACGACCTGATCCGCGGAGGCGGAGTCTTTAGAGGACATAGCTGTGTGAACACGGATGTTTTCCTGCAGTTCGTCGATGATTCTGATCGGCTTCGCGGGGGCATGGGCAACGACACGATCTTCGGGGGACTGAAACTCGTCGGCCGCTCGGACTGCTCCAGCTCCGATGACGGCGGCGATGAGATCCTTGGTGAGGCCGGCGATGATGCGCTCTTCGGAAAGCAAGGCGACGACGATCTCAATGGCGGTTCGGGGGTTGACGAGCTTGTCGGCGGTGTGGGCCGGGATGCATGTGTCGAGGGCGAGACAGTCAGGAGCTGCGAGGATGCGTGACGCCGCTCACCGCTGACCTGCCGGACCGGCGTCTAACACAGCACTTATCCAGAACTAGACAACCGCCACAGGGACTATGCGCAACACAATGCGACGGAACTTGCAGAGTTACTGCGGGCCCAACGAGAAAAGCTGCCGTCGATTAGGAGGACAGTGACTCACGCTCGTTCGTAGCGCAGGTAGACAACGCGACCGCCGAACGTTCGCGTCTCGACCAGCGTGAGGGGGATGGTTCGGTCGAGGTCGGGGAAGAACGGACTTCCTCCACCTGCAAGGACCGGATTGACGAACAGGCGAAACTCGTCCACGAGGCCCAACTTCGTCGCTGCCCCCGCAAGCTCGGCTCCGCCGATCCCTATGTCTTTTCCCGTGCGGTCCATCAGCGCCGCGGCCTCCTTAGCGATGTCGCCGCGCGCCAGACGACTGTTGCCCGCGACCTTTGTGAGCGTCTTCGAGAACACAACCTTGGGAAGGGCCTGCCAGATGTCCGCGAACTCACGCATGTAATCGGTCACCGCGGGATCCTCGTGCGCGGTCTCCCAATAGACCATCGTCTCGTAGAGTCGCCGCCCGAGAAGATGCCCCCCGAAGGCGCGCGCCCGCTCGTTGTGGAAGCGATGTAGCTCCTCGTCCGGCGCCGACCAATCGAAGTTCCCGTCGGGTCCCGAGATGAAGCCGTCCAGCGACGGGTTCATCGAATAGATCAGTTTGGCCACGCCTCTCCTCTCCTTCTCCGGCTACGGTCATCTTGTAAGACGGCCCAGGGATCGAGAATCATCGCGGTGAAGCCACCCGCTAGGCCGTTACCGGCGGTTGCCGCAGGGGCTCGATTTTGTCGAGCGCATGACGATCCAGCGGATGGACAACGTTCTCATCGTTGTCGACGACCTCGAGGCTGCCAAAGCGTTCTTCGCCGAACTCGGTATGGAGCTGGAAGGCGAGACGCTGGTCGAGGGCCGTTGGGTGGACCGCGTGGTGGGGCTCAACGACGTCCGTGCCGAGATCCCATGATTAGCCGGGACTAGACAACTGCCACAGAGATTACGCACAGCAAAACGCCAAGGAACTATCAGAACTTCTGCGCCATTCTTGACGAGGATCGTCTTCGGCTGGAAGGACCCTGGGCTCATAGTTCTTGATGGACCGGCCAGTTCCGCTATCCGGCGCTGTTTCGCCCACCTTCATTCGGATTAAGCAGCTCCAGAGCCCGCTCCGGCGGACGCCCAATCACGGCTCGATTGCCCCGGATGATGATGGGCCGCTCGATCAGGATCGGGTGCTCGACCATCGCGTTTACCAAGGTTTCTGCGTCCGCGATTTGTAGGCCGAGATCTTCATAGAGCCTGTCTGTCGTCCTCATCATCTCTCGAGGATCATCGCTGCCCAGAAGCGCAAGTATGCGTTCGAGCTCGGTTCTGGTGGGTGCGTGCTCGAGGTAACGGATCTGGTCGACCCGTACCCCTTTTTCCGCCAGGATCGCTTGCGCGCTTCGGCACTTAGAACATCGCGGGTTGAAGAAGACTTGCACGCCGTCGTCAGAAACCATTACCAGCCCCTTTCTCGACCACCCTGACCTGAACTCTGGGGTCCTCCTTGATGTTCTTCACGTACGCCAAGCGTTGGTCACCGGGCGACCAATAAATGGGCCGAACTTTTAAGCGAGGTCCTATAGCCGAGATGCCCACCGAAGGTTGGCGCGCCGATCCTTCCTCCCACTCGGGTACGAGCGCAACAAGCGTCCGAACGTGTGCTTCGACCACGGCCCGCCGCGCTGCGCGGTAAAAGTGCACGAGCATGCTGGGCTCTCCGGGTGCAACAGAGAACCCGTCCAGCAGGTCTCGAACCGCCGGCGGCGTCACATCACCGGCGACCCGGACGCACAGTCGTAATGGACGAGGAAGCGTCTGCCGGGCCCGTGACTCGACTGGTAGGGCCGATGCTCCAGGAGCTCGCCCCCCAGCGCGGAGACTGCGACGGACAACATCGAGCCGGTGTCGTCGCTCAGCAACTCGGTAGCGCCTGGGATGCCGAGGTCGGGGAGCACTGGGTTCATGGTGCTGCGAACGCTAGCCTGGAGACAACGGAGGGGGTGGGGGAGTCGGTGTTCTTCGGATCACCCTCGAGAGGGGACAGGCCTAGTCTTCCAGGACTTCCAAAAGGAGATCGAGACCGAGCTTGAGGCGGAGGTCGTTCGGTGCGTGATGTAGCAGAGCCAAGGGCGGCCGCACCGACCAGACGTGACGCGCGCGGTCGTCTCGGATGCCCGGGATCCTTTTGGGGATGGGCTTCGGGGGATTCATTGATGGGATCGTGCTGCACCAACTCTTGCAATGGCACCACATGCTCAGTAGCACCGGCGACAACCCGACGACCACGGTGGGTGGTCTGGAGGCGAACACCCTCGCAGATGGGCTCTTTCACGCAGCGACGTGGCTGCTGTCCGTGATCGGCCTCGTGGTGTTGTGGAGGATCATGCGCTGCCATGAGGTGACTGCGAACGGTCGCTCGTTGTTCGGATGGATCGTCGCTGGCTGGGGCATCTTCAACGCCGTTGAGGGTCTGGTGAACCATCACATCTTGCAGATCCACCACGTCCGAGAAGCCGCTGCCAACGAGGCTCTGTGGGATCTCAGCTTCCTTGTCTTCGGCGGCGTCTTGATCGTGAGCGGTGTCGCCTTGGCCCGTCCGCGCGGTGCAGCGGGGTGTGCCGTGGCGGTCGGAGACCCGTGAGGCTAAGCAGCCACGACGGGTTCGGCCTCTACCGGCTCAGGGGACGTAGCCACTGATGAAGGCCGCGGTGGCGTAGCTGAGCAAGGCGACGCCGGACATGACGAGCGCGATCCGCCACGCTCGTCCCTCGGGGATCATCGTCGCGGCGGTCATCGCCAACGGGAAGGCGGCGAGGCCGTAGCGTTCAAGCGAGTTCAGGTTCGTCGTGCTGATCGCCTGTATCACGCTCACGGCCGCGTAGATCCCATAGGAGGCCGGCCACTTCCGGAAGGTCTTCACGATCAGGACCCCGAAGAGCAGCGCCCACAACAGATGGAGGCCGAGGTCGATCCGGTTCTCGGTAAAGAGCCGCACCCCGGCGTCCAGCAGGGTCGTGAGAGGGAACTGGAACCCGCCGCGTCCATTCGCCTGGTTCTGGACGGTAAAGGGGAGCAGCGGGTCGCCGAACCTGTCGCCTGCCCACACGAGGTAGGCCGCGGTGGACGCCGCCGGCGAGATGACCGCCGCCGCCCGCAGGAGGCGCTGGCGGGGTGACGCCGCTCGCAGCGAACGGATCGCCTCGAACAGGATCGGGGCCATGAGGAAGAGCGCGGTGGGGCGCACCGAACCCGATATGAAGCCAAGGACGGCCGTCCATCCCCAGTTCCCACTGCGCATCGCGAGGAACACCGCGACGGCAAGGCCAATGGCGATGGGCTCGGTATAGGCCATGGCGAGCACGAAGGCCGGCGGCGCCAGCATCGTCAGCCAGACGGCCCGGCGCGCAGCGTCGGCACCGGCCCCCTCGCGCGTCATCAGGTGGTACAGCAGGATCCCGAGCACGAAAGCGGCGGCGTTCGACAGCACCAATGCAGCGATCGTCTCGCTGCCCAGCAGTATCCAGGCCCCGAAGCGGATGGCGGCGGGATACAGCGGCCAGTACCTGACAGCCTCCGGCAGCAACTCGTCGTAGCCGTTGCGTGCGATCCGGATGTACCACCACGCGTCCCATGAGGTGAGCCCCTGGTCGGGCCCGGCCACAGTGGATGCGAGGCTCTGGCTCTCAGGCTGGATGCAGGGCGTCAGATCGCACTGCTCGATGAACATCGCGAAGACGAAGTAGGCCGCGACGATCCCGACGAGGACGAGGGCGCGCGCTAGCAGCCAGGGCGGGAGGGTTGCTCTCGCGGCCTCGCGCGTGACGGGAGTCATGTGCGCGTGAAGCGCGTCAAGGACCCCGACTCCAGGAGCTTTCGATCGCGCCCCACGAGGAGGTTGTCGTTCCAGCCCAGATCCCGAAGCGCCGACACCAGCCGCTCGCACTTTGTGCCGAGGGTGCGGTAGTCATCGGCCCAGACGAGCCACAATTCGTCGCTTTCGGTCATGTCGCTCAACGCTGCCGCGAAGGTGGAGGACTTAGCCGCGCGGTTGCGCTCCGCGTAATCAACCCAGTCGACTATCTCCGGTGCTTGGGCATCGGGGAACGTCACTTGCGTGTAGGCACCGTCCAACTGGCGAGCGACCGCCGGTCCTAGCTGGTCGGGGCAGTAGGCGATGAGCGCGTCCGCCGAGGCGGTCTGTTCGATCACCGCGGCGATCTCTCCGGCTTGCGTGCGCTGAGTTGTAATCCGAGATCCAGCGACCGCGAGGCCGATCACGACGATGGCTGCTGCGACCGTCACGAGCACGCGGCCCTCGGGCAGAACGTCGAACCCGAGCGCCAACAAGAGAACGAAGAAGACGAACACGACGGCGGAATAGCGTTCGGCATACGCACCCCCCGTAACGGCCCCCGCAACCACCGCAACGACAAGGGTCCCGAACACCAGCACCACTAAGTGACCAGATCCCCGCCGCAGGCGGGGAGAGATCTCGACGCTGCCGCTTGATGTCCTAGCCCCCGAGGCACCGAGGATCACCAGGAACAACAGGATGACGCCCAGGAATGGGCCGAGACCGCTCGTGCCTCCTGCCCAACTCGAGATCGAGGAAACCACCACGTTCAAGCTCGGGGGTCGCCCCCACGGCGTGCCGGTGTGAGCGATCTGGTAGAGGAATGTCGGAAGCCATGGCAGGAACAGCAGCCCGCCTGCCATCACCGCCCCAGAGACCTTCAGCGCCGCGCCGTCGCCGTCGCGGCGCCACCGCGCCAGCAAGACGGCAAGGGTCACGGCGACGAGATAGAAGCTCCAGTAGTGGGTGAGCATCAGAGCACCCGACATCACGGCTACGGCTAGGTGCATCAGCCGAGACGGAGCCTCCAGCGAGCGACGTACCAGAACGTAGCCCGCAGCGGTCAGCAGGATCATGAGCGAGTACATGCGTGCTTCCGTGGCGTAGCGGATGGCGAATGGTGACGCGATGAAAGCCAAGGTGGCGGCCCACGCGGCTTCGGGTCGAACCGCTCGTCTTGCCGCCAGCCACACCAGTGGGATCGATACCAGCGAGATGACCCCCGACAAGGCTCGAACCCAGAAGTCGGACTCGCCGAAGAGGTTGATCCATCCATGAAGCAGCAGGTAGTAGAGCGGAGGCGAGCCGTCGCGTCGAAGTGCTCCGGGAAGATCGGACAGTGGGAGACGGGCGATCTCGATCGTCAACGCCTCGTCGAGCCACAGTTGCGATGTGGTGGCGAAGCGCAGGATCAGGCCTGCCAGCAGACAGATCCACACCAGTGCTCGGATGAGCGGGGGATAGGGGGTTTTCGGTTCCTGCAACTACGGGGTCCTATGGACTAGCATCTCGCGAAGGTACCGGGTTGAACCACTGACGCCCGCCTCGATCGACCTTGGAGACGGGTAGTGACTATCTCAGATCTGAACGCCCCAACAACCGACGACCTCCGGGTCGTCACCGACGACGGCGATGATCGCCGTGACATCCATAGCGTGGTCATGGGCGCGGGTCCCGCGGGGCTCACCGCCGCGTGGGAGCTCGCTCACAGAGGGGCCCAGGTCGAAGTCTTGGAAGCCGATCCTCGGGAGGTCGGCGGCATCGCTCGGACCGCTTCCTACAAGGGTTTTCGTTTCGACATCGGAGGCCATCGCTTCTTCACGAAGTCACAAGAGGTCGAGCACCTGTGGCACGAGATCCTGGATGACGATGACTGGTTGCGAGTGCCGCGCATGTCTCGGATCTTTTATCGCGGGCGGTTCTTCAACTATCCGTTGAAACCGCTCAACGCTCTACGCGGGCTGGGGTTGCTCGAGACGGTTCTCTGCGTTCTCAGTTATATGTGGGCGCGGGCTCGGCCCCGCAAGCCCGAGGTTTCGTTCGAGGACTGGGTGCGCAATCGGTTCGGCGAGCGCCTGTATCGGATCTTCTTCAAGACGTACACCGAGAAGGTGTGGGGGATGCCCTGTAAGGAGATCTCCGCCGACTGGGCGGCCCAGAGGATCAAGGGGCTCTCGTTGCTCGGGGCATTGAAGGATGCGCTGTTGCCGAGCAAGGGCGGCGAGGTCGTAAAAACGCTCATCGACGAGTTCGAGTATCCCAAGCTGGGTCCGGGGATGATGTGGGAGACCGCGGCCGAGAAGATCAAACGCCTGGGGGCGAGCGTCCACATGGCACACCGGGTCACGGGGGTTCGCCACGCAGGGGGCCGGGTGGAAGCGGTCGAGGCCGCCGGACCGCACGGCCCCGTCGAGTTCGGCGGAACCGACTTCGTGTCCACGCTGCCGATCAGAGACCTGGTGAACATGCTGGAGCCGCCGGCGCCGCCCGAGGTCCAGACGGCCGCGAACGCCTTGAAGTACCGCGACTTCCTGACGGTGGTGTTGATCGTGGACCGGCCCGACTCCTTTCCGGACAACTGGATCTATGTTCACGATCCCTCCGTCGCCTTGGGCCGGGTTCAGAACTTCAGGAACTGGAGCCCGTACATGGTTCCCGACGAATCCAAGACGGCACTGGGGCTCGAGTACTTCTGTCTCCAGGACGACGCTCTGTGGTCGATGGAGGACGCCGCCCTGGTGGAGCTGGGAACCAAGGAGCTTGCTTCTATCGGTCTGTGCAAGCCGGACGAGATCGTCGACGGGACCATCGTCAGGATGCCGAAGGCTTATCCGGTATATGACGACGCCTACCGGCAGAACGTCGCGTTGGTCCGCTCCTATCTGGACGCAACGATGAAAAACCTTCAGCTGGTGGGCCGCAACGGGATGCACAAGTACAACAATCAGGACCACTCGATGATGACGGCCCTCTTCGCCGCGAGGAACATCCTCGGGGCGGACCTCGATCAGTGGCGCGTCAACACCGACGCCGAGTATCACGAGGAAGCGCGTGAAGACGCCGACACCGCAGGGCGGCTCGTCCCACGAAGCGTCCCGACCTAGTCACCTGCTCGCGGGGGACCTAGTGCAAGGACCGAAGGTGATCGAGTGACCTACCCGGGCCCTGATCTCGCCGGAGTGACCCACCATTTCATCGACGCCCGCGGGCTGACGTTCCACGTTGCCGAAGCGGGCCGCGGGGATCCCTTGGTGATGCTTCACGGGTGGCCGCAGCACTGGTACATGTGGAGAGGGGTCATCCCTCGCCTCGCGGAGCGTTACCGGATCATCTGTCCCGACCTCCGCGGCTTCGGCTGGTCCGACGCTCCCTCCGGTGGCTACGAGAAGGAGAACCTGGCCTCCGACATCGTGGCGCTCATGGACGAGATGGGTTTGGAGCGGGTGAAGCTAGTGGGCCACGACTGGGGCGGCTACGTCGGCTTCTTGTTGTGCTTGTTGTATCCCGACCGCTTCGAGCGCTTCCTGGCCCTCAGCATCGTTCACCCCTGGGTCAAGTTCGACATCAAACGCCTCGACGGCGTGTGGCGATCCGCCTATCAGTGGGTGCTCGCGTCTCCCGCGGGAGCAGTGCTCCTGCGAACCCAGCCGGCACTGATCGAAAGAGCGCTTCTGTCGGCCACGTGCGACAGGTCGGTCTGGACGACCGACGATCTCCGGGCGTTCTCACAGGTCTTGCGGGAGCCGGACCGCGCCGCCGCCAGCTCGGCCCTCTACCGGACCTTCCTGCTGCGAGAGGCGATCCCCCTGGTGACCGGCCGCTACGACGGCTACAGGCTCGAGACCCCGACGTTGCTACTGCTCGGCCGCCACGATCCCGCCATCGGCGTCCACATGCTGGACGGCTACGAGAGCCACGCCGACGACATGGAGGCCAGGGTCATCGAAGATGTCAGTCACTTCGTGGTCGACGAGAAACCCGACCTCGTCGCGGCCGAGGCGGAGGCCTTCTTCGGTCGCTGAGCCGGACTTTTAAACCTCGTCGATCTCCACGCGTTCCAGAACCACGTCGTCGGTGGGACGGTCCTGGCGCCCCGTCGGCACGACCCCGATCTTTTCGATGACGTCCATCCCTTCGATGACCTCGCCGAAGATCGTGTGCTTGTTGTTGAGGTGAGGTGTCGGCGCCAGCGTCACGAAGAACTGCGAGCCGTTGGTGTTGGGACCCGCGTTCGCCATGGCCAGAAGCCCCGGCTTGTCGAACCGCGGCCCCCCCGGCGGGAACTCGTCCTCGAAGCGATAGCCGGGGCCGCCGGTGCCGGTGCCCTGGGGATCTCCGCCCTGGATCATGAAGTTCGGGATGATCCGATGGAAGATCGTGCCGTCGTAGAGAGGGTCTTTCTTGCGTTGTCCGTCGCGAGGGTCCTTCCATTCACGCTTCCCCGACGCGAGATCGGTGAAGTTAGCGACCGTGGTCGGAGCGTGCTCGGGCATGAGCTTGACCTTGAACGTCCCGTGGTTGGTAACGAACGTTGCCGTGGGCATGGTTCCCTGCCTTTCTTCTCGTGGCCCTCTCGGAACTAGATGTTCAGGCGGCGAAAGATCCGCTCCCGCCGCCCCGGTGCTGGTTCTTGTCTCTTTCGTTCTAGGTACGCGCCCAGTGCGATCCCGCTGCCGAACACGGTGACGCCGCCGAGCCCCGCCGGAACGCCGATCAACAGAGCTTTCCGGCGCGTCCGAAGCTCGTGGATCGGCCACCCGCGGCGCAGCGCGATACGGCGCAACTCGGCTTCGGGATTGACCGCGTGTGGATAGCCCACCGATTCGAGCAGAGGCAGATCGTTGATCGAGTCCGAGTATGCCGCGCACTCTGCGAGCTCGATGCCGCGCTCGGCGGCCATCTCGGCGACCGCTGCGGCTTTCTCGGCCCCATGCATCGGGGGACCCACGAGCCGCCCCGTGTAGTAGCCGTTCTCGTCGATCTCGGAGATCGTGGCGATGGCGCCCTCCATGCCCAGTGCTTCGGTGACGGTGTTGGCGAGCTCGATCGGCGCCGCAGTCACGAGGAAGGTGAGATCGCCCCGGGCGCGGTGACCGTCGATCACGCCCACGATGTCTTGGTAGACGCGGGGGATGACCCGCTCGTTGGCGATCTCGCGCCCCCACTCCTGCAGCTCCTCGGCCTTGTGGCCGGTCACGAAACCAAGCGTTCCTTCTCTCGTCCGCTCCATGTTCGATTCGGTCTCTCCACGCAGACGGAACATCAGTTGTCCCCAGCCGAACCGAAGCAGGTCGCGGACCCGGAACATGTCTCGGTCGTAAGCACCGCGAGCCAGCAGGAACAGGCTCGATCCCGGGATCAGGGTCCGGTCGAGGTCGAAGAAGGCGGCGCGAGTGGGAGCCATGGCTGCGGCTCTTTCTACCTCAGCAGGTACGGTCCAACACATGCTCGTTGGCTCGATGAACTTCCCCGGTCGCTCGGTTCTCAAGGAGATCCACCGGATCGCGGAGGACGGCTTCGACTTCATCGATCTGACGCTGGAACCACCCGCCGCGTGGGTTCCCGACGGCAAGCAGGTGGGCTCCCTCATCGGCGACCTCGGCCTGAGCGCCGTCGGCCACACCGCCTGGTACCTGCCGATCGCGTCTCCCTACCCCGAGATGCGAGAGCTCGCCCGCGACCTCTACCGGCGCGGGCTGGATGTGTTCGCAGATGCGGGTATCGACCTCGTGAATGTCCATCCCGACCAGAGGATCCCGCTGCACTCTCCGGACAAGGTTCGCTCCATGAACGCCGAGGCCATCGACAACCTCTCCCAGGACGCGGCCCAGCGAGGCATTACCTTGATGGTCGAGAACCTGGATCGGATGTTCTCGGGGGTCGAAGACCTCGCTGCGATCCTCGACCTCGTTCCGGAGGTGGGATTCCACCTGGATATCGCTCATGCGAACCTGAGGCTCGGCCTGCGGGAGCCCAACCGCACCGCCTCGTTGCTGGCGGCCTTCGGCGAACGGCTGAGCCACGTCCACGTCTCGGACAATCGCGGCGGGGGAGAGGACCTGCACCTTCCTCTGGGGGCGGGCGCGATCGACTGGAAGAGCCATATCAGGATGCTCAAAGAACGCGGCTATGACGGAACGGTCACCTTGGAGGTGTTCTCGCGCGAGCGCGAGCACCTGCGGACGTCGCGCAAGCTGTGGCTGCAGTGGTGGTCCGAGTACTAGGGCGAGCTTGGCAAATCCGGCCCTCGGGGCTCTTCGAGACTTACCGTGGCTCCATGAAGCTGAAAAAGATCGGGTTGTACCTGCTGCTCGCGTTCCTTGTTGTCTTCCTGATCAACTCGCCCAACGAGGCCGCCAAGCTCGTAAAGGTGACGGGCGAGAACGCCGGCGAATGGTTCTCGACCGCCTCTTCTGCTTTCACCCGGTTCCTGCGCTCTCTCATCTAGAGGTGCCCGCATGAGCGGTGAGTCCCGCTACCTGGCCATGGACGAAGAGGTCGTCTGCCGCGTCCGGCGCCATCCCGCGGTTCTGTTCCGACCGTTCATCGAAGCCTTCGGTGCGATCGTCGCGGCCGCGTTCCTCGGAACCCTTCTGAGCCCGGCCGCGGGCTCGGATCTGATCGATACCGCTCTCGGAATGGTCGCGATCTTCTTCATGGCCCGGTTCGCGTGGCGAGGCTGGGAGTGGAACGTCGCCCACATCGTCGTCACCGACCGCCGCATCTTCGAGGTCTCGGGCCTCATCTCACGCCGAGTCGCCTCGATGCCGCTCACCAAAGTGACCGACATGACCTACCACCGCTCCCTGCTGGGGCGGCTCCTTGGTTACGGCGATCTGAGGGTCGAGTCACCGGGTCAGAAACAGGCGGTGGAGAAGATCGCCTTCCTGCCGCGACCCGACGACTTCTATAGGACGGTCACCTCGCTGGTTATGGCCAAGTCGCCCCGGCACAGAGAGGAGGTCGTCCACCGCGTCGACCACGACATGGGCGGAGACGACACCGGGCCGCTCCCCAGGGTGATCGTCTAGCGCCCTTTGGTTCTAGTAGCCGGGGAATCTTGTCAACTTGATCAGGCGCGCTCTTTAGATGGAGATGAATCTTGGGAGCAGGCCGGAGGAGCTAAAGCTGTTTCCGGTACCTGAGGGCAGGTACGCCGAAAAACGGAACGAAGGATCTCGCCCGTCGGGAGTCCCAGCCGTGAGCTTCATAGAAACGAGTCGCCGCCTCGTTCGCCTCTAACACCCACAAGATCGCTGTACGGATCCCTGCTTCGCAGAGCTTTCTCCTTTGCCCCTAGCAGTCCCGTCCCGATCTTCAAACGCCATACCGCCGGCTCTAGATAGAGAGCGCTCAGCTCATGTGTCGACCTATCTAGATCCTCCTCCGTCGCAGCCTGCGTCACCAACGAAGCCGACGATTCGGTCGCCGACAGTGCTACCCAGCCTCGGCGCTGGGCTTCCGTGGTTTCGTTGCTCTGGCCTAAGAGGCGTCGCCAACGCTGTTCGCGCCGGTCGAGGTCGAGTTGATCGATCTGCTCCTGGGGGATCAGTCCGGTGTACGCCGCCTTCCACGAGCTGATATGGACCTCGGCTATGCCACGAGCATCAGTCGATCCCGCTTGGCGAATGACCAGTTCTTGCATCCCGGCTGCATCCTGCCGCATGTGGCCGCCCGCACATTGGATTCCAACTGCCACAGACGCTGGAGGTGGAGGTTCATCGTTCCCTCACCGGGACACGTATCACCGTGGCGATCTATCAACCCCGGCAGCGGCCCCGCGGTGCCCATCGTGTGACGGCAGCTCTGCTCAGGCCGCAGCCGTAGGTCGACCACCTCTCGATGGCCTCGTTGAGGGGAGATCGATTCTTGGAGAGTTGACCCCCGACCTTGACGGCCACCCACATGTATACGATTCGGCACGATGAGGGCGAGGTGGACGGCGGCGACGATCATGGTCCTTCTGATGACGGTGAGCTGCGGAGATGACTCGCCCGCCTCTCGAGCTTCCGGCGCATCCTCACCTAGTGAATTGACTGTGAGTGAGAGACGCCTACCAGTGGTCGAGACCTGAAGCGGTTTGTGCGGCGGCGAAGACGATCGCAACACTGGACGACCAGTCCCAGGCCATCGTCAACGACGTGATCGCAGCCGCATTTGCTGAGAAAAGTCCGGCTGCGTCGGGAGAGGGAGTTTGAGCAAGGAATGGCCCGAGTCAAGGAGCTGCTTGCTGACAAGACCACCGAGCTCTTTATCTGCCTACGACCAGTTAGAGAGTGGTATTCCGACTGATCTCAAAGACGACGTGGCCAAGGTGCGGGACTTCACGGCTCGGTTGGCCAGGGTGATATCCGTCTCAATGGTCTCGATGACTTCGCGACTGGAGGACCGTTTGGGCGAGCTGGGAGCCTTAGAAGCAGGAGGAGGGCTACCTTCGCCGTGGACAAATTCACCCGGGACGAATGCGGCGTCACCCTGGCCGACTAGTGGGAATTCACTGCCCTTCAGCCGTGCGAGCTTAGGGGCGTTTTGAGCGCTTCGCGCCAACGGCTCTGGAGGAATGGCTCGCACGCAGGCGCATCGAGTAGAATGCCGCAAGGCGGCGACAGGGTACGGGGGAACCCATGGCGATAGAGGCCGGAACAACTGCAGCTGACCTGGCGATGGAACAGGTTGCGACCGGGCAGCGGATGGTGATCGGGTCCATCCTTCAAACATCGCGCCGATCTCACGCGCGGCGTCGCCGACCTCTGGATACTGCTGGGCATCGCCGCGGTCGGCCTCGGCGTCACCGGCCTACTTCGCATGGCCGGCGGTCTGGGTTATACGAGAGGAAGGAAGATCCTGCTGGTGATCCTCGCGGCCCTTCCTCTGGTCGGGCTCCTGACGCTGGCCATAGTGAACGGTCGAGCAACCAAAGCCCTCAGAGCGTCCGGTTACAAGGTGGGCCTCCTGGGGGCGCGTCGCTCTAGGCCCTACACGACAGGAACCGTTCCTGCGAGAACAGAAGATGCGAAAGACGTGCACGGCAGCGGAACCTGCTGCGCGACATGGGTTGTTCTTCGCCGCAGTCGTTCTCACACCCCTTGGCGAAGCGGAGATCCTCCGCTCGGACAGGGGCTGGAAGCCGCCTAGGTACGCCGGTCAGGGTGCACTGGGGCCCCGCAAGAGTCCGTCAGGCTCTTTGAGCCCCTTGGTCAGACGCATCCGATCGAGAGGGCGACCAGCCCCTAGCCTCGGCCTCTTGCGCCAGAGTTCATCTCCAGCCAGCGATACCAGGTGTATTGCGCCGCCATGATCTGCCTTCCTTCTCTAAGTACGACGATCACATAGAAGGGTTCGTCTAGAGGCTCGGGAAAGATTCCGCCCGCGGTTATCGGCTGCTCCAGCCGATCAAGTCTCCAAGAGTCGCCGCGGGTGCCTCAGTATGAGTTCGGCTTCTGTGGCGTCTCTCCATCTGATGTCAAACGTGAACGAGTCTTCGGCGACATGCAGGTTGTTGAGGAGGTTCCCGGAAGGATCGTCCACGGCGGTGACGCGCCAGCAATTTTCTTTCAGGTTCGAGACGGTGCCTCGCAGTTCCGCGTCGTCCACGCGCAAGATCCATTCGTCGTCCACCACGTTCTCGATCTCATTGTCGCCTCTGAATCTCCACTCGCCGTATCGCATGGATATCGCTTTGCCGAAGGTCCACTTGTAAAGGTCGGCGAGGCCGCCCGGGCGCTGCGGAAGCTGTCTTCACCGTCGCAGATCTCATCTACCCGATCGAATTCCGATGCGGCGAGTGGCTTGACGCTTTTAGTTGCGGGTTGAGGTACGAATCCGAGAGTAGACGCATCTATGTCGCTGATACGCCTAGAGGTGGCGATAGCAGCGATGTGGCCTGTCGAGTCCCGAGGGAGGTCCGGAAGATCTACGACTGCCTGCTCGGCCGCATCAAGGCGTCTCTCCCACGCCCCGTACCCGACCTCCGTTTCAACCCCGCCGCCCTCGATCACGAGCAGAGGTCCACCATCCTCGTCGTGAGCGAACAGCACGCTCGGGATGAATCCCCCTCACGCGGATACAGAGACGACGAACCAGCACCGGTCGTACTTGCGTAGATGAACGATCGAGCCCAGGTCTACCCCGTCACTCGTGATCCCGTAGTGGACGCTCGAGGACTCTCGATCGACCGGGCGCAGATGGGGCTCTGGATATCGAAGCTCGTCGCGCGCATAGCGATCCGCAGTCTCATCCGCGTCGAACCGCCAACCCTCTGCGTCGGCACATCCCTCTAGTCCCTCCTCGACCGTGTCTTGCGGCCACACAGCGAAGCCCTCTTCGCGCAATTGTCGCTGCGAAGGAAGAGCGCCTTCGACACTCCATGGAAGTGTCCCGACGCTCGCCGCGATCCCGGCTCCAATGATGAGCACGCCGAGGAGGCCACCTACGCTGATCATCCACCGCCGCTTCCTGGCCTTCTTCAGCAAGTTATGGCTCCCCCAAGGAGTGTCGCGAGGATCACGGCCCCGATCATGCCTTTCATAGGGACACTGTGACCTCTCCAGTCGACAGGTGAAAGTCTTAGGTTGTGAGGATGCGACACGCTCTGGTCATCACGGCCCTAGCCTTACTGGGCGCCTGCAGTGGATCCAATGCCGATCCCGTCTTCGAGTCGACGACTCTCGGAGGTAAGGGTGTTCGGCGGTGATTGTGCGGAGCGTCGGTGTGTGTTTGTTACGGCAGCCGTGGTCGGTTCTCGGGAGGGGGAAGGATCCTGTCAGCTCTTCGGTCCCGGAGACCCCGGCGACCAAGAACCTCTTGTCGAGAGTGGACCGCTGGAGATGACGCCGGGAGAAGACACCCTGGCGGCGGGACGTGGAGCTGCCTGACGATGCGCCGCCGACCCGTGAGCTGAACGGTGTGCACTCCGATGGCCGAAGGCTGATCTTGCCACCAACGATGGGAGAACTGACTCTGCTCTAGCCGTTGAAGCCGGTACATCATTGGGCATGAGCAACGAGAGGATCGTCGTCATGTCCGGAGCTCCCGGGACCGGCAAGACCACCCTCGGAACCTTCCTCGCTGAATCTCTGGGCTTCCCCTTCCTCAGCCTCGACGTGATCAAAGAGGCGTTGGCGGATCGGCTAGGTACCGCTGATGAAGAGTGGTCCGACCTCATGGGTGATACAGCCGCCGAGATCGTCTTCCGCTCGAGCGGCAGCTTTCCGGCTGCCGTGGTCGAGGGCTGGTGGCGCAACCAACGGCGAGAGCGGGCACTGCGGGAGTTCCACGGCTGCGTCGAAGTCTTCTGTCGCTGCGACCCCCCCTTGGCCGAGGCGAGGATGCGAGCGCGTCATGCCGCCGGCCGCCACCCCATCCACCGGGACGTGATCAATCCGGCGCGCCTGGAACGAGCGATTTACCTTGCGGAAACCGTTGTTCTCTTGGGGGTCGGGGCCGCGCTCATCGAGGTGGACACGACGGGGGAGGTCGACCGGCTGCGACTGCTGGCGGAGGTGCAAGCCACCCTCGGGCCCAGGCTTTGACTCGCTCTCCTGTGGAGCTGGAGGATGGGCCTGCAAGTAGTTGACCCTCGATCCCCACGTTAGCTGAGCCGACCTCCGCCGCCTGACCCCAACTCCTACTATAGGGACGGAGGCGTCGTGTGTCGTCGCGCTCCTCGAACAGTGTCTGGTTACCGAACCGCCCGTTGAGCTGACTGATCGCGTGGACACGCAACCCCTGGTGGTCGAGCCCAAAGCGATCCGTAGGCACGGTGACCTTCACGGTGCGCAGATCCGGCCGGCGCACCTTGTAAGGAGATCGGCCCGATCGAACTCGAAGCTGAGACGACCCCCCTTGCAGCGGAAGTACCCGTGATGATCGTCGTGGTCGTCACGGTTGCTGTCGAACGCCCACAGCAGGAAAGCGACCTTCCCGTCTTCGTAGGCCTCGGCCACCCCTTGGGCTGTCGACGTGTCGTCTTCCAGGAGACGACAGCGCCACTTCTCGGCGGTGCGCAGAGTCAGAGTCACGCTGAAGCGCGGTGCGCTGGAACCGGATGTAGCGGATGTCGAGGCGGCCGCGTGTGTCATCAGGGTCGCTCGCAGCGGCGGTCACCGCTGCGCTCGCACTGCCGACCAGGGAGACCGCAAGCAGCATCGCGATCAACGTAGAACCCAGGGCTTTTCTCATCGATGATCCTTCCGTTGCTCTACCCGTGTGGTCCGCCTGCTCCCACGAGCGCGACCCTTGTCTGCTGGCTATACGCCCGAGGAGCCAGATGGTTTGCCGTGCGCGCAAGTTTGTCTCGCCCTGAAGCTGCGGCGTCGCTGCTGATGCCCCCAACATCATCCTGATCCTGAAGCATCTGCTCCTTGCTCACTAGCGGTGTCTGCCACGGTCTTGGTCCGGAAGACACAGCGCGGCCACCTGCAGCGACGCCCAAGAACGCTCACGTGTTCTGAAGCCTTCGGATATCCGGTACTGCTAACATGCCGAGCACAGCGACCAGGATGATCACGGCGGCAACAATGAGCGCGTCCGATACGCCGATAGTCTCGCCCGCCGGTCCTGCAACCACTTGCCCGATCGGGATGATCGCGATCGACCCGAACATGTCGTAGGAGCTCACTCGGGACAGCGCTCGCTGGGGTACGTGATGTTGAAGCGAGGTATCCCAGTAGATCGCGAACGTCTCGATCCCGATGCCCATCAACAGCGCCCCGAACAGGATCAGGATCAAGGTGCGCCCACAGCCAAGAGCACGAAGGTTGGGATTATCAACGAAACGGCTGCGCAACCTAGGAACAGGGGCCGGCGCGGCTTGAACTTCAGCGCCGCAAGACCACCGAGAACGAGACCCGCGCCTTCGAACGCTGTGATGAACCCGTAAGCACGAGCGCCGCCCAACTCCCTTCTCGCTATTTCCGGCGCAAGCACAGAGATACCACCCGCGTGGGCCGCATTAAGGACGCTGAAGCCCAGCACGATCGTCCACACCCAGACACGCGACGAGAACTCGCGCCATCCTTCCTTGAGCTCCAGGACGAAGTTCGAGTCTCGACGCCTTTCCGTCGGGACCACACCATCGATCCCAGCAGCGCGGCGCTGGCGAAGAAGGTGAAGGGAGTCGACCAGGAGTCCCACGGCGGGACCGACTACTGCAACGAGGACCCCACCGATGGCCCCTCCACCGATCGTTGCCCCGTTCAACGTCATTCGGAGAAGCGCGTTCGCCTGTTGCAGCTGAGACCGCTCGACCGTCTGCGGGACGAGGCCCTGGGACGCTGGGAAGAAAAAGGAGAAGGCGACCCCCCACACGGCCTGCATGACCAGCAAATGCCACAGCTCAGCTAGATCTAGCAACAGAAGCAGAGCGGAGAGCGCCTGGGCGACCCCCATCACCACCGAGGAGACGACCATCACGATGTGGCGTGGAAGCCGATCCGACCAGATCCCGCCCGCCAGCAGAAACACGAGCTGTGGAACAGTGCGCGCGGCGAGCGTCAGCCCGAGCGCGGTTGTTGAACCCGTTAATCGGAGGATGGCAAAAGCCAACGGCGACCGGCGCGACGAAGCTGCCGAACGTAGAGATGCTTTGCGCTAGGGAAGAGCAGGCGGAACTGCTTGGACTGAAGTGGAGAGAAGGGGTTGGACCTCGGAGTGGCGGGGCTCCGCGATTCTTGATCCTCTCGGTTATCGCTAATAAAGATCCCCCGTGCGGACCGTCATGCGATCAGGACAAGCGAGCCTATGCCTCCACTTAATGATTGAACAGCTGGGACCGTGGGATATCTAGTCGGCGTCGGTGTCGGTTTGGAAGGCCGCCTGGTCGTCGGGCAGCTTCTCGTCGGTCTCGGTCGTAGCGGCCTTTCCGCTCGGTGCCGCCGTCTCCTCGTCTTGCTCGGAGCCGTGGGCGTAGTCGCTCCCGTCTGAGGTTTGCTCCTGCGGGGTCTCGTCTTCCGGGGTTTTCTCGGTCATGACGCCTCCTCCTTGGTTGCAAAGAGGCTTCCCCCAGCGGGCGGAGGCAAACTGCGCTATCGGGGGCAGGAAGGCGCCTCTGAGCGGCGAACCTCCCACCACGGACACATCCTTGAGTGGGAGGAACCACATGAAGAAGTCATTAGCTATCGCTCTGGGGGCGCTGATGGCCGCCTCCGTCCTTGGGCCGGCAACGGCCGCTAAACCCAGCCCTCAGGTCGTCGAAGGAAGGATCGCGATCCCGGCACGGCATCCAGACGGTTGCTACACCGGTCTGTCTCGGCACCTCTGGTCTCTCTTCGGAGAGTCCTCGAACGGCGCTGTCGGCTGGACGTTCGACGTCGACAAGACCACGTGGAACAAGCCGTTCTTCCTGGAGTCAACGGGTGGTGTCGGTAACGTCGACCTCGACCTCACTTACTACCTCGGCGACTTCGCCACGCGCGAGGAGTTCATCAACGACCCGCCGCCGGCAGCCCCCGGGGTGGCCGAGTTCGAGACCCACGAGGGGCCGGGCGAAGCCGGAAAGGTGCCCAAGGGCGCGATCAAGGCGGTCGTCTGCGTGTTCGCAGGTGAGGCTGGACAGGGCGCCGTCGGTACCTCGTTCAAGTACAGCGCCGGCAAGGGCGTAAAGCCCTCAGGGAAGTAGGAGGACTCCATGAAGAAACTTCTAGCCCTCGCGGTCGCAGCCCTGCTCCTTGGAGCAGCCGTGCCGGCGACCGCAGGTAAAGCCAAGAAAGCCAAGCAGAAGACCGAGGGTTCGATCGCGCTTCCCGCTCAGTTCGTCGACGGGAGCTGCTTCTTCGGGCTGCATCGCCGCACCAACCTCGTAGCGCAGCGTCAGGCGCAGGGGATCGTCGGCTTCGACTTCGACGTCGACCCGAAGACCGCAGGCGGGAAGTTCAAGTTGGTTCCCGCCGACGACTCCGCCGATCTCGATATCTCCTTCTATCAAAGCCTCGGTGACATCACCGATCCCGCTGCCGTGCCCGGCAACATCGCGTTCGAGACGCGAGAGGCGGGTGGCGAGTCGGGAACGATCCCGCCTGGGTTCCCGATCGCGATCGTTTGCATGGTGACGGGCGAGAACGTGGACTTCACCTACACCGCGGTGGGCAAGTAAGGATCTCGAGCTTTTTCTGAAAGAAGGGGCCTTCGGGCCCCTTCTTCGCGTCCGGCGACTAACCTTTCGGGTATGGCGACGGGATTGATAGCTGCGCTGATCGCGCTCCTGGCACTCGGCTTCGTCGAGGCGATCCGCGGCGCGTATCCGTCACGCGAGACGTGGCGGCGTCTGCGCCGAACTCGCGGCCGCCTCGCCGTCCGGCTGATGCGTGAGCGATACGAAGCGGGAGCCGAGCGAGGAAGCGTGCGGGTCCTGGCCGAGATCCTCGCGGGATTGGTCGTCGTCTGGGTCGCGGTCGCCAGCCTGCTGGACAAGCGGTGGTACGAGGTCGTGGCCGACATCCTTCCCTACTTCATCGTAGGGGTGGCTCTGGTCCGGGTCCCCGGGACGTTGCGACAGATCGCAGAGCGCATGAAGGAGTACGAACGACAGGCGGGCGAAGACCCCGACGAAGAGTGGCCAGAGGGAGGCGACGGGGGGCCCACCGCCATCGCCTTGTGACTACCCCGCGGTGACCTTGGACAGCGCGCTCCTCTATCTCGTCGCGCCCGCCCGTCTGCCGGCCGGTGATCTCGTGGACCTCGTACCGGAGCTCGCGGCGGCCGGGGTGGATCTGGTGCAGCTTCGCGAGAAAGAGATGGAGGCCGGCGACCTCCTGAGAGCGGGCGCACCGTTGCTCGAGGCCTGTCGCGGCGCGGGCATCCCCTTCATCATCAACGACCGGCCCGATGTCGCCGTCACCCTCGGCTCCGACGGCGTTCACGTGGGCCAGAACGACCTTCCCCCCGAGGCCACGCGCCGTCTCTTTCCCACCGGGATCGTCGGCTTGTCGACGCACTCGGTCGAAGAAGTGGACGCCTCCATCGCGTCTGCGAGGCTCCTCGACTATGTCGCCGTGGGTCCGGTGAACGAAACACCCACCAAGCCGGGTCGACCCGGAACCGGGATCGACCTCGTGCGCCATGCCGCGGCCACACTGGAGCTGCCGTGGTTCGTGACTGGCGGCATGTCGGAAGAGACGCTGGCCTCCGTGCTGGAGGCCGGAGGCCGCCGGATAGTGGTGGTGCGGGCGATCACCGAGGCCGCCGACCCCCCGGCTGCCGCCGCAGGCCTCAAAGAGATGCTGCTCGCTGCGACTGGGTAGGGTGCGCGCCGGTTCCCGATGTCTCTAGGAGGATGAGCTTGCCCCGCGCCATCGACTTCCACGTCCACGTCTCGACCAAGGAATGGCTTCAGGGCTCGATCGGGCCCATGCTCGAAGTCACGCAGAAGTACTTCCGCAGTGAGGTCCGGGTGCGCACCGTCGAAGAGATGGCCGAGGAGTATCGCAACTGGGACATCTTTGGGGTCTTGCTGGCGTGGGACGCGGAGACCGCCACGGGTCTGCCCCCGCTGACCAACGATCGCGTCGCCGAGATCGTGCGCGCTTATCCCGACCAGTTCCTCGGCTTCGCGAGCGTGGATCCGCACAAGCCCGATCACGTCGAGGAGCTCGAGCGGGCGGTGACCGAGCTCGGCCTACGCGGGTTGAAGATCCATCCTCAGGTGCAGGAGTTCTACCCCAACGACCCGCAGTACACGGCGCTGTGGGAGAAGTGCGAAGAGCACTCATTGCCGATCGTGGCCCACGTCGGCCAAACCGGGCTGGGCGCGGGGGTGCCCGGTGGCTTCGGTATCGCGTTCGACTATGGACGGCCGATGCTGATGGACATGGTCGCGGCGAACCATCCCGGGTTGACGGTCGTCATGGCTCACTTCGGGTATCCGTGGCATCTCGAGGTGCTGTCGAGCGCGCTGCACAAGACGAACGTGTGGGTCGATCTCAGCGCCTGGAGGCCGAAGTACATCCCGGCCGAGGTGAAGCGAGACGCCCGCGGGCGGCTGTCCGACCGAACGGTGTGGGGGAGTGACTACCCGATGCTCGACCCGGGCCGGATCCTCGACGAGTTCGACGAGATGAACCTGGGTGACAAAGAGGAAGACGTCATAAAGAACAACGCGGCCCGCCTGCTCGGGCTCGACCTGGATACGCTTTAGCGGCTGGCGGCCCGACCCGCGCGCCTCTAAGAGGAAGCCGGCCCTCCCCGCAGGACTTCTCTGCGCTCCATGAACTCGTCGCGGGTGATCTCGCCGCGTGCGTAGCGCTCCTCGAGAAGCTGAAGTGCCCCCTCGGCGGATGATGTCGACCTGTTGGGCTTGACCAGCGCCGCTATCGCAAGGATCACCAGAGCGAAGAAGATGAGGGGCAAAGAGATGAAGATCACCTCGGGCAGGCCGGGCAGGTTCATGCTCGGGTCCTCTGCCGAGAAGCGTTGTTCATCGGCGCAGATCCTCTTTGATGCGCGCTAGCTCGGAGGCATCGATCTCACCACGCGCGAATCGCTCCTCGGCGATGGCGCCGGCCGACGAAGCAGAGCTCGAATCTGCGTCCGGCAAGGCGATCCAGAGGATCAGGTAAGGGATCAGACCCAGGCCTCCCGGGAGGATGACGACCAGGACCCAGATGACCCGAACGATCGTCGCGTCCATCCCGAAGAACTCGGCGAGCCCACCAGCCACGCCCGCTATCTTTCGATCGGTTCTGGAGCGGGTGAGGCGGCGTGTTGCCATCCTTCGATGCTAGCGCTCCAGGGATACGGCGTTCGGTTGGGGCGTCTAGAGTAGTGAGATGGCAACCACAGAAGAGATCAAAGAGCAGGTCATCGCCGCCCTCAAGACCGTGAACGATCCCGAGCTGGGCATCGACATCTATCACCTCGGTCTCGTCTACGACATCCTCATCAACGAAGAGAACAACGACGTCAAGATCGAGTTCACTCTCACCACGATGGGGTGCCCGATCGGGCCGATGCTCGATGAAGAGATCAGAGCCGGCACCAAAGACATCGAGGGCATCGGAGAGGTCACGACCGAGATGGTGATGTATCCGCCCTGGACGCCCGAGAAGATGGACCCGCTGGCGAAATCGGCTCTGGGTTTCGTTTGAGGTTCGGGCTCCATCTCCCCAGCGCCCAGCCGGGTGCGAACGTCGAAGACGTCATGGCGGTCGCTCGCACCGCCGAGGAGCTGCAGTTCGACTCGGTGTGGATGTTCGACCATCTCTTCACACCTACGGCTCTGGCCTCGAAGTATCCCTATAGCCGCGACGGGTCCTACGCGATGACCGCGGCCGATCCCTTCTTCGATCCGATCGCGCTCTACGGTGTGCTCGCGGGAGCGACGTCGAAGCTCCGCATCGGGACAGGCGTGACGATCGCCGCCTATCGCCACCCCATCGTGCTGGGCAAGATGCTGGCCTCGATCGAGAACTTCGCGCCGGGGCGCATCGTGCTGGGTCTGGGTCGAGGATGGATGCGCGAAGAGTTCGAGGGCGTCGGTGTCGGTTTCGACCGGCGCGGAGCCCGGCTCGAGGAGTACATCAAGGCCCTGCGCGCGATCTGGTCGGGCGAACCCGCATCGTTCCGGGGTGAGTTCTATTCGTGGCAAGAGGCCGGTTTCTTGCCGGCGCCGACGACGCACCTTCCGATCCTTCTGGGCGGCCACGGTGAGGAGGCGTTGCGTCGCACCGCCGAGCTCGGCGACGGATGGGTCATCACCACCGGCAAGGGCCAGGGCGCGGGGTCGAGGCAGTTGAAGCCCGGCTCGCTGTGCTGGGGGCCGAGATGGACAAGAGGGGACGGGACTTCGCAGAGCTCGAGATCGTCTATCCCAATCTCCTGTGGTTCTCGGATCAGCCCAACCCGAAGATGCCGCTCACGGGTTCTGCCGAGGACATAGCCGCTTCGATCAAGAGACTCGAGGAGGTCGGCGTCACGACCGCTCAGATGATCGTGTTCGGCCCCGGCCCCTCTCGTGTGAGACCGCTCATCGCTTCAGCGAAGAGGTGCTACCTCTCCTCTAGGGAGACGCCCTGCGCGTTAGCTTGTGCCCATGTCTTCTCGCCTGACGCATCTCGAGTGCGCGCGCTGCGGAGCCGAACACGATGCTCATGTGCTGCAGCAGCGGTGTCCGTGCGGTGGCACCCTGCAGGCCCGCTACGACCTGACGTCCATCCCTCTGGGTGAGGTACGAGCACGCCCGAGCGGCATGTGGCGGTACGAGGAGCTGCTTCCATTGTCCTCGGACCCGGTGTCGTTGGGAGAGCCGCAGACGCCGCTCGTCTTCCTGCAGCGCCTATCGGAGCGGTGGGGTGTGGAGACCTGGATGAAGGACGACGGCCTCTTGCCGAGCGGGACGTTCAAAGCGCGGTGCGGCCGTCGCGGTGTCGCGGGCAAGAGAGCTGGGAGCCACCTCGATCGCGATGCCCACCGCGGGAAACGCCGGGGCGGCATGGGCTCTGTACGCCGCCCGCGCCGGCCTGCCGATCACGGTCGTGATGTCTCGAACCGCGCCGCTCTCGCAGCAAGCGGAGGTCCGCGCGACGGGGGCCGACCTGGAGCTGGTCGACGGCTCGATCGCCGACGCCGGCATACGGGCCAAGGAGATCGCGGCCGACACCGGGGCCTTCTTCGCAGGCACCTTCTTCGAGCCCTACCGGCTCGAGGGAAAGAAGACCGCGCGGCTCGAGCTGTTCGATCAATGTGGCGACCAGACCGGGATGCGCATCCCGCGCACGTTGGTCATCCCGGTAGGCGGCGGAGTGGCGGCGGTGGCCGCGGCCAAGGCAGCCGAGGAGGCGACCGCGCTGGGGTGGGCCGCGGGCGAGCTGCCGGTGCTCGTTGGGGTCCAGGCGGAAGACTGCGCTCCCGTCGTCAAAGCTTTCGAGGAGGGCCGCGATGACGTCCCCGCCTGGGGACGGCCGACCACCACCATCGCGGCAGGACTTCGGGTGCCCACGCCGGCCGAGGGGGCCTTGGTCCTGGATCGCGTCCGGGCTTCGAAAGGAACGATGCTCGCCGTCGCCGAGCGCGACCTGCGCCTATCGGTGAGACACCTGGCTGCGACCGAGGGGATCTTCGCCTGTCCGGAAGGCGCCGCAACAGTGGCAGCTGCGGATCGGCTGGCACGTAGAGAAGAGCTGGAAGGCCCGGTCGTCCTCTACAACAGCGGCGCCGGCACCAAATACGTCGACGCCCTGTAGGCGCCGGTGGCCTGAGCGCCACATCTCGGGGTCCCCGGTTGGATCAGTCGATGATCTCGCAGTTGATGTATCTCTCGCCGGCGAAGCAGTCATCTAGTTCGCTTCCACCGTCGAGGGAATCGGTGTCCCCCAGGTCCCGATCCGCGTCGCTGGCGCGCATCGACCAGTAGCCCGACAGATAGTCGGCGCCGTCTCCCCCGAACAGCTGATCGTCTCCGGCGTAGCCGTGAAGATCGTCATCGCCGCTGCCCCCATAGACGACGTCATCACCACTTCCACCGATCACGGAGTCATCGCCGCCGCCGCCGTACAGCTTGCTGCCGCCGTAGATGATGTCCGCGCCCGGACCTCGATGACCAGCCCCGGTAGCCGACATTCCTTGCGGGTTCCGGCCAGTCGTTCCGCTGGCCTCGTCGTCTCCGGCGCCGCCGAAGACCCGATCGGCGCCCTCGTAGCCCGAGAGCCTGTCGTTGCCGCCGCGGCCCGCCAGCCGATCGTCACCGCGGCCCCCGTCAAGGGACTCGGCGGCGTCACTTCCCAGCAGGACATCGTCGAAATCGGAGCCGAGCACGAAAGCGAAGCCGGAGATGGTGTCCCGGCCCCAGCCGGTTGCCGTTCCCGCGCTCAGGTCCACCTTCACGCCGCGTGGGGCCTCCCAGTGAACGAGCACGCCGGTGCCGGTGCGATCGGCCATGCGGTCGTCGCCCGCCCCTCCCTGGAAGAAGGTCGAAGGCCGCTCCGAGGCAACCAGCGAATCGTCTCCGGAGTCGCCGAACAGGAGGTGAGCGCCGCGGCCGTGGATGGAGTCGGCGCCGGCATTCCCTCGCACCACGGTCCAGAACCCCGATGCCTCGATCCGGTCGCGCCCGGGTCCCCCGGCGGCCGAGGCGTAGTGCTCCTGCACCTTGGTCTCGTCCTGGTCATAGCCGGCAACGTCGATGAGGTCGCGGCCACGGCCTCCCGCGACGTCGTCAAAGCCAATACCGCCGCCGCACAACCGGTCGTTGCCTTTACCGCCCCGGATCGTGTCGGAGCCCCCGCCGCCGTAGATGACGTCGGCACCATCGGTTCCGACCAGGAGGTCGTCGCCCGCGGTGCCGGCGATGGTGGGGCGGCTACCGAAGCACCCGGGTGCGGCCTGGGCGGTCCCACTCAGAGACGCGGCGAGCACCAGCGCGGCGAGCAACGCCGGGGCCATGCGTGTCAGCGACATCGTGGATCTCCTTCAGGCGAGGCGGCTGGGGGGCGGTCGCTAGGTGGATGGGAGCGACTAATAGACGAGCGACGGCGTCTTCCCGTTGCATCGGTTTCCCCACTTGACGCCGTCGACAGGCTCCTCTACTATCGAACATACGTTCGATTCAGGTCAGGCCGGCTCTCTCCCCGAGGCCGAGTGGGTTCCCCGGCCCCGCCTCCTGAAGCGAACGTAGACCGGGGGCCCGATGGGCCCGTCTCCTCAGCGGGACGGGTCGGTCGGGCTCCCTTAGTCATCTGAAGGGTCCGGGCGCTCCGCGGAGGCGAAGCGATCGGCCCCTTAGTCATTTACGGAACGAGAACGCGAAAACCTCCATAGCGAGAACGAAGGAGCCGTGGCCAAGCGTTACGACGATCCGATCGAGGTCACGGCCGATCCACATCTGCGGGGGCCGGTCGGGTTCTCCTGGCGCGGACGACGTTACGAGGTCGACGAGCAGCTGTCTTCGTGGCGAGATGCGGGGGAGTGGTGGGACCAAGCGCGCGCCCGCGAACGCGAGTACTTCCGGGTGCTGGCGCGGCCCGCGGGCCTGGTCGCCACGGGCGATCTCGATCCCGACGGGTTCATGGTGTCGCCGTCGGCGGTTTACGACATCTACTTCGATCGTTTGAAGCGCGCGTGGCGCATAGCTCGACTATGGGATTGAGCTCGCCGGAGCCCACCGCTTATCGTGCGGGCCATGCCGCGCACGCGCTGGGAGGCCTATCTCGATGGGGCCTTTTCCATCCCCGCCAACGAAACCCTCGGCTTCCAGCGCCGCCAGACCCAAGACCCCAACGAGGTCACCTTCACCTGGACCGTTCCTGCCGAGCTGTGCAACTCGGCGGGCAACCTACAAGGAGGAGTGCTGGCCGCGTTCGCGGATGCGGTTCTGGGCGGGCTGTGCGCGACGCAGCTTCCGGACGATTCCTATCCCGCGCTTGCCGAGATGAAGATCTCGTTCCTGCGCCCGGCCCCCGCGGGAACCACGATCACCGGGACGGGACGATTGCTGAAGACCGGCAAGCGCTTGCTGTTCGCGGAGGCCGAGATCACCGACGAGCAAGGACGGCTGGTCGCCAAGATCAGCGGAACGGAGATAGCCGCCTCTCTCTAGATCGCTCTGCAACATGAGCGGATTCGTGCATCTCCATTGTCATTCCACGTGGTCGTTGCTCGACGGCGCGATCCCGGCCGAGGCGTTGCCGCCGATGGCGGCCGCTCTGGGTTACGAGGCGGTAGCTCTCACCGACCACGATGCTTTGACGGGCGCGGTCCGCTTCGCCCGCGCCTGCAGGGATGCAGGGGTCAAGCCGATCTATGGCGCCGAGCTCACGCTGGACGATGGTGCTCACGTCACCGCCCTCGCCCAGAGCGCGACCGGCTATGCGAACCTCTGTCGTCTCATCTCACGGGCGCATATGACCAACGAGCGGGGCCGGCCCGCCACCACGATGAGCGCCGTGGCCGAGCGGGCCGAGGGGCTCTTTCTGTTGTCGGGATGCGAGCGGGGCGAGGTCGCGCGTTTGGCAGCCGCCGGAGCGATGCCGCAGGCGATCGAAGCGGCGCGCCGCTGGCGTGACGCGGTCGGTGACGGTTTCCGGATAGAGGTCTTCGATCACCGCGGTTACGGGGCCCGGACGCTGCGGGATCGGTTGATCGGGATCGCTCGCGAGACCGGGATCACCCTCGTCGCCACCAACGACGTGCACTATCCAAGCCCTCGTGAGGCTGTCACGCACGAGCTCCTTCACGCGATCAAACAGATCGTGCCGCTCTCCAAGACCCAGGCGCTGCGCTCGAACTCGGAGTATGGCTTCAAAGCGCCCGGGGCGATGCGGGAGCTGTTCGCCGACATCCCCGAGGCCGCCGACGAGACCCTGCGTATCACCGAGGCCTGTGAGTTCGACCTAGACCTCGGCACCTATCACTTCCCCGACCTTCCCATGCCACCGGGCGAGACCCCCACCGGTGCGCTGGCGAGGCGCTGTTACGAAGGAGCACACCGGCGCTTCGACAGGATCACCCGGCACGTCGACGAGCGCCTCCAGCACGAGCTGCAGCTCATCTACAAGATGGGGTTCGCGGCTTATTTCCTGCTGGTGGCAGACATCATCGAGCACACCCGTCAGGTGTTGGGGATCCGGTGCGCCTGCCGGGGCAGCGCAGCCGGTTCGCTGGTCTGTTACGTGCTCGGGATCTCCGATGTGGATCCTGTTCGCTACGACTTGCTGTTCGAGCGCTTCATGAACGAGCGGCGGGAGGAGCTTCCGGATATCGACGTCGATGTCGAGTCGCACCGGCGTGAGGAGGTGCTCGCCCACATCTTGGACTCCTACGGGCGCGACCAGACCGCGATGTGCTGCATGGTCGATACGTTCCGAGCGCGTATGGCGATCCGTGAGGTCGGCAAGGCGTTGGGCATGCCCGCCGGCGAGATCGATCTGGTGGCGAAGGCGTTCCCGCGGGTGAGGGCCAGGGATATCCCTCAGGCGATAGAACGCCTTCCCGAGCTGGCGGGTACGAATCTGAGGGCCGGGCAGCTCGAGCAGCTGTTCGAGCTGTGTCTCGCCATCGACGGCTTTCCTCGTCATCTCGCGTTGCACCCGTCCGGTGTGATCCTGTCGTCTCCGGATCTCGCCGACCGGGTCCCGATGCAAGAGTCATACGGCGGCTTCACGATGCTGCAGGCCGACAAGGACGACGTCGAAGAGCTCGGGTTGGCCAAGCTCGATGTGCTGGGCGTGCGGATGCTGTCCTCGATCTCCCATGCGACCCAAGAGATCGAGCGGGCCCACGGAGACCTCGTCGACCTCGACCGTCTGCCGCACGACGATCCGGCCACCTACAAGCTGATCAAGACCTCCAAGACGCTGGGCTGTTTCCAGATCGAGTCCCCGGGTCAGCGCGAGCTGCTCGCTCGCTATCAACCGAACCGGTTCGAAGACCTCATCATCGACATCTCGCTGTTCCGACCCGGCCCGGTGAAGTCCGACATGGTCTCGCCCTTCCTCGACCGCTATCACGGCTTCCAAGAGGTCAGCTACCCGCATGCCGGTCTGAAGCCGATCCTGCGAGAGACCAAGGGTGTCGTGGTGTTCCACGAGCAGGTGATCAGGGTGATCGCCGCGGTGACCGGATGCTCGCTGGCGGACGCCGACTACGTGCGGCGTCACCTAGACGCCGAGCGACCGAGCCTGCCGGGCGATCCCGGCCACAGGCCCAGGCACAAGCTGAGCCATGAGGGCGCGCCCGGTGCCGGTCTCGCAACCCCCCTCGGAGCGCCTCCCCCGGGCCGGGACCCCGGTGCTCGTGTGGGTGAGGGGTGGGTCAAGGACCAGCGCGTTCACTTCCATGGGGTGGCGGGCCCCATCGAGGTCACTCCGCCCCGAGAAGACGTGGCGTCGTGGTTCATCTCGTCCGCGATCCGCAACGGGTTCGAGCCTCGCCAGGCCGAGTCTCTGTGGAAAGAGGTCTTCAGCTTCGCGTCGTTCGGGTTCTGCAAGTCCCATGCGGCCGCCTTCGCTCTGCCCACCTATCTCTCGGCCTGGTTGAAGGCGCACTATCCGGCCGCGTTCCTCGCCGGGGTCCTGACGCATGACCCCGGGATGTATCCACGGCGATTGATCGTGGCCGATGCCCGCAACTTCGGGATCCCGATCTTGCCGATCGACATCAACTCTTCCGATCGGGTCTATCGGGTCGAGACCGTGGGCCGGCCACCGGTGCCCGGCATCCGCCTCGCGTTGTCCGAGGTGCGGGGGATGTCCGAGGCCGAGATGGACTCCCTGCTGGATGCGCGCGCCGGTGGGTCCTTTGCCTCGCTCGAAGACCTGTGGCGACGGACCGAGTTATCGCAGCCGGTGCTCGAGAACCTGATCCATGTAGGGGCCTTGGATGGGATCGAGAACCGGACGCGTCACGAGCTGATGTGGCGGGTGCTCGACCTGTCGTCGCAGCCGAGGCACCGGCCCGGTAGCCAGATGGGGTTCGTCTTGGAGGAGTCGATCACCGAAGCGCTTCCCGGGTTGCCCCCGTACACGCCGCTGGAAGAGACCCAGGCCGAGCTCGAGGTCTCCGGCATCGATGCCCGCCGTCACATCATGTCGCTCTACGAGCCGTTGCTGAGCGAGCTTGGTTGTAGCCCGGCGAGCAAGCTCGGCTCCCTGCGCAACAACTCCGAGGTGTGGGTAGCCGGTGTGAAGGTCGCCAGCCAGACCCCTGCGATCCGCTCCGGCCAACGGATCATCTTCGTCACCATCGACGACCTCACCGGCCCGATCGACGTGACCGTCTTCGAACGGGCGCAAGAGCGCGCGGCGAGGACGGTGTTCCACTCCTGGTTGCTGCTCGTGCGGGGAGTCGTCAGGAAACGGGGAGGAGCGTCTCGGATCTATGAGACCGCTCCGGGCAACGTCGGCCTCACGGTGGTGGTGAACGAGGTCTTCGACCTTGCCGAGGTGGCCGATGATCGCAAGCAGGGCCACTCTCTGGCGGCGGCTCTGGGACGCCAGCGCAAGAAGCAATCCTTCCGGGGGCTGGACACCAGCGCCACCGATGCCGCTCCCGGCCGACTCTGGCACGCGAGCGGGGGCAGCGCCGGTCGCTGAGCCATCAGCCAAGCCCATCCCGCCGGGGTGGCAGCATCTAGCATCTACCGAGGAGATCAGGGGGCAGCTTCTGTTTGAGCTTGCGCACCGGCTCGAATAGGTCGCCGTGGCGCTCGATGCGGCTTAGGACCTCTGCGGCTTCGAAGACGAGGAGGTCCGGCCTCTGGGCGCGCACCGCCTTCTTCAACTCCTGCCACGTGACCGGTGTGGACGCCGTGGGACGCTCTTTGGCCCTCAGGGTGTAGACGGAAGCCGTCGTCTTGTGGTCGTCGTTCTGGCTCCAGTCGACCAGAACCCGGCCCTCTCGCTCCGCGCGTCCTTGCTTCGAGATGACCAGGTCGGGGTGCTGGGCTTCCAGATGAAGGGCGAGCTCGTGGGCGAACGGCTTGGTGTCGTCGTAGGTGACCGCGGTGTTCAAAGGAACGAAGAGCTGGAGCCCCTTGGAGCCCGACGTCTTCGGGAACGACTCGAGGCCGGCTTCCTCGAGGATCGACTCGAGCAGCATCGCCACGCGCGCGCATTCGAGGATGCCGGCGGGGGGGCCCGGGTCGAGGTCGAAGACCATGGCGGTGGGGCGGTAGAAGTCGCCGGCGCGCGCCAGAGACGTGTGCAGCTCGAGGTTGGCGAGGTTCGCCGACCACACCAAGCTTGCCTGGTCGTTCAACAGGCAGTAGTTCACCGCTTTGCGGTCCTTCTTGCGCACCATCGCCGCGGTCTTGACCCACTCGGGTCGATGCGAGGGACATTCCTTCTCGTAGAAGAACTTGCCGTCGACCCCGTTCGGGTAGCGCTTGAGCGTCACGAACCTGTTCTTGAGGTGCGGCAACAGAACGGGTGCCACCTTGCGGTAGTAGTCGATGACGTCGCCTTTGGTGGTTCCGGTCGCCGGATAGAAGATCTTGTCGAGGTTCGACACCTGGAGCTTGCGCCTTCCCACCGATAACTGGGTCTTGGTCGACATGCGCCTCGGATTACCCGCGCCCGGGCCTATGGAACCACCCGGTCGGGCGGGCCGGGGCGTCGGCCCCGGCCCTTATCGTGACTCCATGGCGGTGACCGAGCCCATCCTTCACGTCGACATGGATGCCTTCTATGCATCCGTGGAGGAGATCAAGGACCCGTCGCTTCGGGGACGCCCGGTGGTGGTCGGAGGGCAAGGGGGCAGGGGCGTGGTGACCTCGGCCTCCTACGAGGCTCGCAGGTACGGGGTCACCTCGGCCATGCCCATGGTGACCGCACGCAGGCTGTGCCCGCACGCCGTCTACGTCCCCAATGATTTCGAGTCCTATCGAGATTTCTCCATCAAGATCAGAGACGTCTTCACCTCGTTCACCCCGTTGGTCGAGCCTCTGTCGCTCGACGAAGCCTTCCTCGACGTGTCGGGATCCGTCCGGATCTTCGGCCCCCCGGCCGACATAGCCGTCCAGATAAAAGAGCGGGTGAAGGCGCTGGGGCTGAGCTGCACGGTCGGCGTGGCGCCGAACAAGTTCCTCGCGAAGCTCGCTTCGGCCCGGGGCAAGCCCGACGGCCTGCTCGTGGTGGCGGCAGGCGACGTCATCGGGTTCCTCCATCCTCTGCCGGTGACGGCGCTGTGGGGTGTGGGGCCTCAGACCGCCACGACATTGGAGAGGCTGGGGCTGAAGACCGTGGGCGACCTGGCGGCCGTCTCCGAGAGGACGTTGGCCAGAGCCGTCGGCGAGTCGCTCGGAGCGCATCTCCATGCTCTGGCGGTGGGCCTCGACGAGCGCCCGGTCGTGCCGAACGAGCCGGCCCGCTCGGTGGGCTCCGAAGAGACTTTCTCTTACGACCTGGATTCCCCCGACGAGATCGCCCGGGAGCTCCTGAGGCTCGCCGACCGCACCGCCGAGCGCCTGCGCATGAAGAACCTGTGTGGCCGGACGGTGACGTTGAAGGTCCGTTTCTCTAACTTCACCACCATCACGCGCTCTCGGACCCTGGGGGCCGAGGTGGACACGACGCCCGCCATCTACGAGGTGGCCCGGGGCTTGTTCGACAAGGTGAGCCAGGATCGCTTGAGGATCAGGTTGCTGGGGGTGAGCGTCACGGGATTGACGGTCGGCCCGCCGAACCGCCAGCTCTCGTTGCTGGCAGAGGGCGAGCTTTCGAGCGGCCTGCATCAGCGGTGGGACGATGCCGCCGACGCCATGGACTCCATCCGGCGCCGGTTCGGTTCCGAGGCGGTTGGCCCGGCGGCGTTGCTCGACCGCAGCGAGACGGGTTCAGATTAGTCGGGAGCCTTTCTATAATCTGAAGACAGTGCCTCTCTCCGACCACGAGCAGCGCATCCTCGACGAGATCGAAAAGAACCTCTACCAAGAGGATCGCGCGAACGCGCGGACATCGAAAGATCGCAAGGCGGCGCAACGCGATGAGCGTAAGCGAGCCCGGCTGGGAGCGCTCTCGTTCGTAGCGGGTTTCATCGGTCTGTTCGTGTTCTTCTACTCGACCGTGGTCATCGTCGGCGTCATGGCTTTCGCCGCGATGGTTCTAGGTATCGTGCTGATCGCCGGCGCGGCGCGCTCGGTGGGATCTCCCTCAGATCTGGTTCGCAGACCTGCCGACCGGCTGGGGCGTGCGTTCTCGGAGTGGGAAGAGCGCGTCCGGGGACGCTACAAGAAGGACTGAACGCGCAGAAACTTTCGCGCACTGGGCGTTGTTGCGCCTTCTGGCTTGCCGCGATGCGAGCGCTCGCGTTACATTCCAACCCGTCGCTGTGGCGGCGGGGGAACCGACCTCTACACTCGGCTCCCCGGGGGTGTACGCAGCAGCATCTACGTCGACGAGCTCGTTTAAGAAAAGCCTTGGAGGTCTGCGCGTCCTATGGAGGGTTTTACCGCCGAACAGGCATCGCGATTCACGGGATGCACGCCGCATCAATTGCGCTACTGGGACCGGATCGGGCTCGTCAGACCCAGCGTGCAGGAGACCGGAGGAAGGCCCGGGGTGCGCCGGTTGTACTCGTTCCGTGACCTGGTGGCGTTGAACGTCATCCGCTCGCTGCTCAATGGCGGGATGAGCTTGCAAAGGGTGCGCCGTGCCTATGAGTACCTGCGCAAGAAGGCGGGCCTGGAGGAGCATCTCTCCGAGGTCAAGCTCGTCACCGACGGAAAGAGCATCTTCAAGATCTGTCGCACCGACGGCGAGGTTCTAGACGCGCTGAAAGAGGGGCAGATGGCTTTCTTCCTGGCGATCGACGACATCGCTCGCAAGGTGGACGGCCGGGTGGCCGAATACCTCTACGACCGCAAGGAGTTCGTCGCGGCCCTCGGACGCTTGGAGTCACAGCTCGAGCAAGATCTCGACCCCGCGGTGAGACGTCGCCTACGAGCGGCCCAGTGACAGGATCCGGCTGAACGCGGCCTTTCCACCGAACGCCACGAGGGGCCCGGAGCGCCGGGGGAGCAGACTAGAAGGCGACCACAGACGCTTGATGCGCCCCCACCAGCCCGCCTGTGACCACAATCCGCTTTTCAGCTGGCGGGCGAGGCGCTTGGCTTCGTCTGCCAGCTGAGGGGGCAGATCCGAGGGAGCGAACTCGGCCGCCTCGCAGATCGTCGCCAGTCGGTCCGCCGACCGCCTCGACAGCGTCGCCTCGATGGCGATCCGGCGCGCGTAGGCACTGGCCGACTCGGCCCCCTTGCGCGCCGAAGCCAACTCTTCCGC
>JAUJPD010000003.1:72426-94946 GCA_030447315.1 Actinomycetota bacterium | reverse complement strand
CCCGCCGTTCAGGATCTGCTCGGCGCCCCGGACCGTCGACGGGGCGATGTTGTCGATGGTGTGGGCGGGCTCGGGCGACTCCGCGCGCGGCGTGGGCTCGAAGGGGACCCAGCCGTAGCCCTCGAAGTACACCTCGGGCCACGCGTGCGTGTCCCCACCCGTGACGACGAAGGTGCCCGGAGAGGTCAGCGTGGTAGCGCCCGGCAGGAAACCGACCGCCACCCGCGTCGGGATCTGTAGGTGGCGCGCCAGGACCGCGAACGCGGTCGCGAACTGCTGGCAGTAGCCGATCTTCGACTCCAGGAGGAACTGCTCGAGATAGTCGCTCGAGGTCGGTTCATCGAGCAGCTCGATGCTGTAGTCGAAGGCGCGCAGGCGTTCCTGGATGGAGATCAGGGCGTCGACGTCGGTCTCGGCGCCCTGGGTCCAGGTGGCGGCCAACTCCTGCACCGCGGGGGAAAGCTCCGGGATCGATAGGTAGTCACCCGAGGGGGGCTGCCCGACCGAGGCCTGGCGGAGACCCTTCAGCGTGACCGCCGGCACGCTC
The DNA here is from genome assembly GCA_030447315.1 of Actinomycetota bacterium. Taxonomy (GTDB): domain Bacteria; phylum Actinomycetota; class CADDZG01; order CADDZG01; family WHSQ01; genus MB1-2. The sequence goes on along the minus strand of JAUJPD010000003.1, from coordinate 94,399 downwards.
GCCTGTACCTGGTAGGTGAAGCCCTCTTGGAGCTGGGTCTGCAACCTCACGTCTGCGGTCGACGGCTCGATGAAGAGCGAGCCCTCGACGTCGGCAGGAGCAGTGATCGTGAGCGGGACGCCGGCCAGCGGCAGCTCTTCCCCTCCGAGCCCAGAGATGCTGAACTCCTGATTCAGGATGCGGCCAGGGTTGGGTGGGGCGAGGTCGAGCGCGGCCGCCCCGCTCGTGGGGATCTCCCGGGCCTCGTCGGCCACGGCGTCGGTCCAGCGGCGGCCGTCGAAGCTGTTCAGGGTGAGCAGTCGCCAGTACGCCGCCTCGTCGGCTTGGACCCGGAAGAGCTCGTCTTCGGTCTGGGTGATCAGCTGGGGAACCAGATCGACCAGAGGGTTGATCTGGGCGCCTCCGGCGCTCGTCCCGCTGCCGACGCCCACGCCGGTTCCGAAGCCGCTGGCGCCCTTGTCACTGCGCCACGACACGAGACCGTCTTCCAGGGCGGGCAGGAAGACGGGTAAGACCAGGGCCGCGGCGACACAGGAGACCCCCATCTTGCGCGCGAGGCCGCCCATGCTGGAGGCCGGCTCTTGCACCGGGCGACTCGGCCTGTTCGTGATCCACCGGCCCCACGACCTCAGCCGGTGCGAGGACTCGAGGGCCCAATAGGTGAACAACGCGCCCAGGAACACCACGACGTGGGTGCTGGAGCCCTGCCCGGTCCCGACCACGAGCAGGAACGCGAACAGAGCGATGGGCCCCACGCTTGCCAGCAGAGGGCGTCGCCATCTGAAGGTTGCGACCTCGCCGATCGTGACGACCATCCACATCGCGGCGACGGTAAGGATGGCGTAGCCGGGACGCAGAGGGACGGGAGCGAAATCCACCGTGCTGTGTCCATACGCGCGGGTGACCGCCCGGCTGAGCCCCACGACCGCGCTCCAGGTTGGAAGTCCGTAGAAGGTCTTAGATGCCTGGAAGATCAGCACCAGGTACGTCAGCATCGCCAGGGCGGAGACAGCGATCGTGGTCGACGGCCACAGGCCGAGGCGTCGGCACAAGAGGACCACCCCGGTCGCCGCCAGCATCGCGAGCAACGACGGCCCCGCGAAGTCCTGTTGTCCGAACAGCTGATCGAACGCCACCAGGGTGATCCCGGCGAGGCCGAGGAGGCCTAGACGAGTTCGGGCTTCTGACCCCACGAGACCTCACCCCCTCTGGCTTTTCCAGAGGCCGCGGAACCCCATGCGGGGGCCAGAGGCTCTTCCGGACCGAGGACGACCGAGCGGATGCCCGAACGACCCAGTTGAGCCGCCACCTCGCCCGACAGCCGTTCTCCCTCCCACCGCTGCTTCGTCGATGATGCCGAGAAACGGTGCTCGGGGAACGACACCACGGCGATCTGCTTGAACACGTTGCGGAGCCGCCCCAGCGCCACGGCGCTCTCGAGGTCCACGGTTCCCGTCACGACCACCAAAGTCTCTTCGGCGGCCCCCCGTGCCTCCATCTCTAGGAGGCGCGCAAGCAGCATGTTGTCGGCTTCGCGTGGCCGGCCCGTGGGCTTCATGGTAGCCAAGAGGTCGAGACAGCGATGGAAGTGCGGTGTCCCGCGCGTGCTGAGGTAGCCCGGATGATGAGCCCCCGCCAGCCGGAACGCGTAACCGGAGGAGTGATAGAGCTGCACGACCGAGGCGGTCGCCTCTACGGAGCGCTCGAACGACGAGAGGTGGTCCGCCCTCTCGTAGGGGCTGCGCCGGTCGTCGATGACGATGGTTGCCCGGGTGTGCCACGGGGTCTCTTCCTGGCGGATCATGACCTTGCCTCGCCGGGCGGTAGACGGCCAGTGCACCTTGCGCAGATCGTCTCCCTGAACGTATTCACGCAACGCGTAGAAGTCCTCGCCGCGCGCTCCCGTCGGCTGTCGCAGCGCCGAGGTGGACACGCTGCGGCGGTCGGCTGCATCCCGGGGCAGAACGAGGGTCTCGGTGGCGGGGTGGACGAGGAAGCTTCGAGTCACGGCAGCTTGGGAGGTCACCCGGGCGAGACCGAAGGGATCGATCACTTTCAACCTCAACGGCCCGATCTCGTAGACGCCTCTGCGGTGGGGACGCACCGTGTAGGAGACGTCCCGGCGGCCACCCGCCTCCAGCCCCGCGACGGTGAACCGAGCGCGGCCGGCCAGCTGTGACGGAAGCTCGTCCTCGATCAATAGAAGTGGGGCGCCGCCGGCGCCCTTATTCGCCAGGACCAGGGTGACGGTCACCTCTTGCTCGGAGCGCGCTCGCTCGGGGGTGATGGATCGCTGCACCTCGATATCGTGCTTGCCCAACCTGACCACCGCGACCGCGAGCCCCAACAGAACGATGAGAGCCACGCCCACCTGCTGCAGCGCGACCGAGCCGAACAGCAGGCCCGCTACGGCCAGAGCGATCCCTGTGGCGGCTATCAGCCACCCGCGTCCTGTAGGCATCCAGTTTGGGGGCGGGGGGCCGCTACGCCTGCTCGCGAGCCGGGATGGGAACGCGGCCTACGAGATTGTCGAGGATGTCTTCAGCCGAGGCTCCCCGCATCTGAGCCTCGGGCGACAGAAGGATGCGGTGACCCAACACCGGGTTCACGATGTCTTTGATGTCGTCGGGGATCACATAGTCCCGCCCGCGGCTCGCCGCCACCGCCCGGGCCGCTCGCAGCAGATAAAGAGACGCCCGAGGGCTGGCGCCGAGGTAGACGTCTGGGTGATCGCGGGTGGCTTCGGTCATCTGCACGATGTAGCGCTTCAGGCTCGGCGCCACATGCACCTCGCGGGCCAGCTTGATCAGGCCCACGACCTCGTTGGGGTCCGCTACCGGCGCGAGCTCCCGAAGGGGCTCCTTGGCTCCATGACGCTCGAGGATCTCGAGCTCGGACTCCCTGCTGGGATACCCCATCGACAGACGCATGGTGAAGCGGTCGAGCTGCGACTCGGGCAGGGGATAGGTGCCCTCGTGCTCGACCGGGTTCTGCGTCGCGATGACCATGAAGGGCTCTTCTAGCTCGTGTGTGGTGCCGTCCACCGTGACCTGGCCCTCTTCCATGCACTCCAGCAGCGCCGCCTGGGTCTTGGGCGACGCCCGGTTGATCTCGTCGGCGAGACAGATGTTGGCGAACACCGCTCCGGGCTTGAACTGGAACTCTTCGCCCGAGGCGTCGTAGATGCTGACCCCCGTCACGTCGGTGGGCAGGAGGTCGGGGGTGAACTGGATGCGACTCCAGGTGCATCCGACCGACTTCGCGACCGACTTGGCCAACATCGTCTTTCCCACTCCGGGGATGTCTTCGATCAGGACGTGGCCCTCGGCCACCATCGCGATCAAGGCCAAGCGCACCACGTCGGCTTTGCCCCGGATCGTCTTTTCGACGTTCGAGACGATCCGCTCGAAGGACGTCTGGAAGTCGGAGAAGTCCCGGACGGAGCTGTCGGTCATCTGAGCCCCTTGTTGGTCTGTGAGTCGAATGAGATTAGCAGCGCGCCGGGGTTAGCCGAGACGCCTCCGGGGGCGTCACCTACAAGCGCGGACGAGCCGAGGATAGGGTTCGTGGGACTTTCGAAAAGCTGCATCTTCCGAGGGAGGTTCGATGGCCGGTTGGGGAGACGATCCCGAGCTCGAACGACTGCGCAACCTGGTTGATTCCGGATGGGAGGTCGTCGAGATAACCGACGATCCCGCCGCCGCGGGGGGCCCGGCAGACACCGTCAAGCTCACCAAGGACGGCCAGACCGAAGAGGTCACCTCGGACCACCTCCAGTTCCACCACTACGTCGTGTGGCTACAAGAGCAGCAAGCCCGCTAACCCTCCATCTAGACAGCCGGACCGCGCGGGAGAGGGGGCGGTGGTGCGACGTGGCTTGCTCTCCTCGCGGCCTGTAGTCGCGCTCTCACGCATAGTTAGCTAGCGGCTAGCGTGCGCTTGCGCTAGTTAGCGTTCCCGTCTAGGGTCGCTGCCATCGCGCTTCCGGCCGCACCCGCGGCCGTCCCGCCCGACCGGGCGAATGAGGCGCCAAGATGGAAGGAGACGGTGTGCTGCGTATACGTCTGGAACGTGTTCGAGGTACCACCGCCACCGCGCTGGCGGTGGTACTCATGGTGGCTCCGCTGGGAGCCGCGCTCGCGGCGACGGCCGCACCCCGCCCGGTCATCAGCTGGGCCCATAGAACGGTCGGTTTCCATCGGGCCGCCACCGTGGCCGGTCGGATCGAACGAGGCACTCCGGGGCAGTGGCTCCGACTCGAGCGCCGCATGAGCGACGGAGCGTGGCGTCAGATCGCGTCGCTGCCTACGGACGAGGACAACCGCGCCCGCTTCAAGCTTCACCGCCTTCGGAAGTCCGCTTCCTACCGCCTGGTCTACGCAGATGACGCCGGCCACGAGCATCGCAGTGACGTCACCCGGATCGGCGTCCGACCCCGCTTGCGGTTGCACACCTCCCGCAGGAACGTCATGAATGGACGCCGGGTGCGCGTCTACGGGTCTCTGTGGCCCAAGCACGGGGGCCGAAGGGTCGCGGTCGCCCAGAGGGTCGCCGGCGAGTGGCGCCGGGTGGCCTATCTGAGGGCAGGAGACGGCCGGTTCTCCACCTTCTTCAGGTCGGGGCGCCTCGGCACTCGTGCGTTGCGCGTGAGGTTCAGCGGCGACGGGATGAACGACCGATCGAGCGACCGTACCGAGATCAGCATCTTTCGGCCCGACCTCGCGACCTGGTACGGGCCCGGCCTCTACGGCAACCGCACCGCCTGCGGACAACGCCTCGGCTACGGCACGCTCGGCGTCGCCCACCGCAGCCTTCCGTGCGGCACCGACGTCAGCATCCTCTACGGGGGCCGGACGATCACGGTTCCGGTCATCGACCGCGGGCCCTACAGCTCCGCGAACTGGGATCTGACCGAAGAGACGGCGGATCGACTCGGTTTCTCCGGCAGAGGAACGATCGGGACCCACCGCTAGCTCCCGCCCCGGGAGGTGATGGTTGGAGGACCGAGGCTTCGTTCCGACGGACGCTGCGGCTCCGCCTGTGCTTGCCGGGTGGCCCATATACTTGCCGCACCTTGGGAAGAGCGCTCGTGCTCAACGCCTCCTACCAACCGCTGTGTGTGGTTCCCGTGCGGCGGGCGCTCGTGCTTGCCCTGAAGGGCAAGGCCGAGGTGCTCCACACCAACGGTCACATGTTCCGCTCCGAGGCGCTGGAGATCAAAGCACCGAGCGTGGTGCGGCTCAACTATTTCGTGAAGGTGCCTTACCGGGCGCGGTCGTCTCTGTCTCGGCGGGCTGTGTTCGTGCGAGACAACTTCGAGTGCCAGTACTGCGGACGTCCCGCGGAGAACGTCGATCACGTGGTGCCCAGGAGCAGGGGAGGGGGACACACGTGGGACAACGTCGTGGCCGCTTGTCGGCCCTGCAACTCACGCAAGGAGAACCGTTCACCCGCCGACGTCGGTCTCGCCCTGCGCCACCCCCCGCGGCGCCCCGATGACAGCGTCTGGATCGTCGTCGCGGTCGAACAGGTCGACCCGGTGTGGGAGCAGTACATAACCCGCCTCGGCTCCCGCACCCAACCCGCCTGACCTAGCTCCGACCCCCCGATCGCCGAACGAGCGCCGCGCGTGCGCGCCCCGATGCGTCGGGTTCTGCTACCTCAAGCAAACACAGGTATGCACAGGAACAACAGCAGTAACGAATTACAACTGTGTAATTGTGGAGCGGAACGTTGACTTCCACGCCTGGCCTGGGGTTCACTGCACCCACGAAGTGGTGGAGAGTGGAGCGAAGGGGAGCAACGGGGCTCTTCCGAGGCCACCGACACCCTCAAGTGGTCTGCCAGGGGAGTCAGGTTGTCGTTCACCGGGGAGTTCCGTCACACGATCGATGCCAAAGGGCGTCTGATCGTCCCTTCTCGGATGAGGGACCAGCTCGGAGAGCAGGTCGTGCTGTCTCGCTGGCTGGATCCCTGTATCGCCATCTGGTCGCTAGAGGAGTGGGCGACGATCGAAGACAAGCTCCGGAGCTTGAAGACGGGCTCCAAGGGAGCTCGCACGCTCATCCGCCAGATCACCGCCAAGTCTCACCCGGACACGGTGGACAAGCAGGGGCGCATCACGGTGCCGGCCTCGTTGAGGGAGCTCGCAGGCATCACCCGCGACGTCGTGATCGTCGGGGCGCTGAACCGGGCCGAGATCTGGAACCCGGCGGCCTACCAGCAGGAAGACATCGAAGAAGGGCGGCTCGAGGAGCTGGCCGAGGACCTGGACTTCTAGCGAGAAGGGGGAGGGAGAGACGATGTCGATGAGGGTGTACGGACTAGTAGCCGAACGGAGGCTGGCCAGGGAGCTGGGTCAGGGCGTCGTTCTTCTTGCGCTGACCGGCTCGTCGGTGGGCGGACTTCTGGGGATCGTGGCGATCGCGACCCGGGCTCTCGGACGCTAGCGATGTGGACCACCAGCCGGTACTCGCAGACCAGGTCGTCGAGCTCCTCCTTCCTGCGCTGGAACATGGGGGAGTCGTCGTCGACGCCACCTTGGGACGGGGCGGCCACGCCGCTCGGATCCTCGAGGCCGCTCCACGGGCGAGCCTCATCGGCATCGACCGGGATCCGGTCGCGCTGGAGTCGTCACGCGCCAACCTCGCGGCTTTCTCCGATCGGGTTCGGTTCGCCAGTGACAACTTCTCGCAACTCGCGTCCGTACTGGAACGACTCCGGGTTGCGTCGGTTCGCGGAGTCCTATTCGATCTCGGCGTTTCCTCACCCCAGCTCGACGAGCCAGGACGGGGCTTCAGCTTCCGGGCTGCCGGTCCCCTCGACATGCGCATGGATCCCCTTCGACCTCTCTCGGCGGACACAGTGGTGAACGACTACGAAGAGCAGGAGCTCGCTCGCGTGATCCAGCGTTACGGAGAGGAGCGCTTCGCCCGTCGTATCGCGCGAGCGATCGTGCGGGCGCGGCCCCTCACGGACACGTCGTCTCTGGCCGAGGTCATCCGGGACGCGATCCCGGCGGCGACCCGCCGCACCGGTCCCCACCCGGCTCGGCGAACCTTCCAGGCGATCCGGATCGAGGTGAACGACGAGCTGGGGAGCCTCGAGACCGCTCTTCCGGCGGCCGTCGACGCTCTGGAGCCGGGGGGGCGCATGGTCGTGCTCTCCTACCACTCGCTCGAGGATCGGATCGTGAAGCGTTACTTCATCGAGGAAGCCTCCGGTTGCGTGTGCCCCCCGACCTTCCCCGTTTGCACGTGTGGGGCGGAGGCGCGGGTCCGGATCCTGACGCGGCGTCCGATCAAACCTCCCGCAGAGGAGCTGGAACGGAATGCCCGAGCTTCCGCCGCCAAATTGCGGGCTGCAGAGAGGGTCGCCCCCCACGTGGTCGCGCCCCGGGACGAGAAGCGGTCGGCATGAGCGCGGCCAACCCCGGTGCCGCGACCCGCTCGCGCTCCCCGCAGAAGACGGATCTCAAGGTCGTTCGGCGTCGCAAGAGCAAGGGCCTCATCAAGAGGACGGGAGCACGACGCTGGGCCCCGCTCACGATCATGGCCACGATCGCGATCGCAGGCATCGTTTCCGCGATCCTCCTCGAACAGGTCGTGCTCGCGCAGTCCGCCTTCGAACTGACGGAGATCCGCCGGCAGCTGACCGCGGCGGAAGAGGATCGTGAGGTGCTCATGTTGGAGGCCGCGAAGCTCGACAGCGAAGCCCGTATCGAGCGCTACGCCCGCGAGACCCTTGGCATGGTCGATCCAGCGCCCACACAGGTTCGCTACATCGTCGCGGACATCCCTGCCGCGCGTGACCCCGGCATCCTCGCCACGGCGATGGACAGGTATGGCAGATCGGCCCGAGCTGCGTCGCCCGGTGCCGCCGTCGGGGTGACGGAGTCTCCCTGATGTCTCCGTCATCACGCACGCACGCGCCGCGCTCCGCCAACAGGTCGACCCGACGAGGGTCGGCCTCTTCTATCGCCAGACGCCGTTCGCGCTCGCCCAAGCGACTCATCGTGATGTTCTTCCTGTTCGCCCTGGCCTTCCTCGGCATGGCCTCACGCTTGTTCGTCCTCCAGATCGTCGAGGGCGACAGGTTCGCGAGGTTGGCGGTAGCTCAGCGCGACCGGGTGATCGAGTTCCCCGCTCGACGCGGCGCGATCCTCGATCGTGAGGGTGAACCCCTGGCGATCTCGGTCGATCTACACACGGTTTGGACGGACCCTCAAAACGTGGCCGACCCCCGGGGAGAGGCCGCCAAGCTCGCACCCGTGCTCGGTTTGCAGAAACGAGAGCTCGAGCTCAAATTGTCCTGCGAGTGCCGCTTCCAGTACCTCGCGCGCCAGGTGGGTCCCAAAGTCGCGCAGAAGGTGAAGGAGCTGGACCTCCCAGGCATCTATCTGGAAGCCGAGCCCAAGCGCTATTACCCCGGGCGGCGTCTGGCCTCGCACGTCCTCGGCTTCGTCGACATCGACGGCCACGGGCTGGAGGGGATCGAGTCCCAGTACGAAGACATACTCGAGGGGACGCCGGGTTCCATGACGCTGGAGCAGGATCCGTCCGGCAACGAGTTGCCGCAGGCGGAATACAGCTATGAGCGGGCGCGTCCGGGCCGCACCTTGTTGCTCACGATCGACAAGGAGCTGCAGTACTTCACCCAGGCGACGCTCGCTTCGGCGACGAGGGACTTCAGCGCCTCAGGGGGGACCGCGATAGTGATGCGCCCCGCCACGGGCGAGATCCTTGCTTTGGCGAACGCTCCCGATTTCGATCCGAACAAGCCGGGTGACTTCGAGGAAGCCGATCGCCGTAACCGCGCGATCACCGACGTCTACGAGCCCGGTTCCGCGTACAAGATCGTCACGGCTTCGGGAGCCCTGGAGGAAGGAGCCGTCACGCCGCGCACCACCTTCGTGGTTCCCGACAGCTACGCGTACTCGGATCGGGTCTTCCACGACTCTCATCCGCACCCGACCGAGAAGATGACGGTCTCGGAGATCATCGAGCAGTCCTCCAACGTGGGCACGATCCAGATCGGGCTGCGCCTCGGCGGAAAGAAGCTGGACGGATACGTGAGGAGATTCGGCTTCGGCAGCAAGACCGGTCTCGACTTCCCCGGTGAGTCCCCCGGCATCGTGCTAGACCGCGCCGATTGGAGCGGGCCGACGATCGCAACCATCCCTATCGGCCAAGGGATCGCGGTGACACCGCTCCAGATGGCTGCCGCGTACTCCACGATCGCCAACGGGGGAACGTGGGTGGAGCCGAAGCTTCTCGCCGCGACGATGGGGACGAACGGCCGCCTCGAGGCCTCGCCCCCCGCCGCCTCGCGCCGCGTCGTGTCTCGCTCCACCGCCCGGCAGATGACGGCGATCTTGTCGAAGGTGACCGAGAAAGGCACCGGCATCGAGGCTCAGATCCCGGGCTACGCGGTCGCGGGCAAGACCGGAACGGCGCAGAAGCCACTGGACACCGGTGGCTACGGCAACTCGTACATCGGATCGTTCGCCGGCTTCGCGCCCTCGGACCGGCCGGAGATCGTCGTGATCGTGGTCCTCGACGAGCCGAGCCCCATATGGGGTGGCTCGACGGCGGCACCGACCTTCAAGACGATCACCCAGTTCGCGTTGAGGCACCTCGGGATATCTCCCACGGGCAACGCGGTCAAGGCGGCGCGAGAGATCGAGGCCGAGCAAGGCGCCGACGCCGCCACCTACGATTAGGTGATGGAGAAACCGGCCCCCCGTGCTCTCGCGGCGCTGTCCTCGTGCGCGGGAGACCTCCTCGTGGAGGTGACGGGGGACGAGGCCACGGAGGTTCGAGATGTCTCCTACGACTCTCGTGATGTGACCCCAGGAGACCTCTTCTTCTGCGTTCCCGGCACCACGGCCGACGGCCACCGGTTCGCGGCCGAGGCGATGGGTCGAGGTGCGTCGGCGGTCTGTGTGCAGCGCCGGTTGCCTCTGGACCTCCCCCAGCTCGTGGTGTCCGACGTCCGTCGTGCCATGGGCCGGGTGTCCGCCGGCTTCTATGGATCCCCCGCCGACGAGCTCATGATCTTGGGGGTGACGGGAACCAACGGCAAGACCACCACCGCGTTCCTGATCGATGCGATCCTTCGCGCCGATGGACGCACCACGGGTTTGATCGGGACGATCGAGACCCGCGTCGGCGAGCGCGTGGAAGCGGGCGTTCGCACGACTCCGGAGTCGGTGGACCTGCAGAAGCTGTTCGCGGAGATGCGAGCGGCAGGCGTCGATTCCGTGTCGATGGAGGTGACGTCTCATGCCTTGGTGCTTCATCGCGTGGAGGGCACCCGCTTCCGGTCGGCGGCGTTCACGAACCTGTCTCAGGATCATCTGGATTTCCACGCGGGCATGGAGGATTACTTCCAGGCCAAACGCTCCCTCTTTCTCCCCGAGAGGCTCGAGCGGGGGGCCGTCAACGTCGACGACGATCACGGACGCCGCCTGAAAGACTCGGCGACGGTCCCGATCATCGGGTTCGGGATCGCCGAGGGCGCCGAGGTCCGCGCCGACACCATCTCCTTCGATCCGACCGGCAGCCGCTTCACCGTTCACACCCCCAAGGGCGAGATGCAGGTACAGACCTCCCTGATCGGCGGGTTCAACGTCTACAACTGCCTGGCGGCGACCGCGGCGGCTCTTCAGGCCGGGATAGGCCTCGAGGCGATCGAGGGTGGGCTGCGGTCTCTGGAGACGGTCCCCGGACGTTTCGAGGTCGTCGACCAGGGCCAGCCGTTCGCGGTGGTGGTCGATTACGCCCACACCCCCGATTCGCTCGACAATGTCCTCCGCGCTGCCAGGGGTGCCACCAGAGAGGGGCGGGTCATCTGCGTCTTCGGGTGCGGCGGCGATCGGGATCGGGGTAAGCGCCCGCTCATGGGAGCGGTGGCCGCTCGCCTTGCCGACCTGGTGATCGTCACCTCCGACAACCCTCGCAGCGAGGACCCTCACGCCATCATCGACCAGATCCTCGAAGGAGTGATCGCAGAGCGGGCCGACGGTCCCGACGTCGTGACGGCCGACCGCGCCGAGGCGATTCGTGAGGCCGTGTCGCTGGCTCGGCCCGGCGATGTCGTCGTGGTCGCGGGCAAGGGCCACGAGACGGGACAGCGGTTCTCGGACCACACCGTGCCGTTCGACGACCGTGATGTGAGTCGCTCCGCTCTTGCCGACCTGGGCTGGAACGGCCGATGACCAACATCCTGACGGCCGCCGGGGTCGGTCTGTTGCTGTCGCTTCTGGGAACCCCCTGGGCGATCAAGCAGTTCCGCCGGCGCGGGTGGGGGCAGTTGATCCGCGAGGAGGGCCCCAAAGCTCACTACGAGAAGCGCGGGACCCCGACCATGGGAGGCCTCGTGATCCTCGGCGCCACCATCGTGGGCTACCTGGTGGGGCACATCGGTATCAGCGGAAGCGCCGACTTCAGTGACAGCGGCGTCCTGGCCATGGGAACGATCGTGGCCTTGGGCTTTCTCGGCTTCTTGGACGACATCATCAAGATCCGAAAAGCTCGTTCTCTGGGGCTCCACAAGCGGGCCAAGTTCCTGGGCCAGTTGGTCATCGCCGGCGTGTTCGGATTCTGCGCCGTCTACTTCGTCGATATCGGAACCGATCTCTCCTTCTTCCGCTCTACGAACCTCGACCTCGGCTGGTTCTTCTTCGTCTGGGTGTTTCTGATGATCGCGGCATCCTCCAACGGGGTGAATCTCACCGACGGGCTCGACGGCCTTGCGGTCGGTTCCGCCGCCCAGGTGCTTGCCGCCTTCGTGGTCATCGGGTTCTGGCAGTTCCGGCACCCGGGCTTCTATGACCTGATCGCGACCGGTTCAGATCCTTTCGATCTGGCGATCGTCGCCGCCGCGTTGTTCGGGTCGTGCGCGGGTTTCCTGTGGTGGAACACGGCGCCGGCCAAGGTCTTCATGGGAGACACGGGCTCGCTCATGCTCGGAGGAGCGATGGCGGTGCTCGCCATCTTGCTGAACACGCAGCTGCTGTTGCTGCTCCTCGGGGGCCTTTATGCGGTCGAGACGCTGTCGGTGATATTCCAGGTCGCCGTCTTCAAGCGCACCGGCAAGCGCCTCTTTCTGATGGCGCCCGTCCACCACCACTTCGAGCTGGCCGGGTGGGAGGAGTTCACCGTCATCGTTCGCTTCTGGGTGCTCTCGGGCTTGTCCACCGGCTTCGGCATCGGGCTGTTCTACGCGGACTTCATCTCCAAAGGTGGCGCTCTCTGAGCCGGGGCGAGCTCGCCGGCAAGCGCATCCTCGTCGTCGGGTTGGGGGTCAGCGGCTTCAGCGCGGCCAGGGCTCTCCTGGAGCTGGAGGCCAAGGTGCGCGTGACCGACGAGCGGGCCACCGAGGTGGTGCGAACGGGCCGAGCAGCTCCGGGCTCTGGGGGCCGAGGTGGAGGTCGGAGGCCACGATCTGGAACGCCTGGATGCAGATCTAGCCGTCATCAGCCCCGGGATCCTCCGACGGCCGCGGTGGTCGGAGCCATCCGGAGCGAGGGTCTCGAGATGTGGAGCGAGGTCGAGCTTGCCTACCGGCTCGCCGACTGTGACTTCCTCGCCGTCACCGGGACGAACGGAAAGACGACCACGACCTCGTTGCTGGCCGACATCCTCCACGAGGGCGGGATCGCAACCGCCGCGGCCGGCAACATCGGCTGGCCCTGATCGACGCCGTCACCGCCGTTCCCGCCAGCGGTGCGATCGCGGTCGAGGTCTCCAGCTTCCAGCTTGCCGCCATCGAGCGGTTCCGTCCGCAGGTCGGGGTCCTGCTCAACATCGCGGAAGACCACATCGACTGGCACGGCTCGCTCGAGGGCTACCGCGGCCAAGGCGGCTGATCGAGAACCAAACAGGCGACGACGTGTTCCTTCCGAACGCTGGACGAGAACGCCATGGCGATCTCGAGAGCCGCGCGCGGCCGGGTCGTGCCTTTCGCCGTCGACACCGTTCCCGCCGGGGGATCGGCTGTAGAGGAGGGGTCGTTCGCTGGCGCGAGGAGCCGGTGATCGCGGCCGACGAGATCCCTCTGCCCGGCGTCACCGGTCTCGAAGATGCGGTTGCGGCGATGGGGGCCGCGCTCGAGTACGGGGTGGGCGTCCCCGCGGTCGCGCGAGCGGTCGGCTCCTTCCGGCCTCTGGCGCACCGGCTCCAGGTCGTAGCACGAGCGGGTGGCGTCACGTTCATCGATGATTCGAAAGCCACGAACCCCCATGCGACCCTCGCCGCCCTGCGTGGGACGACGGACGTCGTGCTGATCGCGGGTGGACGCAGCAAAGGCATCGACCTCGGCCCCCTTGCACAGACGGCTCCATCTCTCACCGCAGTAATCGCGTTGGGAGAAGCCAAGCATGAGCTCGCCAGGGTCTTCGACGGAGTGGTCGAGGTCGCGATCGTCGACACGATGGACCAAGCCGTCGAGGCAGCCGCGCGCCGATCAACACCCGGAGGATCCGTCTTGCTGTCGCCCGGCTGTGCGAGCCTGGACATGTACGACGGGTACGCCGCGCGGAGAGCACTTCGCGCGCGGTTGCAGAGCTACTGAAGGATCCTGAGAGGAGAACCGATGGCGACTCGTAGCGGGACGTTGCGCTCCGGCAGGGCCCCTGCTCGGCGGGTCGAAGCCGGCGCGACGGCGGTCGCCGCGCGCACGCAGCCCGGCACGCAGCGGCGCCGCGCACGGAGCCCGCCCTTCTCTTGATGGTGGCGACGGGCGCACTGGTGCTGTTGGGCCTCATCATGATCCTGTCGGCCAGCTCCGTATCGTCCTTCGCGACCTACGGATCGTCGTTCCTCTTCTTCAACAAGCAGCTGTTGTGGGCCGGCATCGGACTCGCGGGTTTCGTGTTCTTCTCTCGTTTCGACTATCGCCGGTTGAAGGGGTGGGGCTACCTGCTGCTCCCGGCCGTGGGTGTCCTCCTGGTGGCCGTGTTGATCCCGGGGGTCGGCATCGTCGCGGGTGGAAGCGCGCGCTGGATCGGGGCCGGTCCGCTCGCGTTCCAGCCCTCCGAGCTTGCGAAGATCGCGTTGGTCCTGTTCTTGGCCGACGTCTTCTCGCGCAAGCAAGAGCCGAGCTTGCGGCAGCTTTCCCACACGTTGCTTCCGTTCGTCCCGGTCGTGGGCGGGTTGGTGCTGCTGATCATGATGCAGCCGGATATGGGGACCACGATGCTGCTGGGCGCTATCGGTCTCGGCATGTTGTTCGTCGCCGGTGCTCCGCCTGCCTACCTGGTGCCGATGACGATGGTCGGCGCGGGGGCAGCGGCAGCAGCGGCTCTGAGCGCCGAGTATCGCCGCGAGCGCGTGCTTGCGTTCATGGATCCATGGGCCGATCCGTTGAACACCGGCTATCACACGATCCAATCTCTGATCGCGTTGGGTTCGGGAGGATGGCTGGGGGTTGGCCTCGGCGCCAGCCGTCAGAAGTGGTCGTACATCCCCAACGCTCACACCGACTTCATCTTCGCCATCCTCGGCGAGGAGACGGGCCTGCTCGGAACGGTTACCGTCCTGGGCCTGTTCGCATTCATCATGTATCTCGGGGTGCGAGTGGCCCGCCACGCGCGCGACCGGTTCGGCATGCTCGTCGCCTCGGGGATCACGATCTGGATCGGGGTCCAGGCGTTGGTGAACATCGGCGCGGTCACCGCGACGATGCCGGTCACGGGCGTGCCCCTGCCGTTGGTCTCCTTCGGAGGCTCCTCGTTGGTGGTGTCGTTGATCGCCATGGGCATCCTCACGAACATCGCCCGGCAGCCTCGGCGGCCGGGCCGCACGCGACGAGGCGCGCTTCAGGCCGAGTCGTGAGGCTGGTGATCGCGGGCGGCGGCACCGCGGGCCACGTGAACCCGGCGATCGCGCTGGCGCGCGCGCTGGAGGGGGACACGGTCTCGTTCATCGGAACCGCGGCCGGCGCGGAGGCCAGGATCGTGCCCGCGGCAGGCTTTCCGCTGGAGCACATCCAGGTGGGAGGCTTCGACCGCGCCCGCCCCTGGTTGCTGCCCCGCACGGGCTTGCGAGCCGGCGGCGCCGTCACCGCGGCGAGGCGCTTGCTCCGTCGTGCCCGCCCCCAAGCTCTGGTCGGGATGGGGGGCTATGTCAGCTTGCCCGCGGTGGTGGCGGCGAAGAGCCTGCGTATCCCGATCGTTCTCCACGAACAGAACATCGTCTTCGGTCTCGCCCACAAGGTCAGCAAGCCGTTCGCCACGAAGATCGCGGTCTCGTTCGAAGAGACGCTCGAGCAGACCGGCTCCAAAGGGGTGTACGTGGGGAACCCCGTCGCGCCGGAGCTCACCTCGTTCTCCCGAGACGAGCAGAAGGGAGCGGCGCTGACGCGCTTCGGCCTCGATCCCGCACGTAAGACGCTGTTGGTCTTCGGTGGGAGCCAGGGGGCGAGACGCGTCAACGAGGCGGCGGCGGGCCTGCCGTCTGTGTGGTCGCAGCGCGATGACCTCCAGATACTCCACATCGCGGGCCGACTCGCGTACCGTGAGATGAACGAGGCCGCGGCCCGGCAGCCGAACGAAGGAGTGATCTATCGAGTGGTGGAGTTCGTCGACCATATGGCGCAGGCGTATGCCGTGGCCGACTTGGCTCTGTGCCGCGGGGGAGCCACGACGCTGGCCGAGCTCGCCGTCGTCGGTCTTCCCGGGATCGTGGTGCCCTACCCACACCATCGCGACCGCCAGCAGGAGAGGCAGGCGCGCGTGGCGGAGAAGGCGGGGGCCGTCGTGGTGATCGACGACAGCACCACCACCCCCGGATCGGTCGCCGCCTTGTGTGACGAGCTGTTGAGTGACGACGCCAAGCTGAAAGAGATGTCCTCTCGGTTCCTCGCGCTGGCGCGGCCCGACGCGGCGCAACGCCTTGCCGAAGTCGTGCGGGAAGTGGCTCGATGAGCGTGTTCCAAGGGGGCCGCGTGCACTTCATCGGGATCGGCGGAGCCGGCATGTCGGCGATCGCGAAGGTGTTGATCGAGCGAGGCGTGCCCGTTAGCGGCTCGGACCTCAAACGGTCGCGCGCGGCCACGGTGCTCGAAGCCATGGGCGCCCGCGTGCACGTCGGCCATGAAGCCTCTCTCGTGGACGAGGCGGAGGTCGTGGTCGTGTCATCCGCCATCAGAGAAACGAACCTCGAGCTGGCGGCCGCCCGCGCCGGGGGGATCCGGGTTCTGACTCGAGGGGAGGCGCTTGCGGCCATCCTGGAACAGGGGCGGTCGGTGGTGGTTGCAGGCACGCATGGCAAGACGACGACCACCTCGATGATCGTGTCGATCATGCAGGCCGCGGGTCTCGATCCCACCTATCTCGTAGGGGCGGGATTGAACGATTCCGGCACCAATGCAAGATCAGGACAGGGCGACCTCGTCGTGGCCGAGTCCGACGAGAGCGATGGCTCCTTCTTGTTGCTGGCACCTCATGTGGCCGTCATCACCAACGTTGAAGAGGACCATGTCGACTACTGGTCCTCTCTCCCACAGCTCCAGGCCGCTTTCGACCGTTTCATGACTGCGACGGATCCAAACGGGGCGATCGTCGTACCCGCTACCGATGCGAGATTGATCGGCGCGGCGGGGCGGAGCGGGCGGAAGGTCATCACGTTCGGATCCGGCGGCGACGTGACTCACGGCCCCGTGACACTGGAGCAGGGGTGTCCCACCTGTGACCTCATCCACGAGGGGGCCCGCGCCGAGATGCGCCTGCGCGTTCCGGGTGATCACAACATCTCCAACGCGCTGGCGGCCGCGGCCGCGTGCCTTCAGGTGGGGGTACCACTCGAAGCAGCGGCCACGGGGTTGGCGCGCTACAGCGGCGTGGAACGGCGGTTCCAACTGCGGGGTGAGGCGAGGGGAGTCACGATCATCGACGACTACGCTCATCACCCGACCGAGGTGAGGGCAACGCTTGCCGCCGCGCGCGGTGGCTCCTGGAACCGGCTGGTCGCGGTCTTCCAGCCCCACAGGTACTCGAGGACATCGGCTTTCGCGCGCGCGTTCGGAGAGGCTTTCTCGGACGCCGATCGCGTTGTGATCACAGATGTGTACGGCGCGGGGGAAGAACCCGTGCCCGGCGTCAGCGGGAAGTTGATCGCCGACTGGGTCTGCGCCTGCTATCCGGGGCGGCCGGTTGCATACCTCCCTCATCGGGACGAGTTGGTCTCCTACCTCCACGGGTCGTTGCGAGCAGGAGACGCCGTCCTCACGCTGGGGGCCGGTGATGTGACCGCGCTCGGCGACGAGTTGCTCGCCCGCCTGGGAGCGCGGGCATGACCATCCGCTCGTTCGGCCTGCATCTGCAGGACCTGGCCCCGCGCCGGGTGTCGTTGGACCGGCGGTTGGCGCCTCTCACGACCTACAGGTTGGGCGGTCCGGCCACCGTTGTCTTCGAACCAGCTTCGCCCGAAGACCTCGGCCTCATCGGTGCGGCGCTCGAGGCCGCCGACGTGTCTCACGCCGACGTCCCCGTCCTCGTGTTGGGCCGCGGGTCCAATGTGGTGATCTCCGATCGCGGCTTCGACGGACTCGTGGTGAAGCTGGGCGCGGCCTTCGCGCGCATCCAGGGCGAAGCCGGCACCGGGGTCGTCGAGGCCGGCGCGGCCACCTCGTTGCCGTTGCTGGCGAATTGGTCGGCGCGCCGTGGCCTGGCCGGCGTCGAGTTCACGGTCGGCATCCCCGGTTCGGTGGGAGGTGGGGTGCGCATGAACGCGGGGGCCCATGGCGGCGCCCTCGCCGACACGCTCCGTTCGATCCAGTGCTTCGACGTGCTCACCGGACGGACAGAGGTCATGGACGCGTCCACCATCGGACTCGGCTACCGGCGTTCCACCCTGCGCGCCACCGATGTCGTGACGGGGGCCCGCTTCGAGTTGGTGGCGGACGACGCCGGCGCCATCCGCACTCGTATCGAGCAGTACCGCAAGCACCGAGCCGAGACCCAGCCGGGCGCGCTCCAGAACGCCGGAAGCACGTTCAAGAACCCGCCGGGGGACGCGGCCGGACGTCTGGTCGAGGCGGCAGGGCTCAAGGGACACAGCTGCGGGGGAGCGCAGGTATCGCAGCTTCACGCCAACTTCTTCGTCGCCTCGGATGAAGCCACCGCTCAAGACGTGTACGACCTCGTGCACGAGGTGAGGAGGAAAGTAGCCGAGCGAACGGGCGTCGAGCTCGAGCCGGAGGTGAGCTTCATCGGCCCTTTCGATAGCTCCATGGCAGCTTCGGGGAGCCGATGAGCACCACGGAGCGGATAAAGACCGACCCACGGATCTCTCGCCGCCGGCGGGCGATCGAGCGTTCGCGGCGGAAGCGCGTGCTCACGGGGGTGGCATCGGCAGCGGGCGTAGCAGCAGTGGTCTGGCTCGCGTTCGTGTCACCGGTGCTCGACGTCAGACAGGTCGTCGTGGTGGGGGGCCGGCACATCTCGTCTCAGGATGCAGCCGCGGCGGCCATGCTCGGTAGAGACGACAACCTGCTCCTTCTGTCGACGGGGGAGATCGCCCGGAGGATCGAGCAACTGCCGTGGGTGCGCAGCGCGAAGGTAGAGCGCAAGCTGCCCGGCACCGTGCGGGTGAGGGTGGTCGAGCGGCGCGCAGCGGCGGTGCTGTCGCTGGGCTCTGCCCGGTGGACCCTCGATCGGTTCGGCAACGTCTTGACCGAAGGGGGGGTCGCCGACCTGCCGGTACTGGCCGGCGTGGGCGTAAGCGATGTCACCGCCGGCACGAAGCTGACCGATGTGGTGGTGCAGGATGCTCTCACCGCGTGGCGCTCGTTGCCGCCGCGGATCCGTCGCCGGGTCGAGGCCGTCGTGGCGCCCACGGCCGAGCGCATCACCCTGTCGCTCGACGACGGGACCCAGATCCGGTTCGGAGCCGCGGAGTCTCTCCGTTCCAAGAACGAGGTCCTCGAGGTGCTGCTCGCCCAGGTGCGCGCCGAGGGTGTTCCGGTCGCCTATATCGACGTCCGGGTGCCGACCAGCCCGGCGGTGTCGACCGCGCCCGATGATGGGGCCTCCGATGATGGCGTCGCCGATGCTGCGGCGAGCGACGATCCGGCCGCCACTTCGCCCCAGGCCAGCCCCACCCCCTGAGCCCGCGCTCCGTCACATACGCGGGGGCCTTGACTATCGGCGCTCTCCTCGCTATATTCCTCGACCACTACTACAGGTTGACATAACAATAACCCTGAAGTAGAGGCTCAGTAATCGAGCCACCCGCTCCGACCTGCGGTTTCGCGCCGACCCGATGGCGCGTTCCCCCCGGAGCGCAGGTGGAGAGGAGGTCACAGATGGCCGCAAAGCCCCAGAACTATCTCGCGGTGATCAAGGTCGTCGGCATCGGCGGTGGCGGCGTCAACGCGGTGAACCGGATGATCGAGGTCGGTCTGAAGGGTGTGGAGTTCATCGCGATCAATACCGATGCCCAGGCCCTGTTGATGTCCGACGCCGACGTCAAGCTCGACATCGGGCGCGACCTGACCCGCGGTCTCGGCGCGGGGGCGGACCCCGACGTGGGACGTCAGGCAGCGGAAGAGCACCGCGATGAGATCGAAGAAGTGATCAAGGGTGCCGACATGGTTTTCATCACCGCGGGCAAGGGCGGCGGAACGGGGACCGGGGGCGCTCCGATCGTGGCCGAGATCGCCAAGTCCATAGGCGCCCTCACGATCGGCGTGGTCACCCGGCCCTTCGGTTTCGAGGGCCGCCAGCGCGCGGTCAAGGCCGAGAACGGGATCGCCACCCTCAAAGACAAGGTCGACACTCTCATAGTGATCCCGAACGACCGTCTGCTCGACGTGGGCACCGCCACCACATCCGTGCTGGAGGCGTTCCGTATGGCCGACGAGGTCCTTCTACAGGGTGTGCAGGGCATCACCGACCTGATCACCACGCCCGGCCTCATCAACCTGGACTTCGCGGACGTCAAAGCAGTGATGACCGACGCGGGTTCCTCGTTGATGGGTATCGGTCAAGCGCGCGGCGAGAACCGCGCCACCGAGGCCGCCCAGGCCGCCATCTCGTCACCGTTGCTCGAGGCCTCGATCGAAGGAGCACGCGGGGTCCTGCTGAACATCGCCGGTGGATCGGATCTGGGGCTCTTCGAGGTCAACGAAGCCGCGACGATCATCTCGCAGGCCGCGCACCCGGACGCCAACATCATCTTCGGGGCGGTGGTCGACGACACCCTCGGCGATGAGGTTCGGGTGACCGTGATCGCGGCGGGCTTCGACCGGTGGGGCCAGAGAGAGGCAGAGGATCTGGTCAAGCCGGACGAGGAGATCTTCTCGCTGCCGTCGGTGGGGGACCAGGAGCCCGCGTTCCTCGGCGGGGCGGAGAGAGAAGAGCGTCTCGTGTTCGACGCGGACGCGGATCTCGACATCCCGTCGTTCCTGCGCAACGAATAGGGGCGCGTCTCCTAGGGGCAGGCCGAGGCGCCGGTGGTGCCGGAGCAGGTGCGATCGCGCGCCAACTGTTGCGACCTGACCACGAGGTCGGCGGGGTCGTCTGCTGGGTCGCCGGGCCCCAATAGGTTCTCGAGCTGGAAGCCGTCGGCGACGAGGTCGTAGTACTCGCGGAAGCTGACGCGTGATCCCGCATCCGGCTCGTAGTACTCGACGTATTGATCTTCCACGGTGAGGGTCGAGGCCCAGTCGGGGGTGGCTCGTTCGGCCCGGCTGAAGTACTCCAGGAGCAGCCGGTCGCGCGCCCAGTCGTGGTCGAGAAGAGACCTGCCGTCCATCGCGGGCTCCTCCGGTGGCTCCAGGCCGAGCGCGTCGAGCACCGTGGGCGCGACGTCGATGGTCGCGACGAGACGGTCGTCTGAGGTGCCGGGATCGACATGTCCCGGGAAGCGCATGAACATCGGGATGCGCACCGAGTCCTGATAAGGCGTGGTCTTCCCGGTGAGGCCGTGCTCGAGGTGCATGTGCCCGTTGTCCGAGAGATAGAAGACAAGGGTGTTGTCGGCCTGTCCGGTCGCGGCCAGCTTCGCGAAGACCGACTCGACCAGGTCGTCCACCGACAACAGGGTGCGGAGCTGCCCCAGGTGAGCGCGCTCGCCGGCGCTGGCGGGCCTATCCGCGGCTTGCACGTACGCCGGCTTGTCCGACAGATCGTCTTCTTCTACGGCCGGGTTCCTCTCGAACGCCGGCACTTCCGCCTCGGAGTACCTCTCCTGGGGCAAGAAGGGGCCGTGGGGCGCGGGGGTGGTCACGAACGTGAGCCACGGGGCCCGGCGCGCCAGCCCACTCCCCAGGAAGTCGAGGACCTTGCCCTGGATGAAGCGGGTCGAGTAGCGGCGGATCACCCGAATGTCTCCCTGCACGTTCCACTGGTTGTCGTAGTAGTACTGGCGGGGTTGGGATCCAGCGAAGAAGGCCCAGCGGTCGAAGTGCGGCGGGTTGACGGTCCGATCCCAGCCGTTCAGGTACTTGCCGTAGAGCGCGGTGGTGTACCCCTCCTCTTGCAGGTAAGCCTGCAAGGTCGACTCGTGATCGAGGTTGTCCGTGGTGGAGCCGTCGTTGGTGCGGACCCCGTGACTGTGGGCGTACCTCCCCGTAAAGATGCTGGCTCGGGAGGGGCAGCAGGCAGGGGTCGTCGCATACCCGTTCGGGAAGCTCACGCCCTCGTCGGCTATCAAGCGCAGGGTGTCTCGCATGACTCCCATCGAGTCCGCACGTTGATCGTCGGTCACGATCACCAAGACGTTCGGCTTCCGGGCCCCTTCGCCGCCGCCGGATCCTGAGGTGGTGCGGGGCGCGGCGGCACCGGTGTCGCGGCCGGGCGCGGAGCAGCCCGAGGCCACGAGCGCGGCCACCATCACGGCGGCGACGGCGCGGATGACAGCCGCCGGCCGCGCTCTAAGCGTTGGTTGCACCGTTGTTCTCCCAGCTGAGTGCGGAAGGTACGGCAGCCAGGGTAATGGCACTCCGGGCCCCCCGGGCGCGCCCGCCG
>JAUJPD010000003.1:48196-72326 GCA_030447315.1 Actinomycetota bacterium | reverse complement strand
GGAAGGTACGGCAGCCAGGGTAATGGCACTCCGGGCCCCCCGGGCGCGCCCGCCGCGTGCCGGATCCAGGTGCCGGATCCAGGTGCCCGATCCGGGTTGCCCGATCCCGTTTGCCCAATCGGTTTGATAGACCAGGCCGATGACATCGTTCGTTCCGTCGCTGGTCGAGACGCACGCCAACGCCCTTCGGCTCCTGGTGGATCCGGGCGCAGGGGGTCCGGTGAACGGGGACGGGAGGGCCCAGGTCGCCTTCTCTGATCGCAACGGCGGAACGAGCCCTCCTCCCTATGACTCCCTCAACCTGGCCGCGCGGGTGGGCGACGATCCGCACCGCGTAGAGGACAACCGCGTGCGGGTAGCGGAGGCGGCGGGGTTCGACCCCGAGCGCCTGCGTCTGGCGCGCCAGGTGCACGGCGCCGAGGTGCTGGACGTCACCTCCCGCGACCCGGTGGTCGCGGGAGAGGCAGACGTCATCACCACGTCGGAGCGCGATCTCGTCATCGGGATCCTGACCGCCGACTGCACCCCGGTGGTCGTGGCGGGGGCCGGGAGGGTAGCCATCGCCCACGCGGGATGGCGGGGGCTGGTAGCGGGTGCGGTCGAAGCGGCGGTTGCCGCGGTGGGAGATGCCCACGCCGCATGGGTCGGCCCCAGCATCCATGCGTGCTGCTACGAGGTCGGGCCCGAGGTGGTCGGTGCGTTCCGTCGGCGCGGTCTGCCCGTGGCGGGAGAGGACCGGGTGGATCCCGGGCGCGCGGCCAGCTTCGCTCTCCACCGCGCCGGCGTCGACAGGGTCGCCGCGAGCATCGAGTGCACCTCGTGCGACCCTCGTTACTTCTCCTACCGGCGAGATGGAACGACCGGACGACAAGGCGCCTTCGTCTGGCTCTCGTGAGGAGCGACATCGGCACCCGTTTGGACCTGGTACGAGCGCGGGTCGCCGACGCGGCCGTGCGCGTGGGACGTGCGCCGGAAGACATCACGTTGATCGCGGTCAGCAAGAGCTTCTCGACGGCGGCCGTTCGCGCCGCGCTGGAGGCCGGGGCGCTCGATCTTGGTGAGAACCGTGCGCAGGAGCTCAAAGAGAAAGCCGTGGTTCTGCCCCCGGGCCCTCGCTGGCACTTCATCGGCCACCTCCAGACGAACAAAGCGCGCCACGTCGTCGGCCTGGCTCACCTGATCCATTCGGTCGACCGGTTCGGTCTCGCGGAAGAGGTCGCCAGAAGGGCGCGGGTGTCGGGCATCGTCCAGGACGTATTGATCGAGGTGAACATCTCGAGGGAGCCGCAGAAGCACGGCGTCGAGCCGGAGCGCGCGGTCAGCCTGGCCGAGGAGGCGGCGCCTCTCGACGGCCTCAGGGTCGCGGGCTTGATGGCCATGGCTCCTTTCTCGGACGACCCGGAGCACTCCCGGCCCTACTTCGCGGAGCTGAGGGAGCTGGGGGATCGCATCCAAGCAGTGGTTCCCGGAGCGACGGAGTTGTCCATGGGGATGACCCGAGACTTCGAGGTCGCGGTCGAGGAGGGAGCGACGCTGGTGCGTGTCGGAGAGGCGGTCTTCGGGCCTCGCGATAGCCGTCGAGCCACATCGCCTTCGGGATAGTCTTCGTGGCGATGGGGATCTGGAGAAAGACGCTCGTATACCTCGGGTTGGTCGAAGACGATGACTTCGACGACTACGCCTACGAAGATCAAGAGCACGAGGAAGAGCCTCCTCCGCGACGTTCGAAACGCTCCTCGGCCCAGCCGGCTCAGGGCGCTCCCTCCCGCAGAGACGCGGTGGTGCGGGCGATCCCCAGCGTTCCCCAAGCTCGTTTCCATCTGGTGAACCCCACGCTGTTCAAGGCGGATGCGCAAGAGGTCGGGGACAAGTTCCGCGACGGTTACTCGGTCCTGATGAACATGCAGGCCGCCCAGAAAACAGAACGTCAACGTCTGATCGACTTCGCCAGCGGCCTCGCCTACGGGATGGGCGGAACCCTGCAGTCGGTCGGCGAGGGCGTCTATCTGTTGACGCCTCCAGGGGTTCAGGTGTCGGCGGAGGAACGACAGCGCTTCTTGGAAGAGCGCGGCCTGTTCAACCAAGCCTAGCGGCACCTGATGGACATCCTCTGCCTGATCTTCTCCGCTTACTACTTCGTGCTCCTGGCGCGCATCATCCTGTCGTGGGCGACGATGGCATGGTCGCCGCCCCCGGCGCTCGCCCCGGCCGTCCGTGTGGTCTATGACCTGACCGAGCCGGTCCTGGGCTTGTTCCGGCGCTACATCCCGTCGATGGGAGGCCTCGACCTCTCGCCCTTGTTCATCTTCATCATCTTGCGAGTGGTGTCTTCCTCATTGGGTTGCTGATAACCGGCTTTTGGAGCGGTACCTCTGAGATACTGACCCAATGGACCTGACCGCGCGCCATATCCACGAGAAGCAGTTTCACGACGCCTGGCGCGGATACAACCAAGAAGAGGTCGACGACTTCCTCGACCGGGTCGCGGACCAGATGGGCCGGCTCGAGCGCGAGAACGACTCCCTTCAGGTCCGGCTGCGCGAGCTCGACCAGGCGATGGAGGCGTCGCGCAGCACCGAGGACATGCTGAAGAAGACCCTGGTCACCGCACAGCAAGCTGCCGAGGAAGCGATCTCGACCGCGAAGAGAAAGGCCGAGGCCCTGGTGGCCGAGGCCGAGACGCGGGCTCAGCGCGCCAACGACGAGTTGAAGCATCGTGTCGCGACCGCGGAGGAAGAGGTGCGCCGCAAGACCGCGGAGGCCGAACGCCAGCAGCTGGCCCGGCGGCGCGAGACGCAGCAGTCGATCGAGCGCCTGGAGGCCTTCGAGGTCGAGATCAAGCGCCGCCTGAAGGCGTTCCTGGAACAGCAATCGAACGCTCTGGAGACGTTGGTCGACAAAGGCCCCGGCGGGGACACCACGGGGGAGGTACGGATGCCGGGCTCACCCACCCCGAGGCTTCGATCCGCTCCCGTGGGCGTGCGGTGGGAGCCTCCGGCGGCGCCACCTCCCGATCAGCCGGCAGCCGAGGCGGGCTCCGGTGCGGTCGCCATCCAAGAGGTCGACGAGCCCGACCAGGCGGGGATCCCCGTCCAGGGGCCCAACGGCCACGCGCATGACGATGAGGGTGACGACGCCCCCAAACGTCCGTTGAGGGGGATCTTCCGGCGGGACGACCAGAAAGAGGAGTGGGCGGAAGAGGGCCGCTAGGTCCGGCAGCATCATGACGGCTCTCATCGGGGGATCGCTTCTTCTGATCGTCGGCGCCGCGATCACCTTGGTCCTGGGCTGGACGAGCGCCGACGAGTCATTGATCTGGACGTCGATCGGGGCCAGCGTCGCGGCCGCCGTGCTGCTCTCGCTCGGCTATCACCGCAGCAAGGCCGAAGCCAGCCGTCGCCCGGCGCCGCAACAGGAACCTCCCGGTCCGCAGCCCCAGCCACGCCCAGCGGCGGCGGCTCGGCCCGGCCCCCACCAACGCGCGCCGCTTCCTACGCAACCAACCCCACTCGTGGCCGGCGACGATGCCGGCGTCGTGGCATACGCCGATCGCAGCCGCTTCCACCGCCCCGAGTGTGGCTATGCGTCTCTTCCCGGCGGCGAGAAGATCAGGCGTGAGGCCGCGGTTCGCCGCGGCTACGACCCCTGCGGGGTATGCAAGCCCTGAGAGGGCGGATCCGAAACGTGAGATCGAGCGGGCTGGAGTGCCGCGGTGACGGCACCGGCCTCCACGACAACCGAGGTCCGTGCGGCGCCGGGTGGAGCGCCGTCCCCCCAGTCCACGCGTGTCGCCAGGACCTCGTCGGCGATCGATTCCTGGTGAGTCTCGAGGGCCGCTCGGACCGGGTCGTCATCGGCTTGTAGCCACAGCTCGATGCGGTCCTCGACGGCAAGACCACTCGACTTCCTCAGCTCCTGAACGCCGCGGATCACCTCTCGGGCGACGCCTTCGGCGAGCAGCTCTGGGGTGATGTCCAGATCCAGGGCAACGCCGTAAGCGCCCTCTTGTACCAGCGAGAAACCCTGCCGGCCCTCCACCCGCACATCTAGATCGTCGCGTGTCAACGAGACCTGGTCGCCGTCGACGTCCAAGTGGAACGAGCCGTCACCTTCGATGGCTGCCACGACGGCCGCGGGATCGCTCGCTGCAACCGCTTGCGCAACCGACTTCACGCGTGAACCGAAGCGGGGGCCGAGGGTCTTGAAGTTCGGCTTCACGGTATAGGACACCAGCTCGCCCACGTGGCTCGCCTGTTCCAGGGTTTTGACGTTCAGCTCTTCGGCCACCAGCGTCTTGAGTTCTCCCAGAAGACCGGTCTCGTCGGGGGGGACGACCATCAGAGCGCGGGCCAGAGGTTGGCGCACCCGAACCTTCGCCTCGGTACGGGCCGAACGCCCGAGTGTCACCAGCGTGCGGACCAAGCCCATCCTTCGACGAAGGTCGTCGTCGTGATGCTCGTGCCGCGTCGTGGGCCAATCCGACAGATGAACCGAGTCGGGCGCGTCCGCGCCCGCGGTGAGGTTCGTGTAGATCTCGTCGGCGACGAAGGGAGTGAAGGGGGCGCTTAGCTGCGCGATCGTGACCAGACACTCCCACAGGGTCTGGAACGCGGAACGGGTGTCGGTGTCCTCGCTCGATCTCCAGAACCGCCGCCTGGACCTGCGCACGTACCAGTTCGACAGGTCATCGACGAACCGGTCGAGCCGCCGGCCACCGGTGGTGGCGTCGAACCCGCCGAGTGACTCCGTGACCACTGCGATCGTGTCGGCTAGCTCCGCGAGGATCCATCGATCCATCTGCGTGCGCTCCTCGAGCGCGATCTCGTGCGCGTTGGGCTGGAAGTCCTCCAGCGCCGCGTAGGTCACCCAGAAGGAATAGGTGTTCCACAGGGTCAACAGGTACTTGCGAAGCGACTCTTCGATTATCTCCACCGACACGCGGCGCGCCGACCACGGGGTGCCGGCCGTGGCCATATGCCATCGGAGCGCATCGGCACCTTGGCCGTCCAGCACCGTCCATGGATCGATGACGTTGCCGATCGACTTGGACATCTTCTTGCCGTCGGCGTCGACGATGTGTCCGAGAACGACGCAGTTGCGGAACGAGTTCTGACCGCGCACCAGTGTGGCTACGGCCAGCAGGGAATAGAACCAACCCCGGGTCTGGTCGATCGCTTCGGAGATGAAGTCCGCGGGGAAGCGTGCCTCGAACACATCTTCGTTCTCGAAGGGGTAGTGCCATTGTCCGAACGGCATCGAGCCGGAGTCGAACCATGTGTCGATAACGCTCGGCACGCGCCTCGCCTGGTGGCCGCATTCCGGACAACGCACCGTGATGTCGTCCACGTAGGGCCGGTGCGGGTCGAAGTCGGCTCCGAGCTGTGTGCCCGATAGCTCGGCCAGCTCGGCGAACGAGCCGACGCAGGTCGCGTGCTTCGCGTCGCAGCGCCAGATGGGAAGCGGCGTTCCCCAGTAACGGTCGCGCGACAGTGACCAGTCGACGTTGTTCGCGAGCCAGTCGCCGAAGCGGCCGTGCTTGATAGTGGGCGGCTGCCAGTTTGTCTCTTCGTTGGAGGCCTGCAGCTCGGGCCGGATCTGCGACGTACGGATGTACCAATCCAGCCGCGGGTAGTAGAGGAGCGGGGTCTGGCAACGCCAACAATGAGGATAGGAGTGCTCGTAGTCCTCGGACCGGAACAACAGGTCGCGCGAGGCAAGGTCCTCGACGATCATCGGGTTGGCGTCTGCGACCGAGCGGCCGGCGAACGGACCACCTTCGGCCACCACCCGGCCCGAGGGATCGATCATCTGGGTGATGGGCAGGTCGTCGCGCTTGGCAACCACCATGTCGTCTTCGCCGTAGGGCGCGAGGTGGACGATGCCGGATCCGTCCGTGGTCGTGACGAAGTCTCCCGCGCGGGCCGTGTGGCCGGTTTCCGTGTCCCGCACGAATCCGAACGGGGGGACGTAGGAACGTCCGAGCAGTTCGCTGCCGCGCACCTCGGCCAGCGTGGCGACGTCGGCTCCCAGCAACGGCTCGACCCGGTCCTTCGCCAGGATCAGGTGGTGCCCTCCTAGATGGGGATCGGGCACCTTGACGTAGGTGATGTCCGGACCGACCGCGACCGCCATGTTTGCCAGCAGCGTCCACGGTGTCGTTGTCCACACCAACAGCGCGGTCTCTGGTTCACCAACGAGGGGGTAGCGGACGTAGACGGACGGGTCGGTGACCATCTTGTAGGCGCCCGTCTGATGCTGTTCGTGCGAGGACAGCGACGTCTCACAGCGGGGGCAGTAGGGCACCACCTTGAAGTCCTCTTCCAAGAGGCCTTTGTCCCATATCTGCTTGAGGATCCACCAGACCGTCTCGACGAAGCTCGGGTCCATCGTCCAGTAGGCATCCGCCATATCGACCCAGAAGCCGATCCGCTCGGTGAGACGCTCCCAATCGTCGACGTAGCGCTTGACCGACTCGCGACAGAGGCGGGTGAACTCTTCGATCCCGACCTCTTCTTCGATCTGGCGCTTCTGGGTGATGCCGAGCTGCTTCTCGACCTCGATCTCGACCGGGAGACCGTGGCAATCCCAACCCCCCTTGCGGTGGACGTAGTGCCCCCGCATCGTCTGGAACCGGCAGAAGATGTCCTTGAAGATCCGGGCCTCCACGTGGTGCAGACCAGGCTTGCCGTTCGCCGTGGGTGGCCCCTCGTAGAAGACCCATTCGCCGGCGCCCTCGCGTTGGGACAGAGAGCGCCCGAAGACGTCTTTGTCGCGCCAGGTGCCCGCGATCGAGGCCTCTAGCTCCGGGAACGAGACGCGCGGATCCACGGGGCGGTACCGAGACGCGGGCATGGCCGCAAGAGTAGCCTCAGGCGGTGCTGGGGCCGCCCGCGAGCGGCCGAGCGGGAGCCGATGCGTGTGCTATCGTCCCGCGGCCATGACACCGGCCAGTAAGCCTTCCAAGTCCAAGAAGACCCCGGCGAAGGCCACTCCGAAGAAGCCGTCAGCGACGAAGAGCGCGCCCGCTGGGACCGTCAAGAAAGCCGCGGCGAAGGCCGCGGCCACGGTCAAGAAGGTCGTCGGCAAGAAGACCGCGAGCAAGAGCCCCGCCAAGAAAAGCGCGCCTACGAAGAGCCCCGCGAAGAAGACCACGTCGAAGAAGACCACCGCGAAGAAGGCCACGGCCAAGAAGACCACTCCCACGAAGACCGCAGCGAAGAAGGCGACCGCCGCGAAGAGCACGGTGAAGAAGCCCGCAGGGAAAAAGACGACCTCGAAAGCTCCCGTCCGGAAGAGCGCGCCGAAGAAGACGGCAACCAAACCGATGACGGCCAAGAAGACGGCCGCCGCGACGACCAAGAAGACCCCCGCCGCGACGACGGCTAAGAAGACGCCGCAGTCGCCCGCCGCGAAGGCCGGTCAGAACCCAGCGGCCGCCGGCTCCGCCAAGAAGACGGTTACCAAAGCTCCTGTGAAGAAAGGTTCTGCTGCTCCTGGTGCCGCCGAGCCCGTCACCCCTCCTCCTGGCACCAAGACCCCCCGGCCGAAGCCCACCGTTCCCATCCGGAAACTGGTAAGGGACGCTCCCTCCAAGCCGGCCAAGCCTCACAACTTCGACAAGGCTCAGCTAAAGAAGATCCGAGACCGGCTCGAGTCCGAACGGGGGATCTGCAGAAGCAGATCGACGAGCTCGAATCCGACTCCGATGGAACGCAGTCGGACATGACCGGCGAGGTCGGCATCGACGACGATTTCGCAGATGCGGGCACCGCCACCTTCGATCGGGAACGGGACCTCTCGATCCGGAACAACATCCGCGACCTGATCGAACAGATGACCCGAGCCATCGGCCGCATCGACGAAGGTAACTACGGGACCTGCGAGCGTTGCGGCAACCCGATCGACCGCAAGCGCATCGATGCTCTCCCTCACGCGCTCCTGTGCCTGGACTGCAAGCGCCGCGAAGAGCGCGTCCGGTAGTAGCCGAACCGATGGCCGCGAGCGCGGCTCCAAAGCGGCAACCGCCTTCGCTCCTGCAGATCTATGTGTGGCTGCTTGCGGTTGGCGGGACGGTGGTCGCGCTCGACCAGCTCACCAAACAACTCGTGCTGGATCGCTTGCGGGGCCGGGAGCCTCTCGATCTGATCGAGGGAGTGTTGAGCTTCCGCCTTACCTACAACTCCGGCGGTGCCTTCGGCCTCCTCCAGGGGCTCCCCGGGCTGTTCCTGGTCGCCACCCTCGCGATCGTCTTTGGCATCTTGATCGGGGCACGTCGGCTCCAGGACCTGCGGTGGGCGCCGCCCCTGGGGTTGGTTCTGGGTGGCGGCCTGGGCAACGCGATCGATCGACTGGTGCGTGATACCGGCGGCGGTGTCGTCGACTTCATCGATCTCCATGTTTGGCCCGTCTTCAACGTGGCGGATATGGCGATCGTGGTCGGGGCCTTGTGGATCTTGTTCATCGGCTGGAGGGACGAGGCGAAAGCCCCGGCGGTTTGATCTCCTTCAGCGCCCACGAGGACGAGCTTGGCGAGCGGCTCGACGTGGTCCTGGCGAGACGAGCCGGGGTCACGCGAACTCTGGCCCAACGCGCCTTGAAAAATGGGTCCGTCACGGTCGACGGAGTGCCCGCTCGCGCCAGTCACAGGCTGGAGGTCGACGAGCTGGTCCAAGGAGACCTGCCTGCGCCCGTCACTGCTCCTCCCGAGGCCGAAGACATCCCCGTGGACGTCCGCTACTCGGACGATCACCTCCTCGTCGTCTCCAAGCCGGCCGGGCTGGTGACGCACCCGGCCCGTGGCAACCATTCGGGGACCCTCGTGAACGCGCTTCTGGCCTTGGGCGGCGAGCTGGCGAACCGGGGCAGCGTTCGGCCCGGCATCGTGCACCGGCTGGACAAAGACACCTCGGGACTCCTCTTGGTGGCGAAGGACGATGCCACCCAGGCCTCTCTGGTGGAGGGCATCAGGCGACGGGAGGTCCAGCGGCGGTACCTGGCGCTCGTGCGAGGAGAGCCGGGATCGGCCTCGGGAACGATCGAGGCGCCGGTGGGGAGGCATCCCACCAAGCGACGCCAGATGGCGGTGGTCGCAGGAGGCAAACCCTCGGTGACCCATTTCTCGGTCCTGGCCACCGCCGATCGCCGGACCCTGTTGGACGTCGCTCTCGGGACCGGGCGCACCCATCAGATCAGGGTCCATCTCTCCCACCTGGGCGTGCCCGTGCTGGGAGACCGGGTCTATGGGGGCTACTCGGACCGCTCCACTTCGATCGGGCTCGAGCGCCCTTTCCTGCACGCCTACCGGCTGGAGCTGAGCCACCCGGTCACGGGAGAGCGCCTCGAGATCACCGACCCGCTGCCGTCGGATCTGGCGCTGGCGCTGGGCCGCGCCGGCCTCGATCCTCCGGAGATCTGAACGCTCCCCTTCTTGAGGGTGACACCGGCGCTCCCGCCGTGGCGCCGTTCGCAGGCGGCCGGGGTGCTCGGTGATTATCCACAGGTTGTTCCCCTTGTGACCACCACCTGCGGCGAGAGATGCTGGCAAAGTCACCGTCGCCCAGACACGAACGTAGACCCGATCGGCGCGAGCGGCGACAACTTGGAGGCACTTCCGGTACGCGTCGTGGCAGGTCAGAGAGGGGTAGTTGCAAGTGCCGGGCCGGGAGGTGTACTCCTAAAGAACACGTATGTGATTCACCTCCCTCTCGATCTCTAAGGAGCTGCTCCCGAGTGAGTTTCGTTCACCTCCACGCCCACAGCGAGTACTCGATGCTCGACGGGGCCAGTCGCATCGGAGACATGTTCGAAGCCGCGGAGCAGGCGGGGATGCCGGCCTGTGCCATCACCGACCACGGCGTCATGTACGGGGTCCTCGACTTCTACCGGACCGCGCAGAAGAACCGGGTCGACGGCGCCTACAAGGTCAAACCGATCCTCGGTATGGAGGGCTACCTCTTCGGCGGTGACCGCCGTGAGAAGCCGGCTCAGAAAGAGAACGGCGCGCAAACGTTCCACCTGACGCTTCTCGCCCAGAACAACGACGGCTACAAAAACCTGATGAAGATCTCGACCAAGGCGTGGCTGGAGGGCTTTCACTACTGGCCTCGCAGCGATCACGAGCTGCTGGCCGAGTACTCCGACGGTTTGATCTGTCTGTCCGGGTGTCTGTCCGCGGAGATCCCAAAGGCCATCGTCGCGGGAGACCTTGCTCTAGCCCGGCGCAAGGCGGCGCAATACCGCGAGGTCTTCGGCGACCGCTTCTACCTCGAGCTGCAAGATCACGGGATCGCGATCCAGGCCCCCTTGAACGACGAGTTGGTGAGGATCGGGAAAGAGATGGGGATCGGTTGGGTCGCCACCAACGACAGTCACTACACCGCCAAGGGGGACTCGGTCGGGCACGACGTCCTCCTGTGCATCAACACCGGCTCGGTCATGTCGGATCCCGGCCGCTTCAAGTTCGATTCGGACGAGTTCTACCTGAAGACCCCGGACGAGATGGCCAGGACGTTCGCGCGCTGGCCGGGCGCGTGCGAGAACACGCTCGCGGTGGCCGAGCGGTGCAACGTCGAGATCTCGATGGGGCAGTTGCTGCTTCCTCGTTACGAGGTCCCGGCCGGCCGGACCCTCGAGGACTACCTGCGAGAGATGGTGTTCGAGGGGCTGAAGAAGCGATACGGCGCCGACCTTCCCGAGCAGCGAGCGCGGGCCGAATACGAGTTGAAGGTCATCGAGCAGATGGGTTTCGCCGGTTACTTCCTGGTGGTGCAGGACTTCGTCAACTGGTCGAAAGGCCAGGGCATCAGGGTCGGCCCGGGACGTGGCAGCGCGGCCGGCTCGATCGTGTCGTACGCCTTGGGGATAACCGAGCTCGATCCTCTGCGTTACGACCTGATGTTCGAGCGCTTCCTGAATCCCGAGCGGATCGCCATGCCCGACATCGACATCGACTTCGACGACCGGAGGCGCGGCGACGTCATCCGCTACGTCTGCGACAAGTACGGCAAGGACCACGTGGCGCAGATCGTCACCTACGGCACCATCAAGGGCAAGCAGGCGATCAAGGACGCCGCGCGCGTTCTCGGCTTTCCTTACCAAGAGGGCGACAAGCTCACACGCATGTACCCCGCTCTGATCATGGGCCGCGACGAGGGGCTGGCGAAGGCTCTCGATAGCTCCCCCGAGCTCAAGGAGGCGTACGCAGCCGGAGGCGCGGCGAAAGAGATCATCGACACTGCGCTCAAGGTCGAGAACCTGAAACGATCCGCCGGGATCCATGCCGCCGGTGTCGTGATCGGCCGCGATCCGCTGGTCGAGCACGTTCCGCTCAAGCGCGGGGATCACGACGAGGTGGTTACCCAGTTCGACATGAACGGCGTCGAGGAGCTGGGTCTGCTGAAGATGGACTTCCTCGGCTTGCGGAACCTCACTGTGATCGAGCTGGCGCGCGAGTACATCCAGGCGAACCGGGGGATCGCCGTCGACGTGGACAACCTCGACTTCGCCGACCCCAAGGTCTACGAGATGCTGCAGCGGGGAGACACCGACGGCGTGTTCCAGCTCGAATCCGACGGCATGCGCCGCTACCTCGCTCAGCTCAAGCCGGACCGTTTCGAGCACATCATGGCGATGGTGGCCCTCTACCGCCCCGGCCCGATGGAACAGATCCCCTCGTACATCGACCGCATGCACGATCCCAGCAAGATCACCTACCTGCACCCCGAGCTCGAGGGCATAACGAAAGAGACCTACGGCGTCCTCGTCTATCAGGAGCAGATCGTCCTAACGCTGCAGAAGCTCGCCGGTTACACGCCGGGGCAAGCCGACCTCGTTCGCAAGGCGATCGGTAAGAAGAAGCGCGACATCATGGCGGCGGAGAAACCACGGTTCATCGACGGATGCAGCGCAGGGGGCGTCAGCAAAGAGGGGGCCGACCACCTCTGGGGTCTCATCGAACGCTTCGCCGACTACTCGTTCAACCGCGCCCACGCCGCTTGCTATGCCTACATCGCGTACCAAACCGGCTGGCTGAAGGCGCACTATCCGGTCGAGTACATGGCCGCGTTGCTCACCTCGGTCAAGGACCGCAAGGATGACAAGCCCAAGTACCTCAGCATGGCGCGCAAGATGAACATCCCCATCCTCATCCCGGATGTGAACTCTTCCGACATGGACTTCACTCCCACCGGCGACTCCGTGCGTTTCGGCCTCTCCGCCGTGCGCGGCGTCGGAGAAGGCGTGGTCCAGAAGATCGTCGAAGCTCGCCACAAGGAGGGACCCTTCCTGTCCTTCCACGACTTCACCCGCCGGGTCGACTACACCTGCCTCAACAGGAAGACGATCGAATCGCTGATCAAGGCCGGGGCCTTCGAGTCCGTCGGCCACACCCGCAAGGGCTT
Source organism: Actinomycetota bacterium (assembly GCA_030447315.1). Taxonomy (GTDB): domain Bacteria; phylum Actinomycetota; class CADDZG01; order CADDZG01; family WHSQ01; genus MB1-2. The sequence goes on along the minus strand of JAUJPD010000003.1, from coordinate 59,928 downwards.
GCTGGACCGCTTCGAGCAGATCTGCGCCGAGATCACCGAGCAGCGCAAGAGACGCGAGCACGGCCAGTTCGGCCTCTTCGACGCAGCCGACGAGGACGGGACCCAGAACGATCAGCCCATCCCGCTCGACGAGCATCCGAAAGAGCTGTTGTTGGCGCAAGAGAAAGAGGTCCTGGGTCGATACGTCTCGGACCATCCTCTTCTCGGGGTGGAGGGGCTTCTGGCACGAATGACCGATGTTCCGATCGCCAACCTGTGCGACCGTCGCCCGGGCGAGGTGGTGACGATCGGCGGCATCGTCGCCGGGATACAGAAGAAGATCACCAGACGGGGGGAGGTGATGGTTCTCCTCCAGGTCGAAGACGTGGCCGGGGCCGGCGTCGAGGTCATCGTGTTCCCCCGCGCCCACGAGCAGTTCGGCCCCCTGCTTAGGCCCGACGCGATCCTGTTGGTCAAGGGCCGGGTCGACCAAGACGCCCGTGACGACTCGATGAAGATGATGGCGATGGAGTTCCACGAACCCGACCTCGGCGAGGACCGACCACTGGTGATCAACATGTCGGTTGAGGCGTGCACGGCGAAGGTCGTCGACTCCTTGAAAGACGTTCTTGCCAATCACCCTGGCACCACGCAGGTGTTCTTGCATCTCGCCAAGAGCAAGAAGACAACCGTGCTCCGCCTCGGCAGCGAGTTCTCCGTCGACACTTCCAACGGTCTCCACGCGGAGCTGAAGGAGCTGCTCGGGCCCTCGTCGCTCGTCTGACGCCGCTCTACCCGCGCTCCACCTCCTTTACGGCTTTCGTTGGGTCGCAACCCGGTGAGGGCTAGGCCATATGTTCAGTCCATGAGCGTGCTTGTGCTTCCGTCGTTGCGGGAGAGACCGGCGGCGGCCCTCGATTGAACGGGTCAGAGGAGAGGTTCGATGCCGTTGTTGTGGGGGCCGGCCCCAACGGCCTCGCTGCGGCCATCGAGATCGCTCGGGCCGGAAGGTCCGTCGTGGTGCTGGAGGGGGCCGCGACGCCGGGGGGAGGCTGTCGCTCCGCGAAGTTGACCCTGCCTGGCTTCGTTCATGACGTGTGCTCGGCCATCCATCCGCTTGCCGTTGCATCTCCCTTCTTGAGCTCCGTGCCGCTCGAGAGACTCGGGGCCCGGGTCCTCCATCCGGAGATACCTCTGGCTCAACCTCTCGATGGGGGCCGAGCGGCGATCCTGCGCCGGAGCGTCGAGGAGACCGCGGCGGGCTTCGGTGCCGACGGTGCCGCGTACAAGAGGTTGATGGGGCCGCTAGTGGACTCGGCAGAGGCTCTGGTCCCCGATGTGCTCGGCCCCCTGCGGGCGCCTCGCCACCCTCTCGCCCTGGCCCGGTTCGGCCTGCTCGGCATCCGCTCGGCCGCCGGCCTTCTCGATGCGCGTTTCGGATCCGACGCTCCTAAAGCACTCATCGGCGGAGCCGCCGCGCACAGCATGCTGCCGCTCGATCATGCCCTCACGGCCGGTGTCGGACTGCTCTTGGGATTGCTCGCTCATGCGGTGGGGTGGCCGGTGATCGAGGGCGGCTCACAGAAGCTCACCCATGCTTTGGTCGCCTATCTCCGCGAGTTGGGCGGCGAGGTACGCACGGAAACCTTGGTCACCTCTCCCCGCGAGCTACCGCAAGCACGCGCGGTGTTGTTCGATGTCTCGCCTCGACAACTGGCCCAGATCGCAGGTGATGAGCTTCCATCCAGGTTCACGAAGAGGCTTCTCCGCTTCCGACACGGACCGGGCGTCTTCAAGATCGACTGGGCGTTGGACGGTCCGGTTCCGTGGAGCGCTCACGAGTGCAGCGGCGCAGGCACTGTTCACGTTGGCGGGACGCTCGAAGAGATGGTCAGCTCGGAGCTCGACTCGTGGGAGGGCCGCATCTCGGAGAAGCCCTTCGTGTTGGTAGCGCAGCAAAGCTCGTGTGATCCCTCGCGCGCTCCCGGCGAGCAGCAGACGCTGTGGGCTTACTGCCACGTTCCGCATGGCTCTACCGTCGACATGACCGACCGGATCGAGGCACAGATCGAACGGTTCGCGCCGGGGTTCCGCGACCGGGTCCTGGCTCGTCACACGTTCTCTCCTGCGCAGATGCACGACTACAACGCCAACTATCTGGGCGGCGATATCACCGGCGGGGTCCAGGACATCCGCCAGACCTTTCTGCGCCCCGTGCCCAGGTTCGACCCGTACTCCACGCCCAACGAGCGCCTCTTTATCTGCTCCGCGTCAACTCCACCGGGCGGCGGCGTTCATGGCATGTGCGGGATGCATGCGGCGCGCTCGGCGCTGAAAGGTGCGCTCGCCTGATGCCTTGTTATCGATGCGAGCGCGTGCAAACGGATCCGGGGAAAGGCTCCTCTCCGTGGGCGGTTGCAGTCGTGAAGCGCAACCAGGTGCTGGTGTGTCCGGTCTGTCAGCAAGAGCATCCGGAGTGGGTGGAGGAGCTGGATCGCTGCCCCCATTGCAACAGCACCCGCCTGAAGATGATGCTCGGGTCAGTCATCTGCAAGAGCTGCGGCGCCGACTCCTGAGCCGGCGCCGCAAGTTCTAAGGGAAGTTGTAGCGCGCTAGCAGCTTCTCTGTGCGTCTCGTCCTGCGCCACCGCGACATAGGTCACCCTGGGGCCCTCCGTGGAGGAAGTCCGCACCGGCCCCGCCGAAGAGACGATCCTTTCCGGGCCCGCCGCTCAGGAAGTCGCTGCCCGCTCCACCGCGCAGGATGTCGTCACCGGCCTCGCCGTAGAGGGCATCACTACCGGCGCCGCCCTTGATCTTGTCGTTTCCGTCGCCACCCTTGAGGACGTCGTTGCCGTCGCCACCGAGGATTAGGTCGTTGCCGCCGAGGCCGTTCACGACGTCATCGCCTCCAAGAGCGCAGATGATGTCGTCGCCATCGGTTCCTTCGATCACTTCGGCGTTGTCGGTTCCCACTATCTGATTGCGCTGGTCCGTCTCGAAGCCGGCACAGGTCGGGCCTGCGGGAGGCGGTGGGGGACCCTGCTGAGTGGTGGTCCGCGTAACGGTGTCGGTCGGCTCGCCGTCGTCGAAGGTGCCGTCTTGGTCGTGGTCCAGGTAGGCGACGATCGTGTCGGTTCCGGCTTGCGCGGCGTCGTATCGCACCGTGCAGTTCGTTTTCTTGGCGTTGATGTTGCAGGTCAGGTCAGCGGTGTTGGGGGTGTTGCCGTTGTCGGTGTCGTTGGGTCCCGTGATCTCGAAGTTCACGGTGACCGGAGTGGTGGGCTCGAGCTCGGCGCCGGTGCACTCGCCGTTCACCAACGTCCGCAGCGTGGCGGTGAGCGTGTAGGTGTCCCCGACCTTGCCCTCTGCGGTCTCGGGCTCTACATCCAGACACGAGTTCGCCGGGTGGTTGGCCAGAGCCGCCCCGCCGAACGGGAACACGAAAGCTGCCAAGAACACAGCCGCGAAGAGCACGGCCGAACGATTCGTACGAACCAGATCCATATGTAACCCCCCTCTAGCGGTCTGAACCTGGATGACCTACCCATCCCTGACGCTGCGTAACCCCACGAACACACCATGGAGCCAGAGGGTGATCCGATGGCCTGGCCAGGCACCTCGGCGGCTAAGGGCTGCGGCGCCCGTAATCTCGTCCGATGCTCGAGCTCATCGACGGCCGCGATCACCTGGCCCCTGTGCACATCCCGCGCCCGCGCCCGGTGACGGGGAGCGAGGACCCGGCGGCCGTGGTTGAGGCGATCGTGGCTGGGGTTCGCGCACGTGGTGACGCGGCGTTGGTCGAGTACACGCAGAGGTTCGACGACGTGCGTCTGGATCCGGGCCGGATCCGGGTGGACGAGGACACCATCGCCCAGGCGCGGAACCTCGTTCGACCCGAGCTCATCGAGGCCCTCCAGGTCATGGCGGTGCGTCTAAGAAGCACCTGCGAACGGCAGGTGTCTCGAGGATGGATCGATCAACGAGACGACGAGCAGATCGGGGAGCTGATCCGGCCTCTGCGCCGAGCAGGCGTTTACGTCCCGGGTGGCCGGGCGTCGTATCCGTCAAGCGTAATCATGGCTGCGATCCCAGCGGCGGTAGCCGGGGTCGAAGGGGTCGCCGTCGCGTCGCCCCCCGGCCCCAGCGGGGAGATCGCCGAGGCCGTGCTTGCCGCTTGTTCGATAGCTGGCGTGACCGAGGTCTATCGGATCGGCGGTGCGCAAGCCATCGCGGCCCTCGCTTATGGGACCGAGACGGTGCGGCCGGCCGACAAGATCGTGGGCCCCGGCAACGTCTTCGTGACCCTCGCGAAACGTGCCGTGCGGGGATGGACGGGCATCGATACCGAGGCCGGCCCGACCGAGATCTTGATCGTCGCGGACGAGGAGGCCGACCCCGGCGCGATCGCAGCCGATCTGGTGGCACAGGCCGAGCACGGGCCGCACGGGTGCCACGCCTTGGTGACATGGGTGCCCGAGCTGGCTGATCGGGTGATGGAGATTCTCGAGCTGGTGGTAGCGCGTCATGAACGCGCCGACGACGTCGAGAACGCTCTTATCGAGGGGGGCCGCGCGGTGTTGGTGCGTGACCTCGACCACGCCCTCGACACGGCCAACGCCTTCGCGCCGGAGCATCTCCAACTCGATTTCGACGGCGACCACGCCACGCTAGACAAGGTTCGTTCTGCGGGGTCCGTCTTCGTCGGCCCCTACTCTCCCGTCGCGACCGGCGACTACGTTGGGGGGACCAACCACGTGCTTCCGACGGGCGGCGCGGCGCGGTGGTCGTCCGGCCTCGGTGTGGCCGACTTCGTCAAACGGATCTACGTCTCCAGCTTCGAGAGAGACGCGCTCGCCCGCCTCGCCCCGCACATCGATGCGCTGGCGCGCGCCGAGGGTTTACCCGGCCACGCCCGATCGGTGCACGCGCGCCTGGACGAGATGGGGCCCCACCTTCCATGACCGGGCCCCGTCTAACCGTGCGCGACGACCTGACCTCGGTCGAGGCCTACGTCTCGCCGCAGCAGCCCGCTCGCTACCGGATGAACACCAACGAGTCGCCCTATGCACCTCCGCCCGAGCTCGTGAGTGAGGTAGCGAGAGAGATAGAAGACATCGCCTTCAACAGGTACCCGGACCGCGACGCCACCGATCTCTACGAGGCCATGTCGGAGCACCTGGAGTGGCCGCGCGAGGGCCTGTGGATCGCCAACGGCTCGAACGAGGTCTTCATGCACCTTTTCCTCGGGTTCGGGGGCCCGGGCCGCAGCGTGATGCTCTTCGAACCCACGTACCCGTTGCACTCTTTGATCCCCACGATCGCTTCGACCACGGTGATGGGACTGCCGCGCGCTGGAGACTTCACGATCGATCTGGACGCCGCGGTCGACGCCATACGACGTGAGCGACCGGAGATCGTCGTGGTGTGCTCGCCCAACAATCCCACCGGTGGGTGCGAGCCCCTGGGGACCGTGCGCGCCCTGTTGGCGGAGGCTCCCGGACTGGTGGTGGTCGACGAGGCCTACATCGAATTCGCGCGACCCGAAGAAAGCGTCCGCGGCCTCCTCGACGAGCACGACAACCTCGTTCTGGTTAAGACCTTCTCGAAGGCGTGGCGCCTTGCCGGGGTGCGGATCGGCTACATGCTCGCTCATCCCGCTCTCGTCTCGGAGCTGGCCCGGGTGCGCCTCCCGTACCACCTGTCCGCCCCCACGCAGGTGGTCGGCCGAGCCGCGCTGCGGCACGCGGCACGGACCCTCGAGCTGGTTCGAGACATCGCCGAGGAACGGGACCGGATCGCTCTGGCGCTTCAGGCGATGGGGATCTTGACCTATCCATCGAGTGCCAATTTCGTCTTGTTCGAGGTGGACGACCCGCCGCTGGTTTGGCGCGACCTGCTTGAACGCGGCGTCCTGGTCCGAAGCTATCCGGGACATCCGCGTCTCGCCCGCTGTCTGCGTGTCACCGCGGGCCGTCGGGAGGAAAGCGACGCGTTCCTGGCCGCGATGAGAGAGGTGGCATGTGACTGAGCGCACCGGCGCCGTCGAACGAAAGACGAAGGAGACGGTGATCTCGGTCGAGGTGGACCTCGACGGCGGCGATGTCCACGCCGACACCGGCGTGCCGTTCTTCGATCACATGCTCGACCAGTTGGGTCGCCACGGTCACCTCGGTCTGGTGGTCCGCGCTCGGGGCGATCTCCACATCGACGCGCATCACACCGTCGAGGACACCGGTATCGCTCTGGGCGAAGCCCTGGCTCGAGCGCTGGGCGACAAGGCGGGCATCCGCCGTTACGGACAGGGGCTCGTCCCCATGGAAGAAGCGCTGGCAGAGGTCGCGGTGGACATCTCGGGGCGCCCGCTGCTCGTCTACGACGCCGATATCGCCGCCGAGACGATCGGCCAGTACGAGGTCGGTCTCACCCAGGAGTTCATGCAGGCCCTGGCGCGTAGCGCAGGGTTGACCCTGCACGTCCGGCTGCGCTACGGACGCGATCCTCATCATTGTGTCGAAGCCGTCTTCAAGGCTCTGGCGCGCGCGGTCTCCGATGCGGTGTCGATCGACCCGCGCGCCGGCGGCCAGATCCCGTCGACCAAGGGCACCCTGTGAAGGTTGCGGTCCTGGACCACGGGATGGGTAACCTGCGCAGCGTCGCCAAGGCTCTCGAGGCCGCGGGGGCCGCCGTCTCCGTGACGTCGGACCCGGAGCTGATCGAGAGCTGCGACGGCCTGTGTGTTCCCGGACAAGGCATCTTCGGGCGCTGCATGACGAACCTTCGAGGGGGCCTGGAGGATTCGATCCGTGACTGGATCGACGACGGCCGGCCCTATCTCGGGATCTGTCTCGGCATGCAGGTGTTGTTCCAAACCAGCGAAGAGGGCGGAGGCTACGAAGGCATGGGCATATTCGACGGCGACGTGAAGAAGCTTCCGCCCACGGTGCGGGTGCCTCACATGGGGTGGAACGAGGTGAACGGCGAGCACTTCTACTTCGACCACTCTTTCGCCGCGCATCCCAGTGATCCCGACATCGTCTCGGGTTGGTGCGAGCACGGCGACCGCTTCGCGGCGACCCTTCGCTCGGGCTCCGTCCTCGGTGTTCAATTCCATCCCGAGAAGAGCGCCGGCGCGGGGATCGCTCTGTTGAGGGAGTGGGTCGAGGCCGCGTGAACTTCACCGTCTATCCCGCGGTGGACATCGCCGGCGGCCACTGCGTCCGGCTCCTGCAGGGGCGCTTCGGCTCGGAGACCGTTTATTCCGACGATCCCGTCAAAGTGGCGATCGGCTTCTCGTCCGCGGGGGCTCGGTGGCTCCACATCGTCGATCTCGACGGCGCCAAGACCGGGCAGTCGGCCAACCGCGCCCTGGTCTTGGAGGCCGTTCGACTCTCGTCGTGCCCCGTGCAAGCGGGCGGGGGACTCCGCACCGTCGAAGACGTCCAGGAGATCCTCTTCGCGGGAGCCAACCGGGCCGTGCTCGGCACCTTCGCTCTCGAAGACGAGGCGGGAGTCAAGGCCGTGTGCCGGGAGTTCGGCCCCCGCATCGCGGTCTCGCTCGACGCGAAGGGTGGCGAGCTCGCCTCCCACGGCTGGACGGTCGGCACCGGGGTCCCCGTCCTCGACGCGGTGGCGGCGTTCGAAGCGGCGGGGGTATCTGCGTTCATCTACACCGACGTATCGCGCGACGGCACCATGCAAGGTCCCGATATCGAAGGACTCCGCCGTTTGCTCGAGGTGACCGAGCTACCCGTCATCGCGTCCGGGGGCATAGCGTCGCTGGACGATCTACGCGCGGTGGCTCGCCTCGAGAGTGAGGGGGTCGCGGGCGCCATCGTGGGGCGCGCCTTCTACGAGCACAAGTTCTCCGTGAGCGAGGCGAACCTGGCCGCCGACGAGGTGTCGTCGGGTCGCGCCCAGGAGCCACCGCTGGTCGAGCCCTAACAGGTCGCCGGCAGATGAACGCAGCGGACATCGGGGCGCTCGAGCGCCGGATCCCGGAACCGAGACCACGATGACCCTTGCCAAGCGGATCGTGCCGTGTTTGGACGTGGACAAGGGCCGCGTCGTCAAAGGCGTGCGCTTCGTCGACATCCGCGACGCGGGAGACCCCGTCGAGCTGGCCTCTCGCTACGACGCCGAGGGGGCCGACGAGGTCGTCTTCCTGGACATCACCGCGTCGCACGAGGGCAGAGACGTGATCCTCGACGTCGCCGCCCGCACCGCGGAGAGCGTGTTCATCCCGCTGACCGTGGGAGGCGGCGTGAGATCGGTTGCCGACATCAAACGTCTGCTGAACGCGGGCGCGGACAAGGTGGCGATCAACAGCGCCGCCGTGAAGGACCCGGGCTTGGTGCGCGCGGCCGCGGACGAGTTCGGGAGCCAGGCCATCGTCGTGGCGATAGACGCCCGGCGCCGGGAGATCTCCTGCGGAGACATGTCCTGGGAGGTCTTCGTGCAAGGGGGCCGGATGCCCACCGGCCTCGACGCGCTGCGGTGGGCGCGCATGGCGTGCGAGATGGGAGCCGGCGAGATCCTCCTTACCTCGATGGATCGCGACGGCACCACCGGCGGCTATGACCTGGATCTGACCCGCGCGGTGAGCGACTCGGTCCCCGTTCCGGTGATCGCGTCGGGAGGAGCGGGAAGGCCCGACGATCTCGCCGACGCCGTCGATCCCACGCGAGGCGGTGCAGAGGCTGCTCTGGCCGCGTCCGTCTTCCACTTCGGCGAGTTCTCGATCCTCGACGCGAAACAAGCTCTCGTCCGGCGCGGCCTCCCCGTTAGGATGCCCCGCCGATGACTACCTACCTCCTTCACGACGACGCTCTTTCGAGCCGCGAGCTTCGCCACGAGATAGGCGAGGCGATCCTGGACCCGATCACCTTCATCGAGCATGACGGCCGCCGCATCGTGGTCGGGGGCCCCTTCGAAGAAACCATCTTCGAGGCACGCGAGGACGTCGTAGACGAGTTCTGGGACTGCAACGATTTCGGGTTCAACGAGTTGATCTCCGACCACTCCTTCCCGCAACACCTCTTGGAGGCAGAGCTGCTCGTCCGCGTGTTGGGCAAGCTCGGCGTGACCGAGGCCTGCGTGCCGCCCTCGTTCCAGCTCCTGGTGGCCGATTACCTACGCGAGCACGGCGTAGCCGTCCAGGTCGATTCCGATGGGTGGATGCAGCGGCGCCGCCGGAAGACCCCGTGGGAGCTCGAAGGCATCGAGCGCGCTCAACGGGCGGCGGACACCGCCATGTTGACCGCGGCTCGTCTGTTGCGCGACGCGGAGCCCACCAACGACGGCCGATTGCGTTTCGAGGGCGAGATCCTCACCGCGGAGTTGATCCGGCTCGCCATGGAGGCCGAGTTGCTGAACGCGGGGGCAGAGAGTCAGGACATCCTCGTTCATGCCGGCGATGCATGTCTGCGGGGACACGATCTGGGGACGGGCCCGATACTCCCCGACACCTCCTGCATCATCGATTGCTTCCCGCGCGACCGCCGGACCGGCGTCTATGCGGACATGACCCGCACTTTCGTCGCGGGCGATCCATCTCGTGAGCTCCTCAAGCTGCACGCCGATTGCAAGGCGGCGCTGGAGATCGCGTTCTCGTCGATCAGGCCGGGAACGAAGGCAGCGTTCGCCGATACGGCCCGGTATTTCGATTCCAAGGGTTATCCCACGCAGCTGAACCACGAGGGCCCCGGGGCCCCCCGGAGCGGGTTCATGCACGCGCTCGGTCACGGCGTCGGGCTCGAGGTGCACGAGCGGCCCTGGATGGGGCGGCGCGCCGACGAGTTCCAGGTCGGTGACGTGGTGGCGGTCGAGCCCGGCCTCTACTTCCAGGGAGTCGGCGGGGTCCGCTTGGAGGACACCGTTCTGGTGACCGACGACGGCGTCGAGCACTTCACCGATCCGCTCTCCTACGAGCTCTCGCCGTAACGATGCCGGTGGACGCGGACGCCCTGGCTTACGACGACCGCGGTCTTCTTCCCGCCGTCGTGCAGGACGCGACCACGAAGGAGGTCTTGATGCTGGCGTGGGTCGACGCCGAGGCCGTTCGCCGGACGCTGGACACTGGCACGACCTGGTTCTGGAGCCGCTCCCGCCAGGAGTATTGGAACAAGGGGGCCACCTCGGGCAACACGCAGTCCGTCAGAGAGGTGCGCTACGACTGCGACCAGGATGCGGTGTTGATGCTGGTGGATGCGGCGGGTCCGGCCTGTCACACCGGCGAGGGCTCTTGCTTCTACAGGACACTGCGAGCTTCCACCGGCTGACGGTGGGCCCCGAGGCACGCCACCATCCCGACCCGGAGGGATTCCGCGCGCTCGCTCGCGAATATCCCGTGGTTCCCGTGTGGCGTCAGATCTTGGCCGATACCCAGACGCCGGTCGGCGCGTTCCTGCGGCTGGAGCCTCGCCGCGATGCCTTCCTTCTCGAAAGCGTGGAAGGAGGCGAGCGCTGGGCTCGCTACTCGTTCGTCGGCGGAGATTCTTTCGGGATAGTCACCGCGAAAGACGGGCGCATCTCGGTAGAGGGCGAGACCCCCGTGGTCCCGGGCGAGACGGAGGCGCCACTCGCCTACGTCCGCCGGTTGCTGGAGGTGATGAGAGCGCCGCGGCTCGACGGCCTGCCGCCCTTCCATGGGGGCGCTGTGGGCTACATCGGTTACGACTGCGTGAGGGAGTTGGAACGCCTGCCGGATGCTCCGCCCGACGACCTGGGTCTTCCGGACCTGGCGTTGATGTTGACGCGCACGATCGTTGTCTTCGATCACCTCGCGCAGAAGGCCTTCATCGTCACCAACGTCTGGTCACCCGGTGCCCGAGGAGACATCGATGCCGACTATCGCGAGGCCACCGCGCGTTGCGACGAGATGGCCGCGCTGCTGGCGGCCCCCATAGGTGCTCCGGGCTTCGATGTGGATGTCTCTTCCCAAGCGGCCGGCACCTCGCCGGTGGACGACGAGGGCTACAGCCGCTGGGTGCAAGAAGCCAAAGAGCACATAGTGGCGGGCGACATCTTCCAGGTGGTTCCCTCGAGACGATTCGAGGCGGATCTGAACGGTCCGGCCTTCGGTGCGTACCGGGCGCTGAGGACGCTCAACCCCAGCCCTTACATGTACTTCCTGCGCTTCGGGGCGGCTGCGGGCGGCGCCTCCGTCGAGATAGCGGGTTCGTCGCCCGAGCCTCTGGTTCGGGTGCAAGGGGACCGGATGGTCACGCGTCCCATCGCCGGCACGAGAGGCCGCGGCAAGACGGAGGCCGAAGACGCCGCTTTGGAGCGAGATCTCCTGGCCGACGAGAAAGAGCGCGCCGAGCACGTGATGCTGGTGGACCTCGCCCGCAACGACGTGGGCCGCGTGGCCGCCTACGGAAGCGTCGAGGTCGACGAGCTCATGGTCGTCGAGAGGTATTCGCACGTGATGCACATCGTGTCGAGCGTGGTGGGACGTCTGGCCGAGGGCGCAACGGCCTTCGACGCGTTGACGGCGTGCTTTCCCGCAGGCACGGTGTCGGGCGCGCCCAAGATACGCGCGATGGAGATCATCGACTCACTGGAGCGCACGCGCCGCGGGCCGTACGCAGGCGTCGTGGGCTACTTCGATCTATCCGGCAACCTCGATACCTGCATCACGATCCGCACCATCGTGGCCACCCGCGGGCGTGCCTACGTGCAGGCCGGAGCCGGTGTGGTCGCCGATTCGGATCCCGCAGCGGAAGCCGACGAGACCCGGCGCAAGGCCGAGGC
>JAUJPD010000003.1:45461-48096 GCA_030447315.1 Actinomycetota bacterium | reverse complement strand
CCGCCGTCGATCGTGATCCCGGAGAAGATGTCCTTCTGGCGGTCGCCCACCACCTCACCTACGGAACCCACCTTCTCCCCGTCGGAGCCCAAGATCGCGGTGCCGCTCTCGAGGGTGATCCAGGAGACCGGGACGTCGTTGTTCGCCATGGCCGCCGATACTAGGCGCATGTCACGGATCGCCATCGCGCTGGTTGCCGTCATCTTGTCCCTCGGCGGTTGCACGGGCGACGTGGATCCTCCGGCCGAGTCGCCCGCCGCCACGGGTCCGGACGAGGTCGAGCTCGCGACCGTGCAGGAGCACGCGCGCCAGTTCGACGACGAGCTGCCCGAGCGGCCCGCCGGCTCGCAGGAGGAGTTCGCCGCGGCCAGCTACATCACCGGTCATCTGCAGCAAGCCGGTTACGAGGTGATGTTGACGTCGGTGCCGTTCAAGGATCTCGTTCGCTCCACCAACGTCGTGGCGCTGCCCCCTGGGGGCGGTCCGATCGACGCCGTGGTGACGGTCCTCTACGACACCACCGGGAGCACCCCGCCGTACGGGGTCGATATCGGGCTGTTCCTCGAGATCGCCAGGGCGGCGCGCGTCGTGGAGCCGGATCACAACGTCCAGTTCGTGGCGCTGGGGGCCGAGGTGACCACCCAGGGCGGCGGCAACCTGGGGAGCCGCCAGCTGGCGAGCGAACTAGCCGACCTGGACCCCAAGCCGCCGGTGATCGGGCTGCTCGAGGTTCCGGGTGGCGGCTTCAAGGCCCCCGGCCCGGCGGGCGACGACCTCAACCGGGTCGCTCTCGAGATGGATCTTCCCGACGCGCGGCCGCTGTCGGAACCGCTGATCCCGGCCTATCTGCGCGCCAGTCAGGTCTTTTCCTCGGCCGGGGTCCCGCACGCGATCGCCGCAGGCGGCATCGAAGAGATCGGACGCGTCGTGCTCGCATATCTCGGGTCTCGTTAGGGTCGCTCGATGTCGTTCCTGGACGAGCTCGTCTCCTCGACCCGTGCCCGGGTGGCAGAGGCTAAAGAGAAGCTGACCGAAGACGCCCTCGAGCAGAGGATCGCTTCGGTCGCTCCTCCTCGGGACCTGGTCGCGGCTCTGAGTGGAGACGACGTCTCGCTGATCGCCGAGATCAAGCGGGCGACCCCCAGCCAGGGGCCGCTCGACCTCGATCTGGATGCCGGCCGGCTGGCGCGGGCTTACGCCGCCGGAGGCGCCGCCGCCATCTCGGTCCTGACGGAGCCGGAGCTCTTCAAGGGGTCGCTCGAGGATCTAGAGGCCGCCCGCGAGGCCCCCGTCCCCTTGCTCCGCAAGGACTTCATCATCGATCCCCTCCAGCTCCTCGAGGCGCGCGCGGCGGGGGCGGATGCGGTCCTGCTCATAGTGCGGATCCTTCACGACCGGCTCGAGGCCCTGGTGACGGCGACCCGCGCTCTCGGGATGGAGCCACTGGTAGAGGTGTTCCATGAAGACGAGCTTCAGCGCGCGCTGGGGGCCGGAGCTAGCGTGATCGCCGTGAACCACCGTGATCTGGAGACCTTCGAGGTCGATGCCCGGCGCACGGCCTCGCTGGCCCCCTCTATCCCGCCGGGCGTGCTGTTGGTCGCGGCCTCGGGTGTGTCGACGCGGGCCGAGGTCGAAGTGCTCGCCGACGCCGGCGCCGACGCGGTGCTGGTGGGCCAGAGCCTCGTCACCGCGCCCGATCCCGGCGCGAAGCTACGCGAGCTGCTCGGACGATGAGGGCCGCACCGGTCGCGGATCGCCTCGGTCGCTTCGGCGAGTTCGGCGGGCGCTACGTACCCGAAGCGCTGATGGCGGCGCTGGAAGAGCTGGAGGCCGAGTGGGCTGCGGCGCGCGCCGATGCGGGCTTCGAGTCGGAGCTGACCGGCTTGCTTCGCACCGTCGTCGGACGGCCCACCCCGCTGTACGAAGCAGAGCGGTTCTCCGAGCTGGCCGGCGCGCGCGTTCTGCTCAAGCGCGAGGACCTGGCTCACACCGGGGCCCACAAGATCAACAACACGTTGGGCCAGGTGCTGTTGGCTCGCCGGATGGGCAAACAGCGGATCATCGCGGAGACCGGCGCGGGGCAGCACGGGGTTGCGACGGCGACCGCGGCCGCGTACTTCGGGCTCCCCTGTGTGGTCTACATGGGAGCCACCGACGTCCGCCGGCAGAACCTCAACGTCGTGAGGATGGAGATGCTGGGGGCCGAGGTGGTCCCGGTCGAGGGCGGCTCCGCCACGCTCAAAGACGCGATCAACGAGGCGTTGCGCGACTGGGTAACGAACGTGGAAGACACCCACTATGTCATCGGTTCGGTCGTTGGTCCCCATCCCTATCCCGAGCTCGTGGCTTCGTTGCAATCCGTGATCGGCGAGGAGGCGCGCGAGCAGGTCACCGCTCTCACGGGGGCGTTGCCGTCGCACGCGGTCGCCTGCGTGGGAGGCGGATCCAACGCCATCGGCCTGTTCCGCGCTTTCTATGAGACCGACGTGGTGCTGGTGGGGGTCGAGGCCGCCGGTGAAGGGCTGGACGGCCGCCACGGCGCTTCGTTGACCCGCGGCCTCCCCGGCGTCCTGCACGGGTCGCGCAGCCTCCTGCTGCAAGACGAGCAAGGCTTGATCACCGAGGCCCATTCCGT
>JAUJPD010000003.1:43527-45361 GCA_030447315.1 Actinomycetota bacterium | reverse complement strand
GTTGCCACCATCGCGGAGGCCCGTGACTCGTGACGGAGCTGCTGGAGCATCTGCGCGGCCGCAGAGACGAGGGGCGGCTGTTGCTGGTTCCCTACCTGATGGGCGGCATCCCCGACGCGGCCGGGTTCCACCAGGCGCTCGGTGCTCTGGACGACGTAGCCGACGCGATAGAGGTGGGTCTCCCGTTCTCGGATCCCTTGATGGATGGTCCCGTCGTCGCCTCGGCAGGCGAGCGAGCGTTGCGCAACGGCATCGGCCCTCACGCGGCCCTCGACCTGGTGTCGGGAAGCGCACCGGGAGCGACACCTCGCATCGTGATGACCTACTACAACCCGATCCATCGTCTCGGCGATGCCGAGTTCTGCCGCCGGGCGAGCGCCGCGGGAATCTCCGGCCTCATCGTTCCCGATCTGCCGGTGGAGGAGTCGGAGGAGCTGCGCACGGCTGCGGCCGGCGAGGGCCTCGCATGGATCCCGCTCGTCGCTCCCACCTCGTCTCCCGAACGGGTCGAGGCGATCGCGGCCACCTGCACCGGGTTCATGTACGCGGTCTCCTCGCTGGGAGTGACGGGGGTGCGGACGTCGCTATCGGAGAGAGCCGCGGCGGTCACGGCGGCGTGTCGTGCGGCGACCGACCTGCCGGTCCTGGTCGGGATCGGGGTGTCCACTCCGGCTCACGCCGTCGAGGCCACCAAGACAGCCGATGGAGTCGTGATCGGCTCTGCGGTTGTGAGCGCGTTGATGGAGGAAGGGGTGCCGGCCGCAGTGGCTTTCCTGCGGGGCGTGCGCGACGCGCTCGACGGCGCCGCTTAGCAGCTAGCGGGGCCTGCGGCCCCGTTGGATCCTGATCTGTCGCACAGGAGCCCTCCTGGTAGGTGGCACTTCGGTCACTGTGTCATCTATCGGCATCGCCAGGATGGATTTGAGCCTCTTTGCGAAAGTAGGATGCGGCCTGCGCCGGGGTGGCGGAAGGGCAGACGCGATGGATTCAAAATCCATTGTCCGCAAGGGCGTGCGGGTTCAAATCCCGCTCCCGGCACCGATCATCGGATCGTGGACGCCTCTATACTCTGCGGCCCCATGGACATCCGAAAGAGCCTCTCCGAGCTCGGCGACCGCGTCGCTCGCGCCCGCGAAGACCTGCGCATCGTCGAGGAGCAGTTGCTCTTCCAGATGGACGTCTTAGAGGAGGCCAAGACGCGGATGTTGGTGGCCGAGACCCCTCTCGCCGATCGCGAGTTCCGGGTCGCGCGTGAAGACCACGACCGGCTCGTAGCCGAACGAGCGCGGGTGACTCAGGAGCTCGTGGAGCTGCAACGGGAACAGGACCGCCTGCTGGATCGCATGTTGGCGACCCCGCCGGTCTAGATATGTCTTCGTCACAGCCGACCGGGTCTTCTTCAGAGCCGACCAGGTCTTCTCCGCAACCCACCAGGGTGCTCATCGCCGAAGACGAGGCGATCATCCGTCTGGACCTCAAAGAGATGCTGGAGGAAGAAGGCTTCGACGTCGTCGGCGAGGCGGCCGACGGCGAGGCGGTCCTGCGCCTTGCCGAGCAAGCGCATCCAGACCTCGTCATCATGGACATCAAGATGCCGGGGATGGACGGCTTGAGCGCCGCCGAGCGATTGGCGGAGCCGGGTGATGCGGCCGTGTTGATCCTCACGGCTTTCTCGCAGCGGGACCTGGTTCAGCGGGCCGCCGAGGCCGGAGCCATGGGCTACCTGGTGAAGCCTTTCAACAAGTCAGACCTCATGCCCGCTATAGAGGTCGCTCTGGCTCGCCATTCGCAGGTCGTGGCGCTCAAGAAGGAAAGCGCCGATCTAGGAGAGCAG
>JAUJPD010000003.1:29542-43427 GCA_030447315.1 Actinomycetota bacterium | reverse complement strand
CTTGCCGCCGTCGGTACACTTACGCCGCTCTGCCGCCGGGATGGGGCAGCAAGCGTTAGGTCGTGGGCCGCGTGCCCGTTCGTATGAGCAAGGGGGAGTGGATGAAGCGAAGCAGGGCTTTGATGTTCGTTGCCGGGTTGATGGTGACCGCGCTGGTCGGCGCAGCCTGTGGTGACGACGGCGGCGGCGGAGGCGGAGGCGACGTGGCCGGTGGCGAAGAGTGCACGTGGGCGATCGGAACCATGGGCGCCCTGTCGGGTGACCTCGCCACCATCGGTGAGCCGATCGTGAACGGCATCAGGTACGGAGTGGAAGTCGCCAACGAGGGCGAGCTGGCCTGTGAGCTGGAGCTTCTCGAGGAAGACACCCAGGGTTCCGAGGACCAGGCTCCGCCGCTGGCCCAGGAGCTCGCACAGACCGAGAACCTGGTCGCGCTCGTCGGCCCGTACTTCTCGGGTGAGACCGCGGCCTCGGGTGACACGTTCGCAGAGGCGAACATCCCCATCATCACGCCGTCCGCCACGAACCCGGACCTCAGCAAGAACGGATGGCCGTTCTTCCGGCTCCTGGCCACAGACGATGCATCGTCGTCGAACACCGCGGCTTACCTCAGCGACGTCGCGCAGTTCACCTCGGTCGT
Source organism: Actinomycetota bacterium (assembly GCA_030447315.1). Classification (GTDB taxonomy): domain Bacteria; phylum Actinomycetota; class CADDZG01; order CADDZG01; family WHSQ01; genus MB1-2. The sequence goes on along the minus strand of JAUJPD010000003.1, from coordinate 42,787 downwards.
CATCCTTCACGACAACTCGGAGTACGGGAAGTTCCTCGCCGAGGCGGTGCGCGACAAGGTCGGGGATGCCTCGAAGGGATTCATCGCGATCAACCCCGAAGAAGACGACTTCTCCGCTCAGATCTCCGAGGCCAAGGCCACAGGGGCCGAGGCTCTCTTCTTCGGCGGCTACGAGCCGGAGTTCCGTCAGGTGATCAAGCAGGGCTCAGACGCAGGCTTCGACGCGGTCTATATCTCGGGCGACGGATCGAAGGGAACGGAGCTTCCCAAGGAGCCGGCGGCCGAGGGCGCCATCGTGATCTGCCCCTGTGACGACCCCGCCGCGTCGACCAACCCCGAGGCGAACCAGTTCGCGGAGGACTACGAGGCCTCGATCGGCGAGCCCGTAAGCACGTACTCGATCGAGGGCTACGACGGAATCCAGCTGGTTGCCGCTGCCCTCGAGGGCATCGGGGCCGGGGCCGACACCCCGATCGAAGAGATCCGTACCGGCATCGCGACCTGGCTCTCGGAGAACACCTTCCAGGGACTCTCGAAGGAGTTCGAGTTCGACGAGAACGGCGAGCTTGCAACCGAGGTCGTCTACGCCTATGAGGTCACCGACGGCGGTTACGAGCAGCTCGGGATCGTCAGCGAGCTGGCCGGTCAGTAGACAGCTGCCAACAACGCAGTAACGAAGTGGGAGGGACCGTTGCGGTCCCTCCCACTCTTTATCTGCGGGAACCGAATCATTCGCTACACTCTGGCCCGATTACTCGACGGCGGGGGAACTGACGGGTGAATTGCAATACGGCTGCGTTCGGCGACCTTCTGGTCACCGGTGTGATCCTGGGCAGTGTCTATGCCCTGATCGCTCTGGGCTACACGATGGTGTACGGGGTTCTGAAGCTCATCAACTTCGCCCACGACGCCATCTTCATGATCGGGGCGGCAGCGTCTTTCTATCTCTTCGGAGTCTGGTTCGACCTGAACGACCCGGCCTCCGGTCTCGGACTGGTGGCGTTGCTGGTGCTCGGGTTGGCCTTCAGCGGTTTGGCGTCAGCGGGCGCCGCGGTCGCCCTTGAACGCCTCGCCTATCGCCCGCTGCGGGCGCGGGGGGCGGCGCGCCTGTCCTTCTTGATCTCGGCCGTGGGAGCATCGTTCTTCATCACGTACCTGTTCCAGCAGAACTTCTTGCTGGGAACCTCGGAGCACAACTTCGGTGGCTTCATGTCGCGGCAGCCGCTGGTGACGGTGCTGGGAGCCGACCTCAACGGTCAGCGGCTGCTGTTGTTCTTCGGCGCCATCGCGATGTTCATCTTCCTGGACCGCTTCGTGCGGACGACCCGCACGGGCCGAAGCATCCGAGGCGTCTCCGAGGATCTCGATGCCGCCCGGATGATGGGCGTGAACGTGGACCGCGTGATCATGGCCACCTTCTTCATCGGCGGCGTCTTCGGCGGGATGGCGGGCTTCATGTACGCACTGGTCTTCGAGAAGGTGGCGTGGAACCTCGGGTTCATCCCGGGCCTCAAGGCCTTCACCGCCGCCGTCCTGGGCGGCATCGGCAACATCAGGGGAGCCGCCCTTGGGGGGCTGCTGTTGGGTTTGATCGAGAACCTGTCTACCCTGTGTATCGGCGCCGAGTGGAAGAACCCGATCGCCTTCTCGGTGTTGGTGCTCGTTCTGATCTTCAAGCCGACCGGTGTTCTGGGGGAGGGCCTGGCCAAATGAGCGAAGCGATATCGACCGCAACCGCGGGTGTGACCAACAGGCCCACCGGGCCGCAGTTCCAGGACTTCCTGCCCGGCGTCGCACGGGTGATCCCCGAAGGCGTTCTGGGTGGGCTCAATAGGATCTTCGAGGCCTGGACCAAGCTCGGCATCTTCCGCTACCTGATCGCCGGGGCGCTCTTGGCGGCCACCGCGCTTCCCCTCGGCCCCCCCAAAGACGAGGTCCTCGTGCGGACCGGCTTCTACATGTTGCTGGCTCTGGGCCTTAACGTGGTGGTCGGCCTGGCCGGGCTGCTCGACCTCGGCTACGTGGCTTTCTTCATGATCGGCGCCTACACCACCGCCACCTTCACCAACTCCGACATGGGCGCGCACCCCGTGATCCTGAACCCCTGGTTCGTGATCCCGGTCGCGGTGGTGATCGCGTTGATCGCGGGCATCCTCTTGGGCACCCCGACGCTGCGCCTCAGGGGCGACTACTTAGCCATCGTTACGCTCGGCTTCCACGAGATCGTCCGTCAGACCGCGCGCAACCTTGAGGTCGTCAACGGCTCGCGCGGCGTCTTCAGCATCCCGCACCCGGACGTGACGATCGCTGGCCAGGAGCTGACCTTCGGCGTCTTAGAACCGCAGAAGTACTGGTTCATCCTGTGCGTGTTCATGATGGCGGCCTTGTTCATGATCAACCGGCTCAAGGACTCGCGGATCGGCCGCTCGTGGGAGGCCATCCGGGAGGACGAGGTCGCCGCGCCGGCCATGGGGATCCCCGTCGTCAAGATGAAGCTGTACGCCTTCGCGATCGGTGCCTCGACATCGGGGCTGGCCGGCTGGGTGTTGGCGACCAAGGTCGGGTTCATCAGCCCCAACAACTTCCCGTTGCTCTCATCGATCCTGGTGCTGTGCGCGGTCGTGATCGGCGGCATCGGCAGCTCGCTGGGCGCCTTGGTCGGCGCCGTCATCGTCTTCGGTCTTCCGGAGCTCTTGCGCGACATCGGGACCGAGAAGATCCTGGGCTTCGACATCCAGACCGGGCGCATCGCCATCTTCGGGTTGCTGCTGGTCATCATGATGATCTTCCGGCCGGGGGCCTCATCTCCTCGACCCGCCGGCGCGGAGCTCGGCGGCGGCAGCGGGGACATAGCCGGCGACAGCGTGGCGCCGGGGATCCCCGGGCAGGCCTGACAGATGGCGGAGATGCTGGTACTGGACAAGGTGACCCAGCAGTTCGGGGGCTGAAGGCGCTGTCCGACGTGACCTTCGACATCCAAGAGGGCGAGATCTTCGGTCTGATCGGCCCCAACGGCGCGGGGAAGACCACGTTGTTCAACGCGATCACGGCGATCTTCCCGCCGACCGAGGGACGCATCGAGCTGGCGGGGGAATCGATCGTGGGTAAGCACGCCGCGAGATCACAGAGCTCGGTATCTGCCGCACCTTCCAACAGATCCGGCTGTTTCCCAACATGAGCGTTTTCGAGAACGTGATGATCGGAGTGGATGCGCGCAACCGTTCCGGCTTCGCGGGTGCCTTGTTCCACACTCCCCACAACCGCCAGGAATCCAAGACCTCCGAGAAGAAGGCGATCGATCTCCTGCGCTTCTGCGGCATCGAGCGGTTCACCAACGAGGTCGCCAAGAACCTTCCCTACGGGGACCAGCGGCGGCTGGAGATCGCCCGGGCCCTGGGGACGGTGCCTAAGCTGCTGCTTCTCGACGAGCCCGCAGCGGGCATGAACCCGGCCGAAAGAACGGGCTGCGCGACCTGGTGCGCAAGATCCGGGACTCGGGCGTGACCGTTCTCTTGATCGAGCACGACATGAAGGTGGTCATGGGTCTGTCCGACCGCGCCGCGGTGCTGGACCACGGGGAACGGATCGCCTTCGGCAAGCCCGAAGAAGTGCAGCGGGACCCGAAGGTGGTAGAGGCCTATCTGGGCGCCGGCGCAGGAGGCAACGCCGGCAAGAAGGAGTCGGTCCCGTCGGGCGACGTCCGCACTGAGGCCTCCGATGGCTGAGGCGTTACTAGAGCTCAAAGACGTCCACATCCGCTACGGCGTGATCCAGGCCGTGCGCGGGATCAACCTCACGGTGGGCGCGCAGGAGGTAGTGACCCTGATCGGCGCAACGGGGCCGGCAAGACCACCACGCTGCGAGCCATCTCCATGGTCCACGGCCCCTCGGAGGGCCAGATCCTCTTCGACGGCGAGGACATCACCTCTCTGCGCAGCGACGAGGTCGTGTCTCGAGGGATCATCCACGTGCCCGAGGGGCGGCACATATTCCCGAACATGTCGGTGGGCGAAAACCTCGAGATGGGGGCTTTCCAGCGCAAGAAGGCGCCGCGGAAAGAGCTGAACGAGGACATAGACCGTGCCTTCACGCTCTTTCCTCGTATGAAAGAGCGCCGCAAGCAGGCCGGCGGCACGCTGTCGGGGAGAGCAGCAGATGCTTGCGATCGGGCGAGCGCTCATGGCCAAGCCGAAGCTGTTGATGCTGGACGAGCCCTCGATGGGACTCGCGCCCCAGGTCGTGGAGACGGTCTTCGAGGTGATCGACCGGGTGAACTCCGAGGGCATCCCGGTGCTCTTGATCGAGCAGAACGCGGCGATGGCTCTCTCGGCGGCGTCTCGGGGTTACGTGATCGAGACCGCGAGATCGTCCTGGAGGACGAAGCGAAGTCCCTGCTGGGAAACGACAAGGTCCGCAAGGCCTACCTGGGCGAGGTAAAGCTTCGGCGGCGGCGGCACTACACTGGTAGTAGGCCTGCTTTGCCGCCATCGACGAAACAGGGGAACGAGATGAGATCGAGCACAAGAGTCCTTGGTTGAAGCTGGCTTCGGTGCTGACGATGCTGCTTCTGGTCGGCGCGGCGTGTGGCGAGGAGGCGCCCGTCGAAGAGCCTCCGGATGCAGGTGCTGCGACCACGGGGGCGGAGGAGCCTCAGTTCGAGACCACCTCTGAGGGGGTCCTGGCTGTGGGCTCCTGTCTCGATTACAAGCCGTTCGAGTTCGTGAAGGACGGTGAGGAGACCGGTTTCGACGTCGAGCTCTCCGAAGAGATCGCAAGCCGTCTGGGTCTGGAGGTCAAGTGGGTCCGCGCCAACTTCGACACCATCTTCACCGCAGTGGCGGGGGACAGTTCGACATGGTTGCGGCGGCCTCCACCATCACCGAGGAGCGACTCCAAACGGTGGATTTCTCCGATCCCTACTTCAACTCGCGCCAAGGTCTAAGCGTGAATACGAACGAGACCCCCGACATCACCTCTCTGGACGACATCCAAGAGGGTGACGTGGTGGGCGTGCAGAAGGGAACGACCGGGAAGGCCTTCGCGGAAGAGGAGCTCGGCTCGAAGGGGGTCGAGATCAAGACCTTCGAGGGCGCACCCGCCGCGTTCACCGACCTGGAGGGTGGCGCGATCGTGGCCGTGATCAACGACGAAGGCTCCTCCATCGCCGAGGTCGAGCAGCGTCCCGGACTCGAGGTGGTCGAGGCGATCGACACCGACGAGAAGTACGGCTTCGCCTTCTCGAAGGACAACCCCGAGCTCACCGAAGCCGTGAACGGCGTTGGCCGAGATCATCGAGGACGGAACCTACGAGGAGATCTTCACGAAGTGGTTCCCAGACCTCCCGGTACCCGAGGAGTTCGCGGGGTCGTAAGCACCGTCTTTCTCTACATCCGGGAGGAGGCCTGAGGTGGCCACGGCGGTAGCCGAGCCCGCGTCGCGGCCGGACACCCGCGGACCGACTGCACCCCTACCGCTATCGCTGTTCGCCGCCGGTGCTGCGGCCATAGCCATAGTCATTCTCGGGACCCTCGGGATACAGGCGTATCAAGTCGTCAATGGCGGTCCGGTGACGCCGGCGTGTGAGGCGGAAGGCATCGAGGCCCGCTTGTTGGGGGCCGAGGGCGTCTGCCACATCATCGAGGGGATCAGGTCGCGGGCGCAGACGGTCGTGTGGCTGCTCGGGATCGTGCTGGGCGCGGGGGCCGCGGCAGGCGGCTGGGGCTTGTACAAGCGCATGCCTTCGAAGAGGCAGCGAGAACAATGCATCGCGGGGGCCGTGCTCGGTGTGCAGGCGATCGCGCTCAGCGCGCTCCTTCTGTGGTTCCGCTCGGGAGAGATCGCTCCCTTCATCAGGAACTTCTTCAATGCGGAGGTGCTGGCAGGGACGATCGACGGGTTCCTCCGCGGCATGCTGAATACGGTGAAGCTCGCGTTCGCAGGAGAAGTGGGCGGCATCATGATCGGCCTGCTGCTGGCGGTACTGGCCATCTCGCAGCGACGCACGGTGCGGGCCCCCGCTCTGGTCTACATCAACTTCTTCCGGGGCACGCCGTTGATCTGGCAACTCTTCTTCATCTACGCGATCATCCTGTTCGGCTTCGGCATCCAGATCGAGACCTTCACCGCCGCCGTCCTCGTGTTCTCGCTGAACACGGGCGCGTATGCGGCCGAGGTATTCCGCGCCGGGATCCAGTCGATCGAGCGAGGTCAGGTGGAGGCAGCACGCTCGCTGGGCATGACCTACACGCAGGCGATGCGATACGCGATCGTGCCTCAAGCCGTCCGCCGCGTGATCCCGCCGCTGATGAACGAGTTCGTGATCCTCATCAAAGACACCGCACTGGTCATCGTCCTGGGTCTCACTGCCGAGAACTACGAGCTCTATACGTTCTCGCGAGAGGTCTATTCGGAGTTCAGCAATGGCTCCGCGTTCGTAGCCACTGCTTTCGGTTACCTCGCTATCACGCTGCCGTTGATCAGGATCGTCAACGCGGTGGAGCATCGGTTGCGCAGCGGCCTCACCGGAGTCGTGGGAGCCGGTGGATGAACCCGGACGGATCTCTCGTGAAGCTCGAGAACGTCCACAAGTGGTTCGGACCGAACCACGTCCTGAGAGGGATCGATCTCACTATCCAGGCCGGCAACGTTGTCGTGATCGTGGGGCCCTCCGGCTCTGGGAAGTCCACGCTCCTGCGAACCATCAACCTGCTGGAGGAACCGACCGAGGGAAGGGTTCTCTTCGACGGAGAAGAGATCACCGACATCCGGACGGACGTGAACAAGGTGCGGCGCGAGATCGGCATCGTGTTCCAGTCCTTCAACCTGTTCCCCCACAAGTCGGCCAAGGAGAACGTGAAGCTGGCGCTGGAAAAGGTCCTGCGCCTGAGTGACGGCGAGGCCGAGGAACGTGCGATGGAGCAGCTATCACATGTGGGACTGGCCCAGAAGGGGGATGCCTACCCCGGCCAGCTGTCGGGCGGTCAACAGCAGCGGGTGGCTATCGCGCGAGCTCTCGCCATGAAACCGAAGTTGATGTTGTTCGACGAGGTCACCTCGGCCCTCGATCCAGAGTTGGTCAAAGAGGTGTTGGACACCATGAAGAAGCTGGCCGACGAGGGCATGACGATGGTCGTGGTGACCCACGAGATGGGTTTCGCGAGAGAGGTGGGAACCCGCCTGATCTTCACCGACGGAGGGAAGATCGTGGAGGACGGGAACCCCTCGGAGGTCTTTCAGAACCCCAAGGACGAACGGTTCAAGTCATTCCTGTCGCACGTCTTGTAAGGATGCGGACACTGGTCGTCGCCGTCCTCTGTTACGCGGCCTTGTCTGGGTGCGCGCGAGGGTCTGGTTCTGCCGGCGGCTCGAACATACTTCCCGGCAAGATCGAGCCCTCCACCGGCCCCTACGTCTCGGTTGCGGTCGACAATCATTTCCACGACGTGCACGCCCAAGACGACATCACCTTCGACCGCAGCAGACCCTTCGTGGTGCGGAACGAGGGCTCCAACCTTCACAACGTGACCATCGTGGAGACCGGATTCAGCCGCGACCTGCGCACGGGACGCTCGGTCGAGATCATGCTCGAGCCGGGTACGTATCACCTGGTGTGCAAGTACCACTCCGACCAGAAGATGACGGGCCGGTTCACCATCGAGTGAGAGACGATCGCGTCCTTCAGATCCTGCAAGCTCAGACGGGGCCGCGCTCTCTGTACTACCGGTGGGAGAAGGAGCAGTGGGAGGCCGGTCGCATAGATCTGGCTTCCGACCGGGATGCGTGGGCGGGCCTCTCTCCGACGTTACGAGACCGCGTCGCGGCTGCGACCGCGTGGCGTCAACTACGGGCGCTTCAAGCGACGGACGCTTTGGTCCGGTTCGTTGATGCCGCTCCCAACGAAGAGCAGCAGGTCTTCCTCACGACCCAGCTGGTGGACGAAGCGCGCCAGGTGGTCTTCTTTGACCGCTTCCGGACCCAGGTCCTGGGCAAGGAGATGTCTTCTGTGACAGATCTCGCGACGGAGGTAGGCGCCGACATCCGGGCGCTGCTGATGAAGAGATTGCCCGCCGCGGCGCATCGGATGACCACCGGGTCGTCCGGTCTGGGTGCCTTGGTGCATGGGGTGGTCCTGTATCAGATCTGCGTGGTGGGTCTCCTCGGCCTCACCGAGCAGCGGTTCTTGACGATGGGCCTGGCGGGGGAGGTGTTGCCCGGGTTGACCGAGGCTCTGTGCCACTGCGAACGCGACGCTCATCGCCACGTCGCCTTTGGCCTCGGGTTCCTCACACAGTCATCGGCGCAGCACAAGCGTTACGGCGGTGTCATCCAGACGACTCTGAAGGAGACCATGCCCCTTATCGACGACGCGCTGGCGCGCCTGGCGACTGCTTCGGATAAGCCCGGCGATCTGTCGAGAGAGGCTCGCGCCGAGTGTCGATCCTGGTTGCAGGCGGTAGGACTGGAGTCGCCGGTGCCCCTTTAGGGGGAAAGGCGACTGGCTCCCCGCACGTCTCCCGAGCCAAGGGTGGTTTTCTTGAGCTCGCCCCGGGCTATGCGCCCGAACATCGTGAGCCCGCCGTGGGGGTCGGACAGGTCGTCGAGGCCGAGCTGATGACCCAGCTCGTGGGTCACGACGTTCACCACCTGGTAAGCGTTCCTTCCCTGGGGACGGTTCGTCCAGCTATAGGCGCGGTTGAGGCGCAGGTCGGTCTCGAGGATGCGGGTTCCGCTGAACCAGGTGTAGTTGATGGCCAGCGCGCCCGAGCTCAGGTTCCCGAATTCGACGATGTTCTTGTGGTCGTAGGTCACGGTCCGTTTCGTACCGCCTCCGTAGTTGTAGACGAAGTCGACGCGGTCCTGGTTCGTGCAGCGGCTTTCTGAGAGCGGCCACACGTGGTGAGCTTGGCGGAGCGAGCGCTTGGTGAAGAACTTGCTGTTCTCCGGCGGAGTCGATCCCCCGCGGAAGTTCCATACGACCGGCATGTCCGCGGCATCCCAGCTGCGTCCGGTGGGGGCGAAGGTGGGGTCGGTGCACTCGTCTGCCTCTGCCGCGCCGGTGGCGCTTTCGGCTGCGACCGCGCTCTGCATGTCGACCGAGCGATCCGGGTTGATCACCGCGGTGATCGCGTTGAACTCGACGCCGGCGACGTCGAGGGGCTTCTCGGCGGGGAAGTCGATGTGGAGCTCGAGCCCGATCCCCGCGGGAGGTGCCTCGACATGGGCGATGGCAAGCAGCTGGTCGGCGCTGAGAGACGGCAGCTGGGAGCTCAGCTGCGAGGAAGCGGGGGTCGTCGAGAGGGCGGATCCCACGAGGGCACCCAGGACCAACGGAGCTGCTATGCGGCGGCGAAGTTGACCCATCACGCGTTCCCCCTTATGAGCATCGATGACGCTGTGTAGTGGTACTTCTGCACACAGTATTCGGTTCCTGCCCGGCTGTCAGCAAAATTCTCCCGGATCAGAAGTCTCCGGTAGTGGCACCATAATCCGGAGATGGCCCCCTTGACGACCCTGGCCCGCTTGATGTCCGAGGTGACCTCGTGCCACGCCTGCCCCCGGCTCGTACGGTGGCGGGAACAGGTGGCCTCAGAGAAGAGGGCGGCCTTCGCCCACGAGACTTACTGGGGCCGGCCGGTGCCCTCCTTCGGCGATCCGCAGGCCAGGGTTCTGATCGTGGGCCTGGCTCCGGCTGCCCACGGTGGCAACCGGACCGGACGCATCTTCACCGGTGACCGTTCGGGCGACTGGCTATTCGCGTCCTTGCACCGCACCGGGTTCGCCAACCAGCCGCTGTCGGTGACTAGAGACGACGGGCTGGAGCTGAGCGACGCCTGGGTGACGGCTCCGGTTCGCTGCGCGCCCCCCGACAACAAGCCGACGATCTCCGAGCGGGACAATTGCTTCCCCTATCTGTTGCGCGAGATCCGATCGTTGCCCGAGCTGCGTGTCTTCGTGGCGCTGGGCGGGTTCGCGTGGGACGCGGCGCTGAGGGCCGCGTCCGCCCTTGGCCAACCCCGTCCCGTTCCCAAGCCACGCTTCGGGCACGGTGCCGAGGCCGAGCTCGGTCGGTTCCACCTGATCGGCAGCTATCACGTGAGCCAGCAGAACACCTTCACGGGCCGCCTCACCGAGGAGATGCTCGACGCCGTGTTCCTGCGGGCCCGCTCGCTCGCTGGGATCTAGCCCACGCAGGGCCACGGCTGGGGGCTAAACCCACGCGGCCGCGGTGCCTTCGAACAGCTCCTCGAGGCGCGCTACCTCCGCCACCGGCGCAACCCGCTTGAACATAGGCGCCAGCGCATCCCACTCCTCCACCAGGGTGGTCGCGATAGCCGAGCCGGTTGCGGCGGCGTGGAGCTCGATCACCCGCTTCAGGGACTGGAGCTGTCCTGCCGCGGGCTCGTACGCCGCCACCAGCTGGTGGTTGAGGTTCGCGGCCAGCTCGTCGTCGGGGTCGTAGACGTAAGCCTCGCCGCCGCTCATCCCGGCGCCGAGGTTGCGCCCCGTCGGGCCCAAGATGACGATCGCGCCGGCCGTCATGTACTCGCAGGCGTGGTCGCCCACGCCCTCCACGACGGCGACCGCACCGGAGTTACGAACGCCGAAGCGCTCGCCCGCCCTGCCGCCGATGAAGAGCTCGCCGCCGGTGGCGCCGTACAGGACCGTATTGCCGACGAGGTAGGGATCGCCCGCGTCATTGGAGGGAGCCTGGATCGCGACACGCCCGCCGCCCATTCCCTTGCACACATAGTCGTTGGCCTCGCCGGTCAGATGTAGCTCGACCGGCCCGAACAGAAAGGCGCCGAAGGATTGGCCGGCTTCGCCCTCGAAACGAGCGATCACGCGGCCGCCGGGGGCCGCGGCTTGCACCGCCACGGCACAGCCGAGGCGCGCGCCGACGGTTCGGTCCGCGGTCGTGATGCGATAGGTCAGCTCCTGCGTTGCGCCCTCGCGCAGCGGCCCGATCGCCTCTTCGAAGAGGAGATCACCCAGTGCCGAGCGAGGTCGTTGCAGTGGGACCACTCCGGTGAAGCGCGCGGTGGCGGTGCCGGGACCGACCAGCAGGCGAGAGAGGTCGAGTCGGCCGGCACCCGACTCGTCTTGTGAGCGTTGCTTCAGCAGGTCCGTCCGGCCCACCGCTTCCTCCAGCGACCGCAGGCCGAGCGAGGCCAGCACGAGACGCGCTTCTTCGGCCACCAGGGTGAGGTAGCGAGCCACCATCTCCGGAGTGCCGGCGAACTTCGCCCGCAGCGTGGGGTTCTGGGTCGCGATGCCGACCGGACACGTGTCACGGTGACAGGTGCGTACGAGGATGCAGCCCTCCGCGATGAGGGCCGCGGTTCCGAAGGAGAACTCGTCGGCGCCCATCAGCGCCGCGACGACGATGTCTCGCCCCGTCTTCAGACCGCCGTCCACGCGGATCCTGGTGCGCGACCGCAGATCGTTGGCGACCAGTGACTCTTGGACGTCGGCGAGGCCCAGCTCCCACGGGAGGCCAGCGTTCTTGATCGACGACAGCGGGCTTGCTCCCGTGCCTCCGTCTCCGCCCGCTATGTGCACCACCTCGGCCAGGGCCTTCACGACCCCGGCCGCGATCGTTCCTATGCCTTCGGAGGCGACCAGCTTCACCGACACCGCGGCACCTGGATTCGCTTGCTTCAGGTCGAAGACCAACTGGGCGAGGTCCTCGATCGAATAGATGTCGTGATGCGGCGGGGGAGAGATAAGGGCGACGCCCGGGACGGTGTGGCGCAGACGGGCGATCTCGACCGTTACCTTCTTGCCCGGAAGCTGGCCACCTTCCCCGGGTTTGGAGCCTTGCGCCATCTTGATCTGCAGCTCCCGCGCGTGCGCGACGTACGCCGGCGTGACACCGAACCGCCCGGAGGCGATCTGCTTGATCCCGGAGTTGCGGTCGTCGGAGAAGCGTTCGGGGGCCTCGCCCCCTTCGCCCGTGTTCGCCATGCCCCCGATCATGTTGAGCGCCACCGACAACGTCTCGTGGGCTTCCGCAGAAAGCGCGCCGTGTGACATCGCGCCGGTGGAGAACCGTCTGGTGATCGCCGCCACGGGTTCGACCTCATCGAGCGGCACCGGCGCCCCTGCGCGCACCAGCTCCAACAGGTCGCGGGGCTCGGTGGGAGGGCGGCCGTTGACCAGATCGGTGAAGCGCCGGTAGGAGGCGTCGTCTCCGGCGGCGGCGCGCTGCAACGCATGAGCGGCTTCCATCTCCGGCGTGGTGCCGTCGTCCTTCAACCCGACGGTGGACTGCAACGCATCGACGACGTCCGGGTTGATGGCGTGGTACTCGCCACCACTTCGGTGCTTGATCATCCCGGTGTTGATCAACGAGGGCGTGACCGCGTAGGCCGATCGATGCCGCTCGAGGACATGCTCGGCGAGGTCTTCTAGTCGCAGGCCCCCGATGACCGACGCCACGCCGGGGAAGCAGGTGTCGACGACGTCTGGTCCCAATCCGACGGCTTCGACGATCTGCGCGCCGCGATAAGAGTCGAGCGTGGAGATACCCATCTTCGACATGATCTTCAGCAAGCCGTCTTCGATCGCCTTGAAGAAGTTCAGTTGAGCGGCCGTCCCCTCGACCCCCCCACCGAGTCGTCCGGTGGCCGCGAGGCGTGCGATCGACTCCAGCGCGAGTCGCGGACAGAGCGCGTCGACGCCGTTCGTCACCAGGCAGGCGGCATGGTGGGCCTCCCGCACGTCGGCGCAGTCGACGACGACACTCGTTCGAAGGCGCGACCCCCGCCCCAACAACGCGTGATGCACCGCCCCGGCGGCGAGCGCAGATGGGATTGCCACGCGCGCGGCCCCCGCAGCGCGATCGGAGACGATGACGTGTCGAGCTCCCTCGTCGACGGCCGCGGACGCGGCGTCCCTGAGCCGTCCGAGCGCGAGTGGAAGCTCCGCCGCTCCGGCGGCCGCGCCGAAGGTCGCATCGACGATCACGCCTCCTTCGGCCAGCAGCTCGTCGATCGCGTCCGGGAACAGCAGGAAGCTTCGGTACTCCCGTAGCGCGGCCGCCTCGGGTCGTTCTTGTAGCAGGGCGTCCCGGGGGCCGAGCCTCGTGCTGATCGACATCACGTGGCGTTCTCGGAGGTGGTCGATCGGCGGATTCGTCACCTGGGCGAAGCGTTGCTTGAGAAAGCCGAAGACGGGGCGCGCGAATAACGCGAGCGGAGGTTGAGGGGTGTCGTCGCCCATGGAGGAGGTGGGCTCCTGGCCCTC
>JAUJPD010000003.1:12556-29442 GCA_030447315.1 Actinomycetota bacterium | reverse complement strand
CGAGCGGAGGTTGAGGGGTGTCGTCGCCCATGGAGGAGGTGGGCTCCTGGCCCTCCGTCGCCATCGGTCGCAGCACCACCGTGACCTCTTCTTTGGTGTAGCCCGCGGCCACCTGACGAGCCGTTACATCCTCGACCCCGGGCCCCACAGGTGTCCCGGTGGAGGCGGTCACCATCTGCTGCGAGATCCAGTCGCCGTAGGGCCTGCGCCGCGCCAGGCGAGACTTGATCTCCGCGTCTCTCACCACGCCGCCCTCCGTGGGATCCAGCAAGAACGCCTGGCCCGGGCCGAGCTTGGCCCGTTGGACCCGCCCGTGTCCTCGGGTCGTGACCGCGCCGGCTTCCGACGCGCACGCCACGAGGCCGTCCTCACACATCGCCAGGCGAAGCGGCCTGAGACCGTTGCGGTCGAGGGCCGCGCCCACCCGTTCGCCGTCAGCGAACACCAGCCCCGCCGGTCCGTCCCACGGCTCCATGAGGCATGAGTGGTAGTGGAAGAAGTCGGCCACCTCCGGATCGAGGCCGGCCAGGTCCTCCCACGGAGAGGCCAGCAGCATGGCCGCGGCGTGCGAGATCCCTCGGCCCCCTCTCGTGAGGAGCTCCATGGTTTCGTCCAGGATCCCCGAATCGGAGCCGCGCTCGTCGACCACGGGACGCAGCAGCTCCTCGGGACCCAGCTCGGTCGCGCCCAGGTTGCCCCCGCGCGCTTTCATCCACGCGAGGTTGCCGCGGATCGTGTTGATCTCGCCGTTGTGAGCCACGAACCGGAAGGGTTGGGCGCGTTCCCACGTCGGCGTCGTGTTCGTCGCGAACCGCTGATGGAAGATCGTGAACCAGCCCTCGCACAGATCGTCGGCCAGATCCGGATAGAACTGAGCCAGGCGATCCGCGGCGCACAGCGCCTTGTAGGTGACGGTGCGGAACGAGAACGAAGAGACGTAACAGCGCAGGTCCCGGTCCCGGGCCGACCGCTCGATCCGTCGGCGAGCCCGGAACGCCCGTCGTTCTCCCTCCTCTGCGTCGCTACCGAGTGGGCGCGTGACGATCGCCTGGAGGATCAGGGGCTGCGACCGGGCCGCGGCGGCGCCCAAGGCGCCCTCGTCCACCGGCACCTCACGCCATGCCTCCACGTCGAGCTCCTCGTGGCCGCAGGCGGCCTCGACCATCCGCCGGGCCTCGGCGTCGCGCTGCGGGTCCACGAACACCATGGCGACACCGCCGCGGCCCCCGGTGGCCAGGAGACGGTGGGGCAGCGGCAGAAGGACACCGGCGCCGTCTCCGGTCAGCTCGTCGGCGGCGACCGCTCCTCGATGCTTCACGCGGCACAGGGCCTCGAGCCCGGCCTCCACGATCGCGCGAGAGGCCTGTCCCCGTGCGTCGGCGACGAAGCCGATGCCGCAGGCATCGCGCTCCGTCTGCAACGGATCGACAAAGCTCACGGGGCGCCCTTTCATCTGGGTCCGGTTGCCGGGGTCCGGAGGCATAGAAAAAGGCGCCGCCGGAGCGAGCGCCGTTGCTCTCTACAGGAAGTTCCGGCCCAGACTATCCAGGCCGTTCCCCCGACGTCAACGACATCAGGGGGCGACGTTAGGCCCGCCTAACTCCGCCTGCCCGAAGTGCTAATCTTCGGGCCGCCGAAGATTTCAGGAACGAAGGGAGCACCAGGGTGAGGTTGCGGATGGTAGCGCTGGCGGGAGCGATCGTTCTGAGCGCGGGAGCCTGCGCGGGCGAGGGTGGGGCGACTACCGCGGACGCCGAGGGGTCCTCGGGCCTGACCGTGTACTCGGGGCGAGACGAAGAGTTCGTCGGGCCCGTCTTCGAGGCGTTCACCGAGGATGAGGGCATCGAGCTCGAGGTTCGTTACGGCGACTCCGCGGAGCTGGCCGCCACGATCTTGGAGGAGGGCGAGTCGTCACCCGCCGACGTGTTCCTGTCCCAGGATGCCGGCTCTCTCGGCGCCGTCGCCGAGGCGGGGCTGTTCGCCCAGCTCGATGACGAGGTCCTGGACCGCGTCGACGAGCGCTTCCGCTCGCCCGACGGCCTGTGGGTGGGGACCTCTGGTCGGGCCCGTGTGGCCGCCTACAACACGGGTGCTCTCGCCGAGGGCGATCTTCCCGAGTCGATCGACGGCTTCACCGATCCCTCCTGGGAGGGGCGTATCGGTTTCGCCCCCACCAACTCCTCGTTCCAGGCTTTCGTGGCCGGGATGATCGAGACCGAGGGCGCCGACGCAACCAGATCGTTCCTCGACGGCATCGTGGCGAACGAGCCCAACATCTACGAAGACAACAGCTCCACGGTGCGGGCGGTGGCGAGCGGCGAGATCGACGTGGGTTTCGTGAACCACTACTACATCTATGAGGTGGCCGCCGAGGACGGAGACATCCCCGTCGCCAACCACTTCTTCGTGGGCGGAGATCCCGGTGCGCTGGTCAACACCGCCGGGATCGGCATCCTCGAGACATCCGACGAGGCCGGAGCGGCAGCGACGCTGGTCGATTACCTGACCGGCAAGCAGGGCCAGACCTACTTCGCCGAGGAGACCTACGAGTATCCGGTCGTGGCGGGGATCGAGCCGCGCGAGGATCTCGTTCCTCTAGAGGAGATCGAGTCACCCGAGCTCGACCTGTCCGATCTGGGCGGAACCCTGGAGCCGGCGCTCGAGCTGCTGGCCGAGGTGGGGCTCCTCTAGTGATGCTTCGGAGCAGCGCCCGCGCCGTGGGTAGCAGGGACCCGGCCGGCTAGGTGGCCCAGTAGATGGTCCAGACGGCGAGCTTCGGTCAAGTTCGCTTCGCGCGGGGGCGAGGCGGCCGGGTTCCACGTGGCCTGCTGCTGCTCGCGGTGCCGGTGACTGCTCTGTTGCTGTTGCCGGTGGGATACCTCCTGGTGCGCGCGGCGGAGGCCGACGCCGGGAGCTGGGATCTCATCCTGCGAGGCAGAACGGTCGAGCTCGCCCTGCGCAGCGTTGCGCTGGTGACTGCGGTAACCGGAGCGGCCGCGCTGATAGGCGTGCCGTTGGCGTGGCTCACGACGCGGACGGATCTGCCCGGCAAACGGGTGTGGGCCGTGCTGCTGTCTCTTCCTCTGGTGATCCCCAGCTATGTCGGGGCGTTCGCTCTGCTGGCCGCCTTCGGGCCGCGGGGCCTGTTGCAGGGCTCGCTCGAGCGGGTTTTCGGGGTCCACCGGATCCCCGACATCTCCGGTTTCCCCGGCGCGTTCGTCAGCCTGACCCTGTTCACCTACCCCTACGTCTTCCTGCTGGTCGCCGCGGCTTTACGGGGGCTGGACCCGTCGCTGGAAGAGGCCTCGCGCAGCCTGGGGCACTCTCGCTGGCGCACCTTTCGCTCCGTGACGCTTCCGTTGTTACGTCCGTCGATCGCGGCGGGCTCCCTGCTCGTAGCTCTCTATACGCTTCACGACTTCGGGGCGGTCTCGCTGATGCGCTTCAACGTCTTCACCCAGGCCATCTACCTGCAGTACCGGGGTGCGTTCGATAGGACCCCTGCCGCGATCCTGTCGCTCATGCTGATCGCGATCGCCGGGGTGATCCTTGCTCTGGAGCGGCGTGCCAGAGGCAAGGCCCGTTACCACCGAAGTGGTGCGGGCTCCGCGCGGCCGGCGGCGGCGGCCTCGCTGGGTCGCTGGAAGTGGGTCGCGCTGTCCGTGTGCGCGCTCGTAGCGGCCGTGGCCTTCGTCGCCCCCATAGCGGTGATCGTCTTCTGGCTCCTGCGCGGCATCCGTGCGGGGGGCGAGGCGGTCCTTCCCTGGGGCGCCGCCGGAGGCTCGATGGTGGTCGCCGCCGGAGGAGCGGCTCTCGCTCTCCTAGCGGCTTTGCCGATCGCATTGCTCTCGGTGCGATACCGGGGCCGGGTCGGCGCCGCCACGGAAGCGCTCTCGTATTCCGGTTACGCGCTGCCGGGGATAGTCGTGGCGCTGGCGTTCGTCTTCTTCGCGGCCAACTTCACCCCGTCGCTCTACCAGAGCCTGCCCCTCGTCGTCATCGCCTACGCGGTCCTGTTCCTGCCGCAGATGAGCGAGCCGTTGCGGGGTTCGCTGCTGCAGGTGGGGCCGGGGATAGAGGAAGCGGGCCGAGCGCTCGGCAGGTCCCGTACGAAGGTGTTTCGCGTGCTGACCGCGCCCCTCATCGCTCGGGGAGCGACCGCGGGCGCGGCCCTCGTCTTTCTGACCTCCATGAAGGAGCTCCCGGCTACCCTGTTGCTGCGCCCGACCGGGTTCGAGACCCTGGCCACCAGGGTGTGGACGGGGGCATCGGTGGGGCTGTTCGCGAAGGCGGCCGGGCCCGCTCTCATGTTGATCGTGATCTGTTGTGTGCCGCTGTATATCTTGGCGCGCCGGGCGGAGGTCGACCGGGTGGACGTGAGGGCCGAGTGAGCACGCCAGAGCCGGTGCTTCGCTGTTCCGGTGTCAAGAAGCGCTTCGGCGCCACGCGGGCCCTTGATCCGTTCGATCTCGAGCTTCGGCGGGGGACGTTATTGGCGCTCCTTGGGCCCAGCGGTTGCGGAAAGACGACGGCGCTGCGCGTCATCGCGGGGTTCGAGAGGCCCTCTGCCGGCGAGGTCTGGGTGGGCCCGCGCCAGGTGGCGGGTGGGGCCAGCTGGGTTCCTCCCGAGAAGCGCAGCATCGGCATGGTGTTCCAGGATTGGGCGCTGTTCCCGCACCTGGACGTGGCTCGCAACGTCGCATTCGGGCTCGGACGTGGTCGCGAAGAGCGCGTCGACGAGGTTCTCTCTATGGTTCATCTGACCGGGCTGGAGCATCGCTTCCCCCACGAGCTGTCGGGCGGCCAACAGCAAAGGGTCGCGTTGGCCAGGGCATTGGCGCCGTCACCAGAGGTCATCCTTCTGGACGAGCCGTTCTCCAACCTGGACGCGACCTTGCGCGCATCGGTTCGTGCGGAGGTCCGCCATGTGTTGAAGGAGGCCGGCGCCACCGCGATCTTCGTGACGCACGACCAAGAGGAGGCATTGTCGATGGCGGACGAGCTCGCCGTCATGGTCGCGGGGCGCGTGGTTCAGGTCGGAGCGCCGCACGAGGTCTACGGCATGCCGACGGATACGCGGGTAGCCGCGCTGGTCGGGGAGGCGAACTTCTTCAAGGGCGTGGTGAGAGAGCAGATCGCCATCACCCCGTTGGGGGACATGCCGGCCCCGGGGTTGTCAGACGGGCCCATCGAGGTCATGGTGCGACCGGAGTCGGTCCGCTTGGCGCGGGCGGATGATTCCCCGGCCACGATCGTCGAAGCGGAGTTCTACGGTCACGACCAGCTGGTGAGGGCCGTGCTCGCCGACGGCACGTCGGTCGAGGCGCGTTTGTTGGGCCCCCGTCCCGAGCTCTCGATCGGCTCCGCAGTGCGCGCGACGATCGCAGGTGGCGTCCACTTCTTCCGAGATGGCCGTCCGGTCTTGGCCCCGGCGGGGGAACGTCGCCCGGTGCATTGAGCCGGGTGCGGTCCGCCGCACATGTCCTGTTCGGCGCGCCTTAGAGGTGATCGGCCCCGACCCGCGTTAGCCTCAGCGCACCGTTCAACAGGAGGAGAGAGATGCTCACCAAGAGGGTTCAGGGCGCGATGAACGATCAGCTGCAGAAGGAGCTCCAGTCGGCGTACGTCTATCTGGGCATGTCGGCTTATTGCGAGGACCAGAGTCTGCCGGGGTTCGCGTCGTGGCTCCGTCGCCAGTTCGACGAGGAGCAACAGCACGCCTTCAAGTTCTATAACTTCATCATCGATCGGGGAGCGCGCGTCGAGTTGAAGCAGCTAGACGCGCCGCCGACAAGCTATGGCAGCGCGCTGGCGGTGTTCGAGACCGCGTTGGAGCACGAGCGGTCGGTGACCAAAGCCATCAACGAGCTCTACGACCTGGTCGCGAAGGAGAAGGATTTCGCGTCGCAGGCGTGGCTGGACTGGTTCGCCACCGAGCAGGTCGAAGAGGAAAAGACGGTGGGGCAGATCGTCGACGATCTGCGGCGGGTCGGTGCAAGCGACTCCGGGCTCTTCTTCTTGGACAAGGACCTGGCCGGGCGCACCTCCGAGGAGTAGCCGGTCAGGCGGGCACGACCCAGAGGTTGTCGCCGAGTTGTTGGCCCAGTGACACGCGCTCGCCCTTCACCTCCAGCGTGCGCGTCCCGTCGGGTCCGATCTCGACCACCGAGAGGTCGTTGCCGGGGATGAGGCTGTGATCCTCGAGGAACTTCAACACGTCGTGGTCTAGCTCGACGTCTTCCAACAGGCGTGTGAGGCGACCGGATTCCCCGGCCTCCATCGCCGCCACCGCCTTGAGGTCCGACCACGAGATCTTCGACGTGGTTCCCGGGATGGGATTGCCGTGAGGACAGGTCGGCTCGCCTTCGAGCTTCGCGAGGATGGCTTCTTCGACCTCGGGGGTCATGACTTTCTCCCAGTCCTCGGCCTGCTCGTGACACAGGTGCCATTGGATGCCGAGGATGTCGACGAGCATGCGCTCGGCGAGGCGATGGCGACGGACGAGCGCTTCGGCGATCTTCTGGCCCTCGTCGGTGAGCGTGATGTCACGCGCTCCCTCGACCGTCACGTAGCCCTCCGCCACCAATCTCTTCACGCCCTCGGACACGGTCGCGGGGGCCAGACCGAGGCGTTCTCCGATCCGAGCTTGGAGGACCCTGCGACCCTCTTCTTTCAGCTCGTAAACCGCTTCGAGGTATTCCTTCGATGCCGGGTTGAGGTCGCGCAGATCGGGAGAAGGGCCGCTCATCAACGGATTGTAGTGTCTGGTCGATGGCCCCCTCCAAGACCAAGAAGCGGCCGAAACTCCTTCTCCTAGACGGTTACTCGTTGGCTTTCCGCGCCTTCTACGCGCTTCCGGAGGACCTGGCGACGACGGACGGAACGCATACGAACGCGGTCTACGGCTTCACGGCGATGCTGATCAAGCTGCTGCAGGAGCAACGCCCCGACTACATCGCCTGCTGTCTCGACATGGCCGCTCCTCTAGAGCGCAGCGCGGCTTACGCCGACTACAAGAGCAACCGCAGCTCGGCCCCCGACACGTTCTCGTCCCAGGTGCCTCTCATCAGAGAGGTTTTGAAGGTCATGCAGATCCCGATCTACGAGCTGCCGGGTCACGAGGCCGACGACATCATCGCCGGGCTCGCCCGGCGCTCTTGTCAGGACGGCGTCGACGTGAAGATCGTGACCGGCGACCGTGACTTCTTCCAGATCGTCGACGACCGCATCCACGTTCTCTACAACCGCCGCGGCATCACCGACATCGTGGAGATGGACCCGAAGGCGGTCGAGGAGCGCTACGGCGTTCCTCCTGTGAAGTACATCGATCTGAAGGCGCTGGATGGGGACCCGTCGGACAACCTGCCCGGCGTTCCCGGAGTGGGGACCAAGACGGCTGCGAAGCTGATCCAGAGATACGGAAGCTCCGAGGAAGCCGTCGCACATGCGGCCGAGCAGACGCCCAAGCTCGCCCAGAACCTCGCGGCGCATGCCGAGCAGGTGGCGATCAACAAGAAGCTGTCGCGCCTGGTGGAAGTCGAGCTGCAAGGGGTGGGGCTTCAGGATCTGAAGATGGGGACCTGGGACCTCGACGAGGTACGAGAGCGATTCATCTCGCTCGAGTTCCGGACCCTGCTGGAACGCTTGATGGCCGATCTTCCCGAGGCCGCCGAAGGCGAGGGCGATCCCTTCGAGCTCGAGGTTCGGGTCTTCGACTCCCCGGAGCAACTAGCACGGTTGCGCACGGAGATCGCGCCGGGGGAACGCGTTGCGGTGGACCTCGTTGCGGGCTCGGTCAGAGGCGACCCGCGGTCGATGACCTTCGCACGGGAGGATGGATCGGTGGCGCATGTCCCGGTGGGCCGTGGAGGCGTGAGCGCGGCGGAGATCCGCGAGGAGCTGGGAGAGATGCTCGCCTCCGACGATGTCGTCAAGGTCGCGCACGGTGGGCGCGCTCTGACCCTGGGCCTGTCTCGCCTGGGCACCGCGCTCGGCGGCTTGCACCTCGACACCCACATCGCCTCCTACCTGCTCGACCCGGGAGCTCCGGCCTACTCGCTGGAAGAGGTGGCCCGCAAGTACAGCGGGCGCGAGCTCAAAGCGGTAGGGGCCGAAGAACGTGCCGATCCCGGGGGCCAGGGGGCGTTGGATCTTGCTCCCGGCGAGGTGGAGGAGCTGGCGGCCGAAGATGCCTGCTTGCGCGCCCTCGCCGTCAAAGAGGTCGCCGAGGTCGTAGAGCCCGAGCTCGAACGTCTGGGGATGCGAGAGCTGTACCAGACGATCGAGCACCCGTTGATCCCGGTGCTGGCCCGCATGGAGGAGATCGGTGTCAAGGTCGACCTCGACTACCTCGCCGAGATGGCGCGCGACCTGGACAAGCGGATCGGCGTGCTGGAGACCGAGTGCTACGAGCTGGCGGGAGAGCGCCTCAACCTCGGCTCGCCGACGCAGTTGCGCGTGTTGCTCTACGACAAGCTGGGGTTGAAGACGAAGCGACGCACCAAGACCGGTCTCTCTACCGACGCGCGCGCGCTCGCAACGCTGGTCGATCAACATCCCTTCGTCGGCAAGCTGCTGGAGTACCGGGAGCTCTCCAAGCTGAAGAACACCTACGTCGACGCGCTGCCTCCGTTGGTCGATCCCGAAGACGGCAGGATCCACACCACCTACGACCAAACCGTGGCGGCGACCGGGCGGTTGTCGAGCACGAACCCGAACCTCATGAACATCCCGATACGAACCGATCTCGGCAAGCAGATCCGCCGCGCCTTCATCCCCGAGGACGGGAACCTGATCCTGTCGGTCGACTACTCCCAGATCGAGCTGCGCGTCATGGCGCATCTGTCTCAGGACCCGATCCTGCTCGAGGTGTTCGCCCAGGGTGAAGATGTGCACACCGCAACCGCGTGCCGGATCTTCGGTCTCGACGCGGGCGGTCTGGAGACCAGGCACCGCTCGACCGCCAAGATGGTGAACTACGGCCTTGCCTACGGGATGGGCGCGGCGGGGCTCGCCGAGCGCTTGAACGTGGAGCGCGTGGAGGCCGAAGAGATCATGGACGCTTACTTCGAGCAGTTCCAGGGGGTGGCTGACTTCTTGGACGAGGTCGTCAAGCAGGCTCACGCCGATGGCTTCACCACGACGATGTTCGGGCGCCGCCGCTACCTGCCGGAGCTGGGCAGCGGCAACCCGCGGATGCGTGCCATCGGCGAACGGCAGGCACTCAACGCTCCGATCCAGGGTTCCGCCGCCGACATCATGAAGCTAGCGATGATCGAGGTCGATGGTCGCTTGGCTTCCGAGGGCCTCGATACCAAGATGATCCTCACGGTTCACGACGAGCTGGTGTTCGAGGTCCCCGAAGACGAGAAGGACGCCGCGGCCCTCTGCGTAGAGGCCTCGATGACCGGCGTCTGCGAGATGAAGGTCCCGCTGGCGGTAGACCTGAGCTTCGGCACCGACTGGGCGGACGCCAAGTAACCCGAGGCGGGGGGATGACGGCCGCGTATACTCCTTCGGCCCCCTTTCCGGGGGCAAATCTTTGCGGTCGAGGAGGAACCACCTAGATGACGGACCAGATAGACGAGGCTGCCCAAGCCTCGGCGGGAGACGAGCAGACGCTCCCAGACGGGCACGGCGGGACCATCACCCGCACCGCTCCATCCACCTCCGGCGAGACCTACGCCGGCGGCACCATCGTCGAGAACGACGTCGGCGAGTCGATGGAGGACCTCATGGCGGCGATCGAGGCCACCATCAAGCCCTTCAACGACGGCGACCTCATGACCGGCACGGTCGTCAAGATCGAGAAGGACGAGGTCCTGCTCGACATCGGCTACAAGTCCGAAGGGGTCATCCCTCTCCGCGAGCTCTCCATCCGCAACGACATCGATCCTTCCGAGATCGTCTCGCTGGGCGACCAGCTCGAGACCCTCGTGCTCCAGAAAGAGGACAAGGACGGCCGCCTCATCCTGTCGAAGAAGCGGGCTCAATACGAGCGGGCGTGGGGCAAGATCGAAGAGATCAAGGGGGCCGACGGCACCGTCACCGGGTCCGTCATCGAGGTCGTCAAGGGCGGTCTTATCCTCGACATCGGCCTGCGCGGCTTCCTTCCCGCGTCGCTGGTGGAGATGCGGCGGGTGCGCGATCTCCAGCCCTACGTCGGCAAAGAGCTCGAGTGCCGCATCATCGAGTTGGACAAGAACCGGAACAACGTCGTTCTCTCTCGCCGCAAGTTCCTAGAGGAGTCCCAGGCCGAGCAACGCCAGGATTTCCTCACCTCCCTCGGCAAGGGCGAGCGTCGCACGGGCGTCGTGTCCTCGATCGTCAACTTCGGGGCATTCGTCGACCTCGGGGGCGTCGACGGGCTCGTTCACGTCTCCGAGCTGTCGTGGAAGCACGTGGACCACCCGAGCGAAGTCGTCGAGGTGGGCCAGGAGGTAGACGTCGAGGTTCTAGACGTCGACCTCGAGCGCGAGCGAGTTTCGCTCTCGCTCAAGGCGACGCAAGAGGACCCCTGGCGCCAGTTCGCCCGCGGTCACGAGGTCGGCGACGTCATCGACGGGCGTGTCACCAAGCTCGTGCCCTTCGGCGCCTTCGTCGAGGTCGACGATGCGATCGAGGGTCTCGTGCATATCTCCGAGCTCGCCGCGCATCACGTCGAGCGGGCCGAGGACGAGGTAGGCGTCCACGACAAGGTCGAGGTCAAGATCATCGACATCGATCTGGACCGCCGCCGCATCAGCCTCTCGCGCAAGCAGGCGATGAAGGGCACCGGCGAGGAGTACGCGGTCGGCACCAGCGAGGAGTACGGGGTCGGCACGAGCGAGAGCTCGGCCGACGAGGGCGACACACCGGCCCCCAGCGCAGAGGCCTCGGATATGGAACTGGAGTCTCCGGAAACGCCGGATGACCCCGGTGACATGGAGGTCGAGGTGCGAGAAGCGTCCGAGGCCGTGGGGGTGACCACCGAGGACACGATCGCCCGTCCCCAGAGCGAAGAGGATCTGGCGGCCGCGGTCGAGTACGCGCCCGAGCTCACCGCCGAGCCCCTGGCCCCCGAGGTCGCCGACGATCCCGTGGCGGCCGCCCAGGCCGCGCCCGACGAGGAGAAGGAGCAAGCGCAGCTGATCGCGCAGATGTCTCCGGACCACAACCCGGCCGCCCGCGCCGATGTCGGCCCGACCGATCCCAAGATCCGTCCGCTGGACCGCGCCCTTAACCGCGAGGAACCGGATCCGGGCGCGGCGCCCGGCGAGAACATCGACGCGATCGCCGAGGAGATAGCTGCATCCGTGGCGACGGAGGGCTCCGACGAGATCGCACCCACCCCGAGCGACCTTTCGGCCACCGCTCCCGGGGGGCCGGACGCGGCGGGCGAGATGCTGGACCCCGCCGACACCGGCGAGGAGGAATCCCTGGAGTCCATCGTCAAAGACCTGAAGCGCGAGCGGGGACAGGATTAGGAGCTAGTCGCTCGATGTTCACGGTCGGGCTGACCGGTGGGATCGGGTCCGGCAAGTCCACCCTCGCTGCTCTGCTTGCGGAACGGGGCGCGCAGGTCGTAGATGCCGATCAGATCGCGCGTGACGCTCTCCGTCCGGGTCAGCCCGCGTGGCATTCGGTGGTCGACAGCTTCGGCGAGGACATCTTGGCCGCGGGCTCCATGGACATAGACCGCAAACGCCTGGCGCGACTGGTGTTCTCCGATCCCAACAAGCTGGCTGCGCTCAATGCCATCACGCATCCCGTGATAACCGGCCGGATCGCCGACTCACTGGAACGCCTCTCGTCTAGCGACGCCATCGTCGTGGTGGACGCGGCTCTCATCGTCGATCTGGGTCTAGATAGTGCGATGGATGCCCTGATCGTCGTCCACGCGAGCGATGACGAGCGCCGCCGACGCCTACAGGTCTCGCGCGGGATGGCGCGCTCGGACGTGAACGCGCGGATCTCTGCCCAAGCGTCGCCGGCCGAATTGTTGGAGCGGGCCGACATCGTCGTTCGCAACGACGGGAGTCTCGATGATCTCTCTCGCGACGCCGACCGGGTGTGGGAACGGCTGCGGGAGATGGCCTCCGGATGAGCTCCAGATGAGCGAGCCCAGATGAGCGAGCCCAGATGAGCGAGCCCAGATGAGCGAGATAGACATCGTGTTTCTGGATGCGGGCGAGACCTTGATCCACCCCCATCCATCTTTCCCCGAGCTGTTCGCGCAGGTGTGCTCGGCGCATGGCGTGGCCGTCGAGGCCGGCTCGGTTCAGGAGGTGCAGGAGCGGCTGGCGCCGCATCTGGTCGACCTGGCCGAAGACACGGGCGTGGCCGCCCCCTCCCTCGATCCCGGTGACTCGTTGATCTTCTGGACGTTCCTGTACCGTCGCCTCCTCGAGGAGCTGGGGATCGAGGATCGCGACCTGCCGCAGAAGCTCTACGACACCTTCTCCGATAGCACCTCCTACAAGGTCTTCGACGACGTCGTTCCCGCGCTGTCGCGGCTGGAGGAGGCCGGCTTCCGTCTCGGGCTGATCTCCAACTTCGAGGGGTGGTTACAGAAGATCCTGGTCGAACAAGAGCTGGCCGAGACCTTCGATATCAGCGTCATCTCCGGCCTGGAGGGGGTCGAGAAACCGGATCCGGCCATCTATCGACTGGCCATCGAGCGCGCCGGTGTCGATCCCGGGCGCGCCGTGCACGTGGGGGATTCGCTGGCGATGGACGTGGTGCCCGCCACCGCGGCCGGCATGAATGCCGTTCTGCTCGATCGTGTGGATCGCTATCCAGACGTCGCCGCTGCCAAGATCACCTCTTTAAAGGAATTGCCGGCTCTCGTCACGAAGCTATGAACATGTCCCACAGCGTTGGCAGCCCGTTGAGAAGAGGCGAGCGGCACTACGAGGAGCTGGCCGCGCTCTACGAGATCGCGGCTTTGAACGCAGCCAATCCCGATCCCGCCGCGTTGGTCGGCGACATCCTTCGCATCGTCGAACGGGTAGTGGGGGCCGACAGGGTGCTGTTGTTCACCTGCGATGAGCGCTTGGGCCACATCCAGCTCCACGATCAGGACGGCCCCGGGGGTGAGCGGTTCCCGTGCGCGCCCACGGGAGTGATCGCCCGGGTCATGAACGACCGCTCGGGCGAGGTCGTGAACGATCTGGGCGATGACGACGATGACCGCGAGCTTCGCAGGCGTACCTCGGCCCGTCAGATCATCGCAGCGCCGCTCCTTCTGCGCGACTCGGTTCTCGGGGTCTTGGCCGCCGTCGAGTCGCGCAAGGGCGCCTTCACCAACGACGATCTCCGGGTTCTCTCGCTGTTGGGGGACCGGGTTGCGGTGACGCTCGAGAACGCCAAGTTGCTCGAAGCGTTGCAGCGGCAGGTACAAGAGCTGGAGGGTCTTCAGAGATTGTCGCGGTTGCTGGTCTCCGGCGACGACCTCGGCAGCGTCATCGGCGAGAGCCTGCGGGTGGTCGCGGACCTCATCCGGTGCGAGAAGATCGCCATCTTGCTGTACGACGCGGACAGCGACTCCCTCGTGGCGCACCCGCCCGCGATCGGGATCACCCCCGCCGACCTCGAGAGACTTCGCATCCCTCTCGCGGAGCCGTCGATGACCGGCACCGTGTTCCGCACGAACACCGCGCTGTCGTCTAACGATGCCGGTAACGACGCCTGGGTGGGCCGCCGTTTCCAGGAGCTGCTCGGCATGGAAACGTTGTTGGCGGTTCCTCTGACCACGGGACCGAAACCGATCGGCGTCTTGAAGGTGATCAACGCGACGAAGGGTTACTTCGACGAGCGTGACATGAGCTATACGACGTTGTTGGGACGGCAGGTGGGCGCCATCCTCGAGTCCAACCTCGCCCGCGCGCGGGAGCGCCGGCTCGTCAGCGGGCTGAAGGAGGCAGATCGAACCAAATCCGAGTTCGTGTCGATGCTGGCGCACGAGCTCAACGGGCCGATGACGACGGTGCTGGGGTTCAGCCATACCCTGCGCGAGCAATGGGACCGCCTGGACGAGGGCAAGCGCGACCACGTGCTCGACATCATCCACAAGGAGGTCGGCCGCCTGGCGAGGCTCGTCCACGATCTGCTCGACGTTTCTCGCATGGAGGCGGGAACGCTGCGCTACGAGCTCGAACCGACTGCGCTGCACGAGGTCGTCGAGAGCATCTTGATGGTCCACACGTCTCTACGCTCGCAGCACGCGGTCATCGAGAACCTGCCCGCCGATCTTCCTAAGGTGCTGACGGACAAAGACAGGATCCGTCAGGTGATCATCAACCTGCTGACCAATGCCACCCGCTACTCTCCGGGCGAGACCACCGTGACCTTGGGAGCGGACGTCACGGACGAGGGCGCCGGCAAGTACGTGCGTCTCTGGGTGAGAGACGAAGGCATCGGCATCCCTCCCAAGGACGTGGACCAGATCTTCACCAAGTTCTCGATGCTGCCCAAGCCGGGCTGGACCAAGAAGGGGACCGGGCTGGGCCTCTACATCACGAAGGGGATAGTGGAGGGACTGGGGGGTCGCATCTGGGTCGAGTCCGAGGTCGGCCGAGGCTCGACGTTCTACGTGACCCTGCAGATAGCGGGAGACGAAGCCGGGACCTAGCCCCACTAGGATGTGGTCTCGTGCCACCCTTCAAAGTCGAGTCTGATTTCTCGCCGTCGGGAGATCAGCCCACCGCCATCACCCAGATCGTCGACCGCGTCCGCTCGGGCGAATCCTTTACCGCGCTCCTGGGCGCCACCGGAACGGGCAAAACCGCGACCGTCGCCTGGGCGCTGGAGCAGATCCAGAAGCCCACGCTGGTGATCGCTCCCAACAAGTCTTTGGGCGCCCAGCTGTGCAACGAGTTCAAGCGGTTCTTCCCCCACAACGCGGTGGAATATTTCGTCTCTTACTACGACTACTACCAGCCGGAGGCTTACGTTCCCTCGTCGGACACCTACATCGAGAAGGACTCTTCGATCAACGACGAGATCGAGAGGCTGAGACATTCCGCCACCAGCGCCTTGTTGCAGAGAGACGACGTCTTGATCGTGGCGAGCGTGTCGTGCATCTTCGGCCTGGGCTCTCCGGAGGAGTACCTGAAGCAGGTGGTCAGCGTCGCCCGGGGAGGCACCGCGGACCGGGACTTCATCACCCAGAAGCTCGTCGACATCCAGTACGAACGCAACGACATCAACTTCATCCGGGGCAAGTTCAGGGTGCGAGGCGACACGATCGAGATCTTCCCTGCCTACGAGGAGGTCGCCATACGCATCGAGCTTTTCGGAGACGAGGTCGACAGGATCATCCAGTTCGACCCCCTCACCGCCGAGATCGTCCGGGAGCTAGATCACGTGACCGTCTATCCGGCCTCCCACTACGTCGCCTCCCGGGATCGGATGGAGCGGGCGATCGTCTCGATCGAGCGCGAGCTCGCCGACCGTCTCACGGTGCTCGAGAACGAGCGCAAGCTGCTGGAGGCCCAACGCTTGCGGATGAGGACCCAATACGACCTGGAGATGATGCGCGAGGTCGGCTTCTGCTCGGGGATCGAGAACTACTCCAGACACATCGAGGGCAGGGAGCCCGGCAGCAAACCCAACACATTGATCGATTACTTCCCCAAGGACTTCCTGTGCGTGCTCGACGAGTCCCATGTCACGATCCCGCAGCTGAACGGCATGTACCACGGAGACATGAGCCGCAAGGAGACCCTGGTCGAGCACGGTTTCCGTCTGCCCAGCGCCAAGGACAACCGGCCGCTCCGGTTCGACGAATGGCTCGGCAGCGTCAACCAGGTCGTGTTCATGAGCGCCACCCCCGGCCCCTTCGAGCTTCGCCACGCCGGGACCCCCGTCGAGCAACTGGTGCGGCCCACGGGCCTGGTCGATCCCGAGATCGTGATCCGTCCGACCAAGGGACAGATCGACGACCTGATGGAGGAGATCCGCAAGCGGACCGAGGCCGACGCCCGCGTCCTCGTCACGACGCTCACCAAGAAGATGGCCGAGGACCTGACGGATTACCTGCTCGAGTCGGGGATCAGGGTCCGCTATCTCCACGCCGACATCGACACGGTTCAGCGGATCGAGATCCTGCGCGACCTCAGGCTCGGCGAGTTCGACGTCTTGGTCGGCATCAACCTGCTCCGCGAGGGCCTCGACCTCCCCGAGGTCTCCCTGGTGGCCATCCTGGACGCGGACAAAGAGGGCTATCTGCGCTCGCAGACGTCGCTCATCCAGACCATCGGCCGCGCGGCCCGGCATGTCGAGGGCCAGGTGATCATGTACGCCGACGAGGTCACGGACTCGATGCAGCGGGCGATCAACGAGACCCAGCGTCGCCGGATGATCCAGATCGCCTACAACGAGGAACACGGCATCGATCCGCAGTCGATCCGCAAGGCCGTCAGCGACATCTTGATCGAGGGCTTCGGGCGCAAGCGAGACACGGTGCCGACGAAGTCCAAGAGCCGCCGCAGCGAGCCCATCGGCGGGACCCCGGACGAGCTCCGGAGACTCATCCTTCAGCTCGAGGAAGAGATGCATCAGGCGGCGGAGGACCTGCGCTTCGAATACGCCGCCCGCATCCGCGACGAGGTCGCCGATCTGCGAAGAGAGCTACGGGAGGTTGGCTAACCGCCCGCCGCCACCGTGACCGCTGTCTCCACTATCTCGAGCCGGGTTCTGCCGGGCCGACACCCGGCCGACCCGGCGATCCGAGCGCTTGCGGTCCCGGCCCTGGGCGCGCTCGCCGCGGATCCTCTCTATTCGATCGTGGACACCGCCTTCGTCGGGCATCTGGGCGTCGCGCAGCTCGGGGGGCTGTCCATAGGAGTGGCCGCGTTCACCGCGTCGTTCTGGATCTTCTCGTTCCTGGCGTACGGGGTGACGCC
>JAUJPD010000003.1:0-12456 GCA_030447315.1 Actinomycetota bacterium | reverse complement strand
CCGCGTTCACCGCGTCGTTCTGGATCTTCTCGTTCCTGGCGTACGGGGTGACGCCCCGCGTCGCGCGCGCTCTGGGGGCCGGGCGGGGGGAGGCGGCGGCGCAGGTCGGGATCCAGGCGCTGCTGCTGGCGGTCTTGTTGGGAGGGCTCGTGACCGCCGTGGGTGTCCTCTTCACGGGTCCGGTAGTGAGGGCTTTCGGCGCATCGGATGAGGTGGTGCGCTTCGCCGAGCCCTACCTCAGGATCCGTTCTCTCGCGGCGATCCCGGTCCTGCTCGCGCAGGTAGGCCAAGGGTATCTGCGGGGGGCACAGGACACGAAGACGCCCACGATCATCGTGGTCGCGGGTGCCGCTGCCAACGTCGTCGTCGGCTACCTCTTCATCTTCCCCCTCGGGTGGGGGATAGAGGGTGCTGCGTGGGCGGTGGTCCTGTGCCAGGCGGGGGCCGCGGCGACTTTCGTCGTGGTGCTGCGGGCGCGGATGACCCGGTGTCCGTGGCGAGCCGACCTCATCGTGATGCGGTCGTTGCTGTGCGTCGGCGGCCAGCTCGCTCTGCGCACGGGCTCGCTCCTGGTCGGCCTCACCGTGGCGACGTCGATCGCCGCCCGCATCGATACGGCCACCCTGGCGGCGTGGCAGGTGACCATGCAGATGTTCCTCCTCCTGTCTCTGACGCTCGACGCGGTTGCGATCGCGGCGCAGGCTCTCGTTGCGGTCCGTCTGGGCGCCGGAGAGACACCCGCGGCGCGCCTGGTGGGCGAACGCTTGATCGCACTCGGGATCTACCTCGGAGTGGCTCTGGGCCTCGTGACGCTGGTGGGAGCGCGGCCCCTGAGCGGCCTGTTCACGGAGTCGGCACAGGTGGGGTCCCTGGCGGCCGGGTTGCTCATCTGGCTCGCGTTGCTCCAGCCTCTAGGCGGGCTGGCGTTCACGCTCGACGGCATCCTGATCGGCGCGTCGGACACGGGCTTCCTCGCGCTGGCGATGCTGGGGTCCACCGTCGTCTTCGTCGGAACGACGCTCGTCCTGTTCGGGCTGGGGGCCGGAGTGTGGAGCCTGGTTATCGGCACGAGCGCGTGGATGGCGATGAGGGGCCTCACCACCTTTGTCCGCTTCCGCCGCGAGCTGTGGACGGGTCCCTCCGCTAGAGCAGCTGTTTGAGCTCTGCGAAGCAGCGCTCGACGTCTCCTTCGTCGTTGAAGAAGTGCGGGGATATGCGCAGGGTGTCGGCGCGGCTGTCGAGGACGACGTCTTTCTCGAAGAGTTGATGCAGGACCTTCTCGGCCCGGGTGCGCCCGCCGGGGATGCGCAGACGAACCAATCCGCCCCGTCGCTCGTCCGCGCGCGGCGACAGGACCTCGAGGCCCAGGCCGTCGGCCTCCGCGATCACACGCCGCGTCAGCTCCTGGTTGCGCGCCCGGATCGCGTCGACGCCGACCTCCAAGATGATCTCGAGGCCCCCGGCGGCCGTCCACGCTTGGGGCAGCGTGTAGGTCCCCGTCTCGAACCGGCGCGCGTCGTTCCTCAGCCGGAGCTGTGTGCGGTCGAAGTCGAACGGGTCCTGGGTCCCGAACCAGCCCACTACGCGTGGCTCCATCTCCCCGATGAGGTCTCTGCGGCAATAGAGGAAAGCCAGGCCCTGGCCGCCACACAGCCACTTCAACGCTCCCGAGACCAGGAGGTCGACGCCCGTCTCGTGCACGTTGAGAGGGACGATGCCGCTTCCATGGAAGTCGTCTACGACCACCACCGACCCGTGGGCGTGGGCCGCCGCGACGATCGGAGGCAGATCCATGATCCAGGACGACTCGAACAGGACGCGATTGACATTGACGGCCGCGGTCTGCTCGTCGATGCGAGCCACCACGTCGTCGGCTTCGATGCGGATCTTGTCGGGCGACGCGACCACGTCGAGCTTGGCGCCGGCTTTCTCCTGAGCTCGCCAGACGTAGTGGTTGGTGGGGAAGTCCATCTCGGACAGCACCACCTTGGGGCGCGCCTGGAAGTCCAGGCAGGTCGAGATCGAAGACATCGCAACCGAGACCGACGGGACGATAGCCACCTCCGCGGCGTCGGCTCCGATCAGGCGGGCGAACGACTCCCGGCACAGTTGCAGCCGGGGGAGGCCGTGGTCGAACCAGAGCTCTTCGGGTCCGAGACGCTGCCACAGATCCAGATGCTCCTCGGCTAGGCGACGACTCCGGCGAGACAGCGGGCCGAGCGAGGCCGAGATGAGATAGGTCCGTTCGGCCAGCACGGGGAACTGGTCGCGATAAGAGGAGAGGCCCGACATATCGCCCCAGGGTAATGCGCCTCCCATCGGGCTGCGCGAGCCCGCGTGGGCGGGCCCGCCCCGTGGCGGGCCAGGGCCAGGGAGAGGGGGATGCGGCCCACGGGGCCGGGCGCCGGTTGACAGGGTTGTTGTTTTTGTTAAGGTCTGTCCCCTTTTGCCTATCAAGGGGACACATGAGACTCAGACGTTACCGGGGCCGTCACCTGCGCCCTCAGCCCAGGAAGACGGGTCCGGTCGTGCTCGCGACCGCGGCGACGATGTCGATGGCGGCTCCCGCGGCGGCCGGGACCTACACCGTCCGGCGGGGTGAGACGCTGTCGGGGATCGCCTCCCGCCACGGCACCTCCGTGCGGGTCCTGGCGCGGGCCAATCACCTGTCCGACCCCAACCTGATCGTCGCGGGGCAGCGGCTGCGGATCCCGGGCTCCCGGAGCGGCGGCCGCAGGAGTCACACCGTTCGCCCCGGCCAGACGCTGTCGGAGATAGCGTCCCGCTACGGCACCTCGGTGGCGGCCGTGGCCAGAGCCAACAAGATCTCCAACCCCAACCTGATCGTGGTGGGGCAACGTCTGCGCATCCCCGCCGGAGGAGGCGGGGGCGGGGGAGGCGGCGCCAAGGTCTCGGGCTCGGCCGCTTCTCCGGGTGGCGTGCGGGTCTCGCTCGAACGGCAGGCGGCCACCCATGGCGTCGAACCCGCGCTGGTGAAAGCCGTGGCGTGGCAGGAGAGCGGCTGGCGCCAGAGCGCACGCTCCCGCGTCGGCGCCATCGGAGTGATGCAGGTGATGCCGGGAACGGCCGACTACGTCAACTCGGCCCTCGGGCACGGCAACCTCAACGTCAGGAAGATGGATGACAACGTCCATCTAGGTGTCGCCTACCTGCGACACATGCTTCACATCCTCGGCTCTACCCGAAGAGCCCTGGCCGGTTACTACTCGGGCCCCGGCAACGTGAAGGGCAAGCTGGCGGGGTATCAGAAGAGCTACGTTCGCAGCGTGCTCGCCTTGCGCAGCCGCTTCCGCTAGATCAGTCGGGGGCCTCGCGCCGGAAGTTACAAGCGCGTGCTTTAGGCTCGCCCCTATGGGCGGCGACTCCAAGCGAACCTCCGACCAGCTGGTCATCCGAGGGGCTCGGGAACACAATCTTCAGGACGTGAACCTCGAGCTTCCGCGTGACGCTCTCATCGTTTTCACGGGCATCTCGGGGTCGGGCAAGTCCTCTCTCGCGTTCGACACGATCTACGCCGAAGGGCAACGGCGTTATGTCGAGTCGCTGTCGTCTTACGCCCGGCAGTTCCTCGGGCAGATGGACAAACCGGACGTGGATTTCATCGAAGGGGCTCTCCCCGGCGATCTCCATCGACCAGAAGTCGGCGTCGCGCAACCCCCGTTCGACGGTGGGGACGATCACAGAGATCTACGACTACCTGCGCCTGCTCTATGCCCGCATCGGGCGTCCGCACTGTCACAGCTGCGGCCGCGCCATCGCGCCAGACCCCGGAGCAGATCGTGGATCAGGTGCTCGCCCTGCCGGACGGCACGCGCTTCCAGGTCCTGGCCCCCATGGTCCGAGGCCGCAAGGGCGAGTTCACCTCGATGCTGGAAGACCTCTCGCGGCGGGGCTTCGTCCGCGCTCGCATCGACGGCGAGGTGCGGGAGCTATCCGAGAAGATCCGCCTCGACCGCTATTTCCAGCACGACGTCGACGTCGTGGTCGATCGCCTCGTGATCAGAGACGGGATCGGGAGCCGCCTCACCGACTCGATCGAGACCGCGTTGAAGCTGGCCGAGGGAACGGCCGCGATCGAGCTGGTCGACAGCGGTCAAGAAGACATCTTGTTCAGCCAGCGCCGCGTGCAACTTCTGCGGACTGAGCTTCGACGAGCTCGCACCCCGCAACTTCTCGTTCAACTCTCCCTACGGAGCCTGCGACCACTGCGACGGACTGGGGACCCATCTCGAGGTCGATCCCGAGCTGGTGATCCCCAACGGCGACCTGTCGATCGACGAGGGTGCGATCGCTCCCTGGTCGGGACGCAGTCTCGAGTACTTCGACCGTCTGCTCGACTCGGCCGCGAAGACCTTCAGGTTCAAGACCAACGTCCCGTTCAAGAAGCTCCCGAAGAAAGCCCGCGACATCATCCTGTACGGCAACGCCGACGAGCAGGTTCACGTTCGCTACCGCAACCGCTTCAATCGGATCCGCTCCTACTGGACGGACTTCGAGGGGGTCATCTCGTGGCTCGAGCGACGGCGGGAGGAGACGGACTCGGAGTACGCCCGGGAACGTTACGAGCAGTATTTCCGCGAGGTCCCCTGCCCCCCGCTGCAAAGGGGCCCGGCTGCGGCCTGAGTCCCTCAGCGTCACCGTGGGGAGCCGCAACATCCACGAGCTGACGAACTCGTGCATCGGCGAGATCGACGAGTTCCTGCGCAAGCTCGAGTTCGACGATCGCGAGACCGTGATCGCAGAGCGGGTGCTGAAGGAGATCCACGCACGCCTCGGCTTCCTCTTGGACGTGGGGCTGGACTATCTGACGCTGGCTCGCGGCGCGGCCACCCTCGCCGGCGGCGAGGCGCAGAGGATCAGACTCGCGACCCAGATCGGGTCCGGTCTGGTGGGGGTCCTCTACATCCTCGACGAGCCCTCGATCGGTTTGCACCAGCGACAACCGCCGGCTGATCGACACCCTCGTGCGGCTGCGGGACCTCGGCAACACCTTGATCGTGGTCGAGCACGACGAAGACACGATCCGGGCCTCCGATCACATCGTGGACATCGGCCCGGGGCCGGAGAGCAGGGGCCGGGTGGTCTTCACAGGTCCTCCAGGGGCTGTTGCGCCAGAAGGACTCGTTGACCGGCGACTACCTCGCGGAGGCGAAGCATCGCGGTGCCGGCGCAGAGACGGTCGGGCAACGGCCGCGACATCGTGATCAGGGAGCGAGGCAGCACAACCTCAAAGACATCGACGTAGCCATCCCGCTCGGGTGCTTCGTCGCCGTTACCAGGGTCTCCGGTTCCGGGAAGTCGACCCTCGTCAACGATGTCTTGTACCGGTCGGTCCACCAGGCGCTCAATCGCAACGCACGCCTGGTCGCGGGCAAGCACAAGACGATCCACGGATTGGACAACGTCGACAAGGTGATCGACATCGACCAGTCGCCCATCGGCCACCCCTCGGTCCAACGCGGCCACCCACACCGGGGTCTTCGATCACATCCGCAAGCTCTTCGCCAAGACCCCCGGCGCGAAACGGCGCGGTTATCAGCCGGGCCGTTTCTCTTTCAACGTGCGAGGTGGGCGCTGCGAAGCGTGCGCAGGAGAGAGACGATCAAGATCGAGATGCACTTCCTGCCTGACGTGTACGTCCCGTGTGAGGTCTGCAAGGGCAAGCGCTACAACCGCGAGACGCTCGAGGTGCGCTTCAAGGGCAAGAACATCTCGGAGGTCCTCGAGATGAGCGTCACCGAGGCGTGCGAGTTCTTCTCCGCGATCCCGCCGATCGCCCGGCACATGGACACCCTGCGCGATGTGGGCCTCGGCTACGTGAAGCTGGGCCAGCCGCGCCTACCCTCAGCGGCGGGAAGCGCAGCGGGTCAAGCTGTCCCACCGAGCTATCCAAGCGATCCACCGGCAAGACGCTTTACATCCTGGACGAGCCCACCACCGGCCTCCACTTCGATGACGTCCACAAGCTGCTCGGGGTTCTCCACCGCCTGGTCGGCGCGGGCAACACGGTCGTCGTGATCGAACACAACCTCGACGTGATCAAGACCGCCGACCACCTGATCGACCTCGGCCCGGAGAGAAGAACGGAGGCGGGTGGTAGCCGTGGGAACGCCTGAGCAGGTCGCCGCCGAACCGCGCTCCTATACCGGCCACTACCTGCAGCCCTTGCTGGAGGCGAGGCCACAACCGAATAGGAAGGTCGCGGCCCGCAAGGCGCCGGCGTCCACGGCCACCGTGCGGGCCGCTCCTAGAACTCAACCACGGACTCTTCGTCCGCTCCGGCACGGAGCGACCACTATCCGCCGCTGGGTGTGGCCCTGAACGACAAGGTCGTGCGTTCCACCTGGAAATCACTGGAGCCGCTGAAAGTTATGTAGTCCACCGCGACGATGGCCGCCTCTCGGAAGTAGAGGACCTCGGCCTCGTAGCTCTTGTCCCTCCAGGGTCAGCGACTTCAGACCGGTGGCACCCGTCGATCCCACGGTGAGGACGGTGGTGGGGGTCCCCCGGACAGCCCGCCTTCATGTGTGACCCGCGACGACCAGCGGGACCAGGCCGATGGACTCCGCCGCCAGCCGTTGATCGTGGACCGCCAGCACGTCGGGGGCGGCTTCCTCCGGCTTCGGCCACCTCCCGAGCGGTTGTTCCGCCTCGTTCTTCTCGTGAGGGCTCACCCGCTGTCGGTGGTGACGCTCCATCCCAGGACCCGCATGCCGCCGACGTCTAAGACGTCGTCGTCGAAGATCGTCACGTTCGGGGCTCGCCGGAGGGTTCGGAGCCAGCACTCGGAGGCGGGACGTCCTCGATCAATTCCTGTAGACGCCGGTCGATGGGTCCCGCGCGACCACCTGTCTACGGTCGACGACGCCAGGTCGCCGGTATCGAGCACCTCCACGTCGAAGCCGGCGGCGGAAGCGTCTGCGATCTCCAGCCCAAGCGGATCGCGTGGATGTCACTGATCGCTGTCGGTCGATGAAGGTCGGTGTCCGGGCTTCAGACCAGGACCAGTAGATGCCTTCTCGACCGTCTCGTACCGACGTCGCAGATCGTCTAGAACCGCCGGATGTCGCGGAGGGTCTCGATGACCACCGGGGCTCGCGCCAGCGAGGGGGGCTCATCGAAGCCGCCGATATCGAGCGTGGCGCCGGTGAGGGCGAGTCCTGCGACCCCGAGACCTGCAGTTCGCCGTCCAGCGACGGTGCCACAAGAAGTGACGATCGCGGCGACGACCATGCCACCGAGGACGCCGCAGAGCGGCCCTCTGCGTTCTTCCAGCGCCTGGGCCAACTCTCGTCGTCCGGGGGGCGTGGTGGCAAGGTCGAAGTCGATCGTCTTGAAGGTCAGCTCCAGGTGCAGGGGGCCGGCGTCGGCCGAGACCGTCCCCAGGGAGGGATGGTCAGGAAAGTGCGCTCCCCACCCGGCCCGCGACGGACACGTCTGCCTGCACGTCGGGAACCGACTCATCCGCGTAGAAGCGCGTCCCACGTTCGGGGCAAGAGCCGCGCCGCTCTCCGGCTTCGGCTCGGTTGCCGACC
Organism: Actinomycetota bacterium; assembly: GCA_030447315.1. Taxonomy (GTDB): domain Bacteria; phylum Actinomycetota; class CADDZG01; order CADDZG01; family WHSQ01; genus MB1-2. The sequence continues at coordinate 4,900 of JAUJPD010000003.1, read as the reverse complement.
CGCGTCGTCCGCTACCCCGGCATCTTTCACTACGCCATCGACCGCACGGCAACATGGCTCTCGTCGCGGCCTCGGTAGGATGCGCAGCCCGGGCGGTTAGCTCAGCGGGAGAGCGCTTCGTTCACACCGAAGGGTCACTGGTTCGTCCCAGTACCGCCCACCCCCTCGTGCCGTCGACCTGGGCCCGAGGTTAGTCGCCGCTTCCACCTTGTTCTTCGAGGCCGATGGCGCCACACGCAGCGGGAACCCGATGATGGGGCTGGAGCTTGCCTCGGGTGGCGCTCGGGGTGGGAGATTCTTAGCCTCTCCATCCTGTTGGGTGACGTCCTCGATGTCGTTCGACTTGGGCGACGGCGTCTCGGCTACCCCGATCGCACCGCCATCGTTCGGCGGCGGCGGTCTGCTGGCACTCACCGCTGAGGGGTGAGCGGAAGTGTCTCGTGGGTTTGGCCTCGTCGATCGTTCTAGGTGGTCGCTCTCATGTTCTTCAGGGTCCTCGGTCGCCAAGAGGCCGTTCTCGGCCGACCAGCTGGTCGGTCTCGAAGGACGTTGCACGGTTGCGATCGTTCCCGGCAAGAGCGGCCGATGTCGAACCAAGGCATGACGTACCGCAACGTGAGGAGATCGAGGGCGATGTCCGTGCGACAAGCTCTCGGGAACTCGCTCAAGGTCGGCTCGCCGCTAGGAGGGGGCAAGGGTGGGACAGGGTTCCTTTCATCGTCATCGCTTGATCATCGTGGTGGTAGCCGTGCTGGCCTTCGCTGCGCCGCTACAAGGTGCCAAGCATCGAAGCCCTGATCATCGCGGGATCGAAGCGATCCGAAGGCGGGATCCGCGTTGTCGTCGGAGGTGGGGGCCATGCTATCACCGAGGACTCGCTGGAGGTCCAGTCCAGAGCGACGGTGACTGCACAAGGTGTGCCCGTTGCGGTCGAAGGGATCGTCAACGTGAAGATCTCATGATCCTGCGCAGCGGTTCCTGGACACTCCCAAGGTTCCAGAGATCCGCAACGTCATGGAGGCTCGCTCCGGTCTCGGACAACCGTGGACGGCCGCGAGATCTTCGCCGCGCGTCAGAGGTGGCCAACGGCGACCTGCAAGGAACGGACTGGCCATCGACGTCTTCACGAAGTCGATCGCTGAAGGCAGTACATCGAGCCTGGGCCGAAAGGCTGCGGCAGAGGTGCGACGAGACGCCGAGACCGTCCCCAAGGGAGAGACAAGAGGTCGTTAGTCTGAAAAGTGCCAGCCTGAAAGAGCAGGCGATCCCAGGAGGTTGCCCGCTCAAGCCGGTAGAGGGACACCTCTGCCGAGGCCAGGCGTGAGGGTATTGACGGAGACCGAGGTAGCTGAGCTCGTAGCGAAGCGTCACGACAAGAGCTCGATGCGGAGATCGAAGGACTGCCGACGCTCAGCGATAGGGCGAGCGGCCGGAGGCCCAGCGGTATCGGGTAAAGGCCGAGGCAGGCTGCACGGGACCGGCGGCTCCGGAGCGAGCGAACCTGGAGGCGGTCGCCGGTGGAAACCACCGAGCAGCGGGAGATGGGACTTGCCGACAGAGGCCGACCCGCTGGAGCATCGGCCGCCAGGCACCTTTCGATCCACCCCGGAAGCATTATCGGTCACTACGATGACAGAAGGCCGCTGCCTACAAAGACGGAAACATATGGCTCGCGGCTCGGATATCGCCCGCGCGGTCGGTCAGGATGATACTGCGCAAACAAGCTGACGACGAGGACGACCACGAACACCGTCAAGCAGCTGGACTCAGTGCTCGAGCCTTCACCGGGGAAAGGCCTCACGTCTCTGATCGGTCGGTACCTGGAGGGGAAACAGCGTCAACGGCTCGCGCTGCTGACTCTGGTAACGGGTCACCGTTCACCGCAGGTCCGAACGGGTAGAGGATCGACCGCCTGCTTCAGCTGGGTGACCGTAGACACCCCGCCTGTCTAGGCGATCAGCTGCTGGTGCTCGCCGGTGTCGGAGAGGTCGATCTCTCGTTGCACCTCGAGGAATGCGTCCACGACCCGGGGGTCGAACTGCCGGTTGCGCTGTGCCCTGATCTCGGCCACAGCGGCATCCACCGGCCACGCCTCCTTATAGGGACGCTGGTGCGTCAGGGCGTCGAACACGTCTGCTACCGCGACGATGCGACCGCAGATGGGGATGGCCTCCCCGGCCAACCTGCTGCCGTAACCGGTGCCATCCCAACGTTCGTGATGGCTCGCCGCGATGTCTTTCGCCAACATGAGGGTCCTCGAGTTGCTGTTGGACAGGAGTGTGGCACCGATAGCGGTGTGCCTCTTCATCAGATCCATCTCGGCGGGGCTAAGAGTCCCGGACTTCAGCAGGATGTTGTCGGGATGCCGATCTTGCCGACGTCGTGTAGCGGCGCCGCTCGTCGGATCTTCTCGACGTCGGGCCCTGAGAATCCGAGCGAAGCCGCGACGAGCGCCGAGGTGCGGCTGACCCGTTTGGTGTGTTGGCCGGTCTGGTCGTCTCGGAACTCGGCGGCCATCGCCAGCCGCTCGAGTATCTCTCGGTCTTGACGGCATGAAGCTCTCTGGTGCGCTCTTCGACCTTCTCTTCCAACAGCAGGTTCTGGTTGGTGAGTGCCTTGTACAGCGAGCGGATGTGGAGAGGTTGTGGATACGGAGCTGGACCTCCATCCGGTCGAATGGCTTCGTGAGGAGTCGTTCGCTCCGGTGGTCAGGGCGCTGACCTTCGCTTCCGATGAGGCATCGGCGGTAAGCATCAGGATCGGAAGGTAGTGCGTCGTCTGCCGGGATCGGATCTCTGCCATCACGTCCAGCCCGCTGACCAGGGGCATGTGAAGGTCGAGCAGCAACAGATCGGGATCGTAGGCGAGACAGGTGTCCACAGCTGTGGTGGGATCGCTGAGGGTGACGATCTCCGTGTAGCCGATGTCTTCGAGAATCGACTCGAGCACGAGGTTGGCCGGCGAGTCGTCTACCGCGAGTATCCGCAGATCGCGCAGTGCTTCGTCCACGTGCAGACTCCTCCTCCCGGGCGGCCGCTTACGTTGCGTGGCCAGCTACCTACCCTCTGTAACTAGTCAACAAACATACATGGAAGAAGATTCCTTGTGAATCCCCCGCTAGGGAAGAACGTTCCCCGCTCTGCGGAAGTTACGGATCCGGCGGATACTATATCTCCCGGCCACCCGGGGCGAGCAGGTCCCGGACTAGCACCGCGCAGCGGGCACAGCAACAGAGAGGTCTGGGGGGCCGAGGGCGCCTGGAGGGTCAGGGGCCGATGAGCAGCGAGCCGACTACTTCCGACGACCCCTGAGGGATCTTGACGGTGACCACGTCGGTGCGGTTTCGCCGGCCGGGATGCTTCCGATGTCTGCGGGTATCGAGGTGCCGTTCACCTCCAAAGAGACCGTGCCTTGCCACAGGAACTTCGAGTTGTTCTTGATCGGCAGGATCATGTCGACGCTGCGCTCGCCTTTCGCCGGGCCCCGATGTTCAGCGAGAGCCCCCACAGAGGAACTTCTCGTCGCCCTTGGTGATCCGGCTGGAGCTGAGGAGCTGCGGGGCTAGACCCTCCACCGTCACGAGGGTGAACGGCGTCTCGGCGGATTGCTTGCAGGTGAGGACGTGGGTCAAGCCTCGAAGAGAGCTCATCCCGATGGGGATGAGGAAAGCCCCCAGAAGAGCTATGAGGGCGAGACGGGAACGGAGTCCTGACGGCATGCTTGCAGGATAGGCCTCGGACGGGCTTTGCGCACTGCTCCAGCGTAAGATGCCGCCGATGATGAGCCAGGGCCTGAGCCGTATGAGCTACGACCGAGCACGCCGGTTGCTCCTCGCGGCAGGGCTGCTGGTCCTCGTCCTCACCACGGCCGTGATGTTCATCCGCCGGGTGGAGGCCGTCGAGGTCATCGCGACGCTGTTGTTCATCCCGGTCTTCATCGGCTTGGTCTTCGGGGGCCTCAAAGGGGCCTGGTCGCAGGATCCTCGCCGCGCTCGCCTATGCCGGTCTTCGTTATCCCGCGATCCAGGCGGTCGGCGCCGAGCGCTTCATCGGCCTCATCCTGTCGCGCTCTTTCGCCTACATCGCCTTCGGCTTGATCGGAGGTGGGCGAATAGCCAGCTGGCCGGCAACTGACGAAGCTCGAAGGCTATACGACCAGATCGACGACCAAACCGGTCTCTTCAATGCTCTTCTTCGTCCAAGACACCGATCTCAGCTCTCACGTTCGAAAGGGTACCAAACCGTGTTCTCGGTCGTCGTCGTGGATTTCCCTTCGGGGGCGGAAGCGCTTCCCGCAGACAACATCGCGCTGTACCGAGAGCTGGGACGGATGCTGAAAGAGGCCGTTCGCACGGTCGACCGCGGTCCATGGTTTCGACGGCGACCGGCATCATTTCGCGGTCGTCCTGCCCGAGACCGGGCGGGAAGGCGCGTCGATCTTCGTCGGGCGACTCGCCGACCGGATGTCGTTGTTCCTGACGGATCGCAAGCTGGGCATCTCCGACGGCGACGTGACCAGGAGGTCGGTCACTTTTCCCGATGACGGCGACCAAGCCGTTGAGGAGCTGCGTGACCGCTTCCGAGCTATCGACCGCTTCGACCACCCGGAGCCGTCGCCGGCGGCCTGACCGGACGGCGACCGGACTTATCGAGTGGTAAGCGGCTGGCTCAGCATCTCGGCATCGAGAGGCGAGTGCCGGGGTTGCTTCTCGCCTCGAAGATCACCGTCACCCACATCCGACCCGACCCCTTCTTGACCCCGACGCCTACATTGTTGAAGGGGGAGTGGAGGATGTTGTCCTTGTGAGCCGGTGACGCCATGAAGGCGGCGTGAAGCGAGCTCACCTCGGCCCCCACGCCCACGTTCTCGCCGAGGCTGACCCAGTTGGTGACCCGGCGGG
>JAUJPD010000020.1 GCA_030447315.1 Actinomycetota bacterium | reverse complement strand
GATTGCTTCGTCGTGTGGCCAGTGAGGGTATCGTGTTGATGACGAGCGGCGGCTCGGATGGGATCTGGCCCAGCGCCAAGGCGGAGCGAGAGAACGGTGGCTACCGTGTTAGCGGCCGCAAGATGTTTTGCAGCCAGGCGCCGATTGCTGACGCGCTGACGACTATGGCAGTCTATGATGACTCGAACGAGGGGACGAGCGTTCTGCTGATGGGCATCCCGACGACGAGCGAGGGCGTGGAGATCCTGGAGACGTGGGACGCCCTGGGAATGCGTGCCACGGGGAGCCATGACGTCCAACTCACGAATGTCTATGTCGCTGAGGGACAGGTGGCGGCGCGGCGGCCCTGGGGCAAGGTGGATCCAGTGCTACGGAACGCCGGGATTCATTTCGCGCCGCCGGTGGCAGCCGTCTACTATGGCGTGGCTATGGGAGCCCGAGACGAGGCCGTCCGTGTGGTGCGGGCACGGAGATACGGCGATGGTCAGCCGGTGGCCCAGGATCCCCTCGTGCAGCGCCAGCTTGGTCTCATAGAGTACAAACTGCGCATTGCCTGGTGGTCGTTGGTGGCGTCGCTTGACGAACTAGGAGAGGGTTACAAGCCAACTGAAGAGGCCTTGGCCGTGGTCATGCTGGCCAAGCGCCACGTGCTTACTGCTGCGGTTGAGGTGGTTGACCTTTCGATGGAGGTTGTCGGAGGGTCGTCCTACTTCAAACACTCGCCGCTCGAGCGGGCCTACCGTGATGTCAGGGCAGGGGCGTTCCACCCGCTCAACCCCGAGAAGACCCTCCTCTACGCGGGCCGGATGGCGTTGGATCAGCCGGTGGAGACGATCTGGTAGCGTGATCGAGCAGGCGGCCGGGGAGAACGAGGATGACGCTCGTCGCGACCTTCGCGGTGTCGCCGGCCAGATCGCGGGCGGCGTCGCCCTCGTTACGACCATAGCCGAGGGAGGGGAGCCTCACGCCACCACTGCGAGCGCGTTCTTGACGGTCTCTTCGGATCCGCCCCTCGTCGCCGTCTTCTTCGCGAATGCGACGCGGATGCACGCCTTCTTGCGAGAGTCTGGCTCATTCAGCGTAAGTGTGCTCCGGCGCGGTCAGCACGAGATAGCCCGCCGCTTTGCTCGTCCTGGCCGCCCCACGGGCTGGATCGCTCTCTCTGGGCTCTCCATCGTCCATCGAGACCCTCGACCGCCCATCCTTGCTGATGCCCTCGCCTGGCTCGACTGTAGCGTGGTTCAACTCGTGCCGATGGGGGACCATGGATGCTTCGTCGCGGAGGTGCTCGCGTTCGATCGTGTGCCGGAGGGAGAACCGCTCCTCTACTATCGCGGCCGATTCCACACCCTCGGGGGTCCCGCCGCTCCGGCATCATGGGCTCCGTTGGAGCGGTCGGACCTGGCGGCAGAGTGGTAAGTGATGCAAAGGAGCAATCCAACTACGATAGGAGTGGGGCGTTGTCGTACACACCTGAAGAGTGCTGCGGAAGCCTGGGTGCTGGCCGCTTTTTGGCGACGTTCGCTGCACTGAACAAGCTATGCGACGGCGATGACCGACTCAGCAGGAAGCCGACTGGCGCAAGTTAGTCTGGAATGAGCCGGTCGTGACGCAGCGCTACAGGTGTCCTCTCCTTCGGGGATGCGGCAGGTCTTGTCCCATACTCGCCCACCCATCAGCCGAGGAACCTGTATGAGAGGGCAGTCGCCCCATGACTTCACCAGATGTGAGCACCGCCGGACGGGATTGAACGGAATCCCTACCTAATTCTCCTCGGGGGGGACCGGCTCGGGATTTCCACCCCGCCCTCGACCCCTGTAGGCCGGGGGGTCACTCGTCGGGAAGGAATCCTCCGAGGCTTCCTGCACGACGTCCTCGTCGTCGTCATGCAGTTCTCGGGGGTCAACCTCCACCCCTTGAGTCACCTGATCCTCACGTTTAATCTCGAAAGGCCCAGTCTGGTCATCCCGCTCTTCTTTGTCGCCCACGGTCTCGTTCCCTCCCATGCTCCTCGGTTGGACAGCTGCCTGACTCTCACTAAAGCCGTGCTGATATCTCCGATCTGCCTATCGTTCCTAGGATCTTCCTTCAAACCCCGGTTCGGCGCTTCTTGGAAAGTGTACCCGCGGGAACGCAGCGGCACTGCCGGTGGGCGGTGTCACAGATGCCCCGAGGCCGCAAAGGGCGCCTATCGATGAAGGCGGCGCCCAAGAGCACCACAACTTCGGCAACGCGTGCTCCTGACGAGGGGGCATCAGATTTCTGCGCTCCACCAGGGTGGACGCGCCCGGCTCGGGCTGAGCCGGCTTTCGTCATGCAGGGAATGCGGATGGCTAAGGTTCGGAGCCAGAGCGACGCGACCGGGAACCGCGGTGTCACTACTTGACCGCGCCGGCAGTGAGACCTTTCACAATGTAGCGCTCGAGCAGGATGCCGATGATGGTAAGGGGAAGGATCGCCGCGGTGGAGAGGGCCGCCATCGACCACCAGCGAACCCCTTGGGAGCTGACCTGACCGGCGATCATCCACGGCAGTGTTACCGCTCGCGTCGCGCTGAGGACGGCAGCGAAGAAGTATTCGTTCCAGGCGAAGATGACGCACAAGATGAACGCGGCGACGAGGCCTGGGGCCGCGATCGGGATCACGACCCGACGAAAGGCGCCGAATAGTGTCGCACCATCGACGAGCGCCGCTTGCTCCAGCTCGATCGGGATGGAGTTGAACTGGTCGCGCATGATCCAGATCACGATCGGCAGATTGACCACCGTGTAGAGGAGGATCAGGCCGAGGTGGGTGTCCAGGAGGTGCAACTCGCGGTAGAGGATCAAGATCGGCATCACGACGGCCGCCGGCGGGAGGATCAGTTGTGAGAGAAACCAGAATGAGATGTCCCTGTTTCGCCACGGCCCGAAGCGGTAGTTGAAGCGCGTCAAGCCATAGCCTGCCGCCGCACCCAGCATGACGGCAAGCGCCGCCGACGTAACGGAGATGATGAAGCTATTGCGGGCGTTCCGAACAAAGTTCTCGCCCATGCCGCCTGTGAGCACCGAATCCCAGCCGACCCGGGACGGCTCGAAGTCGACGCCGGGGACGTAGGTTGGTCCCTTGAGGACTGCGGTTTGGTCCTTGATCGAGGTCGTCGCGGTCCAGTAGAGCGGGAACAAGCAGACGACGGCCCAAAACAGAAGAATCGTGTAGGTGAGGACGCGGCCGACCACGCGGCGGGCGCTGCGGATCCCCGTGCGCTCACCCTGCTCGACGGCTTCTCGTCCTGACATTCCCTGTGCGACGACTGCCACGCGCTTGCCTCTCAACCTGTGCTCGTCCCCGGCTCCTCCCCGGCGGGTCTAGTGTGGGAAGTACACCGAATCGCTTCCTCTCCGGCGAGTTTGAGTGTGTCGCCTAACGCCGCTGATCCTGACAGGCCCTATACCCGAATCCAGCTTGGGGTGCGGCGGACAACCAAAACCACAGGCTCCTCGGGTAATCACGTCTGGAAACCAATCGTAATGCAGGGTGCAACCCCGCTGATTACTGGAAAGCAGAATTACTCGACACTAACACACCTCTCTCTTGGAGG